>OY781039.1:0-1963219 GCA_963676105.1 Erysipelotrichaceae bacterium
CAACAAATCCAGTAGTAGGTGTATATGAGAAACCACCATTAGCAGCTAATACTAGAACACCATTTACAACGTTAACATTTAGAACTGAGGTTAAAGGATCAGCTTCAACATCAGTATCGTTAGCTAAGATACCAGCTGCAGCAACTGTCAATGTGGTGTTACCAACTACTGTATACGTATTAGCAACAGCTACAGGAGCATCATTTACTGGTGTAACTTCGATGGTAATTGTTGCAGGATCAGAAACTAATCCTTCTTCATCTTCAACTGTAAAGGTGAAACTATCACTACCAACAAAGTTAGCATTAGGTGTATAAGTAATCGCAGAACCTGTACCACTTAGAACACCATTAGTAGGAGTAGTTGTAGCATAGATTAAGGTTGCACTTTCTATATCATCACCATCTAAAGTAACATCTAGAGCAGTATCTTCAGGAGTTGTTAACTCTTGACCTTCAGCTGTAGGAGTATCATTAACTGGTGTCACTTCGATGGTAATTGTTGCTGGATCAGAATCAACTGTTCCATCATTTGTAACGAAGGTAAAGCTATCTGTGCCAACAAAGTTAGTGTTTGGTGTATAAGTGATTTCAGTTCCTGTACCACTTAGAACACCATTAGTAGGATTGGATGGGAAATAAGTTATGAGATCACCATCAACATCATCGCCAGTTAAGGTAATCGCTAATGGAGTATCTTCAGGAGTTGTTAATTCTTGTGAATCAGCAGTAGGTGCATCATTGATTGAATTAATGGTAATTGTAACGGTTGCAGTATCAGTTAACAAACCATCTGTAATTGTATAATCAAAGGAATCTAAACCATTGAAGTTTAGAGCAGGTGTGTAGTTGAATGAACCATTAGTATTCATTACAACGCTACCACCTAGATTTGTTGTAATTGAGGTTTCAACAACTTCAATTGCATCACCATCAGGATCACTATCATTTAATAAAATACTTTGTTCAACAGGAACTACTAGGATGGTATCTTCATCAGTTGAGAATGCATTATCTTCAGCAACTGGAGCATCATTGATTGAATTAACAGTAATTGAAATATTAGCAACTTCAGAATATAGTTCACCATCATAAACTCTAAAGGTGAATGAGTCAGAGCCATGATAATCAGCAGCAGGTGTATAAGTAATATTTTCACCTGTTCCACTTAATGTACCATTTGTTGGATTTGAAACAATACTGAAGCTTAGATTTGAACCCTCAAAGTCAGAACCTGTAAGAATGATATCTAAAGGTGTATCTTCATCTGTATCTAGAGTTTGATCATCTGCTACAGGAGCTTGATTAACTTCAGTAACATTGATTGTTACAGTAGCAGTATTTGAATCAAGATTCCCATCATTAGCAACGTAAGTAAAGCTATCTGTTCCATTAAAGTTGGTATCAGGAGTATATGTGAATGAACCATCAATACCAAGAATTAAAGTACCGTCAGTAACATTACTTACTAGACTTGATGTTAATGTATCACCATCAATATCACTATCATTATCTAAAACACCATCAACAGGAACATTTAAAGTACCATTTTGAGAAACAGTATAAGAGTCATCTGCAGCAACAGGTGCATCGTTAACTGGTGTAACGTTAATTGTAACGGTTGCAGTATCAGTTAACAAACCATCTGTAATTGTATAATCAAAGGAATCTAAACCATTGAAGTTTAGAGCAGGTGTGTAGTTGAATGAACCATTAGTATTCATTACAACGCTACCACCTAGATTTGTTGTAATTGAGGTTTCAACAACTTCAATTGCATCACCATCAATATCATAGTCATTCAATAAAACGCTTTGTTCGATAGGAACATTAAGTTCAGTATCTTCAGCTGTTGTATATGAATTATTAACTGCAACAGGCGCGTCATTCACAGGATTAACAGTAATTGTAACTGTTACTGTATTTGAATTTAATAATGTATCATTTGCTACATATGTGAAGGTATCAATACCTGTGAAATCTACATCTGGAAGATAGGTGAATGAACCATCAAGATTTAATGTTAATGTACCAAAATTAACATCTGTTACTAAAACAGCAGACAATGGATCACCATCAACATCACTATCATTCGCTAAAACTCCACCAGCAGGAATTGTTAATAATGTTTCCTCATCGGTTGAGAAACTATCATTTATAGCCACAGGTGCATCATTAACTGGTGTAACTGTGATTGAGATGGTTGCTGGAGTTGATGTTAAATCACCATCACTTGTTGTGAATGTAAAACTATCTGTACCTACATAGTCTAAATCAGGTGTGTATGTAATGTTTGCACCAGAACCGCTTAATGATCCGTGTGCAGGAGTGCCGGTAATAAAGGTTAAATCATCACCGTTAGGATCAGATCCAGATAAAGTAATCGCTAGAGCTGTATCCTCAGGAGTTTCCAAATTTTGAGCATCTGCAATAGGTGCGGTATTTGAAACTGTAATATTCACTGTTGCGAAAAGAATAGAATCATCAGTTGAATCATTTGCGAAATATGTAAAACTATCTGGACCTACATAATCAGTTGTAGGAACATAAGTGAATGAACCGTCGGAATTTAGCGTTAATGTTCCATTTGAAACGTCAGTATTTAAACTTGCGCTCAAGGAATCGTTTTCAATATCAGTATCATTAGCTAAAACGCCATTAGGTACTATTGTTAATGAACCGTTCTTATCGACTGAATAACTATCATCGACAGCCACAGGTGCATCATTTATTGGATTAACTGTAATGTCTACTGTTACAGTTTCTGAATCATAACCAACGAATCCATCGTTAGCAAAGTAAGTAAAGCTATCTGGACCGAAGTAATTTGGCACAGGAATATAGACAAATGAACCGTCAGCATTCAATGCAACAACACCATGTAATGCTTGGGTGTCTAGAACAGCATTCATTGAATCGCCATCAGAATCGGTATCATTTCCTAAAACACCAGGGGCAACAATTGTAAGTGGTGTATCTTCATCAGTTGAATATTCATCACCAACTGCCACAGGAGCTACATTACTTCTGAAGTAAGCAGTAATACGAACAAATTTTACTGCACCACCTTGATTTGCATTTTCATATTCAATACTTTCTACAAACCAGTGATCAAAGACGAATCCATCAATTGTAGCTGGGACAATGGTATAACCATTAGCATTATAATATGCGACAATTGCGTCAGCGTTATCATCTTCTTCATAAGTTGCCCAGAATGTATTCCATTCATCCACAGGGATAGTAACGATAATCTCTTCATCACCACCATTACCCTGTCCATTATTGGCAGATCCATCGACATCAAAGTGCATTTCAAATTGATCGGCAATAACCTCTAAAGTGACCGTTGCGGTATCAGTATCAGTGCCATCAGTTAATGAATAGGTAAATGTATCTGTACCATACCAATTTGAGTTTGGGGTATAAACAAAACTACCATTTGAATTCAAGGTCAATGATCCATTGACAACATCAGTATCTAATGAGACTGTAAGTCCGCTACCAATATCATTATCTAGAACACCTTTATTTGCAGCTACTGAAATTGAAGTATTCTCAGCAACTTCATAAGAGTCATCTATAGCATCAATAGTTAATGCATAGATTGGTAAGGTGCTCCACGAATTAAATGATAGGGTGAAAACCATTAAGATTTTCGTTAATCGTGTAATTAATTTAAGCATATAATTATCCTCCTTTTTGAAAAAATAAAAATGACCGGTTTTCTGCTTTTGTGCAGTTGACCGGTCATAGATTACTCTTTAGACGCCTAACTTTGTGCCCTTAACTTTCGCTAAGTTTACCTTTTAACAAGACGATTCAGTTTTTGTGTCCCTCATTCAATAATCATTCCTCCTTTGAGATATCGATCATCTCTAAGGAATAAAAATGACCGGTTCTCTGCTATGTGCAGTTGACCGGTCATAGATTGCTCTTTAGACGTCTAACTTTGTGCCCTTAACTTTCGCTAAGTTTACCTTTTAACAATACGATTTAATTGTAAATTTAATAGATAAGAAATCGGGGTGCATAAAACAAATTTTTACATACATATATAGATATATAGTTTATGCACCTAAATTATATACCCTTAAAAATCTATGTCAATGTATACGCACATGAACTTTATATCACATAGTAAGCACTTAAAATATGTACCTATAAAATAAAAAGCCTAATTGGCTTTTATTGAATATCTGGCAGGGGTAGTAGGAGTTGAACCCACATTATTGGTTTTGGAGACCAGTGCTCTACCATTGAACTATACCCCTATAGGTGCTAAAACATAATAGCATAGCACTTGGGTGTTTTCAATCCTAAACTGTTTAACTATACTTAAATTATGGAAATCATTTATTCATTTATAGTGATCACACTATTTATCTTTATATATAGACAATTTGTTCCAAGAAAAAGAGTCTTTAAATATCCATGGTTGACCACTTATTTTGCACATCGAGGTTTGTATGCAAAAGATCAAAGTGTTGCCGAAAATTCAATGTCAGCTTTTAGCTTAGCCAAAGAAAACAATTATGGGATTGAGTTGGATATTTCTTTGAGTAAAGATAATGAACTAATGGTTTTTCATGATGATGATTTAAACAGGATGTGTGGTATAAATCAAATTATCTCAGAGATGGATTCAAATGAATTAAAAGGAATTAGATTAAAAGATACAGAGGATTTTATTCCTTGTCTAAGTGACGTGTTCAATTTAATAAAGGGTTCAGTTCCTTTAATGATTGAACTAAAAACTAATCCTAATCGTAAAAAAACAGTAACTTTGCTTAAAGAACAATTGAAAAACTATCAAGGGAACATTTGTGTGGTAAGTTTTGATCCATTAATTTTATGGGAAGTAAAACGACAGCTACCTTATGTATTAATAGGTCAAGTTGTCGAAGATTTTAAATATAATGAAAAATTATCAAAACCTGTACGTATTATTTTAAATTACGCATGTCTTAATTTCTTAGTTAGACCTGATTTTTTGAGTTTTAAGATTCAAGCCATTAATTGGGTCTATAAACTTCACATTTTTATGAAAGGTTTTGGCGCATTATGGGCCATAAATAGCCTGGATTGTGAAAAAAAATACCAAAATTTGGCAAATCTCATTATTTTTGAACATTTTCGTCCATAAAAAAATTAGAGTGCTATACTTTTATTCATGAGCTTAGTAAATTCAATTTTGAATTTGTTTAGAGTAGAGAATTTAATCCCGAAAAAACATCAAACACATCCTTTGCCTTCTTCTAGTGAAGTCTATAAAAATACGCTAAATACAGCATGGCCATCTGCGTTAGAGTCGCTTTTAATTGCCTTAGTTTCGATTGTTGATATGATTATGGTTTCTTCGATTGGAACTGAAGCTATTGCGGCAGTTGGAATTGTCACACAACCGCGTTTTATTGTGATGTCTTTTGTAATGGCGCTAAACTTAGGGACAACCGTTGTGGTCGCAAGACGTAAAGGTGCTAATAATCCTGAAAGTGCGAATGTTGCGCTCAAAAATGCCTTTATGTTGAGTATTGCTTTGTCGTTAGTCACAACTGTCGTTGGGGCAATTTTTGCGCCTCAAATATTAATCTTCGCAGGGGCAACTGCTGATTATATGGATTATGCAGTCGGATATTACCGTATTATCCTAATTGGTGCCTTTTTCTTACTTGTGTCGTTGACCATTTCATCTGCTCAAAGGGGAGTTGGAAATACAAAAGTCTCAATGGTCATTAACATTAGTGCTAACTTAGTTAATGTGCTATTTAATTATTTATTGATTAACGGAATATGGATTTTCCCAAAACTTGGGGTTATTGGGGCTGCAACTGCAACCTCAATTGGTAACTTTGTTGGTTTTTGTTTAGCTTTATATAGTGTTATGCATCATGATCGTTTCTTGAGTTTTGTTTCGCATAAAGATTGGCACATTGATATTGAATCAATCAAAATCCTTTATAACATTAGTATGCCAGCCTTTATTGAACAGATCTTTATTCGTTTTGGTTTCTTGATGTATCAAAAAGCTGTTGCGGGCTTAGGAACCCTTCAATTCGCAACACACTTTATTATTATGCAAATGATGCAGTTAAGTTTCAGTATTGGGAATGGCCTATCGATTGCAACATCAAGTTTAGTTGGACAAAGTTTAGGGGCAAAAAGAAAAGATTTAGCTTTAATCTATGGCAAAGTTTCACAACGACTAGGATTAATCGCTGCCATAAGTTTGTCACTTCTAATTATTATTTTTAGAGTTCAATTTATAGGTTTCTTCACTGAAGATCCAGAAATTATTAAACTAGGTACAAACATTATGTTGATATTGGCAATAATTGTTATCTTTCAAATATTACAAGTAATTACGATTGGATCTTTGCGGGGTGCAGGAGATGTTAAGTTTGTCGCAAAATTATCCATGTTTAGTGTGACACTCATTCGGCCGGCGCTCACTTATGTCTTAGCTTATATGGTAGGTTTAGAGATTTACGGAGCTTGGTTAAGTGTAATACTAGACCAATTTATACGATATATAGTCAGTCGAATACGTTTTCATAATGCCGAATGGCTATCAATTGAAGTCTAAAAAAAATTCTTTGAAAGAACAGGGAATTTTTTTTCATTTTGTGATTTATTGGAGTATAATTAATAAGTCTATAGGAGGATTCCATGTCTGAGAAAAAATATTTATCGATGGATGGTAACCAAGCAACCGCGCACGTAGCGTACGCATTTACTGAAGTTGCGGCTATCTATCCAATCACACCATCTTCTCCAATGGCTGAACATGTCGATGCCTGGGCTTCAAAAGGCCGCAAAAACTTGTTCGGTGACGTTGTTAGAGTTGTAGAAATGCAATCAGAAGGTGGCGCATCTGGTGCCGTTCACGGTGCCTTACAAGGCGGTGCATTAGCCGCTACATTTACTGCATCACAAGGTTTACTATTGATGCTTCCAAACCTTTATAAATGGGTTGGTGAATTATTACCTGCAGTTATGCACGTATCTGCACGATCACTAGCTACTCGTGCTTTATCTATCTTTGGTGATCACCAAGATATCTATGCCGTTCGTCAAGCTGGCGCAACGATGATTTCAGCACACTCTGTCCAAGAAGCAATGGACTTAGCGGGTGTTGCTCACTTAACAGCTATTAAATCTGAAGCTCCGGTTATTCATTTCTTTGATGGTTTTAGAACTTCACATGAAATTCAAAAAGTTGAAGTTATTGATACTGATGAGCTTTTTAAATTGATTGATAAAGATGCATTAGAACGTTTCCGTGCTCGTGCCCTCAATCCACATACAAATCCAGTAACACGTGGTGGTGCTGAAAATGATGACGTTTACTTCCAAGCTCGTGAAGCTCAAAACGAACACTATAACCAAGTACTTCCAATTGTTGAAGATTACATGGCTAAAGTGTCAAAAATTACTGGACGTCATTACGCGCCATTTACTTACTATGGTGCAGCTGATGCAGACCGCGTTATTATTGCGATGGGTTCTGTAACTCAAGCAACTGAAGAAGTTGTTGATGCGATGAATGCAGCTGGCGCAAAAGTCGGGCTTGTTAAAGTCCACCTATATCGTCCATTTGCAGCAGATCGTTTGATTTCTGTATTACCTAAATCTGTTAAGAGTGTTGCAGTTTTAGACCGTACAAAAGAACAAGGTGCTAATGACCCTCTATTCTTAGACGTATATGCAGCTCTTAAAGGTGTTAATGACATCGAAGTTATCGTTGGTGGACGTTATGGTTTATCTTCAAAAGATACACAACCTGCTGACATTAAAGCTGTCTATGACAACTTAGTTGCAGAAAAACCTGTACACAGTTTCACAATTTCAATTATTGATGATGTGACTAACTTATCACTTAAATCAGATGAAAACTTTAAAGTTGAAACTGATTATACATCTTGCTTATTCTACGGTTTAGGTTCAGATGGTACTGTTAGTGCTAATAAAAATGCGATTAAAATTATCGGTGATAACACAGATCTTTATTCACAAGCATATTTCGCTTATGACTCAAAGAAAGCTGGTGGTGTAACTCGTTCTAACTTACGTTTTGGTCCATCTCCAATTAAATCAACTTATTATGTAAAAAATGCTGACTTCATTTCATGTTCTATGGATTCATTCTTATTGAACTATGATATGTTGAAGAACTTAAAAGACGGTGGTACTTTCTTACTTAACACTTCATTCACATTAGATGAAATTGAAGGACAATTACCTAACCGAGTTAAGAAACAATTAGCTGACAAAAATGCAAAATTATTCATTATTGATGCGACTAAGATTGCTGAATCAATTGGTATGGGTCGTCGTACAAATACCATCCTTCAATCTTCATTCTTTGCATTAAATGAACAAATTCTACCTTATGACAAAGCACTTGTTTATATGAAAGAAGCTGCTAAAAAATCATATTCTAAAAAAGGTGAAGAAATCGTTAAATTAAACTATGAAGCGATTGATAATGGTAAATCTGGTTTAGTAGAAGTACCTGTAAAAGTTGAATGGTCTAACTTAACAGTTGTTAAGACACGTAAAGTTACTGGTGATGAATACTTCGATAGCCACGTTGATCCAATCAATGCATTAGATGGTTATGAAGTTCCTGTTTCAGAATTCATGAAATATGGTTTACTTGATGGTTCATTCAGAAATAATGTTGCTTATCAAGAACATAGACAATCGGCTACACAAGTGCCTATGTGGCATCCAGAAAACTGTATCCAATGTGGATTCTGTTCTATGGTTTGTCCGCATGCAACCATCCGTACATTTGTATTAACAGATGAAGAAGTTGCGAATGCACCAATGGAATTCGAAACATTACCTGCAATGGGTAAAGGTTTAGAAGATCTTAAATATCGTGTTATGGTTTCACCTGACAACTGTGTTGGATGTAACCTATGTGTTGTTGAGTGCCCAGGTAAAGGTGGTCAAAAAGCCCTTACGATGGAAGATGTTAAAGAACGTCTATACGAAGCACCTCTTGCTGACTACATGTACAAACACACTGAATACAAAACTGACTTAGTTGATTCAAGCACAATCAAAGGCTCACAATTCTTAGAACCTTACTTCGAAGTATCTGGTGCTTGTGCTGGTTGTGGCGAAACACCTTACTACAAACTTGCATCTCAATTATTCGGTAAAGATATGTTAATTGCCAACGCAACAGGTTGTTCTTCAATCTATTGTGGTTCTGCACCATCTACACCATTTGTTACTGACAAAAACGGTGAAGGTATTGCTTGGGGTAACTCATTATTCGAAGACAATGCTGAATATGGTTTCGGTATGAAAGTTGCTCAAGAGTTCAAAGCAAAACGTGTTGTTGAACTTGTAACTGCTGCCAAAGAAGAAGACAGTGCTTTAGCTGATGTTGTTGATCGTTATGTGGCTGTTAAAGGTACACGTAATGAAGAACGTCTAGTTGTTAAAGAACTTGTTGCTGCTCTAAAAGCATCTAAATCAGCATCTGCTGCTCTAGCACTTGAAATGGAACGTGACTTCGTTTCTAACTCAGTCTGGATTGTTGGTGGTGATGGTTGGGCTTATGACATCGGTTACGGTGGCTTAGACCATGTTATCGCTAATAACTTAGATGTTAATATCTTAATCTTAGATACAGAAGTTTACTCCAATACTGGTGGTCAATCTTCTAAAGCTTCTCAAACTGGTTCGATTGCGAAATTCGCAGCTGGTGGTAAACCAACAGCTAAGAAAGACATCGGTCAAATCGCTATGGCTTATGGACATGTCTATGTAGCTTCCGTTTCTATGGGTGCTAATCGTATGCAAACCATTAAAGCTTTCAAAGAAGCTGAAGCGTATAAAGGTCCATCAATGATCATCGCTTACTCACCATGTATCGAACACGGTATTAAAGGTGGCTTAATGAACCATCAAGCGGTTCAAAAGAAAGCGGTTGAAGCTGGTTACTGGACACTTTATCGTTACAACCCAGAAACTGAAACATTAACACTTGATATGAAAGAACCTAAGTTCGAATTATTCCGTGACTTCATCATGAATGAAACACGTTTCAATCAATTGCCTAATGCTAACCCAGCTATGGCTGAAGAATTAATCGAATTATCAGAGAAAGATGCTAAACGTCGTTACGATCGTTTAGTCAAATTAGCTGCTTAATTTTGACTGACAGGGCTCACTTAGAGCCCTGTTTTTTTATGGTATAATTTAGACTGAACGATATGAAAATTTGTCTATATTTCGAAGCAGAGCGAATCATTTCAGGCTCTGGTATTGGGCGTGCTCAAATCCATCAAAAAATAGCACTTGAAAGTGCGGGTGTTTCATATACCTTAGATCCAAATGATGATTATGATTTACTGCATATCAATACAATTGGACCTGTATCCATGACAACCATTGCGACAGCAAGACGACGTAAAAAAGCAATCCTTTTTCATGCGCATTCAACCGAAGAAGACTTTAGAAATTCATTTATTTTCTCTAATCGAGTTTCCTCTTTATTTAAGAAACATTTAATATCCATGTATACACAAGCAGATGTGATTGTTTCACCAACACCCTATGCGAAAAGATTGCTCGAAGGTTATGGTATAAAGTTGCCAATTCATGCGATTAGTAATGGAATAGATCTTGAGAAATATAAATATGATAAAGATAAAGCCTACGCGTTTAGACGTTATTTTTCACTTGATAAAAATCAGAAGGTGATTATTGGAGCTGGCTTATATATCAAACGTAAAGGTCTTCAAGATTTTTTAGACGTCGCATCACATTTTCCTGATATTACATTTATTTGGTTTGGTCATTCACCATCCTATTCCATCCCAAGTGATTTAAAGAATAAAATTGAAAACCATTGTGCTAATGTCATTTTACCAGGCTATGTAAAAGGACCGATTATTGAAGGTGCTTATATGGAAAGTGATATGTTCTTTTTTCCATCATATGAGGAAACCGAAGGGATTGTTGTCTTAGAAGCACTAGCTGCTAAGTGTCCCGTATTAATACGAGATATTGGTGTATATGAAGATTGGTTAGAAAATGGCGTTCACTGCTATAAAGCAACGGATAATATTGGCTTTGCTGAAACAATCAAAGATTTCTACGATAAAAAATTAGAAAATACCGTTGAGAATGGTTATCAAGTGGTACAAGATCGAACACTCGATAAAATTGGTCAACAACTAAAAGCTCTTTATGAAAGTATGTTGGAGGGAAAAGAATGAGAATCGGCTTATTCAGTGATACATATGCACCAGAAATAAATGGTGTTGTATCATCTATTATTACACTTCAACAAGGCTTAGAAGCTTTAGGTCATGAAGTTTATATCATCACCACAAATTCTTCACTCACAAAAGTGTCGTATGAAGATCATGTTTTAAGATTGCCAGGTATTGAAATAAAGAAAATGTATGGCTATGTTTTATCATCACCCTTACATATTCGTGCTCAAAAAATGGTTAAAGAAATGAACTTAGATGTGATTCATGCCCATACTGAATTTGGGATTGGTATTTTTGCGAGAATTATCTCACATCAATTTGTATTACCATTAGTTATTACTTACCATACAACATATGAAGATTATACGCATTATGTTAATGTCTTTAATTCAAAACAGTTTGAAAAAATGGCACGTAAAACGGTTTCTAAACTATCACAAATTTATATCGATACTTCGGATGCGATTATTTCACCTAGTGATAAAACAAAACAAATGTTGTTGGGTTATGGGGTTAAAAAAGATATTCATGTTATCCCAACAGGATTAGATTTGGATCGTTTTGATCCTAGACATACAAGTGTTGAAGAAATCAAAACATTGAAAGAATCGATTGGAATAAATGAGTTAGAAAAGACAATCTTATATGTTGGACGAATTGCCAAAGAGAAATCAATTGATTTAATCATTGATGGTTTTAATGAAATTCAGAGAGAAGATACACATCTTGTGATTGTAGGAGATGGACCTGAATTAGATAACTTAAAGAAACAAGCTAAACGTTTAAGTTCAAATCAACGTATACATTTTTTAGGACGTAAACCTTCCAAAGAAATTCCACAATATTATCATATGAGTGATATCTTTGTGTCTGCTTCATTAACAGAAACACAAGGGATGACATTTGTAGAATCCTTTGCCTCACATACACCTGTATTCGCACGGGAAGATGATGTCTTAAAAGAACTGATTAAAGAAAATGAGACAGGCTATTTCTTTGACACAGCTCAAAACTTCGCACAAAAGATCGAAACCTACTTAGATTTAGATGAAACACAAAAAAGCACAATACAAAATCAATCCTCAGAAATGGCTAAACCATATGCACGTGATGCTTTTATTGAAAAGGTTTTAAAAGTATATAGACAGGCGATTGAAGATGTTAATGAATCAATGCTACTTGAAACAGTGGTGAATGTGGATGATGTGGTGGAATGTCATTTAGTGAATCGTAAGCGTGAACTAGATGTACTTGTCTCAAGAGAAATGTTTGTATTAGAAGGCTTAAGAAAGGGGAACCTAGTGACTAAAGAAACCATTGAAGAATTGATGAAGAATGAACAATTCACCAAGGCTTATCAAAAATGTATTCGAAAATTAGCTAGTAAAGACCGTTCTGTTAAAGAAATGTATGATTTCTTAAGCGAGAAAACAAGCTTATCAATTGGCCAAATTAATAAGTTAATTGATTATTTAGAGAACAAAGGTTACCTTAACGATGAAGAGTTTGCGCAATCAATGGTACATTCTTATCGATCACTTCTTCAAGGCCGTCATAAAGTTATTCGTAATCTTCGTAAAAAAGGAATATCTGAAAAGTTAATTGATCGCGTCTTAAGTGATGAAATACTAGAAGATGAAGTTGAACATGCGATTGCTTGGGCAAATAAAGTTAAACCAAGTCTTAAGGATAAATCTTTACGGGAACTTAAACAAAGTTTAAATCAAAGAATGATTAGTCAAGGCTTTGATTTTGATGTCATTGAACAAGTCATGGGATCTTTATCCTTTAGTGAAGAAGAACAAGCTGAACTTGATAATTTACGAAAAGCAGCTATAAAAGCACGCAAACGTTATAGTGCTAAGCATAGTGGTACGGCATTAAGAAATGCCATCTTTACCTACTTAGACCATAAGGGTTATGCTTTAGATGATATTTATATTGTATTAAATGAAATGGAGTTTTAAGATGGATCGTATTCAAATCAAAGATTTTAAAGAGGGAGATAAAATTCAAACTAGCCTTTTAATTACACAATTAACCAAAGGTGTAACCACCTCTGGTGCACCGTATGCTTCAATCGCTTTAAGCGATAAAACAGGCGTTATAGATGGTAAGTTGTGGGATGTAAAAGATGGACAATTGGATGGTATTGATGCAGGTAAAGTAGTCAGTGTAAGTGCTGAAGTTTTAAAGTATCGAAATGCTTTACAATTACGTTTGTATTCACTCAATGCTTTAGATGCATCAGAGTTTGATGCTGAGGATTATGTACGCGGATCACACTTAAGCCAGTTTGAAATGAAAACACAAATGGGTAAAATCTTATCTTCAATAAAAGATAAAATCTACCATGATATCTGTGTAGCAGTTGTTAGCGAATTTGAAGATCGTTTATATACTTCACCAGCAGCTTCAAAAAATCATCATGAATTTGCAGGAGGGCTAGCGACTCATGTCATTGCGATGTGTAACTTAGCAGATTCAATCTGTAATCTTTATCCACAACTAAATCGAGACTTACTCATTGGCGGTGTACTAATGCATGACATGGGTAAAACCATAGAATTATCAGGACCAATATTAACAGAATATACTTTAGAGGGTAAACTTATTGGACATATTTCGATTATGGAAAGTAAAGTTAAAGAAATTTCTAAAAAACTAAATGTTGAAGATAGTGAACAATCCTTATTACTCAGACATCTTATCCTATCTCATCATGGTCAACTTGAATATGGATCACCAGTTAGACCGATGGTTATGGAAGCTGAAATATTAACTTTTGTAGATAACATTGATGCACGTATGAATATGTTTGATAAAGCGCTGGATAATATTGAAGAGGGTGAGTGGACACCACGTATATTCCCACTTGAAAACAGATCTTTTTATAAACCTAAGAAATAAGCGATTCATCGCTTTTTTTCTTAAGCAATTCTCTTGTTAATATACCCCTAATGGGTATACACTATACATGGAGGTACTTAATATGATTAAAACCTATCGTGTGGAAGGCATGACTTGCATGCACTGTGTGCACCACGTAAAAGAAGCACTCACAGAATTAGAAGGCGTTAAAGACGCTAAAGTTTCCTTAGATTCCAAAACTGCAGTTGTGGACTCTGAAACAGAAATTGCATTTGATGTAATCAAAGCAGCTGTTGAAGAAGTCGGTTACGAAGTTTTCGAGAAATAATGGAAAAACAATTTAGAGTAACGGGGATGACATGCGCAAGTTGTAGTGCTGCCGTCTCCCGCACTCTTAAGAAAATCGAAGGCGTAGAAAAAGCGGATGTTAATCTAACGACTGAAAAAGTTTTAGTGGATTATAATCCGGAAATTGCCTTTGATACCTTAAAAACTGCAGTTGAAAAAGCAGGTTATGGACTCGAGGAAATTAGTAATCATCGTGAAATTGTTTTAGATGTCGAAGGTATGACATGTGCCTCTTGTTCGGCTGCAATTGAACGTAAATTAGGTAAACAAGCAGGGGTTGATAAGATTCAAGTAAATTTGGCCACCAATACTGCATCTTTAAAATATGATCCATCTCAGGTTAAACTTTCAGAACTTGAACAGGTGGTAGATAAATTGGGTTACCACATTAAAGAACAAGAAAAAACAAAGGATTTAAGTGAGGAAGAGCGCAAGAAACTTGCTCACTACAAAGATATGACCTTTAGACTTCGTCTAGCAGCTGTCTTTGCGATTCCTTTATTGTATTTAACAATGGGACATATGATACCGGGTTTAACACTCCCACTTCCTTCATTTTTGAATCATCATATGTATCCACTTAATTTTGCCTTAGCGCAAGTATTTTTAAGTATACCTATCCTTTATGCAGGTCGTAAATTCTTCACCATTGGCTTTAAAACATTAAAGAGTTTATCACCCAACATGGATAGTCTAGTTGCGATTGGAACTGGTTCAGCTTTTATCTATGGATTATATGCGACTTATCAAATCGCAATCGGAAATACAGATTGGGTCAATTCTCTATACTTTGAATCTGCCGGTGTTGTTATTACCTTAATATTGCTTGGGAAATGGTTAGAAGAAAGATCTAAGGCAAAAACATCACAAGCAATTCAAAAGTTGATCGAGTTATCACCAAAAACAGCTCACTTGGTAAAAGGTGATGAAGTCTTAGATGTACGTTTAGAAGAAATCTTACATGAAGACATCATTCTTGTTAAACCAGGTGAAAAAATTCCAGTAGATGGATTTGTTGTTGAAGGAGTATCATCTGTTGATGAAAGCTTAATCTCAGGTGAATCACTTCCTGTTGAAAAGACGATTAATTCAAAAGTTTTAGGTGGATCCATAAATACTTATGGTTCATTTAAATTTAAAGCGAGCGCAGTAGGCGAAGAAACAGCTCTAGCTCAAATTATTAAATTGGTTGAAGATGCTCAATCTCAAAAAGCACCAATTGCGGCACTAGCCGATAAAATATCAGGTGTCTTTGTACCTGTTGTCATGGGGATTGCAGTACTTAGCGCAATCGTATGGTTTATGGTAGGAAAAGACTTTAACTTTGTCTTAAATATCTTTGTATCAATTTTGGTTATTGCTTGTCCTTGTGCTTTAGGTCTGGCAACGCCTACCGCTATTATGGTAGGTTCTGGTCGTGGTGCAAGTTTAGGTATCTTGTTTAAAGGTGGTGAAGCTTTAGAAAATACGCAAGCGGTTGATACCATCCTTTTAGATAAAACAGGTACTCTCACTGAAGGTAAGATGCGTCTAACAGATCTTGTTTCTAAGTCGTTAGATGAAGATGCATTCTTACAATTGGTTGCATCAGCTGAGATCAACTCTGAACATCCAATTGCGAAAGCGATTGTGAATGCGGCCAAAGAAAAAGAGATTAAAACCCTTAAAACTGAAAGTTTTGAAGCAGTTGCGGGTAAAGGTTTAAGTGCTAAAATCAACGGACAAGTTGTCTTTATTGGCAATGATAAGCTAATGCTTGAAAACAGTATCAAACTTGATTTAGAAGCAGACACCTTATCTAGTCAGGGTAAAACAGTTTTACATGTTGTGATTGATGGATCCTATGCAGGTTATATGGCAGTGGCCGATACACTTAAAGAAAATAGTGTTAAAGCGATTGCTGAACTTAAAAAATTAGGGTTAAAAACCATTATGGTGACAGGTGACAATAAAAAAACAGCTGAGTATATCGCAACCCAATTGAACTTAGATAAAGTTTTTGCGGAAGTGTTACCACAAGATAAAGCTAAAGTCGTTGAAGAACTACAAGCTTCTGGAAGAAATGTCGCAATGGTTGGTGATGGTATTAATGATGCGGTCGCCTTAACATTAGCTAATGTTGGAATAGCCATTGGTACTGGTACAGATGTTGCGATGGAAAGTGCTGACGTTGTGCTTATGCACTCAGATGTATTTGACATTGTTGATGCGATTCACTTATCAAAAGCAACCCTTAGAAACATTAAGCAAAATTTATTCTGGGCTTTCATATATAATATTATTGGGATCCCCTTTGCGGCAGGTGTCTTTTATGCCTTTGGCGGAGTTCTCTTGAACCCAGTTATTGCGGGCAGTGCAATGGCTATGAGTTCAGTATCAGTCGTAAGTAATGCCTTAAGATTACGTACACTGAAGTGGAGGAAGTAATATGAAACACACACATCGTGATGAAAAAATTCAAAAAGATTTAAATGTACGTTTAAATCGATTAGAAGGTCAAATTAGAGGAATACGTGGCATGCTTGAAAATGAAGCTTATTGTGATGATATCCTTATTCAAGTCGCCGCTGTTAAATCAGCATTAGATGCCTTTGGGATGAAACTATTTGAAGATCATGTTCATCACTGTGTTGTGCGTGACATTAAAAACGATGATCCTGAAATCATCGATGAGTTATTTACAAGCATTAAACGATTAAGTCGTTAAAGGAAAGGCTATCCAATTTGGATAGCCTTTTTAGTTGAATCATCAAGTTTATATTCATCTTTAGGGTTAAAATGACAATCTAAACCATCGCCACTTTCATATCGTGGTATTAAATGAAAATGTACATGGAAGACTGATTGACCAGCGATTTCTTTCGCATTAGATAGGAAGTTATAACCATCTGGTTTTAAGACTTCATCATATTTCTTAGCTAATAACTTTGCGATGCCATGGCATCTTGCGGCAAGTTCACTGGAAACTTGAGTAAAGTCATCATAATGCTTTTTAGGAATGATAAGAGTGTGACCTTTAGATGTTGGATTAATATCCAAAAAGGCTAAAACATGTTCGTCTTCATACACGGTATCACTAGGTATTTCATGATTCGCAATTTTACAAAATAAACACATAAATAAATCCTCGCTTTTAATTATTATACACAAATAAAAAAACCGTGTGTGAACACGGTTTATTCTGCTAAGTAGTCTGGGTAAGATAGAACGAATTGATCGTAGATACTCTTATCATAAAGAGTGAAACCATTTCTTACAAAGGCATCTTGAAGAGCCATTTCAATAAAGGTTGTATCGAAACTGAAAGCACTCACTACATCATCTTCGATCTTATTTGGATCAGCAACAGTAATTTGAACAATATAGTTTGTTTCACTATCTGTGTCTGGAAGCACTGGAGATAAAGTTGGTGATACTTGAGTATTCATCCAAGTTAAGATAACACTTGGTAATTCAGATGCGGTATAGACCATTTCTTCATCACCAGGATAGGCAGCTGTTGTATACTGTGCTGCAACAGATGTAAAATCTGTACCTGCTTGAATTGAAGCAAGTGCTGCATCAGCTAAGTCAGAATCAGTAACTTCTATAATACGAACCATTTTAGGTAAGTAGTTATTACTGATTTCAACATAGTTTTCACGTAAGTAGTTTTGAACTAAGATATCTTGTTGAAGAGTAGGAAGGATACCATTTGTATAGTAGTCATCCATATCTTTGTAACCATAGTATTGTAGATAAACATCAGCGTTTTCACCCATGGTTTCTGTAAAGTTAGCAAGTTCTAATTCTGCTTCAGCAACCATTTCAGCTGTTTGTTCAACTTCAGCATTCAAGATAACTTGAGTTGCCATTTGTTTAACAATACCAGCAGCATCTTGTGCGATAAGTGCTGTATAAACTTCTTCATTAGTGATTTTACTTCCACCCACTGTAATAAGTACTGTATCTTTATCACTGATTTCTGTTGTGACATTACCACAAGCAGTTAATGTTAAGGCAACGAGTGCTGTTAGTAATATTTTTTTCATCTTATTCAGCCTCCTCAATGCCCATATAAGCTAAGATTTCTGCTTTTAATTCATCGTTGCCACCAAAGTCAACGCCGATTTCTTGTGCTTTATCCCATAAAACAGTTTGTGTAATCGTTGTATCTGAATTGATAATCGCATCATAGAATTCTTGGTATTCTTTAAAACTATCAACAGTTAATGAATCTAAACGAATGAGATGATATCCATAAGATGTTTGGACCCAATCACTTACTTGACCTTCTTCAGATAAAGCTAAAGCTGCATCTAAGAATTCTGTCACAAATTGTGTAGTCGCATCCATATAACCTAAGTCACCACCAATAGTATTGTTGGATGTATCATCAGAATAAGTGGTGACCATTTCTTCAAATGATAAACCACTTTCCCAAGCTGCTTTTGCTGCTTCGAAACGTTCTGTTTCTTCAGCTGTTGGATTTGCTGGATCATCCATCATGACTAATACATGAGAAATGATGCGTGGTTGATATTCTAGTGCGAATGCTTCATACATACTATCTAAGTTAGCATCAACATAATCATTCATAAGTTGTTGGTATTTATAAGTAAATACAAAGTAGTCTTCTAAATCATCAAGTGAGTCGTAACCCATTGTTTTTAAAGCATCTACGAGATACTCTTCATATAGGGCTTCACCATAATAATCTAAGAAGTTGGCTTTTACACCATCAATATCAACTTCAGCTTTGGTGCGCATAACATCAGTTGTGTCTAGTGCTGCATGAACCACAGCTCTTTCAAACAACATGTATACAACATCAATCCCTGCTTGTTGATACAATTGACCATACACTTCATCAGTGCTTACGTCAGTGTCTGCCACGCTAAATACGATGTCCTTTCCATCGACAGACTTGGATGGAAGGTTGTCTTTATTTTGATCATAAACAAAATAAGCAACAGTTGAAACAAGTAGTAGAGCGATAAGCCCAATAAACCATTGCTTCTTTAAAAATTCGAGCATGTAAACTCCTCCTAAAACTAACATTCCTATTATAATACAAAGTTGCAAAGAAACAAGGCGAACTGTAGTGCATGAAAAACCCGTTTCACTTCATCACATGGTATAATACAAACGTTTCACACGTATAAAGGAGTATTAAAACTTATGGCTTTATTAGAAATAAAAGATCTTCATGTAGAAATTGAAGGTAAAGAGATTCTTAGAGGAATTAACTTATCTTTAAATGAAGGTGAAATTCACGCAATTATGGGACCTAATGGTCATGGTAAATCAACCTTACTCGCCGCTATTATGGGACACCCTAAATATACAGTCACAAAAGGTTCAGTTATTTTCGAAGGAAAAGATGTTTTATCAATGGAAGTAAATGAGCGTGCTCAAGCCGGTTTGTTTTTAGGGATGCAATACCCAATGGAAATTTCTGGTGTAACAAACTCAGACTTTCTTAAAGCAGCTCTAAATACACGTCGCGAAGAACCTATTTCTCTTTTTAGTTTCATTCGTAAATTGGAAGGAGCTATTTCAGATCTCGAAATGAAATCAAATTTAGCACACCGTTATGTAAATGAAGGTTTTTCTGGTGGCGAGAAAAAACGTAATGAAATATTACAAATGATGTTACTTGAACCAAAATTAGCTATGTTAGATGAAATTGACTCAGGCTTAGATGTTGATGCCTTGAAAATTGTCGCAAAAGCGATCAATGAACAAGCTGCAAAACAAAACACAACTCTAATGTTGGTATCTCACTATGAACGTTTCTATCAACTCGTTCAACCTACTCATGCCCATGTCATTATTGATGGTGTTGTGGTTTATGAAGGTGGCAAAGAACTGGTTACTAAAATTGATGAACAAGGTTATAACTGGCTCACTGATGAGTTAGGTATTGAGATTAAAGAAGAAGATGAATCAATGAATCGTACAACAGTTGGTACTTTAGGTACCTGTGCTGTTAAAGATTGGGGAGATGCGAGTGTCTAATCCAATTGAAAAATTGACACATGTTGTAGATGGGAATACACCTTTAAACATTGTTTCTCAAAAAGACACGTCATCTGATATTATTGTTGAAATCTCAGGTGAAGGACAATGTGATATTGAGGTTGTTGTGAGTGATAACTCAAGACTTAATTTATTCTTTATCAATATTGGTCAAAATTTAACTTTAAAAGAAAGTATTACGCTAAAAAGAGATTGTGAACTCAATGTCTCTTATGCGGATTTTAATGATGCAAAACTTGAAAGAAACGCTAACTTTGTATTTGAAAAAGAAGGGGCTGTTTGTCATTTAAAAAGTGCCGTCTTAGTTCAATCTGATAAAAAAATTAAATATAACTTTGATCATGTCGCTCGCAATACTTATGGTGATATGGAAAACTTTGCGGTTACTTTTGAAGAAGGCAGTTTAGTAATGCATGCGGCTGGTCACATTGGTAAAAATGCAAGTCTATCTGAAACGCATCAGAATACTCGTGTTCTTAACTATAACTCCAGTAAAAAGGCACAAGTTTTCCCTGAGTTGATTATTGAAAATAACGATGTTAAGGCAAGTCATGCTGAAAGTAGTGGTCAAGTAAATGCAGACCATTTATATTACATGCAGTCTAGAGGTTTAAATACTTCGGATGCTGTTCGTTTAATTGTTAAAGGTTATTTGTCAAGCATTCTAGATTCCATCAATGATGAAGCATTACATGATAAACTCATGTTAGAAATAGATCAAAAGGTGGAGCAAGTATGTTCGATGTAAATCAAATAAGACAAGATTTTCCAATGTTAAAAAAGGCTGATGTGAGTGATAAGCCAATGGCCTATTTAGACAATGCCGCAACAACCTTAAAACCACAAGTAGTTGTTGATGCAATGGTGTCTTATTTAACTGAAAAATCCGTTAATATCCACCGTGGAGACTATGATTTATCTTATCAAGTCTCTGATGAGTACGAACAAGCTCGTAAAGCAATCGCACGTTTTCTTAATGCGGATGAAAAAGAAGTGGTCTTTACTTCTGGTGCTTCAGCATCTTTAAACTTAGTTGCCTATGGTTGGGGACAAACATTCCTTAAAAAAGGAGATGTCATTCTATCATCAGAAGCTGAACATGCTTCAAATATTTTACCTTGGATGAAAGCAGCTGAAGAAACTGGCGCAATCATTGAATATATTGAACTTACCAAAGAAGGTGAGTTAACGATTGAAAACTTTAAAAAAGCGATGCACGAAAAAGTTAAAGTGGTTGCGATTGCACACATTACCAATGTCTTAGGTTTTGTCGCACCGATTAAAGCAATCGCACAAATCACACATGACTTTGGCGCTGTTATATCAGTTGATGGTGCGCAATCTGTTCCGCATATCAAAAGTGATGTAAAGGATTGGGATATTGATTTCTTATCTTTTTCAGCTCATAAAATGATTGGACCAACTGGCGTTGGTGTACTCTTTGGTAAATTCCATTTATTAGAAGAGATGAAACCATTTATGTTAGGTGGTGGATCAAATGCACGGTTTGATATTTGTGGAAACATTCAACTAAAAAATGCTCCTTATAAATTTGAAGCTGGAACCCCAGCAATTGAAGCTGTTTTAGGCTTTAAAGCAGCCGTAGAATATCTTGAGTCCGTAGGAATGGATGTGATCGAAAAGCGTGAGCATGAACTTCGTGTTTATTTAGTTGAAGCGCTTAAGAAAATGGATCATGTGATTATCTATAACGAACATGCGGGCACTGGTATCGTAACGATTAATGTTAAAGAAATTTTTGCCCAAGATGTTGCGGTTTACCTGAATTCAAAAGGAATTGCGGTAAGAGCTGGAAATCACTGTGCCAAAATCTTAGTTGAACTAATTGAAACCGGTGAAACGGTTCGTATTTCGATTAATTTCTACAATACGGTTGAAGAACTTGATCGATTAATTGAAGCACTAAAAACAATCACATTAGAACAATGTATTGATTTGTATTTATAAAAGGAGGGTAAGAAATGTCAGATTTAATGAAAGATCCTATGATTCTAAGATCAATCATCATGGATCATTATAAATACCCTCATCATCATAAATTGGTTGAAGATGATCAATATCACAGTGTGCATATGGCATCTGAATCATGTATCGACGATATTACAGTTATGGCAAATGTTGAAAATGGTGTTATTAAAGACATTGTTTTTGATGGCGTTGCTTGTACCATCTCAACTGCTTCCACATCGATTATGACGGATTTACTTCGTGGTAAAACCATCGAAGAAGCAAAAGCTCTTATCAATGAATACTACAACATGATTGATCTAAAAGATTATGATGAAGAAAAACTGGAAGAAGCAGTAGCTTTTTATCAAGTCGGTAAACAAGCAAATCGAATCAAATGTGCAACCATTGGCTTCAAAGCGATGGAACAAATCTTAGAGGAGGTTGAAAAATGAGTCAAAAAGACCAACTACCTGAATTAGAGTATCAATACGGCTTTCAAGATAAAGACGTATCCATATATAAAACCAAGAAGGGGATTAATCCTGAAATCGTTAAAGAGATTTCTGCGATTAAAAAAGAACCTGAATGGATGACAGAGTTTAGATTAAAAGCATACGACTTTTTTGATAAAAAAGAACTTCAAAAATGGGGTCCTGATTTAAGTGATTTAAACTTTGATGATTACACTTATTATATTCGTCCATCTGAAAAAATGATGAATGACTGGAATGATGTTCCAGAAACCATTAAAGATACCTTTGATCGTTTAGGATTACCTGAAGCTGAGAAGAAATTCTTGGCTGGTGTCGCAACTCAGTATGAATCAGAAATGGTTTATCACAATATGCTAGAAGAAGTCGAAGAAAAAGGCGTTATATTTACAGATCCTGATACAGGTCTTAGAGAACATCCTGAAATCTTTAAAAAATACTTTGGGACGATTGTACCTTATTCTGATAATAAATTTGCAGCTTTAAATTCAGCTGTTTGGAGTGGCGGATCATTTATCTATGTTCCCCCTGGTGTAAAACTAGATAAACCACTTCAATCTTACTTCCGTATTAATTCCGAACAAATGGGTCAATTCGAAAGAACACTTATTATTGTTGATGAAGGCGCGGATGTACACTACGTTGAAGGATGTACTGCACCAGTTTATTCAAAAGATAGTTTACATGCGGCAGTCGTTGAAATTATTGTCCATAAGAATGCGCGATGCAGATATACGACCATTCAAAACTGGTCAAACAACGTTATGAACTTAGTTACTAAACGTGCATATGTTGAAGAAAATGGTGTCATGGAATGGATTGATGGAAACATTGGTTCTCATGTAACTATGAAATATCCTGCATGCATCTTAGCGGGTGAACATGCTCGAGGTATGACCATTTCAATTGCAGTCGCATCAAGTATGACGCAAATTCAAGATGCAGGTGCCAAAATGGTTCACTTAGCCCCTAATACTTACTCCAACATTATTTCTAAATCAGTTGGACGTCATGGTGGTACCGTAAACTACCGCGGTTTAGTGCAACATAGTGCGAAAGCTGTTGGCGCATTCTCTAAGATTGAATGTGATACTTTGCTTTTAGATGAAGAAGCTAAATCAGATACTTTACCTAACAATATTACCTATACGCCTAAATCAACCATTGAACATGAAGCAACTGTTTCTAAAGTGTCTGAAGATCAACTCTTTTATCTCATGAGTCGTGGTCTTAATCGCTCTCAAGCATTAGAGACGATTGTAATGGGCTTCTTAGAACCATTTACACGTGAGCTACCAATGGAATATGCTGTTGAACTCAATCAATTAATGAGCCTTGAAATGGAAGGTAGTGTCGGTTAGTGGATAAAAAACACTTACGACAAAAACACAAACAAATCAGAAATGAAAAAGACCGCTTTGAACTTTTAGAGCGGTCTTTATCCATTACACAACAAGTTATCGATATGCTTATTCCTTATGATTCGGTTGGAATTTATATTTCTGTTGATACAGAAGTAAATACACGAGCTATCATTGAGTACTGTTTTGAAAACAATAAACGCGTCTGTGTCCCTAAAATTATGAATAAAGAAATGATTTTTGTAGATTTACATAGTATTGATGAATGTATTGAAATTAATGGCTTGTTAGAGCCGCAAAGTACATTAAAGGCAGAAGATCCAGAAATACAAATCATCCCAATGTTAGCTTTTAATCAACGATATTATCGCTTAGGCTATGGCGGTGGATATTATGATAAGTATTTATCTACCTATGACGGATTTAAACTTGGTATCTGTTACAGTTTTGGCAAAGATGAAACACTAATTGAAAGCGATTTCGACATTTCTTGCCAAATGATTATAAGTGATAAATAAGACCCCTTAAGCAGTGCTATAATCATTGAAAAGGGGTTTTTATATGATTAAACGAAACAATTATTTAATGTTAAAAGTCATGGTGTTGTTTTTTGTGGTTTTCTTTGGAGCATACATTCCACTGACTCAACGCATACCATATTTAGCATCTATTGGTTATAGCTATACTGAAATGAACTTAATCTTTTCAATTCAAGCTGGGGTCGGGTTTGTATATCAATTTCTCGTAGGCTTTTTGTGTGATAAATATAAAACGATTAAGAAGTTTGTTTTTGGCGCTCAAATCATTGGGACAATTGGAATCTTCTTAATGTTTACATATACACAATATCAATTTTTCTATCACTTAATTGTTATCGCATTAATTGCAGGATTCATGAATGTAGTCATTGGTTTATTAGATGCATGGGCATTAGAATTAGACCCTGAAATCAAAGAACATTATGGTGTTGTTCGTGGTATGGGAACTATTGGCTGGATTGTCGGTGGTTATGCAGTTACATTTGTCATTGAATCATTTGGATATTCTGCCCTTGGTTTAACGTATACAATTATTTCCTTAGTTTTGCTTACAACTGCTTATTTTGTACGAGACGCTGTAAAAGCACAGCATAGTGAGCCGATAACGATTAAAGATATTAAATTATTATTAACCAATAAACGTTATGTATTAATAGTTCTGATTTTTTTCTTCACTTTCATTTTAACCAATAGTGATGGCTTAATTGTAGTTACTAAAATGGAAGTTTTAGAAGCTAATGAAATGGAGAAATATCTACGTTTTGCGATACAAGCTGTAGCTGAACTTCCAGTTATGTTCTTAGGGGCTTATTTCATGAAGAAATACAAAGCCATTAATTTATTGCTTTTTGCGATAATCATGTATTTAATTCGATTTGTTTTATATGCTTTCTCAGGTACACCAACTTTAATGATAGCTGCATCAATGTTTCAATTAGTAACCTTCCCATTTGTCATGATCACCTCAAAAGTTTTAGTCTTTGATAATTCTCCAGAACATCTAAAATCATCTGGACAAATGTTAGGTATGGGAATCTATATGGGGATTGGCGCAACAGTCACTCCACTTATCACAGCATTCTTTATTGAGATGGGTGGTATTGATTTTTCAATGTTAGCTTTAGCTTCAATATTAATCATTCCTATTGTCCTATCATACTTCTATAAGAAACTAGATGCTTAATCACATAATTTAACACGATTAAGACACGAATTAGACATATTGAATTGTTATATTTTAAGTGCAAGATAATTACTTGCCTGTACGAAGAACTCTTCTCTTCAAATAATAATCTCCTTTGAATTAATCGTACAGTATCCTTTCCCCTTTTGAAAAAGCAGATGAAGAAAGACGCAAGCAGCGTCTTTTTTCATTTTTGTGAGCATAGAAGATGTGATTATCTATAAAGCGCTTTAAACTTTAGTAAAGGAGTAATATTCATATGAAAATTGGAATTGTTGGAGCAAATGGTCGTATTGGACAAATGCTTGTAAATGAAGCCTTAAATAAACAATTGGATACTGTTGCGATAGTACGTAATAAAAATAGAACAAAAACTCAACAAGCAATTATTAAAGATTTGTTTGATTTAGTTGAAGATGATGTTAAAGACTTTGATGTCTTAGTCAATTGTTTTGGGACAAAAGACGAATCAAAGTTTGATGACTTTAAAAGATCAATAGAGCACTTATCAAATCTAATATCAAACACTAATACACGACTGATTGTGGTGGGTGGTGCAGGTAGTTTATATATAGATGAATCAAAAACTAAACAGTTATATCAAACAGAAGACTTTCCAAATTTTGTTAGACCTACGGCAGAAGCAGCAGCACATGCGCTAGCTTATTTAAGAACTAGAAATGATGTTATATGGACCTATATAAGTCCAGCAGTCATATTTGATTTTAAAGGTGAAAAGAATGGTCACACTAAAGTTGCAGGTGAAATCTTACAATTCAATAAAGATGGAAAGAGCTATATATCATATAAAGACTATGCGGTAGAGCTTGTTAATGAATCTAAAGAAGGTAATAACATCCGAAAAAGGATCTCATATTATCAAGATTAAATGATAGTAGAAAATATTATTGAGTTAATATGATTATAATTGTTGACAAATAATTAGAATATTTGTAATATATTTTTAGGGTTCAGACCCGAGTAGATGATTGATTTTTCCAATTAACTTCCCCCACCCATCAATTGGAAAAATAATCCCCCGATACAATCACTACTTCTGCAAAGACATCTATCCCTAGGTGTCTTTTTTTGTTTATAATAGACACATGAAAATTTTAGCTATTTATGATGATCCCTTTTGGGAAGGTGAGAGAATATCTACCATTCGCTTTACTTCACGTGTTTTTTTAAGAAATAAAGAGAATAAATATGCCTTTTTAAAAATCGTTGGTGAAGATGCACTTGGAGTACGCAATCACTTAGAAACATTAGGTGGTGGTGTTGAAGAGAATGAAACCTTCTTAGAAGCAGCTCATCGTGAAGTGATGGAAGAAGCTGGTGCAATTGCGGAAAATTACCAATGCATTGGTGCAATCATTGATCGTTTAAGTCCGATTGAAAGAATGACCTATAGTTGTTTCTATGTAGCTGATTTAAAATCGAATCATCATGAAATTAATCGAACAGAAGAAGAAAAAATCCTCATTGAGGATATTGTTTGGTTAAGTGCTAAAGAAGCGTTTGAACTTTTGAATAAAGCTGAGAGTGCAGTTGATGCT
The DNA here is from genome assembly GCA_963676105.1 of Erysipelotrichaceae bacterium. GTDB lineage: Bacteria > Bacillota_I > Bacilli_A > Erysipelotrichales > Erysipelotrichaceae > UBA2212. The sequence goes on from OY781039.1 coordinate 27,587, forward strand.
TATGTACATCGTAGAGACTTGACGGCTTTCTTAGAACTTTTGAAAAATGAGCAAGATCGGACTTAACGAATCGTTATCGTAAGTATGTGTTTCAATCAGTTTAATAGTTGCTTGTTTTATTAACCAAGATGAACAATCTTCATACTCTTCTTGTCCACCCTCGTGTTTACGATAGAAACTTAAAAGCAAATATCCATTTGGGTTTAGTAAATTAATCGATTTCTCAAAAGCAGTAATACTGCTTTTTGAATGCGTAATGATGTTAGAATCTGATTTTGGGAGATAACCACCATTAAAGATAAAGGCATCACAAGATTGATATATATATTGATCAATCAATTCATGTGACTGATTGATGAATACAATATTTTTATAATCTTTGCATCTTTCTTTGGAATTAAGAATGGCTTCTTCTTGAATATCAAAGGCAATCACTGTTTTAAAGTGTTGAGCACAAAAAAGGGTATCATTGCCATTACCACAGGTTAAATCACAAACATTAGCGCTACTGTTTAAGTGATTTATTAAAAACTCGTGTGCAATGGTTGTGATTCTTTTCAAAGTTTATCTCCTTGAAAGCAATTTTCTTGTGCCATTTTTTTATCAATATCATTTAAAACTTGAGTCTTATTTAAAATCCATTTTGGTGCTAATAAATGTTCTTTATCATAATCTCCTGTTAAACGTAGGATGACGACTTCAGGTGGAATGAGTGAAAGTTGATCAACAATTAGATCAACATAGTCTACTTCACTTAATACTTCAAATGGTTCTTTTAGGTATTGTTGGCCTAAGGCTGAGTCATCTAAAACATTTAACATATGTATTTTTAATCCATAAGGTTTAAGTTGCCCTATTCTAAAAGCATTTTCTTTCATCATGTCTATGGTTTCATTTGGATAGCCATTCATTAGATGAATAACAAGTTTTAAAGGGCTATTCTCTAGTCTTTTATAAGCATTAAGAAAATATTGATAGGTATAACCACGATTCATATCTTTAGCAATTTCATCATGAGTTGTTTGTAATCCTAGTTCTAGATAAACATCTTTGATTTTGGTTAAAGATTCTAAATACGAAATGATAGCCTCATCTAAACAATCAATTCGTGTTGCAATGGATAATGCGATCACATCATCGTTATAAATAAAAGGTTCATAGAGTTCTTTTAAATGATTAAGTGGCGCATAAGTATTTGTGTAGGCTTGAAAATAAGCGATGGCTCTGGCATTTGGCCATTTTTTTCTTTGGATTCTTAAGCCATTTTCAAATTGTTGAACTAGGTTTTCTTTTGTATTTCCTTGGAAATCTCCTGAGCCTAAAGCATTACAAAAACGACAACCACCATACGCCACTTTGCCATCTCTATTGGGGCAAGTAAAATCAGCATTTAAACCAATTTTCGCAACTTTTTGTCCATATCTTTTTTTAGTATCATAACTGAAGGTATGATAGCGTTTATTGTCGTTTGAGTACTTAAATGAATTCATCTTTCACATTGTAGCATGACTACCTTGCAAAACTTGTCTTTGATGCGTATACTTGAGTGCGTAAGCAATGATAGACCCAAGTAAATAAGACGCTTAAATTAGAGATCTGTAGATGTGCTGAAATACAGATAAGTGATTATTGAAACTCAGTCTTGAGCATAAAAGTGAAAAGCTTTTACGGATATCGCCGTTAACGATTCAAGTGTATACATGTACAATGTATAAATTAAGGTGGTACCGCGGAGCTCTTCGTCCTTATATGGATGTGGAGTTTTTTTATTAAAAGGAGAACTGATTTATGAAAGACCATACTTCAATAGAGAAAAAATGGCAGAAATTTTGGGATGACAATGAAACCTTTAAATGTGATGTCTATGACTTTGATAAGCCAAAAGCTTATATCCTAGATATGTTTCCATATCCTAGTGGAAATGGATTACATGTAGGCCATCCTGAAGGTTATACCGCAACCGATGTATTATCTAGAATGCGTCGCATGCAAGGCTATAACGTACTACATCCAATGGGTTGGGATGCCTTTGGATTACCAGCTGAACAACATGCTTTAAATACAGGGAACCATCCTGCAGAATTTACAAAGCATAATATTCAAACGTTTAAAAATCAAATTAAGAGTTTAGGTTTATCCTATGACTGGTCAAAAGAGTTTGCGACTACTGATCCAGAGTACTATAAATGGACACAATGGATTTTCTTACAACTTTACAACAAAGGTTTAGCTTATGTGGACGAAATCCCAGTTAACTGGTGTCCTGAACTTGGGGCCGTTTTAGCTAATGAAGAAGTCATCGATGGTAAGAGTGAGCGTGGGAATTTCCCGGTTTTTAGAGTTCCAATGCGTCAATGGGTTTTACGTATTACAGAATATGCTGAAAGACTCTTAGAAGATTTAGAACTCGTTGATTGGCCAAGTAGCACAAAAGAAATGCAGATTAATTGGATTGGTAAATCTGTTGGGGCAAATGTTAACTTCAAAGTTAAAGATCATGCTAAAGAATTCACCGTATTTACTACTCGTTGTGATACGTTATTTGGCGCGACCTATTGTGTTCTATCTCCTGAGCATCCATTTGTTTCTGAGATCACAACAGCTAACAAAAAAGATGAAGTCGAAGCGTATGTTAAAGCTTGTTCAACAAAATCTGATTTAGAAAGAACAGAACTTAATAAAGACAAGACTGGCGTCTTTACTGGCGCTTATGCGATTAACCCTGTAAATAATCAAGAAGTGCCTATTTGGATTTCTGATTATGTCTTAGTCTCTTATGGAACAGGCGCAATTATGGCGGTTCCTGCACATGATGAGCGTGACTATGAATTTGCGAAGAAATTTGATTTAGAAATCATTCCAGTACTAGAGGGTGGAAACATTGAAGAAGAAGCCTTTGTTGGGGATGGTAAGCATATTAATTCAGGTTTCTTAAATGGTTTGAATAAAGAAGATGGTATCGCAACCATGATTGAATGGTTGAAGAAAGAAGGAAAAGGGGAAGCTAAAACCTCATATAAACTTCGCGACTGGATTTTCTCTCGTCAACGTTATTGGGGTGAACCTATTCCTGTTATCTTAATGGATGACGGTACTCAAAGAACAGTTGATATTGATGAACTACCTTTAGAATTACCAGTTGTCGATAACTATAAACCTGCCGATACAGGTGAATCACCATTGGCGAATGCGGGTAGTTGGTTAGATGTTGAAATTGATGGGATTAAAGGTCACAGAGAAACCAATACCATGCCTCAGTGGGCAGGAAGTTGTTGGTATTACTTGCGTTATTTAGATCCTAGAAATGATAAAGCGATTGCTGATCCAAAACTTATGGAACACTGGTTGCCAGTTGATCTATATGTAGGTGGTGCAGAACATGCCGTATTACACTTACTTTATTCTCGTTTCTGGCATAAGGTTTTATATGACTGTGGGGTTGTCCCAACAAAAGAACCATTTGGGAAACTATTCCACCAAGGCATGATCCTAGGTGAAAATGGTGAAAAAATGAGTAAATCTCGTGGTAATGTCATTAACCCTGATGATATTTTAATCACACATGGTGCTGATGCTTTGCGTGTATATGAAATGTTTATGGGACCACTTGAGGCAACACTTCCTTGGTCTAATTCAGGCCTTGATGGTACACGTCGTTGGATTGAGCGTGTTGAGCGTGCTTTCTTAGAACTTAATAAACTATCTGATACGAATGATCACTCATTAGATAAGGTTTATCATGCGACGGTTAAGAAAGTAACTCACGATATTGAAACATTAAACTTTAATACAGCTATTTCTCAAATGATGATCTTCATTAATGAATGTTATAAAGTTGAAAGTATTTATAAGGAATATGCCTTAGGTTTTGTGAAGATGTTTAATACCTTTGCCCCTCATATGGGTGAAGAGTTGTGGACAGAACTCACTGGTAAAGAAGGTATATCTTATGAAGCGTGGCCAACGTACGATGAAAAATACTTAGTTGAGAAGGAAGTTGAAATGGTTTTCCAAGTTAATGGTAAAATCAAAGCAAAATCAACTGTTGCCTTTGATGCAGATCAAGCAACTGTAGAAGCCATCGCCAAAGAATTAGATGGCATTAAGGATGCACTTGAAGGAAAAACAATCCGTAAAGTTATTCACGTTAAAAATAAACTTATTAATTACGTAGTATAAGAAAATGGTTCCCTATTATTGGGAACCATTTTTTACTTTTGTTTTAATGTGAAGACATAAATACTTGGATCTCTAAATAAGCGTGCTTGATATTCAGAAGTGGATATCCCATTGCTTATGAGAAGTGGATTTTGATTTACACTTGTTTGTCCAGAAATATAAATTCCATCAGCTCTTGAATAACTTGGCTTAAACAATGGTAAGTCAACTTGTCCACCATGTGTTTTTGCGGCGAATATATAATCAAATTGATTTGTTGAAAATTGTGTTATCCAATCTGGATCATACATAAAACAAAGCGTAAATAAGTTAGGATTTAAATCTTCTAAACTACTTTCTAAGCCATGATAGCCAAAGAGTTGAATACCAATGCTTGAGTTATTTCTAATTAATACGGATTTATTTTCGAGAATTTCAATTGTATGGTTTTGATAAATGGCATTAACTTGTTCTAAGTGATAGGCATCATCTTGCCCTATAACTGCAAAGAAACCTAGTTTAGGATTAAGTTTATAAAGTTGCTCATCAATGAAATTTAATTGTTCATCACTAATGGTTGATTTGGACGCATCAATAAAATCTCCACCAAATAAAATGATATCTGCATCTTCGTAAGCAATCGCATCAAAGGCTTCTGTTATAAATTCATTGTTATCATTCTCAAACAAATGCAAGTCAGAAAAGAAGACGATTTTTGTTTGATCTAAGCTTTTGGGGATTGATGGATCACTAAGTGTAATACGTTCAACATTTAATCGAGTTAGGGCAAGATTGGTCGCATCGTTATATAATACAAGTCCTGTTAATAGCGGTATAAAGATAGATAAGAGTATAAAAAGTAAAGATTTTTTCATCTTTTCTATTATACTTTAAACCTTTCAATTCTTCGTACTATAATGGTATAAGAGGTACATAATTATGAAAAAAATGTTTGCGATTCTTTTAATTTTGGCTGGATCACTTGCTTTAGTAGACAATCTAAATATTTTTCCGATACATAATCTCATTGATTATCTATGGCCATCTTTTTTAATTCTTTTAGGTTTGTCTGGATTAGTGGGTAAAAATAAAAATACCTTACTATCCGTTATTTTAATTTTAGTAGGATCTGTATTCTTAGCTCGTCAATTTGGTTTTTTATTACATATTGATTTATCGGACATTCTTTTCCCAGTGATTTTAATTATTATTGGGATAGCACTACTTAGTCCAAGAGTTCAAAGAGTAGAGAATGAAAATACAAATCAAGCAAACTATACAGAATATAAAAGTCGCTCCGAATATAAAACATTCCATGAATCAAATCAAAGAGAATATAACGCGATCCTAAGTGGTAGAAATGAACGTGTGGTCAATAAGTCATTTAAACAAGTGACCATTAATGCGATACTTGGCCATGCTGATATTGATTTTAGAGATATTGAACTTGAAGATGATATTGCCTATATTGATGTGAATTGTATTATGGGTGGATGTGATTTACTGCTTCCTAAAGGCTATAAGTATATTGTGAGTGGTACACCCATTCTTGGTGGCTTAGATAACTTTTTAGATTCTGATATGAATGCATCACAAACAATTGAAATACACTATGCGGTTGTATTTGGTGGTATTGATCTTAAACATTAAAAAAGAATGCGATTAAGCATTCTTTGTTTTGACTTGAGCTTCTTTAACATTCAGAATAACTGGAATAACTAAAGGATTACGTCTTGTCTTTTGATAAAGGAAAGGTTCGAGTGACCCTCTTATCGTATTCTTTAATTCACCAAAGGTGGTCTTTTGTGCCATCTTTTTCTTTAAGGCTTCATAAACAATCATCTCTGCTTCTTTTAATAAAGTTTGATTTTCTTTAATAAAGACAAAGCCTCTCGAAACAATATTTGGTTTCACTAAGATTTTATTCGCTCTTGAATCAATAGAAACAACTACTGAAACCATACCATTATCTGATAAAATCTTACGATCTTTAATGACAGATGTGCTTAAACCTGAGGCATCATTACCATCAACATAGATATCATCTGTTTGAATACGAGAGTCAGATAGGAAGACATCACCGTTTCTTAAGACAACGGGATCACCATTGGCCACAATGAATATATTCTCTTCAGGAATACCCACTTCATGACCAGTTTTCGCATGTGTTTTTAACATTTTATATTCACCATGCATTGGCATAAAGTATTTTGGTTTAATGAGTTGAAGCATCAGTTTTTGTTCTTCTTGTGATGCATGACCGGTAGTATGTAAATCAGACAGGGCAGTGTTTGTTAATACATTAGCGCCAGCTCTAAAGAGTTGATTAACCACTCCATTAACGGATTGAGCGTTACCTGGAATTGGTGAGGATGAGAAGATAACGGTATCACCTGGGTGGATACGTATAAACTTATGGGTACCATTCGCAATTCTAGATAAAGCCGCTAGTGGTTCACCTTGAGACCCTGTCGCAATAATCAATAACTTATTGGCAGGTACCGTGTTTAGTTTGTTAGCTTCGACAAAGTCATCAGATTTAAATTTTAAATGACCATATTCCAAACCAATTTTAACGACATTTTCCATCGAACGACCAATAACGCAAACTTTACGATCATTGGCAACGGCTGCTTCAATAATTTGTTTAACACGGTATAAGTTTGAGGCAAAGGTTGCGACAATCATACGACCATGTGTTTTACGGGTGATTTCCATAATGGAATCGGCCACTTTCTTTTCAGATATGGAGAATCCTTTAACCGATGAGTTAGTGGAGTCAGATAGAAGTAAGGTTACACCAGTTTGACCAATATAAGCCATCTTTTGATAATCGGCATTGGCACCGACAGGTGTTAAATCGAATTTAAAGTCACCTGTATGTACAACGCGTCCATTTGGTGTATTAATTAAAACACCTAAGCTATCTGGAATGGAGTGAGTTGTCTCGAAAAATCCAACTCTAAAATGTTCTGTTTGAACACTTGAATTATCATCAATAATTTCAATACGTGGGACATCGCGTAAACGACGTTCTTCCACTTTTTTACGAATTAAAGCGGCCGCAAAAGTAGGGGCATAGATCTTAGGAATTCTCACTTTTTTAATTAAGAATGGAATACCACCAATATGGTCTTCATGACCATGGGTAATCACAAGCGCTTTAATTTTATGTTGATTGCGTTGTAAATAAGAATAATCATTGATGACATAATCGACACCTAGTAAGAATTCTTCTGGGAAACGGACACCACAGTCAATAATGAGTATTTCATCTAGGTGTTCAACACAATACATGTTTTTACCAACTTCACCTAGTCCGCCTAAGGCATAGACTAAGGTGTCAGTTGCGCGATTATAAGTTTTTTGTTCAATGCGGGCAACATCTTCGTTATACATTTTCGACTTCTTCACTTTCTCCTAATATAATGGCATTTTCTTTTTTCAACCAAGGGTTCTCAGTATTTATATGATCATAGAAGAGAACACCTTTTAAATGGTCTAATTCATGTTGAATGACAACCGCTACAAATCCACTTAAACGAATGTCTACATCTTCTTCAGCTAGCACATCATAGGCTTTGATGCGTATACGTGCTGGTCTAAAGACATATCCTTCATGAACATCTTCGATTGATAAACAACCCTCACCTGTAGATAGGGCTGCTTCTTGAACCGAGTGAGATACAATTTTTGGATTGGCTAATAGATATTCATGCCAATTATCATCTTCATCCTCAGCCATAACACAAATTAACTGTTTGAGTTCACCAATTTGTGGGGCAGCTAAACCAACGGCAGGTTTTAAATTATATTCTTCAGCCTTTTCATCATCACGTGAATCTTTCACATATCGATACATACGTTTCGCTAGGGCTAAATCTTTTTTTGTTAATGGAATCTTTAAAGCTTCTGCTTTTTCACGTAGAACAGGGGCAGGATCTTTAACGATGGTATCATAAGTAATTCTATTCATATTTCCTCTTTAAAAAAGTTTGATTTCAAAGTCAAAAGGGCTTTTGGCTATGAATGATTTGTTTTTCGTCACAAATAATTAACTTTGCTTAGTATAAACCACTTTATTAATATTGTACATTAATTTACATTTTTGTGGCATCTATGCTTTAAAAAGTTATGAATTTGATACAATACAGGAGTGAAAAAGAATCAATTTAGTTTGAGGCTCCCTAAAGGTCGTGATGCCTGGATCAATTTAAGTATGTTACTACTCGCTTTTGCGGGCATTTTAATGAGTGTATCTGCATCCATGTCTACTAATGCTGTCTATTTTGACTTAATCATACAAGGTGCTAAACAATTTCTATATTTCCTGATTGGTTTAAGTGCCTATTTTGTCTTCACGAAGTTTATTGATTTAAAAAAACTTAACAATTTAATCCTACCTGTTATGGTTATCACGATAATCTTCTTAATTATTCCACTCTTTGGAACAGCTCGTAATGGAGCTTATGCGTGGATTGATTTACCAGGTGGTATTACCATTCAACCTTCTGAATTTGCCAAGTTAATTGTGATTTGGGTCAATATGATTTATTTAGGTGACTTAAAAACAAGACGTAAAGAATTTGGTGACATTATTCAAACGCCCATCATCTTTTTAATGGCCGTTTTATTTATTGTGGTAGTTTTACAATCCGACTTAGGGAGTGGCGTTGTTATTGCGGTTATAGGTGTTGGAACCTTTTTATTGGCTGGTCATAGGAAACTAAGAAAAACTCAATTAATTCTTTCAGTTTTAATTGTTGTTGGATTTATGTCTCTACCACTGCTTTTAACAGAAGCAGGTTTAGAACGATTAGAATCATTTGGCTTATCTGGTTATATGTTGAATCGATTTAAAGTAGCCGTTAATCCTTTTACTGATATTTATGGATCGGGTTATCAATTAATTAATGGATTGGTTGCGATGGTTCGTGGTGGTTGGTTTGGTGTAGGATTTGGGAATGGTCTACAAAAATATGGTTATCTACCTGCCGCTAAAACTGACTATATTCTTGCGGTTGTTGGTGAAGAAATGGGTTATCTTGGTATCCTTTTTATCTTTAGTTTATATTTCATCATAATTCTTCGTTTGCTTAAACATAGCTTTGAAGCGACTAGTGAAAAGAATCAAATTATTATCTTTGGTGTTTTATTATATTTATCTCTTCACTTTATTTTAAATGTTGGTGGAGTAACAGGTTTAATTCCTTTAACAGGTGTACCACTTTTACTTCTATCCGCTGGTGGATCTAGTACTATTTCGGTTATGATGGCTTTAGGAATGGCTCAGCATGCGATAGTAGATGAATATCGAAAGGCTAAGAAATGAGAATCATCGCAGGATCTCGTAAATCAAGACGTCTAAAATCATTAGATAATCAAAAAACACGACCAACATTAGATAAAGTTAAGGAAGCTTGTTTTTCTTCGATCGGTTCTAAAATTGAAAATGCTCGATTCTTAGATTTATTTGCGGGTAGTGGAAATATCGGGCTCGAAGCCCTTTCTCGGGGCGCAGCACATTGTGATTTTGTTGAAGGATCAAAGTCCGCATTAAAAATTATTCATGAGAATATTGCAGATTTAAAATTCAAAGATGAATCGAATGTATATCATATGGATGCCTTTCAAGCCTGTCGTTATTTTAAAAATAAGGGATATACATATGATGTGATTTATTGTGATCCGCCTTATAATAAAATAAAGGTGGATAAACTTTTAAAGCATTTATATCCAATCTCAAATGAAAATACATTAATCGTTATTGAAGAAAATTCAGAGATTATTGAAGTTGATGAAAACTTTGAAATAGAAAAGTCAGCTAAATATGGAACTGTTTTTCTTACCTATATAAGGAGAAAATAAACATGAAAAAAGCATTATATCCTGGTAGTTTTGATCCTGTAACTTTTGGTCACTTAGATGTTATCGAAAGAGCTTCTAAATTAGCTGATGAATTAGAAGTGGTTATTATGCATAACCCTAATAAAAAAGCTGCTTTCTTTAGTGTAGAAGAAAGAATCAAAATGTTAGAAGTTTGTACCAAGAAATTTAAGAATGTTAAAATTTCTGCAGCAGAAGGTTTAACTGTTGAATATGCACGAAAAATTGGCGCAGCAGCTCTGATTCGTGGGATTCGTGCAGTTATGGATTATGAATATGAACTTCAACAAGCAACCGCTAACCAAGTATTAGCTCCAGATATTGAAACTGTCTTCTTATTAACTTCACCTAAATATTCTTTCTTATCTTCAAGTGTTGTTAAATCAATTGCGGTTAATAATGGTGATCTATCGCGATTTGTTCCTGAAGAAGTAGAGAACATGATTAAAGAGAAGTACAAAGCGCAATGAGCGCTTTTTTATTGCCATTTTCACAAATTTAGCACTTAGGTGTTGACAGTGCTAAGGCATATGTTATACTTGTAGCAGACGTGTTTAGTGAGTGCTAGGAGGCGTGTAGATATGTTAAGTGAACGACAAGTTGCGATACTAAAAGCAATCGTTGAATCTTTCATCTCAAATGCTGAACCTGTGGGTTCAAAAAGTTTAGTTGAAAAGTTTAACTTACCGTATTCTTCTGCGCTTGTTAGAAGTGAAATGGTCGCGATTGAAGAGGCGGGTTATATTGAAAAAACCCATACTTCATCAGGTCGTGTTCCATCCGCTCAAGGCTATCGTTATTATGTTGAAAACCTAATGGAAGAAAAACATGATAATAAATTAGAACTCGTCTTAAATACTGTATTTAGTGATCGAGAAATAAAGATTGAAGAAGTGATTAAACGTTCATGTGATATCTTATCGCAAATGACAAACCTTACTTCGATGGTTTTAGGACCTGAAGGGGATGTACAAACACTTCAACACATTAATTTATTTCCACTCGATCATAACCAAGCGGTTGCGGTATTTATTACCAATACAGGTCATTCAGAAAATAAATTATTTAACTTTGATGAAGAAATATCGGTGGATGAACTCAATAACTGTTGTGCGATCTTAAATGATCGATTAGTGGGTGTTAAGCTCAATGAGATCCCAGATGTACTGACTTTGATTAAACCAATCTTGGCACAATCTGTTCAACAGTATGAACAAGTCTTCCAAGCCTTCTTTAATGCCTTTCTCAAATTTGCGAACCAAAATTTCTATTTGAGTGGTGCCAATAATTTATTTGATCAACCTGAATTTACAGATGTGAATAAACTAAAAGAATTAATGTCGATGCTTGAGAATTCAAGTATGTGGAAAGATTTTGGTGCAGACACAAATGCTTTAAAACTCACCCATAGTGATCATGCGTCTGTTGTCTGGAAAGATGATATGGCTGTGGTTACATCTAACTTCAAACTCAATGATGAGGAAAGTGGACAGTTGATGGTCGTCGGTCCAAATCGGATGGAATATGATCGTATTGTGTCACTGATGGAGTTTATGAGTAAAGCCATTGAAAAAGTCTACGGAAAAGGAGATTTAGATGAGTGAAGAAAAGAAAACAGCCGATCTGACTGAAGAAGAAGTCGAAGTGATTGAACCTGAAGTCGTTGAAGAAGTAGCTGAAGAACACAAAGAACACAAGAAAAAACATAAAAATAAAGATAAAGAAAAAATCAAAGAACTTGAAGAAAGTATTGAAATTCTAGAAGCAGAAAAAGTCGCTTTAAAGAATGATTACTTCAAAGCGTATGCAGATGCGCAGAACATTAAAAAAAGAAATCAAGACGAACATGATCGAATGAAAAAATATCGTATTCAAAGTTTCGCCGTTGATATATTACCGGCTATCGATAACTTAGAAAGATCAATCGCAGCCATTGAAGATAAGGAATCGCCTTTGGCAAAAGGCATTATCATGACTTACAACCAATTAATGACTTCTTTGAAAAAAGAAGGGGTTGAAGAAATTGAAGCCTTAGATAAACACTTCGATGGTAACTTCCACCAAGCCTTAATGGCTGAGGCAGTTGAAGGTGTCGAATCAAATACAGTTATTGAAGTTCTACAAAAAGGGTATGTCTTAAAAGATCGTCTATTAAGACCAGCCTTAGTTAAAGTAAGCGAATAAGCTTAGGAGGAAAAAATTATGAGTAAAATTATTGGAATCGATTTAGGTACAACAAACTCTTGTGTATCTGTTATGGAAAATGGTGAATCAACTGTTATCGTCAACCCAGAAGGTAACCGTACAACACCATCAGTTGTCGCATTTAAAAACGGTGAAAGAATTGTTGGGGATGCAGCTAAGCGTCAATTAGTTACCAACAAAGAAACTGTGTATTCAATTAAACGTAAAATGGGTACATCAGAAAAAACAACTTTAGAAGGTAAAGATTATTCTCCTGAAGAAGTATCAGCGATGATCTTAAGTTATCTTAAATCATATGCTGAAGGTTACTTAGGTGATAAAGTTAATAAGGCTGTTATTACAGTACCTGCGTACTTCAATGATGCGCAACGTCAAGCAACTAAAGATGCTGGTAAAATTGCTGGTTTAGATGTTGAACGTATTATCAATGAACCTACTGCAGCAGCTTTAGCATTCGGTATTGATAAAACGGATAAAGAACAAAAAGTATTAGTCTTTGACTTAGGTGGTGGTACATTCGACGTATCTATCCTAGAGTTAGCTGATGGTACTTTCGAAGTATTATCAACTTCAGGTGATAACCATTTAGGTGGTGATGACTTTGACCAAGTGATCGTTGATTGGCTCATTGCAGAATTTAAAAAAGAAAGTGGTGTTGATTTATCAAAAGATAAAATGGCTCTACAACGTCTTAAAGAAGCTGCTGAAAAAGCGAAGAAAGATTTATCTTCAACTGTAAGCACGCAAATTAGCTTACCATTCATCTCAGCTGGAGCTGATGGTCCATTACATATTGAACAAACATTATCACGTGCGAATTTTGAAAACATGACTAAGAAACTAATCGAACGTTGTGTTACACCTGTACGTAATGCCTTAAAAGATTCTGGATTAACAAAAAATGATATTCACCAAGTATTACTCGTTGGTGGTATGACACGTATGCCAGCGGTTCAAGAACTTGTTCGTCAAGAACTCGGTAAAGAACCAAATAAATCAGTTAACCCTGATGAAGTTGTTGCGATTGGTGCAGCCATCCAAGGTGCTGTTATCTCTGGTGATGTTAAGGATGTTCTATTATTAGACGTTACACCATTATCACTTGGTATCGAAACAATGGGTGGTGTTATGACTCGTTTAATCGAACGTAATACAACTATTCCTACATCAAAATCACAAGTTTTCTCAACGGCAGCTGATAATCAACCAGCGGTCGATATCAATGTCCTACAAGGTGAAAGACCAATGGCTGCTGATAATAAATCATTAGGTTTATTTAAACTAGATGGTATTGCGCCAGCTCGTCGTGGAATTCCACAAATTGAAGTTACATTCGATATTGATGTTAATGGGATTGTTCATGTTTCTGCACTAGATAAAGGAACCAACAAAAAACAATCCATTACAATTTCTAACTCTTCGGGTTTAAGTGATGAAGAAATCGATCGTATGGTTAAAGATGCTGAAGCGCATAAAGAAGATGATGAAAAACGTAAAGAAGAAGCTGAACTTAAAAATAAAGCTGAACAATTGATTCATCAAATCAATACATCTTTAGAAGATGGACAAGCACAAGTAGACGAAGCTCAAAAAGCTGAAGTTGAAAAAATGCGTGATGAGCTTCAAGAAGCTCTCAACAACAATGACTTTGAAACACTCAAAGAAAAAGTTGATGCTTTAGAACAAGCTGCTCAAGCAATGTCTCAACAAATGTATCAACAACAAGATGCAGCACAAGGGGCTGCTCAAGAAGAAGCACCACAAGATGAAAATGTTGTGGATGCAGATTTTACAGAAAAAGAATAAGACAACCTTAAACCTAGGACTAATCCCCTAGGTTTAGGTCTTGAAGTACATGGAGGCCCATTATGGCAAACAAAAGAGATTATTATGAAGTATTGGGCATCCAAAAAGATGCCACAGAAGCGGATATTAAAAAAGCGTATCGTAGCTTAGCAAAAAAGTATCATCCAGATATCAATAAAGAAGCTGGTGCAGATGTGAAATTTAAAGAGGTGCAAGAAGCCTATGAAGTTTTAAGTGATTCACAAAAACGTGCTAGTTATGATCGATTTGGTCATGCAGGCATGGATGGAGCCAATGGCTTTGGTGGTGCTGGTGGCTTTAATGGCCAAGGCTTTGATGATTTAAATGATATTTTTGGATCTTTCTTTGGCGGTGGTTTTGGTGGATCATCAAGACAAAGTTCTAGACGATCTGGTCCTCGTAAAGGTGAAGATCGCTTGATGCGTATGCAGGTAGAATTTATGGACGCCGTTTTTGGCAAAATGGAAACCATTAGTTTAGATGTCGATGAAGTTTGTTCAGAATGTATGGGTTCAGGTGCAGCTTCAAAATCAGATGTTACATCATGTCCAACCTGTCATGGTCAAGGTCAAGTGGTGACGCAACAACGTACACCTTTTGGGGTTTTCCAATCTCAATCCATCTGTCCTGATTGTAATGGAACAGGTAAACAAATTAAGAATAAATGTAAAGTATGTCACGGAAAAGGTTATGAACATAAACACGTTTCCGTCGATATCAAAATTCCTGCAGGTATTCAAACTGGTCAACAACTCCGTGTTCCTGGTAAAGGGGAGCGTGGATCAAATGGTGGACCAAATGGTGATTTATACATTGAACTCAGTGTTAAACGCCACAAATTCTTTGAACGTAAAGGAAGCAATATTTATATCTCTGTACCAATTAGTGCACTCGATGCGACTTTAGGTACAAAAATTGACATTCCAACGGTGAGTGGTGATGTTGAATTATCTATCCCATCAGGTACCCAAAGTGGAACTCAGTTTAGATTAAAAGGTAAAGGAGTTAAAGAACTTAACTCAAACAATACCGGCGATCAATATGTAGAAGTCAAAGTTGAAGTGAGTGATAAACTCTCTCGAGAAGAAAAAGACCTTTATAAAAAGCTTAAAGATCTTCAAGGGAAAAACTCTAGCTATGATCGCTTCATGAAAAATTTTAAAAGATAACACAATTAAATAGTAGGAGGTTTTCGACTTATGAGTATGAACCAATTTACACAAAAACTACAAGAAATCTTGTCAGTTGCGGTACAAAACTCGTTTGCGGCTAATCATCCTGAAGTATCCTGTGCTCAAGTATTAGAGGCCATGCGTCACGATGGTCTTTTAGACAGCGTCTTATTAAGACTTGAAGTCGATGCTAATCACTTTGATTCGATTATACAAGAAGCGCTTGATACACAAGCTGTAAGCGAAACAATCGATAGTCAACCGGCTATCTCTAAGGAGTTAAATGATAGTTTTTTCAAAGCGCTAGCGCAAATGAAAAAAGAAAATCAAACACTTTTAAGTGCCTTAGCTTTGTTTAAAGCTATTCTCTTAAACAAAAGTCATTTATCAAATAATATTTTAAAAACATTTAATCTTGATAAAGATAAAATTGATCTTGCGATTAATTCTGCTTTTCAAGGACAAAAGGTCACCAGACCTGATCAGGAAAATCAACTTGAAGCACTCAATAAATATGGGCGTAATCTTGTTGATGATGTGAAAGCAGGTAAGATTGATCCAATAGTAGGTCGTGATGATGAAATACGACGAGTCATTGAAATCTTATCACGTAAGACTAAGAATAATCCTGTATTAATCGGTCCTCCAGGAGTCGGTAAAACAGCGGTTGTTGAAGGTCTTGCTTGGCGAATTCACAAAGGTGATGTGCCATTTGGATTAAAAGAAAAAGAACTCATTGAACTTGATATGGGATCTTTAATTGCAGGCGCAAAATATCGTGGTGAATTTGAAGAACGTCTCAAAGCTGTATTAAATGAAGTCAAAGAAAAAGAAGGACAAGTTATTCTCTTTATTGATGAACTTCATAACTTAGTAGGTGCGGGGAAGAGTGAAGGTGCGATGGATGCGGCGAATCTACTCAAACCAATGTTAGCGCGTGGTGAACTGAGATGTATTGGCGCAACCACACTTAACGAATACAAGAAACACATCGAAAAAGATGCAGCCCTTGAAAGACGTTTTCAGCGGATTTTAGTGGATGAACCAACAGTTGAAGATACCATTTCTATTTTGCGTGGTATTAAAGAACGTTATGAAGCACATCATGGTGTCCGTATTTTAGATGAAGCCATCATTGCAGCCGCAACTTTATCTAATCGCTATATTACTGATCGTTATTTGCCCGATAAGGCGATTGATTTAATCGATGAAGCTTGCGCAACGATTCGTGTTGAAATGGACTCTATGCCGCAAGAACTCGATGATTTAAATCGCCGAATACTTCAACTTGAAATTGAAGAAACAGCGCTTAAAAAAGAGAGTGATCAAAGAACATTAGATCGCTTAGACGAACTTAGAAAAGATCTCGCGAACTTAAAAGAAGAAAAAGAAGTTTTAAGTTTGAAGTGGCAAGAAGAAAAGAAAGCTTTAGATTCAATTAAAGATGATAAAGAAGCCTTAGAAAGAGCCAAACTAGATTTAGAAGAAGCGAGTAATGCTGCTCATTATGAAGAAGCCGCTCGTCTTCAATATGAAACGATTCCAAACTTAGAAGCTAAGATAAAAGCCAACTCAGAGAAAGATCAAAGTGATGCGATGATACAAGAAATTGTAGATGAAGAACTCGTCGCTAAAATTGTCTCACGTTGGACACATATTGATGTATCACGTTTGATGTCTACAGAGCGTGAAAAACTATTAAACCTAGACAAAATTCTTAAACAAAGAGTCATGGGACAAGATCAAGCGATTGAACTTGTCACACATGCGATTATCCGTTCTAAAGCACATATTCAAGACGAACATCGCCCCATTGGATCCTTCCTATTCTTAGGTCCTACTGGGGTTGGAAAAACAGAAGTTGCGAAAGCTTTAGCTCAACAACTCTTTGATGATGAAAAGAAAATTGTTCGTATTGATATGTCAGAATATATGGAGAAACATTCAGTTTCTAGACTCATAGGTGCACCTCCTGGGTACATCGGTTATGAAGAAGGTGGACAACTCACAGAAGCTGTTCGTCGTAAGCCATATTCCATAGTACTACTTGATGAAATTGAAAAAGCACATCCAGATGTCTTTAATATCCTACTTCAAATTCTTGAAGATGGACGGATTACAGACAATCAAGGTGTCACGGTTGATTTCACGAATACCTTAGTGATTATGACCTCTAACTTAGCTTCTCAATATGCATTTGAAGAAGATCCAATTCGTAAACAAGAACTCTATGATGCAGAAGTGCGACGTACCTTTAAACCAGAATTAATAAATCGGATTGATGAAATAATTGTCTTCAATGCCTTAGATCGATATGTTCTCTCACAAATCGCAGATAAGTTTATTAATGATTTACGTATTCGACTTCAAAAAGAACATTATGGTTTAGAAGTGACTCAAAGCGCTAAAGATCATATCTTAGAAGAAGGATCAGATCCAATTTATGGCGCAAGACCTATGAAACGTCATATACAACGTGCTATTGAAACAAAAGTTGCGACATTGATTTTATCAGCCAGTCCTGCTGAAGATAGTACACTCATTGTTGATTTTGAAAATGGTCAATATGAGGTTAAGATTAAGAATCGTTTGAACTAGCACAGAGCTTAGGCTTTGTGCTTTTTAGTGATAAAATAGAACTAAGGATAGTGATTTTATGGAACAATTATTAAACGAATATAATCTATATATTTTAAGCATCTTTTTTAGATTGTTTTTGTCGGCGGTATTTGGGGCGGCAATCGGGGCAGAACGGGTTAAAAAGAAAAGACCTGCAGGGATTAAAACCCATGCCTTTGTGGCGATGGGTTCAACTTTAGTTATGTTGACGGGTGAATTCTTAGTTCTTGAATATGGATACAATACGGATGTATCTCGTTTAGCTGCCCAAGTTGTGAGTGGGGTTGGTTTTTTAGGCGCTGGAACCATTATGGTTACGGGTCGTTCTCAAATCAAAGGTTTAACAACCGCTGCAGGACTTTGGTTTTCAGCTGCTTTAGGGATTGCGATTGGAGCAGGCTTTTATTCAGCTGCATTTATTTCAATTTTAATGGTTTATATGATTACTCACTTCTTTGCGAAATACGATAATTATCTACATCACAATTCTTTAATAATGGATATCTATGTTGAATTTAGTGATGAGACAAGCGTGGGGGCAATTTTAAAAAGCTTACGCGCTAAAGGTATACAAATTAATGAAATTGAAATTTTAAATCAAGTTGGCAATCGTCATTTAGTACTATTGAGCATTCGCTTACCAGAAAAATGGAAGCACATGGATGCGGTTAAGTTGGTTGAAGATTTGGAGGGTGTTATACACATTGAAGAAGTCTAAAAATCACAATTGATTTTAATGACTTATGGTAGACTTAAATTATGAAAAAACTTAGCCAATCTCTTTGGTTTAATGTATTAGTTATTGTATCGCTGACCGCTTTTGGTTTAGTGATTGCCCTATATGATTCTTATGAAATAGCTTTTGAAACACTATTGAGTGTTAGTTTAGGAAAGCTCATTTTAATTATGTTATTTGGCATACTTCAATATCTTGTTTGGGGGTTTATTTTAATGCTTATGGCGCGACAGATTGATCCTGATTACTCCTTTAAACAAGGCGTCACAAACGCTTTTGTCGGCGGGTTTATGCAAGGGATAACGCCAAGCTCAACAGGTGGTCAAGTTGTTCAGATTTCAACTTATAAGCGACATGGTCTAACAACTTTTCAAGGTGCTGGACTTATCTGGATGGATTATTTTATGTATTCCATTGCTTTGGTTGTTTTGACTTTATTCTTATTTTTAGCTCAATATCAATATTTTGGACATGCATCAATTACTTTAATCTTCGGCTTAGGTGTATTTATTAATTTATTGATCATTTTAGTTTTAGGTTTAATGGTAAAGTATCCAAACTTTGCGAAAAAAACAGGTGCTTGGGTGCTTCAAAAAATTATGGACTTACCATTTATCAAACATAAAGATGAGTGGATTGATCAATACTATGAATCAATAGAACACTTTCATGAAGCGATGTTTGCGGTTCATGAATCGCATGATATGTTGTGGAAACTGTTTTGGCTAAATATTTTAAGGCTTTTATTATTCTTTTCGGCTCCAGTTATGATTGCCTATATTACAGGTGTTGATTTTAGTTTTAGTGAAGTCTTTCATTTAATTGCTTTAGCTGGTTTTGTACATATGGCCAATACCTTTGTGCCATTACCTGGTGCATCAGGTGCGACAGAGTCCGTCTTTGTTTTATCCTTTTCTACTGTTATTGGGAAAGCAGCTGCCGCATCAACGATGATTTTGTGGCGTTTTTCAACCTTTCATTTAGTTTTATTGATTGGAGGGATTATCTATCTTTCTGATCGTCATCAACATTTACTTCAAAAGAAAAAGGAGAATCAAGATGAAGAAAATTTTAGTGAGTAGTTTAGTTTTAGTTTTTTTAAGTGGCTGTAATTTACAAGTGATTGATACAACCTGGAAATATGATATGGCTTATATCAATGTTGGAGATGAAACCATACGTTGTGAAGTTGATTCATGGAAAGATTATTCTGAATCAGACATGTTGCAGGTGCGCTGTACAGATGGTCGATCATTTTTAGGTCATTCAACTTCCATCATTCTTCAAAGTGGCGACTAAGATGCAGACTTTGAACTTTGATGATGTATCCATTCCAGTATTAATCAAACGTGAAAAAAGAAAATCTCTTCGTTTTAAATATGTTGGTTCAACCTGTCACATAAATGCGCCAAGTTTTTTAACTGATGAACAAATTATTCAATTTTGTGATGAGAAAAGAAGATGGCTAGTTAAGAATTATGAAAGAGCACTGCTCTTAGAAGATTTAGATCAACGGAATATGATTTTAGGAAAAGAAGTTGAATTGGTTTATCATTTAGCGAAGGAATTATCATATGAACTAATTGATTCACACCTTCATATCTACAAATCAAATCGCTTAAGTGAAGCATCAGCTTATAGTAAAGTAAAGGACATGATGGCTTTTGATGTCATATTGCCACTACTAAGTGACGTCTTGCAAGAGATGAATCTAACAATGAATTCAGTAAACTTACGTGTTTTAAAAGCAAGCTGGGGACGATGCAATTCAAAAAAGGACATCACCTTAAGTACGAAACTGATTGAGCGTCCTTTAGAATTTATTCGTTATGTTTGTGTACATGAATGTGCTCATTTAAAAGAAATGAATCATTCAAAGAATTTTTGGACACTTGTTGAAAACTATTGTCCTGATTATAAAAGTATTCGTAAACAAAGCACTTATACTTTATGAGTTTTTATATAATCTAAAATATAAGTCTCATCTGGATCAATAAAGATTGTTTTATAGGAGCCTACTTGTACCATCCCTGCATTTGCGCCTGGGATTTTTTTTAGGTTTGAGACTTGAGTGTATTGAATTTCAACCGAAGAAGAACTTCGTGCTTTTGAAAAATAAGCCGCCAGCTGAGCACAGAGTCGAATGTGTTTTTCATCAACTTCTTCAGTTGCGAGTACGACATGTGAACCGTGATAGTCTTTTGTATGAAACCATAGGTCTTTTTTACGGGCTAACTTAAAAGTAATCGCATCATTTTGTAGATTGTTTTTCCCAAAATAGATGTGTTTATTTTCATCAGTCAATAAATGAGTAATCCCCAAACTTTGTTTCTTGGATTTCTTTCCTTTTTTCATAGGAATATAACCTAGTCCCATCAGTTCTTCTTTGATTTCAATCGCATCGGATACACTCGCGATAGATAATTGTTCAGATAAGGTGTTAAAGTATTCAATTTCTTGTTTGGTTTTTTCGATTTGTTCTTCGATATAGGCGACACCCTTACGTCCTTTATGATATTTCTGATAATAACGCTTAGCGTTTGTTTTTCCATCAAATTTAGGATCGAGGCTTATGATGCGTTTTTCATTTGTATCAAAATCATCGACTTCAAGTTCAGTATGTCCAGATCTTAAATGTAGCCCATAAGCAAGTATATAATCCGCCATTTCTTTCCATTTTAAGGAATCTTTAGCTTCTTCTAAACTTTCAACAAGTTTCAAGATTTTCTTTTGATTACGTTTACTTTCACGATTAACATATTTAATAAGATCACCCGTATGTTGTTTAATCCGTTCCAAGTTTTCTTTTTCTTCGTATAAACGATCATAGGCTTCCATGAAGGGGTAAACAGAAGCTTCGGAATGCGTGTGAGTAAGTTCGATTAAATGCGCTAAGAAATCATCTTTGCGTGGGTGAAGGTATAAGACCTCTGAATTCTTAATTTCATTAATAATGGAAGAAAAGGATTGATTATTATCCATGCGATACCGAATTTCTTTTTCAAGAAGGGGAGAAATTCCATCAATTGTTTGAGTTAAATTTTCAGCTAGATTTATGGTTTCAGTCTCGAAAGGATTAAGTTTTTCACGATCTAAGACTTCTTCATAGTTGGCACCGGATTGTATGGTGCGTTTATTATTTTCATAAGGTGGTATACGTTTTAAGGCATCCACAATCTTGTTATTTTCATCGACTAAAATAACATTGGCATACTTACCCATGAGTTCAACATAAAGTTCGTAGTTATGAATATCACCTAAGTCATCCCGTTTTTGAATGGACAGTCTTAGTACGCGATCTAAACGTATTTGTTCAATTTGATGAATGATCGCAGAATCCAAATGTTTTCTCAACAACATCACAAATGAGGAAGGTTCACTAGCTGCGACTAAATCCCGTTCACTAAATTGAATACGATTATGAACAGAGTGAGTGGATATTAATAACTGCAGTTTTTCTTTGTGTGATCGAACTAAAAAAACCAACTCATTATCAGAGATATGAATGATACGTTGTATCTTCATTGGACACGCTTTTTGTAGTTCATTGACTGCGTGATTTAGGATTAATCCATCGACTGCCATAGTTCTTGAATTATATCACAATTGACCGAAGTCAAATGTGTGTGTAGAATAATAAATTAAAGTGAGGTTATGCATGAAAAAGGGCTTATTAATTATACTAAGTGGACCTAGCGGTGTGGGTAAAGGAACAGTCCGTTCACATTTCGCAAATGATCCAGAACTTAACATTGCTTTTTCTGTCTCGATGACAACACGTGCAAAACGTGAAGGTGAAGTGGATGGAAAAGATTACTTCTTTGTTGATAAGGAAACATTCTTAAAAGCGGTCGATAAAGATGAGTTGTTAGAATACGCTGAATTTGTGGGGAATTACTATGGGACTCCAACCCATGCGGTTGAAGATTTAAGAAATCAAGGAAAGAATGTTCTTCTTGAAATTGAAGTACAAGGTGCCTCACAGGTCAAAGCGAAAGTTGATGATGCCCTTACAATATTCTTAGTTCCACCAAGTATGGAAGAGCTTGAGAAACGCATACGCGGTCGCCGCACTGAAGATGAAGTTGTTGTTCAAAAGCGTTTAGCAAAAGCTAAAAGAGAAATGGAACTATTAGGTCAATATAAATATGTTGTGACCAATGATGTGCCAGAAGAAGCAGCTGAAATCATTTCTAAAATTATTAAATCTCATATGGAATAGCATCACGCTATTCCTTTTTTATGGCATTTATAAGATGCATTGGCGTGCTATAATTTTTTTAACTATGTTACACAGAGTCCATACCTATTTAGAACACAGAACCTTAAGACTCAATCAACGTTTTACCTATTTAGCTGATGAAAGCTGTATTAAAGGTATGCGTGTAAAAGTTCCTTTTGGTGCACAAAGTATCGTTGGAATTGTGGTTGAAACTGAAGTACACCAGCCAGAAGATACTTTAGAGTATGAATTAAAAGAAGTTCTTGAAGTTATTGATCAAGAACCTGTTTTAAATGACGAACTTATCGATTTAGCACTTTGGCTATCTAAAGAAAGTTTAGCGCCTACCATTAGTTGTTTTCAGGCGATGTTACCTAAATTAAAAAATATTCGCTCAAGTAAACAAAAAATTAAACAAAATTTGTGGCTTAAAAAAATCAAAGAACCCCAAAAATTAACTGATAAGCAAAGATTAGTCTGGAATGCTTTTGAAGACGAAACTGAGTATACACGGCTTAAAAAGTCCTATGGTTCAGCCATTGATACCTTGATTAAAAATGGCTATTTAGAGCGTTATGAAAAAGAAGTAGATTATAGAATCATTGAGAAAGATCAAAAAGCAGCTCATTACAACCTAAGTCGTGATCAAGTTGAAGCCCTAGATAAAATTAGACATGCGGATAAAGTGGTGTGTCTATTTGGTAAAACAGGATCTGGTAAAACGGAAGTTTATCTTCAACTGGCGCAAGAAGCGATTGATCAAAACAAACAAGCCTTAATACTTGTGCCAGAAATTGGTTTAACCCCACAAATGGTAGAGCGTGTTCAAAAACGCTTTGGTCAAGATGTCATTGTCTATCATTCTCATTTAAATAATACTGAACGGTATCTTCAATATAAACGTGTAAGAGATGGTGAAAAGACCATTGTCGTTGGGACGCGGTCTGCAATATTTCTACCATTTCAAGATTTAGCACTAATCGTGGTAGATGAAGAACATGATTCATCATATAAACAAGAATCGCATCCTCGCTACCATATGCGCGATGTGGCGATTAAAAGAGCTGAAACGCATGGCGCAAGATTGGTATTAGGTAGCGCAACCCCAGCTTTTGAAACATTTGCGCGTGCGATAAAAGGCAATTATGAATTAGTACGCATGCCTAATCGTGTTTCTGGGACTTTACCGAAAATGCATTTTGTTTCGCCTAGTCGCTACCAAAGACAAATCTTAGCCGCAGAAATCGTTGATGCGATAAGACAAAGAAAAGAAAATCATGAACAAGTCTTACTTTTAATTAATCGCCGTGGTTATACACCGATTTTACAGTGTTCAGCCTGTCAAAAGAGTTTAGAATGTCCTAACTGTGATCGTTTACTGCATGTCCATAAAGCGGATCATAAACTAAAATGTCACAGTTGTGGTTATGAAAAAGAACTCGAGACTGTTTGTCCTAGCTGTGGATCAAAACACATGCGAATGTTAGGACTTGGAACTCAACGTGTTGAAGAAGAACTCCAACACTTATTTCCTGATTTAAGAGTGCTTAGAATGGATCGTGATACAACGCAACGTAAAAATGCGCATGAAAAGATTTTAAGTCAATTTGAAAAAGGAGAAGCGGACTTGCTTTTGGGCACACAGATGATTGCGAAAGGTTTAGATATGCCGAAAGTATCTTTATCTATTATTTTAGAAATAGATCAATCATTGTTGGGGGTTGATTATCGAAGTGTGGAAGATGCTTTTTCATTGCTTGTTCAAAGTGCAGGACGAGCTGGTCGTATGTCACATCATGGTGAAGTGTATGTGCAAACACGTCTTCAAGATCATTATGCATTGAAGTTTGCGCAGTCTCATGATTATGAAGCCTTTTTTACCCATGAAATGCAGTATCGTCATCAAGCGAATAATCCTCCATATACTTATTTAATCAATATTACTTTGAGCTCTTTTAATCAAGAAGATATTTTAAATCCACTCTATATGATTAAAGAAAAGTTTGATACAAGTATTAAAGTCTTAGGACCTTCAGATTTAGGTAAACTACAAAATCGCTATCGTGCACGTTTAATTTTAAAAGGAAAAGATTTAAACTTAATGAGGGAGAATGTAAAACGTTTGATCCCTGAAATGCCGATAAAAAATAGTGTTGATGTCGTGATTGATGTTAACCCAAGGAGTTTACTCTAGTGAATGCACGAGATTTAGCCCATGAAATATTAACGGATGTCATTCTAAAACATGATTATGCCAATTTAAGTTTGAAACAACGATTAGATGAAGTTGAAGATAAGGATCGTGCTTTATGTACGGCCTTGGTTTATACGACCCTTCAACATCATCGAACAGTACGCGCTTTATGGTCTCAATATACACGTAAAATGCCTAAGTCATCGGTTGCGATATTGTTGGATTTAGCGGCAACACAACTTCGTTATTTTGATCGTCTTCCTGATTATGCAGTAGTCGATGAAGCTGTAAAATGGTGTCATGATCGTGCGCCTTATGCGGATAAGATGGTCAATGCGGTTTTACGAAAAGTTCAAAAAAATGCACATCAGCATCTTCAAGGCGAGGATGAGATGGATACCTTTGCGCTTAATCATGCTTTGCCAACTTGGATTTTTAGATTATGGGTGGCTCATTATGGAAGAGAAAGAGCTGAAGAAATTGCGCGATCACTCTTAAAGCCATCACATATGAGTGCACGGATTAATACCTTAAAGATAAATAAGGAAGACTTAATGAAAGATAAAGACTTAAGTTTAAGTCACTTATCCAATTTCAGTGTTCTGTCATCTCAAAATTTAGTCCATTCATCATATATTGAAAGCGGTCAACTTTATATTCAAGATGAATCATCCTCATATGTTACTGAGTTTGCGGATGCACAAGCAGGTATGAATGTTCTAGATGTTTGTAGTGCGCCAGGATCAAAAACTGCTGGTTTAGCCATTGATATGAAAAACAAGGGACAAATTACAGCGGTTGAACTACATCCTAGTCGCGCAAAGTTAGTTGATGAATTGATGGAACACTTAGGGATTAATATTGTTGAGACTAAAACATACGATGCACGTTTTTTAGAAAAAGAATTACCAGAGAGGGACTTTGATTTAATTTTAGCCGATGTGCCTTGTACGGGTTTAGGAGTACTTAGACATAAGGCAGATATTAAACTTAGAATTAGTCCTAATCAATTGGATGAAATAGAAGGTCTACAAAAAGCGATTTTAGATGGCATTCATAATTTATGTAAGGTGGGTGGAACTCTGATCTATTCAACATGTACTTTAAATAAGAAAGAAAATGAACATCAGATTCAACATTTTATACAAAAATATCCAAACTATGAATTAATTGAAGAGAAAACGATTTTTCCACAAGACTATAATAGTGATGGATTCTATATGGCAAAACTTAAAAGGTCAGCTTGATGCTTGTGGTAAACTATCAATGATGAAAAATTCAATTTACAATTTAAGCTTAAAAGAACTTGAAACTGCGGTGCAAGAAAGGGGATCAAAACCTTATCGAGCAAAACAGATTTTTAAGTGGCTATATAAAAAAAAGGTGGATTCATTTGAAGCGATGAGTGATATCTCCAAATCCTTTATTGAAACGCTTGAAAATGACTATAGCTTTGAGACACTAAAACTTCATACACGACAAGTATCAAGTGATGGAACGGTTAAATATTTATTTGAACTTGAAGATGGTTTTTTAGTTGAGACGGTTTTAATGCATCATGACTATGGCAAATCAGTTTGTGTTACTTCACAAGTTGGTTGTAATATGGGCTGCAAATTTTGTGCTTCAGGATTACTTAAGAAAAACCGTGATTTAACTGCTGGCGAAATGGTTGCGCAGATCATGTATGTTCAAAAAGAACTTGATCATAATAATGAACGTGTTAGTCACTGTGTAGTGATGGGAACAGGTGAACCTTTTGATAATTATGATAATGTCATTCGTTTTTTAAATATTTTAAATGAACCCATTGGTTTAGAAATAGGAGCACGGCATTTAACTGTTTCAACTTGTGGTATTGTACCCAAAATCAAAGAATTTTCTAAAGGTAAATACCAATATAACTTAGCGATTTCTTTGCATGCGCCAAACGATAAACTCAGATCAGAAATTATGCCAATAAATCAAGCCTATCCATTAGATGAATTAATGGCTGCGCTTAAGGAATATAGCCATGAAAACAATCGTCGTATTACATTTGAATATATTTTATTAAAAGATGTAAATGATCAAGCTGAACATGCGAAAGAATTGGCTCAACTAATAAAAGGGATGAATGCTTACGTTAATTTAATTCCGTATAATGCGGTGGATGAACATGGTTTTAAAGCACTTGGATTTAAAGATGCGATGCGTTTTTATGATCAACTTACAAGACTTGGTGTGAAATGTACTTTACGGGCCGAACATGGTGGTGATATTGATGCCGCATGTGGACAATTAAGAGCGAAAGCTGAAGGTAAGCTATGAGGGAGTTCGCTTCGGCTTTAAATATTGGTTCAGTTCGTGTTAAAAACCAAGATAATGTAGTAATTTTACATAATGATGATTATGATTTTATGCTTGTATGTGATGGCATGGGTGGCGCAAATGCAGGTGAAATTGCCTCACAAATGTGTGTTGAGTCTTTACAAGCTGATTTTGAAAATAATCCCCCTCAAAACGGTGATTTTGAAAGTTTAAAAAATTGGTCAATTGATGCCTTGAATAAGGCGAATCTTGTGGTTTTAAATGAATCTTTAATGAACCCTAATTATCATGGTATGGGCACAACCGCAGTCCTTTCGATTTTTTCAAAAGAGGTCTGTTGTGTTAGTAATGTAGGTGATTCACGAGCATATGCCTTTCATGGTGGAAAATTAAATCAAATCTCTGAAGATCATTCTTTAGTTAATCAGTGGATCAAAGAGGGGAAAATGACGCTTGATGAAGCTAAACGTCATCCTCAACGATCTGTTTTAACGAACGTTTTAGGTGTTATGGATAAAATGCTTATTGATACGTATAAGATAGATGTGAATACAGAGATGATTTTACTCTGTTCAGATGGTGTATCGGGAATGTTAGATGATGCGCAAATTGAAGCTTTTATGAATAAAGGTGGGACTGCTAAACAAATCACCAAGCGTTTAGAAAAAGCAGCTTTAGCAATGGGTGGCTATGATAATATCGCGATTGCATTGAAGCGTGAGGATCAAAAATGAAACAGATCTTCGCAAATAGATATACATTAACCAAAAAACTTGGTGAAGGCGGCATGGCAGATGTCTATTTAGCTTTTGACTCACTTTTGAATCGTGATGTCGCCATTAAACTTTTAAGATCTTCAATGGCCTTAGATCCTGTTTCTTTATTGCGCTTTCAAAGAGAGGCGAATTCAGCTTCAAGTTTAAACCATCCAAACATTGTTGAAATTTATGATGTAGGTGAAGATGAAGGTTATCACTACATCGTCATGGAGTATGTCAAAGGGAAAACCCTTAAACAACTGATTGCCCAACGTGGCGCAATGGAAAAACATGAAGCTATATCTATCATGGATCAGCTCATATCAGCGGTTATAGAGGCACATGAGAAGAATATTATTCATCGTGATATCAAACCTCAAAATGTCATTGTTAAAGATGATGGAACCGTTAAAATGGCTGATTTTGGGATTGCGACGGTTGCGGACAATTTACAATTAACACAAGCGGACACTGTTTTAGGTTCAGTTCATTATTTAGCACCAGAACTTGCACGTGGAGAAAGTGCTAGTTTTCAATCAGATATCTATGCTTTAGGGATTACTTTCTATGAACTATTAACGGGTCAAGTTCCACATCATGGCGAACAAGCGGTTCAAATTGCGATGAAACACTTAAATGAAGAAATCCCAAGTGTTCGCGAATTTAATGCTTCATTACCACAAGCAATTGAAAATATCGTAATTAAGGCAACCGCAAAGAATAGACGTTTGCGATATTTAAATGCGAGTGAAATGTTAGATGATTTAAGAAGTGCTTTAAGTGATAAGAAAAAGAATGTAGCTCGACTTGTTTTACAACTTAAAAATGAACATGAAGAAACGATCCAGATGGATCCAGTCTTTGGCTTAGAAAAGAAACAACCTTTTTATAAAACAGTTGTCGGTATGATTGTGATAGGCGTTTCAATCATTTCAACCATTTTACTTTTAAGCTTTAGTGGTTTCTTTGAATCGTTGTCACCAACAGTCGTTGTGCCTGATTTGATCAATATGACGGTCGATGAAGCTGAAGATGCATTAATCAATAGCGGTTTAAGTATTGGACGCGTTCGTTATGAACTGACAGAATCAACCGAAAAAGGGTTGATAACTAAGGTATCTCCAACTTTAAATACAGAAGTTGATCGTGGATCGACTTTAACAATCACAGTTAGTGAAGGTATTTATGTTTTAGTTGAAAACTATGTCGGATTAAATATTGATGATGTTGAAACACTACTTCAAGGGACCAAAATCAATATTAAAATCGAACGACAAGCTGTCAGTGATGTTGAAACCGGGACCATTATTAATCAAGAACTATTAGCACCAGGAA
Source organism: Erysipelotrichaceae bacterium (assembly GCA_963676105.1). Classification (GTDB taxonomy): domain Bacteria; phylum Bacillota_I; class Bacilli_A; order Erysipelotrichales; family Erysipelotrichaceae; genus UBA2212. Next base: position 57,009 of record OY781039.1, read on the forward strand.
CACATCTTGATCCACAGCGTGCATATGAAATTAAATTTATTGTTGCGGCTCCTGCAGAATTTTTAATCCCACAAATTGTGGGTTTAAATGTTGCGAGTGCACAAGGTCAACTTGAAGCTTTAGGTGCAAGCGTTGAAATGGTTCAACTTTCTACGGATGGGATGAGTGACGCTGAAAAAGAAAATTTAGTGTATGGGGTTGTGGTTTCGATTGATCCTGATCCTTTGACGTATTACACCCAAGGAAGTGATAACCATATCACATTGAGTTTTTACTAATGAATGTAGCCTTAATCATTAAACATATTTCAAATCGATATACTCTATTAACACATGATCATCAAAGACTTGTGGCTTTACCTGAAGGTAAACTTAAAAGAGGAAAATCACCAATTGTAGGAGATAAAGTAGAGTATTCAATAAAAGACGATCAAGTTATGATCACAAAGGTTTTAAAACGACATAATCAGCTCAAACGTCCGGTTATTGCGAATGTTGATCAAGCCTTAATTGTGATGAGTGCGCGTAAACCTGATTTCTCTACACAACTCATTGATCGTTTTGTTTGGTTAATACGAAATGAAGATATAGCTCCTGTGCTTGTGATTACTAAACTTGATTTAGTTGAAGATGATGATCCTTTATATGCATCACTATCTGCTTATGAAAAAAGCGGTCTAAAAGTTGTCTACATGTCAAAAACTCACTCACTTGAACCTTTAAAAGAAATTGTTAAAGATAAGATTTCTGTTTTAGCCGGTCAATCAGGTGTTGGTAAGAGTAGTTTGCTCAATCGAATGAATCCTGACTTTGTATTAAAAACACAAGAGATTTCAAAAGCTTTAGGACGAGGCAAACATACCACCAGACATGTTGAACTCTATGATGTCTTTGAAGGCTGGCTAGCTGACACCCCTGGCTTTTCTGCTTTAGAATTTTCTAGTATTGAACTTGAGAACTTAGAGCGATGTGTTATAGAATTTGATGCATACAGAGATGATTGCTTTTATCGGAATTGTCAACATATTCATGAACCAAAATGCGCTGTTAAACAAGCAGTTGAAAATGGAGATATCCTACAAGAGCGCTACGAGCACTATAAAGAAGTTTATCGTTTAATACAGTCTATCAAGGAGAAATACTAATGATTATTGCACCTTCACTACTCTCAATGGATCTAACAAAAACTACTCAACAATTAGAAGAAATAGAAGCTTCTAAAGCGAAATGGTTACATATTGATATTATGGATGGACACTTTGTACCTAATTTAAGTTATGGTCCAGGCTTTGTATCACAAATGCGAAAAGCAAGCCCACTTTTTTTAGATGTTCATATAATGGTCAGTGATCCTCAAATGTATGCACCAATTTTTATTGATGCGGGGGCTGATTTAATTACCTTTCATATTGAAGCAACTGATGATGTCGCAGGGCTTATAAAAAAGATTAAAGATAAAGGTCGTAAAGTCGGTATCTCGATTAAGCCTAAAACAGATGTTGAAACACTATGGCCATATTTAAAGGATATTGACTTAGTTTTGGTGATGTCTGTTGAACCAGGTTTTGGTGGTCAAAGTTTTATGCCTGAATCTTTAGATAAAATAAAAGCAATTCGTGAAAAGATAACAGAAAATGCTTTTAAAACCATTATAGAAGTTGATGGTGGAATCAATGAAGAAACAGCACAATTAGTAGTAGAGGCTGGAGCTGACTGTTTAGTTGCGGGATCGTATATCTTTAATAAAAATATTGAAGAAGCTGTTAATTCATTATGGAACGCATAGCAACGCTTGTCTTAAAAAATGTTGATTTTGAAGCAATAGGAGATTGTTTTGCTTGCGAAAGCGGAGCTTTAGCGATTATCAATAAAGGCTTAACTTTGCATGCTGCTTTAGGTGATTTTGATAGTGTCTCATTAGAAGATAAAACATTCATCCAATCCAAAGCTTTAAAATTTCAAGCTTATTCATCTCATAAGGATTTTAGTGATAGTGAATTAGCCATAGAGTATTTAATTCAAGAAGGTTATGACAAAATTATTGTCTATGGTGGCTTAGGGGGTCGTAGTGATCATTTGCATGTTAATTTGATCTTAGCTTATAAATATCCTCAAGTTGTGTTTAAGGATAATAAGCAAGAAGTATATTCTCTTAGGCAGGGAGATTATAAAATATCAAAAGATCAGTTTGATCTCTTCTCGGTTTTTAGTTTTGAAAAGACTATGATTAGTTTAAATAATTGTGAATATCCATTAGAAAATAAAAAAATCAATGTCTTAAACACATTGACCTTAAGTAATACCTGGTTAGATACAGAAGTAAACTTAACTGTACACATGGGTACAGTTATCATCATAAAAAGTAAAAATTGCTAATAAAAAAACGGAATGATTTCCGTTTTTTATCCGTTTTGTTGAGCTTTAAGTGTTTTTAAAGCACGAGCAGAGATACGCATGCGTACTGGTTTACCATCAACCATAACTCTGACTTTTTGTAAGTTCACATTCCACTTACGACGTGATGATTGTAGTGAGTGTGAACGTTTATTGCCTGATAAGGCGCCTTTACCACTTACGGCACATTTTCTTGACATGTAGAAGACCCCCTTTCAAAGGTTTAATAAAGTGCCTATGAATAATAGCATGATTATCCTGTTAATGCAAGGGTTATAAGTACACTTTAAGTCATAAATAAAAACTTGCTATGATATAATAATCTCAATTGAGAGTGAGGGTTAAATGAACGACCAAAACGTCCATGCAGCATTAGAAATTGCGGATCATGAAATCCGTTTGGCGATTGGCCAATTTCACAATACTAGACTCAATATTTTAAAAGTTGAACGGGTTGCTTGTTCAGGTGTTTTAGGCACATATATTGCAGATCAACAGTCAGTTGTTGATGCCATCACGGCCGCTAAAAACCATGTTAAAGAAACCTTAGGAGTTGATTTAAAACGTGTCATTTTAGCGCTTCCAACTTTAAATGCTTCACGTTATGTTAAACGTATTGAAAGAAGAATTAAGGAACAAGTCACTTTAAATGATATAAAAGCCATTATGAAAGAAGCTTATCATAGTGACATTCCATCTCATCAAGAACTCATTAATGCATTCATTACTAAATCAGTCGTTAATGGTATTACACTTAGACGCTTACCTTTAAATGAGGTTTGTGATTCTATCGCATGTAGTGTTGATTTGTTATGTGCTGATCGTGATTTAGTTTATCGTTATGCACAAACAGTTGAAAAATCTGGTTTAGAAATCAGCGAAATATCTTTAGATTCTTACGCTTTTGGTAAGGAAGCTTCATTATTTGAAAAATCACTGGAACATCATATTGTTGCCTTAAAGATTGAAAGACAATCATCTAGTTTGGCTTTATTTGCGAAGGGCAAGATGAGTAGTAGTGAAATCTTAGATTTAGGGATGCATCAAATGATTGCGAAATTATCCGAGAAAGCACATCTTCCAATTGATGTGGCTGATCGCTTAATGCATTTTAATGTAAGGTTTGGACTTGAGAGTTATCCTGATACACCTGTTTATTTATGGTCTGTAGATAAAGAAACACATACTTTAAGTGAAAAAGATATCTTTGAAATCTTAAAAGATGATTTAAATACATGGATTGAAAGCATTCAAAAAGCGATTGCGCCAATTGTTGAACATGGTGAAACAAAGATGATTCTCTATGGGGAATCTGCTGAAATAAATGGTTTAGTAAGTATGCTAAGCAAACATTTAGGCATAGAAGTTGAACATTATATACCTGAGACATTAGGTATTCGATACAGTGCCATGAGTACTGTGGCAGGATTGTTTTATGTTTTGAAGGATCAAAGTCGCTTACGTGATTTTGACCCAGCGATTAATATGTTGGATTATGAAAGCTTAGTCATCGCAAAACAAGATACACATGAAGATACCCTTTCAGGTAAATTTAAAGGGTTGTTTGAGAGAAAAGGTTAAAGGAGATTTTGTATGAGTGAATTAACGTACAATCAAGTCGCTAAAATTAAAGTATTCGGTATTGGTGGAGCTGGATGTAATGCAGTTAACCGTATGGTTGAAGAAGATGTTCAAGGTGTAGAATTCTATGTCGTTAACACAGACCTTCAAGTTTTAAATATTTCTAAAGCTAAAAATAAACTGATTTTAGGTGAAGAAACCACAAAAGGCTTAGGTGCTGGGGCTGACCCTGAAGTTGGGCTCAAAGCTGCACAAGAAAGCGAAGATTCAATTCGTGAAGCAATGAAAGGTGCCGATATGGTATTCCTGACGGCTGGTCTTGGTGGTGGCACTGGTACGGGTGCTGCACCACTTTTTGCGAAAATCGCAAAAGAAAATGGTATTTTAACGATTGGGATTGTCACAAAACCATTTAGTTTTGAAGGACGTAAACGTATGGACCAAGCCTTACGTGGTCTTGAAGAGTTAAGAGAGAATGTAGATTCACTCATTATTGTTTCTAATAATCAACTCTTAGAAGTGATTGGTCGTATTCCATTTGTTGAAGCGTTTAGAGAAGCGGATAATGTTTTACGTCAAGGTGTTCAAACCATTACAGATTTAATTGCGGTCCCAGCGATGATTAACTTAGACTTCGCTGATGTACGTAATGTTATGATGGGGCAAGGTTCTGCTTTAATTGGTATTGGCTTAGCACAAGGTGATAATAAAGCTCAAGAAGCTGCTGCTCGTGCGATTACGTCGCCTTTACTTGAAGCCCAAATTCATGGCGCAAGAAAAGCAATTGTTAATATCACAGGTGGTGAAAGCATTACTTTATTTGATGCAGATGACGCAGTGGGCTTTATTCGTGAAGCGGCTGGTGAAGAAATCGATATTATCTTTGGGGTAGCTATTAATGAAACACTTGAAGATAAGATAATTGTTACAGTTATCGCAACTGGTTTTGATTTACCACAAGAACAACGTTCTTATAAACCGATTTCTGATGCGAAGAATGTCTCAGAGAGTTTAGAAAAAGATACTAATTCAGCACAAGCTGATGATGAAAGTGATATTCCAGGATTCTTTAAAACGAGAGGCTAGCCAATGGCTAGTTTCTTTTTGAATTAAAGACATTCTCTTTTATAATAGAATCATGATTAAACAAGTATATGAAGATTACAAAGAAAAAGTTTTAGACTTACTGAAAGATGATCCATCAAGATCACTTTTTATCACGGGTGATATTTTAACCTATGGCATGCATAATGATTTTCAAGATGTTTATGTCGATGAAGATGAGAAGGGGATACATGGGATCTATTTGAGGTATCGCAATAGTTTAGTTTTTTATGTGGTTGATGAAGTAGTTGATGATAAAGGTGACGCATCTCTAATTGATGATTCTAAAACAGAACTTGTTAGTTCAGTTAGATCACATGTTGAAAAACTTCCAAAATATATTCAAGAAAAAATATCCCAAAGAGATACCTATCTTTGTGAGTGTAAAGAGTTAAAAGGGAAAATCACACGTGCCGTAAGAGCGGGTGTGGATGATGCTGAAGGAATTATCGATGGTTTATTAAGTATTGAAGAATTTACAGGTGATTCACGGCCACGTGACAAAAAAATTGAAGATTTAAAACGTGAATTATCAGAGAATGATAAAGCAAATTTTATTATTAAAGAAGATGGAAAAATTGTATCCAACGCAAGTTCTACTGCGCGTAGTAATGTGGGGGTTATGGTTGTAGGCGTCTATACTTTAAAAGATTATCGTCAAAAAGGGTATGCAAGAGATGTCGTGTCTGCTTTAACAAATTGGGCACTTAATGAACAATTAGTACCATGTCTTTTCTATGATAATCCAAATGCTGGAAAACTTTATCATGATTTAGGTTATGTCACGATTGATACATGGGTAATGGGTAAAAAAATATGAAAATCGCAATGGCTCAAATGCGTACTAAAGCTGGTTTCATAGACGCCAATATACAGACAATGAAACGCATGATAGATGATGCGAGAGATCAAGAGGCAGATTTAATTGTATTCCCTGAAATGTGTGTCAGTGGCTATTTAATATCAGATAAATACCTTCAAAAAGGTTTTATAGATGAAGTTTTGAATGCAAATGATATCCTAAAAAACTACTCGAATGGAATAGGTGTTATTTGGGGGAATATTGGGGTAGATTCTAATTTTAAAAATCGTGATGGACGCTTTGAAAGACGTAATCAAGCTTTCTTTGCCTATGATGGTGATTGGGTTAAAGCGAATCACAATTGGCATGATGGGATATATGTTAAACATGGTTTACCTGACTATCGCATTTTTGATGACTCACGCTATTTTAAAAGCGGCATTGATGTGTCTTTAGAACATGGAAATGATGAAACAGCACTCATTGAACCATTTTATTTTAAAGGGCATCGAATAGGCTTAGAAGTTTGTGAAGATTTATGGAGTTCAGATTATCGTTTAGATCCAACTTCTATCTATATTAAAAAGGGTGTTGATTTAATAGTGAATATTTCAAGTTCTCCATGGACTTTAAATAAAGAGAATTCTCGTAATAAGCGGATTCTCGAGCATGTTTCTACTCATGGTGAAAGAATGGTTCCACTTTGTTATGTTAATGTTGTAGGGGCTCAAAACAACGGTAAGAACTTAATGTTGTTTGATGGTGGTTCCACTTTGTTTGCGGCTGATGGTTCAGTGCAAAGTGCCTGTAATGATGTGTTCGAAGAAGAATTGAAGATTATCGATCTAAATCAAAAAGAAAATGTTCAAAAAACAAAATATAAATTATTAAAAGGTTTAGTTTCTGGTATTAAAGCTTTTGATGAAGAAATTCTAGGGAAGCGCAATTGGGTTATTGGTTTATCTGGTGGGATTGACTCATCCATTAATGTTGTATTACTTGTGATGGCATTAGGTCATGAGCGTGTCTTTGGCTATAATATGGCTAGTAAATATAACAGTCTTCAAACAAAAAATGCAGCAAAACATTTAGCACAAAAACTAGAGATTTCTTATGCTGAAGGAAGTATTGAAGAATTAGTTAGAAGTACGCACGCAACTTTAAATGCCTATGGTTTTGATTATGTTAATCATGGTTTGAATGCTGAAAACATTCAAGCAAGATTAAGAGGGCATCTTTTATCAAGTTTTGCTTCCTTAAAATCTGGGGTTATTTGTAATAACGGAAACAAAGTTGAATTAGCTTTAGGTTATGCAACTCTCTATGGAGATACCATCGGTGCTCTAAGTCCACTAGGGGATTTAACTAAAGTTCAACTATTTGAACTAGCCAAAGAAATTAATGAAGTTTTTGGGGATGAAATAGTTCCTAAGGTTCTCATTCCTGAATATATTGACCATCAATATGTCTTTAAACTAGCTCCATCTGCTGAATTAAAAGAAGCTCAAGTAGATCCAATGAAATGGGGCTATCATGATTGGCTAGTACAATACTTAATGCAGTATCCTTCACACAGTATGCATGAGTTCTTAGATCTATATGAATCAGGTGAATGGGAAAACTTAGAAGTATCAGATACCATGAAATCTTATGGTTTAGATAATCCAAAGTTGTTCATCAATGATTTAAAATGGTTTATGAGAGCTTTTCATTTAGCCATCTTCAAGCGCATTCAATTTCCGCCAATTATTGCGGTTTCTCGTGCTGCGTTTGGTTACGATTATCGAGAAAGTCAAATTCCTTATCTAGAAAATGATATGATTAAAGCACAAATAGAGCGAATTTTAGAAAAAGGAGGACAAGCATGAAGTTTAGTAAAGATTCACCCATCATAAGAAATGCTTTGTCCATTATTTTTGCGGGAATTGTCTTAATTACTGTTTATTTTATTTTCTTAAACTTTGAAATGTTTAAAGGTTTTGTGACTTCGTTTTTTGGAATCATTTCTCCTTTTATTTATGGTAGTTTCTTGGCATTCCTTATTAGTCCGTTAGTCCATTGGTTTGAATTTAGAGCGATGTCAATTTTAAAAATTAAGCAGAAAACAAAACATGTGATTGCGGTTATTATGACAGTTGTTGTGGTGGCTGAAGTCATAGTGTTATTTGTTTCAGTTTTATTACCTCAATTTGTGACATCCATTTCGAATATTTCAGAAAGTTTCCCTGATTATGTTGATAGCTTCAATCGATATCTTGCACCATTATTAAAAGATTATGTGCCTGATCAAACAATTATTCTAAGTTTCTTAAATTCATCTAGTGATTTAGCTCATCGAATTGTCACACTTTTACAGGATTATGTTCCTAATATCGTAGACTTTTCAATTAGCTTATCACGTTCCATTTTTAACGGAATTATGGCTATTGTTATAGCGATGTATATCCTCTTAGATGAAGAAGGATTTACCCATCAACTCCAGCGTTTTGTGAATGCTTATTTTGGTTCAAAAGTCGGTGAAGATATTAATGCTTTATTAAACTTAACAAGTTTCATGTTGCATCGATTTATATTAGGTAAAGCTTTTAATTCAGTCATTCTAGGTATTGGTCTATATATCACGATGTTAATTGTTGAAATTCCATATCCTGTGTTCTTATCTACCATTTTTGGGGTAACCAATATGATTCCATTTTTTGGTCCATTTATTGGGGGGGCCTTTGGGGTTATTATTCTATTACTTCAAGATCCTATGCAAGCTGTATGGTTCTTAGCGGCCGTCCTTATTCTTCAACAAATTGAAGGATCTATCCTTTCACCAGTTGTCTTAGGGGATTCAATGGGTCTACCTGGCATTTGGGTATTCTTTGCGATTATCGTTGGTGGTGGATACTTTGGTGTTGTAGGTATGTTCTTAGGTGTTCCTATCTTTGCGGTACTTTATTTACTACTACAAAGAAGTATGGATATACGACTGGCTAAGAATGAAGTTATCGAGCAAATTATTAAGGAGTCTGAATAAGACTTCTTTTTTTATATAGACACAAAAAAAGAACCCCGAAGGGTTCTAATGTGTTTGACTATTATTAGTCTTGTCTCCACCACATATCAGTATATGTAGGGATTGGGTATGCATCTTCAGGAAGGATATCTTCAACTTTATCAACGTCAACTCTTAATGCATCAAGTGCAGGGAGTAGAACGGTACGATGTTTGATAGATTCTTCTTTAAGATCTGAAATAGCTTCTAAATCAGCTAAAACTTTCTTAACATTTTCAACGCCTGTTTCAATCGCATCTAATGTACCTTCTAAAGCAGCGAATTTCTTATCAGCTAATTTAATGCCTTTCATTGAAGCTAAGTTACCTAAGTAATCTAAACCAGCAGGTACGATAACTTTTTCAGTCATACGTAACATTGTTTTTGCCTCAACTTGCATTGTTTTTGCATATAGTTCGTAGATAACTTCAGCACGAGCATCTAACTCTGCTTTCTTGAAGATACCGTTTGATTCGAATAATTTAACTGATTTATCAGCATTTAAGTATTCAACAGATTCTACGAAAGATTTAATATTTGGTAATCCACGTTTTTCGGCTTCTGCAACCCAAGCATCGCTATAACCATCACCTGAGAATAGAACGCGACCATGTTCACCGATAATTTCAGTAACAATTTTAATTGCTTCTTCACGAACGTCTTGTAGATATTTGATTGGTTCTAAACGATCAGCGATTTCTTTAAGTGTTTCAGCTAAGATTGTTGAGATAACTGTTGCACTAAGTGATCCTGATACGCTTGATCCAAGCATACGGAATTCGAATTTGTTACCTGTAAAGGCAAATGGTGAAGTACGGTTACGGTCAGTGTTGTCTTTTGGTAAATAAGCTAAGTTATTTAAGACAGTTGAAGTTGTTGAACCAATTTCAATTGCACCACGGTTTTTGTCTACTAAGCTTAATAGGATGTGTTCAATAACTTCACCCATATAAACTGAGATAATTGCTGGAGGAGCTTCATTAGCACCAAGACGGTGATCGTTACCTGCAGAAGATGCAGCTAAACGTAAGATTTCTGGGTGTTTGTCAATCGCTTTAACAACCGCAGCAACGAATGTTAAGAAACGAACGTTTTCACTTGGTTTATCACCAGGTTCGAATAGGTTTTGACCATCATCTGTTCCTAAGGACCAGTTGTTGTGTTTACCTGAACCATTGATAGTAGCGAATGGTTTTTCGTGTAATAAGCAAGCTAAGTCATGTTTCTTAGCTGTTTTACGTAATACGTCCATCATAATTTGGTTTTGATCGACTGCAACGTTTGCTTCATCGAAGATTGATGAAATTTCGAATTGAGCAGGAGCAACTTCGTTATGTTCAACGAAAGCGTAGATTCCTAAGCGCCATAGTTCTTCATTAACATCATTCATGTATTCTTGAATTTTAGTTTCAATTGATCCAAAGTAGTGATCATCGAATTCTTGACCTTTAGGAGCAGGTGTACCCATTAAAGTACGTCCAGCTAATAATAAGTCTTCACGAGCTACATAGTAGTCGTAATCAATTAAGAAGTATTCTTGTTCAAGACCCATCATCATTTTGACAGTCTTAACTTGTTTATCACCTAAAGCATTAACAACACGTGTTGCTTGTTCGCTCATTACATCAAGAGCTCTAAGTAATGGTGCTTTTTGATCAAGTGGTTCGTCTGTATAAGAGACAAAGATTGATGGAATGCATAATACTTTCTCACGAATAAATGCTGGTGAGCTAATATCCCAGTATGTGTAACCACGTGCTTCAAATGTTGCACGTAAACCACCACTTGGGAAAGATGAACCATCAGTTTCACCTTTAATAAGTGTTTTACCACTGAAGTGAGCAACAGGTTTGCCATCTTCACGACTCATGAATGCGTCATGTTTTTCAGCAGTTGAGCCTGTTAATGGTTGGAACCAGTGAGTAAAGTGTGTAGCTCCATGGCCAATTGCCCAAACTTTCATTGCGTGTGCAATCGCATCAGCCGTTGTACGGTCTAATGGTTGTTCTTTTGCTACCGCTGTTTTCCAAGCTTTAAATACTGGAGACGGTAGACTTTCTTGCATATTGGATTCGCCAAATTGGAAAATCCCAAATTCATCAAATGGATGTGACATCGTTTTTTTCCTCCAAACTTATTGTTATTTTATGATAAATTCGTAAAAAGTAAAGAAAAACTTGATTTTCTTTCTGAAAACAAATGAAAAATTTTCAAAAATCAATTAAACATTAAAATTTAAATTTAGAAATTATTATTAAGGATGTGTAAATTGACTTTTTAATGAACTTTTCTCTGTGATATACTCAAATTAGAAAAGAGGTATTGTTGCAATGCTAGTAAAATGTGAAGTTTGTGGCTTAATTCATGAAGCCGAAGCAATGGGTGAAAAATGTCCTAAGTGTGGTGCACCTAAAGAAAAGTTTGTTGAGTTAGAACAAGAAGTTGCGGATAAAGTAACACGCTCACAAAAATCTAATGATTTACATGCTGCTCTTATTAACTTAATGAAAGAAGTTGAAAAAGTAGCTGACTGTGGAATCGAAGATAATTTAGATCCAGGTTGTGTAAAAATCTTTAAAGAAGCTAAAGAAGCTGCGGTTATGTTCAAACGTAAATCAATGGCTGAAATTGCTGGTCACGTCGGTAAAAGTAAATATTAATCTAATGAAAAGCGAGTTGATAATCAACCCGCTTTTTTAATCCATTACAATAACTTCTTTAATACCAGGGACTTCTTCAATCAGAAGTTGTTCAACCCCCAGTTTAATGGTGGTATCAATAGCACCACATCCAACACAGGCTCCAAAGACTCTGACAAAGACTGTTCCATCATCATCTAATTTAGCGAATTCTAAATCGCCACCATCTCTTTGAATATATGGTCGAATTTTATTTAATACTTCGATAACTTGTTTTTCTATATTTTGATCCATTTTTTACTACCTCAAGAAATACATTAACCCACCAACAGTCAATCCGACAACTATTCCGCCCAAAACTTCTGTCCACTTGTGTCCTAAAACTTCTTTTACTTTAAGTAAATAGATCGGATCATCGAGTTTCACTTGGGTCAAAGTTTGGATATCTTTAATCAGTTGTTGAGTGATTTGAATATTGCGTCCAGCATAGAATCGAACATTCGCCGCATCATAAATAACAATCATTGAAAAAGATAAGACAACCGCAAAGATAGTTGAATCAAAATTATCATGAAGACCAACGGATATGACCAATGCTGAAACAAGGGCTGTATGCGATGAAGGGAATCCACCACTTTCAAAAATAAGTGAGCCATCCCACTCTCGAGTCACAATATATTTTAAGACTGGCTTTAAAAGTTGAGCTAATTGATTAGCCACAAATGCAGCCCAAAAGGGGTAATAATTTCCTAGCATAAAGTTTTCCTAACGTAAAAAATTATAGCACATATATTAAAAAAGCCTGTGCTATAATATCGAAGTACTTAGGAGTGATAATGATGTTTCAAGTTGGTCAAATCATTGAAGGTGAAGTAAGTGGAATACAGGCTTATGGCGCTTTCGTTCAAATCGATAAAGAGACGAGTGGTTTGATTCACATATCAGAAATCTCGGATGGTTATGTTAAGGATATTAACCACTTTGTTAAGGTGGGAGATAAACTAAAACTAAAAATCTTAGAGGTTGATGAAGAAACACATCATCTTCGTTTATCACTAAAGGCACTAAGAAACTCACGAAAGAGTCGGCCTCGACATAAACGGATTCCTAAAATGAAAAATGCAATTGGGTTTGAATCACTTAGAGAAAACTTAGACGCATGGATTGAAATTGCACACAAGGAGATAGAAAAATGATTAAAGTTGATTTTACGAATGCTTTAGATCCTAAGGTTCTAGAAAGCTATCAAGCAGAAGTTAATAAGTATCATGTTAATTTAACTGAGAAAACAGGTTTAGGTTCAGATTTTTTAGGTTGGACTACTTTACCATTTGATTATGATAAAGAAGAATTTGAACTCGTTAAAAAACTAGCGAAAGATGTACGCGCAAAAGCAGATACATTTATTGTATGTGGTATTGGTGGTTCATACTTAGGATCACGTGCTGCGATTGAAATGATTAATGGGATTTTCCCAAAAGAAAACAAAGTTGAGGTTTTATTCTTAGGAAACACATTCTCTTCAACTTACATTATGCAAGTTTTAGATCGTATTAAAGATCGTAACGTTATGGTTAATGTTATTTCTAAATCAGGAACAACTACTGAAACGGCAATGGCATTTAGACTCGTTAAACAATTCTTAGTTGAAAAATATGGCGAAGAAGAAGCTATTTCTCGTATCATTGCGACAACTGATAAAGCACGTGGTACTTTAAAAGCTCAAGCAGATTCAAAAGGTTATGTAACACTAACCATTCCTGATGATGTTGGTGGACGTTATTCTGTTTTAACTTCTGTTGGTTTATTACCAATTGCGGTTGCGGGGATTGATATTGACGCAATGATGCAAGGGGCTCAAGAAGCTGCTAAAGCATATACTTCAAGCAAGATTTCTGAAAATGATGCGTATGCTTATGCGGTTGCTCGTCGTTATATGGAAGAGAAAGTTGGTAAATCAACTGAACTTCTTGTTTCTTATGAAACTCAATTAACAATGGTTGCTGAGTGGTGGAAACAACTCTATGGTGAATCTGAAGGTAAAGAAGAAAAAGGCTTATTCCCAGCTTCAGTTAACTTCTCAACAGATCTTCACTCAATGGGTCAAATGGTTCAAGAAGGAACTAAACTTTTATTTGAAACATTGCTCTTAGTTAAAGAACCAACTTTAGATATGAAATTCCCAACTGATTCAGAAGACTTAGATGGTATGAACTATCTAGCTGGTAAAACTTTAGATGAAGTTAATAAGAATGCAATGTTAGGTACACTAGAGGCTCATCATGACGAAGGTGGTATTCCAAATATCATGTTAACAATCGATAAAATGGATGCGAAGAACTTTGGTTATATGGCTCAATTCTTCTTCATCTCATGTGGTATGTCCGTATATCTATTAGGTGTTAATCCATTCAATCAACCTGGTGTTGAAGTCTATAAGAAAAATATGTTTAGACTATTAGGTAAAAAATAATAAATAGCAGATTAAAAAAGGATTTCGATGGAAATCCTTTTTTGTATTTATCGATATAATCTTGAATGATCAACTAAGTTATCTGTATGAACTAAACTAAATCCTTCAGAATCAATGATGTTTGAGGCATTTGTAGGTGCAAGTCCTTCTTCGTACACCCATAAGACACCAAAGTAGTTATCAGGGTATTTTGTTTGTATTTCAGTGTAGTATTCCATTGCACGATCATAATCTAATATAAAGAAGGCCTTAGATAATGCTTCTGCATCACCAGCTTTTAAATCAGTTACCACCGTTACGGCGTGTAAGTTTGTCACAACAGGATAGAGTGTTACAGGATCAATAATATGATGATAATAATTCCCATCTTCAGCTACATAATAGTTTTGATTATCCCCTGAAGTTGAAATTGAGATATCAGCAGGGAAGTATAAGGTATCAATCGTATTTGCACCAATTAAAGTAGGACGAGTAGGAGCGGTAATACCAACGCCCCATTCAGAGCCATCAGGTTTAGAACCAATCGTTAAGATAGATGAATCACCAATATTAATGATGGCAATATCCATGCCAGCTTCTTTTAATTGTTCAGCGACTATATCAGCCGCAAATCCTTTACCAATTCCGCCAACATCTACTTGCGTACATGCTTCAGTGATTTCAATCGTATTGGCTTCATCATCGATAATGATATTATCCCAGCCACTACATAGGTTTGCCGCATTTAATTCTTCAATACTTGGGATAGAACCGAATTCTACAGGCTCATTTTGATTTAAAAGTTTTCCTTCTTCACGATAAGCATGCCAAATATTTAAAACAGCTCCAATACTTGGATCAAATGTATTCCAAGTGTCTGTCGTCCACATTTGTGCCTCTAAGAATAAATCAATGAGTGATTGATCAACTTCAATAGGACCCGTTCCAGCCGTATCATTGATGGTATATAAGTTAGTAATACCTTCAATTCGAGTGTATTTATCATATAAATGACCTAGTCGTGTAAATTCGGCTTCTAATTGATCGTAATAATCATTATAAGTTGCCTCATCTTTTGTGTAGGCAATTAAAGTAACTGCAATATCTTTGAATCCTACATCTAAGGCTACTTGAGCATATCTAGATGGGGTGCTTTCGCAACTTGTTAAAAGTAGTAATGTTGCGAGAATTAAGGTTATTTTTGTTCTAATCATGTGAGCATTATAGCATATGATAATAGGTCTAAACTTGTGAAAATATTTGTGATATAATGGACAAGTAACTTGAAGAGTCAAGCTTTTTTGACTGTTATGAGGAAAGGGTTAGAGTGATTGTATGTCGTTTTGGACAGGGCCTGGAAGACAACATTTAGAAGGCCATAAGAAGTTAACTGCGTACACTGATATCGTGCAAGTTAAGCCTAAATCAGAAGTCTATGTACCATTAGATAATGGTGCTGGTTATACTTTTGAAGCTGCCGTAAAAGAAGGCGATAAAGTAGAATTAGGACAATATTTAGGCAAGTGGGGAGGAAAGTTTGAAGTCCCTATGTTTGCGCCTGTTTCAGGTACGGTTGGTGCCACTAAAAAAATGATGCATGCTGCGTTAAGACCAGTTGAGCATTTAGTGATTACCGATGATAAAAAATATACTGTAGTTCAGTCATTTAAACCACTAGATTATGAGCGTGCAACACGTGAAGAACTAGTAGAGTTTATGAAGAATGCCGGTATGCTAGGAATGGGAGGCGCAGGTTTCCCAACATACATTAAATATTCTAGGGTTGATGGAATTCATACCTTATTAATTAATGCGGTTGAATGTGAACCATACATTACAGCTGATGATCGTTTAATGCATGATTATAAAGATCTTGTTTATACAGGTGTTTTAGCACTTTTAAAAATGAGTTCTGGATCAAAAGCTGTTATTGCGGTCAAAAAATATAAAAAAGAGCTCATTGCTGATTTAAAAGACTTATTTAAAAATAACCCACAAGTTGAAATATTTGGTGCGCCAGATGTTTACCCAATGGGTTGGGAGCGTACACTTGTTTATGAGTATGCGAAAAAACGTTATAATCGTTTGCCAGGTGAAATTGGTATTATCGTAAATAACATCACGACTGCGATTAGTTTTGCGAATGCACTCGTTAATGGTATGGGTGTTACTGAAAAACTTGTTACTTTCTCAGGTGATGGTTTAAAGAAAAATGCCAATGTTAAAGTACCTTATGGTACACCTGTAACAGATATTGTTGAAGCCTTAGGTGGTTATTCAACTGAATCTGTATTATTAATTGCAGGTGGTCCGATGATGGGACGCACCATGACAACAGATGCGATTGTTGTTCATACGTATTCTAATGCGATGACGATTCTTAAACATGAACCAGTTGAAGCAATTGAATGTTTACGTTGTGGTCGTTGTAATGACTCTTGCCCAGCAGGTTTATTACCTGTTCGTATTAATAATGCTGAAAGCGCTAAAGATTTAAATCTTATTGAAAAATTGGCAGCTGATCAATGTATTGAATGTGGTTTATGTTCATATGTATGCCCATCAAAAATTGATGTAACGGAAGGTGTAAGACGTGCAAAACGTGCGTTGACACTTAGAAAGCGATAGGAGGAGAAACTGATGAAATTTAATTTTAGGGTATCCCCTAACTATCGTGCACCACTTAGCACGCAACGTATTATGTTTGAATTAACCTTGGGTATTTTATTAGTCCTAGGGTATAACGTTTATTTCTATTTTGCACATTTAGGTGCGGACTATGGCATCCATGCCTTAACAATGATTGTGACTGCAGTTGTTGTTGCGGTAGGTACTGAAATGGTTTGGGCTTTAGCCTTTAAGAAAAAACCAGTTAAGTATGTCTTAAATTCATTCCCTTGGGTAACAGCTTTACTCTTTGTTGGAATGATGGGTATCAATAAACCATTATATGTGATTATCATTGGTACACTCGTTGCTATTTTAGTTGGTAAACTACTCTTTGGTGGATTTGGATTCAATATCTTCAATCCGGCTGGTGTTGGTCGTGCCTTTGTTGTTTTATCATTTGGTGGTTTAGTGTTCTCAGGTTTCCCTGATGTGGTAACTGGCGCAACACCAAATACTGTTATGGAAACGTTAGGTTGGGTTATTAATGATCCAACAGCCGTCGCAAACTACTTAGAACAATTCGGTGGTTTATGGGGCTTAGTTACTGGTGGTTATGTAGGTGCGATTGGGGAAACTAATTCACTCCTTATCTTAGCTGTTGGTATTTATTTATCTGTTAGAGGGATTATTGATTGGAGAGCACCTGCTGCTTTCTTAGTATCCTTATTTGTTTTTGCTGGTGCTATTGCTTTATGGCATGGCATGGGTATTTGGTATCCTGTTTATCACCTTGTAACAGGTGGTGTTATGTTTGGGGCAATCTTTATGTTGACTGACCCGGTAACATCTCCTACCTCTATTACAGGTCGATTAATTTTCTCTATTGGGGTTGCTTTCTTAGTTATCCTCATGCGTGTTAAAGCAAATTTACCAGAAGGTATGATTCGTTCTATCTTATTTATGAATATGCTCTCTCCAATGTTAGATCAACTAACGGATGGTCAAAGCTATGTCAATCTTAAAAAGAATATCGCAAAAGTGGGTGGTGTCTTTGCAGCCTCACTTGCGATTGTATTAGTCTTTGCATCAATGATTGATTATATTGAGCCAAAAGCAGAAGCTGCTGAAGAACATGAAATCATTGTCGTTTTAGGTCATTCAGTCAATGTTGCAGATTACTCTACAGCAAGTTCTGAAATTGTTTCTAAAACTGAAAATGGTCATTTAACAACTTTTGTAGTTAATTCTCCAGGTTATGAAGTTCTCGAAAGTGAATATGCTGAAGATCCAAAACCTAACCAATTTGAAATTGTCGTTGATACTGATACGAATACAGTAGTAAGTGCTGGTTATATTGAATATAACGATACTTATAAAGTTGGTGATAAGACGGATGCAGCAATCTTCTTTGACCAATTCATTGATTACAATTTATCAAGTACAGATGGCACAATTGATGTCGTTACGGGTGCTACATTCTCATCTGAATCAGCCATACGTGCTCTCGCTACAGTTGTTGAAGCGATGGGACAGTAAGGAGGCCATAGAACATGAAAAAAATATTACATTTAACATTATTCTTGGCTATTGTTTCTGCGATTGCAGGAGCAGCATTATCCTATGTTAATGGGATGACAAGCCCAATTATTCAAGAACGTAAAATTGCTGCTGTTAAGGCATCTCTACAAGAGATTTACCCTAATATAGATGAGTTTATGGAAATCGATTTTACTGATGACAGTGAAACTATTCAAAATGTTTATGAAGCTGTTGGTGCAGGTTATGCCTTTAATGTAAAAGTTCAAGGTTATGCTAACCCAATTGAATATTTAGTCGGAGTTAATACCGATGGAGAAGTTGTTGGATTTGTGGTTACTTCAGTTAGTGACACGCCAGGTTTAGGAACAAAAGTTGGTGATCCAGAATTCGCAAACTCAGTTATTGGAAATAACATTAGCGGTAGTTTTGACACCATCGCTGGTGCTACTATTTCATCTTCTGCAGTAACTACAGGACTCGCTAATGCTGGTGTTGTCCTAGAAAGTTTGAAATAAGGAGGGGTTATGAATAAAATTGCTAATTACGGTATGAATTTACTTAAAGAAAACCCTGTCTTTGGTTTATATCTAGGGTTATGTTCCGCTCTAGCGATCTCAAATAATTTAAATAATGCGGTTGGTATGGGTGTAGCGGTTATTATCGTTTTGACCATTTCCAATATCTTAGTTTCTGCATTACGTAAATTTACACCAGAAGAAATTCGTATTCCTGTTTACATTGTAATTGTCGCGACTTTAGTTAAGTCTGTGGAATTATTGATGAAAGCTTATGCGCCAGCACTTGATGCAGCCTTAGGAGTTTTCGTTCCTTTGATTGTTGTTAACTGTATCATCTTAGGACGTGCAGAAGCCTTTGCTTCTAAAAATGGTGTATTCGCATCAATGCTTGATGGTTTAAATATGGGCTTTGCTTATACATTAAGCTTAGTTGCTATTGCGATTATTCGTCAGTTCTTATCTTCAGGTGGATTAAGTTTAAGTAATCCATTCTCGGGTGCAACCATCTTTGAATTTACACTCATTCCAAGCGATTATATTATTCCAGTGTTTAATCAACCGATTGGTGCATTCTTAACATTTGCATTTCTTGCAGCTGGTGTCGCAGCAATTAAAAACGCGAGCGAAGCTAGAGCTGCGAAAGGAGAAGCATAATTATGAGCGATTATATTGCACTATTTGTAGCTGCTATTCTAATTAATAACGTTGTTCTATCTAAATTCTTAGGTATGTGTCCAGTAATGGGTGTTAGCCGTAAAGCTAGCTCAGCGATTGGTATGGGCGCAGCGGTTACCTTCGTTATCGTGGGTAGTTCAATTATTACTTATGTTATTTATTATTCAGTTTTAGTACCATTAGAAATTCAATATATGGACTTAATCGCATTCATTGCAGTTATTGCGGCTTTTGTTCAATTTACTGAAATGGTTATTAAAAAATTCTCTCCTGCTTTATATAAAGCATTAGGGATTTATTTACCACTTATCACAACAAACTGTGCTGTGCTTTATGTAGCTTTAATCAACATTACAGATAAACTCAGCTTTGTTGAAATGGTAGTCTTTTCATTAGGTTCTTCTATTGGATTCATGGTTGTTCTATATATCTTCTCTACCATTAGAGAACGATTAGATAATGCACCAATTCCTGAAGCATTTAAAGGAAATCCAATTGCGCTAGTTGTCATGGCTTTAATGGCTGCGATCTTCACTAGCTTTGCAGGTTTAGTGTAATATGGAAGCCGTACTACTTCTAGCAGGTCTTGGAGCGACGTATGCTTTGGTTTATTATTTAAATCAAAATACAGCTGTGCCTGAAGGTTGTGAAGAAGTTGATGCAAACTGTGCAAGTTGTACGGTTGGATCATGTTCAATTAAACCACTTATCACAAAGGAGAAACATTAATGATTAATGCAGTAGTAATGATGGCTGTTTTAGGTGCATCTTTAGGTTTACTATTAGCAGTTGCAGGTAAAGTCTTATATGTAGAACCTGATACTCGTGTGGAAACGATTGTTGGAATGCTACCAGGACTTAACTGTGGAGCTTGTGGTTTCCCTGGTTGCCAAGGTATGGCTGAAGGTTTAGTGAATGGTGAAGCAACGGGTCCTGCTCAATGTAAACCATCAACTGAAGCTCAACGCGTACGTATTTCCGCATTTATGGAAACAGGCGAAGATCCTGAAGCAAAATCAGAATAATTTACTTAACATCCTAGAAATAGGATGTTTTTTTTTAGGACTTTTTGACTTGAGTGCGAATAAGTATAGTAGGCGATCATGAAAGGTATTATGCAAGCAAGCGCATTCTATGTTGTTTTAATGGGAATATCAGCAGGATTAATGTTATTGATATCCTTAGAGCACATGAGAATCACATCGATGACAAACTTAAAACAGTCTCTTCAAGAAAGTGCACATCTTTTGTCTGAATTAGACATCAATGAAAGAGAAAGCGCTCTCGAAGATATTTTGTACGAATCTTTAAGTATCAGAAAACCAAGCAATGAAACTTATGAAGTTGAAGTTTTAGGTTTTATTGCAGATCCAATTGCGCTAAGAGTTGCCATAACGGTTACCCCGCATTACTTAAGTGATGACATGCATTATCGCTATGAAGAAAGTTTAATTGAGGTTGAGTCATGAGTAAGAAAAAAAGTTTAATTATTTTAAGTAGTTCACTCGTATTTGCATTTCTGTGTTTTGCACTTAGTTATATTTATATACAAACACAATTAGACTTGGTTGATGTCGTGGTCAGTACACATCATTTAAGTGCTCGAGAAGAAATCACGGATGCTGATGTCAAAATAATTCAAATGCCAGCCCAATATGTTTCTAATTTTAATGTACAAGACATCGATGAAGTGATAGGTACCTATGTTGTGATTGATGGTTTTATTCCATCTAATACGATGATCCATATATCGAGCATTGAAAATCTAGATGAAAGTGTTGATCAACCAAGTCTGTTATTAAAAGAAGATCAAGCTCTATTTGCTTTAGATGCAAGTTTAATTTCAACGGCAGGTAATAGTTATGTCATTCAACAAAAGGTCGATATCTATGGTGCGATTAAACTAAGAGACAATACGGTTGTGGATCGATTTATATCGTCCGTTAGAATTGTAGGTTTAAAAGATAAAAACGGTGAAGATGTTAATCCATCAAATGAAAATTTACCTAAAGTTATTCTCTTAGCGGTTAACAGAGACATGTTACCTTTATTAACAAAGTTAGAAGCCATTGGTGACATCAGTCTGAGTGCGAGTAGTTATCTAATTAATGAAGAGGAAAGTTTTGTGCATCTTGATACAGAACTGTGGGCGGTCCTTAATGCTTCATGAGTTGAATTTTGGACTACTTCAAAAGTATATTGATGATTCATTTATTACTGATATTAACTACAACGGTGAGCAGTTATGGATCGATCATTTAAGTAAAGGTAGATACGCCATAGATGACTTTAAAGCACATGAGTTTATGCAACAGCTAGTCTATAAAATCGCCAACTTAGTCAACCTTCCTTTCAATAATCAATCACCTGTCATTGAAGCTGAAACAAAGGATTTACGTATTAGCTTATTACACCCTTCAATCGCAAGGGGAGGTATATCTTTGTCTATTCGTAAGACGCCTTCTGTTTGTCGTCTTCATGACCCGCAAACTGGAATTAGTACCTATGCCCCAAAGTGGGTTATTGAATATCTACAAAATGCCATTATGACATCAAAGAACATTATGGTTTCAGGACTACCGGGATCAGGTAAAACAGAACTAGTTAAATATTTGATGGAATTTATTCCACCCAGTGAAAGGGTCATTACCATCGAAGATACTTTAGAACTAAGGTATGGAGATATACATCCGAAAAAAGATAATGTGATGATTAAAACCAAAGAAAACTTTGATTATGAACAAGCGATTAAAAGTTCACTTAGACAACGACCCAACTGGATATGTATATCAGAAGTAAGAGGTAAAGAAATTATTCATCTGCTACAAAGTGTATCGACAGGAACTAAACTTATATCTACCATACATGCGGAAAGCGCTTATGCGATTCCTTTTAGGATGATGGTTATGATGCCAGGATCAGAGTTGACGAATCAAAGTTTAAATACCTTAATACATGACACTTTAGATATAGGAATTCACATTGATGTCATGGTAAAGCAAAGTGGTATTGTACGTAGAATACGAGAAATTGTAAGTTACAAAATTGATGAAAACTACAAATGTATAAAGGAGTGTATTTATGATATTAACAAAGATAAAGTTACAGATCACAAAGCAAATACAAAATCTAAAAAATCTATCAAAAACACAAATCCTAAGAATATTGTTTGAGTTATTTGTCGCCATCTTGTTTTCAGTTTTATTTGGTTTAGAAATTGAGTACAGTTTTACCTTATTTGTTTTCGCATTATTTTTAAGTCCTTATTTTATTCGTTATCAATATTTATACCAAAAAGAAGAAAAAGCATTTTTTGAACTAACAGATTTTCTTCAACAATTTGTGGCGGCTTTTAAACAACATCCCAAAATATATTCAAGTTTAATTGAATGTAAAGATGTTAGTCATGATCGATTGTTGAAGTCGATTAATCAATGGATATCTGAACTTGAAAAGGGTGGGTATCCAAAAATACATGCGCAGAAATTTATTGAACAGTATCCTCATTTTATAGTCGGAAATTTGGTTCATTTGATGTTGGCGGTTGAAGAATTTGGTGCTCCATCCTTCTCTGAAGGTTTAGAGATCATTCAAGATGACTTAGAAGATTGGATCGAAGATACTTATAGTTTTAAACAAACACAACTTGCCACTAAAAGACGAATAGAACTTTTAGCGCTAATGGCTTTAGGGATTGCTTACTTTAGTCATTCGATGTTATTTCAAACAAGATCAATTGATGCGATGGATTTTTACCACCTAACAGTTTTTGGATTTCTAGTGTTAATTATTGTGACTTTGTTGATGGCACAAAAAGCTTTATCCACTGCTTGGATGGATAAACAGGAGCTGATATGGAAAGAATCATAGCTTGTGTTTTAGTGCT
Source organism: Erysipelotrichaceae bacterium (assembly GCA_963676105.1). GTDB lineage: Bacteria > Bacillota_I > Bacilli_A > Erysipelotrichales > Erysipelotrichaceae > UBA2212. The sequence continues at coordinate 80,248 of OY781039.1, forward strand.
TTCGGTATGGATTTATAAAGATAAGGCAATTTCATCATTGTTGTTTGGACTTCGAGAAAAAAAACTAGATTTATATCTGAGTATCCTAAATGAAATTGATCTAAACAAATTACATAAAAAACGCTATAAACAATTGAGTCAGGCACGCTTTATTTTGTTACCAGTGGTAATTGTGAGTGATAGTAGTCTTTTCCTTCTTCTTACTTTATCTAGTCTATTTGTGCTTTATAAATATGAATACTATCGCATACGTTTTAAGGTAAACAAACGAATTCGTTTGATTCGATATCAGTTTCCGATTTATTTACGACAACTACAAGTTTTGCTTCAAAACAACACCGTTACGATGGCAATTGAAGCATCTTTAGACCAAGTTCCAAATTTATTTAAGGAAGATATCATTTTATTGCATACAAGATTATTAGAGAATCCCATGAATTTGAATGCGTATATAGATTGTATGAGTCAATATGATTTACCTGAAATACAACGTGCAATGAAATGGTTATATCGCTATCAAACAATTGGGATCTCAGATGTCAATCGACAATTTAATCGAATGATTACGTCAACCTCAAAATGGTTGAGACAATCACGCATTCAATCGAAAGATCAATCATTAACACTTTATCAATGGTGGGGCATCTTACCCTTGTTTGGTGTTACAGTTGTCTTTCTAAGCGCAATGGTTAGTGTTGCGACATCGTTTTTTGAAAGGAGGTAAACTCAAATGAAAGCATTTTTTGAAGAGTATGGCTTGGTTATTGTGGTCACTGTCATCGCGACGGGCATGATTTTATTCTCTGAAGGGTTTAAAACAACCATGCAAGAAACACTTGAAGGACAGTGGGCAAATATGACCACTATTAGTTAATGAAAGGCGCATTTGAGGCTACTTTGGTTTTATTCTTTGGAATGTTGTTTGTATTGATGGGAATGGATTATGTTGAAGTTCAACTCATTAACACTCAAGCTCGATCTTTAGCCGAATCAACACTTTCGATTATCGAACATCAGAATCGATATGATGCGAATGTTCAGATTTTGATTGATAATAACCCATTAGTGTGTGAAGCTTGTACCCTACATCTCACCCCCCACACTCAATATCCTTCACGCTTTTGGGTTATTGTTGAATACCCTGTACATTTAGCTCATATCAATCTAGAGATGAAATCAGAAATTCGCCTTCTTTCAAGACCCTTAGGATAGTGCCTCACTATCCTATTTTTTTGTCTTGTTGTAAAATGGATGAAGCAGGTGATAAACATGATATTAACAATTGATATAGGAAATTCAAATATAGTCTGTGTCCTTTATGACAAAGATGCTAAACAACTTTATGATGTTCGTTTAGATACGATTAAACAAGACCATAAAGGAGATTATCCAAAGTTGGTTAATCAGATTCTAAAACCTTTAAAAATAGCCTATCAAATCGATGATTTTATTTTAAGTTGCGTTGTGCCTTCGATTACAGAAGATGTAATGAAAGCTTTTCAATCAGAGTTAAACGTAAATGGACATTTATTAAATATGGCGATGGTTCCAGAGCTTGTTGTACATCTTGATCAAGCAAATGAGCTTGGTGCAGATTTAATCGCAACAACGTATGGTGCGCTTAAACATTATGATCAACCAACTATTGTTATTGATATGGGTAGCGCAACAAAGATTACTGCCATAAACGCAAAAGGTGAGTTTAATAGTGGTTTACTCTTACCGGGGCTAAAAGTGGCTCAAAATGCCATGAATGCTTTTATTCCACATTTACCTGAGATTCCTCTAGAATTTCCCAAGCAATTATTAGGAAGAGATACCATAGCTTGTATGCAAGCAGGTTTAATGTATTCAACAGTTGATTCAATTGTTGGTATTTGTAAACGCATTGAAAATGAATTTAATCAAGACTGTATAAAGGTTCTAACAGGAGGCTTATCCAACGTTGTTAAAGAGGCTTTAAGTGATTATGAATTTGAACCATTTCTATTGAATGATGGTTTAATTGATATCTATCTAAAAAAGCTTGTCTAAACACTTTACAAGACTGCCACAATACGCTAATATACTAAGTGCACATACTGTGTAAATGGCGGTCGTGGCGAAGCTGGTTAACGCATCGGGTTGTGGTTCCGACATTCGCGGGTTCGAGCCCCGTCGATCGCCCCATTTGTAAATTAAACTACTCATCTGAGTAGTTTTTTTATGTTATTAAATTGTTTTATAGACGTATATAGATAAATCAGAATAATTCACAAGATATATTTAATATATTGTGTACTTTCTTGACATAAATATACCCTCTTGTATAATAAAAATTAAGAAGAAATCTATTTCATTATCTTAATCATGCAGTCATAAAAAATAAGGAGTTAGGCTATGAAAAAAGTAAAACATCAGTCAAAACGTAAAGTTGAAGATATCATGCGTTCTACTGAAGATCATCCTCTAACAGATGAGACAATTGAGGAACTTGTAGAAGTAACTGAAGAATTAGAGTCAACTGAAACCATAGAAACAGAAGCCGTTGAAGAATCAAAAATTGAAGATGTTGATGTTTCTGAAGAAGAATTAGTTGAACCAATTGAGGAGTCATTAGAGTTAGATACAGAAACAAAAGAGACTGAATTGGAATCAAGTGTCGAAGAAAATGTTGAAGAGACATTAGTAGAGACTGATGAAAATGAAGAAGAAAGTAAAACTGGTTTCTGGGGCATGTTTAAAAAACAAGTCATTGATGAAGATATTGAAGTTATTAATGAACCAAAAGAAAAGGTCAAAGAGGAGAAACCTGTTATGAGTTACAATGCTAAACAAACAAGTTATGCATCAGATGCAGCCGCTATAATTAGCGCAAGTATGGTTATTACTGGGGATATTGAATTAGAAACAAGCTTAGTTGTTGCCGGTAAGATTGTTGGTAATGTTGTATGTAAAGATACTTTCGAATCCAAAAATGGTGGTGCAATTGAAGGAAACTTAAATGCATTATCAGCAGAATTTGTTGGTGGTAATGTAAAAGGTAATGTTACTGCTGAAGAAAGAATTGTGATTGATGAAGAATCAGTTATTGAAGGTGACGTAAAAGCTAAAGATCTTGTGATCTCTGGTAAAGTTATTGGTGAAATCAAAGCTGAAAATACAGTGCGTTTAACATCTAGTGCAAACATCAAAGGTGATTTATATGCTGCTAGCATTAGTATTGAATCAGGTGCAAAACTTGATGGTCGTTTCGTTGTTCAAGAATAATATACGTAAATAATATTTATTAATACATAAAAGATATAGGTAGGTGTTTATCCTACTTTTTCTTTGCGTTATCTTAAAAATATGTAAGAAATGTGAAAAAAATGTGAAAATAAACGCATTTTTACATTGACTTGAATTTTCAGTAGTCTATAATTTTAACTACGGAGGGATTTTTTTTATGAAAAAACTCAAAGCATTATTAGTCGTTTTAGTAGTTGCTTTAGCACTTGTTGGTTGTTCATCATCAACTGACACACCTGCTGAAGAAACTGCAAGTGTTTTACGAGTTGCCGCTCCTGGTGATGTTCTTAGTTTAGATTCAAGCATTGCTACTGACGGTTTCTCATTTGAAGTTATTAATTCATTCCAAGAGGGGCTAGTTCGCTATGATGCAAATGACAACGTTGTTGCTGCAAATGCATTAGATTGGACTGTGTCTGATGATGGTACTGAATATACCTTCAATCTTGATCCAAATGCTACATGGTCAAATGGTGACGCTGTTACCGCTGCTGACTATGTATTCGCATGGAGACGTTTAGCAGATCCTGCAACAGCTGCTGAATATTCAATTATGTTGCAAACAGCGCAAATTAAAAACGCTACGGCTGTTATTAATGGCGAAATGGGTACTGATCAATTAGGTATCGAAGCTGTTGATGATGTAACTTTAAAAGTTACAACTGAACAAGCTGTTCCTTATTTCATGAAGCTCATGACTTTCCCATCATTCTTACCTTTAAACGAAGCTTTCGTTACTGAACAAGGTGATGCGTATGCAACTGGTCCAGACACATTATTATCAAATGGTCCATTTGTTCTAACTGATTGGGTACAAGGTTCATTACTTGTAACTGAAAAGAATGAAGCTTTTGTTGGTGCAGCTAATGTTGCAATCGACGGTGTTGAATGGCATGTTATTGCTGATGCTCAAACTCTATCACTTCAATATGAACAAGATGAGTTAGATGTAGCTGCTATGACAGGTGACTTAGTTGAAACATACTTAGGCACAGAAGATTACTACCAAATCCTTAAAGGATATGTTTGGTATCTACCTTTTAACCAAAACAGTGACAATGCTGCAATGACTAACGAAAATTTCCGTTTAGCAATTGCATGGGCATTTGATCGTAGTTTCTTAGTTGATGACAAACTCAATGATGGTTCTGTTGTTGCGACTGGATTTGTTCCTATTAAATTAGTTGCTGGTCCTACAGGAAACGATTTCCGTACTGATGCGCCTGAATACTTCGGTTATGATGTTGCGTTAGCACAAGAATACTGGGAAGCTGCAAAAGCTGAACTCGGTGTTGATACTGTTGAATTCGATCTTCTCGTTGGTGATTCAGAAGATACAGGTTTAGCACCAGGTGCACCTGAATACTTCAAATCTGAAATCGAGAAAAACTTAGAAGGTGTTACAGTAAACATTACTACAACTACTAAGAAAGATCGTCTTGATCGTATGAAAACTGGTGACTTCGAAGTTGGTATGACTCGTTGGGGTCCTGACTACGCTGATCCACTTACTTACTTATTCGACCTACTTTATGTTGGTAACACTTGGAACTTCTCAGCATATGATGATGCTGAATACAATGCTCTTATTGATAGCGCAATGCCAGGTGGCGATTTAGCTACTGACTTAGATGCTCGTTGGGATGCGTTAATTGCGGCTGAAAAAGTTGCACTAGACGCTGCTGTTGTTGTTCCAATGTGGCAAACAGGTGGCGCGATGATCATTAAACCAAATGTTTCTGGTATTGAATACCATCAAGTTGGTATGACTGATTACCGCAATACTGTTATCGAATAATCGATAGTTGATGCGATAGGGACCTGCTAACAGGTCCCTATTTTTGCTTTAAGAAAGGAGTCACATGTTTAAGTACATTAGCAAGCGAGTTTTTTGGGCTGTTATTACTTTAGCTATTATTTTGTTTATCTTGTTCCTACTCTTACAATTTATGCCAGGAACACCTTTTAATGATGAAAAATTAACACCACAACAACTTGTCATCATGAATGCTAAATATGGCTTAGATCAACCGTTTTGGACACGATTGTGGGTTTATTATTCCAATGTTGTCACAAAGTTTGATTTTGGTATATCTATGGCTATTCAAAAGAACTGGAATGTTGGGGATATTGTTTTACCACGTTTAGGTATTTCAGTAAGAATTGGTTTACAAGCGATGTTATTAGGGGTTACAAGCGGGATTCTATTTGGTGTATTATCTGCATCTAATCGCAATACTTGGATTGATACCGTATCAACCATATTAGCGATTTTAGGCGTTAGTATCCCATCCTATGTTTTTGCCCTTACTTTGAGTTATTATCTTGGTTTTAAAATCCCAATCTTTGATATTATTTTTAATCATAAAGATCCATTTGGATCATCTATGTTACCTACGATTGCTTTGAGTATGTTTATCATGGCTCAAACAACCCGTTTTTTAAGAACAGAACTTATCGAAGTTTTAGGTTCAGACTACATTAAATTGGTAGAAGCCAAAGGTGTTTCTAAATTTAAAGTTATTTATAAACATGGTTTAAGAAATGCTTTGATTTCAGTTGTTACTATTTTAGGTCCATTAACGGTTAACTTATTAACCGGATCCTTAGTTGTTGAAAAGGTTTATGCTATACCTGGTATTGGCAGTATGTTAGTCAATGGTATTTTAACGAATGATTATAACGTTATCATGATGATTGCGTTTATTTATAGTGCCTTATATATTGGTATGAATTTATTTGTGGACATAGCCTATGGTTTAATTGATCCACGAATTAGAGTGGCGAAAGGGGGCTAAGATGAGCAGTATTTCTAAAGAACGCTTTGAAGCGGTTAAAGATCTTCAAGTTGAAGAACAAGAAATGTTAAGCACTGATATCAGTTTCTTTAAAGATGCCTATCATCGCTTCACTGCCAATAAAGGAGCTGTGATAGGTTTTTATGCGATTACAACGATTCTTTTATTAGCTGTGTTTGGTCCTTACATTACACCCCATACATATAATGAAATCATTACAGAGCATATTAATTTACCACCACGTATTCCTGGTCTAGAAAATTTAGGTATTTTTGATGGAATGTGGCGCGATGTGAATATGTATGTCAAAAAAGGTTTTGATGATGTTTACTATTGGTTTGGAGCTGATGGTTTAGGTCGTGATTTATGGGCTCGTGTTTGGTATGGTACCCGCATTTCATTCATGGTTGCCTTTGTAGCTGTTATTATTGACGTATTTATTGGGATTACAGTTGGACTTGTCTCAGGTTATTTTGGTGGCAAAGTTGATTTAATTATTCAACGTGTTATTGAGATAATTGCTGGTATCCCAAATCTTGTTGTGGTTATTTTATTGATGATTGTTTTGAAACCTGGCTTGATTTCAATTATTTTTGCCTTAATGATTACGGGATGGATTTCACAGTCACGTGTTGTTCGCTCTCAAGTCTTAAAGATTAAAGAGATGGAATATATTTTAGCTGCTAAAACATTAGGGGCTAATCATATGATGATTGTGTTAAGAGAAATCTTACCAAACATCATTGGCCAAATTATTATCATGACGATGTTTTCAATTCCTAATGCGATATTTTATGAAAGTTTCTTAGCTTTCATTGGTTTAGGTTTACAACCACCACTCGCATCATTAGGTGTGCTTATTTCAACTGGATATCAAAGCATGTTGATCTATCCACATATGGTTATCTTCCCAGTTATCGTTCTTTCAGTATTAATGTTGAGTTTTAACTTGGTAGCGGATGGTCTAAGGGATGCCTTTGACCCTAAGATGAAAGGATTTTAAGATGGAAAAATTATTAGATGTTAAAAATTTAACCTTATCCTTTCAACTCAATGAAGGTATTAACCACGTTATTCGCGATGTTAGCTTTTCGCTAAACAAAGGTGAAACACTCGCAATCGTGGGTGAATCTGGCTCAGGTAAGTCAGTTACAACTAAAGCTATCTTAGGATTAATTGATAGTAATGGAATTGTTGAAAAGGGTGAAATTACATTTAAACTTAACGACAATGAAACGGTTGATTTACTAAGTTGTGGGAAAGATTATCTACAAAAAAATATACGCGGTAATCGAATAGCAATTATTTTCCAAGATCCAATGACTTCACTAGATCCAACTATGACGATTGGAAAACAAGTTATGGAGAGTATGCTGGAACATAAAATTGTTTCAAGTAAACATGAAGCTTTTGATCGTACCCTTAATTTATTAGATTTAGTTGGGATTGATCATCCAGCGAAGCGTATTAAACAATATCCTCACCAATTATCTGGTGGTATGAGACAGCGGGTTGTCATTGCGATTGCGCTAGCGTGTGAACCTGATATTTTAATTGCGGATGAGCCAACCACTGCATTAGATGTCACCATTCAATCTCAAATATTAGAACTTATTAAAGATATTCAATCAAAAACAGGTGTTTCGATTATTTTCATTACCCATGATTTAGGTGTTGTCGCAAATGTTGCGGATCGTGTAGCTGTTATGTATGCAGGAAAAATTGTTGAAGAAGGCTTGGCGAATGAAATCTATTATGATCCTCGTCATCCATATACTTGGGGATTACTATCAAGTATTCCTTCACTTAGTGACAAGGGATCAGAAATTCTCTCTATTCCTGGCACACCACCAAACTTATTTAATCCACCCGCTGGTGATGCATTTGCATATCGTAGCGCGTATGCGATGAAGATTGATTTTGAGGAACAACCACCAATGTTTAAAGTAAGTGATACTCACTTTGCGGCAACGTGGTTACTTCATCCAGATGCACCTAAAGTAAAAATGCCTGAGATTCTTCAAAAGAGAATTGATAGTTATCATAAGAAAGGGAAGAAATCATGAGTGAGCGAAAAGTCTTATTAGACGTTAAAAACTTAAGTCAATTCTTCCGCATCGATCGAAAATTAACGATTCGAGCAGTTGATAATGTTTCCTTTCAAATCTATGAAGGAGAAACGTTTTCAGTCGTTGGTGAATCAGGTAGTGGTAAAACAACTCTAGGTCGTAGTTTGATTCGTATCTATGATCCAAATGGAGGAGAAGTTAATTTTTTAGGAAAAGATATCCATGGCAAATTGAATAAAGAGACTGAGCAATTCTTACGTAAGAATATGCAAATGATCTATCAAGATCCTATGGCATCTTTAAATCCACGTAAGAAAGTTATTGATTCAATTGCCTTTGGTTTAGATATCTTTAAACTCAGTGAATCTTCTGAAGATAGACGTCAAAAAGTATTAGAAGTCTTAAAAAGTGTTGGTTTACTTGAAGATCATCTCAATCGTTTTCCTCATCAGTTTTCTGGTGGGCAAAGACAAAGAATTGGTATCGCGCGAGCACTTATTCTTAAACCTAAGTTCATTATTGCGGATGAAATTATTTCAGCACTTGATGTATCAATTCAAGCACAAGTTATTAATTTGATGAAACAACTTCAAACTGAACTGAACTTAACCTATATGTTTATTGCCCATGATTTAAGTATGGTACGCTATATTTCTGATCGTGTTGCGGTTATGCATTTAGGTCATATTGTTGAAATGGGTAGTGTTGAGGATATTTATGAAAATCCAATTCATCCATATACTGTGTCATTGTTATCAGCGATACCACATCCTGACCCTGATAGTGAAAAAGTACGTAAGCGTGTTGTGTATAAACGTGATGTCGTGCCTCAAACTTATAATTCTGGTACGATTCATCAAATTAATAAAACACATACTGTACTTGCGACTGAAGAACAACTAGCTCGTTGGTCTAAACAAGATTATTCAGAAGAATTAGAATCAAATTAAAAAAAGATTGAGAATTTATTTTCTCAATCTTTTTAGTCTTGTAGTAAGTTTAGAATACGTTCAATTTTACTGAAATCAATAAAACGACTTTCTCTTAATACTTCTTTACCTTCATGCATGACTAGAATCGTTGGTACAGTAAACACTAAGTGTTGACCAGCTAAGTTTTCTAAACTTGAAGCATCTATTTTTAAAATAGGGAATGGATATTTTTCCATTAAACTTTCAAGTTGTGGGAAAACTGATTTACATACATTACATGTTGGGGTTGTGAAGTATAAGATGTGTACAGGATTAGCGGATGCAAGTTCTGTCACTTGTTCTTCGGTTTTTATAATATGTGTCATATAGATGAAAGGGAGCATAAACTCCCTTTATTGTTTATTAAACAGCTTTACCGTCTGAACCTAAAACGTTTTTAATTTTCTTACCTACTAAATCTTTTAGGTATGAACGTGAAACGCCTAAGTATTTACGTGGATCAAATTCACCTGGTTTGTTGACGAAAGTTTCGCGGATACCTGCAGTGAATGCTAAACGTAAATCTGAGTCGATGTTAATTTTACATACTGCTGAAGTAGCAGCTTGTCTTAACATATCTTCAGGAACACCGATCGCATCTTTTAAGTCACCACCGTTAGCATTGATGATTTCAACGTATTCTTGAATAACACTTGAAGCACCATGTAGTACGATTGGGAAGTTAGGAAGACGTTTTGAAACTTCTTCTAAGATGTCGAAACGTAATTGTGGTTTTGTACCTGGAGCAAATTTGAATGCACCATGGCTTGTCCCAATAGCGATAGCTAATGAGTCACAACCTGTACGAGTAACGAAGTCTTCAACTTGTTCTGGTTGAGTGTAGCTATGTTCTGCAACATTAACTTCATCTTCGATACCAGCTAGTTGTCCAAGTTCACCTTCAACAGTTACACCGTGAGCGTGAGCGTATTCAACAACTTTCTTTGTTAGAGCAACGTTTTCTTCATAAGGAAGATGTGAACCATCGATCATAACAGATGTGAATCCGTTGTCGATACATTCTTTACATAATTCGAATGTGTCACCGTGGTCTAAGTGTAAAGCGATAGGAATATCACTTGTTTCTACTGCAGCTTCAACAAGCTTGCGTAGGTATACTGGGTTTGCGTAGTTACGAGCACCTTTTGACGCTTGTAAAATAACAGGTGATTTTAGTTCGTTAGCTGCTTCAACGATCGCTTGAACAATTTCCATGTTGTTGACGTTGAATGCTCCGATGGCATAACCACCTTTGTATGCTTTTTCAAACATTTCTTTGGTTGATACTAAAGGCATAATTTTAAATTCCTCCTAGTCATATATTATAAGGAAAAAGTACCATTATGCAAGAAAGAAACATTCTCTTTCATTGAAAGCGATTTTACTTGTGGTGTATAATAAAAAACGAAAAAATGAGGTGAAGTCATGGAAGAAAATAAAGTACTCGTTGAAGTGTCCGCAAGACACGTTCATGTGAGCCAAGAAGATTTAGAAGTTTTATTTGGAAAAGGGTATGAATTAACCCCTAAAAAAGATTTATCACAGCCTGGGCAATATGCTTGTGAAGAAAGAGTTAGCGTTGTTGGACCTAAAAGCACATTGAATAATGTTATTATCTTAGGACCTTGTCGTAACTTCTCACAAGTTGAAGTCAGTTTAACAGATGCTCGTACATTAGGTGCTAAAGCACTCATTCGCGAATCCGGTAAAATTGAAGGTAGTTATGGTATTAAATTAGTGGGACCAAAAGGTGAAGTTGAACTTAAAGAAGGTTTAATTGCTGCTAAACGTCACATCCACCTAACACCAGAAGATGCGAAAAAGTTTAATGTTGAGAATGGACAAGTTGTTTCAGTACTTGTTGAAACAGATAATCGTACAACCAGCTTTGGAGATACTGTTATTCGTGTTAGCGAAAAATTCGCTGCCGCAATGCACATCGATACAGATGAAGCAAATGCTGCAGGTATCGTTGGTAGCGCAATGGGATCAATTATTGCTTAAGTCGTTAGAAATAACGGCTTTTTTTTACTTTTATCCCCTTGTTTATAAGGTATGATAGTAAGTGATATGAAACATATTTTTATTGTTAACCCGATTTCTGGACAAGAATCTGCTTTAAATCTAATTCCAAGTATTGAATCTTACTTTAAAGATCGACCAAAAGATTATGAAATTCATCTAACACAATATCCTAAGCAAGCCACTGAATTAGCATCACAATATCATAAGGAAGATGATGTGACTTTATATGCTTGTGGGGGGGATGGAACCATTAACGAAGTTTTTAATGGGTTAGAGCCTGGGGTTCCTCTGGGTGTTCTTCCAGTTGGAACAGGTAATGATTTTTTTAGAATGTTGGGGGTTAAAGAAACAAAACTTAAAGATATCCTTCACGCAACCATTGAAGGGAAAGAGGTCTTTGTTGATGCAGGTATGAGTAATCTAGGTGGATTTGTTGAAGCTCTCTCAATGGGTTTTGATGCAGATGTCGCCTATGATGCAAATAAGATTTCAAGAAATAAATGGGTACCCAATAAATTTGTCTATATGATATCTGTGATTAATAATATTTTTTCGAGAACTACGTATCATATGACAATTGATATTGATGGCGAAATCATAGATGAGAAATTATTATTAATAGCGATAATGAATGGACGAGATTATGGAGGTGGTTTTACGCCAACCCCAAATGCTGATATGCAGGATGGTTATTTAGATATTTGTTTGATTCGAAACAGTCATCTCGCAAATATTCTTCAAGCTTTACCAATGTATGCAAAGGGCACACATACTGATTTAAAAATCGTAAGAATGTATAAAGCCAAGAACATTAAATTAAAGAGTAAACTACCTGTTCACATCCAACGTGATGGTGAATCAGACGTTGTCAGTGAATTAAACATATCAATTGTAGAAAAAGGAATAAAATTACGCGTTCCTCAATCATCAAATCTTAAGGAGTCAATATGATTTTAGAAAATGAATTATGTAAAGTTGAAATATCAAATAATGGTGCTGAAATCCATCATTTTATAAACAAAGAAACAGGTAAAGAATGGATGTGGGATAGTAATCCAAAATACTGGGATCAACATAATCCAATCCTTTTTCCAATTGTTGGTTCAACCTATGATAAAAAGATTAGAATCAATGGAAAAATCTATGAAATGGGTAATCATGGCTTTACAAGAAGAGCTGTTTTTAAGACGGTTTCTGAGTCCACAAATTCTTGTGAATTATGCCTTGAATCTAACAAGGAAACTTTAAGTCAATATCCCTTTGAATTTAAGTTGAATGTTCGTTATGATTTAGAGGGTACTTGCTTAAAAATTCACTATTCAATTGAGAATAAATCAAGCGAAGACATGCCTTTCTCATTTGGTTTACATCCAGCTTTTATGACATCTACAAATGGTGTAGATGGAATTCAATCAGTTGTTTTTCCAAATCAAGAAAACGACTTACCTGAAAACATCTTAAATACACAAACTAATACACTTGAGTTCACTGATGAATTCTTTAAAAAAGTGCCAACTTTGTTTTTAAAAAATGTGGCTTCACCATATGTCACATTAATTGATGGAAATAATACGATGAAGGTAAGTGTCATGGGGTATAAATACTTAGCATTCTGGAAAAAACCAGAAGCCAATTTCTTATGTATTGAACCTTGGCATGGCCATAGTGACTTTGAAGAAGTAAATTGTGATTTCTCTGAAAGAGAGGGCACACTTATCCTTAAACCAAATCGAATTTTCACAACAACACATGAGCTAATAGCGGGTGTAAGGGAGAACTAAACATGTTTAAAATTCACGTCTTAAAAAATTATGATGAAGTATCAGAAAAAGCAGCTGAAATTGTTTTGTCTAAACTAAAGAGAGATAAAGTGGTCTTAGGGCTGCCAACAGGCTCAACTCCTGAAGGAATGTATGCAAGACTTGTTCAAGCACATAAAGATGGTCAATCATTTGCCCATGTGACAACTTTTAACTTAGATGAGTATGTTGGTTTAGATACGAACCATCCACAAAGTTTTAATTTCTATATGCATGATAAATTCTTTAATCATGTTGATATTGCTGAAGAAAATATTCATATTCCAAGCGGAACTGATCAAATGGAACATGTCTGTGCAGATTATGAAGCTTTACTCGCAAAAAATCCTCAAGACCTTCAAATTCTAAGTTTAGGTTCCAATGGTCATATTGGCTTTAATGAACCTGGCACATTATTTGAATCTACAACACATGTTATTCGCTTAAAGAAACAAACACGTACAGATAATGCACGTCACTTTAATTCTCTAGATGAAGTACCAACATACGCAATCACTATGGGTATTAAAGATATTCTTCGTGCTCGTGAGATTTTAGTCATTGCGAGTGGTGAGAACAAGGCACAAGCTGTTTATCAAATGATTCACGGCACAGCAAATGAAGTTTTCCCATGTTCAGCACTACAAAATCATGCGGATGTTGTTGTGTTAGTAGATGAAGAGGCGGCATCATTACTTAAATGATCAAACTGATTATTTCTGATTTAGATGGAACACTATTAAAGAAGTTTAAAACATTATCTGAAGCAAATCGAAATGCAATTCTAAAAGTACAAGCTCAAGGAATTAAATTCTCTATTGCGACAGGACGTGGTTTTGATAGTACCCATCAATTTATCAAACAACTCAAATTGAAAGAGTATGGCGGCTATATGATACTTAATAATGGCCAACGCTTTATCAATGTGAAAGAAGACACAGAAGAAGTGACAGGTTTAATCTCAGTCGAAGATTGCCAAGCAGCTTTTCGATTTGCGAAAGCACATGATCTACAAATGGTCATGGATGGCGAAGCTGGTTTAGCTTTCTTTTCTCCAGAGAAACTTAAAGTCTATCGTGATATTTATTTAACACTGATTAAGATATTACCTTACTTTAGTTTTATTCTAAGACGTATCCATGTCTTTGCCTTATTTGGTTTTTTAAAAACACAAAAGGTTAACATTATTTCAGATGCTGAAGAGATCAAACACTCATACGATAAAATTGGATTTACTCACTTCAAACATGAATTAGATAAATCAACGGACACTTTAAAAGAAATCTTTAAAGGAAAACTTGAAATTATGCGTGTTTCTGACAATTGGTTAGATATCTCACCTAAAGGGATTACCAAGCTTGTTGGGATTAAAAAACTCATGGAACTTGAAGGAATCAAAGATGATGAAGTCCTCGTCATGGGTGACAGTGAAAATGATGCGACGATGTTATCGTACTTCAAATATAGTGTCGCAATGGGAAATGCATCTGAACGAATAAAAGGTCTCGCAAATTACACGACTGGGACAAATAAAGAAGATGGTGTAGCTCAAGCGATACAAAAATTCGTATTCGATGAGCAAAATGGATGAAAATCGTTTAAGATATTGTTAAAGTTGAAGCGAATAAGGAGAACTATAAATATGAAACAAGTTACAGAAAAAGAATTTAGTGAAATTATTAAAAGCGGAACCGTGTTAGTTGACTTCTCAGCTGAATGGTGTGGTCCATGTAAGATGATCGCTCCAGTGCTAGAACAACTTTCTAAAGAATATGAAGGTAAAGTTAAAATCATCACTGTTGATGTCGATGAAGAAAATGATTTAGCTATGAAATTTTCAATCATGTCTATCCCAACTTTAATGTTATTTAAAGATGGTGAAAATGTTGGTCAAGTTGTTGGTTTCCAATCAAAACCTATGCTTGAAAAATTTATTCAACGCGGACTATAATTCAAGATTCAAATCTAAATTAAGAGCGGATTTTATAGAAATCTGCTTTTTTTTATGTGACAAGTCTATTCTCACCTTCAATAAAAATACTAATATATGTTTATAAAATTATAAATTATATAAAATTATCTTGATAAAACATCATTCATAAATTAATATAAATATATTAGTTATATAAAACTAATTAAATTATATTAGTGTTAAAAGGGAGAGTGAAAATGAAAAGACTCACAAAAGCGATAATCAGTAGCTTCTTACTGATATCCGTATTTGTGATACCTGTATCTGCTATTGATTACACACGTGTAGATGTTGGGTATCAAGTGAAGACAACAGAGTGGACAGACTATAGTTGGGGTGGTGCACTTGGTGGTAGTGAAGGTGGAGCTGCATTAACAGCTCTAAAAATGAACTTAGATGATGCATCGTATGGTGCGGGTATTGAGTACCGTGTCTATACTGGCTCTACTTGGAGTGATTGGGCTCAAAGTTTTCAAGAAGCTGGGAATGGACAAGCTATCTTAGGTGTACAAATCCAACTTAAAGACTTTGATCATGCGAATGTATACTATCAAACCTACAGATCAGGTTTAGGATGGGGAACATGGGTTAAAAATGGTCAAACATCAGGAACACTAGATTCAGCTAGTCCGATTACTGGGATTAGAGTAAAAGTTGATGAAGTAGGTGTAGAGTATCAATCTAATGTCGGTGGTACACTACAAGTTGTACGACATAACAGAGAAACACAAGGTTCAGGATTAATTTATACAATACAAATGGGCTTAATCTCATCTAATACTGATGATAAGATTGAATACCGTGCTTACTTTAAAAATACTGGATGGACAAACTGGGTCGCTAATTATACTAACCTAGGATCTGAACGTTCAGGTGATATGATTACCGCTTTAGAAGCCAAACTAGTAGGTTTAGATGGCTATCATGTAGCTATTCAACCACAAGTGAATGGTACATGGTGGGATTGGGCATATGATGGAGCTACTGCAGGAACACTAGATACTGCTTTAACAGCATACAGAGTTAAGATTGAAAAAGATGCGCCTAAAGAAACTGTAGCGACACCAGTAGTAGTTGAAGAAGAACCAGTAGTTGAAGAAGAAGCACAAGAAGAAAGTTCTGGTGAATTAAAACCAAATGAATCAAGTGAATTAAGTAAAGTCTCGGTTTATGGTTGGGCATTTCCAGCTATTGGAGATGTCAATGGTGATGGTTTCAAAGATGTTATTGTAGGTTCATTTGATGGGACAGTACAAACCTATTACCAAACATCTTTAGGTAAATTTGAACAACAAACTGATGAGAAAAATCCATTTAAATTAGTTGAAGCGCCAACCTTTTCTGAAGAATACAGTTTAAGATATTCATTCCCAACCTTAGGAGATTTTGACAATGATGGTGATTTGGATCTGGTTTTAGGTTATGGAGATATGGATAGTAAAGAAGCTGGACTATATTTATATGAGAACACTGGTTCAAGCACTAATCCTCAATTTACATCATTAACTGATAATAATTTTCTAAATGTAGATCGTGGAACCTATTCATTTTTAACCTCTGGAGATTATGATGGTGACGGAGATGATGATTTATTTTTGGGATCAAGCTTTGAAGGCGAAAATAACTCTGAATATTTGAAGATAGTTAAAAACAGTGGTGAAAAACGAATCTTAAGTTCAGCAGATATCTTAGATAATCATCCGTTCGATTTTGATAATGAAATTGGTGAAAATGGAAACAGCATAACGGAGGAAGCATATCTTCAATTTGCAACGATTCCATATCTTGGCGATTTCAATGGCGATGGAGTCATCGATTTTGCGGCGGGGAGCCTCTTGGTTAATGATGATATTAGTTTACTTGTTTTCCATACCGGTGCTAACGTTGATGGATCAATTAGCTATACATACCATTCAAACTATAATCAACTAATCTCTCCATTTAATGAAATCTCATTTTCAGTACCATTTGCAACTGCAGGTGATTTAGATAATGATGGAGATGCTGACTTCCTTATCGGTGATGGCAACGATGATGGGGTTGGATTTATCCAATATTACGAAAATCAATAATAATGTATAGTTTTTAGATTATTCTAAAAAAGTGCAATCTTAAGTATTGCATTTTTTTTGTGTTTGATTATAATTATTTTTGTTTGTTTTTATAAACAAAAAGTTTAGTAAAGCTAAACACAGGGAGTCAGGTTATGGATATCGGTCAACGCATTAAACGTTTTCGTATACAGAATGAACTCACCCTTGAAGAACTGGCGTCTCGTACAGAACTTACAAAGGGTTTTTTATCTCAGTTAGAGAGAGATTTAACAGCTCCATCTATTCAGACATTAAGTGATATTACAGAAGCATTAGGAATGGATTTAGCTCAGTTTTTCTCTGATGCGACTAACGATAAGATTGTGTTTACTCAAGATGATTACTTTATAGATCAGCGTGATGGATACAAAATTGAATATATTGTCCCCAATGCACAGAAGAATGATATGGAGCCTATTTTATTAGAAATAGATGCTCATGGATCTTCACAGACTTTAGTTCCACACAATGGTGAAGAATTTGGTTATGTCTTGAATGGGAAAATTACCTTAGTGAATGGTAAGAAAAAGCATAGTTTAAAAAAAGGGCAGACATTCTATTTAAAAGGCTCTTATAGTCATACATTAGTTAATAATACAAACAGTCCAGCAAAAGTCTTATGGATTTGCACACCACCCATTTTTTAGGAGAGAGCCATGCGTAAATTAATTGAATTTAAAAATATCGTAAAAACCTTTGATGACCAATTGGTTTTAAAAGGGATTAATCTTAGTATTGATGAAAATGAATTTGTTACCTTACTAGGACCTTCAGGTTGTGGTAAAACGACACTTTTACGTATCTTAGGTGGTTTTGTTGAACAGAGTGAAGGGGAAGTTTACTTTGGTGATATTGAAATCTCAAATGTACCTCCCTATAAACGTGAGATAAATACTGTCTTTCAAAGATATGCTTTATTTCCTCATATGAATGTTTTTGATAATGTAGCCTTTGGCTTGAGAATTAAGAAATTAGATAAGGATATTATTAAACAAAAAGTTGAACGTATGCTTAAGATGGTTGGTTTAAGTGGTTTTGGTGATCGTCCTGTTACACTACTATCTGGTGGTCAACAACAACGTGTTGCGATTGCGAGAGCTTTGGTTAATGAACCAATGGTACTTTTATTAGATGAACCTTTAGGGGCATTAGATTTAAAACTTCGTAAAGAAATGCAATTAGAGTTAAAGAAGATTCAAAAAGAAGTTGGGATTACCTTTATTTATGTAACCCATGATCAAGAAGAAGCTTTAACAATGAGTGATAAGATTGTGGTTTTAAACAATGGTGAAATTCAACAAATTGGAACACCAACAGATATCTACAATGAACCTGAGAATCGTTTTGTGGCAAACTTCATTGGTGAATCAAACATTGTAGAAGCTGTGATGCTTGAAGATTATAAAGTTGAATTCTGTAAAACACAGTTCGAATGTGTTGATTATGGTTTCAATGAAAATGAGGAAGTGGATGTGGTTATACGTCCTGAAGATATTGACATTGTTAAACCTGAAATGGGTAAAATGTTAGGAACTGTTCAATCGATTTTATTTAAAGGTGTTCATTTTGAAATAGTAGTGAAGACACAAGATCGCAAGTGGATTGTTCATACAACAGATAAGAGTGAAGTAGGGGCTGAAGTAGGTCTACATTTCTTCCCTGAAGATATTCACATTATGTATAAATTGGGGTCTTATTGATGAAGAACTTTGCACAACTAACACGTCCTTACTTAGTTTGGATGTCACTGTTTATTGTTGTACCGATGTTATTGATACTTTTGTATGCTGTAACTGAGGGTGGTAACTCAGTGATGACCGTTCAATTTACTTTGAATAACTTTATTCGCTTCTTTGATCCTGTCTTTATTAAGGTTTTATTTAAGTCTCTTCAAATTGCGTTTATTACAACTGTTATTTCAATCATTATTGGTTATCCTATTGCTTATGTGATTGCGAATATGGGTGAAAGATATCAAAATTTATTTATTTTACTGATTACTTTACCGATGTGGATCAACATGTTGGTTAGAACTTATGCTTGGATTTCTATTCTTAGTGATAATGGATTAATTAATTCACTATTATCTTATTTTGGTTTACCAACGATGAGTTTAATGTATACAGACTTTGCGGTTATCTTGGGTATGGTGTATAACTTCTTGCCTTTTATGATTCTGCAAATCTATACCGTACTTGCGAAGTTAGACAAAGCTTTAATTCAAGCATCCTATGATTTAGGGGCTAATCGTTTTCAAACGTTTAGAAGAGTTGTTTTCCCACTATCGATTCCAGGTGTTATTTCTGGAATTACGCTAGTGTTCTTACCAGCTGTATCGACCTTTGTCATCCCTAAGTTTTTAGGGGGTGGTCAATATATGCTAATTGGTAACTTAATTGAAAACCAATTTATTACGGTTGGAGAATGGAACTTTGGTTCTGCCATATCTTTGATTATGGCGATGATTATCATGGGTTCTATGGTGCTAACGCGTAAGATGGATAAAGATGCTTCTGATGTGCTTGTATCTGATGGAGGTCGCTCATGGTAGGTGTTAAAAAACGCTGGGGTTTGACCTTTGTATTAATTGCGGTAATGTTGGTATTCTTCTACTTACCGATTCTAAGTTTAATGGTGTTCTCTTTTAATGATTCGAGATCTTTGACTCACTGGACAGGTTTTTCCTTCATGTGGTACCAAGAACTCTTTGAATCAAGAGAGATGGTGAAGGCGGTCACGACCACTTTCACAATAGCGTTGTTATCGACATTTATTTCAACAATTGTCGGTACTCTAACCGCCATAGGTGTGTCTAAATCAAAACGCTTGGTTAAAGAACTCATCCTCAATGTGAATAATCTTCCGATTTTAAATCCGGATATTGTCACAGCGATTGGTTTGATGTTGCTTTATACCACCCTCAACATTGATAAAGGCTATATCACGATGTTGATTGCGCATATTGCGTTTAGTACACCTTATGTGATTCTAACCGTCTTACCTCGTTTAAGACGTTTGGATCCAGATTTAGCCGAAGCTGCACTGGATTTAGGTTGTACACCACTTAGTGCGCTTATTAAAGTTATCGTTCCGCTCATTATGCCAGGTGTAATCTCTGGCGCACTGATTGCGTTTACGATGTCGTTTGATGATTTTGTGATTTCGTATTTTGTGACTGGGAATGGAGTTAAAAATATCTCTATTCTTGTCTATACAATGAGCAAACGCATCAATCCTACGATCAATGCACTTTCAACCATACTGGTGGTTATTATCACCGTAATCTTATTGATCGTAAATTTATACCCCATTCTAAAGAAAGGTCAATCAAAGGTGATGGAATGAAAAAATTATTTGTAGCACTAACTTTATTAGTAGGTTTAACAGCTTGCTCAAGTGCAGAAGAAACAGAAACACTTAAAGTGTTTAACTGGGGAGTCTACATTGATGAAAGCTTAATCGCTGAATTCGAAGATACATATAACGCAACCGTTATTTATGAGGAATTCGACTCCAACGAATCCATGTATACAAAACTATTAAGTGGAGAAAGCTATGATGTACTTTACCCTAGTGATTACATGGTCCAAAGACTTATTGAAGAAGGTTTACTACAAACACTTCAAAGCGAAACAACGGCAGGTTTAAGTGAAGATTTAGACTTTGTCTTAGGATTAGATTATGATCCACAAAATGAATACTCAGTTCCTTATTTCTGGGGCAATGTTGGGATTATCTATGACACAACGGTTGTAGATTCAGCTGATGTTGAAGAAGAAGGCTGGAATGTTTTAAAGAATACAAAATATGCTGGAAATATGTATTTCTATGATTCAGAACGAGATGCGTTTATGGTAGCTTTAAAAGCTCTAGGTTATTCAACTAACACATCAAGTGATGATGAATTGAATGCAGCATTTGATTGGTTAACTGAATTGAACACAACCATGAGTCCTGTTTATGTAACGGATGATGTTATTGACAACATTATTGCAGGTAATAAAGCCTTAGCGGTTGTTTATTCAGGCGATGCAGCCTATATCTTAGATGAAAATGAAAATATGGCCTACTTTGCACCAACTGAAGGAACCAATATCTGGGTAGACTCAATGGTTATTCCTGCAGATGCACCAAATCCAGACCTCGCAAATCAGTGGATACAATTCATGATGAGCAAAGATTCCATGATTGCGAATACTTTAGAAGTCGGTTATACAACTGTACGTAAAGATGTTTACGAAGAAATGATCGTTGGTGATTATGAAGGTAATGTTGCGTATGAAGTTCGTATGGACTATGACTTAGACGAAATCTTTGTCTATGACGAAGAACTTAAATTAAAAACCAGTGATCTATGGGTAAAAGTTAAAGCCCAATAGAAATACAATTAAAAGGAGATCTATGAAAAAATTGTTGTTAACCCTTGCGGTTTTCAGCCTGGTACTAAGCGGATGTGCAACATCTAGCGACAAACAAGTTTTGAAAGTTTATAACTGGGGCGAATATATCGATACTGATATGATTGCCGAATTTGAAGATTTATATAATGCTGAGGTTATTTATGAAACCTATGACAGCAACGAACTCATGTACACCAAGTTAGAAGGTGGTGAGACCTACGATATTTTGATTCCGAGTGACCATATGGTGGAGCGCTTAATCAAAGAAGAAAAGGTACAAGCTTTGGACTTAAGTTTAATTCCAAACTTAGATAATATCTTCCCAGATCTCCTAAATCGTCCTTTTGATCCAAACAATGTTTATTCCGTTCCATATTTTTGGGGAAACATTGGGATTATCTACAATAAAAACAATGTAGATATTGCGGATCTTGAAAGTGAAGGATGGAATGTGCTACTTAATGAAAAGTACGCAAATCAAATTTATATCTATGACTCAGCTCGTGATGCCTTCATGTTGGCAGAAAAAGCTTTAGGCTATTCTGTGAACACAACAGATGTAGCTGAAATTGAAGCAGCTTTTGAATGGTTAAAAGTGGTTGATACGACAACACATCCTATTTATATTGATGAAACAATCATTGATTCAATGATTAATGAACAAAAAGATATGGCGGTTGATTTCTCAGGAGATGCAGCGTATATCTTATCTCAAAATGAAAACATGGGATTCTTTGTTCCAAATGAAGGAACCAATATTTGGATGGACAACATGGTTATTCCAAGTGATGCTGAAAATGTAGAATTGGCACATGCATGGATTAACTTTATGTGTCACAATGAAGTAGCGACCAACAATACCATTTATGTTGGTTATACTTCCCCTGTTATAGAAGCATATAACACGGTGACAAGTGTTGGTGGGGACTACTATTTAAATCCTGCCTATACCCCACGCTTAGACAATGAAAATGACGAAGTTTATGTCTATGATGACGCTTTAAAATCAATTTTAGCGGATAAATGGACACGTGTTAAAGCTGAGTAAAAAATAAACGGATTTCTATCCGTTTTTTTTATTGCATTTTTTTATCTCTTTGTTATAATAGAAAAGCACCGTTAAAACGGTTCCTTAGCCAAGTGGTAAGGCAATAGACTGCAACTCTGTGATCGTCGGTTCAAATCCGACAGGAACCTCCAGCTGGGGATGTGGCGGAATAGGCAGACGCAACGGACTTAAAATCCGTTGATGGCAACATCGTGTGGGTTCAAGTCCCACCATCCCCACCAGCCTATTATTTTATTTTAAGGATACGATTAGCGGTTGTATGCGCCTATAGCTCAATTGGATAGAGCGTCTGACTACGGATCAGAAGGTTGTGGGTTCGACTCCTGCTAGGCGCGCCATTTTATTTTTCGGGATGTAGCACAGCTTGGTAGTGCACTTGATTTGGGATCAAGGGGTCGCAGGTTCAAATCCTGTCATCCCGACCAGTATTATTATTGATGGCGGGATAGCTCAGTTGGCTAGAGCAATCGGTTCATACCCGGTCGGTCGTGAGTTCGAGTCTCACTCCCGCTACCAATGTTGGACCCTTAGCTCAGTTGGTCAGAGCTACCGGCTCATAACCGGCAGGTCGTAGGTTCGAGTCCTACAGGGTCCACCACTTAAACGGAGGAATACCCAAGTGGTTGAAGGGACTGGTCTTGAAAACCAGCAGATGTGAGAGCATGCGTGGGTTCGAATCCCACTTCCTCCGCCAGAATTTGATTCTTACGTTGATATCTATTACAATAGACAACGTTGAATATATATAGTTTAGATATCGCGGGATAGAGCAGTCTGGTAGCTCGTCGGGCTCATAACCCGGAGGTCGTTGGTTCAAATCCTTCTCCCGCAACCAATGGCTCTGTAGCTCAGTCGGTAGAGCAACGGACTGAAAATCCGTGTGTCGCCAGTTCGATTCTGGCCGGAGCCACCATTAAAAACATCCTCAGGGATGATTTTTTTTTGGATTATTGGTAAACTTCAATTATGAAAAAATTTGGTACAGCCATAAATTGTATGGATGGAAGAGTTCAGCCGGCAATTCATCAATATATAAAAGAAAAATATGGAGTTGATTACGTTGATACAATTACACTTGCAGGTCCTGTTAAAGTTATTGCATCTAAAATAAGTGGTAGTTTAATTCGTGATTTAAGATTTAGAGTCGATATCTCTATTCATCAACATCAATCACATATTATCGCGGTTGTTGGTCATACTGATTGTGCTGGTGCACATGAACCTGATCATCTTCAAAAGAAGCAACTCATTACTTCAGTTAAAAAGATTAAGCATTGGTATCCAGAAGCAGAAGTTATTGGCTTATGGTTAGATGATGACTTCCATATAGTACAAGAGATTACCTAATAAAAATTGGAACATTATTCCAATTTTTTAATTGATATTGGAACTTTAATTAATGAAGAAAGTGCTATCATACATTTGAAAAGGAGACAAACTATGTCATATAAATTTCCTAAAGATTTTTTCTGGGGTGGGGCAACAGCCGCAAACCAATGTGAAGGTGCTTATTTACAAGATGGTAAATTAGATAATACATCTGACCACTTAAAAGCAGGCTCACATACACAACCTCGTGAATTTAAATATGAAATCACTGATGCGGATTACTTTCCATCACACACAGCGATTGATCACTATAATCGTTATGAAGAAGATATCGCTTTATTTGCTGAAATGGGCTTTAAGATGTATCGTATTTCACTTAACTGGGCACGTATTTTCCCAGAAGGTGATGAAGAAACACCAAACCAAGCTGGTTTAGACCACTACCGTGCAGTGTTTGAAACATGTAAGAAATATGGTATTGAACCTTTAGTTACCATGTCTCACTATGAAACACCATTTGGTTTAACACGTAAATATAATGGTTGGGTAGATCGTAAAGTCATTGGATTCTTTACGCGTTATTCTGAAACCATTATGCGTGAGTATAAAGGTTTAGTTAAATACTGGTTAACATTCAATGAAATCAATATCTTAACAATGATGGATGCTGGTGGCTTAATGGGTGCTGGTATTGTACCTGAAAGCAATCTCATGTTTGGTGGCGATAATGTTGAAAGCAATGAACACGTTAATCTACGCTTCCAAGCACTACATCACCAATTCTTGGCTTCTGCTTTAACAGTTGTGAAAGCTCATGAAATTGATCCTGAAATCATGGTTGGTAATATGATTGCAGGTACTGTGTCATATCCATATACATGTAATCCAAAAGATGTTATTGCGAACCAACAAAAAATGCAAATTGGTAACTACATGTGTGGTGACGTTATGGTTCGTGGTGAATATCCTGGTTTCGCGAAACGTTATTTCAAAGAAAACAATATCAACATCAAAATGGAAGATGGCGATGCTGAAATCCTAAAAGCGGGTACTGTTGATATGTATACATTCTCATACTACGCAACAGGTACGACTGCGACTGATCCTGAAGTATTAAGTCAACTCACAGGTAATATGTTCTTTGGTGTTCCAAACCCATATATCAAAGCTTCTGATTGGGGCTGGGGAATTGATGCTGATGGTCTACGTTTCTTCTTAAACGAACTTTATGATCGTTATCAAATTCCACTTATGATTGTTGAAAATGGACTTGGGGCAGTTGATAAAGTTGAAGCAGATGGTTCAATCCATGATGATTATCGTATTGCTTATTTACGTGAACACGTTAAGGCAATGGCAGATGCACTTGAAGATGGAGTTGATCTAATTGCTTACACTGTTTGGGGCTGTATTGACCTTGTGTCAGCTGGTACAGGTGAAATGAAAAAACGTTATGGTTTCATCTATGTTGATCGTGATGATCAAGGTAATGGTACATTAGATAGAAGTCGTAAAGATTCCTTCTATTGGTATAAAAAAGTCATTGCTTCTCAAGGTACAGATTTAGACTAAAAGCGCGTAAGCGCTTTTTTTTGCATTGTTTCACAAAGTTCTATAGAATAGGGTTATGAATCCATTTACATTCACATATTTTTTCGCTGACGCTAGTGAAATACCATCAGAAATTGCGATAGGACTCTTTAGCACAGTTCATATTGTTTATGCGTTGGCAATGCTTGTAATGGCTTTATTGATATCTTTTTATTATCGTAATTTAAGAGGTCGTAAAAAAACTAGTTTTAAGAAAAACTTTGCTTTGTTTATTCTTTTTTATGAACTTCTAAGATTCTTAGCTTATGTACAAATGGGACGCTTTTCTTGGGAACTATTACCGCTACACTTATGTGGGATATCTGAGTTTTTAATCTTTGGCTATGCCTTTACTAAGAACAAGTATCTCAAAGAAAGTTTGTATGCCTTAGGTTTAATTGGAGCTGTTATGGCACTCACCTTTGCAGATTGGTTAAACTTTCCATTTTGGCACTTCCAAACGATTCATAGTTTTACCCAACATGGTTTTCTATTAAGCTTTGTATTAATGTTGTTGATTAGTGGTGAACTAAAACCTAATCCACGACAATTACCAGCCGTGTTTATGGGGCTTGTGATTGTTTTAATTCCAATTTATTACCTAAATGGAATCTTAGATACGAATTTCTTTTTCTTATCGTATCCTTCACCTGGTAGTCCGTTAGTTCTTTTTGCGGATTGGGTAGGTAATCCTGGTTATATCTTTGTTGTATTAGCTTTGTTGTTAATTGTTTGGTTTTTTATGTATCTACCTTATATGGGGGGAAGACGGAAGCAAGCTAAAAAAGCGTATAAACTTCCGATTAGGAGATCGATATGATTGATTTGCATTTGCATTCATCCTATTCAACAAATGGGGAGTATTCAGTTTTAGAATTGTTTAAAAAAGCAGAAGAGGCAGGTTTAAGTGTTGCAGCAATTGCTGATGAAGATAGTATTCAAGCAAATCGTGAAATGCTTCAATATGAGAACTTTTCAAAAACCAAATGGATTAGCGCAACCCAAATTAGTGTTCAACATAATGGGGTTGATTTTCAAGTATTAGGATATGGTATTAATATTGATTTTCCTTGGTTTGATAAACATGCTCAATTAGTTAAAGATAGTTATCAAAAATCGATTCCAGAAATGATTGATAAGTTAAATGAACTATATGATTTTAATCTTTCTTTAGATGAACTTAAGACTTTTGCGAAAGAAGATACCATTACACCGATGTGTATTGCACGTTTTATCTTGTCAAAGAAGGCATTAGAATCTCATCCTGAAATTAAAAAGTTTAAAGCGAGTGCGTCTCGTTATTTCTCATATGAATCAAGTTTTGTGAAAAAGTACTTATCAAAGGGTAAGAAAGCTTATGTACCAAGTTATAATGCCAATTATTATGATGCACTAAATGCGATTCATATGGCAGGGGGAGTGGCGGTCTTAGCCCATCCAGGTTTAAGTGTTCATGAAGATACAGCGATATTAAATCAATTGGTCCATTTAGGTTTAGACGGGATAGAATGTTATAGTCCATATCATTCGGAGATTCAAAACGCATTTTATGTCGCCTTTTCATTAAAGCGTGGATTGCTTATTACCTGTGGTAGTGATTTTGGACGCAAAGATGAAAAAACGAAAGTCGGACATACACATTGTCCATTAAGCGCAAATGAAATTCTAAGTTTGTTTGCGAAAAGAGGAATTATATTTTGAAAATAGGTTTAGTATCTTTAGGTTGTAGTAAAAATTTAGTTGATTCAGAAAACATACTCGGCTGGTTTAAATCCAATGATCATACTGTGGTCACTGATTTAAGTTTGGCCGATGTTTTAGTGGTAAACACATGTGGTTTTATTGAACCTGCCAAAAAGGAAAGTATTGATACCATATTAGATGTATCAAAATACAAAGAAAAAAATGCCAAGTCACTCATTGTGACAGGATGTTTAGTACAACGTTATTATGATGATTTAAAAGAATCGCTTCCTGAAGTGGATGCATTTGTGAGAATTCAAGATTATCCCCATTTAGGTGAGATCTTAGATCCAATATTAGGTACTGAAAGCAAAGTTGTTTATGGTAAACATGAACGTTTAGTTTCGACCCTTAAACATTCTGCTTATTTGAAAATTGCCGAAGGTTGTTCAAACCGTTGTAGTTATTGTGCGATTCCACTGATTCGTGGTGATATGGATTCTTATCCAGTTGATCGTCTAGTTAAACAAGCACAGAAATTGGTTGATGATGGTGCGAAAGAATTAGTGCTCATTGCTCAAGATACCTCTCGTTATGGAGAAGAGCAGGGTTCAAATCAACTCGTTGAACTCTTAGAAAAAATTAATGAAATCGAAAGTTTAGTTTGGATTAGACTCCTTTATTTATATCCTAATGCGATGACGCCAAGTTTACTTGATGGAATGAAGCGCTTAGATAAAGTTGTGCCTTATTTTGATGTGCCAATTCAACATGCTGATAATACACTCCTTAAAAATATGTTTAGAAAAGGGACTGCTGAAGATAATGCAGATGCGATTAAACGCATTCGTTCACAATTTGACGCTGCAGTACTTCGAACAACAGTTATTGTTGGTTTTCCTGGTGAAACTGAGGAGCAATTTCAGACATTATTAAACTTTATTGAGGAAAATGAATTTGATCGTTTGGGGGCTTTTACCTATTCACCAGAAGATGATACAGTTGCCAATGACATGGAAGATGATGTTCCACAAGATGTTAAAGAGGATCGATTACATCGACTTATGCAGGTGCAATCAGCCATATCAGATCGTTTGATGCAAAAACAAGTGGGAAAAGTATATAGAACTCTCATTGAAGCGCGGGAATCTAAATCAGCTATTTATCACGGTAGAACCTATGCGATGGCACCAGATGATGTTGATGGTGAATTATTATTTAGTAGTGAAAAAGTTCATAAGATTGGAGACTTTGTTGATGTCATGATTGATGAAGTTGAAGGTTTTGATTTAAAAGGACATGTTGTGTGAAAAAAATAAGTTTACTGATCCTTTCAGTTTTAATCATGCTGATGATTGTGTTTTTTAAACCCATACAAATAGAAGTCTATAAAGTGTTATATCCCAATTATCTAGACTTATTAGATAAAGGATATACACATGATGAAATTAAATTATTTAATGTAGAACTCAGTGAAGGAGAATATTCTCTTATTCTTCAACTTGATTATGCGAGTGATATTGTCAAACAAGTGTCAGATCCAGACTATCTTAATCTAAGACAAAAAAATTATACAGACACTGAAGTTGAAACGATTCTAGAATTAGATAGTTCTTTAGTTCAGTTTTATTTAGATCATGATAATTTAAGTGATCAAAAAGATCTACTTCAACATCCTTATTTTGTCTTAGATCGATATGAAAGATATATAAATTATCAAAATAATCATCAAGATGCAGATTTAACAAGTATCATTCGTTTAGTTAATACGAATCGAGATTATGAACTCTATAGTCATATTGAAGTCGCAGATACTTCTATTCAAACAGAAGTTTTAGTGAATAAATACTATCAATTGCCAAGTGATTATGTGCCTGATTTAGAAGAAACTTATTTAGGTTTTATGATGCAGGAAGAGGCAGCTCGTGCTTTAGACTCAATGATTGAAGCAATGTTAGGACTTGGCTTAGATATTAGCATTTCTAATTCCTATAGACCGTATGTGATGCAAGAAAGAATTTATAACACCTATTTAGAGACGCAGCCACAATCAATTGTAGATACCTATTCAGCACGACCTGGGCATTCAGAACATCAGGCAGGTCTAGCGGTAGACTTTAAAACACAAGCAACTGGTATTATTGACTTTGGGGGAAGTGAAGCCTATACTTGGCTAAAAGAAAATGCCCATATTTATGGATTCATTCAGCGTTATACTGAGGAGAATTCCATCTATACGGGCTATAAAGCAGAAGAATGGCACTATCGATATGTAGGTGCAGACTTAGCTTTGATTATTCACGATACACAATTATCTTTAGAAGAAGTATTGTTGCTATACCGCTAATAGTTTTTCAAGTTCATCTAAGCGTTGACCAAAGAGTTTCAACGCTTTTTTAATGGCTTCATCCTTAGACATATCAACGCCAGCCACCTTTAGTGCTTCAATTGGTTTTAATGAAGAACCTGATTTTAAGAAACTTATATAGTTTTCAACTGCGCGTGGACCGTCATTTAAGATTTTTTCACTTAAGGTAGAAGCAGCTGAGAAACCAGTCGCATATTGATAAACATAGTAGTTGTAATAGAAATGAGGGATACGAGCCCATTCATATTTAATCTCATCAGAATAGCTAACTCCTTCACCATAGTAGCGACGGTTCATTTCATCATACTTTTCAGAGAGTAGTTCGTTGGTTAAAGCAGTTCCTTCTTGATCTAGTTGATGAATAAGATGTTCGAATTCAGCAAATTGAGTTTGACGATATACAGTTCCTTTAACCCCATCACAATAATGGTTTAATAGATAAGCTTTTACTTTTGGATCTTCAGTAGTTTCAAGTAAATAAGCTGTGAGTAAATTCTCATTGGTGGTAGATGCAACTTCCGCTACAAAAATGGAATAATCACCATAAATAAATGGCTGATTTTTACGTGAATAATAAGAATGCATGGAATGACCTAGTTCATGAGCTAGTGTATATAGATTATCTAAATTGTCTTGCCAGTTAAGCAGTACATATGGATTGCTGGTATAACAGCCACTAGAATAGGCACCAGAGCGTTTTCCCTTGTTTTCCATGACATCTATCCATCGTGAATCAAATGCTTCTTGTATGCCTTTTAAATAAGCATCGCCTAAAGGTTTGAAAGCCTCAAGGATAATCTCTTTTGATTGTTCATAAGTATATTCAAGATCTAAATCAGATACCATTGGTACATAAAGGTCATACATCGTGATTTCGTCGAGTTTAAGCGCTTTTTTACGTAGTTCAACCCATTTATGTAGTTTTGGAAGTTCATCGTTTACAGCGCTTACTAATGCATCATACACAGATTCTGGAATATGATTAGAGAAAAGGGCAGCCTCACGTGCTGATTTAAAGTTACGAACACTTGCGCTAAAGTTATGGCGTTTAACATTATGAGATAAAGTAGAAGCAAAGGTATTCGCATGCGCTTTAAAACTATCATACATATTTTCAAAAGCTTGTTTGCGAATATTGCGATCACTACTTTCAAGATATAAGCCATATCTTCCGTGTGATAGAGGTAGTTCCTCACCTTTATCATCAATTACAGATTTAAAAGTTAAATCAGCATTATTTAAAACACCAAAGGTATTTGATGATGCATTAAATACATCAGATGCTAAGGCTAATAGCTTTTCTTCTTTATCGGATAAGATATGTGCCTTTCTTTCAAATAAGTGATTGAATTCTGTTTCATAGATACTTAGGCGATCATCTTCTAAATAACCACGAATAACATCTTCTTTGGCTTTTAAAATTGAAGTATCCATAAAAGACAAAGCAGCCGCAACTTTAGAATATAAAGCCATCGCACGTGCATTGAGCGCTTGATAAGTTGCATTTGCGGTATCTTGATCACTTTTTAAATGCGAATAGACATATAAGTTTTCAATTTTCATTAGAAGGGTATTGCGATCTTCTAAAGCATTGAAGAGCGAGTCGGCACTTTTAGTGAGGGTTTTTTCGTGTTTAGAAAAACTTTCGACTAGTTTTTCAACATCTTTAAATGAAGCTTCAAACGCCTCATCATCTTTAAACATCGGACTTAAATCCCATGTGAGTTCAGTTGGAATTTCTGAACGGAGTGGTACTTTTTTATTTGACATGTAAAATTCTCCTGTACGTCTATTATAAAGAACTTTATTTTTTATGCATTAAAAAAGACTTCACAGAGGAAGTCTATCTAACAAATGTATCAATAATTCTTTGATAATATTCGACCCCTGTTTCAAGAGATCTTTCATCTAAATTAAATTTCGCATGATGCAGTGGATAATCACCTGTACCATAACCATTAATACCTACCATCGCAAAAAATCCTGGAATAGCTTTTTGGTAGAAACTAAAGTCTTCTGCAAACATCATGGGTTTAAGGTATACAACATCATTTGGATTTAATGCTACATTTACCTTTTCAAATAAATCATGTGGATTAATGACTGGTGGGTAAGTCCGTTTGATATCAGCACTTACTTTGACATTAAACATTTGTTCAATACCAGAATTGATTTCAGCTAAACGTTTTTCAGCAATTTCAAAGACGTCTTCTGAGAAAGCACGGATAGTACCTGTCATTTTGACCTGACCTGCTAAGACATTTTGTGCCTCACCACCTTCAATCGTCCCAATCGTTAAGACACAGGTATCTAATGGATTAAGTGTTCTAGAGACAATTGATTGATAAGCTTGAATTAAATGGGTACTTGCGAGAATCGCATCGATACCATCTTGAGGTGCTGCCGCATGAGCGCTTTTTCCTTCAACAGTAATGATTAACTCATCAGATGATGCCATCATTGGTCCATCTACTAAGGCAATTTTTCCACTTTCTACACCATGATAGACATGCAGACCAAAGATTGCCTCAACATCATAGTCATTAAACAATCCTTCTTCAACAAGAACACGTGCACCACCTGGTCCTTCTTCACCAGGTTGAAAGACAAAGAGCACTGATTTATTTAAATCTTCATCTTTAAGTTCATAGGCTAAACGTAAGACCATACTCATATGGGCATCGTGGCCACAAGCATGCATACAGCCTTTATGTTTAGATACAAAGTCTACGCCACTGTTTTCAGGAATGGGTAACGCATCAGTATCTGATCTAAAGGCAATTGCTTGATTCACTTTGCCTTGTTTAAAAGCAATCACAGCTGTTTTGGCATAACGTTTTGTTTGATAGCCAAACGACTGTAATTGTTTTTCGAGATACTGTGCCGTTAACTCACATTCAAGTCCAAGTTCTGGAATTTGATGTAGTGCACGACGATGCTTTGTTAAGAAATCTAAACGAGTCATTATCGTAAGTCCTGTAAAATCTCCGTTTTAGCTTTAGTTTTTTCATCAGACCATTTAACAAATTTAGCAGGGGATCCCGCAACAACTGCATATGGTTCAACATCTTGTGTAACGATTGCGCCAGCCGCAACAACTGCATGATGGCCAACTTTAACACCTTCTAAAATAACTGCATTTGCGCCAACTAAGGCATGATCTTCAACAATAACTGGTGTTTTGCTTGGTGGTTCTAAGACTCCTGCAACCACGGCTCCTGCCCCAATGTGACAGTATTTTCCAATGGTACCACGAGCACCAACAACCGCACCCATGTCAATCATCGTACCTTCACCAATGTAAGCACCAATGTTGATTACAGCACCCATCATAACGACAACACTTTTTTCAATCACAACGTGTTCTCTGATAAATGAGCCTGGTTCAATACGGGCATCAATATAGCGAGTATCTAATAGTGGGATTGCAGAGTTTCTGCGGTCATATGATAGATGTTGAGCGCTTACTTTATCCCCTAAATCTTTAAGTAATTGGTCAACGACATCAACATTTGCATAAATAATACGGAATGAATCTGAACCAAAAGCATTTATGCCTTTGAAATCTTCATCGGTAAATGTTCCTTGAATAGTCAAGGTAATTGGGGTTTGTTTTTCTGCTTTTTTAATAAAAGCAGCTATCTCATATGGATCTGTAAAATTCATTTCTCTATTCTCCTTTAAATAAATCATCCATGCCATAATAACCTGGCTTTTGTGCAGCTAAGAATGCAGCCGCATTAAGTGCGCCGTGGGCAAAGATTTCACGACTTTGTGCTTTGTGAGTAATCTCGATACGTTCTTGATCATAACCAAAGATAACACTGTGATCTCCAACCACTGTTCCAAGTCTTAATGAAGAAGTTGGAATATCACCACCTAAGACAGTCGCTAGTTCTTTAGCGGTGCCAGATGGGGCATCTTTTTTGCGATTATGGTGAATATCGATGATTTCAATATCTACTGTATCACTTAATTCTTGTGCATATTTAATGAGTTTTTTTAAACGATGTACACCTAAAGAAAAGTTAGCACTGACAAAGACAGGAATTTCTTTTGACGCATCTTCTAATCTCTGTTTGATTCTTTCGTCATAACCGGTTGCGGCAACGACTAATGGTTTTTTATTTCTCAGCGCAAAATCAATGGTTTTATCCATAATACTTGCGGTGGAGAAATCGATAATCGCATCTCCATCAAAATCTGAGTTAAAATCTAATTCACTATTTGATTGGTCAATTCCAACCATTTCATAGCCTTTTGAAGTTCCAATGTTTCTAACAATGGTCCCCATATGTCCATTACTTCCTACGACACAAAATTTCATATACACTCCTTTACAAGTCCTTGTCCTTTAAGTACGCAGACTAAACTCTTTCTATTATCCTCTTCCATCTCTACTAATGGTAGTCTTGTGATTCCAACTTCTCTACCCATTGCGTTTAAAGCGACTTTTACACCAACTGGGTTGGTTTCAATAAAGAGCGCTTTATGTAAAGGCAGAAGTCTTTGGTGAATCTTTTTAGCTTCAGCTAGTTTCCCATCTAATGCAAGACTACATTGTTCAGCAAGTAGACTTGGCACCACGTTTGCGGTAACTGAAATAATTCCATCCGCACCCATTTCTAAACATTCTTGGTTTTGATCATCATTACCACAATAAACACCAAAGCCGTCAGGTGCACCATCAATAATTGCTTTAATTTGTTCAGAATTATGACTGGCTTCTTTCACACCTACAATCCATTTATTTTGAGCACAAGCTAATATCGTTTCTGCTTCCATGTTTAAACTTGTACGACCTGGTACATTATAGATGATCGCAGGCATTTCAACGGTATCAACAATTTTGGTGAAGTGGGCAATTAAGCCACGTTGTTGAGGTTTGTTGTAGTAAGGAACTACAAGGAGTAGTCCATCATAACCAAAGTCTTTGATTTTTAATGAACGTTCAATCGAATCAGCTGTACAGTTATCACCTGTATTGGCAACTAAAACAATACGACCTTTAGCTTGATCCGCAACTGTTTTCCAGACCAATATTTTTTCATCTTCAGTCATGGTCGCGTTTTCACCAGTCGTGCCTAAAACAATTAATGCTTTTGTGCCTTCTTGAATATGCCATTCAACCATTTCTTTTAGTTTTTCGATATCAACTCCGTTTTCTGTAAATGGGGTAATAATCGCAACCCCTGATCCTTGAAATAACATCTAATTTCCTCCGATTTCTATATCTGCAATTTTTTTAGCTGGGCCAAATAAATTGACTATTTGATCATCTAAGTGAACCCTGCAGGTTCCACCAGGTGCACTGATACTTACTTCTTTGTTGACTAATCCTTCTTTGATTGCGACATAAGCACTGGCACTTATACCTGTTCCACAAGCGAGTGTCCAACCAGCTCCGCGCTCGTGCGTTCTAACTTCAATTTTATCTTTTGAATGAATTTTTACAAAGTTTACATTGATATCTTGAGGGAAACA
This sequence comes from Erysipelotrichaceae bacterium, assembly GCA_963676105.1. GTDB lineage: Bacteria > Bacillota_I > Bacilli_A > Erysipelotrichales > Erysipelotrichaceae > UBA2212. Next base: position 115,168 of record OY781039.1, read on the forward strand.
CGCATCGCTTGTGATCATGGGACCTAAGACTTCGATATTATCATAATCTTCAACAAAGATAACCGCATGTAGTGTTCCCAGATGAAGGGTATGTATCATTAAGTTAGTACTTTCGTGATTCCATTGAATGACATCACCTGGACATAGTGTTTCGGTATCATTGAGTGATCTTGGAAGCATAAGCCCTAACTCAATCCACTTACTTTCTTCATCAAATCTAACGTTTATATCACCCGCATCGGTTTCTACACAAAACTCATTTTTATCTAAAATCTTTTCGTCTAAGACAAAGCGTGTGAAACAGCGCAAGCCATTTCCACACATTTTGGCGGGGCTACCATCTGAATTGAGATATTTCATTTTAATATCAGCGTGTTCTGATTTTTCAGTCCACATTACGCCGTCAGCACCTATGCCAAAGTGACGATCACAAACTGATTTTGCGAATGCTTCAGCATTGTCTGGTTTTGTGCTTAAGAGGATGAAATCATTTCCACAGCCGTGGTATTTTGCGCATCTCATAGGTTAAAGTCTGAAGCCAGTGAGACCATGGCTTTCTCTTTATATTTTTTATCCATCGTATAACTAATACTGATTTCTGATGTGGAAACGAGTTTGAATTCAATACCTTCTTGTAGGAATAAATCAAAGACATTGGCCGCAACCCCACTTTGAGTACGCATACCTTCGCCAACGATTGAAACTTTAACGTTATCTGTATCTAAGTTATATTCAATTTGATTATCTTCATTTTTGAGTTCATTTAAGATTTTTTCTACAGAACTTTGATCATTTTTTGAAGTTGTAAAAGAGATATTAACAAAATGATCAGTGGTGATACTTTGGGTGATGACATCAACGTTAACTTCATTTTCAGCTAAAAGTTTAAATAAATGAGCACTCACAATACCTTTATTGACTTTTGCCTCAATACTCACTAAAACAACATCATCAATGGCTGTTACGCCGCTTACACTTTTTTGTTCCATATTGCTTTTCTCCTTAATCCAAGTACCAACTTCATCTGAGTGGGCACTACCTACATAAATATTGACGCCATATCGTTGGCCAATTTCAATCGAACGAGGTTCCATGATTTTAGCCCCTAAGAAGGCCATTTCCTTCATTTCATCATAAGATATTTCAGTGATTTGCTTAGCTTGTGGATAAATTCTAGGATCGATTCCATAGATACCACTAACATCGGTATAAATTTCCACATCACATCCAATCGCTGCACCTAAGGCAACCGCACTAGTATCAGAGCCACCACGCCCTAAGGTTGTGATGTCACCAAATTCATTAATCCCTTGAAAGCCGGCAACAACAACGACTTTGTTTTGATCGAGTTGTTCAACGATGCGTTTTGGATCAATTGAATTAATTTTATTTTTAGTATGTAAACCATGCGTCAGAATACCTGCTTGCGCACCTGTTAAGCCAATCGCATCTACCCCTAACTCATCAAGAGCCATCGTCATCAGTGATACTGTGACTTGTTCACCCGTTGATAGAAGCATATCCATTTCACGTTTTTTAGGTGTTTTAGATATTTGATTCGCTAAGTCTATTAAGCCGTTGGTTGATTTTCCCATCGCTGATACAACAATAACTAATTTAAAACCTTCAGCTTGACGCTTTTGTATACGTAAAGCTAAAGCTTGTATTTTTTCAACTGTTGCGACGGATGATCCGCCAAATTTCATAACACGTGTTTGCATGACTTCCTACCTTACAAAATAAAAACCACCTGACAAAAGGTCGAGTGGTTGCATGTTTCCTTTTGCCCTTAACCAATAGTGGATATAAGCGCACTTAGAAACAAAGTAGGGCACTTTAGTTTCTAAACAGTGATATGTTTGTTCAACATACCCCCAGCATCATTTGACGCTTCGGCGATGATCCCTCATTCAGTTGAACTAATGATCACTCGCAACCTCTTATAACCGTGGTTGATTCAGTTTTATAAAAATTAACATTTTTAGACTGCAAAGTCAATCTAGATGAGAACTTAAAATTCGATTATCAATGTTTTATCTCACTATATATAATAAAGATATGAAAAAGTCGATTTCAAGTATAGATATAAGCCGTTTTATCTTAGCTTATTTTGTCTTAATCATTCATTTTAGACCGTTTTTAGATGTAAGTGAAATGAGTGATTTGTTAATATCGCATGGTCTTGCTCGAATAGCCGTACCGTTCTATTTAATGAGTGCAGGCTACTTTTTACACTTTGATCGAATATTTGAAAGTATTAAGCATTATATTAAACTCTATTTAAAATGGTCATTAGCCTATGCACCTATTGTCCTTTTTGTTTATTTTACGAATGAAACAACATGGCTTGAAGATTTCTTCATTTTTATTCGAGAATTCTTTTTTCAAGGCACGGTTATACATCTGTGGTATCTACCGCATAGTGCGCTAGCTTTGTATTTGTTTTATTTTCTACAGAAGAAATTTTCAATTAAACAGATCTTAAGTTTATCTTTCGTTTTATATAGTATAGGTGTATTTGCGGATGCCTATAGTGGCTGGATTAGTCCAAATACATTTCTGTATACTCTTCAACAGAACTATTTAGAGTTTTTTATTACATCGCGTAATGGCGTGTTTTTTGCCTTATTCTTTATCAGTTTTGGTGTATATATGAAAGACGCACAAAAACTTAGTTTAAAAACATCTTTAATATCATTTCTTTTAAGTCTTGTGCTGATGTTTGTTGAACTTGTCTACATTATTTATCCGAAGCATCCAATAGATTATAATTTTTATTTTTCTTTAATTATCGTGATGTATTTCCTTTATCAACTTGTTTTAAATATTCACATTAAAGAAAGAACAGTTTATCCTCATTTAAGAAAGATGGCTTCAAATATTTATTTTTCTCATATGTTAATCTTTTATCTTGTGATGTTTGGTCTAGGTGAAGCAGCCTACCATACAAGTCATCTACAACGCTTTCTTATTGCGGTTATCGGATCAACCTTAATTTGTGGCATTATCGAAGCGATAAAAGGACATAAATATAAAAATAAGCACTAATGCCATTTAACATTTGGCACTATATTTTATTGACAAGCTTAAGTTTAGATTTCTTGAAAGCACTTTCTCTCGATTCTATACTGTAGGTGTAGATGATACGTCATCTGTTCTCTATTAACCAAAAAGGAGGTTATTATGAAAGAGAAAGTTCAAAGTTTTGGCCGTTTCTTATCTGGCATGGTCATGCCTAACTTACCAGCTTTCGTCGCTTGGGGTTTAATTACTGCATTTGTTATCCCAACAGGCTGGACTCCAAACGAAACACTTGCTGCTTTAGTTGGTCCTGGTATCATGAATGTTCTACCATACCTAATCGGGTATACTGGTGGACGCATGGTTGGTGGACAACGTGGTGCTGTCGTTGGTATGTTCGCAACATTAGGTGTTGTTGCTGGTTCTGACATCCCTCAATTCATGGGTGCGATGGTTATGGGTCCTTCAGCTGGTTACCTAATGAAAGTCGTTGATGATGCATTAGAAGATAAAGCACCTGCTGGCTTCGAAATGTTAATTGCTAACTTCTCAGCTGGTTTAGTTGCGATCGTTATGTCATTCTTAGGTTTATGGATCATTGGTCCATTTGTTTCAACAGTTTCTGAAATCTTCGGTAATGGTGCTGATGCGCTTGTTAGTGCTGGATTATTACCACTCGTTTCAATCGTTGTTGAACCTGCTAAAATCTTATTCTTAAATAATGCGATTAACCATGGTGTTTTATCACCTTTAGGTTTAGCTCAATCTGCTGAAATTGGAAAATCAATTTTCTTCTTAATTGAAACGAACCCTGGCCCAGGGCTTGGTATCCTAGTTGCAGCTACATTATTTGCTAAAGGCGCAATGAAAGACAATGCTCCTTCAGCTATCATTATTCATTTCTTAGGTGGTATCCATGAAATTTACTTCCCATATGTATTAGCACAACCTTTACTATTAGGTGCGGCTATTGCTGGGGGTATGACTGGTGTATTCACATTTAACTTATTAAATGCTGGTTTAGTAGCTCCTCCATCACCTGGATCAATCTTCGCTTTATCCGCAATGGCATCTGGTGATATGATTAAAGTATGGATCGGTATTGCTGCATCTGCTGCTGTATCATTCTTCGTCGCATCTATTATCTACAAATTTGTAGGTGGTAGTGATGATTTAGACGCTGCTAAAGCTGAAAGTAAAGCTAACAAAGGCTAAGGAGAATTAATATGAGTGACATTAAGAAAATCTGTTTTGCGTGTGACGCTGGTATGGGTTCAAGCGCTATGGGCGCAACTACGCTAAAGAAAAAAATCAAAAAAGCTGGTCTAGACATTAAAGTTGTTCACAAGGCAATTGAAGATGTTCCTAGTGACGCTGATATGATTGTCACACATTCATCCCTTGCGGGACGTGCTCGTAATGAACATCCAAATACACCTGTGGTTGAAATCACAAGTTTCGTGGGTGCTCCAGAATACGATCAAATTGTGGCAGACTTACTAAAAGACTAATCATTGAAGAGGCTTCGGCCTCTTTTTATTTTTGGCACTAAGTTTTGCGACACAATTAAATTTTGACACTATTAACAATTTAGTCATTCGTTTTATAATGAAATTAGATGAAAACACAATCTTTACAACTTTTAAGTAGTCGCGTTATTCAAGCCTTAGGAATTCTCAGTGATCGAGAAGACTTTGTGACGGTCAATCATCTTGCTGATCAATTAAAGATTAGTAAACGTACATTATTTAGAGAACTAAAGGATATTGATACCTTTATTAAACCTTTTGGGGTTGAACTGATTTCTAAAACAGGTTTAGGTATTCGATTAGAAGCAGAAGCGTCTGATTTAAATACATTTAAACGTCAGTTATTAGAAGCAGGTCTTCAACAGTCTGAATTTTCACGTGAAGATCGTCAAACGGTTTTATTGGCTGAACTTTTAAAGAATCAACAACTGGACAAATTCATTGTTTATGCAAATCAGTTTGCGGTATCTGAAGCAACCATTTCACATGATATTAATGCTTTAGAACCTATTTTAGAAAAATATAATTTATCTTTAATTCGTAAACCAGGTATGAATTTAAGTTTAGAAGGGGATGAAGAATCTAAACGTAAAGCCATTCGTGATTTTATTTATAATCATTCTGAAGAAAGTAAATTTACGGCATTGCTCAATACGCAATCACCCTTTGATATAGAATCCTACTTTGAAAATCAAGGTCCTGATTCAATTCTTCAAATTTTAAATAAAGATGTTCTATGGGAAGTTATTCACGTTTTAAAAGAAAATGATTTCTTTTGGGTCAATCGTCTAGCACAAAATGCTTATGTGGGTTTGATTCTTCACTTAACAATTGCGATTGAGCGGATGTTTAATCATGACGGTATTCATATGGATGAAAATCTATTGCATAAGTTAAGACAAGACCCTATGTTTCAAAGAGCTAAGGATTTAAGTGAATATTTTGAGGATGAGTTTAACCTAAATTTTCCAGATGAAGAAATTGCTTATATATCAATGCATTTAAAAGGAGCTCGTTTACTTCATGTTGGTGATGAACTTGAAGACATAGAGGATCCAGAATTATCTTTACCCGTCCTTCAACATTTCATTATGCGGCTTATTTTTGATTTTGAAAGTCATTCGCAAACTGTGTTAAATCAAGATGATTTGCTTATCAATGGTTTATTAACTCATCTAAGACCTGCACTTACACGTGTTAAATATAAGATGGAAATACGAAATCCATTAATGAATCAAATTAAACAACAGTATCCAGAAGTTTTTAAGATTGCCAAGGAAAGTGTAAAGAATTTAAAACATCCACAGTTTGATTTATTAAATGATGATGAAATTGCGTTTATCGCAATGCACTTTGGGGCAGCGCTTGAAAGACAAAAACAAAATGAAAAACGCTCTACTTTAAAGGTAGCCGTTGTCTGTGCTTCAGGTATTGGGATTTCTTCCTTACTCGCATCGCGGTTAAAAAGTCATTTTAAAGAATATGTACAAGTTGAAGCGAAGTCACAACTAGATAAGCAAGCACTTGAAAATGAACAGTTTGATTTCATAGTTTCGACGATGGAAGATGTACAAACAAAAGTACCGCTTGTTCATGTGAATCCCTTATTATCAAACGAAGATATTGATAAAATACAAGCTTTAATTAATCAAATATCAGTTCATAAAATCATTGAAGAAAACGATAGAACAGACGTATCATGGCATACAAAATTGAGTTTAATTGCCGAAATGACATCACAGATTGATGCCTTAATTAGTCATATAGATCTATATCGATTTGATCATACATTAAGTCATTCTGATTTGATTAAAAGCATATCTGAAAAGATGAGTCCTTTATTAGATAAACAGAAACTGATTGCGCAAGATTTACAAAGACGAGAAGCCATCGGTGATGTGGTCTTAGATGAAGAAAAGATTGCGTTATTTCACGCTCGATCTTCATCTGTTGATCAAGCTAAAATGTGTGTCATTCGAGCCAAAGAAAAAGCGTTTACTGCCTTTAAAGAAGAAGGTATTAAAACCATTCTTGTCCTATTAGTTCCTGCGACTGCGGTTATGGAACTCAATCGTTGGATATCGCGCTTAAGCGCAGCCATGATTGAAGATGATGCTTATTTAGATGCATTACAAAATAAAACAAAAGATGAAATAAAAAACGAAGTTGTCAGAATATTGGAGGGTGCCTATAAAGAATGGATGCGAAAGCAAATATGAAGAAAATGATTGTTTACGTAGTATGTGATGGCGGTATGGGCTCAAGTGCTCTTGGTGCAAGCTATCTAAAGAAATATCTTAAGAATTCAACGATTGATGCAGATGTGGGTAATCGCTCAACCAGTGAAGACTTAAGTCAAGCAGATTTGATAGTAACCCATCATCATTTTGAAGAAATGATACAACACAAATATCCCGATAAAAAAATATGGGGGATTAAAGATTTTGTAAATCGAGAGGAATTTAGAAAGGTTGTCGAAAAAATGGAAAATCAAAACACAATATTATTAAAGTCAAACATTAAAGTAAATTGCGAAGTTTGTAGTAGTGATGAAGCAATTGAAAGAGCTGGAAGAGACTTAATCAATAGTGGATATGTCGAAGAGAAATATCTTGAAGGGATGTATGAAAGAGATCATAGTCTTTCAGTGTTTATGGGCAATAAAATTGCATTACCACATGGTGAGTATGAATATAAGAAAAATATTTTAAAGAGTGGAATTGTGGTTCACATTTATCCAAAACCAATTGATTGGCATGGCAATGAAGTTAATATTGTTGTTGGTTTAGCAGGGATAGGTGAAGAACATGTTCAAATCTTAGCGAATGTTGCGGGAGCCCTTGGTGATATGGATGAAGTTGAAAAAGTCATTAGCGAACAAGATGTTGAATATATTTACGAATTACTCACTGCCGAGGAGGATGAAGACTAATGAAAGCTGTACACTTCGGTGCTGGAAATATTGGTCGAGGTTTTATTGGTTTACTTTTAAGACAATCAAACTTTGAGCTAACATTTGCAGATGTTTCGGATGTTTTAATTGATGAACTCAAACGTCGTAATAGTTATAGTGTTGAAGAAATGTCAGATGTTTCAAAAGTGATTGAAGTGAGTGGTGTAAATGCACTACATTCTGCAAAAGATTCAGATGAACTCTTTCAAACATTACTTGAAGCTGATTTAGTCACAACCGCTGTTGGACCAAATGTTTTACCAATCATTGCGAGAACACTATTACCTGTACTAAAGAAAAAAGCTGAAACAAATAATAAACATTTCTTAAATATTGTTGCATGTGAAAATACGATTGGTGGTTCAGATCAAATTAAAGCGGCTTTATGGGATCAACTCTCAACTGAAGAACAAAGATTTATATCTGCTACTGTTGGTTTTCCAAATTCAGCTGTCGATCGCATCGTCCCAAATCAAAAAAATGACGATGTGCTGTGGGTTAAAGTTGAACCATTTTATGAATGGGTTATTGATGAAACTGAAATTAAAGGAAAACTCGATATACAAGGTGCACATTTTGTATCTAATTTGGAAGCTTATATTGAGCGTAAACTCTTTACGGTTAATACAGGTCATGCATCATGCGCTTATGCTGCATATCAAAAAGGCTATCAAACAATTTTAGAAGCGATTAGCGATGAGAGTATTGAAACACATGTAAGAGCTGTTTTAAATGAAACGGGTGCTCTAATGGTTAAAAAACATGGTTTTGATGCGGATGAACATGCAGCTTATATAGACAAAACAGTTAAACGTTTTAAAAATCCAGCCATTGTTGATGAAGTGGTTCGTGTCGCAAGATCACCACTTAGAAAACTATCCAGACAAGATCGGTTCATTCGTCCTTTGGTTGAATGTATTGAAAATAACTTGAGCACTGATGCTTTAGTGAAAGCAATCCATTCTGTTTTGGATTTCGACTATGCAGAAGATGCAGAAGCAATGCAAGTTCAAGCTTATAAAAAAGAATTAAGTCCTTCTGAATTCTATGAGAAAGTCTCAGGTTTAGACAAAGATTCAAAAGCCTCAAAATTATTATGTGATTAAAACTGTGATATCTATCACAGTTTTTTTGTATACTTTAGATATGTTAGATAAAAATTTAAGTTGTCAGATGTGCCAAGCACCAATCTGTATATCACAAATACATCTCTTTAGACGTTTGACTCCCCAACAAAGCCAACTCATCGTTTCTTTGATTCAAAGATATTCTTATAAAAAAGGAGAAATTGTAATACATCAAGGTGATAAGTCAGATGCCTTTTCAATTGTGACCAGTGGACGTTTTAAAGCTTACACAGTTAATGAAGAAGGGAAGGCTCATTTGCTTTATACCTTTCAAACAGGACAATTCTTTGGTCAAGAAGCTTTATTTGAAGCGCAAGAGATGACTTATACGGTTGAAGCGATGGAAGATTCAACGTTATGTAAATTATCCCTAGAGACACTTAAAAAGTTGATTTATGAATATCCTGATTTAGGATTTAATCTATTAGCCGAAATGAATGATCGAATTCAAAGTTTAGAAAAAGAATTAACCACTCATAGCACTGAACTTTTAATTGATCGACTACATAAATTCTTATGGGATATTGCGAAAGACTATGGTAAAGATAATGGAACTTATATATCAATTCACTTACCATATTCACAGGAAGATATGGCTATGCGTTTAGGAACATCGCGCGAAAGTATAAATAGAACTCTTAAAAGTTTAGAAAAACAACGTAAGTTGAAACTTGAAAAGCGAAAAGAAATATTATTATATAAAATGTGATGTATATCACATTTTATTTTTGGTTCACTTGGTAGTCTATATAAGATAAAAGGAGCAAGTGCTATGAGTGAATTTATAAATAACGTATCAAGAGAAAGACAAAACAAACTAAAGTCATATATTTTTCGTTTACATAACGGGGAAGATAAAGATGCAGTAGAAGCTGAATTCAAAAAAGAATTTGCCTATGTAACAGGAGCTGAGATTGCCCAAATGGAATATAACTTAGTTCAAGAAGGGGTAAGTGTTGAAGAGATTCAAAACTTGTGTGATGTGCATGCATCTCTTTTTCAAGGAAATGTTCAAGATCTACATTCTGACGAATTAACGGTTAACCCTTTAAGTGAATTTGAAGATGAAAATGCAGAGCTAGCAGACATTTTAGATGAGGCGATGCTCATAAATGAAGCCCGTGAAGAAAAAGTACTTAGAGTTCAAATGTTGAGTTTTATTGACGAGTTAAATCGTTTAGATCAACATTATTCTAAAAAAGAAAACATCTTATTTCCATATTTAGAAAAATCAGGTGATTTTGTTATTTCAAAAGTAATGTGGGGGGTAGATAATAAAATTCGTAAAGCACTAAAGAATGCCCGTAAAAAAATCGAAGCAGAAAAGAATATAAAAGCTGAAGTTAAAGCGTTCAAAGAAGCTATTTCTCAAGCTCGCGACATGGTAACTAAAGAAAATCAAGTCTTATTCCCAATGCTTAGAGAAAAATTAAGTGTGGATCAATTTAAAGAAATTGCGATTAGTTTAGGTGATGAATCGCTTAGTGAATATAAAGAACAAACTGTAGAAGAAAACATAAACCCTGATTTAGTAGCGCTCAGCATGGGAGCACTTAACACAAAAGAGATTAATGCGATCTTTAATACAGTACCTGTTGATATGACATTTGTAGATGCAGATAATAAAGTTAAATGGGTTTCACAAGGTAAAGAAAGAATCTTTGATCGTCCATTCTCAGTTATTGGTCGTCCAGTGGATTTATGTCACCCACCACAATCTGTTGATATCGTAATGAAGATTGTTGAAGATTTAAGATCTGGCAAGAAAGATCATGAAGATTTCTGGATTAATTTTAAAGGTCAATTTGTCTATATTCGATACTTTGCGGTTAGAGATGAACTTGGAACTTTCTTAGGTACACTTGAAGTCAGCCAAGAAATTGGTGGCATTAGAAGCCTAGAAGGTGAAAAACGTCTAGCGAGTCTCTAATGACGAAACGTCTTTATTTAGGCTTAGGGCACATTAGTTTTAGCTTAGCTATCTTAGGAATAGTTATGCCAGTGCTTCCAACGACTCCTTTTCTATTATTAAGCGCATCAGCCTATTTAAAGGGATCAGATAAGGCATATCAAAAACTAATGTCTCATCCTAGATTTGGCAATATGATAGAGGATTTTCTAATTAATAAAGCCATTGATAAAAAGACACTTATCAAAGCACTTAGTCTATTATGGTTAAGTATTGTAATCACAGTAATTATTATTCAAAATCCAATTATTAAACTTGTAATTAGTTTGATTGCGATGATGGTTAGTGCTTATTTGTGTAGCTTATATTTGAAAAAAATAAATAATAAATAATAGACACTGCCCCTAAAGCAGTCTCTTTTGTTTATATGTTGTGCTATAATATGTACATATATTGTAAAGTAAATGCTTTACAATAATAATAGGAGGTATCATGTCGACAAAAGCAATTAATTTTAGAATAGATGAGAAATTGAAAACAGATGCTGAGAAAATATTTAGTGAAATGGGACTTACGATGAGTTCGGCATTAAATCTCTTTCTTCAACAAACTGTTAATAAAAAAGCATTGCCTTTTCCAGTAGAAACGATAGATGCGTTCTATAAAAGAGAAAATCTTGATTTACTTTATGAAAGATTAGCCAAATATGAAAAGGGTGTGTTTGAGGAAAAGGATTTAATTGATTGAAATTAATCTGGCTAGATGGAGTGTGGGATGAATACATCATTTGGCAAGCAAAAGATAAAGTAGTATTTAAAAAAATAAATGAGTTAATTAAGAATATTGATCGAAATGGATATCAATGTATTGGTAAACCAGAGAAATTAAAAGGCCAGTTAACCTCTTGGTGGAGTGTTAGATTTACTAAGAAGGATCGTTTGATTTTTAGAATTAAAAATGATTCAATTGAAATACTACAGATTGGTACACATTATGGAGAAAAATAGACACTGCATTAAGGGCAGTGTCTATTCTTTTTCTGGTAATAGATTTAATACAATTTCAACTGGTTGCGAGTAACTAGCTTTAAAGGTAAAACGATCAGATTGACCATCTCCCCAATGGATATAGGTAAAGTTACCTGTATTTCCATCGAATTGAAGTTCACCATGAGTTGGATATTCAACCACTGTGTAGTAAACATAATTGGTATATGGATCATATCCTTTAACATTTCCGTATAGCGTTTGTCCATTATAGAATCCAAAGCTAGTAGGAAAGGCTACAGGCGTTGACAGTGGGACGAAAGGACTTGGGACAAATTCTGCTTTTATGTAGCCTGTAACAGCTTGTGAAGCTGTTGCTTCGGTAGGTGGTACGTAAGGATATACACCTTGAACGTGTGTTATATCAACAACATCAGCAGGTCGCGCAACACTTGACGGATAATCACCATCAGCATAATAGAAATCTAAGATTGAGTTATTAATGTGTCCTGGTAGATTTAAGTTGATTTGAGCACGATCTAAGTAGGATATTTGATCAGCAACCGCTTGATCATATCCAACCCAAACAGCTGTCACGATTTCACTGGTACCAGCAATCATCCATTTATCTTTAGCAGCACCTTCTGGAATGCCATATTCTAGACCGGTATCACCCCAGTCAGAGGTACCTGTTTTTGCGTAAACTTGATAAGGAGATCGTAATACTTGCATGAAGTTTCCATATGGACCTGTAACATCTTGTTCCATCATCATTGCGGTAATAAACGCAGCTTGTGGTGACAAGACTTCTTCACTTGTATAGCTTGGTTCAATCGATTCTGATCCATCGTTGAATTCAATTTTTGTGATTGTATGTGGGGTAGTATATAAACCTGCATTTAACATTGCTGAGTACGCGCCAGCCATTTCCATAGGTGAGGCTTTAAAAGTTGATCCACCAATTCCATAACCTGAATCAAAGGTATCTACTGTTACACGACTAAAGCCAATTGAATTTAAATAAGCTACAACTTCAGCATTTGATATTTCACGTGCAACAGCTCCCATAGTTTCAATGGCAGGAATATTTAAAGAGTTACCGATTGCATATGCCACACTTACAGGCCCTCTATATTTATCATCCCAGTTTCGAATAACAACATCTGTGCCAGTATAGATAATGGGTCTATCGTAAAGAATATGTTGGGTTGAGTAACCTAGATATTCAAAGGCTAAAGGGTAAGTTAGAATCAGTTTTGCGCTAGAACCAGGTTGTCTAATCATGTCGGTTGCACGATTAAATAAGCGCTCACCTTCATAGAAACGACCACCCCCCATTGCGAGTATTTCGCCAGTGACTTGATTCATACTGACAATACCTGTTTGAATAATGTCGTTTGGCCATTCAACTTCATCTATTTGACCATTTTCAATAGCTTCAATATGTGTTTGTAGTTCTGTATCCATTGAAGTATAAATCTTCATAGACACTAAAGCTGGATCTTGACCTGTTAAAGCGATTGTTTCTTGTATAACTTCATCAATATAAGCTTGATAAGGATGAGATGAAACAGCCGTATCATCATTGCTTTCAGTTGTTAGTGTACCGGTAATTAAATTTTCAATATTTACTGATTTTGCTAAGATATTTTCTTCTTCAGAAATATAACCATGATATTCCATTAAATCTAATACAATATGTGTTCTTTGAGTTGCAAGTTCTAAACTTTTAATTGGATTATAAGCATTTGGGGCATTAATAACACCAGCTAACATCGCACTTTCAACAAGTCCTAATTCTGAAACATCTTTACCAAAGTAATATTGTGACGCTGTTTGAATACCGCGACGATTGAGTGGAACACCAAAGTTAATTCGATTTAAATACATTTCCAAGATACGTTCTTTATCAACAATTTTTTCAGCTTCTAAAGCTAAAGAAATTTCTTGAATCTTTCGATTGACACCATCAAGTCCTGATCGAGCTGCTAAACTGTCTTCAGTTTCAAAGTAAGTCCCTTTAACCAATTGCATCGTAAAGGTTGATCCACCTTGTCCAAAGGATAGAGTACGGATATTTTCTAAGATGGCTTTAGTGAAACGTGGAACATCGAACCCTTCGTGTTCAAAGAAACGTGAATCTTCTACCGCTACAAAGGCATCAATGGTAATTTGAGGTAAATCATCAAAGTGAATATTTTCAATAATTTGAGTACCGATATCTGCGATTAAATTTCCATCTTTGTCATAAACTTTAGTTGAGTCTTGTTCAATAAAGTCAGCGGCAACTAGTTCTGGCGCATCTGCCACTACTGATTGAATATAAGAGATACCTACAAATAACGCGATTAAACCAAGCGCCATAATAAAGAGTAATGCCTCTTTTATGTAAATTAAAAAGTGCTTATTTTTGTCATCATTTTTCTGTGATTTGTTTGTTTTTTGGTTTTTAGGATTGAACGCTTTGATGACTAAGCGTATGTTGTCAAAAAACTGTGCAAAGTTAAATTTCATAGTAACGTTTTTATTTTACCCTAGCTTTCACGCTTTTAAAAGTAATTGTCATAACCAATGAGTGATTTTATAGTGATTGATTTATAAAGGGGTTTGTTATAATAGGGATATGAATGAAAAAATCAGCTTTTTAAAATCCTATTTACCACAAATAAGAGAGAAATTATTAAACTATCCAATAAAGGAAATTAGCACAAAATCTAAGTTTGATGACATTGTGACTGACGTTGATGTTTTAGTCCAAAATGAACTTATCGCAACGCTTCAAAAAGAGTATCCAGACACAACTTTTTTAGCTGAAGAGGAAGGGCAATTAGACCTGAGTAATAAGTTATGGATTATTGATCCCATTGATGGGACAAAAAACTTTGTTAGAAAGCATGCTGATTATGCGATATCAATTGCCTATTATGAAGACTTAAAACCTTTGTTTGGCATTGTCTATGACATTGTTGAAGATTTAATGTATCTTGCGCAAAAGGGCGAAGGTGCCTATTTAAATGATATTAAAATGCCGATGTGTCCAGTTAAAACACTTAATGAATCCATACTAGATGTTAATTTGAATACTGTTTACTACTATCGAGAAAAACAGCGAATTGACTTAATCAAAGTGAATGAGCAAGCATTTGCGAATCGTTGTTATGGATCTGCCGCATTAAGCCTTTGTCGAATAGCTTTAGGTTCACATGATATTTATTTAAATAATCGTTTAAGTTTATGGGATTATGCCGCAGCTCAGATTATTCTTGAAGAAGTGGGTGGGGTTGTAAGATTTCCTTATCACTCAGGTTCTTTATTAAATGATAAAAGTGTTGTCTTAAATGCAGCCTCATCAAAGGAATTACTCGATGAAGTAATTGATAATATGATTCATCTGTAAAAAAATCTATCTTAGGATAGATTTTCTTCTGGATTAAAGATATTTTCAATGCCTTTATATAAAGCATAGGCTAAGCGTAGTTGATACGATTCTTGAATGAGTAATTGCTCTTCAGCAGGATTGGATAAGAAGCCCATTTCTATGACGATATTTGGTACTTTTGAAAAATTAAAGCCTGTTTGGTCATCTCGTTCAAATGATCCAAAGCGATCCATTCCCATTTCATCAATGAGTGTATCCAAGACAATGTTTCCATAAACACGACTGGTTTCAGCAATATCAACCGCATAATAAATAGGTGCTGGATACAAAACTGATGCCCCATCATTGCTTGTATAGATGGATGAATCGCAATGAACACGAATCATAAAATCTGCGTTGAGATAATTGGCGATGTTTACGCGTTCTATGTTACCTAGCATATCCAAATGATCATCACGTGTCATATAGACAATATAATCATTCTCTAATAATAAGTCCTTTAAGATAAATGAAACATTTAATACAATATCTCGCTCCATAACACCTGTGATATTACCGGCTGTCCCAACACCATATTTTCTCTTTGTTATATCTGAGCCAGGGGCGATTGGTTCTTGGTCATAATTAAATTGTGTAGAGTGACCTGGATCAATCACGATGATAATGGGATCTTCAATGTCTTCCTTAATTGGATATGAACTAAATAAATTAGCATATTGCTTATCATCGAGAATCGCACTTTCTTCTTGTGCTTGAGGTCCTAAGCGTAGAAAAAGAATACATGTTAAAAAAGTGAATATTGAAATAAGTGTTTTTTGTATCATCTTATTTAATGATAAGACATTAGCTAGCTTAAAAACAAACTAATAGACTTTATTCAGGATTTTTAATTTTAATCGCAACAAATAAATTAATAAAAGACAATGAACCTACAAGGTAGAAAATGTATTGAGGTCCATAGTTTTGCCAAACAAAACCAGCTAAAACCGCAAAGGTAATACTCATGACATGATCTAAACTAATCCCAAGTGATAATGACGGCGTGATGTCTTGTGGATCAACCGCAATCTTTTTAAGATAGACCGTTCTAATGATCGCCATTTGAGCTGACATACGATCTGCGACGAAAAGGATATAAGCTAGTAATACAGGGATTCCAGTAATGGCTAGCGTTCCATTATAATAACCGCCACTTAAGAAGCCATAGGCAAAATAAACGAGAATAAAAGATATCGCATCAGCATATAACATTTTCTTTACGCCAAAACGATCAATCCATCGACCTAGTGCGGGAATAAAGAAAATACCTGCGAACAAACCAGCCATAGCTAACATCGCAATAGTATCTGTTTTCTTGCCTAATAGTTCAATGATGACCCATGGTCCATAGACCATCATCATTTGTTTTTGAACACCGTACATAATAACTAAGGTGTAGTAATATTTGTATTCTTTACGAAAAACAAAACGAGTTTTTTTGGGATGTGATCCTTCACCATGCATTTCTTTATTTAAAATTAATAAAAGGAAAATAACGATGACAAAGATTATAGCTGATATGAGAAAAACCCATTTTATTTCATAGTTAAATGAAAAGAAGCCAGTTCTAAAACCAACAAAAACTAAAGCCATGCCCAACATTTGAAAACCTGTTGTGACACCTTTGAATTGACCCATTCGTTTACCAATATTTTGTGGTTCAGATAAAGAGATCCCAATAGAGTCTTGCATTGGCATAAATAAATGCATCCCTAAAGAATTAATGAATACAAACACGAGCATCACGCCAAACGAAGGAGTAAACAAACCCAAGACAGTAATCCCAATCACAGATAGAATTTGCGCAATGATTGATATTTTAATGTCGCTTAAAAAAGATAAGCTTGCGACCACAATTATCAACAGCATACCAGGTGATTCACGTGGTATTTCAATCATGCCTCTTTGTAAGGCGGTGACATTATATACTTCTTTAAAATAATTTGAAAAAATATCGTTTGTTAAGGCGATTCCGAAAGCGGTAAAAGCCAATACGATAAAATACAGTTTCATTGATCTCTTCATAATCAATCCCCAATTCTAATAATGTTTTAAACTATTGATTTATTATAGTTTATATACAAATGGATATCTATTAAATAATAATAACTGGCAAATTTTTTCAATGACAATCACTTTAGTAGATTTAAAAAACATAAAGATGAATAATTAAATTATGGATAAACTTAAAGTAAGTGTTTTAATAAATGCTAATCACAATGAAGTTTGGGACAAACTGACAAAACCTGAACATATCACACAATGGAATTTTGCGAGTGATGATTGGTGTTGTCCTAATGCAGTAAATGATTTAAGAATTGGAGGTTTATTTAAATCAAGAATGGAAGCAAAGGATGGATCATTTGGCTTTGATTTTGAAGGTGTTTATACAACTGTTAATAAATATGATTCTTATACCTATGTATTAGAAGATAAAAGAGTAATAGATGTAGCTGTTAAAGAAACAGATAACGGTGTAGAAGTAATTGAGATTTTTGATCCTGAAAACGAAAATCCAGTTGAATTACAAGAAGAAGGTTGGCAAGCAATTTTGAATAATTTTAAAAAATACTGCGAGGAAAAGAAATGATAAATATCTATTTTAATCACAATGGGAATGCGCGTGAAGTCATCGAGTTCTATCAAACTGTGTTTGATGCCCCAAAAGCACAAATAATGACCTTTGAGGAGGCACCAAATATTGATGACAGAATGAAAGATTGGATAATGCATGGGACTTTAGATATAAAGGGTCAAACACTGATGTTTTCAGATACGATGCCTGATGATCCTGCATCTGTGGGTGAGAACATTACGCTCTTAATATCATTAGATGATGAAAAAGAACTACGAACACGTTTTTTAAGGCTAAGTGATCAAGCAAAGATTATTCAAGATCTTAGTCCTAGTTTCTTTAGTCCTTTATATGGTTCTTTGATTGATAAATTTGGGACTACCTGGCAATTTTACTTAGAAACAAGCTCTGACTCATAGAGCTTGTTTTTTATGTTTCAAATATAGGAGTATGATTAATCTATAGGAGAACATCTATGCGAATTCAAAAAATTAGTTTTGCGCTTGCTTTGTTTGTGACACTCACATCATTGACATTAGCGGGGATAAATAATCATTCTAATAATTTCTTTTTAACACAATTATTTATTGGGATTACATCAAGTTCATTGATTATAACCATTTTATCACTATCAAATTATTTTACTGAACGCAAAAAAGCTTTAAGACATTTTTACACCTTATTAATTAAAAATATGAATCTAATTAATAAATACACAAATGATATTGAACTTAAGACACAATTAGAATTTCTCTTAGGTATATCGAATATGGATATTATTGAGTTGGAACTAGCTTTAGAAGAAATTGATTTTATCAAAAAGAAATCAAATATATACATCAGAGAACATATCTATGAACCGATAGAGGACTTGCATCACGAGGTCAATCGAAATAAAGAATTGTTATTGAAATACTATAAAGCTAATATCCATACAGATGAGTTAGATGAAGTATTAACTCAAATGGATGAAGTGATGTTGGAAATGGTTGAGGAATCAAAGATGCATGAGATTGGAAATCGATTCTATACCTTTAAAGAAAATAATGTTAAGAATATATTTACTTATCAAATCTTAGATGATTTTGAGAAGTATATTAAGTACTTTACAAAATAGACATAAAAAAACGTTGACCACTTAAGATCAACGTTTTAATTTGTTTAAGATTATTTAACTGAGAAGCTCTTCATTTCGAAGTCAGCATATGCAGATGAACCGTGTTCTTCAATATCAAGACCAGCGATTTCTTCTGCTTCGCTAACACGAAGACCTAATACCATATCAACCACTTTGAATGTGACGAATGCAGTACCGATTGCCCAAGCACCTACAGATAGAACACCAACAGCTTGAATTGCGAGTTGTCCAATTCCACCACCGTAGAATAGACCACCATCAACTGCGAAGAAACCAACTAAGATTGTACCAACAGCACCGACAACACCGTGAACTGATGAAGCACCAACTGGATCATCGATTTTGAAGACTTTATCGATAATTTCGATAGAGAAGACAACGACAACACCAGAGATACCACCGATGAAGAATGCACCGACAGGATCAACGGCAGCACAACCAGCAGTAATACCTACAAGACCTGCTAATGCACCATTGAGTGACATAGATACATCTGGTTTACCAAATTGTACCCAAGATACGATCATCGCAGCGATTGCACCAATTGCAGCTGCAATATTAGTTGTAACAAAGATTAAGCTAATTGCTTCAGCATCTGCAGCACTAGAAGCTGCTAGTTGTGAACCAGGGTTAAATCCGAACCATCCAAACCATAGGATGAATACACCAAGTGCACCTAATGTTAATGAGTGACCTGGAATAGCGTTTGATTTGCCATCTTTAGTATATTTACCAAGACGAGGACCAAGAATCATAGCCCCAATTAATGCAGTCCAACCACCAACTGAGTGAACAGCTGTTGAACCAGCGAAATCAATGAAGCCAGAAGCACCAGCGATTTCTAAAGTTGATAAGAAACCACCACCCCAGATCCAGTGACCTGAAATAGGGTAAACAAATGTTGTAATAACGAAGCTATACATTAAGTATGAAACGAATTTTGTACGTTCTGCCATAGCTCCAGAAACGATTGTAGCAGCAGTTGCTGCGAAGACTGTTTGGAAAATCAATGATGTGTAATCATCGTAGAATAAGAATCCTGAGAATCCAAATAATCCCATTTGGTCAGCACCATACATAATGCTGTAACCAATAACCCAGAACATAATGGAACCAACTGCGAAGTCCATTAAGTTCTTCATAATAATATTCCCTGCGTTTTTAGCTCTTGTGAAGCCTGTTTCTACCATCGCAAAGCCAGCTTGCATAAAGAAGACTAAAGCTGCTGCAATGAGAACCCATATAGTATCTAATACTAAACTAATATCTTCCATTGTTTTTACCTTTTAAAGCGCTTTGACGCCTTCCTCTCCAGTACGTACTTTAATTACGTTCTCAACAGGGTAGATGAAGATTTTACCATCTCCAATTTCCCCAGTTCTTAATACTTCTAAAGCTGTATCAACAACTTTTTGTACGGGTACTTCACACACCACAATTTCTACACGTGATTTTGGTAGTAAATCAATGCTGTACTCAGATCCTCTGTAGTATTCAGTTTTACCTTTTTGAAGACCACAGCCTAGTACATTAGTGAATGTCATACCTGTAATTCCGATTTCATTCAACGCCTCTTTCAATGATTCAATCTTGCTTGGGCGAGTGATGATATCTACTTTTGTAATCTTATCCATATACATCCTCCTTTTGATTTTTTCATAACCCTTGTGTTGTATCCGTTATGAATTGAGAGCATAGTAGCAAACCCGAGAACTCATGACAAGTGTAAAATTGAAAAAAACTGCAAAAACATGAAAAATATTTACTGAAAATGCTTTCAAAAGTGTAATTATATCCAAAAGATTGAAAAATATATCAAAAAGATATGAAAAATATCAATAAAAATGACAAAAAACCGAAAAATATATTATAAATTTTGATTAAATAAGTTAAATGATATAAAAAGAAACTATTTGCATAGTTTCTGGATATATTTATTTTGCGTATAGAGATACATTTTTGTATATGTATTTCTTTACTTTGTATTCAAATTTTTCTTCAGGAACACCATCGATTTGATTATTTAAGATTAGATTAGTCAATATAATGAGTTCTTCTATCATCTGTGGATCAAATTCTAAATCATTGTGTGATGAATAGATTAAGTTTATTTCTTTTATGTTTTGAACTATTTCTAATGTTTTTAAATAGGCATTCAAATCTCGACCATCCCCAAACATAAAGATAGGACCGACTTGGAAACTATCGCCTCCAATCATAAAACCTTTTGATCTTTCAATTAATGCAATACTACCTGGAGTGTGACCTGGTACATGAATGACTTCAAAATGGTAATCGCCAATATCTAAGATATCTTTTTCATTAATCTCAATCATCTCTACAGGATTTTTAAAACGATTTCGATAATGTTTTATTTCAAGTGGATGCATATAACTGATTTCAAAATCATGAGCACCTCCCACGTGATCACCATCAGAATGGGTATATAGTACTTCTATTGGAAGAGAAGTTAGTGATTCTACGACCGTTTTTAAATCATCTCTTCCAAGTCCTGTATCTACAAGCAAAGCTTTATTTTGACCAATAACTAAAAAACTTCTCACTAAACCAAAACTCATGATATGTTCAATCACAAATAAGTTTTTTCTTATTTCATAGGGTTTGTTCATCGCCATAGTTAATTACCTCGCTCTTTTACTATATGCCTTTTTTAAAGGAATTAAAAAAATCATGCTTAACAAACATGATTTTTAGAATTAATTTAAAGTGATTAAGTTATTTTGTTGGATATTCGTTTTTCACGAAAGCTTCTAGAGCACTTAAACTTCTTAATACTTTTTCAGTATCCACGCAATAGGCCATTCTAAAGTAGCCAGTTACACCAAAGCTATCGGATGGGACAAGAATTAAATTGTATTTACGAGCTTTTAAACAGAAGGCATTCGCATCTTCTTCTAAGGCTTTAGGTAGGATATAGAAAGTTCCACCTGGTTTAACCACTTCGAAGCCGAGTTCAACAAGTTTATCGTAGATAATATTCATATTGGTTTCATAGATGCTTAAGTCAGAAGTTTTATCTAAGACTTCTGCGATCGCTAATTGGATGGATGAAGCAGGGCAGTTATGACCTAAACCACGACTAATTTGGCCAAACATCGCAACTAAGACATCACTATCAACAGCATTTGGATTAACCGCAATATATCCAATACGCTCACCAGGTAAACTTAAACTCTTGGAAAATGAATAACAAGATAAAGTATTGTCATAGAATTGACTAGGATATACAGCTTCATGTCCCTCAAACAAGATTTCACGATAAGGTTCATCACTAATAATGAAAATTTCATGACCATATTCTTTTTCTTTTTCTTTTAGAATTGAACATAGCCCTTCAATGGTTTCTTTTGAATATGCAATACCAGATGGATTGTTTGGAGTATTGATAATAACAGCATTTACTTTTGGATTTAAGAGTTCCTTAAAAGCATCGAAGTTTATTTGAAAATCTGATGTATTTGCTTCAACTATCTTTAAGATGGCCCCAGTTTTACCCACGTATTGGGCATACTCTGGGAAATAAGGTGCAAACGTAATAACTTCATCACCTGCTTGTGTGACAGCACGTAAACTATGTGCCATGGAAGAAGCTGCACCATTAGTCATAAAGATATGTTTTGTTTCATAATTCATGTTAAAGCGTTGATTTAAACTTTGAGCCACTTTTGTACGAACGCTTGTAATCCCTAAAGAAGGGGAATAACCATGAATAGAAACTGGATCTTCATTTCTTAATATATCGATTAATGTTTGTGTAAATTTATCATGAGTAGGAACTGAAGGATTTCCTAATGAATAGTTAAAAACATTTTCTGCTCCGATTTCTTGAGCAAGTTCTGTCGCAAACTCAAATTGTTCTCGGATGACAGATTTTCCGGATAATAATTTTTTGAAGTCTTGATTAATCATTTTTTTGTTTCCTTTATTTTTATAAACCATTAACAATGTGATCTGGTCTTTCGCGATTGATCACTTTTTTGATGTCTGACCATGTCATCGCATAGCCTCTTTTAAAACTTGAAGCAGTGATTCCGCCAATATGTGGGCTAAAGAGTATTTTACCTTTGATGCTTTCATCCTTGATAAGGATATTATCTTTCTTGACAGGTTCGTTATCAATACAATCTAACCCTGCCATTTTAATTTTTCCTGATTTTAAAGCTTCAATTAAATCTTTACTATTAACAAGTTCACCTCTGGCGGTATTAATTAAATAAGACCCATCTTTCATTTGATTGAAAAATTCTTTATTAACACTATATCGAGTTTCATCGTTTACAGGTAAATGAAGGGATATAAAATCACAATACCCTAATAACTCATTTAGCGCTAAATATTGAACATTATACATTTCTTCAACTTCACTATCTGCTTGATGTCGTGAATAATAACAAACATCTGCCCCAAAGGCATTGAGTAATTTGGCTGTACTTTTTGCGATATCACCAAAACCGATTAAACCAATTTTGAAATCAGCTAATTCAAATAAGTTAGCATTTTTCATATAGTTCTCTTTTGTGATAATTTGGGTGGCATCTCGAACGCTTTGATCACCGGTCGCAACATCCCTAAGTACGCCTAACATTAGTAGGATGGTTTGTTCAGCTACAGCCATTGCATTCATACCTTTGCAGTTACAAACATAAACACCTTTATCGCGTGCTGCATCAACATCTATAAAATTATAACCGACACCTTCTGAGTGAATCATTTTTAAATGAGGCATTTGATTGATTAGATTGGCACTAACCATACTCATCGCATCAACAATGATAAAATCTGCATCTTTTCCTTTCTTTAAATAATCATCATCACTTAATCCATTTTCACAATCCACAATTTCAATATCCTTTATAATGTCATGTGGGTTAGAGAAACGGTCAATATTACCTTTTTTCCCAATATGTAATATTTTCATAAGTTCCCTCCATCATTTCTTATAAGTATAAAGAAAAAGATAAAAAAACACCAAATAATTGGTGTTATAAAGCAAGTTTTTTAATTAATTCAGAATATTCAGGATAAACATCTAATAAATCTCTTTGTTTAAAGAGCTCAAATTCAGAATATAAAAATCCTGGCGATACGACGCAAGCAACTAAACTATAAGTAGAACTAGGTACATATGATGCAAAGATGGTACCTGCTTTGACAACGGTTTGAGGAACACAGTTTTTTTCTAGTCCTAAATGAATGATATCTAATTCACCATTTTCTAAGATACATATAACATCTAATGGATCACCATACTGAAATATCCATATTTCATCAGATTGTAAACGATGAAAGTGTGATACTTCTGAACCATATAATAAGAATAGAATCGATGTATATAAAGGTCGATTTTCTCTATTGTCTAAATCAATAATTTCATCAGCTTTTAAGGTTTCTTTGAAGTAACCGCCTTCGGGGTGTGGTTCAAGTTCATATTGTGTTATTAGATTTTTAACATTTTGATTCATAATCTTATTATACGTTTTAGCTTTCTAAAAACTCAGTATTTTTGTTTTCGTTTATATCAACTAAATATATATCGATTAGATTTCTCATTTCATCGATGTTTGATTTGAGTAAATTAAATAAATTAGGGTCAATCTGATGTTGTTCATTCATATCTTCCATGATGTGAATGACTTCATCATTACTTAGTGATATTCGATAGGGTCTATGCTCCGACAATGCGCTAAATACATCAGATATTTGTAGAATACGAGAAGCTGTTTTTATATTTTTAGCTTTTAATTGATACGGATAGCCACTACCATCCAAACGTTCATGATGCTCACCTAACCATTTTGCGATTTCTTCAAAACCATCTACTTTTTTTATAACCATTTCAGAATAGTATGAATGCATCTTAACAAGTTCGTATTCATCATCACTTAAAGGTCCTTGTTTATCGATGATCTCATTTGGTACAACTAGTTTGCCTAAGTCATGTAGTAATCCTGCAAGATAAAATAATTTTGTTTCGTCTTTATCGTAGTTCATTTTACCTGCGATATATTCCGCAACTTTTGCGACGTTTTCTGAATGTCTAGCGGTAAAAGAAGAACGTAAATCCACTAATTTTGAGAATATTTCAGCAATGGAGATTAAATCTTCAATGGGATAATTCATTGGATGTTGTATTTTGAATTCATTAATAAAATCATCACTTTGATTGATGTTCTCTAATTCATCCCAAATTATTTGATTTTCAGAAATCTTAAAAAATAACTCAACAAGTTTTGGATCAAAATGCTCATTGTTTTTAATTAATTTGAGTATAGTTTCTTTTTGAGAAAACAGGTTTTTTGTATGATCTAATGATAAATCAATTCGATCAGCTAAATAGATGATACGGCTCTCAAAAGGTATCATTTCCTTTTCAAGACCATCAGGATTATTACCAGAATAACGATCATGGTGAGCTTTTATAAAAGGTGCAAGTGGTTTGAAAAATTTAGAACTACTTAAAATATCATAACCCTCAAAAGCATGATTAAAAATTTCACGCGTATCATCTTCAATAATCATCTGCTGTTTTTCATTCCATTCAATTGAGGCACCGATATCGTGAATGAGTGCTGAATAGATAAGATTTGCCATTTGATTATCATTCAAATCAGTATATTCACCGATTCGTTTAGTGATATATGTTACGCCTAAATGATGTCTTAAAATTCCAGGATTAGATAATTCTAAGGCTTCCGTTAAACTCTGAATTAAATTTATAACATTGAGATGCTGATGAATCATATTTACATTATATACAATTATGTACAAATAGGTTTTTATACTATATACACATATTTGAAAATAAATATTAGATAATGACATTTTGTAGACTTAGTTCTGCCACAGTCTTTATATATACTAGTTTTGTTAGGAGTTGTGATATGAAAAAATTAGCTATTGTATTTAGCGCATTCTTTATATTATTAACATTTATTCTGGGAAGTAATAATATTTATAGTTCTTTTAAGACAGCTGCTCATGATACACAAACTTCATCAACAAAATAGAAATAATTTGAAATATTGGGATTCAAATTGTGGATTTAAAAAGGAGTATAATTAGTTTAGATAGAAGATTGAAAACGATTGGAGGCTACTATGAAATATCGTGTACATCGTTTTGATCTAAAAATGGATAAGGATCAATCAAAACTTGAGTTATTCTTAAATAGTATAGAAGGTGAAATAATTTCCATTATTCCAAATGTTAATCCTACATTTAGACCAATGGGTGCAACAGCGAGTGTGAATTTTCTATATGTAGTAGAAAAAATAAAAGAAAATTAATTTCATTTATAACTCATTTGTACTGTTGTAAATATTAATATATTTTCAGATTTTCTATGAAAAAATTTTCAAGTACCATAATAAAAAGTCCAATTCTGGACTTTATTTTTTTATCTGGCGGAGGACATGAGATTCGAACTCACGGAAGCTTGCACTTCGCCACCTTTCCAAGATGGTGCCTTAAACCGCTCGGCCAATCCTCCAGGTGCTTTGTTATTATAACGAAAAAGGACATAAATGTCATCTTTTTTGAAGTGTAATTCAACACTTTGAATTTTCGATGTGTTAGCGTATAGATATGTTAGAAAAAATACTTAATGAATTAAAAGATCAATCTAAAGAATCAGTTATTAAAATCTATCAGAAGCAAGGTGTTACTGAAGAAATTTTAGGTGTTCAAAAAGGTGTTATTCGCAAGCTTGCTAAAGAGATTAAACAGAATCACAAATTAGCTCTAGATTTGTGGAATACGAATATATATGAAGCACGAGTTTTAGCAATTGAACTATTTGATTCAAATCAATTTGAATTGAATGACATCAAGAATTTAATAGATTCTACAAATTCCATTGTTTTATTAGATGAACTTACATTATCTATCTTTGAGAATATTTATCCAAGGATTGATATTTTGGATACATGGAAACATGAGAAAGATTTAAAGTTACTACGTTCTGCATGGAATGCAGCTATTGCGAATGTTGTGACTAAAAAATATAATGAAGAACAACTTGGTCAATTATTAAATGCGATAGATAAGACAATCTTAAAAAGAGATGAATTGGTGCAATATGCAATGAATCGCTGTGTTGTTGAAATTGGTATTACGAACGATCACTTTACAGATCAATGTTTGACCTTGGGAGAACGCTGGGGTTTGTATAAAGATATGAAAGTATCTAAAGGTTGCACCTCTCCTTACATACCTGATTGGATGAATGCTGTTTTAAGAAGAAAATCCAGATAAAAGGTCAAGTAAGATTGACCTTTTATCGTACATATAATAAGATTATTAAGCACACGCCCGAGTGGTGAAATCGGTAGACGCAGTGGACTCAAAATCCACCGCCGCAAGGCATGACGGTTCGAGTCCGTCCTCGGGCACCATATTACATCTAAGCCTTTAGTTAAGGGCTTTTTTGTTGGTCTCTTTGTCCTGCGTGCCCAATAAGTGCCCAGAATATAAATTTGGTAGTTCTGAAATGAGTGCATTTACCGCATCTTTTGTGGCATGTGTATACACTTTTAATGTCATATTTATGCTTGAATGACCTAATCTTTGTGATACTGCAGAGATTGGAACACCATTATTTATTAAAATTGTTGCATGTGAATGTCTTAAGTCATGAAGTCTTATTTTAGATATTCCAGATTCTTCAATTGCAGCTTTAAAACGATACTGAATAACGCTATTCACTAATGGTTCTGGTCCACCAAACATAAACCAATTATCATTGTATCCATACTCATTTTTAACCCATGATAATAAGCGTTCTATTTCTTGATCACAAATCGATGATACATTTACTTTTCTAATACTAGATCGTGTTTTTGTTGAACTGATTTTAGATCGGTCACCTTTTGTTTTGCCTGTTACAGATTTAGTGATGGAAAATATCTTTTCATTATAGTCTTTCCACTGAATTCCTTTAGCTTCAGCACGTCGCATACCAGTTGACCATATAGCCATTATTAATGCTTTAAAGTATTTGTCGTGCTCTGTTGTTTCTGATAGGGAAGAGTATAACTTATCAAATTCTTCAGTTATAATTGTTCTGATACCACTATCTTCTTCATACTGATCCTTTTTAACTGGAGCAAGCAACGTGGACGGATCACTAATTGAAAACAATTGACTGCCAAATTTAAAGATAGCTTTTAACTGATGTAGTATTTCATTTTTATACTTTGGTGAATAAGATGTGGAAACTAACTTGTTTCTCCAATCTTCTAAGTGAATCGGTTTAATATTTGTGACTTTACGATTATTCAAATCACTCATAAATTCTTCAGCTTTATATTAAATTGCATCTAATGTTGCAGAATGAACGGATTCTTTTTTACGTTCCACATAAAGATTAACTAAATCTTTGAATGTTATGATTGAAGCTGTTGATTCACTTTGATTAAGTAGTGTTTCTCGTTCCCATTGTTGAGCTTCTTTTTTTGTTGCAAATAATTTGTTCTTTCGCTTACGTTCTCCATTAACCACCCAAGAAGCATAAGCAACGTAACCATTATCTGATTTTCGAATTGCCATTATGTACCTCCTTTTAAATTAGATTATTTTTCGATCTCCTGATACTATAATTTCATCCCAGTAATTATTATTGGCTAAAGACATTGAATTATTCTCATAAATAATTGTTAAATTTTGTTCATATTTATTTTTACCAGATATGTCAAAATATTCCAAAATAATGTTTAATCTCATATATTTAAAAATACTATCAGGTATTAATTCAGAGTTAATATAAAATGCAAAGTAAATTGGTTCACCTTCTGCTAAAATATTTTGTGTCTCTAAATCATTGATATTAATTTGAGTCTGATTTTTCCATAAATCTGATTTTTTTTCGTTAGAAAATTCTATTTGAACAGTTTTTGTTTCTATATTTCTAGCTGGATTTTTATATATATTGGTTACTGTCAATGCCCATTTATCTTTAATATATGCTGTTCCATGTTCTTCGAAATCATCATCTGTGTCTAATGTTTCTATACCTAACTTCAAAATAGGAATACCAGAATTTTTATTATTCTCTTCGTTAATACTATTTTCGTGTTGCATAGTAAAGATTACTCCAAACATTACCATCGAGCCACCAATAAGTGCTCCAAAAAATCCAATCCAACTAGACTCATTTCCTACTGGTGTGATTGTTTCCCTAAAAATTTTCATTAATAAAATAACTATATAAACTAGAAATGGTGATGCTAGTAATACAAAAAGTGTAAAATTCAAAACCTTATCTATAAAATCTTTTGATTTATTCTCGTAAATTATTGCTATGAAATATGAAACTATATTTATTGAAACTAAAATAGAAAATAATATCTTATTTAAAGGATTTAAATAATTAATAAGAATAATCACTGTTAAAGAAAATGAATAGATAATTGGAACTTTATATTTTTTAATATCTTCAATAAATGATTTAAATATTAGTTTCATGGCTACACCTTTCTAGGTCTGGGTTTATAAACATAACCTCTTTCAATTTTTTTAAATATTAGATATATTTATGATTGTTTTTAATTGTTCTAGTGACGTTTTATTACCAAAAACATACATATATGATGATAAAAAATTAAAAATATTATAAGTTCTTACATCACTCCAACTAAGTTCTATTACATTTGAATTATTTTTAGCTTCTGTTAGCATTCTAGCTGCAGTTCTTTTAACCCTGAATACTAATGCTCTTTCTGAAGATATTGGTAAACAAAAATCATTAAATCCAGTATTCAATTGGAAAGATGGATTATCAGATAATATAAATCCCAATCCAGTATTATTTTTTGCATAGTATATTTCATATTCATTAAATATCATTAATGTAAACTCAACAAAACCTTTTAAATTAAATATAGAATTAATTTGAGCAGTCTTACCAGTTGACGCTTTTGAAAGCTCGATTTGTTCTTTAGGTAATTTATAAGCTCTACCTAAGTCTTCTAAAATCGCATTTACATCATTAGCAAAATTATCTACTTTATCCCTATAAAATAATGTTCTATGTGCTAAATCATATAAAAACAGAATTAATAACATTCTATCGTCATTACTTAAAACCAGATAATCATGTTTAAGTATTCTATTTAGTAAAATAGAAGTAGCATATTCTATTTTTGCAAAATAGTTTTCAACAAAATTTTCATCTTTTAAATCAATATATTCTGAAAGTTTTGGAGTTATTTCTAATACCATGCTTAAAGCATCTTTTAAATCAGATTCATTTACATCATAAAATTTATTAGACGTAGCGAATGACTTAGTATTAGTTCTAGTTATAATGTTATCATCTTTTATTTTATACACACAAAATCCATGAACAGAATCTTTAAATTTTTTCATTAAAAATTGTGGAATATAATGTTGGCTAATTACTTTATTCTTACGCATCATTGTTATTTATTCCTAATTGTTTAGCTATTAATTCAGCAGTTACTTTTGCAGCGAATGTAGCTAATATATCAATTGAAACAGATCCAACTTTATTTGCAGCCTTTTTGGTTTTATCCCAAGATCCTTGTGGTCGTATGTTGCCTAGAAATTGATGTCCATAATAGCTTAATGACATAACAGTAAATTCATAATCACTTAAAGTAGATTGGTCTTTTGCATCTAAAAAACCTGCTTCATAAAGCCTTTTAATAGTATAGTTTATTTCATCTTTGTCATAATCTTTAACAATGAATTTATTGGATTCTATATAATGACGATATGGTATTTCCTCAATGGCTAACATAACATCTCTTACACACTCATGGCTTAATTTCATGTTCTTTTATTCTCACTCTCTATCTTGCAACCATAATCCATATTTGTTGACTCCTCTTACATTATTGATAAGTGGCCAACAATCAGCTATATACTTTTCTTTGTCATAAGTGTCTGCTTCTAATAAACATTCAGTTCTTCCTTCAGGTGTTCCTGGGAAGTCTTTAACAGTATTTTCGTTATATACTGTTAAATCTTCTTCAAATACATAATCACATGGTAAATATGGATTATCTGCAGCTGTACCGTTTTCAGGATCATCAGGACATATAATTTCAGGTTCACCAACAATTAGGGTAAACTCTTCTATATCTTTTGCACCATTTTTATCTGTTGCTACATAATAGAGTTGATACTCTCCAATTACATTAAAATCATAATATCCATCAACAACAACTTCCAAAGAGTTTCCTTCGTAGTCAACAGCAGAAACTCCATCGATTAGATCGATTGGTTTATTCCATACTGTTTCTAAAACATCATTAGTAAAAGTAATTGCTGGAGGAGTTTTAATTTCTTTAACTTCTTCCGTTGTTTCATTAACTTCATCTTCTATTATTTGCTTCTCATTTTCTGAAGTGTTTTGCTGAGCACATGATGCTAATAAAACTAAATTAACAATCAATATTATCTTTTTCATAGTCCCACCTATACTTTATTAATATAACCTTTCTTTTTATTGTTATCCACTTCAATTTTTCTACGTGCCCAAAAAATGCCCATTCATGTATAATTTATTAAACAAAAAATCGTATTGTAACTTGCAAAGCCTATTAAAATAAGGCTTTTTGAATACTTATAAAATTTATGAAATACAAAAATTAGTTTCCGTCCTCGGACACCATATTAAATCAAGCCTTTGTTGAGGTTTTTTTAGATTCTTTGTCTAAAGCACCTAAAATTCAACTTAATATCTAAACTTTAATAATATGTAGATGTTTAGAAAAATAGGATATGATTTGCATTTCTTTTATATTTAATCATTTACATTATCAACAACTTCAATTTTGAAAAAATAGTTTTGAGTTTGAATTTTTTGATTTAAAATAAATATAAATCTATTTTGTAAATCTTCCTTTTATTAAAAATATTGCTGTTGCAAATATAATCACAATAAATGCAATAAGTGTAATGGTTATCCATGACAATCCATGGCTATAATCCTCATCATATTCAATTTTGGAATCATCAAGTGATTCTGTGTCTTGTGAGTCAACAATTGAATTTTCAGAAATTTCTGGTTCGCTGTAACTCATAAAATATCCTTGTTGAACTGCTTGTGAATAGTTTTTGTAGAATTCACTAGAAGTAAACGAATGAGTAGTAGAATCTTCTCCATTTTCGTGTGATACAAAAGTTATTTCGCTGTAATATTGTAAAGGTGGATTTTGAATATATATATAACCATCAATGACATCTGATACTATTGAATAGTTCAGATTTGGTGTGTCTGGGAAATAATAGTTTATTTGATATCTGTCGCTGTTCGTGTCAATTTTGACAAAATGCCCTGGTAATAAAAATGTCCGATATCTGTCTGGATTGTTTGCATTAGCTGAATTCCCAATAATATAAGTATCCCTATATTCCTGATAGTATATCCCATTTTGATCTTTAGCATTATAGTCGACAAACGGTTCTCCTTCGTCATACATAAAGTTATCATTTAAGTCTACAAATGCTTCGCCAACATTGTGAACACCCGCACCTTCTTCTAGTACATCTGTTACTGCAAAGAAGCCATGATCAATAAACACTTGATCAATAGCATCAGAAATTTCAGGGTGATTATGTTGAAGTGCATCATATAAATCAGCACAATGGCGTTGTTTTTCTCTCAAAATAGCGAATAAATCATTTATAGAAACCTGATCATCATCCTCCTCACCTGCGTCTATAAAATCATACAATAAGCTTGCCACGGCAATAGTTTCAGAAAATCCATAATTTTCCCAAACTTTATGATTTAGTTCTGGATTCCCCATAATATTCGAGAACTCATCATAGTAATGCATAGCGATAATGTTTTCCATAAAAATAGCAAAGCCTTCGGAATAAGAATAGCCTGTGTAAGAGTTAGCATAACCACCATGATGTGTGTCAGTATCAATACCACTGTCGCCAGGATAATCTGGATAATACAGCATAGTCATAACATAGTGTGATAGTTCGTGGTATATAGTGTAGGGCATAGCACTCGAAGTAATATTCGAATAGTTTTCCATGATATGGATTTGACTTGTTTCCGAAACATAATAACCTGTGGCAGAAGCCGTTTCAGTATCTGTTTCATTTAATATCAGTTTTAAAGGTAATCGCGAATCGAACTCAAAGTTAAAGACATCTTTATAGTAATCGACTGCTTCCTTCATGCTTTGATAAAAATATACATATGTATTGGAGCTAGTACCAGCTTCAGTTGTTTCTTCAAAAGCTTGGCTTTCATATAGGCTACTAACGATATCCAAGTCACTTGACGAATTTATGGTATATTCTCCACAGTAAATCATTACTACTTCATCCATAGCGGTATTATCATCTGTTACATAGAAAACTGCTTGATCTGTATCATCAAAATACATTAGAGAAGTACTTACTACGACTTTATAACCTTGATCAACAGGATACGGAAAATCAACACTGAATTCTCCTTCATGAGTTGTATTGAGTTCGATTTGATCAAGCTGTTCGCCATTTTCGTTGAAAATATTAAGGAATACTTTCATGTTTTCAGCTTGGTGTTGAACCAAACCATCTTTGTCAAATACCATTTTTCCTTGGATTGAGTATTCCTCACTGTCATCTAACTGTTCTGTTTCTGTTGTTGAAGAAATCGATCCAGCTGATTTTTCAACCAGAGAGTCAAAATAATTTATAATAACGGATAGAAAATTATCAAAGTTTTCTTTAGGCACATTGAAATCAACATCTGCCATAATCGGTTTTCTCAAATAATAGATTTCACCCTCAATATTTGAAGATGCTTCACGTGATTTCAAAGCAAAATTATCGGAAATTGAAAAATTATAATAATCATCTTTTTGTTCCTTCGCCCACTCAATGTCATCGGCAATATCTTCGACTTGAGCCATCTGTTCAAAATCATCACCTTCAACATAACCAACATTTACCCAAATTCTTCCTCCCATTTCTGAACTTTCTATGGGAAGTCGATACTCAATTTTGGCGTCAAAATATTTATCCTTAATTATTTCAAATGACTCTGATTTGTATAGTTCGAAACCATATGTTTCAAATTCAGAAATTTTTGGCTCATCACCTAGCACCTCTTTTGGATCATCAACTGCTAAAACATCAACAATAAAAAAATTAACAATAAAAAATATAACGAATATGGCCGTTAAATAGTAGTTAAATTTATTTTTCATAGTTACTTAAACACCACCCTCTACATAAATATCTTAATAATCTAATTTAATTACATGTTAAACTAGTTAAATTTAAAATTCAAAAATCACAAGTTGGCTTTGGCATAAAAAACAAATTAAACAACAGAAATTAGTTGAAGTTTGATGATTTTTTTGATTAGGAGGAATAATTTTAAATATATTAAAAAAACAATTAATAACTCGATTAAATAATACTAATTTAATAAAAGTTGAAGAAGATTTACTTACTTATGTAGAGCTGAATGTTCAATTAAAAAATCTATATTAATAATTTTTAATATTTTTATACTAGCCATGACTGTCTAATTTATTTAAATTTTATTTGATATTCAAAGGATAATTTTTCGCACTAAAAATCTTAGAATAGTATAAATAAAATGACTTATTGTAGGGGATTTAAATTTATAGTTTGAAACATTCTCCACGGTGATGAATTATTTTAATTTTAAAGTTTTTCATGTAACCATCACGTTTTAACCAGTCATTGACAATCCATTGATCACTAAAATGCATTGGAAAAATGATGCTTTCATGATGCACTTCTTTTGTAAAATAGTCTAAATTGAGTGCATAGTTATCTTCAAGCCTTGGATCAATGGGTAGAAAGGCAATATCAACAGGTAGTGATTTGAGCAGTTTCATTTCATTAAAATAGATTTTTTCAATACCATCAATCCAATCTTGTGGTTCACCATCCCATTTCCACCAGTTTAAGTCACCTGCAAAATAAATATTAGTGTTGTCAATTTTGATGTGAAAGGCGACACCTTCGTCATTTGATTTAAGGGTTCTAATATGTAGATTATCAATTCGTAATTCTTCATGTGGACTCATAAAATTGATGTTTGAATTTCTTTCAGTTTCGATATCAGAAGATAAAATATAAGTAATATCTTTAATGTCTTTACGCCACTTAAAAATAATTGGATTAAAATGGTCACTGTGATGATGGGATGAAAAGACATAAACTTTCAAATCTCTTATCTCACGTGGATCTATAACACCCGCAATGAGTCCCTGTTTATTATTAAATGGTTTATCTTCAAAGTAATCGAAAATAATGAAATTTTTATCAATTTTTAATGCAAAACTACTGTGATAAAGATACCAAACTTTTATAGTTTTCATAGGATTTATTTTTTACGTACGATTTCGATCCAAAATCCATCTGGATCCTCAATAAAATAGAGCCCCATATCTACATTTTCAAAACAAATCACACCGTTTTTCTTATGAAATTCATATGCAGTTTCATAATCGTCAACTTCAAAACAAATGTGAATTTCATTATCGCCAAGTTCATATGGCTTTTCCCAATCACGTAACCATGTTAGTTCGAGTTTATGCTTTGATTCTCCATCACCAAGAAAAACAATAATGAAACTCTCGTCATCTGCAACTTTACGTTTAACTTCAACGAGTCCTAAATTTTCTTTATAAAAGTTAATACTTTTCTCTAAATCAAATGAACTTAAATTATTGTGGGCAAAATTGAATTTCATTTTCTTTTCTCCTAATTGATAATTTTATTTATATAAGATATCTTAACACTCTCAGCATAAAAGATTACTTAGTTTAATCTATAAGCTAAGTAGTATGAGGGTAAAATGCTGCTCATGATTTAAGATATAATATTTTTATGAATATCATTTCTAAAATGAAACAACTAAAAAATTTAACACCTAATGAACAAACGCTAGTTGATTTTATTCTTAAAGATGTAGATAGTTTTCTTAAACTAAAACGTAAAGACATTGCGGTTGAGGCATTTGTTTCAGTCTCTACAATCTATCGTTTAGTCGATAAATTAAAATTAAATGGCATTAATGAGTTTAAACTTCAATTGTTATCAGCATTACAGGATACAGGGATTGAATCAAATACCTTAGACTATAACTTTCCTGTAGATGAATCAGATAGTATTCAAGAGATCATTTATAATCTCAAACAACTCGATAATAAAACCTTAGAAGAAACCATGTTTTTATTTGATTCTGACGAATTATTAGAGATTATCAACCAAATAAAGCCACATACCATTATTGATATTTATACCTCTTCATCAAACATCTATTTCGCAAAAAACTTTCAGTTTCAAATGAGTGAAATTGGACGAATTGTTAATGTTCCAGAAGAAAACTATTTCCAACGCATTACTGCAGCCAATAGTGATACTAATCATTTTCCTATCATTATGTCGTTTGGAGGAAGAGGTCAAACGACTCAAGAAGTCATAGAGATCTTAAGAGAAATGAAAAAAGATTTTTGTTTAATTGGATCATCAGAAAATAAATGGAAAAAGTATGCGAAATTTAATATTGAAATTCCATTACTTGAAGATCACTACAATAAAATTTCTTCTTTTGTGACACGTTTATCACTTCTTTATATCTTTGATGTTTTATATACTTGTATCTTTAACTTAAACAATGAAGAAAATTTAAAGTTTAAATTGGAAGCTTATAGAAAGATAAATTCAAACTTAGACTAAAAAGCGATCATAATGATCGCCTTTTAGGTGTATATCCTACAAATATCTCTCGACAACTAGGGCAATACCATCGTTATCGTTAGAGGCCGTAATTTCCTGGGCAGCGTTTTTAAGTTCATCCACGGCGTTATCCATAGCCACACCCAGTCCTGCAAATTCTATAATGGACATATCGTTTTGACCATCTCCAAAGGCAATACAATCTTTTGCATCAATACCCATTGGTGTGAGTACATTTCTGAGTGCATTTCCTTTATCAATGCCTTTAGCAGTGAATTCATAATAGAAGGCAGCAGTAAACATCGAACTAAGTTTACCTTCAAATGGTTTTCTTATGTTTTCGTAGTTTTTAGTTAAGTAATCAGGATCAGCCGCAATAAGGATTTTATTTAGTTCAAAATCTGCAAATTCGGCTAGATTTTCTTTCTCGCAGAGCAAATATTTGCCTCCTCGTGATTCATACTGGATGATATTTATATCTTTATCTTTGTAGTGAATATTGTTGTTATAGACATTATTAACATACATGGTGTCACCTTTAGCAATCATCGGCATGACATCAAAGTTTTCTAAATGAGTAAGGACTGCTTTTACTTCTTTAACAGTCATGGCTTGATTGAATAGAAGTTCATTTGTTTGACAGTCAATAACGGCAGCACCGTTATAGGAAACGAGTAAACCATCATGTTCATTCATTTTTAATTGTTTAGCGACATCAACCATGACACGTGCTGGTCTGCCTGATGCTAAGATTAATTTAACACCCTTATCTTGGGCAGCTAATAAAGCTTTAAGCGTACGAGGACTAATCTTCTTTTCTGATGTATATAATGTTCCATCAATATCTAAAATAATTGCTTTTAAGTTCATAAAATCTCCTTGTCCATAAAATATTAACAATTTTCTTCACTTTTGTGCACGATTCACAAAGTTTTGAAAAAAGAATATCAAAACAGGTATTTTTAAACTTAATAAGTGAAAATTGTGTTTCAATAAAATAGACTAGAATGTTAATAAAAGTATGTACATGCTTTATTAATTACATTAATGAAAACGAGTATATTATGACTAGATCAAGACATCCAAATCAGATTATTGTTTTAATTATCATTTATATTGCCTTCATCTCTTTAGGTTTACCCGATGCTTTACTAGGTTCTTCATGGAATTTAATGCGTGTAGACTTAGAACAACAATTGAGTATGGTGGGTTTAATTACGGCTACTTCTTATGCGCTCACTTTAACGTCTACTTTTTTATCGCCAAAATTATTAGCTTTCTTTCAGACAAAAGTTATTGTTTTTATTAGTATTATTTTTACTGGTTCTGCAGTCATATTAATTAGCCAAGTATCAAACTTTTGGGTTCTTGTTTTTTTGACTATCCCGTTAGGTATTGGGGCAGGTGCGATTGATCTATCACTCAACCATTATGTATCCATTCACTATAAGGCTTCTCATATGAGTTATCTACATGGTTTTTATGGAATTGGTGTGACAACTGGTCCACTTATTATGGCAAAAGTTCTAGAATATAATACATGGCGTATTGGTTACATGATTGTAGGAATTATTCTTTTAATCATTGCCTTTTTAGTTTTAATCACATTTCCTTACTGGTTTAAAGAAAGTACTGAGCATCAAGAAGAATATCACGGTAATTATTCTGTTAAAGAAGTTTTCTTAACAAAAGGGGTTATTCCTAGTATTTTAATTTTCATGTTTTATGTGCACATCGAATCTTTCTTAAGTGTTTTTGTGGCGAGTTATATGCATTTAGTTAAAGGGTTTAACTTATCACAATCTGCACTCGCAACAATGGTATATTTTTTAGCTTTAACAGCAGGACGATTTACCAGTGGATTTATTTCAAACCGTTTTAAGTCTCAAATGATTATTAAATTAAGTGAATTACTTATAATACTTGGTGCAATTCTTTTAATCATAAATGTTTCAAATGCTTATCTAAGTTTCTTGTTTATTTTTCTTATCGGTTTTGGTTCTGGTCCAATCTATCCAAATATGATGCATCTTAATTCAAAATTTTTTGAAAATCAAAAGATAAGTAGAGTCATGAGTCTACAAATGATGATCGGCTATTTAGGATTTGGTGCACTA
The DNA here is from genome assembly GCA_963676105.1 of Erysipelotrichaceae bacterium. Lineage (GTDB taxonomy): Bacteria > Bacillota_I > Bacilli_A > Erysipelotrichales > Erysipelotrichaceae > UBA2212. Next base: position 153,653 of record OY781039.1, read on the forward strand.
ACTCCTTTAATGGGAATTATATTAGATAAGGTATCAATAAATCTTTATCCTTTCATTATTATTCTTCTTGGAACTTGTTTGTTTTTAATCACTTCTTATTATCTAAAAATCAAAAATGAAAATTAGATTTAAATTAATCATAAGAAGTAAAGCAGACTAGAATAATGATGTTTTTTGTATGGGAATAGCATTTATTAGAACTTAGTGAAATTTGTCACAAATGAGTATCTATAAGCTTAAATATAAGGTACAATAAGTTTAGATTAAAAAGGGAGAATGATTATGGAAAAAACAACATTTAAAGATTTAACCGTTTTATTGATTAAACTAGTGGACAAGATTAATGATTATGTTGAAGATCATCATCGCAGAAGTGCAGTGGCAGCCTACTACATTGGCAAAGAAATGAATCTTTCAGCCAAAGAATTAAGAGATGTCGTTATCGCAACCTCTATTCATGACTTAGGCGTTTTAACTTTAGAAGAAAGAGATATCGCGATGAGTGAAGATGATTCTCAATCAGAGGCACACTGTAATCTAGGTTATGAAATGTTAGTTGATTTCAAACCATATAAAGACATTGCGCAAATTATTAAATATCATCACACACATTACTTCCAAGGTGAGCATATTGAAGATTTTAATAAAGGAAGCTATATTACACATCTTGCCCATCGCATTGATACAATGATTGCGCCAAAATTGGATATTTTAGTTCAAACAGATCGTATTATTGATCGCATTTCTTCTCAAGCTGGAAGTGTTTTTGATATCGATGTCAATGATGCCTTCTTAGAGGTATCATCTAAAGCTAAATTCTGGAATGATATTGTGAACATGTCTATTGAAGATCTATTTAATGAATTAGATTGCGAAGATAACGCGGAAATTGATTTAGAAATCATGAATGGTTTTATCAAAACACTTACTAAAATTGTTGATTTAAGAAAATAACTTAGACAAGCAGAAATGCTTGTTTTTTTAAGTTATAGTATTTTATCAATTAATGTGAATGCTTTATAATGTAGATATATGAATCAGACTGTAAAAACAATCAAAATAAGAATAAGTGGCTTTGTTCAAGGAGTCGGTATGCGCTATTTTATTCATTCAACCGCCATCAGCAATCAGGTTACTGGAACAGTACAAAACCTTTATGATGGAGATGTTGAATGTATTGCTCAGGGAAGTGAAGACCATTTAAAACAATTCGTTGAAGATATAAAGATGGGACATCCTGGAACGATTGATATGTTGGATGTTAAAGACATTGAAACTAAAGAATTATTTAATGATTTCGATGTAAAATTATTTTAGAAAACTTAAAATATTCCTTGATTATAAGGAATATTTTTTATTTGAAATGATAAAATAGATTCACATATTAGAAGAGGTTTTATGGAACAATTAATACAACCCATTGCTAACAAATTAGCAATTTCAGCAACGCAGGTCAAAAACACGCTCAATTTATTAGAAGAAGGTAATACGATACCTTTTATTGCACGATATCGTAAAGAAATTACTAAGAATTTAGATGAAGAACAAATTCGTTATATTGACGAGCAATACCAATATCAAAAGAAACTCTTAGAGCGTAAAGAAGATGTTAAACGCTTAATTAAAACACAAGGCAAACTAACAGAGGAACTCATTAAACAAATCGATGCCTGTGAAACTTTAGCACAAGTTGAGGATATTTATCGTCCTTATAAACAAAAGAAAAAAACAAGAGCTACCGATGCGATTGAAAAAGGTTTAGAACCTTTAGCAAAGTGGATTTTGTCACTTCCTAGAAGTGGAGATGTTGAAATTGAAGCAAAGAAATATCTAAATGACAATGTTGGAACAATTGAAGATGCGATACAAGGCGCGAAAGATATCATTGCGGAAATGGTTAGTGATGATGCGAAGTTAAGATCTTTAATAAGAGAAATGATTTTTACTGAATCTAAGATGATCGTTAAATTAAAGAAAAAAGCTGAAGATCCAGAAAAGAAATATAAAGTTTATTATGACTATCAAGAGCGCGCCAAGACTTTAGCTCCACATCGCATAATGGCGATAAATCGTGGAGAAAAAGAAAAAGTCTTAGATGTGTCAATAGATTACAACAAAGAGCGTTTTTCACGTTATCAATTTAACCAATTAACTCATCATAAAGAGAGTATTGTAAATGATTTAATTCAGGAAGCCATTACAGATGGTTTAAAACGTTTGGTTTATCCAAGCATTGAACGAGAACTTAGATCTGAATTATCCGATACTGCACAAGAAAAATCTATTGATGTATTCTCATCAAACTTAGAAAGTTTACTATTACAAACACCGATGAAAGATGCGAAGATTCTTGGTTTAGATCCAGCTTATCGTACAGGATGTAAATTAGCGGTTATAGATCAAACCGGTAAACTATTACATATTGATAAAATCTATCCCCATCAACCTGTAAATAAAGTTGATGAAGCTAAAAAAATTACAATCAATCTATTAAAGAAATATCAAATTAATTTAATTGCGATTGGGAATGGAACAGCATCACGTGAATCTGAAATGTTTATTGCGAACATCTTAAAGGAAAATTCTGATATTAAAGCACAGTATGCGATTGTTTCAGAAGCTGGAGCATCTGTTTATAGTGCAGGTGATGTCGCAAGAGCAGAATTTCCAGATTTACAAGTCGAAGAGAGATCAGCAGTATCTATCGCACGTAGATTATTAGATCCATTATCAGAACTTATAAAAATTGATCCGAAGTCAATTGGGGTGGGACAATATCAACATGATTTAGCCCCAGCACGTCTTAAAGAACGTTTAGATTTTGCGGTAACAAAAACAGTTAATCGGATTGGGGTTGATGTTAACACAGCTAGTCCAGAACTTTTACAACATATTTCTGGTCTGAATAAAAAAGTTGCTGAATCCATTGTGGATTATCGTAATACAAATGGGTTATTTAAAAGCCGTAAAGAATTCACAAAAGTTAAAGGATTAGGTGAAAAGGCATTTACGCAGGCAGCTGGATTCTTACGTGTAACACACGCTAAAAATGAATTAGATGCTACAGCCATTCATCCAGAGAGCTATGAATTAACACTAAAACTTATGAGAGATTTAGGTATCAAATCATTAAGTGATGAAATGAATATTAATGTAGACCCAAAGAAAATTGAAGTTTTGGCAAATACATTAAGTTCAGATGTCTACACCATTACAGATATCTGCCAAATCTTAGCCAATCCTTTTAGAGATTATCGTGAGTCATTTGATGGTCCTTTGTTGCACTCTGATATTGTGAAGTTAGAAGATTTATCAGTTGGTATGCAATTAGAAGGTACGGTTAGAAATGTGACTGATTTTGGTGCATTTGTTGATATTGGATTAAAAAATGATGGATTGATTCATATCTCAAAATTAAGTAAAGAACGCGTATCATCAGTCTATGATGTCGTTTCTGTTGGGGATATTGTATCTGTAACTGTTATAAATATTGATTTAGAACGCCATAAAGTTTCTTTATCAATGATTGAAAAAAATAATTAAAAATGAGCATATTGAATGCATGTTTTAATCTTTTTATATATAATCAAAAACATGTTATAAACACATAAGAAATTTAAATTAGGAGAAATTAAAAATGTCAAAGTATGATGTAGTTATTATTGGTGGTGGAGCTTCAGGTTTATCTGCAGCGATCACTCTAGGTTCAGGCGCAGAGAAATTAGCTTTTGTAGCTGATAAAAAAGTATTGGTTATTGATTCAGGTAAATCACATTTAAAAATCGCAAAATTATTTAATGCAGCTGGGGTAACAAAAGGAACACCAGGTGTTGATGTACTAGCTGATTTAAAAGAAAGAGCTACTGCTTATCCAAATGTAGAACTATTAGATGGAACAGTAACTGCTGTTTCAGGTAGTGCAGGTGCATTTACAGTAAAAACTGAAGATGCAGAATTTGAAGCTGGTATTATTGTTTTCGCGACAGGTATGGCTTCTATTGATATCGAAGGTATTGGTGCAAACGTTGTTGAAAACAAACGCGCAACTAAACCTGGTACATTAATGATAGAAGGTTCAGAATCAGGACGCATTGCTGAAGGTAAGTATGTAACTGGTGTTGCAACTGGTGCTGCTTCAATGTTCACAATGGCTGCTGGCTTAGGTGCTCAAACAGCAACTGATATCATGAGTTCATGGAATGACAAATATGTTGTTATCCATGATGTTAATGCTCCAAAGGCTTAATTAAATATTTAAAAACACCCAAGATAATTTGGGTGTTTTTTTTGGTCTGTGTTATAACATTACTATGCAGACTTTCTATATTGATGAAGCTATAGTTTATTTAAAACAGGGAGATGTGATTAAAACAGTCAATCAACCTTTTTTCTATATAATTTTATTAGAAAATAAAATAATTGTAATGAATGATAATTCTCGATCTCATATCACTGTTGATGATTTTAAAACACTATATAATCATGAGAAATTCAGTATTCATGAGAGTGGAAATGAACAAGAAATTAGTCTTGAAAAAGACAAAGAATACTATTCTTGGAAACAGTAATTATCGACCGCGAATAACTTCAGCAGGATCTAATAAATTAATATGGTGAGTCAACGTAAAGACAAGCGTTAAAAAGACAGCCATCAGAATCAAGAAAACTTCAATAACATGATTAAAACCAAAACGAAATAATTCGATATTGCTGTAAAAGATATGTGTATCAATAAAATGCATTTTTAGTGCGAAATTAAGAATATCAATCATAGATGGTACCATGACCATAACTAAAGCTAAAATTAAAAGTCCTAAAACAAGTGCTTCTATCCAGAAGATTCTTTGTATTTGCCTCATCCCACAACCAAGACTTCTAAGTATGCCAATTGTTTTTCTTCGATAAGCAATCGAATGACTAATGCTATAACCTAAGAAGATTAATGCAATATATCCCATTAAAGGAACTAACATCCCCATCAGTAAAGATAATTCATAGCGTGAATAAATATTAATGCGATCATCAGTTGCAGGGAAGATATTGATTTTTCCTAAGTCTTTTAAATCATTAAGAAGCTGCGTAAGATTTGTCTCTTCACTAAATCGAATTCCATAAGTTTGTGTAATGCGCGTATACTGATTATCTTGTATAAAGGGTTCAGTTGTATAAATAAGGGGAATATTACTGAGAAGAGCTATGTTTTCACCATTCATCAACACTACATTTTCTTCAAGAATTCCAACAATTTTAAATGATTCAAAGTTATTGATAATAAGTTCTTCAGAATCGATTAAATCATGAAGTTGACTTGAAATGACGACTTCATCATCACTCAGTGGTAATCGACCTATAAGATTCGAACTGTTTTCTAAAATGCTCGCTGAAGTGAAACTTAATACAGAGTCTTGTAGGATATCTAAATCACTTTTAGTCATTCGTATCATCCAGTCTTCAATTTGAAGATTTTTAATATTTGCATCTTCTAGTTTTAATAATTCATCATTGACTAAAATATGTGAGCGAGAGAAAAAGATACTGTGATTATCCAATGCGATTTGATTAATTTGAGCACGGACAATTGAATTAATATTTTTGGTTTTAATAATTTCACTTGGATTATATTGATTGATACTTTTTAAATTAAAAGTTTCAGTGATTAATACTTGATCTTGTTGACTCGCTTGTATGACACGTGCATTGATGTCTGGATCGGCATATAGAGAGGTATAAATGGAGCTTAGAATAGCGACTAAAAAGGCTACAATGATGGCACTTACTATGATTCTAACTTTATTATGTAATAAGTTACCTAAACCTAGTTTGATTGTATATGATAGGGGCAGTTTAGCTGCTTTTGTATATTTTTGATAAACTGCATCATTACCAAAAGTTTTTCCACTATCATCTATGACTTGTCCATCGGCAATTTCAATAATACGATCTGCAAATTGATGGGCATATTCTGTGTCATGAGAGACAACTAAAACCAAACGTTTTTTTGAAAATTTCTTAAGTAAATTAAAGATCGCAATAGAAGTCTCAGAATCTAAATTCCCGGTTGGTTCATCTGCACACAAAATTGCGGGATCTTTTATGAGTGCTCTTGCGATGGCAACTCTTTGTTTTTGCCCACCTGAGAGTTCAGATATTTTTCTATGCTCCAAACCTTCTAGTTCAACTTCTTTTAAAGTATTTAAAATAATTTCATCGGTATAAGCTTTCTTTTGTAGTTTTAAAGGTAAGGCAACATTTTCATAAACAGTTAAATCTGATATTAAGTGATAAGCTTGGAAAATGAAACCAATATATTGATTACGATATCGAGATAAATGTTCATCATCAAAACGTTTAAGTTCAATGCCATCAAAAAGTATCTTTGAGCTATTCGCATTATCTAATCCACCTATTATTGATAATAGAGTAGTTTTACCTGAACCGCTTTTTCCATGAATAAAAACCAGTCCTTTTGAGCCGAAAGTTAAGTTAACTTTATCAAGTGCTTTTAAAGGATGGGTGCTTTGTGATTGATAGATTTTGGACGCATTTTTTATTTCAATCATTTACTCACCTTTAAGGACCATCATTAATGGGTGTTTTTTAAATCGTATTTTTAGTAATACGACATTTAATAGAGATGTTCCAATTAATAAGATAAAACTAAACAAAAGTATCAGTAGAATATTTAGACTTAAAATCGCCTCATCAAAAAAGAAGTGATGATTTAAATTAATCACATACATCAAGGAACCCAAAATTCCGATTAATATAGAAAAAAGATTAATTATACTAATCTCCCAAAACAGTAAGACCCAAATATCTATAAAACGTGCGCCAATGGCTTTATAAATCGAAAACTCTTTAAGTCTTTCATCAATAGTAGCAGCTTGAGTTACGTACGATACAGATGACACAATAAGGATTAAAATCGTATAGACAAATAGACTGTTATCTAGACTCAAATAACGTTGTAGATTATTTGCCATAGTATCTAATTCACTCGCCATAAAAAGACTATTTTCATTCAAATTTGGAAATTGAATAAATTGTAGATAAGACTGTAATAAGAAAAGTAAAACTAAACTAATAGAAAGAATCACAGTGGTCATAATATTTTGACCAGTGCGATATTTAATTTGTCGAAGAGCATATTTAAATGCAGACGTAAAACTTAAGTGATTATCCTTTAGATTAAGATTTTTTTGACTTGATTTATTTTCGTGTTTAATAAGATCTGATAATACTTCACCATCTTTAATTCTTAATAATCGATCACCATAGACTTCTGCTTCTTCAGGATCATGTGTTACGACAATGATCAGTTTTTCTTTAGAGATTTCCTTTAACAGTTCAAGAATCTGTTTTGCGGTATTTGTATCTAAATTACCCGTTGGTTCATCAGCTAAAATGAGCTGAGGATCTTTAATTAAAGCTCTAGCAATTGCTAGACGTTGTTTTTGACCACCTGATAATTCTGAACCTAAGTGATGTTTATGATCCTTTAAGCCTACAAGATCAAGAAGATGATCTATTTTTTCTTGATCAACTTTCATTCCTTGTAGTTCACAAACAAAGGCTAAATTCATCTCAACACTATAGGCATCAATAATATTAAAGTCTTGAAATACAAAGCCAATCAATTGATTTCTAAGCTCTGTTTTTTCATTTTCACTTACTGTAGATAAGGAAATGTTATCGATTTGTATTTCACCACTACTTAGATGATCTAGGGCTCCTAAGCAATTTAGAAGGGTGCTTTTACCACTACCACTTTTACCCAAAATAAAAACCAATCCTTTATCAGGAAAGGTTAAATTGATGTCTCTTAAGGCTTCAACTTTAACACCACTTGCGGTTTGATAGGTTTTATTAACATGTGTAAGAGTAATCATGCATGATGATTATAGCATAGTGAAAGTCTCATATTTCCATTCATTATTCATAAAGACACAAAGTTTCATTAGCTTAAAATAATGTATGGTTTTTAAAAAATATGAATAGGTTTATAATAAATTTAGGAAGTAGACCAACTAAATATAGGGTGATAATCAATAGCTAGGAGAATTCTTTTATGGAAAAATTCACACTAAGGGAACTTGCGGTTCCGATGATTAAAGCAATTGATAGTTTTAATTATCTTTTAAAGTCTCATCACAGAAGAGTTGCGGTCGCATCATATCATATTGGTAAACAACTAGGTATGAGTAATGATGAATTACTAAATCTTGTGATTGCGGCATCCTTGCATGATATTGGGGCGTTGTCTGTTCAAGAAAGAGATATGCTAATTCAAGAAGATGTCGAAAATCCTGAACCACACTGTATTATGGGGCACAGAATGTTACAAACATTTGATGTTTTTTCAGAGATTGCACAAATTATCAAACATCATCATATAAATTATGAAAAATCTAAATCAATGTTAGAAAGTGAAGTTCCATTTGCCTGTTTTATTATTCATTTAGCAGATAGAGTTGATGTCATGATTAATCCTGATCAGTTTATCTTAGGTCAAAAAGAAAAAGTTACATCACATATCAGAGACAAAGTTGGTACTGTTTTTCATCCAGATGTTTTTGATGCGTTTGTGAAAGCTTCTAAATCTGATATCTTCTGGATAGATATGAATAATATGAGTATTGAACAACTCTTTAAAGAACTTGATTTTACCTTTGATGTAGAAATGAGTTTTGATTTAATTCTAGAGTTTGCTTTAACTATGTCTAAGATTGTTGATTTTAGATCACAATTTACAGCTGCACATTCATATACCGTTGCTCAATTAGCGTCCTTAATCGGTGGTTATTTCGGATGGAATGAAGTAGACTGCAAAAAACTAAAAATTGCAGGTTATTTCCACGATATTGGCAAAATAGGTATTGATCCAGGGATCATAGAAAAACCTGGAAAACTTTCAGATGAAGAATTTCAAATGATTAAATTGCACCCATATTTTACTGATCAAATCCTTCAAGAACTCCACGATTCTGAATGGTTCAAAGATATTGTTGATTGGGCAAGCAATCATCATGAAAACATTCAAGGTACAGGATATCCTCACGCAATCAGTGGTCAAGAAGTTCATACAGGAACTAAAATATTGGCTTTCTCAGATGTCATTACGGCACTACTCGAAGATCGTCCTTATCGTGAAGGACTACCGGTTGAAAAAGCATTTAATATTATAAGGGGTGAAGTTGCCCCTAAGATATCCGCAGATATGTTTGAAGTTATATACCAACATCGTGATGAAATTGACAGAGTTGTTCAAGAATGTAAACTCTATTCTTCTGATGAATATCATAAAGGGAAAGCCGTCTACCATTAATCAATTTACAAATAGATATGCGCAAATTTAATCTGCATATCTTTATATTTTTGACTCAATTCTATATATAAAGTATACTTTGAAGGCAGCATTTTTGAATGTTATATTAATTTATCAAAATCTGATTAATCATATATTAAGTCTTTTTAATTTATGTACAATTAATTTTTTTATTTGCTGTTGATAAAAAGGAGATATTTATGAATGAAGATAAGCATCAAAAAATAGCTTCAATGAGAATTTTGGCTAAAAAGCTTCATAAAGCTGAAGTAGAAGCTAGAAAGAAAGCGGTCAAAAACAGAGATCTTTTCAAAGGATTACAGATTAGACCTACAACATCTTTATTTGACGAAGAAGGTCGACAAGAACCCGGTGAAAATAACTGGAAAGGGTTTGGATTTGATTTACATCCACAGGTTTCATTTGTTTCGGCAATCTTGTTAATCGTTTTTATATCGTTAACACTTATTTATCCAATTAAAGCGGATCAAATATTTGGTAACTTAATGAGTTCAATAACAACAAACTTTGGTTGGTTCTTTATTTTATCTGCAAATATCTTTATTATCGCAGCAGTATATTTCGCTTTTGGTAAATATGGCGATATTGTCATTGGTGGTAAAGGGTCAAAACCAGAATTCAGCCGATTTGGTTGGTTTGCCATGTTATTGAGTGCGGGTATGGGTATTGGATTATTATTTTGGAGTGTAGGCGAGCCTATAAGCCATTTAATGAATCCATCTCCACTTTTTGGTGATATTAATCCATTATCTTCAGCAGCTGCACAAGCAGCTATGACGACAACTTTTTTTCACTGGGGTGTTCATCCATGGGCTATTTATTCAATTGTAGGATTAGGCTTAGCTTTCTTTGCTTATAATGAAGGACTTCCTCTAACAATTCGTTCAGTATTTTACCCATTAATCGGCAATAAAATTTATGGTTTCTGGGGAAATGTTATTGATATCTTATCTGTTTTAGCAACTTTGGCTGGATTAGCCACTTCACTAGGATTTGGAGTTGCACAAGTCAATGCTGGTCTAAATTTCTTGTTTGGTATACAGATGAGTACAAGTATTCAAGTTATATTAATTGTGGTTATTACTGGAATGGCTACGACATCTGTTGTCTTAGGTTTAGATAGTGGAGTCAAGCGATTAAGTGAAATTAATATGGTGCTTGCAGGTATTTTCTTAATTCTTATTTTAGTGTTTGGACCAACTGTTTTCATCTTAAGTGGCTTCACACAAAATGTGGGTAATTATATTTCTAACTTTGTAAAAATTAGTCTATGGACTGAAACGTTTAGTGGTACTAATTGGCAAGGAGCATGGACTGTATTCTATTGGTCATGGTGGATTTCATGGTCACCATTTGTTGGAATGTTTATAGCACGTATTTCTAAAGGAAGAACAGTACGTGAGTTTATATTAGGTGTATTATTAGTTCCTACTTTATTGTCATTGTTATGGATGAGTGTTTTTGGTGGAACAGCAATCTATCTTGAGATGAATGAGATTGCAAATATCGCAACAGCAGTATCTACGGATGTCGCAATTGCATTATTCGCGATGGTTCAACATTTGCCTTGGACACAAGTTCTTTCAGTCGTTGGAATCATTTTAGTTATTGTGTTCTTCGTTACATCATCTGATTCGGGTTCACTGGTCGTCGATCATTTAACTTCTGGTGGTAAACTGGATTCACCAGTTCCACAAAGAGTTTTTTGGGCTGTTATGGAAGGGGTTGTTGCGGCTACATTATTAATTGGTGGCGGACTTTCATCTTTACAAACAGCGTCAGTTATTACAGGTCTACCATTTGCGATTCTTTTGTTACTTTTAGTAATATCTTTGAATTCTGGTTTACATAAGGAATATGAAATTGAAAAGGCAGTGGATAAACGTCTAAGAGAAGTTGAAGAAGAGCATTTCTTAAATGAAGCAATTTATGATGCAATTCAAGATGAAAATAGCGATAATACTTAAAAAGGAAGTCGATGAGATTAACCCTTATAGTAGGTACTATTAAAAGTGCCTGCTTTTTAATTTGTGATAATATCACTTGTGATTCAATTATTTTGTCAATTAGATAGTGACATGACCTTCATTAAAAAGAGATTTATGCTTTTACATAAGCCTATTAACTGCGTGTCAAACTGATGCAAGAACTGATAAAATAGTGTATCCAAAAGAACTAAAAATCATTTTAGCGAGCGATATTCATTATTGCGATGACGCACTGTTTAATGTTGGTTTGGTATTTGAAAACTAAGAAATAAGATCTGATGGAAGGCTTCTACAATATAAAGAAGATATCAGTTATGGTTTAATGTCGATCCATAACTTGACTTAGATACGTATTTAAGAACTATGATAAACTCCATGTTTCAAAATCATTATTCAATCCATATCAACAAAAAAATCCCTTATTCACTTTAGAATGGGGGATTTTACTTATTGAATTCTTTTCGACGTTGGGTTGATTGAATAAATAGACGCTTCATTTCATCAACGTCATTATTAATTAATGTTTCCTTGAAGCGATTGAGTTCTTTTTCAAAATCTTCGATTTCTTGGATTAGAAAGTCTTTGTTTAAAAGAAATAGTTCAGACCACAAATGTTCGTTAATTTTCGCAATACGGGTTAAATCTCTAAAGGAATCACCTGTATACTCCTTTAAATGCGTATTATCACTTGTATTCATTAAGCTTACCGCAATCACATGAGTCAATTGAGAAACAAAACCAATCATTTTGTCATGTTCTTCGATGGATAGTTCTACAATCCGCGCAAAGCCTATGGTTTCGCCTATGTCTCTTGCGATTTGAATACCTGCTCTTGTGTTTTTTGAAGTAGGTGTAATGATGTAGTTTGCCTTTAGAAAAATGGTCTCGTCACTGTTTTGAACACCACTGACTTCTTTTCCAGCCATTGGATGTGCCGCTATGAATTCTACATCATCTCTTAAGAAAGATTGAATGAGATCTACAACGTTTTGTTTAACACCACTCACATCAGTTAAATAAGCACCTGTCATAAAATGTTTCTGGTTTTTGTTAACCCATTCAATAAAGGCATGAGGATAGAGAGCAGAAATAATTATATTAGCTTTACTGATTAATTCAGTATTATGAATAGAACCTTGATCAATAATATTATGTTCTAAAGCGTAATCAATTGATTCTTGATTGATATCCAAGGCAAAAACAGTGAAACCATGCTTTTTAAAAGCTTTCGCATAACCTCCACCAATTAAACCTAATCCAACTATCAGAATCTTTTGATTTTTGTTCATCTTAATTCTCTTCTTCAATTGTAAGTGAAATATTTACTTTTTGACAGTCTTCAAAGAAAGCTGGGTATGATTTGTTTACACATTCAGCACCATTAATAATTGTGCTTGAGTTAGAACATGTTCCAGCTACTGTCAAAGCCATCGCAATACGATGATCTTTATGACCTAATAATTCACTGTTACATGTCAAATCTTTTGAGCCTTTAATAAATAATTCATCTTCCGTAGCTTTTACTTCAATACCAAATTTATTTAATTCTTCCTGCATAGAAATGATACGATCAGATTCTTTAAGTCTTAATCTTCCAGCATTGAAAATATGCGTTTCACCTTCAGCGTAAGATGCGACAACAGTAAGAATCGGTCCTAAATCAGGACAATTACTTAAATCAATTTCAGTTGCTTCGAGATTTGACGCTTTTACATGATAGCCATTTTCAATTTCAGCAATGTTAGATCCCATGCGTTTTAAGATGTCTAAGATTTCTTTATCACCTTGTAGTGAGTCATGTCTCATTCCTAAAATATCAAGTTCACCTTTAATTGAGGCAAGGGTCGCAAAAAAAGCAAATTGTGAGAAATCACCTTCAACAGTGTATTCACGAGCTTTATAGCTTTGGTTTCCTTTAACACTTAATGTCAAATCATCAACAAAGTTTAATTCAACGCCAAAATCGGCTAATGTTTGAAGGGTTAAATCAACATAGGATTTTGATTCAAAAGGTGGATTAATTTTAATTGTAGAATCACCATTTAATAATGGTAGGGTAAATAATAAACCAGTGATAAATTGAGAACTCACATCACCATCAATGACATATTCTCCTGCACTTAGCGCACCATCTAATGTAATTCTTTCTGTTGTATGCGAAAAAGGAATAGCTCTTTCTTCAAAGAGTTTTTCGTAGATGTTTTGTGGACGATGAAGTAAACGATTACGCCCGACAAAAGTGACTTTCTCATTAGCAAGTGAAAAGAGGGGAATTAAAAATCGTAATGTTGAACCTGACTCAATACAATCTATTTCAGAGGTTTTCATTTTAATCTGATTTTTTACACCATCAATATGAAGCGTTTTACCTTCTCTTAAAATATTTGCTCCGACACTTTCCATTGCATTAATGGTCGCAAACATATCATCAGATGTATCGATATTGTGTACTGTACTATGTCCATCTGCTAAACATGCACAAATGATTGCACGATGGGCAATACTTTTAGATGGTGGTATCGTTACAGTACCTTGTGGAAGTGAAGGCTTAATATAAGCTTTCATTACATATCTCGGCCAATAACTTTGGCGATTTGTTTACCTTTAGTAATAATATCTTCAAACATTTTTGGTGTCACGGTTTGTTCACCATCAGACCATGCATTTTCAGGGTCTTCATGAACTTCAATGATTAAACCATCACAACCTGCCGCAATGGCCGCTAAAGCAATTGGTTCAACTAAATCTCTATAACCTGTCGCATGTGAAGGATCAATCACAATAGGTAAGTGCGTGCGTGCTTTAATAATTGGAACTACGCTTAAATCTAAAGTGTTACGTGTATATTTTTCAAAGGTACGAATCCCACGCTCACATAATATGACGTTAGGATTTCCTTCAGACATGATATATTCGGCGGACATAATCCATTCCTCAATCGTATTAGAAAAACCGCGTTTAAGAAGAATTGGTTTTTTCGTTTTACCAATTGCTTTGAGTAAATCAAAGTTTTGCATATTACGCGCACCAATTTGAATTAAATCAACGTTCTCAATAAATTCATCGAGTTTATCAGCACTCATCAGTTCGGAAACGACTGGTAAATGCGTTTTTTGTTTAGCCTCATTCATCCAATCTAAACCAATTTTGCCATTACCTTGGAAAGAGTATGGGGAAGTACGAGGTTTATAAGCTCCACCACGTAACATATCACCACCTGCTGCTTTAACTTTATCAGCGATAGAAATCGTATTGTCATGTGTTTCAATTGAACAAGGTCCACCAATAATCACGATTTTTTCTTTACCACCAACTTTTACTCCGGCTACATCAACCACTGTATCTTCAGGGTGAAATAAACGATTTGCTTTTTTATATGGTGCTGAAATACGACGTACTTCATCCACCCATTGATGAGCTAAAATTTGATTTGGATCAATCGCAGTTGTATCACCAACTAAACCTAGAATTGTGTAATCTTTCCCTTGAGATAGATGTACCTGACAGCCTTTTTCTTTAATAAATGCTTCCATTTTCTGAATTTCAGATTGTGGACAGCCTTTTTTCATCGATATAATCATAAGTTTTTTCCTCTTTTATTTACATTTTTCTGCCGATAACTTCAGCAATCTTACGTCCCTTATTAATAATGTCTTCAAACATTTCAGGGGTAACTGTTTGTTCACCATCAGACCAGGCATTTTCAGGGTCTTCGTGAACTTCGATAATTAAACCATCTGCACCAGCTGCGATTGCCGCTAAAGCAATTGGTTCAACAAGTCTTCTATAACCAGTTGCGTGGGATGGATCGATCACAATAGGTAAGTGAGTTCTTTCCTTAATAATAGGAACAACACTTAAATCTAAAGTATTACGGGTGTATTTTTCAAAGGTACGAATACCACGCTCACATAAAATAACATTTGGATTACCATTAGCCATAATATATTCAGCAGACATAATCCACTCTTCAATGGTATTTGAAAAACCACGTTTTAATAAAACAGGTTTTTGAGTTTTCCCAACCGCTTTGAGTAAATCAAAGTTTTGCATATTACGGGCACCAATTTGAATAAGGTCTACATTTTCGACAAATTCTTCAAGTTTATCAACAGCCATAAGCTCTGATACAACTGGAAGTTTTGTTTGAGCTTTTGCTTCATTCATCCAATCTAAACCTACTTTACCATTCCCTTGGAATGAGTATGGTGAAGTACGAGGTTTATAAGCACCACCTCGTAACATATCGCCACCAGCATCTTTAACTCGTTTCGCGACTGAAATTGTATTATCGTGAGTTTCAATTGAACATGGTCCTCCAATAATGACAATTTTCTCCTGTCCACCAACTCTAACACCTGCAACATCTACAACAGTATCTTCAGGGTGGAATAAACGGTTAGCTTTTTTATATGGAGCAGATACTCGTTGAACATTTTCAACATTGTGATGCGCCATAATGTTATTTGGATCAATAACGGTTGTATCACCAATTAATCCAATAATGCTTTGATTTTCACCGAAAATGATTTGAGTTTGTAAACCCAAACTTTCAGCATAATCCGCCATTTTAATGACTTCTTCTTTTGGCGTTCCTTTTTTCATTGATATAATCATAAATTTTATCTCTTTTCTAATGTTTCTTTTAAGTAAACTAAGGCTGATTTATAGCCTTCAATACCTTCACCCGCAAAGGTTTTAAGACAAGCAAGTCCTGCATAGGATACATGTCTAAATTCTTCGCGTTGATAAATATCAGATAGATGAACTTCAATACATGGTAAGCCAACTGCTTTTAAAGCATCTAGTATTCCAATACTGGTATGCGTATAAGCAGCAGGATTAATAATAATCCCATCAAACACTTGATAAGCAGATTGAATCTTATCAATAAGTGCACCTTCATGGTTACTTTGATAAACTTCAATTTCAATATCATAATCAATCGCAGTTGATTGAACAAATTGTACTAAGTCTTGATAGGTTGTTTTCCCATATATTTCAGGTTCTCTAATTCCTAACATATTTAAGTTGGGTCCATTAATGATTAAAAATTTCATTGAATTTCTCCTTTATTTGACTGATGGCACTCTCAATATCCGAATTGTTTTCAATTGTGATATGAGCTGCCTGTATATAGAGTGGATATCTCTTTTCATACATCGTTTTTAGAGCTTCCATATCTTTTGATAGTGGACGATGACCTTTTGTTTCTAATTGGTCAAGTTTACGATTGATGTAGAAAATAATTCCATTTTGTTGAAGTGCTCGAACATTGGCAGGGTTAAGGATACTACCACCACCGGTTGCGATCACTAAGTTGGTTTGTTTACTTGTACTTAGGACAGCTTCATGTTCGAGTGACCTAAAGTAAGGTTCTCCATATTCCTTAAAGATTTCAGGAATACTAGCTTGTGCGTTCGTCTCAATGACTTCATCAATATCGATGAATTTTTTATTAAAGATTTTGCTTAACTCTAAACCAATCGTGGATTTGCCAGAACTTGGCATACCTATTAATACAATGTTTTGATAATCCTTGAGTAGGTTTTGATAGATAGGAAGAATCAGATCATCATCTAAGACTTTATCTAAAAATTTATCTGCCGCAAATTTAGCTTGTGCCACTAACATGAGTAAACCATTTGCGGTTTTAATATTTTTAGCTTCAGCTTGAAGGATTAGGTTTGTTTTAAGTGGATTATAAATCACGTCTACACATGCTTCCAATTGTTTAAAGTTTTCTAAATCAATTGGGCTCATTTCATTATTGGGATACATCCCACTAGGGGTCGCATTGATAATGACTTGAGTGTTCATTTTTGTTAATGCAGTTTCATAATCAATAAAATTTCCATGTGCTTTACGCGAAACAATAAATACAGATTTTGCTTCTAGACTTTCACAAACAGCTTGTATGGTTTTTGAAGTCCCACCAGTTCCTAAAATCATAACGTGTTTATCTTTTAAGGAAATATTATTCACTTTAAGTGAATAGATAAAACCATAATAATCTGTGTTATAAGCAATGAGTTTTCCATTTTTATTAACGATGGTATTAGATGCCCCAATTTTTTGAACAGATTCATCAAGTTCATCACAATAAGGAATGACGGTTTGCTTATAAGGAATTGTTACATTGACCGCATTAAATGTCTTTTCAGTCATAAATGTATCCAATTCATCGATTGACATTGGCAATAAATCATATTGATAATAGCCAAATTGTTCGTGTATACCTTTGGAAAAACTATGGGATAGCTTTTCACCAATTAGTCCATATATTGCCATATGTCCTCCTTTTTAAATTATTTTTGTGTCATCCACATGTAACCATAACGTTCAGCAAATAAGTCGACTAAACCAATCGCAATCATTGAGTCAACGACAACACGTGCTCTATGAATAATCGCTGGATCATGTCTTCCTTCAATTTGTAGAAGGGTATTTTCATGTGTTTGAATATTAACTGTTTCTTGTTTCTTATAAATTGATGAGGTTGGCTTAACCACTGATTTAATCACTATTGGCATACCATTAGAGATGCCACCATTGATACCACCCATATGATTAGTCTTTGTTTTAACACCATCATCGTAAACAAATGGATCATTGGATTCTGATCCTTGCATATTCACTAAATCAAAGCCTGAACCAAATTCAATACCTTTGATGGCAGGGATTGAATAAATAAGTTGAGCTAGTCTACTTTCGATTGAATTAAAGAAAGGTTCACCAATACCGGCTGGCATATTGAGTACAACTGATTCTAAGATACCACCAATACTATCGCCAACTGACTGCATCGTTTCAATTCGTGAGACCATTTCAGTTTCGACTTCAGTATTTAATGTAGGGAAGTATTTGAGCGATAAGTCTTTGAGTTGTTTTTCTAAAACTTTTTCATCATTTGAGAAAGCTTCATCATGAATATCAGCTAATTGAGTGATATGAGTACCAATAACAATCCCTTTAGATTCTAAGATTTGGGTGCAGATCGCACCTGCCGCCACAAGTGGTGCAGTAATTCTACCAGAGAAGTGACCTCCACCACGATAATCTTGGAAACCTTGATATTTCACATGAGCTGTGTAATCAGCGTGTGATGGTCTCATGAGATCTTTTGTTTTTTCATAATCTTTAGAATGTTGGCTTTTGTTTTCAATAATGATACTTAAAGGTGTACCAGTGGTATAACCGTTAAAATAACCACTTAAGATTCTAAACTCATCGGCTTCATGTCTTTGAGTTGATATTTTACCTTTAGGCTTACGTAGGTTTAATTTGGCGCGCACTAGATCTAAATCAAGTTCTATCCCAGGTGCTAAGCCATCAATGACAACACCTATACCATCTGAATGAGATTCGCCAAATAGACTGATATGTAAGTTTTTTCCGAAACTGCTTTTCATAATTGGTCTCCTTTAGAGTTTTGCGATATAGGATTTGAGTTCTTCAAATTCAATATCTTTGAGTTCTGCTTTGCCACAATGTTTTACAGTGACAACAGTGATATTATTCTTAGTTGCTTTTTTATCCTTCAACATTAGTTGATAAATAGTATCTGAATCAAATTCAACAGAAGTTTTTAGACCCATTTTTTCATAAACTTTGATGACTCGCTGTTTTAGATTTTCATCCTCCAACATCGCCAAACTACCAATCGCAACACATTCGCCATGATAGAGTTCACTTAAGTTATAGTAACTTTCAATCGCATGACCTATGGTATGTCCAAAGTTTAAGATTTTACGTAAGTTTTGTTCTTTCTCATCGATTTGAACCACTTCTTTTTTAACTTGTAAAGCACGAATAATAATTTCTTCTAAATGGTCCAGATAATTATCTTCTTCAAAAAGTTCAAAGAGTTTTTTATCATAGATTAATCCAGCTTTAACGGCTTCAACTAAGCCAGCCATTAGATGTCTTTGAGGTAAAGACTTAAGGGTGTCTGTATCAATAAAGACCATTTTAGGATGATAGAAGGCACCGACAATGTTTTTAACTTTATCGACATTAATTGCTACTTTACCACCAATACTACTATCAATTTGTGATAGAGATGTCGTTGGGATTGAAATGAAATCAATGCCTCTCATATATGTCGCAGCTACAAAACCTGATAAATCACCGATAACACCTCCACCTAAAGCAATGATAAGATCTTTGCGCGTGAATTTTAGTTCTAAGAGTTTTTTAAGTAGCGTTTCATAGACTTCAAAACTTTTTGCACCTTCACCTTGATCAACAATGTGATAGTATGCATTTTCGCATTGGGAAAGAAGGGTATCTAAATAAGTTTTTGGTACACCAGTGTCTGTGATAATAAAAATGTTTCTCTGTAAATTAACATAACGAGAAACATTGTTTAGACAACCCGGTTCGATAAGAATATCGTAATCTGTGTGAGTTAAGTTGATGTTTAGTTTCATGTTAATTTTCCTGCTTCGTATAAGAGCCTAGATATCTAAAGTCTTGGCAATATCGGCTAAAGTCTTCAAACAATGCAAAAGCTTCATCGCTTTGACGACTTCCTTCTAATGCAACGTAAAAGTAATATTTCCAAGGTTGGTTATGAATTGCGCGTGATTTTAAATTTTCCATGTTAAAACCATGCTCACTAATCGCATTGATAACTTTAGCGAGTGAACCTGCGTGGTGATCTGTAGTAAAGATAAATGACATACGATTACCTTCGTCTGATCCCTTTTTAGAAATCACAATAAAACGGGTTGTATTATCTTCAGATGTATTTATATTTTTAACTAGCACGTCCAAGTTATAAAGTTCAGCAGTCTCTAATGATGCGACAGCAGCTTTAGATTTATCATTTGTTTCACTAACAAACTTAGCCGCTAGTGCTGTATTAGGATACGGAATGAGTTCAACGGGGTACATGCTTAAGAAATGTTTAGATTGATTTAGTGCTTGTTCATGTGAGTAAACTTGTTTAATATCTTTAATGTCTGCGCCTTTTACAGCTAATAAATTTTGATCAATTTTTAAATCATAAATATCACTAATCATGACATCATATTTATATAGTAGGTCTAAAACTTCGCCGACTTCACCAGTGTATGAATTTTCAAAAGGCAAAACTGCTTTTTCGACTTCATCATTTAAAACAGCCAAAACGACTTCTTCAAAAGTTTTATAAGACTTAACTTGTTGATCTTTAAATAATCGATTTAAAGCGATATGTGAGAAAGCACCTTCTGTTCCTTGAAAACCAATGACTTCTTTGGATGATAATTGATGCTGATGTTTGCGAGATAAGCTCATTAAATAAGTAATGAATTCAACATAAAAAGGCTCAAATTCTGCATGCTGAATATAAGCCTTATTTTTATCAATGACTTGTTTCTCGCGTGATGAATCTAAGACTTGAAGATTGTTAGCCATCTTGTAGGCAACCACATCTTCTACAACTTGCATACGCTCTTCAAATAATCGAGCCATTTCTCGATCAATGATATCTATTTGAATGCGTGCTTCTTCAAGTGTCTTCATTTCAATCATTATTCCTTATTTGATTGTTAGAATTATACCATAAAATGAAAAAAATACAGTTTTGTTTCTAAAAATTTTCATAAGTTTTCATATTCTGGACAAATGACTCCATATCTTCGTCGTATCCATCTTTATTATACGCTTTGTTGTAGTCACTTTAATTGACTTTTAGATTTCAAAAATTCAAAGTAAAAACGAAAAGAGGGAAATCTATGAAATTTGTGAAAAACGCTTTTGCTTATTTAATCTTTGGATTATTATCAGGTTTATATTTTAGAGAATTAACTCGTACATTAGATTTTGAAGGTTATACAGTGCTTTCAAGTTTACATACTCATGCGATTGTACTTGGAACTATGTTTTCCTTATTAATCCTTGTATTAGATAAAAATTATAATCTACAAAGTCGAATCAAATTTGATCTTGCTTGGATACTTTATGTCACTGGTGTTTGGTTTTTATTACTAATGAATACAATTAGAGGAACACTACAAGTTTTAAAAACACAATTAAGTTCAAGTATGGATGGAATGATCGCTGGAATTGCTGGATTATCCCATATCTTATTAAGTGTAGCTCTTGTTTGGTTAATGTTAATTATCTATCGATCTGTTAATGATGTAGAAAAATAAAATAGACATATAAAGGACATATTTAAGCCACATTCATTATTTATACTTCATTTATGCTTAAGGCATGCAAGGAGAAAAATAATGAAAAAAATATTAATTGTGTTTGGTACATTTGTTGCAGTTAGCTTAATCTTCTTAGGTTTAACAAACATGGATGAAATCAACGCCTATATCAATAATGAAGAAGTGAGTGATGATACATTAGCTTTATCTGAAAACACTGAAAGTAACGAATGGTCATTAGATGAAGATGGCAGTGAAGTTGAAGCTTTTGTAGAAACTGAGAAAGGTTCAGAAAACTTTGCATCAACAGATGGAACAAGACCTGAAAGAGGTACACCACCAGAAGGATTTGATGGCGAAAGACCAACTCCTCCAGATGGCGAATTCCCTAGTGATGATACTTATACAGGAAGTACATCTACTACAACTGAATAATCAAAAAGACGAGCAATCGTCTTTTATTTTAGGCTTATAAATTCTAGCTCTAATTCGTTTAAATCTAAATAGTAGAATCCATCAAAATCATTAAATTCATTAGATAATATTTTATAGACAAACATACTTTGTATTTGAGCGCAGGTATTTGCGACCATCACAATGTTTCCTAAGTCTAACTCGGATCCTTTTTCAAAAGTATCACCAAGTTTTGATATATTTCGATGTTCATTTGTGGAAACAGTAATATAAGCAAACCAAGAGCTTATCATCCCAGAAACAATGGGAATATCTAAATTAAGTTTTTCAAATGCTAAAGATAAACTAAAGTTATCTAAAGCATCAACGATGACATCAATATTTGAAAGTGGAAGTTTTAAATCATTGAAATCTAGATAATCCGTATAAGTGTGAATGATGCAAGCAGGATTAATTTTTAAACATTCTTCCTTAATAACATCAATTTTATTTTGATTTAAATTTTCTGTGTTTGAAAAACACTGACGATTTAAATTTGTTTCATCAAAAACATCATGATCAATAACTGTTAATTCCCCAACACCCAATCTCACTAAACTATGGGCAATATGGCCGCCTAATCCACCACAACCACAAATTAACACATGAGATTCTAAAAGTTTTTTTTGATTTAATTCAGATATAGTAGATTTATTTTTTAAATATCTTTTCATCATCCACCTGCAACAGGAGGGAAGAAAGCGACAATATCTTGATCTTTTAAAATCGTATCAGCTTTATTATGACGACCATTCACTAAAAGAATTTGGACATCTTCCAAATTGATTTTCAAATGATCTAATAAGGCTTGTGGAGTAGGGAATTCTTTTTCATCTAAGAAAAGTATTTTTCCACGATTATCTCTAAAGTATGCGAATAGTCGGACTTCAACCATAACAACCTCCAAGTATAAGAAAGGGAGATTTTCTCTCCCTTAATTTTATCATAGTAAATCTAAACGTTTGAGGGTTTCTTCCGTAGGGAAGGCATTGACCCAACCGCGTGCTTCATAATATTGCGGTAAGGTAATATTTAGTTTACTTACTTCACCTTTTGAAGGACCATCTGGAATTGGTTCATTGAGAATACGTTTTGGTAAAGTATCATCTTCCGGTTTCATACCAGCTTCTTTATTAAATAAGCGTTCAATATTATAGATACGTTCACCAATTTCTAGAAGTTCTTCAACACTGTGATTTGTTCCTGTTGCGGCATTAATCATTGCTGCATATTCAGGTGCACCAAGTGCAAATGAAGTAAAGAGACACATACCGCTTGAATCGATAACAGCCGTTAAATCTTGGAAAATCTTAGTCCAAACAGCTTTATCATCAGTTGCGAAACGATCTAAAGGTTGAGGTAAACCTAAGACTTCAGGAGAAATCATGTAACCACGTACGTGACATGCACCGCGATTAGAAGTTGCATAAGTAATCCCAATCCCTTGGATACCACGCGCATCATAGGCAGGCATTTCTTGTTTTTTAACAGACATTGAAAGTTCAGGAACACCGTAATGTTCACATAAACGATAGGATCCTTGAGCCATGAGTTTAGCAAGCATACTTTCTTGAGTCCCCATGCGTTTAGTCCATTCAATGATGGCTTTTGAACTACCCCACACAAGTGGAACACCATCACAATCTTCGTCTTTAATGTAACCTTTTTGGTAAAGTTCCATTGCAGCAGCAATGGTCGTAGGCGCGCCAATGGCATCTAGCCCCATTTCATTAGCATAGTAATTAGCTTCATTAATCGCTTCTAAATCATCAACTGCACAGTTAGCGCCATATGCCCAAATAGGTTCATATTCTGGACCGCCAACCACTTTATCACCGAGTTTAATAACACGGCCACAACCGATTGGACATCTATGACAGAAACCTTGTTTAACTAAGTGTTTTTCTTGTAAGGTTTCACCAGAAATATTATCGGCATCAGCAAATTGTGATTCTTGCCAGTTTTTAGTAGGGAAGGATCCAATATTATTGATGATATTAACTAAAACAGCTGTACCATAGGTTGGTAAACCTTGACCAGTAACTCCATTTTCACGAATGAGCTTTAATCCGTTAGTTACTGCTTCTCTTAATGCATCTTTGTCTTCAGGTTCAATAACATTGCGTTTCGATGAACAAACAATTGCTTTAAGTTTTTTAAAACCCATAACAGCTCCAACACCACCACGACCAGCAGCACGATCTGCTTCATTCATAATGGCTGCAATTAAGGATAGATTTTCACCAGCAGGACCAATATTAACAACAGAAGCATCTTTGCCATATTCAGCTTTGAGTTCTTCTTCAACAACTTCGGATGTTTTACCCCATAAATCAGCTGCATCTTTTAATTCAACATGATCATCATCAATGACCATATAAACTGGTTTATCAGAAGCACCTTCAACGATTAATGCATCATATCCAGCGTATTTAAGGCGAGCACCCCAAACACCTCCAGAATTTGAACTAGCAATCATGTTGTTGAGTGGTGATTTTGTCACAACCATATAACGACCACCAGTAGGAACGTTGACACCAGTGAGTGGACCATTAATGAAAACTAGCTTATTATCTGCTGATAATGGTTCAACTTTGGCAACGCCTTCATCCATTAGTATTTTGGTACCTAGACCACGACCACCAATGAATTTTCGTGCTAATTTTTCATCCAAAGCTTCGGTTTTAATTGATCCATCACTTAGATTAACTCTTAGCATCTTTAAATTATAACTTGACATTTATGTACCTCCTCATGTCACAAAAAAATCAAGGGACGTGACCCTTGATTAAGTGTTGTTTCGGGAAGGGTCACGCTCTGAAATCAGCGTCCCTTTCCAAGATGGGAGGTTGAACTGTCACCAATTCAGCCTATCGGGCTATATAACTCTCTAGAGTTATTATAGTCTCGGAACTATTTATATTATAAAGCGCTTACATTCACAATGCAATCTTGTTTTTAAAAAATTAGGAAAAACACAATTAAAATCATATATATAAGGTGTAGATAAACATACTGATTGTTCCACCATTAAGTTGATTGGAGTTATGGATATATTAATACAAGTATTAATATTAATCTTTTCTGTCTAAGGCGTTGTCTATTCCATCTTTTATAAGAAGAAGTAGATTAAACAAATAAAACACTCTTTCTAAGTTACACAGCCTAGGAGAGTGTTTTCAAATTTTGAACGCTTTCTTATTTAATGTATACCTGTTTTTCAATTTTTCCTAACAATTAGCCAATGAAGGAATATGAAATCAAATACACTGTACAAAATCTCTTGTCCATAAACAATCTGCACATGATGGATTTTGTCCTTTACAATCGCAAAGTGAATCATTTACATAGTCGCAACAATTAACATAGTCACAATCAGGACAAGAAGGGAATTGATTGCGTAAGTTTTGAATTCTTAGATCTGTATAAAGTTTTGAGTGCCAAATATCGTTGATGCTAGATTCAGTTATGTTTCCATAACTAACTTCATAGACTTGTTTGCGACGTCCAAATACATATTCAATACTAGGATGGGCAAAGCGATAACACGGCGCAATATGGCCATCACTATTAATAGTCATTGTTCCATCATATACAAAGCGACATTTACGCTCTGTTTTAAGTTCAATGGCTGGAAATTTGATTTGAAGTTTAGAAGACATCGCTTTATTTAACCATTTATTTCGATATGACTTCATACGTGTATTATCGTAAAGTTTATATAAAATTTTATCTTTATCAAGTTCATTTTGAGGTAATAAATTAGAAAGAATGATCTGCATATAACCCATTGAAGATAAACGTGGTATGAGTGTTTCAATCTCATCAACGTTGTATTCACTAATCACTGCTTGAGCAATCACAAAAGGATGATCTCGTTTTAGTTCATTGCGTCTTTTGACCAATTTTCGAACATTTTCTTCCATGATTGAAAAATCAAAACCACGAATGATTTTAAAGGTGTCTTCATGACCATCAACAGAAATGACAACACGATCAAATTTTGAAGCTAAGACTTCAATGATTTCATCTGACCAATGATAAGCATTTGATGTAATGGTTAATTTTACATCTGCTAATAAATCAACCCATTCTAAAAACTTGGGATGAAAAGTCGGTTCTCCGATTCCACCTAAAACAATTTCTTCTAAGCTCTCTATGTCGTGTAAATGATTATTTGTTTTATCAAATAGCTCATCACTCATCTGTGTTTGCGCAAAGTCCCAGTTTTGTCTGAAACAACTTGTACAATTTAAATTACATCGTTGAGTGAGTTCTAAATAAACCTTTTTTATAGGTACATCATCTTCATGCATAGATTTATTTTAGACTTTTATTTAAGAAAATGTAAAGGCTTTCAATTTCTGTGTTAGAATTTAAGTAGTGTTTCGGGGGTTTTTAAAACCATGATTAAGTCAATAAACCTTTTGTCTGTTGTCAGTGTGGACGAAAGTGTCAAACAATGCACTGATTTTATAGTCAAACATCATTTAAAACGAAAAGAAACTGTTAATATTGCAGATTCTTTTTCACGTATTTTATCAAGCAATATTATTTCACAAGAAAACGTACCTAATTTTAATCGTAGTACCGTAGATGGCTATGCTGTAATTGCTTCAGAGACCTTTGGGGCAAGTGAGGCAATGCCATCTGTATTACGTTATGGTGGAGAAATCCAAATGGGTGAAAATACCTCATTGGAATTAAAAAAAGGTGAATGTATTAAAGTCATGACTGGTGCAATGTTACCTAAGGGTGCTAATGCGGTTGTGATGATAGAGTATAGTGAACTGTTTGGTGAAAATATCCTCTTTTATAAAGCTGTATCTGAGAATGAAAATGTTATTTGGTTAGGTGATGATGCGAAAGAGAATGAGATTTTATTTCTTCCTTATCATTCAATGCATCACTCAGACATTGGTTTTTGTGCAGCCTGTGGTGTAAATGAGATTGAAGTTTTTTCACCACTTAAAGCTTTAGTTATTTCAACCGGTGAAGAAGTTATAGAAGTTGAAAAGAAAGCACAAATTGGTCAAGTGCATGATGTGAATATGCCTGTAGTCAAAAGTATGTTGAATGATTATGGTTTTCAGGTTGTAGAAAGCATGCTTATTCAGGATGATCAAGTAAAACTACAAAACACCTTAATTAAATATCGAGAACTTGTGGATTTAATCATCATTTCAGGTGGTAGTTCTCAAGGTGAAAAAGATTATACAGCTGAGGTCATCAATTATTGCGGTGACCC
This sequence comes from Erysipelotrichaceae bacterium, assembly GCA_963676105.1. Lineage (GTDB taxonomy): Bacteria > Bacillota_I > Bacilli_A > Erysipelotrichales > Erysipelotrichaceae > UBA2212. The sequence continues at coordinate 180,833 of OY781039.1, forward strand.
AGGTGTATTTGTTCATGGTGTTGCGATTAAACCAGGTAAACCTACAATTCTTGGCGCATCACAAGATTGTTTAATGGTGGGATTACCTGGACAACCGGTTAGTGCTTTAACTGTTTTGCGTGAAGTCATTTTAAAAGCTTATGATTTAGCGTACCAACAAAAACCTTTAAAGATACAAGCAAAACTCACAAACAATATTATTGGCTCACCTGGTCGTGAAACAACGATTTATGTTCAATTAAAAGAAGATAATGGAAATAAATTGGCACTACCACTTTATACAAAGTCAGGTTTAATTTCGACCCTTAAAAAGGCAGATGCCTATGTGATTATTCCACGTAATCATGAGGGTTATCCTAAAGATAGTATTGTGGATTGTTATATATGGTAAGGGGAGGTTAAAATGGGACGAAATCTATATTTAAAAAGTGTTAGCTTAGAAGAAGCACATGAAAAATTTTTTAGATTAAAACAAACTCAAATAAAATCAGTTCAAACTGAAATTATACAAACAAAAGATGCTTATGATCGTGTTTTAAGTAAGGCAATTTTTGCGAATAAAAGTGTACCTGCTTTTCCTAGTGCAGCCATGGATGGGATATCAGTTAAATCATCAATCACTCAAAAAGCAAGCGATCATCAACCACTATTGCTTAAAACAGATGATTATCAAGTCATTGATACAGGTGATATCATCAAAGCACCTTATGATGCCGTAATTATGGCTGAGGATTGTATTGAAACTGAAGAAGGCATAAAAATTATTAAAGCTGTTGTCCCATATGAAAATGTGAGACCAATTGGTGAAGATGTAGTACAAGGTGAGCTAATATTTCCGATGGAACATGTTTTAGATGTGATGGATTTATCGGTCTTAATCGCAAGTCACGTAAAAACTGTAACGGTCTATAAACAAGTAAAACTTGGCATTATTCCAAGTGGGGATGAAATAAAGAATATTGATGATTTATCAGATGAGGCAGATATTATTGAATCTAATTCCTATTTATTTGCTTCTTGGGCTAAAAAAGCTAAAGCAATCCCAACAACTTATCCAATTGTACCTGATATTCCAGAAAAAATTGAAGCTATTTTAAAACAAGCATTAAAAGAAAATGATGTCGTTTTAATTAATGCTGGCTCTAGTGCAGGGCGTGATGATTATACGTCATCCATTATTGAAAAATTGGGAACAGTGGCAGTCCATGGCATTGCGATTAAACCAGGAAAACCTGCAATCTTAGGTGAAATTAACAGTCAAATTGTTTTTGGTGTACCAGGTTTTCCAGTATCAGCACATATTATTTTTGAAGAGTTCATTTATCCTTATTTATTAGAACTTAATCATCGTCCACTCGAGCGTAAAGTTGAACTTAACGCACGGAGTAGTAGAACGATCATTTCTAGTTTAAAAAGCAAAGAATATATCAGAGTAAAAGTTGCCAAATTAAATGATGAATATGTCGCAACACCCTTAGCACGAGGTGCTGGCATGATGATGTCAGTTATTAAAAGTGATGGTTATGCCTTAATTGAACAAAACTCAGAAGGGATCAAAGCAAATGATCTAGTACATGTTCAGTTAAATAAACCTATTACAGAGATTGATAACACATTAGTGGCGATTGGATCACATGACTTACTAATGGATTTAATTAAAAATGCTTTAAAGGCAAGAGGATCTGAAACACATTTATCAAGCATTCATGTTGGATCATATGCAGGTATTTTAGCTTTAAGTAAACATGAATCTAAATTGGCAATGTCACATTTATTGGATAAAGAAGGAAGCTATAACCAATCAAGTATTAAACCATTATTTAAAGAAGATATTGTTTTAATTAAAGGTGTTAAACGAATTCAAGGTTTGATTGTACAAAAAGGAAATCCTTTAAATATCAAAGATATCAGAGATTTAAAACGAACAAATTTTATTAATCGACAAAAAGGTTCAGGTACTCGTGTCCTTTTAGATTATTTACTTAACAAAGAAAATATAAATGTAGATGAAATTGAAGGGTACGGTAAAGAAGTATCAACTCATCTAGCCGTTGCGGCAGCTGTTGCATCAAATGAAGCAGATTGTGGTTTAGGTGTTTATTCAGCTGCACAAGTGATGAACTGTGACTTTATTGAAGTAGGTGAAGAAGACTATGATTTTGTGGTCTATAAAAATGAACTATATGATGCAGATATCCAAGCCTTTATAGAAGTCTTAAAGAGTGAATCTTTTCATGAACAATTATACAAATTAGGTGGATATAAAATTGTCGAAGCCGGACGGGCACTTGATTTATGATTGATTCTTTTGGACGTGATTTAAGATACCTAAGAATTTCGATTACTGATCGATGCAATTTTAGATGTCAATATTGCATGCCAGAAGATGGGATTGAATCAATTTCACATGAAGACTTATTAAGTTTTGAAGAAATATCAACTTTAGTTTCACATTTTGTGAAATTGGGTGTGACTAAAATAAGACTAACAGGTGGTGAACCCTTAGTAAGAAAAGATGTAGTGAGTTTAATAAAAATGATTTCAAGTCACAAAGAAGTCAATGATATTGCGCTTACGACGAATGCAGCACTTTTAAAAGATAAGGCAAAAGAATTAAAAGATGCTGGATTAAATCGAGTCAATATTAGTTTAGATAGTTTAAAGTCAGATCGTTTTTCATGGATTACTCGTGGTGGGAAATTGGAAGACGTATATAAAGGTATAGAAGAAGCTAAAAAAGTTGGCTTAGGTATCAAGATAAACTGCGTTATTAATAAAGGCATTAATGATGATGAGATCGATGATTTTATTCAATTGACCATTGATGAAGGTTTTGATGTGCGATTCATTGAACTAATGCCCATTGGTGAAACGGCTGACTATGCGAAAAAATACTTTTATAGTAATCAATTAATCTTAAAGAACCATCCCAATTTAAAAGCAGTAAAAGCCGAAGATATGTCATCACCAGCAAGTTACTATCAATGTAAAGATGGCAGGGGAAGAGTGGGTTTAATCTCACCATTATCCTGTAATTTTTGTGCAAATTGTAATCGCATGCGTCTTACATCAGATGGTAAACTGAGACCTTGCTTACACTCAGATATTGAAATTGATTTAAAAGAAGCGTTAAGAAAAGGTGACGATATTGATGCGCTAATACAAACAGTCGTTGAAATCAAACCAGAGAAACATTTATTAGATCAACATAAATATATCGTAAGAACGATGAATAAAATTGGAGGCTAAGATGGAGTTAACACATTTAAATAATCAAGGACATGGCAAGATGGTTGATGTCTCAAATAAAAATGAAACACAACGTATCGCAGTAGCTCAAGCGAAAATAAGCATGAATGCTAAAGCTTATGAAGCCATTATTCATCAACGTCTTAAAAAAGGGGACGCCTTAGCGATTGCTCAAGTAGCGGGTATTCAAGCAGTTAAACAAACATCCAGTTTAATTCCAATGGCACATCCTTTGATGATTACATCTGTGGATATCCAATTTTATCCAAATGATGAAAAACGAGAAATAAGAATTGAATGTGAAGTACATTGTTTTGGTAAAACAGGTGTTGAGATGGAAGCCTTAAGTGGTGCATCTGTTTGCGCACTAACCATCTATGATATGGCAAAATCCTTAAATAAAAGTATGCGCATCGATGATATTTATCTACTTGAGAAACAGGGCGGAAAATCTGGTCATTATGAGCGATCTCAAGATTAAAAAGATTCTCATAAAAGATAAATTAATCCGTGAACTTAATCACTGTTTTGTTAGTTTAGATGGTTTAGTGGGTGATAAACATCAAGATGGCTCACTTATCTTAATGAGTGATCAAATCTATGAAGAGATGATGAATGTTAAAGACTCCGCATTATGCATGAATAAATTTTATCCCCAAATCACATTTTCAAATTTAAAGTTAGAAACAACATTAAAGATCAATTCAGTTGAATTAAGACTTAAAGAAAAGGGTAAACTTTGTCATCAAAAAGAAGGTTGTCAGTATTTTGATAAACATAAAACTTGTCCTTTGATAACAGAAGTTTATGAATATCAGATTTTAAATGAAGGTGAAATTAAACTCACTTAGGAGAGTGATATGTACAGATATTCCATTATTATTTCAAGTGATAAAGCAAGCACTGGTGAAAGAGAAGACAAAGGGATTGATGCTATTCAATCGTGTTTAGATGAAAAAATTTTTGAGTGTATTTCAACTGTGATTGTACCTGATGAGATTGACGATCTTCAAAGAGAAATTAAGCGAATTTGTGATGATGAAAAAGTTGATTTATGTTTTATTTCTGGTGGGACTGGTTTTTCAGTTCGTGATGTGACACCTGAAGCTTTAAGTCCATTACTTGATAAACAAGTACCTGGTATATCTGAAGCAATTCGTGCTTATAGTATGACCATCACTAAAAAAGCGATGTTGTCACGAGCTATTTCAGGGATACGAAAAAATACTTTAGTGATTACCTTACCTGGTTCACCTAAGGCTGTGATTGAATCCGTTGAATTTATTTTAGAACCCCTTAAACATGGTTTAGACATTTTAATTGGATCAGCAAGTGAGTGTGCAAGAACAGACTAATTTATGGAAATTCTTCAAATCATCTTTACAAGTCTATATGTTTCAATGAGTGCAACTTTGTTGGCGAGTATTTTTGCGATTCCTTTAGGTTTATATCTAGGGACAAAAACACATAAGTGGGCAAAACGGATTAGACCGATTCTTTCCACCCTTGCTTCACTTCCACCAGTCATTGCCGGGGTTAGTATTTTCTTACTTCTGTCCAATGCTGGACCTTTAGGTGATTTAAGGCTTTTATATACAACGACTGCTATCATTATTGCGCAATTTATACTCGTTTTACCATTAGTGACGGTGACGATTATTCCAAGTGTCATCACCATTCGAAATGATTTTGGTGAAGTTTGTGATGGTTTGCATATCTACGGTTTAAAACGATATTCAATGTTGATTAAAGAAATTAAAACCACCATTCTTATAGCTATGTTGTTAGGCTTTGGACGAGCGATATCTGAAGTTGGAGCGGTCATGATGGTCGGAGGGAATATTCGTTTTAAAACACGTGTAATGACGACCGCAATTGTTTTAGAAACACGTCAGGGAAACTATGAAACAGGTTTGATTTTAGGCTTAGCTTTATTGCTTATTTCTTTGAGTATACAAGCGTCAGCCCACTATTTTTTAAAGGGGAATCAAGATGATTGAGTTTTCAAATATTAATCTTGCTTTTGAAAATAAAGTTTTATTAGAGGAAGCAACACTTCAATTAGAAGAACAAAAGTTGAATGTCATTATAGGATCTAATGGAAGTGGTAAGACAAGCCTGCTTAGGGCACTGGTTTATGATTATTTACCAGAATTAAAAATTAAATGGATTTATCAACCCCAATCCATCTTTCTGTTTAAGAAAAAAGTAAAAGATAATTTCAATGATCAAAGTGTTGCACTTAGCATATTAGATCGTTTTGATGCATTAGATTTAGTTGAACAAGATGTCAAAGTTTTATCTGGAGGAGAAAAACAAATTGTTAGTTTAGCACGTAGTTTTAGTTATCCAGCTGAAGTTTATCTCTTAGATGAACCAACAGCTCACTTAGATACAAGTATTAGACATAAAGTCTATGAACTATTAAAAGAAAAATCGATTGATAAAACAATCTTACTCATTAGTCATGATCAAAAATCTTATTTTGAAAATGCAAATCTTTTAAAGATTCAAAATAAAAAAATCAGTCAAACGAAAGGAGCCTAAATATGGGGCAAATCAAATCAATTAGTATTTCAAAAGAAAGGGGGAAATTAAAAGAAGCCGTTAATGAGGTAGACATAAATCTAGAAGGTATTCTTGGTGATGGACACTCTGGTGATTGGGGAAGACAAATTACCATATTAAATTATCAAAGTTACATGCTTATCAAGAGTAAGAATCCTGAACTAGGTTTACGTCCCGGTAGTTTTGCGGAAAACATTATGATTGATGGACTTGATTTTTCGAAAATTGGTATAGGCACACAAATTCAAATGAATGATGTTGTGGTTGAAGTTACACAAATTGGAAAAGAAGATCATCCTTCGGTTGTGACTGAAAACTATGGTGTTAGTTTATTACCATATGAAGGTTTATTTTGTAGAGTATTAAAAGCAGGGCATTTAAAAGTTAATGATTCTGCCAAAATTAATTAAGAAACGGGGATAAAACATGAAAAAATTAATCGTTTTATTATTAAGTGTATTTTTATTAACAGCTTGTTCTTCAGCGCCTGCTGAAGAAGAAGTCACATTACCTGAAGCTAAAACGCTTCGTCTAACAACCACAACATCAGTCAATGATAGTGGTTTAATTGAATTTTTAAGACCTTATTTATTAGAGGAAGAAAACATTACATTAGAAGTTGTATCAGTTGGTTCTGGCGCTGCTATTGAAGCTGGTATGAATGGTGATGCTGATGCGATTTTAGTTCACTCACCAGCCGCTGAAGAAACGTTTGTAGCGGATGGTTATGGTATCGCAAGAACTTCCTTTATGCATAATTTCTTTGTGATTGTGGGACCAGCAGATGATCCTGCAGGTATTTCAGATATGAGCGCAACAGATGCATTAGCAGCGCTTGATGCGCAAAAAAGTGCTCAATTTGTTTCTCGTGGGGACAACTCAGGGACCCATAGTAAAGAAAAAGCAATTTGGAGTTTAACTGGTTTAGATTATGAGACTGTTTCTGTCGACACATCGTATTATGTATCAGCAGGGGCTGGTATGGGTGATACCTTGGTTATGGCAAGTGAACTTCAAGCATATACTTTAACTGATCTAGCAACTTATCTTCATAATATGGAAAATTTAAACCTTGATATCTTAGTTAATGAAGGTTTAGATTTAATCAACGTTTATTCTGTGTTGGTTGTTAATCCTGATAAAGTGGATAACACGGATGTTGAAACGGCTCAACGCTTTGAAACTTGGATTACATCTGATTCTACATTAGATTTAATAGCAGGCTATGGTGTTGAAGAATTTGGACAACCTTTATTCTTTAAAGGCGCTGAATAATTAGAAATATGATTTAGCCATCATAAAAGACGAGTTTGCTCGTCTTTTTTAGTGATTAACGATAATCAATTTGCCCCATGATTGGATGTGGAACATAAGCTTCTTCTAAATAATCAATTTCATCTTGTGTTAGTACAACATCTAATGCACCTATCGCATCGTCAATATGACTGAGTTTAGTTGCGCCAATAATCGGTGCAACAACAGGTTTTTTGGTCCATAACCAAGCTAGGGCAATTTGAGCTTTTTTAACGTTTTTCTTGGCAGCAATTTCGGCTACACGATCAATGATGACTTGGTCTGCCTCCATCATTTTTCCGTACTTACTTTCTTGGGTTTTATCGGTATCAAAACGCTGAGAATGTTCTTCTTTTGTTTTAACTAAACGACCAGAAGCTAAAGGTGAGTATGGGGTTGTCGCAACACCACTATCTTCACAGAAATGATCCATTTCTCTTTCTTCTTCGCGATACATTAAATTATGATGGTTTTGCATTGAGATAAATTTAGTCCAACCGTTCTTTTCGGCAATATATTGAGCCTTTTGAAATTGCCAAGTGTACATTGCAGAAGCACCAATATAGCGTACTTTTCCTGATTCTACTAAATCGTGTAAAGCTTTCATTGTTTCTTCAATCGGTGTTTTATAATCCCAACGATGAATAATATATAAGTCAATATAATCTGTTTGAAGTCTTCTTAAACTTTGTTCAACTTCATACATGATCGCTTTGCGTGATAAACCGCGCGCATTTGGCTCATCTCGCATGGGCATGTATACTTTGGTCGCTAATACAACTTTATCTCTGATTCCTAATTCTTTTAGTGCACGTCCAACATATTCTTCACTTGAACCTAATGAATAAATATTAGCTGTATCAATGAAGTTAATGCCAACATCAAATGCATGTTTGATAACTTCTTTACTTTTTTCATAATCAATGACCCATTGATGTTGCCACCCTAAACTAACATCACCCATGCCCATTGTGCCTAAGCATATCTTAGAAACTTCTAAACCTGATTTTCCTAATTTTACGTATTCCATAAACTACCTCCTATGATTACTATAAACCTTAGAGTAAACTCCAAGTCAAGTTAGAAACTTCATTTTTATTTAGTCTTTAAAAAAGGTAAAATATAAACATAAAGGAGATCAAGATATGAATCGAAATATCTTAGTGGTTTATTTCTCGAAACCAGGTAGTAATTACTACAAAGGCAGTATTATAAAGTTAGATACAGGGAACACTGAAAAATGTGCGAAATATATTGAAGATGAGTTTGATGCAGATATCTTTAGAGTTGAAAGATTAGATGATTATAAAGATGATTATAATTTATGTATGGAAGAGGCTGGCGTAGAATTTAAGCAAGATATTCATCCTAAACTACTTGATCATATAGATTCAATTGATCAGTATGAAACGATAGTTATAGCCTATCCAAATTGGTACAATACGATGCCAATGCCGATGTTTACTTTTTTAGAAAGTTTAGATTTTAGTTCAAAGGTAATCCTGCCACTTTGTACGAATGAAGGCAGTGGTCTAGGTAATAGTGTTAAGGATATTAAAATACTCTGTCCACATGCAGATGTTAGACAGGGATTATCAATAAAAGGCAGTGAAGTTGATAATCTGCATAAAGAAATTATTAATTGGATAAATACTGAAAGGTAGATTTTATAAGCACACGCAAAGTGTGCTTTTTTAAAAAAGAAATCTTATTTAAATCCACACGCTATGCGTGTGTGACAAGAGACTTATAGAGTGGTAACAGAAAAAAAGCCCACTTTGGTAGAATTAGAAAGGCTGACAACCGAATCTAAACACCAAAGGAGGGCAACTTGAGCTCAAGCGAAAACAGTTTATCACATACTAGATGGAATTGTAAGTATCACGTCGTATTCATCCCGAAGTACAGACGGAAGGTCATATATGGGAAATTAAGAGAGGATATTGGACGAATATTGAGACGACTTTGTGAAATGAAAGACGTCGAAATACTAGAGGCACATGCATGTGCCGACCATATCCATATGCTTCTGAAGATACCACCGAAGTTAAGTGTTTCCGGATTCATTGGCTATCTGAAAGGTAAAAGCACCTTGATGATCTTTGATCGACACGCCAATTTGAAGTATAAACAAGGAAACCGAAACTTCTGGGCGAAGGGATACTATGTAAGTACGGTAGGACTGAATGAGAAAACAGTTGAAGCGTACATTCGAAACCAAGAAGCAGAAGACAAATTACGAGACAACATGACAAAGAGAGAATACATTGATCCCTTTAAGGGATAGTAAGTAAGAGAGAACGGTTGTCAGTCTTCAAATAGCTCTTTAGAGCTACTGTAAGCAAGATGCCCTTATAGGGCGAAACTAAAACTACCCGTTTTACGGGTAGATATTTATTGTTTAAAACAAAATATATGTTTATTACTTAAATGGATGCATATGACTTTAAAAAAGTACATAAGTATAATAAAATGTCTATAATTATATTATAAAAAGGCAAATAAGTTACATATATGAAAAAAATATATATCTTTACAAGCATTATTGCAGTGATTCTATCGACAGTATTAACAAACCATGTGAATTTAGTTAAAGTAATGGCAGCAGATGCATACACTCCTGTATCTTGGCCAACAGATACTGCCTGGTTACCCTATTTATATTCAGATGGCACGGCTGTACTAGATCCAGCTGGTGAAGAAAATCCTACACCCTCTGATATGACAAGTGGATTAACATCTGGTGTAGGTAATTTACCAACTATTTATATCAGTATTGATAGTTCAAATGAGAATATCTTTTTTAGATATCGAGTCAAAGGTGACCCTTATGATCGTAAAGGTGGATATACATCCACTGCATGGTTAGTGCAATTGTGGGACCCAACTACCCAAACACAAATCGGGACAGTAGGGATTGATGGGAAAGATTCTTTTAATGATTATGTTTATGTTGCGAATGGTGATGGATCACAATTTGCCAAAATATATGAAACAAATGATGATGCTTCAAGCGATACTGTTCGTGGGGTAAGAATAACACGTGCTGAAAACAATCAGTTTTTTATTGATTATCAAGTTCCTATTGCAGCTTTAAATACAGTTAATATTGGTCGAGATATTACAGCAACAACTCCATTAGCGCTATTTTATGGAACATCACAAGCTGCTAACTTGTCAGTTATTAATAAAGAGTGGTTAGATGATTCGGATGGTAATCCTGCAGATATTACTGACTTCTTTGTCTTGACTGGTGGGTTTGCAGATGTTAATCCTACATCTACTTCTTCGTTTAATACTTCACAAACAAATTTAAATGAACCAGATGTTATTCCTAATATAAGTATTAGTGGGTTTTGTGTTACAGGTTCTTGTCCAACGTATACAAACGATCCATTTACTTTAGATACGACAACAGATCCTGATAGCGTTCAAGTAACAGTTCAAGGGACAGTAAGTGATTATTCAGGTACAGTAACACTAAACATTTTAGGAACAGATTACACAACTACTGCTATTGATGGACAATGGTCATTGGATTTGTCGAACATAATTTCTCAATCTGGAACGTATATTGTAAAAGCATCGATTCCATATAACACTACAACCATTTCTGACACTGATACCTTTAGTGTTAATGGTGTAGGAGATAGTTTGGTGATAGATGGTGGTTATTATGTTGTAACAAGTAATTCTACCTATTCACCAACAGGTTCTTATAATTTGAGTAATCAAGGGAATGAAGTTGAATATCAAGTTAATATAAATGGGACTTGGATTAGTTTGAATAAATATAGTAGTACTAGCACATGGGATATGAGTGGCTCTATTGATTTAGTACCTGGAGAAAATCGTTTAGATGTCAGAATTATTAAAGGCAGTGATATTTTAGCGACTGCTACACAAATTATTTCGTATATTCCTAGTGGTAGTGATACATCGACTCTTGATTTAGGCGTTAATATCAGTTCGATTAACGGTACGAATCCTTCCCCAGGATTAAGCGGAACTTCGACTGGTAGTACACAGGTTGAAATTCAATTGGATGGCGTTACTATAGCTTTTGTAACACCTGATGCGAATGGTAATTGGGAGATGCCAGCATTAGATTATCCACTAAATACTGGAACCTATACTTTTAGAGCGATTGTCCGTAATTCAGATGGTGAAATTGCGATTGATACAATTACTCATACTGTAACTGAAGTTGCAATAAATATTGATAATGGTGCTACTTATACAACCAATGATACGCAACCAATGATTAGTGGTAATGCAAATGTAACTGATGGCACTCAAATTACAGTTACTTTAAATGGCACTACATATACTACAACAGTGATAAATGGACGTTGGAATATTATGCCATCATCACCATTGAGTGGGGGAACCTATACTGTAGTTGCATCTGTTGGTGGTAAAACAGCTACTCAAGAGTTGACAATAGTAACATCAACACCTGAGTTAAGTTTAAACGGTGAGGCTAATGTTGATATAGTTGTAGGCTCTTCATATACAGATTTATCTGCTACTGCAACAGATATTTTAGATGATGAAATTCAAAGTCGTTTAAGTACAATTAATCCTGTAAACACATCAATAATTGGTGTTTATACAGTTCGTTATAATGTTACAAATATTTATGGAAATTATGCGCCAGAAGTTACTCGCACAGTCACAGTTAGACCAGCAAGCTTAAGTTTAACTGGTAGTACTGGTAATTCAGGTTCAACCGGTCCTGCCACTGTGAGTGGTGGAACTGCTGGAGCAACTGTCTATTTATATGATTCAGAAGGATCTCAAGTTGCTTCAGGAGTTTTAGATGAAAGTGGCAAATATACTTTCACAGGAATTAATCTTGGATCTGGATATACAGCCAAACAAGTGGTTAATAGTATTTTTAGTATTGAATCTAATACAGCAATTATTAGTGGTGAAAATAACATTCCTGTTATTGAAGAAGTTAGTGATGATACTATACAAGCAATTAATGCTTCTACATGGACTGCACCAAGTACAACAGCAAGCGATGTTGAAGACGGAAACTTAACATCTAATATTGTTATCACTTATTCAAGTGATGATACAGGAAGTAATGTATCTGATGAAGAATCAGCGCGCCAACATTTAGCAACTCCTGGTAACACTGTAAAGGTTACATATGGTGGTGTAGTCGATAGTGCAACAAATCAAGCAGCAAATGTTTACGCGACATTTACGTCTGTGTCAACTCCAGTCACATCAGTCACAATTAATGGAACTTTAAAGATCGAAGAAACACTCACTACAACACTGGGACCTAGTGGATCAACAGTGACCTATCAATGGTATTGTGGCGATACTGATTTGGGTACTTATAAACCGATTTTAGGTGCGACCAGTTCCACATATACATTAACTGCTGATGATAATAATTGTTTAATAAAAGTAGTAGTGGTAGGGACAGGTGTTTATAGTGGTTCCGTAAATGATGCCTCAGAGACTTCTGTTGTTAAAAAAGATGCGCCAGCGACTCCAATACCACCAACAGTCACGGACATTAAATACAATGAAATAACAGTGGATGTAGTACCGGGTCAAGAATACTCAATAGATGGTGGTGAAACTTGGCAAAGTGGTGGAACTTTTATAGATTTAAATCAAACAACACAATATTCAATCATTACTAGAATTAAAGAAACAAATGATACAAAACCTTCTCTTTCATCGACGGCAACTAATGCGACAACTCTAGCAATGTACACAGTTGATTTTATTGGATTTGATGGAATAACTAATGAAAAAGAAGAAAGTTTAAGTTCTGGCGATGATGCAACAGCACCAAGTTTAAGTAATAGCACAACTAAAAGATTTGTTAGCTGGAATATCGATTTTACGAATATTACTTCTAATACATCAGTTTATGCTCAATATGAAGAGATAACAGGAGATAGTGGATTAAACATTCAAGCAAGTACCTTTTTAACAAAAGTTCCAGCGTATTCAACAGATGCTTTAAATACACGTTCGGCACGTTTGACTATTGTTGAAACAGCTTATGCAAGCTTAACATCACAAGAACAAGCACTTGTCACAAGTTATATTGAAACAAACATTAATGAAGACACTGTTCATGAATATTATTTAGATGCGAGTCTTTTTGAAACAGTAAATAGTATTGAATCTCAGGTTAATGAATCTTCAGAAGCGTTTAGTATTACAGTATCGATTCCAAGTACTTATTTATCTTTAGATTTACATTTCTTTAGAATGCATAATTATGGGACTGATGCTGAACCTGATTATCGTTCAGAAGAACTTGCGTACATCATGGATACTAATGCGGGAACAATTACGTTTTCAACAAGTAAATTCTCATCCTACGTTTTGGTGCTTGGTGAATCGCTGACCAGTGAAATAACTAGTACTACAACAGCTGTATCAACAGTAAGTCTTCTTCCAGATACAGGACTCAGCCAAAATATAGCTGCCATTATTGCTTTTATCTTAGGAATCCTAGGTTTAGCATTTGTCAAACTTCAAAACAATGAATAAAAAAATCGTACTAAGCATTAAATATATTTCAATTGCACTACTTTTATATAGTGCTTTTGTTTTGTTAACTGAAATGGTACGTTGGATGCAATTTAGTGAGACGAAAACTGAGTTGATTGAAATACAAACTCATTCAGTAGAAGAAAAATCATTCAATGTGTTTGATAATTTAAAATCTATGAATGACGATTATATTGCATGGATATCCATTGATGATACTGATATCAGCTATCCTATTGTTTTAGGTAAAGATAATAAGTATTATTTGAATCATGATTTCTATGGGAATGTCTTTGCTTATGGCAGTATCTTTATGGATTATCGGAACAAATCTGATTTTAGTGATGCGAATATCGCCATCTATGGACATGCAGCAAGATATAAAGCGATGTTTGGTTATTTAAATGAATATTTAGATGAAGAATTTCTAAAAAATCATTCAATCATAAAAATCCAATTTAAGGATGAAGTAAAAGAGTTTCGTATCTTCAGTGTTTATGTAGTTGATGCGACAATTACAGGTCTTGATATTCCGTCTGATATAAAGTCGATTGACGAATTAAAAAATATGTATCAATCACAGTCATATGTAGATACAGAAGTTGATATCAGTCATGCTACACAAGTTTTATCTTTAGTATCATGTAATTATTCAATAGAAAATGGAAGAATTATTGTCCAAGCTATTCCAATTAATCCGTAAAAAAAGTTATCATGGTGATAACTTTTTCTTTACTTATTAACCTAACGCTACATCTAAAATCATCATGACAGTAAAGCCAATCATGACACCGATCGTCGCAATATCAGTTTTGGATCCACCTTCTTCACGTTGTGCTTCAGGTATAAGCTCTTCGACAACGACATAAATCATCGCACCTGCCGCAAAGGCTAAAGCAAATGGTAGAAAACCTTGAAGTTGAAGTACAGCATAAGCGCCGATTACACCAGCTATCGGTTCAACTAGTCCAGAAGCTTGTCCATAGAAGAAAGATTTAGTACGTGAAAATCCTTCACGTCTAAGTGGGATAGAAACAGCTGCTCCTTCAGGAAAGTTTTGAAGACCAATCCCGATGGCCAAGGCAACCGCACCAGCAATACTAGCGGATGTACCTAAACTTGCACCAACGGCTCCAAATGCAACCCCAACAGCCATGCCCTCAGGTATATTGTGAAGGGTAATTGCTAAGACAAGTAAAATTGATCTTTGCCAATTGGTTTTTGGACCTTCAGCTTGAGAAATGTCTAAGCCTTGATGTAAGTGGGGCAAAATCGCATCAACTAAATACAAGAATCCACCTCCAGCTAAAAATCCTCCAGCTGCCATTAACCAAGCGTTTTGACCTAACTCTTCTGCCATATCAATGGCAGGGTTTAGTAGTGACCAAAAACTAGCCGCAATCATAACTCCAGCTGCAAAACCTAACATTCCATTTAATAAGGTTTTATTAATGGTTTTGAAGAAGAAAACTAAAGCAGCCCCAAGAGCGGTAACACCCCAAGTAAAAAGGGTGGCAAATAAAGCTTGAGTTACAGGGCTAAAATTTTCAAAAAATTCAATCATAGTTATTTCCTTTAAAAAAGATGACCATGTCATCTTTAATTAGTATAAATTGTTTTAAATGATACTTCAATTGAATCGCTTAAGGTAAAGGTTTGCCTTGAGCTAAATAGAGTTCATACCATTCTTCTCTTGTGATTGAGAAAGCTGTAGCCTTACAACTATCTTTTAAATGTTTAACTGAAGTTGTTCCTAAGATAACTTGCATATTTGCAGGATGTCTTAATAAAAAAGCTATCGCAATTGCTGCCTTATCAGCGTTATACTTTTTAGCCAAACGCTCTAGAACAATGTTTAATTCTTTGTAATCTGGGTGGTTGATGAAGGTTCCTTCAGCCCAACTTGCTTGAATAGGGCTCCACGCTTGAATTTTAATATCATGTAAACGACAGTAATCGAGTACACTTCCATCACGATCTTGTATATTTTCATTGATAGTATTCATGAATATGCCTGTATCAAAGATACCTGAGTGTACAATAGATGCTTGGATTTGATTAAAAAGTAGTGGGAACTTCACATATTTTTGTAGTAATGCGATTTGCGCAGCTGAGTAGTTTGATACACCGAAGTGTTTGACTAATCCTTTATCAAATAGTTCATTAAACGCTTCAGCAATCTCTTTAGGATCTCCTAATGCGTCAGGGCGATGGATTAATAGAACATCGATGTAAGTTGTTTTTAGTCTTTCTAAAGATAACTTTACACTCTCTAAGATGTGTTCTTTAGACGAATCATACATTTTTCCTGGGATAATGCCGCATTTGGTTTGGATGATCATTTGTTCTCTGAGTTCTGGATTACGCTTTAAAACTTCACCAAAGAGCTCTTCTGATTTTCCTCTGCCATAAATATCAGCATGATCAAAGAAATTAATGCCTTGTTCTAATGCTTCTTTTACTAAAACTTCAACTTCATCCACTGATTTAGATGCGATTCGCATACAACCTAGAATCAGTTCAGATACTTCTAAATCTGTATTATTTAATTTATATTTTTTCATTTTTGTCCTTTCAATGACTTGTGTAAATTTATTGTACACTTCTTTTTACTTATAGAGTCAATTTCACATTAAATTGGAAAAATGTGTCAAAATATATTAAAAGAATATCTTAGATATAATTCAAAGAAAAGAGACTAAGATGATAAAAGATAATAAGTGCTTATCAAATGGTGTAAGTATTCCTACTCTCGGTTTTGGGACTTGGTTGATTGATAATGATCATGTAACTCAAGCAGTAAATGATGCTTTAGATTGTGGATATCGACATATTGATACAGCTCAAAACTATAAAAATGAAGAGGGTGTTGGTGAAGCAATTAAATTAAGTGGAGTAAACCGTGAAACATTATTCGTTACCACAAAAGTACGTGCACGTCATAAAAATTATGATGTCGCTTTAGCTTCTATCTATGAATCTTTAGAAAAACTAAAGTTGGACTATGTAGATTTGTTACTTATACATGATGTTAAACCTTGGGATGTACGTTTTGAAGACTATCGTTTTGAAAAAGAAAATCTTGAAGTCTGGAAAGCACTTGAAAAAGTCTATCATGATGGGCATGTTAAATCGATTGGTGTTTCAAATTTTGACATAAGTGATCTTAAAAACTTGATAGATCACTCAAAGATTAAAGTAATGGTTAATCAAATCAAAGTACATATTGGACATACTCCACTACGTCTCATTGAGTTTTGTCAAAGTAACGATATTATTGTGGAAGCTTATTCACCGATTGGACACGGAGACTTACTTAACAATCAAAAACTAAAAGATATGGCAAATAAATATGAAGTAAGTGTTGCCCAGTTATGTATTCGATATACCATTCAATTAGGTTGTGTAACACTCCCAAAATCAAGTCATAAAAGCCATATTGAATCAAACGCGAATATTGACTTTGAAATACGTGAAGAAGATATGGAAGTCCTTAAAAAATTCAAACTATAGAAGGAGAAAAGATATGGATAAAGTAATCGTTATTACAGGCACATCTTCTGGAATTGGAAGAGCGTGTGCACAAAGATATATTGAACAAGGATACAATGTGTTTGGGATTGATAAAAATCCTTCAGATTTAGATGGTTTAAATGAATTTATTGCGGATATTAAAAATGCAGAAGAGAGACAATATTTTGTAGACTATATTTTAAGTAAAGTGGATCATGTAGATATTCTTGTTCATAATGCAATGGAGTATCATTCAGGGATTCTTGACGATTGTGATTTAGATGGATTTAGAGATGCCTTAGAAGTCGGTGTGGTTACACCATATCATTTGATTTCATTACTCAAAAATCATATGTCAGATAGATCATCAATGATCAATATTGTTTCAACCCGTGCCTTTCAAACTCAAAAAAATAATGAAGCTTATGCTTGTGCTAAAGGAGCGCTTAATTCATTAACAATTGCTTTATCTAATAGTTTAGGTCCTAAGGTTCGAGTTAACGCAATAGCGCCAGGATGGATCAATACCCATGAAACTGAACTAAGTGCTCAAGATATCACTCAACATCCAACTCATTTAGTCGGTGTTGCGGATGATATTGTGGATGCGATTGAATATTTAAGTAGTGTCAAAGCAAAGTTTATTACTGGCCAAACTTTAGTGGTCGATGGTGGTATGAGTAAACAAATGATTTATCATAATGATGAAGGATGGATATACAAAGGGTAATCCATCCTTTTTAATATTGAAATACCAATTATATAAGCATATACTAATAATATAAGCAAATACTAAAATGACAGAAAAAGAAAAGGAACTTCTTGAGATAATAGAGAAGAATCCACAAATATCACAAAATGAATTAGCTACACGATTGAAGATTACTCGATCGTCCGTTTCTGTGCATATTAATAATTTATCTAAAAAAGGTTACATTGCAGGTAGAGGGTATGTATTAAATCCTCGTGATTATGTCATGGTTATTGGGGCTGCCAATACAGATATACTTGGCTTTTCTAGTCAAGCAATTATTCCAAAAGATTCAAATCCGGGCCATATTAAAATTTGTTTAGGTGGAGTTAGTCGTAATGTATCTGAAAATTTAGCACGACTTCAAACAGATGTTAAATTTTTGACTACCATTGGTGATGATGTATATGGACGACATTTACTAGATCAGTGTCAATCGTATGGGATTGATATGAGTCACTCTTATTTGATGAAGGGCGAACCATCATCTATTTATATGGCTATTATGAATGAATCTGGTTCAATGGAATTAGCTTTATCTGATATGAGTACTTTAGATAAATTGCCTAATGATATCATTGAACAAAAGTCAGCTTTAATAAAGAGGGCTCAATTAATAATGTTGGATACAGGTTTATCTAAAAGTAGTTTAGAATATATTACAGCTAATTTTACAGATCAAGATTTATATCTGGATCCTGTATCTATCGGTAAAGCAGAGCACGTTAAACATTTGATTTCATCTTTTCACACTATAAAGATGAATCGATTGGAATGTGAGTATTTATCGGATATGCCAATCAATAGTATGCAAGATTTGGTGAAGGCGTCTGATTACTTTATGAATTTAGGGATAAAATCAGTGTTTATTACCTTAGGTAAAGATGGTGTCTTTGCGAGAGATAGAAGTCAGTTCTATCACCATCAAGCAAGAAGCTTAGATATTGTCAACGAAACTGGGGCTGGAGATGCCTTTATGGCTGGTATTATATATAGCAGGTTACATGGATATAATTTAAAAGAAACATGTGAGTTTGCGACTGCAATGTCGGAAATAGCGCTAATGAGTGAAGAAACTGTTAGTCCACTTATTAGTTTAGAAAACATAGAAAAAATACTGAAAGAAATAAAAACATAAGGGAGAATATATGACAAAATTTAATGAATTTATGGATGTATCAAATGAAGTCAAAGAAGCACTTGAAAATGGAAAGGCTGTTGTCGCATTAGAGTCAACGATAATATCTCATGGTTTTCCTTATCCAGAAAACAAAGAATGTGCTTTAGAATCAGAAGCTAATATTAGAAAAATGGGCGCAATACCTGCGACGATTGCGATGATTGGTGGGCGTATTAAAGTGGGGTTAACAGAAGATCAAATAGAATACTTAGCCGTTAATAGAGATATTCCAAAAGCGTCAAGACGAGATGTCCCAGTGTTAATCGCTTTAGAAAAAGATGGTGCAACAACCGTTGCGACAACAATGATGTTTGCGGAAATGGCAGGTATAAAAGTCTTTGCGACAGGTGGTATTGGTGGAGTTCACCGAAATGCTCAAGAAACTATGGATATTTCTGCAGATTTAGAAGAATTAGCGAATACATCAGTTGCGGTTGTTTGTGCTGGTGCAAAATCAATCTTAGATATTGGTTTAACAAAAGAATATTTAGAAACGAATGGTGTACCTGTTCTTGGATATCAAACTGAAGATCTTGGTGGCTTCTATACTCGCCAATCTGGTTTTAAAGTTGATCAACAAGTAGATTCAGCGATTGATATCGCAAAAATCATTGATACTAAGGCAAAACTAAAATTAAGAGGGGGCATGGTTATATCTAATCCTATCCCACAAGAATATGAAATGGATTATACCTTTATTAGCTCAATTACAGAACAAGCATTAAAAGAATCTGTTGAACAAGGTGTTAAAGGTAAAGCGACAACACCATTCTTGCTCGCTCGTATTCATGAACTGACAGAAGGAAAATCTGTTGATGCGAATAAACAACTTGTATTTAATAATGCCCGTGTGGCGGCACAAATTGCAGTAGAGCTTTCAACATTATAAAACAGATCTAATGATCTGTTTTTTTTAAAGATAATGCACTAATGTTTCAATAAATTGATTATAATTTTGTGAATGAAGGACACTATTCATCGCGGCTGGTTCAGTTAGTATCATCGTAAGATTTTCATAAACTTCATTGAAAAGTGATCGATCAAATTTATTTATGGTTAACATCATAATTAAATTGACTTTATTTTGACCCCAAGGTGTAGGCTTGTCGTTGATAATAACGAAAAGCCCTGTTTTTTTAGCGTTCATTTTCATTGAATGAGGAATAGCTAAATTATTGAATGATGTTGATGACATAGATTCTCTTTCGAGTATTTCATTTTTAAAATTATCGTCAACGTAATTTGATTGTATTAGTTTATCAACCATAAAATCAATTGCTTCATACTCTGATTTAAATTCTATATTTCGCATAAACAAATCTGGGTTAAACATTTTTTGAAGATGTTGTAGAAACTTAATTTTTTTCTTTTCTTTTTTAATTAAATTAATTTTTTGAAATATCGATTCAATATCTTTTTGATTTAAAAACAAAGAAATATTTTGTACGAATGTACTAATATTAGATTGATTTAAAGGTATTGTTGTCAGTATTAGATCAATCTTATTTAATTCTTTTAATTCATTTTCATCAGTCATTATTGTCACTAAATTTAACTGCTCATTAAAATGACGAGTAATACTATCTTTTAATTTTGTGCTTGTATCGTAATATGTAGGACAGAAAAGCACACATCTAAGTTTTTCCTCACTACTTTTTTGTGTTTCAATCGCCCCTCCCAAATGAAAAGCGATGTAGGCAATCTCGTCTTCATTGATACTTGCCCCAGTTAATTCATTTAGTTTGCTTGCCATTACAACAGATGTGTCGTATAAAAGGGGACAACTTTTTCGAATGGTTTCAGTCATTGGGTTTTTAGAATACTGATTATTTTGACTGCGAATGAGTAAGTTTTTAATATGTAATGAGAAACGTGTCAAAAAATCACGATCATTAAAATCAATCATATAGTATGCACCAAGATCCTTAACCAAATCCTTAACGAGTTTAACTGTCTCTTTACCAATAA
The DNA here is from genome assembly GCA_963676105.1 of Erysipelotrichaceae bacterium. GTDB lineage: Bacteria > Bacillota_I > Bacilli_A > Erysipelotrichales > Erysipelotrichaceae > UBA2212. Next base: position 201,889 of record OY781039.1, read on the forward strand.
TTTCTTCGAGATTATCGGAAGAAATATTTTTATAATCTAAAACAGTTGTTGAAGAATAGATGAGGATTGTTAAATTATCAACTTCACCAGCAGAAAATTTAATGTGATATTTATTTTCAATTTGTTTTACAAGTTTTTGAGCTACTTCACTTATTTCTTTCAGTTGATCGTCAATTTTAGTGGAAGCATTCAAATTTTCGGCATGATTTTGAATACGATGTATAGCGATAGCTATATGCATGATAAGTGTAATCATAGCGAAATCATTTACATAAATTTTAGCTTCATTAAATATCTCATTGATGCACTGCTTTACAAATTGAACATCAACGTTTGGAAATGCGTTTTGTATTGACTCTAGAACAATTATGGATTCGTTTGATTCTTCATATAGTAATGAGCTTAAAATTTTACGTTTGTTTTTTTCAAGTCCTGTAATTGATAAGAAATCTTGGCTATTAATCAAACTTAAATCAAATTTTGATAGTTTTGTTTTAAGTTTGCTAAAGTCTGATTTAATGGTTGAAGAACTAACATATAATTCATCACTAATATCAAATATATTTATGGGATCTTTACTTCTTATAATTCTTGAGATTAAAAAATTAATTCTTTCAGTCGATCCTTGATATACTTTGTCATCAAATTCATTAAGCAATTTTTGCGCTTTTTGATAATCAATTTGATAACCGTTGTTAGAAGAAATAATACAATCATGACTAAAAGTATTAATTTCATTAATATAATTTTTAACCGTACGAACTGATATAGATAGATTATTAGATATCTGAGTAGCGGTCATCCATGTTTTTGATTCAACTAAAAGTTTGATTAGTTTTAAAAGTTTCGGATTCATAGTCGTAAATAATTATACCAAAACACATCATTCATCAAATTAGTAATTTGCACACTTAGGTAGGCAAATATTAGTTTGCACACCCAATCGGCAAAATTGTGTTTGTTTTAAATGTTTGTATCTTGCACAATGGAGTCATTCAAGAGGTGCGCAACTCTGAAAGGATGTGTTTTATGGATACAATTCGAATTTTATTAGTATGTGGATCTGGTGCTAGTAGTGGATTCATGGCTGCTAATATGAGAAAAGCTGCAAAAGCAAGAGGAATAGACGTAACAGTCACTGCTCGTAGTGAATCTGAAATTGAAAATTACATCGAAGATATTGATGTGATTATGGTGGGACCGCATTTAGCTTACATTATCGATGAAGCAGAAGAAATTGTGGATGGTCGTGATGTAAAAATTATTTTAATGAAGGGGGAATACTATGCTACCTTCGATGGTGATCAAGCAATTGATCATATGATGAGTAGTCTTTAAAAGGAGAAATTAACTATGAATAAATTTATGGATTGGTTGAACAAAAGCTTTGCTCCAATGATGACTAAAATTAATAGAATCGTTTGGATTGTTACAATCAAAGAATCTGTTATGCAAATACTACCTTTGATTTTCTTAGGTTCACTATTTGTTATGTTGGCAATTCTAGGTGACTTTATACCTAATTGGCCAAATTTCTGGGATCCGTTCGGTTGGACGATGGGTATGATTTCAGTTATCATTTCGTTCTTAATCCCATTTAATCTAATGGAGAAAAAGAAACTACGTAGAAGTCGTATTAATGCTGGGATGTCTTCATTAATTGCCTTCTTAATGGTTTTAGATCCAATTGAAACTGAAGTTGGTTTAGCTTTTAATACAAGTGGATTCGGCGCTGGTGGTATGTTTGTTGCCATTATCGTTGGTGTATTTGTTGGATTTGTATTTAGCTCATTTGGGAAATTCTCATTCTTTAAAGAAGAATCTGCCATTCCTGATTTTGTAAGAGCTTGGTTTGATGCGATGTTACCAATTGGTATCGTTGTTGTGACGATGTGGGTATTAGTGTTTATCTTAGGTATTGATTTATTTAATATTATTTCAGCAATCTTTGCACCAGTCGCAAATATTATTGAAACACCATTTGGATTTATGTTAATGATGTTTATCTATACATTTATCTATTCAATGGGTATCTCATCATGGGTATTAACACCTGTGTTTACACCAGCTTTGTTAGCTGCAATTACTGCTAACTTAGATGGTAGTGCACTTAACTTAGTTACCGATACAACGATCTATTCTGCCTATCTATGGTGGGGTGGTATTGGATGTACATTCCCACTCGTTCTTATGTTAATTAAATCCAAGAGTAAACGTCTTAAAGCATTAGGTGCTGCATCATTACCAGCTGCAATCTTTAATATTAATGAACCAGTTATCTTTGGTGCAATTGTTTGGAATCCTATTATGATGGTTCCAATGTGGTTAATTGGTATTATTCTTCCATTATCAACATGGTTGTTTACAAAGATTATTCCACTCGCACCAATCCCTACAATGTTGTTTGAAATGTGGTATGTACCAATGCCTATCGCGACATGGATTACCACGGGTGCAGCAATTGGTGGTATGCTTTTATGGGGAATAAATGTTGCGTTAGCGTCAGCAATTTGGTTCCCATTCTTTAAAACTTACGAAAAACAACTTCTTGAAGAAGAAGCTGCTGCATAAACATAGAACATATATCTTAGGAGGTCCGTGATGTCTGATGAAATGATTAGTCAGTCTATGAATATCATTCTTCATGCCGGTGATGCTCGTTTACAAGTTAAACTCGCATTAGATGCAATCGCAAAGCATGATTTTGAAAAAGCCAAAGAATGTATGAAAAAAGCGCATGAGGAAATTAGAATTGCCCATCAAACTCAAACGGACGCAATTCAAGGTGAGGCTCAGGGGAATAAAACTGAATATTCAGTTCTCTTCACTCACGCGCAAGATACATTGATGACAATTTATAGTGAAATCAATATTGCTAAACAAATGATCGCAATATTTGATTCATATGAAAAACGTATAAAAGCGTTAGAAGAAAAATGAGGGCTTTATAGCCCTCTTTCTAAAGAAGGAGGATTATGAGTAAAACTGTATTTCCAAATGGATTCTTCTGGGGTGGGGCAGTAGCTGCTAACCAACTAGAAGGATGCTACCTTGAGGGTGGCAAAGGTTTATGTATGGCGGATATCAATGAGTTTAAAGCCGATATTCCACCAGAAAAAAGATCTAATGCAGAGATGACTTCAAAAGAAGTTGAATATCATCTCAATAATGATCCTGCACGTTATCCAAAACGTGTTGGTATTGATTTCTATCATACCTACAAAGAAGATTTAAAACTCTTACGTGAAACGGGGATGAATTCATTTAGAACTTCCATTAACTGGGCACGTATCTTTCCAAAAGGTGATGAGTTAGAACCTAATGAAGAAGGTTTAAAGTTTTATGATGATTTAATTGATGAAATCATTAAGAATGATATGGAACCTCTTATTACGATTTCTCATTATGAAATGCCTTTATACTTAGCCACTGAATATAATGGTTGGGCAAATCGTAAATTGATTGATTTCTTTGTTCGTTTTTCTGAAGTGTTATTAAAACGATATAAAGGAAAAGTTAAATACTGGATTCCAGTAAATCAAATTAATTTAATTGGACATGAATCTTTTAATCATTTAGGTGTATTGGAAGATAAAGTCGACAATTTAATGGAAGCTAAATACCAAGCGGTTATGAATGAAATGATTGCTTGTGCAAGAGTGACGAAACTTGCTCATGAAATTGATCCTGAAAATCAAATCGGAATGATGTTTTGCCATGGATTAACCTATCCAGCAAGTCCAAAACCTGAGGATGTATTCTATACGATGAAACATAATCAAATGGAATATTTCTATGGTGATGTATTACTTAGAGGGATTGTCCCAGGTTATGCATACCGATTCTTCAAAGACAATAATTTAAATATTGAGATTACAGATCAAGATAAAGAAGATCTTAAGAGTACAGCAGATTATTGCTCATTCTCTTATTACTACACAAAAATTACAGATGAAGAATCATATAAAAATGATGATGGAACAAAGAAAAATCCATATCTAAAAGCTAATCCGTGGGGTTGGACCATTGATCCATTAGGTATGCGTGTCGCATTAAATGAGTACTATGACCGTTATCAAGTGCCACTGTACATTACTGAAAATGGCTTTGGTCAATATGATAAGTTAACGGATGATAAACAAGTTCATGATGATTATCGTATCGATTATTTAAGGGAACATGTCTTAGCGATTGAAGAAGCCATTAAAGATGGTGTTGATGTTAGAGGATATTATCCTTGGGGTCCAATTGATTTGGTTTCATGTTCATCCTCTGAAATGGAAAAACGTTATGGTTTCATTTATGTTGACTTAGATAATAAACTTGAAGGTAGTGGGGAAAGACTTAAAAAAGATTCCTTCTTTTGGTATCAAAAAGTCACATCTACTAATGGTGGAGAAATCTAAAAACAGGCAAATTATTGCCTGTTTTTTTAAAGCTTATTATATTTCTTTTAATACTTAAAAAAATCTTTAAATTGATGAAAATTTGAGCTTAGTTTGTTAATTTGTTATCATATATGTAGATTTCATGCGCAAAATCACTTTGTGCATTCGTTAAAATTGCGTTAATATTCATGCTTTTTTAATCAATTGTTGGCTAATTTTTTTTTATGTACATTATAGAATAATGATTTTTTTTATGTGAATGAAATCAAGAAGGAGAGTGATTATTTGAATAAGATTAAGAATGAATTATTTAAAGATGTTCCACAAGAAAAGTGGAATGATTGGAAATGGCAGGTTTCTAATCGAATTATGGATTTTGAACGCTTAAAAGGTTATGTAAACTTAAAAAATGAAGAGAAAATCTCTGATTTCCCATTAAGAATGGCGATTACTCCTTATTACTTGAGTTTGATAAATCTTAAAGATAAACAAGATCCAATACGCAAACAAGCAATACCTACCAAAAGTGAAACGCACATATCCTCATGTGATTTTGAAGATCCACTTGGTGAAGATGAAGATATGGCTGTGCCTGGATTAGTTCATCGTTATCCTGATCGTGTTTTATTATTGGTTACTGATAAATGTAGTATGTACTGTCGACACTGTACCCGTCGTCGTTTTGCTGGGCAAAAAGATAATAGTTTACCAATCAAACAAATCGATGTGGCAATTGAATATATTGAAAGAAATACTCAGATACGAGATGTAATTTTATCCGGTGGAGATCCTTTACTACTTCCTACAGAAGCTATTGAATCGATATTAAAAAAATTGCGCGCAATTGAACATTTAGAAATTATTCGTATTGGTTCAAGAGTTCCAGTTGTTCTACCACAAAGGATTGATGATGAACTTGTGGATATGTTGAAGAAATATCACCCATTATATATCAATACTCATTTCAATCACTATAAAGAAATTACACCTGAATCTAAGGCAGCTTGTGTAAAGTTAGCGGATGCTGGCATTCCATTAGGAAACCAATCGGTTCTCCTTAGAGGTGTGAATGATTGTGTAAACATTATGAAAAAACTTGTACACGAATTACTCATGATAAGAGTTAAACCGTATTACATCTATCAATGTGATTTATCTAAGGGGATAGAGCACTTTAGAACACCTATTTCAAAAGGTTTAGAAATTATGGAAGGACTAAGAGGTCATACTTCAGGAATGGCTGTTCCAACTTTTGTAGTTGATGCACCTGGAGGTGGTGGTAAAATTCCTCTACTTCCAAATTATCTAATTTCGAGAACCTATGATAAAACTGTTCTACGAAACTTTAGAGGTGATTTAAGTGTTTATGAAGGACCAAAAAATTATGATGGAGAATGTACGTGTGAACTTTGTCAAAATTCAAAGGAATCAGAAACGGAAGGTATCTTAGGACACCTCTTAGGTGAAAATATTGTAGGTAATCAAGCTTGATTAAGACAATTACGATTATTGGGGGTGGGAATAGTGCACATGTTCTAATTCCATTACTATCAAAAACGAATTTAACAGTTAATTTACTAACACGTAAACCCGAAAAATGGTCAAATGAAATTGATCTTGATTACATTAAACCAAATGGAAAGTTTGTGCAGAGTATGAAAGGACAAATTGATGTTATTTCATCAGATCCAAATGATGTTATTCCACAAGCTGATATCATCATGTTTTGTATACCTGTTAATGTTTATCGAGAAATGTTACATAGGATTGCACCTTTCATTAAACAAAATAAGCGCGTATATATAGGAACAGTCTATGGTCAAGGTGGTTTTAATTGGATGTGTAAAGAAATCCAAACAAAATATCATTTAGATAAACTTGTTTCTTTCGCAATTGGACTTATTCCATGGATATGTCGAACAATTCAGTATGGTAAAAAAGGATTAGTTTATGGTGCAAAACCTGTTAACTTGGTTGCGGTTAATCCAAAACATGAATTTGCTTTACTAAACAGAGTTTTATTATCTCCTATTGTTGAACAATGGTTTGGTCATGGTCGTTTTCAATGTGTAAACCATTTTCTCTCATTAACTTTAAGTGTTGATAATCAAATCATACATACATCACGTATGTACGGTTTGTTTAAAGAAACTAAAGGTGTTTGGAATCAGATTGAAGATGTTCCTTTGTTTTATGGGGATTTTTCAGAAAAATCTGCGGACATTTTAAAAGGTTTAGACGATGATTATTCGTTAATCCGTTCAGCGATTAAAAAGAAATATAAATTTAATGATTATAAGTGGATGATGGGTTATATTACACAAGATAATTTAACTAATCTCAACAACAATCAAACAATTATTGAAACTTTTGAAAATTCAAGTACACTTGGTGCCATTAAAACACCCGTTATCGAAGTTAATGGGCAATGGATACTTAACCGTAAACATCGATTCTTTTATGATGATGTATTTTATGGGTTATGTATTGCGAAGTGGTTTGCTCAGAAACTAAATATTCAAACACCTCATATCGATGACCTTTTAATGTGGGCACAGAGTTACTTAAATGAGCCAATCATAGAAAATAATCGACTAAACTGTGATTCGAGTATGAAAAAAAATCCGTTTAAATTCGGACTACCCAGTATTTATGGTTATACTTCGCTTGAGCAAGTAATAGATTAAAACTAACGGATAATAATTTTATCCGTTTTAATGTGGCATAATTGAAGATATGAAAATTCAAACTATTTTATGTGCACCTGATTCATTTAAGGAAAGTATGAGCGCATCACAGGCATGTGATGCGATGGAAAAAGGAATCTTAAGTGTAGATTCAAATATTGAAGTTATAAAAGTTCCAATGGCAGATGGTGGTGAAGGAACTGTTGATGCATTAGTAAGTTCAACAAGAGGACGTATTTTTAATGTCAAAGTACATGATCCACTTGGAAGAATCATTGAGTCTAAATATGGGGTATTAGGCGATGGCGAAACAGCTGTCATTGAAATGGCTGCAGCAAGTGGACTTGAACTTTTGAATGAAGAAGAAAAAAATCCTTATTTAACGACCACTTTTGGAACAGGTGAACTTATTTTAGATGCCTTAGATAAAGGTGTAAAAAAGTTTTTAATTGGTATAGGTGGTAGTGCAACAAATGATGGTGGTACCGGAATGCTTGAAGCACTAGGTGTTCGATTTTTAGATAAAGACAATAATTGTTTAAAAATGAATGGTCAGAGATTAATCGATATCCATAAAATTGATATAAGTAGTTTAGATAAACGGCTAAAAGACGTAAAGATAGATGTAGCGTGTGATGTCACAAATACTTTATGTGGATTTGAAGGAGCATCCTATGTTTATGGTCCTCAAAAGGGAGCTAATCAAGAAATGGTTGAAGTCTTAGATCAATATTTAAAACACTATGCAGGTATCATTAAAAAAGATTTAAACAAAGATGTATTAAACATTTCTGGCGGCGGAGCAGCAGGTGGTTTAGGTGTGGCTATGTCTGCTTTCTTAAATGCTAATCTAAAAAAGGGAATAGACTTAGTTATTCAATATTCTAATCTTGAAGAGAAGTTAATAGATGTTGATTTAGTTTTTACTGCAGAAGGGAAAATCGACTTTCAAACACGTTTTGGGAAAACGCCGGTAGGTGTTTCAATGCTTGCGCAGAAATATAATATTGATTGTGTGGGGTTTGGCGGTAAGGTAGACATTGAGAAAGATGCATTAAAAGATTTAGGGATGAGTCATCTTATTAAAATAACGCCAGATGACATGGATTTAAAGGACGCATTAAAAAACGGAGAAAAAAATCTTGAGAAAAGTGTAGCCATTTATTTAGAGACTATAATAGATGCAGAGGAGTCAAAATTATGAAAGTGAAAATTACCACACTCATTGAAAACCACGAGGACGATCAGCATCAATTAAAATATGAACATGGTTTATCCATGTTAATTGAAACCAGCCGTCAAAAAATACTTTTTGATACAGGTGTAAGTGGAGATTTTATTGATAATGCGAAGCGTTTAAATGTCGATTTAAGTGATATCGATTACTGTGTCATTTCTCATGGACACTATGATCATGCTGGTGGCTATCGAAAGTATGTTGAAAATAGTGAAATGCAATGCCCATTATTTGTGGGATCAAAGTTCTTTAATACAAAGTATCGTTTTGAAAAGGGTGAATATAGTATTAATGGAATAGATTTTGATGAAAAGTTATTGATGGAAAAAGGTGTCCCAATCATAAAAATTAGTGATGACACAACAAATTTTCATCCTTCATTTACGATTTTTAAAAATTTTATTAAATCCAATGACTTTGAAGAAATAGAGAATAGATTCTATTTAAAAGACGGGGATACGTATGTAAAAGACGATTTTAGAGATGAAATTGTTCTTGGGATAAATACGACTAAAGGAATTATTTTAGTGGTAGGATGTTCACACATCGGTATCGTTAATATTATTGAGTCAATAAAGAAAAGAACTAAATTACCAATTCGAGCAGTTATTGGTGGAACTCATCTAAATAAGGCAGATGATAATCGTATTCAAAAAACAATTGAGTATTTAAAATCTTTGAACTTAGAATTGCTTGCGACATCTCATTGTACTGGGGATAAAGCAATGGGGATGTTTAAAGAAGCAATGCCTGAAGTGTTTGAATTAAATAATACAGGACACATTATTGAATTATAAAAGCCAGTTTAAGTGGCTTTATTGTTGAAACGAGATAGAAATTCTGCTCGTGATTTAGTGTTAAGTTTTGCATAAATACTTGAGATATGCTTTTTAACAGTCGATTCAGAAATAAAACATTGATCAGATATTTCTGAATTACTTAAGCCATTGAGTAGGAATCTTGCGATTTCATGTTCACGATTAGAGAGTATTTTTAATGCATCTGAATTTTTTGAACTAGAGAAAAGAAGCGAATCTAATGTAGTTGTGTTATTGATTAAAACATTTTCTTTAGCTTCCTCAATGAGTGCTTCTGTTTCAATATTATTATCTTTTAAATTACTGTATCCAATGTTGAGGGATAATTTTAAGGCTTCATTGTTGTAGTAGTACGTATTTTGACTAGCTTTACGATTAATGGCTTTCGCAATACTATAAGCTCTTTGTTTATTTGTATTATGTAAAACCATGAAGAAACGTGGACCATTTAGTCGAGTAATAAAATCTTGGTCTGATACAAGATAGTTTTGAAGTAAACGTGCTGTTTGAGTAATCATCATATCACCAGCTTTTTGCGAGAACTTATCATTAATTTCAAGTAAGTGATTAATACTGAAATAGATTAGGGTTAAAGGATCTTCAGTACTTGCGATACTTTCTTCTAATTTTTTAATACCATGATGATATTTAAATGCACCCGTTAATGAGTCTCTAAGAATTTCAGTTTGAATTTCGGATATCATGTCGTGGAATGTTCCATCTTTAAAATCATCGATATATAAAGAACCATGATTCGTAATATCTTTAATAAGCTCAATAATCATCTTTTTATTTTCATGAATGATTGGTAAAGCAACAAACATATAGGTATGACTATCTGTAAAAACAATCTTAAAGAAAGGTTCATTAGTATTGAATGACTCATTTGGAATGACGATATCAAATTCATTTTCTTTAATCCAATGATATGTTTTTTTATCTTGTTCATCAAAAATGGCAGTCGCTTCAAACATCTTGCGATCATCAATTAATTTAAGGATGTAATCATTTTGAATGAGAATATCAAAGATTTCTGTTTTTTTCATAAATTGTGCTTGTCTATTTTTATTATATAGGACAGTTTCCATTTATCATAACAAATCGCATTAAGTATTTAATTATGCAAATATTTCTAAATACGTTGATATATATAATTATTAATAGATTCCTTTCTAAATTTATACTGACAAATGAACACGCTTTCTTGAAAACATATTTGAATATAAGGGAAAAATGGTAAAAAAAACATGAATTTTCACAAGAAATAATTTGGGTCATAGTGTACAATAGGGGCGTAAAGAATAAGAACTTTTCTTTACAGTTTAGGTTTGTATAATCGCAGCAAGTACACGTGGGCTGCAAGTCTCTACCTCGCTACCATTAGCGAGACTACTAAACCACATGCTTTTCGCATGTGATTTAGCTGTTTTAAAGACATCCACGTTATGTCTTTTTTATTTTTAAGGAGAAAGCTATGTCAGATAAGCGAATTTCCATTGTGATGGGATCTAACTCGGATTTTAAAACCATTAAAGAAGCTCTACCACTCTTAGAGAAATTTAATGTCACTTATGAAACAAAGGTTGTTAGCGCACATCGTACTCCAGAGAAAATGGTTGACTATGCTAAGACAGCTCGTGATGAAGGAATCGAAGTCATTATTGCGGCTGCCGGTGGTGCAGCACATCTTCCTGGTATGATTGCATCATTAACCACACTTCCAGTCATCGGTGTCCCAATTCAAAGTAAGGCACTAAATGGAATGGATAGTTTATTATCCATTGTGCAAATGCCTGCAGGTGTTCCAGTAATGACAACCGCAATTGGAGTTGCTGGTGCTAAAAACGCTGTTTTATCGGCCATACGTATTTTAAGTGTAAGTGATAAAGACTTAGCACAAAAACTTAAAGATTATCAACTTGAACTCATTGAAGCTGTCGAAGCTATGGAGCTTGTATGAGTCAGAGTTTAAATTATATAAAAATCGGAATTATTGGAGGCGGACAATTAGGCCAAATGATGGCAATGTCGGCAATAGAAATGGGATTTGAAGTCATAGTACTGGATCCTGATTCTTCGTGTCCCGCTAAAAAAGTCGCATCCCATTTTATTAGTGCACCCTATAACGACATTGTTGCCTTAAGTCGACTCAATGATATGTGTGATGTGATCACCTATGAATTTGAAAATGTTCCAATCAAAACTTTACAAGAGAATATTAGTCTATCTAAATGTCCTCAAGGTTTTAAAGCCCTTGAAATATCACAAGATAGATTGTTAGAAAAACAATTTGCTCAATCGCTTGATATCCCAACGGTTGATTTTTTCGTTATAAATACCATTGAAGAATTAAATGCTATCAAAGACAAAGAAAACTATTTACTCAAAACACGTCGTTTAGGTTATGACGGTAAGGGTCAATTGGATTTAGCTAAAGAAGATGAACTTACATTAAATAATGAAAGTGGCTATATTGCGGAAAAGAAATGTCGTTTTGACTCAGAAATTTCCATTGCGATAACCCGATTTAATAATGGAAGTACTTTCTTTCCAGCAAGTCAAAATACACATAAAGGTGGTATTTTACGATACTCAATATCCCCATCAAATATTAATGAGACCCTCATAAAACAAGCTCAAGATTATACCTTAAAACTCGTTGAAGCTTTAGATTATGTAGGTGTCTTTGTGGTTGAATACTTTGTTGAAGGGAATAAACTCTACTTTAATGAGTTTGCACCACGTCCACATAATTCATTCCATGCGAGTATTGAAGGTTGTGAGTTTTCACAATTTGATACTCATATAAAAGCGATTACTCGTCAGGCTAAAGTTGAACCACGACTTATGAGTCCAACTTTGATGGTTAATATTTTAGGTGATAATTTTGAAAAATCACTGTCGTATCAAAATCAACAAGAAGAAAGTGCCCATGTTCATATCTATGGCAAAAAAGAATTAAGGATTGGTCGTAAGATGGGTCATATGACCTATTGTGTGGATGATCCAAAAAGCAGTATTGAAAAATGGGAGGACAAGTTATGTTAGTGTTTGTTGAAAAGAAAAATGGCTTTAATCAAGAGGCTTTAAGTTTAGAAAAACAATGCAAAGAACTCTTAGGACTTAATGTAAGATTAAGGTTACTCAATGGCTATGATGTTCATCAAGCAAGCGATGAGGAAATGGCTGCCGCAAAAGCAAGCATTTTTAGTGAACCACAAGTCGATGATATCTATGATGTTTGTCCAACAACATCAGGAACCATGCTTCAAAAAGAACCACTCCCTGGTCAGTATGATCAACGTGCTGATAGCGCTAATCAATGTATGCGATTACTCAAAACAGATAGTGAAGCGATGGTTACGAGTTTCCAAGTTGTTTTGTTTGATCGTGAATTAAATGAAGAAGAAAAAGAAAAATTCTTACATTTCTGGATTAATCCAGTTGAATCACGTGAAAAGATCGATGATCAAGAAGACGAAGAAATAACAGTTTTAAGAGGCGAACTCGAAAACTTCTTAAATTGGTCTGAAAAAGAATGTAAGGACTTTATAAAAGTCGAAGGGGCTGCGATGAACATTGAAGACTTCATGTTTATTCAAAGCTATTTCAAAGAAAACTTAAATCGTAATATTCGTTATACAGAATTTAAAGTCTTAGATACCTATTGGTCAGATCATTGTCGTCATACAACCTTTGAAACTGAACTTGAGAGCATTCAAGTTAATGATGGGCCTTTAAAAGCGCCTGTTGAAAAACAATTAGCCTCTTTTAAACAAATGAGAGCTGATTTAAAACGTGAGAAAAAACCAATCACGCTCATGGAAATGGCAACCATTAATGCGCGTCATATCAATGATAGCCGCGTAGAAGATACCGATGAAATCAATGCATGTTCAATCGAGGTTGATATTGATTTTGATGGTGAAAATGAAAAGACTTTACTCATGTTTAAAAATGAGACTCATAATCATCCTACTGAGATAGAACCATTTGGTGGGGCAAGTACCTGTATTGGTGGTGCTATTCGTGACCCTCTCAGTGGACGTAGTTTTGTCTATCAAGCGATGCGTCTATCCGCATGTGGTGATGTTACTCAAAAATTAGAAGATACTTTAGAAAATAAATTACCGCAAAGAATTATTGCGCAAAAAGCGACCCAAGGATATTCATCTTATGGGAATCAAATTGGTTTAGCTACTACTTATGTTAAAGAACTTTATCATGATTCTTATGCCGCAAAACATTTTGAATGTGGCGCAGTTGTTGGATCAGTTATTAAAGATCAAGTCACACGTCTTCAACCTGAAGTAGGTGATGTCATTCTTCTAATAGGTGGACGTACAGGTCGTGATGGGATTGGTGGGGCAACAGGTTCGTCCAAATCACATACCAATAAATCACTTCATCAATCAGGATCAGAAGTACAAAAAGGGAATGCACCTGAAGAGCGTAAACTACAACGTTACTTTGGACATCCTGAAGTATCTAAAAAGATTAAAAAGTCTAATGACTTTGGGGCTGGTGGTGTATCTGTTGCGATTGGTGAATTGGCTGATTGTGTCATTGATTTAGATCGTGTCCCAACAAAATATAAAGGTTTAAATGCCTTAGAACTTGCGATTTCAGAATCACAAGAGCGTATGGCAGTGGTCGTTGATGCGGCTGATGTTGAATTTATGTTGGAAGAAGCACGTAAAGAAAATGTTGAAGCAAGTATTGTTGCCTCTGTTAAACAAGATGGCAAACTTATTATGCGCTATAAAAATGAAGTGGTCGTAGATTTACCTCGTGACTTAATTGATAGTGCTGGGGTTCGACAAAAAGTTCAAGTTGAATGTGATACTGATTTACATAGTGAACTTAAAGCTGAAACGTTTACTAAAAAAGCATTTATTGAAAAATGTTCTGATATCAATGTTGGATCACAACGTGGTCTTATTGATCAATTTGATGCGTCCATTGGCGCAACAACGCTTCACTTCCCATTTGGAGGTAAATATTTATCTACGCCATCCAATACATCTCTTCAAAAGATTTATCATCCAAGTAAAGAGAGTGAAAGTGCAAGTGTACTAAGTTATGGTTTTATTCCACATCTCAGTGAAATTAACCCTTATATTTCAGCTCAAGCTGCTGTTTTAGAAAGTATTGCGAAAGTTATCTCTATTGGTGGCTCATATGAAGACATCTTCTTCTCTTTTCAAGAGTACTTTCCACGTTTAAATAAAGATTCCAAAAAATGGGGTCAGGTGGTTTTAGCTTTAATGGGTGCTCACTCAGTTCAAGATGGCTTTAAGCGACCTGCAATTGGTGGTAAAGACAGTATGTCTGGAACATTCAATGATATTGATGTCGTGGAAACACTCGTATCCTTTGCCTTTAGTTACTTACCAATTTCAAAAGTTATTGATAATGTCGCAAAAAATGTGGGTTCAAAATTGTATCTTGTTGAAGCATCTAAAAATGACGATGGTTCATATCATGTTGAAGAAACTAAAGAGAGATACAAAACCGTTCAAGAACTTATTCATGGACAACATGTCCAATCTGTTCATATGGCAAGTAAAGGTTTAGCTGTGAGTGTGGCAGAAATGTGTTTTGGGAATAAACTTGGCGCAAATATAAATACGGATTTAGATGTTTTAATTGATCGTCCAGCTAGTTTAATGCTTGAATCTAAAGAAGTCCTCATCATGGATGGCTTAGTTGAGATTGGAACTTTAAGTGATAAAGATTTCAACATCAATGGTGAATTCATTGAACTTGAAGAAATCTATGAATCTTATGATCGAGCCCTTGATTTCCTTTATCCTCGATATCACAGTGAAGAGACAAAAGTTGTTGAAACACTAAATACAGATAAAACCTATCGTAAATATGAAGGTCCAGTGGTTGAAGTCGTTAATGTGGTTATTCCAGTTTTTCCTGGAACAAACTGTGAATATGATACGCAAAAATCATTTATCAAAGCCGGAGCCCATGTTAAACAAGTCCTTATAAATAATTTAGATGCGAAAGGTTTAGAAGAATCACTTGAAACCCTCGCAAAAACAATTGAATCATCACAAATTCTTGCCTTAGCTGGTGGCTTCTCAAGTGGGGATGAACCAGATGGAAGTGCGAAATTTATTATTAATGTATTAAAGAATGAGCGTATTAAAAAAGCGATTGAGGATTTAAGAAGACGTGATGGTTTAATTATTGGCATCTGTAATGGTTTCCAAGCTTTGGTTAAATCGGGTTACTTACCTTATGGAGAGAGTGTTGATGTGACTGATACAGATGCGACACTTGCCCATAATAAGATTCATCGTCATATCTCTACGATGGTTCAAATTCGTCAAAGTACAAATGCTTCACCGTGGTTAAATAACTCAAATCTAGGTCAAACTCATTTAGTGCCTGTATCTCATGGTGAAGGAAGATTAATCTTATCAAAAGATGCTTATGAACGTTTAAAAGCTAAAGGTCAAATTGCTTATCAATATGTCGATGATTCACATCAAGCTACAATGGATCCACAATTCAATGTGAACGGATCTGATTATGCGATTGAAGCACTGATTTCTGAAGATGGACGTATCTTAGGTAAGATGGGACATACAGAGCGTTTAGCTAAGCATTGTTTTATGAATTCAATTGACGCGTCAATGAACACTTTATTTGAAAATGGTGTTAACTACTTTAAGGAGGACTAAGGTCATGGAAAAAGGTAAACAAATTTACGAAGGAAAAGCGAAAGTTTTATTTGAAACAGAGGATCCTAATCAAATTATTATCCACTTTAAAGATGATGCGACTGCGTTTAATGGTGTTAAGAAATCATCTATTCAAAATAAAGGTGTTTTAAATACCGCAATCACAACCTATATTTATAACTATTTAAAGAAACAATGGATTCCAACTCACTTTATTAAAAATCTAAGTGATACTGATCAACTATGTGAAAAAGTAGAAATCATTCCACTTGAGGTTATCGTGCGTAACGTTGTGGCAGGTTCACTTTCTAAACGTCTTCAAATTGAAGAAGGGACTAAGATTGATAAACCTATTTTTGAACTCTGTTATAAAAATGATGAACTCGGTGATCCAATGATTAATGATGATCATGCATTAGCTATGAAACTTTGTACTGAAGAAGAGTTAGAAACCATTCGTGAGTTAACCATGAAAATTAATAAAGCCCTACAAGACTTATTCGATAAGATGAACATTGTTTTAGTAGACTTTAAAATTGAATTTGGGCGTACACCAAATGGTAATGTGATTCTAGCGGATGAAATTTCCCCTGATACCTGTCGTTTATGGGATAAAGACACAATGCAGAAATTAGATAAAGATCGTTTTAGAAGAGACTTAGGTAAAGTTGAAGATGCTTACCAAGAAATTCTTAAACGTCTTAAAGAGGTATTAGATGACTAAGGACTCACTATTTGATTTAGATAAGATGCATGAAGAATGTGGTGTCTTTGGGGTTTATAACGTTAAAGATGCTTCTAACTTAAGCTATTATGGTCTACATGCTTTACAACACAGAGGACAAGAAGGGGCAGGTATTGTCGTTTCAGATGGCTCTAAACTTTTAAGTCACAAAGCTGAAGGATCGGTTCGTTCTGTTTTTAGCGAAGAAACTTTAAAATCATTAACAGGACAAAATTCAATTGGTCATACCCGTTATTCAACCACTGGTGGTGGTGGATATGTCAATGTGCAACCTTTCCACTTCAAACATGGTACAGGTGATTTTGCACTCTGCCATAATGGAAATATTGTTAACTCTGAAGGGGTTAAACGTAATTTAGAAAATAAAGGTTCTATTTTTCAAAGTACCTCTGACACCGAAATTTTAGCGCATTTAATTATGTTGAATGCGAAAGGGCATCGTATTGATGCGATAAAAGAAGCACTGCTCTATTTAGAAGGTGCTTTTGCGTTTTTAATTCTCACTAAAGATAAACTCTATGCGGTACGTGATCATCATGGTCTTAGACCCTTATCCATTGGGACATTAGATGATGGTTATGTGATTGCCTCTGAAACCTGCGCATTTGATGCGATTGGAGCTAAATTTTTACGTGATGTTGAACCGGGTGAAATAGTGACATTCTCTGAAAAAGGGATGGAATCCATGTATTATTCAGAAGATTTAAGACATCATATGTGTGCCATGGAATATATTTATTTTTCACGTCCTGATAGTGATATTGTCGGTTTAAATGTCCATCGTTTCAGAAAAGAAAGTGGCCGTATTCTAGCTCAAGAATCACATGTTGAGGCGGATATGGTTATCGGTGTTCCAGATTCATCTTTATCGGCTGCAAGTGGATACGCTGAAGAAACGGGTATTCCTTATGAAATGGGACTCATTAAAAATAAATATTCTGGTCGTACTTTTATTGAACCTTCTCAAAAGTTAAGAGAAAAGGGCGTAAAGATGAAGTTATCACCCGTTCGATCAGTGGTTCAAGGTAAACGTATTATCTTAATTGATGACTCGATTGTTCGTGGTACTACATCTATTCAACTCGTCACAATGTTGAAGGAAATGGGCGCAACAGAAGTTCATATGCGTATTGCATCTCCACCTATTGTCGCACCATGTTTCTATGGTGTCGATACTTCAACGTATGATGAACTGATTTCAGCAAAACATAATGTTGAAGAACTTCGTAAAATACTTGGTGCCGACACACTTGCTTTCTTATCCAAAGAAGGTGTCATGAAAGCTACTGAAGACAGAGGATTGTGTATGGCTTGTTTTACGAAAGACTATCCAACACATCTCTATCAAAAAATTAAAAATGCCAATAAAGATGGCAAATTCTAAGGAGGGCTTATGAGTAAACATTATGACGCAAGTGGCGTACATTTAGAAGCAGGTTACGAATCTGTTAGACGTATACAAAAACATGTACAAAGAACCTTTAATAAAGGGGTCATGAGTAACATTGGCTCTTTTGGGGGTTTGTTTGATTTAGCAAAATATCAAATTAAAGATCCAGTACTTGTGAGTGGAACTGATGGTGTGGGGACTAAATTAAAAATAGCTTATATGTTAGATAAACATGACACCATTGGCATCGATGCAGTCGCGATGTGTGTGAATGATATTTTAGCGCAAGGTGCGCGCCCTCTATTCTTTTTAGATTACTTAGCTGTGGATGAAAATCATCCAGAGAAAATTGAACAAATTGTTAAAGGTGTAGCTGATGGTTGTGAACTTTCAGGGTGCGCTTTAATTGGTGGAGAAACAGCTGAAATGCCAGATGTCTATTCAGAAGGTGAATATGATATTGCGGGCTTTGCGGTGGGTGTTGCAGAACGTAGCCAACTCATTTCCCCATTAAACGTTAAAGAGGGTGATGTGGTTATTGGACTTGCAAGTTCTGGTTTACATTCCAATGGTTTTTCTTTAGTGCGTAAAATTTTATTTAAAGATAATCAAATTGATTTAGAAACTCAAGTAGGGAATAAAACACTCGCAGAGTGGTTATTAACCCCAACTAAAATTTATGTTAAAGAAGTGGCTGATTTGATTGATCAAATTGATGTACATGGATGTGCACATATTACGGGTGGTGGATTCTATGAGAACATGCCACGTTGTCTTCAAGAGACACAAGGTTTAAAAATTACTAAAGGCACATGGGAAATCCCAGAAATCTTTAACTACCTACAAAACTTAGCCAATATTGAAGAAGATGAAATGTATCATGTCTTTAATATGGGTATTGGTTTTATTGTGATAGTTGATGAAAAAGATGTTGAAGCGACTTTAGCTCATTTTGAAAAGGGAACACATCAAGCTTCAGTTATTGGGAAAGTCACTTCAGAAACAGGAATTGTATGGCAATCAAAATAGCCATTTTTGCCTCAGGAAGTGGATCTAATTTTGAAGCCTTAGTCCGTGCCATTAATCGTGGTGAACTAAAAGCAGAGTGTGCAGGTTTAATTGCTGATAAGAAGAATGCCTTTGCGCTTGATAGAGCTGAAAGATTAGGCATTGAAGCTCATTTCATTAATCCTAAAGAGTATAGTGACAAAGCAGGCTACGAAGAAGCTATTCTGAAACAATTAAAGACATGGAATGTTGAATATATTGTGCTGGCGGGTTATATGCGCTTAATTGGTTCTACGCTATTAAGTGCCTATCCGAAGAGAATTATAAACATTCATCCATCTCTTTTACCGAAATACAAAGGTAAAGATGCTTTAGGCCAAGCTTTAGCTCAAAAAGAAAAAACAGTGGGCATTAGTGTTCACTATGTTGATGAAGGTATGGATACAGGTGAAATCATCGAACAATTTGCCTTTGACATAAACCCTGAAGTTGATCGTCATCAAATTGAAGAAGTTTTACATGCACATGAACATGTGTTTTATACAAGTGTTTTAAATAAACTATGGAAGGAACAAACAAAATGAAAAAACGCGCGTTAATATCACTCAGTGATAAATCTGGTTTAGAACCACTACTAAAGGCATTTGACTTAGCAGGTGTAGAACTCATCTCAACAGGTGGAACTAAAAAAGCCATTGAAAAAGCAGGATATAAAGTTTTAGGAATTGAAGAAGTGACCAATTTCCCTGAAATGTTGGATGGACGTGTTAAAACCCTTCATCCAATCGTACATGGCGGTTTACTTTTTAGACGTGATTTAGAAAGTCATGTGAAACAAGTCGAAGAACACAATATTCAATCTATTGATTATGTTGTGGTTAATTTATATCCATTTTTTGAAACCATCTCAAAACCTAATGTGACATTTGATGAAGCGATTGAAAATATTGATATTGGTGGTCCTTCTATGCTTAGATCTGCCGCTAAAAATCATGATGCAGTAACGGTTGTTTGTGATCCAAGTGATTATGCAGAACTCATTGAAGAACTCAATGCACATAAGGAAACTTCCATTGGTTTTAGAAAACGTTGTGCCGCTAAAGTCTTTAGACAAACCGCTGCTTATGATTCAATGATTGCCGAATATCTAACGAAACAAAATGGCGATAAATACCCTGAAAGCTTTACGGAAGGTTTTAAACTTAAACAAATCTTACGTTATGGGGAAAATCCTCATCAACAAGCCGCATTCTATGAATCACCATTTGCGGAAAAATACAGTGTTGCGCATAGTACGCAGCTTCAAGGGAAAGAACTTTCCTACAATAATATTCAAGATGCGAATAGTGCACTTCAATTATTATCCAGCTTTGAAAAACCAGCCTGTGTTGGTTTAAAACACATGAATCCATGTGGTGTGGCTGAATCCAATGATCTTTATGATGCATGGAAAAAAGCTTATGAAGGTGATCCAGTTTCTATCTTTGGTGGTATTGTTGCGTTTAACCGTGAAGTAACTGCTGAAATTGCTAGTTCACTTACTGAATTATTCTTAGAAGTAATCTTAGCTCCAAGTTATTCTGAAGATGCGAAAGCAATTTTTGCCAAAAAGAAAAACTTACGCGTTTTAGTGTTCAGTACTGAAGGACGTGATCTTCCACATTTATCTGTTCGTGTTAATGGAGGACTTTTACTACAAGATTATGATTCAAAAATTACAGACCCTAAAGCTTATTCATGTGTGACTAAAGTACAAGCTAAACCTGAATGGTTAGTTGATTGTGTCTTTGGTGAAAAAGTGGTTAAGCAAGTTAAATCTAATGCAATAGTAGTGGTGAAAGGTTCACAAAGCTTTGGGGTTGGTGCAGGTCAAATGAATCGTGTCGGGGCTGCAAAATTAGCACTAGATCAAGCTGGTGAAAATGCGAAAGGTGCTGTCCTTGCATCAGATGCTTTCTTCCCGATGGATGATACCGTTAGACTTGCAGCTGAATATGGCATCGCTTGTATTATTCAACCAGGTGGTTCAATTAAAGATCAAGCAAGTATAGATGCTTGTGATGAACTTGGTATTTGTATGGTCTTTACGGGTGAAAGGCACTTCAAACACTAATGGAAAGAGTTTTAGTCATTGGTAGTGGTGGGCGTGAACATGCGCTTGTCGATGCCTTTGTAAAATCGAGTACAGTTGAAGAAGTCTTCTGTTGTCCAGGTAATGCCGGCATCGCTAAACAAGTCACTTGTTTTGATGTTGATATGCTTGATTTTGAAGCTTTAAAGAAAATTATCAAAGAAAATAAAATATCACTCGTATTTGTAGGACCTGAAATGCCTTTATCCAAAGGGATTGTTGATGCGCTTCAAAATGATGTCGTCATCTTTGGACCAAATCAAAAAGCGGCTCAAGTTGAAGCATCAAAAGCATTTGCGAAAGACATTATGCATCGCTATAATATCCCAACTGCTGCTTATCATGTAGTACATAATCAAAAAGAAGCATTAGATGTGTTAGCACAAAATCCTGCCCCAATTGTCATTAAAGCCGATGGCTTAATGGCTGGTAAAGGGGTTGTCGTTGCGCAAACTGATGAAGAGGCAAAAGAAGCTATTTTAAATCTTTTCCCAAGTGAAGATATTGAAGGTCAATGTGTTATTGAAGAATGTTTGATTGGTGAAGAGTTTTCATTAATGAATTTAGTTCATGAAGACAAAATCATTTCGCTTCCTGTCGCAAAAGATCATAAGCGTGCTTATGATAACGATGAAGGACCAAATACAGGCGGTATGGGAGCCTTTTGTCCCGATCCTAATGTGAGTGATGAAGATATTCAAATCACCCTAGATACGATTGTTAAGCCTATGGCAGAAGCGATGATTAAAGAAGGTGTACCATTTACTGGTGTTCTATATGCAGGACTAATGAAAACAGCTAAGGGTATATATACGATTGAATTTAATGCGCGTTTTGGTGATCCTGAAACAGAAGTTATCTTGCCACGCGTTAAAACAAACTTAGACAAACTGGTTCACGCAGTTTTAAACAAAGAAGATATTGAAGTAGAAATCGATGATCAAGCAGCCTGTGCGGTGGTATTAGCCTCAAAAGGTTATCCAGGCAAAACAGAAACCAAAACTGAAATTAAAGGCTTAGATGGCTTAAAAGTTTATCATATGGGTACATCAATGGTCGATGGAAAGCTAACCAATACGGGTGGTCGTGTTTTGTCCGTTTTAGGTTTTGGTAATAGCGCAAAAGAAGCACGTGAAAAAGCTTATGAATCTGTTAAACA
Source organism: Erysipelotrichaceae bacterium (assembly GCA_963676105.1). Lineage (GTDB taxonomy): Bacteria > Bacillota_I > Bacilli_A > Erysipelotrichales > Erysipelotrichaceae > UBA2212. The sequence continues at coordinate 224,153 of OY781039.1, forward strand.
AATTGATGCGCCGCAACTCTTCTATCGCAATGATATTGGAAAGAGTATAAAATAATAAATGAATTAAAATACCTACACATCAAATGTAGGTATTAATCTTTAATGAGGTGAAGTATATGGCTCTTAGTAGAAGCAAGGTAGTGATTGTTGGTGTCGGGAATGTTGGTAAAGCACTAGCACATCAATTGGTTATTCAACAAACCTGTGATGAACTTGTGTTGATTGATCGAGACGCGGATAAAGTTTGGGCAGAAGTTACGGACTTAAATCATTCCTTAGGATATTCTGATACAAAAATGAAAGTGTCCTTAGGTGATTATTCTTCCTGTAGTGATGCTGATATTGTCGTTTTGAGTGTGTCAGCTCCTTACAAAGTGGGAATGACTCGCTTAGATATGTTAGACAGCGCAAGTAATATTATTAAACAAATTGTTCCGCAAATTATGGGAAGTGGGTTTAAGGGCATATTTGTGGTTATTACAAATCCTGTTGACGTCATGTCTTATCTAGTTCATAAATTATCTGGGTTAGAATCAAACAAAGTCATTGGCACGGGAACGTCTTTAGATTCAGCACGACTCAGAGTTTATTTAGCTGAACTCATTGGAGTTGATCCACGAAGTGTTGATGCGCTATGTATGGGTGAACACGGAGATACGCAAATGATTCCTTGGAGTCAAGTGAGTGTTGGCGCAAAGAAATTCTATGATATTTTAGAAGATAATCCTGAGCGACTTAAAAACGTTAATGTTGACACAATTAAAAATGAGATTACACAAGTCGCGTATGATGTAGTCGTAAAAAAAGGTGCAACTAATTATGGTATTGCCTCGGTTGCTTCAAATATTATTAAAGGAATTATTAAAGATATACATATCGTTATGCCTGTATCAACTCAATTAAAAGGAGAGTATGGTCATTCAGATATCTTTATTGGGGTACCTGCCGTTATTAGTCGTGAAGGGGTAAAAGAAATTGTGAGTTATCATCTAACGCAAGATGAGCAAGCACAATTTGATCATTCTGCAAGTATTTTAAAAGAGATAATACAAAAAGTATAATTAAAAACCTATCATCAGATTGATACGTCTGAGGATAGGTTTTTATATTTTCAATTAACTCTAAGTGTGGCCATCATCCCTGCTTCTTCATGTTCTAAAATATGACAGTGATACATAAAGAGTCCTTTATGATCGAATTTTACGAGTAATTGTACAGTTTCTCCATTTCGAACATAAACTGTATCTTTATAACCCTGATCATTAAGCGGTGGGGCAGCCCCGTTAATTGAGATTACTCTGAATTGTGTTGAATGAATATGGAAAGGGTGACCTGGGGTACTCATCATACCTGAATTTACACTAACTTCCCAAATTTGATATTCGCCTTGATTGATTTCTGAATCAATTCTAGCAGGATCAAATTGTTTTCCATCGATGGCAACAAACATTCCCATCGCATCTAATTCAACAGTTTTTGTACGTGTGACAAGCGATAAATCGATCTCTTCATATTGATTAAGAGTTGGTGGTAATTCACTTGTTTCATCCACTAGATTTTGAATATGATAATCTACTAAGAGTTTATCTTCGCTAAGTAGTTGAAGGGTATCACCTTTACTATATTTAGAGAAATCAATAATGATTTCTGCACGCTCACCAGGTGCTAAAAAGAGATTATCCATTTCAATAGGAGATTCAAGCAAACCACCATCTGATGCGATTTGATAAAAACTACTATTATCAGATAAATGTAAATTGAAATTACGTGCATTAGCACCATTTACAATTCTAAATCTGATAAGTTCTTGATTAACATCTAAATAAGGGTTAATTGCCCCATTAACAATCATCCGATTACCAAGTGCACCATCCATTGAGTCGATATAAATAAATTGATTATTAGAGTCAAATGCACGATCTTGTAAAATTAATGGAATATCATTAACACCATAATCACTTGGTAAATTTAATGATTTTGAATTTTCGTCTTCAACAATAAATAAACCGGCCAAACCTTGATATACCTGAGTCGCAGTAGTTCCCATCACATGGGGATGAAACCATAATGTAGCCGCTTGTTGATCAACCACAAAACTTGGATTCCAAGTGTCATTCGCATTTATAACTTGATAAGGTCCACCATCTTCGGGTCCATCTACTTCTAAACCATGCCAGTGTACTGATGTTGAATCGCTAAGCTGATTATCTACATGAACTCTAACTTCATCGTAACGATCAACTTTGATGACAGGTCCAAGATAATTTCCATTGTAGCCTAATGTTTGTGTAGCTTGTCCATCAAGAAAATTTACTTCTCCTTTTTGAACAGTTAAGTTAAATTCACTAATCCCATCTTCTGGATTAATGTCTTCTAAGAGTGCAGGGATAGGCAAAGGCTTATTTTCAAATGAAGTTGAAAGATTACTATTTTGGTTTGTTTGAATAAATAGATTAGGAAAGAAGACAAAGCTTAATCCAACAATTGAAACTAAAGCGACAAGCGTTAAGATACTAATTTTCTTTAACATGATTAATCCTTAAAGATCCATATTATATTTTCGTATCGATGCATCATAGCCTAATGATTTAATCGTACGAATAATTTGAGCTGGATTGGTTTTATCTTCCTTGAATGACACTTCAGCAGTTTTTTCTGAATAGTCAAATTCAATATTTGTGACACCTTGTTTCTTTAAATCAATTTCAATTCTATTTAAACAAGATACACATGTGTATCCATCAATATTTAACTTTGTTCTCATAAATTTACCTCCAATATACCCATGTGGGGTATATATAATATGGTAAACCTATTTATTAAACTATTCAAGTAATGTAATAAAAAACATCCAATATCGGATGTTTAATAAATAATTATTCTTCTTCAGTTGTTTCAGCAACTTCTTCGACGACCGGTTTTTCAGGCATTAACATTTTAAAGTTACCATCGATTTTAGCACCCGCTTCAATTGAGACAACAGCACAGGTGACATTACCTTCAACGACTGCATTTTCTTTCAAAGAGATTGAGTTGCGAGCCGTTACGTTACCAACAACTTTACCTGCAATCTTAATATCATAAGCCTCAACATCCCCAGTAATTTTGGTATTAATATCAACGCTTACAGATGATTCACAGCTTATGTTTCCATTGACTTCGCCACCTAACATTGCTGAAGTTGCTTTTATATCACCTTCAACTAATGATGAAACAAATGTTTCGATGTTATCACGTGTTGTGATATTACCTTTGACCTTACCTTCTAAAACAATGAGATTATCTGATTCAATATTACCAGTAATACTCATGCTTTCAGTAATAATAGATACATTCTCACGGTCTGCTTGTTCGTTAAATTTTGTCATGTCCATAGACCTCCTTTATTTGAATTTATATAGAACTTTACTTATATTAATATAACCTTAAAATCTATTGATTTCCATGAAATAAGTGTAATTTTATTTAAATTTGCCTTAATTAAACGTTTTTGTGAAATTTAGGACTAATGTTACAATAAAAACATGAAAATTAAATGTTGTAATTGTGGATCTGACGACATTATGAATGTTGAGTATGGAACACCAGATGAAAAAATGATTAAACGAATCGAAAAGGGTGAGATACTTCATGGTGGATGCGCTGTCAGTGGACTTATGCAAAAGTATTATTGTATGGATTGTGATACGCGCTTTGATGATGAATGTACCGACTTATTTGTTGATCACATTAGACGAATTGAATTTAAAGATGAACAAAGACATGTTGATATTATCTTTGCTAAAGAAAATTTACATATTAAATCTGATGATATAGAAAAAGATATCAAATATACAGATGATATTAAAAAGTTATTAAAAAAGACACAGGTTGAATATCTGCAATCTTTTATGCCAAGCACTTATAGTATTCGATTTGAATGTTACGGATATATTCAAGATATTGTAGAGAAATCTGGTAATAGTACTGAACCTACTAATGCTTCGTTATTCATAAATTGGATAGATGAAATCTTAAAAAAATAACGATGGATATCTCCATCGTTTTACTTGATTAAATAAACATTATCGTTACCATCATTTTCATAAAGGTGAACTTTAATATTTTCTTCTAATGCAGTTGGAATGTTTTTGCCAATATAATCAGGGCGAATTGGTAATTCTCTATGACCTCGATCAATTAAACAAGCAAGTTTAATTTTTTGTGGTCTACTGATATGCATCAAAGTATCAAGTGCTGCTCTAATCGTACGACCAGTAAAAAGCACATCATCGACTAGGATGACAGTTTTGTCTTTAATTTCGAAGGGTAGTGTTGGTGCTGAAACTGATTTATTCACTTTTTCATCATCTCTAAAATACGAGATATCGATTTCACCAACATTTAAAGAAATACCTTCTAGTTCTTTAATGCGTTCTGCAATACGGTGTGCTAATGTGATGCCACGCGTCTTAATGCCCACAATACAAACGTTTTCAAGTTCTTTGTTTTGTTCAATGATCTCAAAACTAATGCGCGTTAAAGAACGTCGCAAATGATCAGCATCTAATATTATTTTTGATTCGGTAGATTTTTTCATACTCAACAACTTTAACATAAAAAAGCCATGTTTCAAACATGGCTTACTTAAATACGATAGCTAAGACAATGAAGATGGCCGCAAAGACCAATAAAAGCATTTTATAACCTTTTTTACCCAGTTTATTGATTAGAAACCGAGTCTTTGGATTTCCTTCATAGAAGATAGGAATTTCCACAAAATAAGCAATGATATACAATGCTGCAAATAGAAAGAATATTAATCCTAGATAGTCCATACTTTCCTCCTTTATAAGTATTTTTTCTTAAACACACCATAGAGTAGTGTGATTAAAACGATGTTGTATACAAAACCAATAATAAGATAAAGGCTAGTATTTAAATACATCTCTACAAGTCCTGCATCAATGAGTGGTGTCGCTAGTTCAAATTGGAAAGCTTTAAATACCCAGAAAGCGGGCGCAAAGGCAAAGATCCATTGTTTCCAATCAAGAAAGAAGAATGAAACAATTGGGAAAATCATTAAGAAACCAGAACCTTTCATGGCCATGAACCCTTCGACTTTATTAGAAGCTAAAGCATTAATAATAAAGGCGTGAATCGGAATTTGAAGACAAGCTAATAGAGTAAATAAGGCATAAAGACCTAAGTTGATTTGCATATCAATCATGTAGTAAATAATGAAGTTCGCAAAGAAACCTAAAACAGTAACGAAGGCTACTTTAAACCAGACATAAAAGCGGATATTAAGGGGAGAAATATTAATGGAAGTGAAGACATGATCATCACGGTCATCCATAATTGAGAATCCTCCCATTGCCCCAAAGACAACGCCAGAAATGATAGATAGAGAAATAACGATGACTTGTACAGTCTGAGCTTGATATTCGTTATTCTGTAGGAAGGCATTTCCAATATATCCAACTAGGAATGGATAGATTAGAAACATCAGTGTCATACGATCGCGAATGACATTTTTGAATTCAAATTTAATGAGTCGAGCAATCATAACTTATACCCCCAAATCTTTCGTTGCGAAATCTTTAAAGTAAGGTAATACTAAGAAGCGATACATCACAAAACTTAAAGTGATGACATATGCACAATCAATAAGGTAATCAACTAAGTTAACAGATTCTTCAATCGATGCGGTCATTAATCTTAGTGTCACATCCGTTGGTGTCCAATAAAGGATATCTGACCAAGAAGCATCAAGTAGACCTACTTGAACCATCATTGTTGGAAAGACTAAGACAATCATCATTAACATATAGTTAAGTAGTAATGCGGTAAAGTCTTTCGAAATATATGATAAAAGAATGCCAATAAAGACGTAATAGGCTGTCACAAGCAATATGCCAATCGCTAACCAGTGAAATCCAAAGATAAAGTCTTTTAAGAAATACATGGATCCACCAATAATGCCAAACATAATAAAGAGATTTAGAACATTCGCAAAGATTTTGGCGAAGATATATTCACTTTCTTTCATTGGTGAGATAAGCATACTAGAGATGGTATGTTCTTTTTTTTCAAAGAACATTTCTGCACCAATAAGTAGTGCGGTCATTGCGCTAGCTTCCATTAAGAATACAAAGGGAAGAAATTCAAAGAATTCATCTTGTTCTAAGAAGTAACCAACCACAACCCAAATGAGGGCTACGACAAATGAAGCTGTAAATAAATTGTATTTAATCAGCCGATTGAATTCTCCACTGACTAAAAATTTAAGCCTCGTCATGTAACTTAACTCCTGTTACTTGGATAAAGATCTCTTCAAGGGTTGTTTCACCAGAGTGAATAGTTTCAATTTCATGGTTTTTTAAGAAATCTGCAAATGCTTTTTTCTTAATGTCATCCATTTCAAATTCTTTGCTTTCAGTCTTATCGTTTTCTTTATATTCAACTTTTACGCTACGTTGACCATATTTAATCTTTAAATTTCGTGGGCTATCAACTTCCATGATTTTCCCATCAACAATAAAGGCTACACGATCACAAAGTTCATCCACATCAGACATAATGTGTGAGGTTAAGAAGACAGTTCCACCATCATTCGCAAAGTCACGAATGATATCTTTAACAATACGTGCATTCTTTGGATCTAAACCATTGGTTGGTTCATCCAAAAATAACATCTTAGGTTTATTGAGTAGAGCACGTACTAAATTAAGTCGTATTTTCATACCTTTTGAATAATCACCAGCTAATTTATTACGATCTTCCCACAAACCAACTCTTTCCATTAATGGTTGAATATCTGCATGGTTTTTATAAAGTTTTTGGAAGAATTCTAAGTTTTCCATTGCGGTAAGTTTTGAGAATGAAATTGGCATTTCGAAACAGACACCAATATCTTCATAGAAAACATCATTGAAGTCTTTTAAGTCTTTGCCATCAAAGGAAATGTTACCGTTTTGATATTTTAAAAGTTTAACTAATAGTTTTTGAGTGGTTGTTTTACCTGCGCCACTTGGTCCTAAAAATCCAAAGATTTCACCTTTCGCAATTTCAAAGTCGATCCCTCTGATGGTATCGTCTGCATTTTTAGGATACTTGTAGAATAATTCTGTAACTTTAAACATTTTTTTCTCCTGTGGACACAAGTGTTCCATTCATTATTAATTCAAGAATATCTCTTGTTTTATCAATCATGCCTTCATAATCACCTTTTTGGAAATAATGAAGAAGTAGATCTCTATTTATTGCGACTAACATGTCGCTAAGTAGGTGAGGGTCAACATCAGATTTTATAATACCTCTTGCTTGGTCACGTTTAATAAGATTGATGAAGTAATCTAAGATTTTGGGATTTTGATCATTAAGTTTTTTAATAAAATCACTACTGTCATAATCCATGAAGACACCAATCTTATAGAATCTTGGTCGCTTTTTCATCCATATCTGAATTTGATACATCATATGCATATAGTGATCAAAGAGGGTGGCATTTTCATCAAGTTCTACGACATCTTTAAAAATAGCCATTTTTTCTTCAACAATGACTTTCATGAGCTCTAAGTAACAGTCTTCTTTATCTTCAAAATATTGATAAAAAGAGCCACGAGAAATTTGAGCTTGTTTGATGATTCGATTAATTGACGCTTGAGAAAAAGAATATTCGCTAAACTCGTCAATGATAGCTTCCATGATGCGATTTCTTTTTGTTTCGTCTAATTGATGATATGTATCTTTTGCCATATGACAACCTTGTCATATAAATTATATGCCTATCAAAATAAAAAAACAAGAAGATTAATGAAACGATTAAAACTTGTGCTTATAATAGACATAAGGAGAATTTACATATGATAAAAGTTGAACAACTTACAAAGACATATGGGAATGGTAAAGGAATCTTTGATGTGTCCTTTGAAGTTTCAGACGGTGAAGTCTTTGGCTTTTTAGGTCCTAATGGGGCAGGAAAGACGACGACCATTCGTCAATTACTTGGATTTACCAATGCTGAAAAAGGACAATGTACAATCAATGGTTTAGATACACGTAGTCAATCTCATGTGATTAAGAAAGATCTGGGATACTTACCAGGCGAAATAGCTTTTTTTGATGATATGACAGGAACACAGTTTTTAAACTTCCTACAAGATTTATCAGGTCATAAAGATAAGCAACTTAGAAACGAATTGATTGCGTTTTTTGAATTAGAAGCTCATCGCAAGATACGTAAGATGAGTAAGGGCATGAAACAAAAAGTTGCGCTTATTGCGGCTTTTATGGATGATCCAAAAGTCGTTATTTTAGATGAGCCAACCTCAGGATTAGATCCACTCATGCAGAAGCGTTTTATTGAATTTATCATTTCACAGAAAGAAAAAGGGAAAACCATATTAATGTCTTCCCATATGTTTGAAGAAGTAGAGAGAACGTGTGAAAGAGTTGCGATTATTAAAGATGGACGAATCGTTGCGACTGAAAATATCAATGATTTGAAATTAAAGATGCAAAAACAATATCTAGTCACATTCAAAAATAAAACTTCACTCAATAAATTGCTTAAATCTAATTTGGATGTAAAACAAACATCAGAATTAACTGTGGAAATTAATTTACATAATAATCTTGATGAAATGATGGAAGTACTAGCTTCATGTAAGTTAGAAAAATTTGATTCCATTAATCAATCACTAGAACAAATCTTTATTTCTTATTATGGGAAAGGAGATGTCGCATGATTTTTACACTCTTAAAATATAATCTAAAGACTAATCGATTTTTACTCATCGCCATCTTAGGTGTTATGGCCATGTATTTATCCATCATGACTTCAATGTATGATCCTGCAAATGCGAATGCCTTAGAAGCCATGTTAGAGATTTTTCCTGAAGGTATGATACAAGCTTTAGGTTTCTCTAATTTTGGGACAAGCTTACTAACTTTTATTGTGGGTTATATTTATGGTTTCTTAATCCTATTGTTTCCAATGATATTTGTAGTTGTGGCGAATCATAAAATGATTGCTTCACTGGTTGATAAGGGATCAATGGCTTATTTACTTTCAACACCAAATTCACGTGTAAAAGTTATCTTTACACAAGCTATTAGTTCTTTAATACTTGTTAGTTTACTCTTGATTGGCATCACTATCATTGGGATAGGAAGTGCAGAAATATTCTTCTCAGGTGAACTTGAAATTATGGAATATGTTCAGGTTAATCTTTATGCCTTGGCATTATACTATGCGATTAGTTCACTCATCTTCTTAGGGTCTAGTATCGCTTCAGAATCAAGATATTCCTTGGCAATAGGGGTAGGATTCCCGGTTTCATTCTTACTTATTCAAATGATCTCTGATGTAGGTGAAAAGTTTGCTTGGTTAGAAAACTTTACCTTATACACACTCTTTGATCCGCAACGCTTAGTTCAAGGGGATACAGAATTTGCCTTAATGGCTTCTGGGATTCTAATTGCTATTGCGATTGTTTTATACAGTACATCTATGTATTTATTTAATAAACGTAATTTATATATCTAAAAGAAAAGGTCCTCATATGAGGACCTTATTTTTCGATAAAGAGAGTTTGGGTTGGATAAGCAAAGTCCAATCTTTTTTCATCAAAGATGCGTTTAACTTCTAAGTTGATTTCTTGTTGTTTATTCATAAAAACTAAATAATCTGATTCAAGAATATAATAAACGGTTGTAAAGTTTAAACTCGAATCATTGAAAGCGTTGAAGTGGCATCGATCAAATTCGACACCATCAACATTTTTAATTATGTTTTCGATGATACTTGGTATTTCTTTTAAATTTTCAGCACTCGTCTGGTATGTAAGTCCTAGATTTAATACAACACGACGTTTATTAAGTGATTTATAGTTATGGATTCTTTCATTGGTTAATGTTTTATTAGGGATAATGACAAGTTCACCAAGGAGTGATCTAAGTCGAGTTGTCTTCAATCCAATATATTCAACCGTACCACTTATTTCACCTACGACAATGTAATCGCCAATATTAAAGGGTTGATCAAATGAAATTGTGACATAGGATAATAAATCTTGAAATACGGCTTGAGCTGCAAAGGCTACAGCCAGACCACCTATTCCTAGTGAAGCTGCTAAAGTAGATATTTCAATGCCGATATTATCTAAGAAAATTAGTATGGCAATGGTCCAAACGATAAATTTGAATAAGCCATTCAAGAATCTTAATGGTTTAACAAGTTTATCATCACCATCTTTAATTCCTTTTTTAATAAAGAGAGAGACAAGTGTTGTCGCAATCTGTGAAAATACGAAAATACCAAATGCATAAACAATAATATCTATCCAATCTTTTAAAGGACTTGTGATGGTAAGAACTTGAATCGCAATTGTAATTGAAAAGTAAATGATAAATGGTTTTGTATAGCGTTTAATGCTTGTAAACATCCATTTTCCAAGCACACTATCATTGCCAGTCTGCGATTTTTCAACAATTTTCTCTAAGCCTTTTTCAACAAATATACTAAGAAAACTACCGATTACAATGATAATCGCAACACTTACATATTGTGTTAATGTGTTATTTAAAAATGACACTGAATTTAAATATTCGATAATACTCATATGTATAATTACTCCTATGCATCCACTTTAACATGAATGAGACTTAAGGTTAAATCAATCGATACTCTGTCCATTTGTTTGAGCGATATCGAACGATATAGAAGACCATTCTTACGACCCAATCGATAAGCATCGCGATCCATACACCATAAACCCCAATGCCAAATTGAATGGATAAGATATATGTGAAGCCTATTCTAAAGATGACCATGGCAATGATTGAAACCATCATGGTAAATTGTGAGTCACCTGCAGCTCGCAAGGCATTAGGTAAACCAAAGGGAATTGGCCAGAAAATAAAGGCAAATACATTATGTAAAAGGATTAAATGAAAGGTGATTTCTGTGATTTCATCAGAAAGGTGATAAAGACTTAAAATAAATGGTGTTGCAGATGTGACAAGAATAATCATAATGGCATTCATACCCCACATCCATTTAAGTAGTTTTTTAATATAAAAGCGAGCTTGATTATAATCATTTGCGCCAACAGTTTGACCAATGACGGTGACGATAACTAAGTTGGTCGACAAACCAAAAGAAATGGCGATAGGTACAATTGATTGTGCAATCCCATTTGCTGCAATATGAGTGGTCCCAAAGGAAGCTATCATACTTGCGAGAACTAACTTACCTGCGGTAATTGAACCGTTTTCAATACTATTTGGGATAGCAATTTTAATGATTCTTTGAATAATATCTTTATGAAATTCAAAGATATGTTTGATTTGAATTTTAAATGCACGACTACCTTTGAGAGACAAATAAAAGACCAGCATAGATGCGACAAAACGTCCAAAGATAGCGGATACTCCAAAACCAAACACACCTGCATCAAAGACATAGATACTTAAGGCGTTACCGATAAACGTTAGAAAATTCATAATGATTGAACTAATCATAGGAATTTTTGTATTCCCTATGGATCTAAATATCGCATTACCGGATTGATATAGTGAATAAAAAGGATAGGAGAAAGCTGATATAAAAAAGTAAAGTGAAGCAGTATTGACAACTTCTAATTCTGCTTGACCAAATAAAAGGTTGATTATTGGTTTATTTAAAATTATAAGGAACATTGAAATACTAATAGAAATAATAATATTAAAACTATAAAGTTGTGCTGCAGTATGTTCTGCCATGTCTTTGTTTTTATTGCCAATATATTGAGATATGACAACTGATCCACCTGAAGCTAGCGCAATAAAGATAAAGAAAAGAACGGTATTTATCATATCCACGAGTGTAACCCCAGATAAAGCGTTTGCGCCGGCTTGCGCAATCATTAGATTAGATAAGAAGGTGACCAATAATAAAAGAATCTGATCTACAAATAATGGAAGTATTAAACGTCTTAAATCTTGGTTGGTAAACATGGGCAATCATCCTTGAACTGTGCATCTATCATACACTTGTAAGCGCACTACAAGTCAATCATTATTTTTCTTGACTTAGAGTGGACTTCACGGTTTACTATGAATTAAAGAGGTAAGCATATGACAATAAAAGATGTAGCTGAAAAATTTGATTTAACTCAAGATACCCTAAGATATTATGAAAAAGTTGGTTTGATCCCAAAGGTAAATCGAACATCTGGTGGTGTAAGAGATTATACCGAACAAGATATGCGCCATGTTGAATTTGTAAAATGCATGCGTCAAGCTGGATTAAGCATTGAAGTATTAGCACAGTATATTGCACTTTATCAAGAAGGTGAAAAAACCGCATCAGATCGACGTCAAATTTTAGTAGATGAGCGTGAAAAATTAATGGATCGTATGGCTGAAATGCAAGAAACACTTGATCGTTTAGATTTTAAAATCAATAAATATGATCGCATCTTAAAAGGTGAAACTAAGATTAAAAAAGAAGACATTTAAAAAAATCGGTTACCCGATTTTTTCATTTTCTAAATTTTCATTTGTTACACTTGATTGTTCATGTGCGGATATCTGCTCATCATAATGTTTAACAAATAAGGCTGATTGAAGAACATCCATCACATAGTGAGTGGATATAGAGGTTGAAAGGTTATGATAATCAAGTTTACTCATACGGGAAACGATTCGTATTGTTTCAGTAACGTATTGATTTAAGGTTCGATTAGAGTAACCACTAATCGCAATTGTTGGAATATCTAAAGATTTTAAGCGACGAGCAACATCAATCATGAGTGAATTTTCACCAGTTGCGGATAAAATTATGCCAGCACTAGGGATATTATGTGTTTTTAAATGGGATAGATGTGTCCACAATGGTGAACTATAAGCTATCGCATTAATGCCTATTTCTTGGAATTTATATTGATAAGTTAAAGCTAAAGAAAAATTAGCTCCTGTTCCATAAATCCCCACATGTTGAGCGCGTTGAAGGATATTTATACATCGAATAATCGTAGAACGATCTAAATTGCTTTTAGTGAGTTCTAATGTTTTCGCATAAATTGAAGGTAAACGATGAATGATCTCATCAATATTAGTTTCTCGACTGAATGGGATATCGTTCTTGTTTTCATTTAGTTGTAACATTTGTGGGTATTCTGAAATATAGGTATATTTAAAATCTGAAAAACCACGGGTACCTGCTTTTTTACATAAACGCACAATAGTTGAGGTAGATGTAAAACTTGCGAGTGCTAAATCTGAGATGGACATACTTAAAAGATCACGTGGATGATCCAGTAAGTAATTGACTACCGCTTTTTCTTGGTAGGTTAAATTGTTCAGTTCTTTGATTCGATCTAATAACATATGTACTCTAATTTTAACAAGGTTCGTCAAGTTTTAAAATATCAATTGTTAGTGAACCATAAATTCATTTCGCGTTTTGCGTTTTTATTTGAGTCAGATGCATGTATTAAATTATTCAACATGCGTTTTTCTTGACCACTTTTTTCATAGGAATCATTGCCATATTTTCCTCGTATACTTTGTGGATCTGCGTCAACAGGATTTGTTTTACCTAAGAATTCTCTAAAGTCATCAACCGTAGAATCCTTCTCTGATTTAAGTTTCATAATCCATACTTTTTTATTCACAAAAGCTTTGAGAATGCGATTTTTAAAATCAGGAATGGGTACACGATCAATCACTTCAGCATAATGTTTTAGGATAATCTCTTCTGAGACGATCACTTCTTTTTTTTCGATAATAGTAAAGCCATGATCTTTGATTTCATTGAGTAAAGTGTCTTCTAAATGTCGCTCAAAACAATCTGGTTTAAACATAATAAATGTTTCTGCCATACTTAAGTCTCCTTATATTTTATGATACACAAGTTTTGATGTTCTTCAAAGCTATAAATGTTATAATCCTTTGCGTAGGAATATGAGTGAAGTTAAAAAGAAAAAACATCGTAAATTAAGAAAACAAGTTAAGATTTTCTTAATCTTTATATTATTACTAATCATTGGTGTACCACTAGGCTTTGTAGGCGCACACTATTATGAGATAAGTCAAAAAGAAACGGCTTATCAATTAGTTGTGGATGGTACGGTTTTAAGTACTTTAAGTTCTAAGGAAGATTTAGAAAGTTTAATCAAAGATCACATTAGCACCTATACCTCTGCGACCAGTTTAAAACGAGTGGATGCAGAGATTTCAACCGTTCAAGATATTCAAATTGTTGAGACTAAAATTGAAGAGGGAAGTGCTGATAGCTTAGAAAATGTGAGTGCTTATATTAATCAATTAGAAGCAGAAGCAGATATCTATACTGTTCAATCAGGTGATAACTTATGGAATATTGCGCAAAGTACGGATATTACACTATCTCAAATTATTAAATACAACCCAGCCATCGATCCAGATCATATTTGGCCAGATGATGAAATTTTATTTGAACCTGAAAATCCAATGATTGATGTGTCAGTGCGTTTTGAAGAAAAAACAGTTGAAGATGTCATGTACCCAACAGAATATATTTATGATGATTCCTTGTATACTTCACAACGGGTAGTGGTTCAAAAAGGTGAAATGGGTCGAAAGATTGTGACCTATGCGATTGAACAAATCAATGGTTATGAAGAAGATCGATATACTGTTCAAGAAACAGAAGTTGTTTCCCCCACCAAAGCGATAGTCAGAGTTGGCACAAAACGTACGTTAGTTCGAACATCTAGTACGAATTTTGGTGTAACAACTGGTCGATTTACAAGTGCTTATGGTTATCGTATCCATCCAATTACAGGTGTTCGAACATTCCATGATGGAATTGATATCGCATCTTATACAGGAACCAACGTTTATGCATATACAGATGGTGTGGTCACAACGGTTGGTTATGATCGTTATTATGGAAGATATATAGTGATTAATCATGGTGGTGGACTAACAACCATATATAAACACTTAGATTCATACCTCGTTAAATTAGGACAAAGTGTGAGTGTTGGTGATCATATTGGTGAAATGGGGAATACTGGTTTTAGTACAGGGTCACATTTACACTTTGAAGTTAGAGTGAATGGGGCAACAAGAAATCCACTCGACTATATCTAATCAATTGACCAAAACCATTAAACTGACTAAACTAGATTTAATGGATGAAAAAAGATACAAAACAATTCAAAAAACATTGGCAGCTATTTTAGGTTTAAACCTTTTAGTTGCCATTTTTAAAATCATAATTGGAACACTAACACAATCCTCCGCGATACTAGCTGATGGTTTTCATTCGATATCAGATGGAAGTGGAAATGTGATTGGCTTAGTCGCTATGAAATTCGCTTCTAAACCTGAGGATGAAGATCATCCATATGGTCATCAAAAAATTGAGATGTTAGGGAGTTTTATTATAGTCATCATCTTAACTTTCTTAGGTTTTGAAATCATCATGAATGCGATTGATAAGTTTATTCATCCGGTTGATTTGAGTTTTACTGCTTTAAGTTTTGGAATCATGATTTTTACATTTATTGTGAACATTATTGTTTATAAAAGTGAGTATGCGATTGGGGTTAAGACCAATGCGACAATATTAAAAGTTGATTCCATGCATACAAAAAATGATTTGGTTGTAACCTTAGGTGTTATGGCAAGTATGCTTTTAGTACAAGTGGGATTCCCAATTTGGATTGATCCACTGCTTTCCTTATTTATCGCGTTCTATATTTTTAAAGCCGCTTGGGAGATGTTTAGAGAGATTTCACCTGTTTTATTAGATGAACAAGTTATTTCAAATGAAGACATACAGCGTTTACGTGATAACTTTCAACAAATTAAAGAAATTCATAAAGTTCGATCACGAGGAACAAATGATAGTTTATTAGTAGATATGCATGTGGTCATTGATCCACAAACAACGGTATTGGTCGCCCATGATTTATCGCATAAAATAGAAGCTTTTATAGATTCACAATATCCTGATAAAAAAGTATCAGTAATATGTCATATTGAACCTTTTGATGAAGTATTTGATCAAAATAGAAAGAAGAAATGATGATTTTAGAAATGATATCTGATTATAGTTGTCCGTTTTGTTATTTGGCAGAAGTACGACTCAATAAAGTCTTAAGAGAACTCAATGCAAAGATTGATGTGAAACATACAACCTACCAGTTAGATGAACATGCGCCAAATATCAATCGTTTAAACGCCTATGAAGTCTTTGCGCAAAAATATGAGGTCGATATTGAATTGGCTAAACAACAAATGTCTCCTTTAGAAGCTAAGGCAAAAACTATGGGTCTAATCATTGATTACTCAAAAGTACAGTCAACTAACACCTTCTTAGCTCACCGCTTTGCGAAAGCCTATGAAAAGAAAATCGGAAAAAAGGATATTCATCTTAAACTTTATCAAGCCTACTTTGAAAAAGGCTATAACTTAAGCGATAAGAATGACTTACTAAAAGTCGGAATGGATTGTGACTTAAGCGAAGAGGAAGCTTTAGAGCTTATTAACGACTCTTCAACCCTTGTGGAATGTTTAAATGATTTAAAAATGATTTCTCAAAAACAAATTCAAGGTATTCCTCAATTATTTCATAAAGGTGAGCGCTTAATTAAGGGTTTAGTGGAAGAAAATATCTATAAAGAAAAGATTACTTCTGCTTATTTAAAACTTATGGAAAATCAATAAGCGAACTTAATTCGCTTTTTGTTTGGACTTTCATGTTTTACAATAGACTTAGATGAATACGATTAAAACAATCTTATTTGATATGGGAAATGTATTAGTGGATTTTACCCCAAATCGTTTTTGTGCTGAAGTGAGTGATGATTTGAAAGAAATCGAACATCTTTCAAATGGAATCTTTTATACCAAAGCTTGGTTAGATTTAGATGAAGGACTCATTAGTGAAGATGAAGCATTGTTTGAAATTTTAAAGAACTTTGACTTGGATGAACATGAAAAAGTTAAAAAGATTTTTAATTCATGGGATGAATGGATGCATGAAAAACAAGGCATGAATGAAATTATTAAAAACCTAAAAGAAAAAGGTTATCAATTGATTCTTGCCTCAAATGCAGCGCTTAGGTACCATCGATATATACATCGAATTAAGATATTTTCTTATTTTGATGAGATTGTTTATTCTTGTGATATTAAATGTTTAAAACCAGATTTAAAGTTTTTTAAACATATTTTAGAAACCTATCATTTGAATCCAAAAGAAACATTTTATATTGATGATAGTTATGCCAATATCAAATCAGCTCAAGAGTTAAGTATATTAACCTATCATTTTATTGGTGATGTTGAATCATTTAAAGAAACTTTAAACCAAACGAAAATTTTATAGGAGACCAAAATATGGAAATGTTTGATTTTTTATTACCTAAATTAGATTTGAATAAGAAACCACGATTAGCTGTTGCATGTGCAGCAGATCATGAAGTATTAAGTGCTGTCTTTATGGCACTAAACGAAGGATTAATAGAAGCTACTTTAGTGGGTGAAAGGGTGATGATTGAATCCCTTGCCCATAAGTATCACTATGATTTAAAACTATGTAGTATTCTAGATGAGGCTGATAATATATTGGCTTGTGAGAATGCAGTAAGACTAGTATCAGAGAAGAAAGCTGATTTCTTGATGAAGGGATTAGTGGATACAAGTATCTTGCTTAAAGCAGTTTTAAATAGAGATTGGGGTTTAAGAACTGGTAATGTTTTATCTCATGTGGCTGTTTTTTCTTTAAATGATGAAGAGCGTGTTTATGCGATAACAGATGGAGCGATGAATATTGCGCCTAATCTAGATCAAAAACGACAAATTATAGAAAACTCAATCCAAGTAATGCATAAGCTTGGAGTTGAAGTTCCAAATGTTGCATGTCTTGCGGCAGTTGAAAAAGTAAACCCAAAAATGGAAGCAACACTACATGCTCAAGAACTCAGTGAAATGACATGGGATAAAGCACATGTGGACGGTCCATTTGCGCTAGATAATGCAGTCAGTGTCGAAGCCGCAAAACACAAAGGAATACAAAATGATCAAGCAGGTAAAGCTGATGTATTATTTGTCCCTGATATTGAAGCTGGCAATATTCTATATAAAGCCGTTAGCTTTTTAGCTAAAGGTTCTGTAGCGGCAGTGATTGCCGGCGCAACAGCACCGATTGTACTAACTTCACGTGCTGATAGTGATCAAGCTAAATTTAATTCAATTTGTTTAGCCCTAGCCATTCTATAAACGTATGAAAACAATACTAATCATCAATTGTGGCTCAACTTCAACAAAATGTGCCATCTATCAAGACACCGTATCATTTAAGTCTGTAAGTTTATCGCATTCACGAAATGATTTATCTTTTTTCTCGCAATTGATTGATCAGTATGATTACCGTAAAGATATGATTGAAAATTGGATCAAAACTCTAGGGTTTAACTTTGAAGATTTTGACCTTTTTGTATCGCGTGGTGCTTTGATGAAACCTATGGAAAGTGGTATTTATCAGATAGAAGAATCAATGTTAGATGATTTAAGAAATGAAACATATGCGACACATGCGAGTAATCTTGGCTTATTAATTGCATATGAATGGTCTTTTAAATATCAAAAGAAAGCGATTTTCTTAAATCCACCATCAACCGATGAACTGAGTAATCTTGCCCGCTATACAGGTATTAAAGGCATATATAGACGCACAGCTTTTCATGCCTTAAATCAAAAACAAATTGCTTTAGAATATGCACAATCTGTTCATAAAAATATTAAAGATTTAAAACTCATTGTCATACATTTAGGTGGGGGCATTTCAGTGGGAGCTCATTTGTATGGTCGAATTGTAGATGTCAGTAATGCCTTAGATGGTGAAGGACCAATGTCAGCTGAGCGCTCAGGGGGTTTAAGTGCACGAAATCTAATTCGATTATATAAAGATTTAAATTATGATGATCAGAAATTTTTTAAACTAATCGCAGGTGAAGGTGGTTTAGTTTCACATACAGGCACTAGTGATGTGAAAGCTCTACTTGAAAAAGCAAAAACAAATCAACAGATTAAGGAAGTTTTAGAAGCGATGATTTATCAGATTGCGAAAGAAATTGGTGCGATGGCTACGGTTTTAGGAAAAGAGATTGATGCGATTCTTATTACCGGTGGTTTAGCTCATTCAACAGAACTTGTTGATGCGATAAAAACAAAAGTTGATTGGATTGCGAAAGTAACTGCATATCCAGGCGAAGATGAAATGAATGCTCTGGCTTGTGGGGCAAATCGATATCTTAATGGTGAAGAAGATCTAAAAAATACCTGAAAACGCTTACAGTTTTACTGACTTAGGCATATAATATAAGTAGGCAAAAGAATGAATGACTTTATTAGTAAAGACACACAAAGTGAATTAAAACTGTGTTTTTAGGATAAATCATCATTCTTTTTTACTTGGGAGAGTGTGTATGAATAAATTTGAGTATATGGAAAAACATGGTTATGAACAATTAATGTATTTTCATGATCGGCATTCAGGTTTGAAGGGGATTATCTGTATCCATAACACAGCTTTAGGTCCTGCCTTAGGTGGAACTCGTGTTTGGGAATATGAAGATGAAGAAGCTGCAGTCTTAGATGTTATGCGCTTAGCACGTGGGATGACTAAAAAAGCAGCCTGTGCAGGCTTGAATTTAGGGGGCGGTAAAGCAGTAATTATTGGTAATTCAAAAGCTTTACGCAAAGATACCGTACGTAGAGAGGCTTTCTGGCGTGCTTTTGGGAAATATTTAGATTCATTAAATGGTCGTTTTATTACCGCAGAAGATGTTGGAACATGTCCTGATGATATGCATTTTGTACAAATGGAAAGTGAGCATGTGGTCGGTTTACCAGATACCTCAGGAGATCCTTCACCATTTACGGCATATGGTGTTTTAAAAGGGATGAAAGCTTGTTTAAAAGAAAGTCAAAACTCAAGTAGTCTTAAAGGGATTACGGTGGCGATTGAAGGGGTTGGACATGTGGGGAGTTCATTATGCGAACTGCTTCATAAAGAAGGTGCAAACTTAATTATTAGCGATATTGATGACGAAAGCGTTAAAGAAGTTGCGAAAAAATATAATGCGAAAATCGTAGGTGTAGATAAAATACGGTCTGTTGACTGTGATATTTATGCGCCATGTGCACTTGGGGCAAGTATTAATGATGAATCTCTAAAATCGCTTAAATGTAAAATTATTGCGGGTTCTGCCAATAATCAATTAGAAGATTCTAAAAAACATGGAACCAAACTTCATGAAATGGGTTTTATCTATGCACCTGACTACGTTATTAACGCTGGTGGTTTAATCAATGTCTATCAAGAACGTATTGGCTACAATAAGCACTTCGCAATGGTTCAAATTGACCGTATCTATGATCGAATACGTGAAATTATCCGTGAATCGATTGAAACCAATACGCCAACCTTTCTAGTAGCTGATAACATGGCACAAAGACGCATTGAAATGATGCGAGATATTAATTCAATTTATATTGGCGATGACAAAAAATAGAATCATCGTAAGTGGTGCATATGGTGTAGGAAAAAGTGAGTTTTGTGTTCAATATGCGCTACAAAATTCACCTTGTACGATTGCAGATTTTGATATATTAAACCCTTATTTTAGACCAAGAGAGATTAAATCATTTCTTGAATCTAAATATGTTAAAGTCATCGCATCTCATATAAATGAAGGTTTAAATCAAGATGTACCCGCCATGAGTTTCGCATTAAACGCTGCTGTATTAAATAATGAAAACATCTTAATAGACTGCGCTGGTAGTGTGAATGGTTTAAGAGTTCTACATTCACTTGATGAAAACTTTGATAAAGCTGAATTCTGGTTAGTTTTAAATCTAAATCGCATGGAATCCAATCTTAAAGAGTTTGATTCTTTGATTGAAGATTATGAGAGAGATTCTAAACGAAAAATAACAGGATTTATAAATAATACTCATCTCTTAGATGAAACGAGTTCTGAAATGATCATTGAATCGCAAAGAAAAATTGAAGCGTTTATAAAAACGAAAAATATACCTGTGGTCTATACAATGATTCATGAATCATTTGTAGAAGAATGCATAGATAAGATAAATAATCCAATACTTGTGATAAGTCATATGTATTTACGAGAAGAATGGATGAAAGGAGTCACACTGTGAAAGGAAAATTGACCTTTGATGAAAATCGCTGTAAAGGCTGTAGTTTATGTGTTGAAGCATGTCCAGTCCATATCTTAGCTTTAGATATGACACGTGTGAATGCGATTGGTTATACTCCAGCCATCATCCTAGAACCAGACAACTGCATTGCTTGTCAAAACTGTGTTGTCATGTGTCCTGATAGTGTCATCACACTCGAAAGGTTGGATCAATCATGAGTAAAGTACTAATGAAAGGCAATGAAGCGATTGCGAAAGCTGCGATAGCATCTGGCTGTGATTGTTTCTTTGGTTATCCAATTACCCCACAAAATGAGCTAATTGAATACATTGCGAAATACATGTGGGATAGCGGTGGTCAATTTGTACAGGCGGAAAGTGAAATTGCAGCCATCAATATGGTTTATGGGGCAGCCGCAACAGGTGCCCGTGTGATGACTTCATCATCATCTCCTGGAATTGCCTTAAAACAAGAAGGAATATCTTATTGTGCAGGTGCACAGTTACCAGCTGTTATTATCTCAATTTCACGTGGTGGTCCAGGATTAGGTGGAATCTTACCAGCACAAGCGGATTATAATCAAGCCACACGTGGTGGTGGGAATGGTGATTATAAAGTTATTGTGCTTGCACCAAATGGTGTTCAAGAATCAACTGATATGGTAATGGATGCCTTTGTTTTAGCTGAGAAATATCGAAACCCAGTGATGGTCATGGCTGATGCGATGATAGGTCAAATGATGGAAGCTGTTGAAATAAAACATGAACGTTTAGGCAAAATTCAGGGTGATTGGTTTGCGGATGGTCATCTTGAAAATAGAAATCGAAATGTGGTGAGTTCAGTGCTTCTAGATCCTCATAAATTAGAGGATCATAATATAAAACTTCAACGTAAGTATCGTGAAATTGAAACCAATGAAGTCCGTTATGAAATCAGTGGTGACAAAGACTCTAATATTTTAATTGTGGCATATGGTAGTTCAGCACGTATCGCCAAAGCGGCGATATCTAGCTTAAGTGAAGAGGGTTTAAAAGTATCACTTCTAAGACCTCAAACACTCTACCCATTTCCTTATGAAGCTATCAAAGAAGCTTCAAAAAACAAGAAATTTGTTTTAGTTTGTGAATTATCGATGGGACAAATGGTCTACGATGTAAAACATGCGATTATGGATCAAACGCCTGTTTACTTTTATGGACGAAGTGGGGGAGTAATCTTTGAACCAGATGAGATTGTTAATGAAGTTAAAAAGCATTTGAAAGGAGAAAAAGAATGAGTATCCTTTATCAAAAATCAAAAGGCCTAACAGATAGTCCATTATCTTATTGTCCAGGCTGTACCCATGGGATTATCCATCGTTTATGTGCCGAAGTTTTAGAAGAACTTAATATTATTGATAAGAGTATTGTGATTGCCTCTGTCGGTTGTTCAGTGTTTAGTTATGAATACTTTGCATGTGATGCGATACAAGCAGCGCATGGGCGAGCACCCGCGGTTGCAACTGGCGCAAAAAGAGCACATCCTGAATCAATTGTTTTTACTTATCAAGGGGATGGTGATTTAGCTTCTATTGGAACAGCTGAAATTGTTCATGCGGCTCATCGGGGTGAAAATATAACAGTTATCTTTGTGAATAATGCGATTTATGGAATGACAGGTGGTCAAATGGCACCGACGAGTTTACCAAAGCAAGTTACTACGACAACACCTTTAGGACGGGATGTAAATAGACAGGGTGATCCGATTAGAATGTCGGAAATGATTGCGACCATTCCATCTTCTTATTATGTTGAAAGAGTGATGGTAGCTGATCCTGTGAGTGTAAGGAAAGCAAAAATCGCGATTAAAAAAGCCTTTCAGAATCAAATTGATCAAAATGGCTTTAGTATGATTGAAGTATTATCGTCATGCAATATCAACTGGGGTATGAGTCCAAATGACGCATTAAAACATATTAAAGGACCTATGCAAGATTATTATCCACTTGGGGTATATAAAGATAAAGGAGCACAAGGATGAAAACCATAAAACTTGTTTCAGCTGGTTTTGGTGGTCAAGGGGTCTTGACCATTGGACAACTCGTGGCTCTTATGGGTATGAAAAAAGATTATGCGGTTAGTTGGTTACCTTCTTATGGACCAGAGATGCGTGGTGGTACAGCAAATTGTCATGTCGTGATAGATGAAAATGAAGTTGCTTCTCCTCTAATAGGTAAAGGAATTACCCATTTAGTTGCCATGAATCAGCCGGCTTTAGATAAATTTTTACCAGCTTGTGCAGATGATGCGATTATAATTCGGCATCAAGCATTAACCACTAAACCACAACTTAAAAACGGACAAGTTGATGTGCCTTACGATTTTTCAAAGTGTGCCTTAGATTTTGGAAATCCTAAAGTTTTAAATATGGCAGCTTTTGGTATCCTGATGAAATACTTATCGGATTTTACATTTGAAGATGGTTTAAATGTCATTAATGAAAAGATTGGCAAAAAGAAACCTGATTTGATGCAAATTGATGATGCAGTTTATGAAAGTGCATATCGGAGTTAAGAATGGTGGAAACATCATTCTTTTAGTTTTAATTTACTTTTCTTTAACGTACCTTTTTTTGACATGGTTCGAACTAGACCAAAGACTTCTTTATTAAACCATGGTCGATCATGAACACCTGCAATGCTCCACATAATCCCAACATAACCATTTGGATCTCTGCCATCAAGCATAAATGTGTCATTTAAATAAATGAGTTTATCTAACGCTTCTTGTGCATTATGACTCCAGTAAAGTACTTGCTTTGCCCAATACATTCTAAGATAACCATGTAAATAACCTTTTTCTCGAACTTGATCCTGACAATAATTCCAAAGATTATCATCTGTACGACTGTTTTCCAATTCAGTTAAAGGGTAAATATTTTCTCTTACATCATCTTCATGTTCTTTAAGTGTTTTAATGGCCCACGACCATGCGCCATCTAATTTGTCATATTGATCTTGATAGAAACAGTAGTTTTCCGCAAGTTCACGACGTACTAAAACTTGTTCAATAAAAGTTTCAGCATTTTCGCTTTTACTCTCTAATACTTTTCTAACGATTGTTCGTGGTGAAATCATTCCAAAATGTAAGTAAGGCGATAGGAAAGATGTTGCATTCGCATTGACTTCATTTCTTAGATGATAACGATTTAATCCATCGAGAATAAAATCATTAAGTTGTTTGTGTGCAGCATCTTCACCTGGAATTAACCAGTCAATGGGTTGAGGATATATTTCTCTATAATTTTGATAAATTGTATTATACGTTGATTCATCAAATGTATTTAGAACTGATTGATTTAAAGGTATTAGCTTAAGTTCCTTATTTAGAAATTGCTTATATTGTCTTAATAATTTTGGCCGAATTGTTCGAGCTGCATATTCACATTTATCAGATGCAATATGGATTGGAACAACCGTTGCAGTATTAACACGATAAAACTCAACGGATTGTTTTTTACTTTGTGCTTTTACTTGTTCTTGTAAATTTCTCATAAAGCGCAAACTTGCTTGCTCAGTCACGATTGTATGTATATTGGGTATTTCATTGAAAGCTAATAGCGGTGATGTTTGATGGACTAGAAGGGGTATATTAAGTTGTTTTAATTTCTTAGATAGTTCCAATAAACCATTTAATAAGAAATGCATGTTTCGAGCATTGGCATATTTAAAATCTTTCAACGCAAAAAAGTGTACTTCAAGTTCACAGTTGTTTTTTAAAGCTGTTTCGTAAGCTAATTCAAGGGCAGGGTTTTCGTAAAGTCTAATCGCTCTTGAGCACCAATAGATGACTTTTTTATTCATATGATTTAAGCATAACATTTTAGGCTTTAACTTGATTAGTTAAGTGAGTATCTATATACTTTAATAAGGTAAAGAGGTAAAGTATGCCGATTAAAAAAGATCAAAAGTTTGACCAATTATTTGAAGCGATATTAAAACTTGAAAATATAGATGAGTGTTATGCATTATTTGATGACTTATGCACAATGAGTGAAATAAATGATATGAGAGATCGCTTTGAAGTTGCGCGATTACTTGTTGAAGGACACACCTATGCTCAAATTGAGCATGTGACATCAATGAGTTCTGCGACGATCTCACGCGTAAACCGCTGTATTCAATATGGTACTGGTGGGTACAAGACAGCTTTAAGTCATATTACTAAGGAATAATTCAATTTTGAAAAAACTTTTCAATAAAACGGACCAAAACTGGTTCGTTTTTTCGTAATCAAGACTAAAAAGATTAAAACTGCTGTGCTAAACTATTATCTATGTTGTCATTAATTGTCTTTAATCAAGTGGCTATAATGGTCGCTTTAATAGCCGTTGGATATTTAGCTTTTAAACTGAATATTTTATCTAAAGAGGGAAGTAAAGAAATTTCTCGTCTTTTAACAATGATCATTACGCCTGTTGTGATTGTGAAATCATTTATGGTGGAAAGTTCACCTGAAAAAACACAAATGCTTTTATATTCTTTAATGTTAGGGCTTATTTCTTTATTAATCACATTTATCTTTGCTTATTTTACTGAAAAGAAAAATCCAGCTTTACAGTATGGAGTTAGCTTTTCAAATGCAGGTTTTATTGGAATTCCATTAATACTAAATACCTTAGGTTCAGAAGCTCTATTCTATATGTTGGCTTTTTTCTCAATGCAAATCATGTCTGTATGGACTTTAGGTATCTTTATGTTAACGAGAGATCGCCATTTGATATCAATTAAACAATTATTAAAAACACCAACAATTTGGGCAATATTTGTTGGTTTAGCCGTTTATTTCCTTCAAATATCTTTTCCTGATAATGCGATGAGTATTGTGAATAATATGAGTTCAACCTATTCACCACTTGCGATGTTTGTAGTTGGAACTCTTTTAGCTGAAATTAAATTCAAAGATATGTTTGGTGATAATGAAGTTTACATTATGATTGCATTACGTTTAATTATCATTCCGTTAGTAATTGCACTTGTCTTTGTTTTTATTCCAGGGGCTTCAGAATTACACCTTTTAACCAAGACGGCAATCGTCATTGTAAGCTCCGCACCAGCGGGTGCAAATACGGCGATTTTATCGCATATGTTTGATTTAAAAACCGATCAGGCGGTTAAAGCGGTTACATTAAGTACATTACTTTCAGTGCTTACTATACCAATGATAGTCTTCAGTTTTGAGTATTTGTTAAATATCTTCACAAGTGGTCTGTGATTTGTAAAATTCGCATTTGACCACTTTTATTTTTCCCTTATAATATGGTGTAAGTAACTTGTTAAAGTACTATCAAATAAAGGAGGCTTTGCGATGAGTCAAAGAGTTTACAATTTTTCAGCAGGACCTGCAACTCTACCATTAGCGGTATTAGAGCGTGCACAAAAGGAATTATTATCTCATGGTGACAGTGGTCAATCTGTGATGGAGATGAGTCATCGATCTAGTGAGTACGAAGCTATCCACAATAAAGTAGAAAAAGATTTAAGAGAACTTTTAAACATCTCAGATGATTATGCCGTTCTATTCTTACAAGGTGGGGCATCATTGGCATTCCATATGATTCCACTAAATATTTTAGGTAAAGATGAAAAGGCTGGGGTTATCGTAACTGGTAGCTGGGCTAAAAAAGCTTTAGATGCGATTAATGAAGTAGGCGTTGGTGAAGCCATTGCGTCAAGTAAGGATGCAAATTTCTCATATGTACCACGTGTTAATGATAAAGATTTAAGTGACTATGCTTATATTCACTATGTATCTAACAATACTATTTTTGGAACACGTGAAACAGTGATTCCACCAGTAGATCATGCTTGTGTAGTAGCTGATATGAGTAGTGATATACTATCTCGACCAGTTGATGTGAATAAACATGGACTTATCTTTGCGGGAGCACAGAAGAATATGGGAATTGCGGGTTTAACCGTGGTTATTATCCGTAAAGATTTATTAGCTAAAGTTGATCCAAGTGTTGCGGCGATTTTAAAATATTCAACGCATGCTGAAAAGGATTCACTATACAATACAGCCCCTACATATCCAATCTATTTAGCAGGTTTGGTGCTTGAATGGATAAAAGAATTAGGTGGTGTAGAAGCCATGGAAAAACACAATATCAAAAAAGCTGATTTGTTATACAACTTTTTAGATAGTAGTGATTTCTATGAAGCTACAGCTGCTAAGGAAGATCGTTCTCTCATGAACATTACTTTTAAAACTGCTGATCCAGAATTAGACAAAGCACTTATCAAAAAATGTGCTGAGGCTGGTTTAGTTAATGTTAAGGGTCATCGTTCTGTGGGTGGTCTACGTGCTAGTGTTTATAATGCGATGCCAATTGAAGGTGTTCAAGCTTTAGTTGATGTCTTAAAAGAATTTGAAAAGGAGAATGCTTAATGTTTAAAATTAAAACTTTGAATGAGATTGATCAACAAGGTTTAAATCAATTTGATGAACAATTTAAATTAAGTGATGATGCTGATGCTGAAGCGATTCTAGTCCGTTCTGCAAAAATGCATGATATGGAATTTGATGAAAAATTATTAGCTATTGGACGCGCAGGTGTTGGGGTTAATAACATTCCATTAGAAAAATGTGCAGAAAAGGGGATTGTCGTCTTTAACACACCAGGTGCTAACGCAAACGGTGTTAAAGAACTTGCATTAACCGCTATGCTTATTAGTTCTCGTGATATTCCTGCGTCTTTAGATTGGGTTCAATCCTTAGATGGCAGCGAAGATATTGCGAAAGCAGTTGAAAAAGGTAAGAAACAATTTGTTGGACCAGAGCTTAAAGGTAAAACTTTAGGGGTTATTGGTTTAGGGGCTGTAGGTGTTCTTATTGCGAATGCGGCAAGTGCTTTAGGTATGAATGTACTAGGTTATGATCCTTATATTTCGGTTCAATCTGCATGGAGACTATCTCGTAATGTTAAAAAGGCTGCATCTTATGAAGATATTTACAAAAATGCCGATTATATTACATTACACGTACCACTATTAGATAGCACTCGTCATTTAATTAATGCTGAAGTGATTAAAACATTAAAAGATGGTGTTCGTATAATTAACTTAGCACGTGCAGAACTTGTTGATGATGATGCGATGGAGAAAGCATTAGAATCAGGTAAGATTCATCGTTATGTAACGGACTTCCCAACTGAGAAAACCTATAAGATGAAGAACGTCATCGCAGTACCTCACTTAGGTGCTTCTACTCCTGAATCTGAAGTTAACTGTGCGATTATGGCTGCCGATGAAATTTCTGATTATCTAAAATATGGCACAATTCGTAATTCAGTTAATTATCCAAATTGTGAATGTGGTCCTGTTGATGCGGATGCGCGTGTCACAATCCTTCATAAAAACATCCCTAATATGGTGGGACAAATTACCACTGATTTAGGTGAACATGATATCAATATCGCAGGTATGCAAAATATGTCTCGTAAAGAGTGGGCATATACTGTACTTGAGATTGAAGGAAATGTCGATGAAGCATTGATTTCAACCTTAGAAGCTATTGATGGTGTTGTAAAAGTTCGTAAAATTGTTTAATAAACAGTCCCAATGATGCGACCCCTGTCAAGTAGACAGTGGAAATAAGTAAAGATTAGATGATCCAGAAAATGGGTCATCTTTTTTAGTTTCTTATTTCTTGATTTTGTTTTATGGTTTCATAGTATTTTATGATTCGATTATTTGGTTTAATTGGGTATTGTGGAATGACCTGACTATTTAAAGCTGCTTCTCTAACTTCAATAGGTGTTTGATTATTGAATCTGCTTTGAAATCTTTGATGATTGTAGAAGGACATATATTTATGAATAGCTTGGTTTAAATCTTGTAGGTTTTCATATTTATGATGATGATACATCTCTGATTTAATAATGCCCCAGAAACCTTCAATCGGTCCATTATCGATACAGCGGCCAACTCTAGACATGCTTTGTGTCAATCCATTTGTTTCTAACTTATATTTGAATACTTTACTTGTATATTGGAATCCTCTATCTGAATGAAACAGTGGTTTCGCACCTGGATTAAGACTCATTGCTTTCTCAAAAGTGTTGAATACAAGTTGATTATTATTACGTCCACTTATCTCATACGCAACGATACTTCGATCATATAAATCTAAGATGGCACTTAAATAGAGTTTCTGTTTTGTATGTCGATCTTTAAACTCAGTTACGTCTGTGACCCACTTTTGATTAGGTGCACTAGCGAAGAAATCTCTCGCTAAGATATTCTCAGCAGTAATCTCAGGTTCTGACTTATGATAGTTATTCTTCTTTTTACGTATGACGGATTTTATCCCTAATAGTCGCATCATACGACGAACACGTTTTTGATTATAATTTTTATGATTCAATCGATTAATGGCTATTGTCATACGTCGATAACCATAGATATGATCGAATATTTCATCATACTCAAGTATCCATTGTGCAATTTGTTGGTTTTCCTTCTCTTGTGCTGTTTCAGTGCGTTTTAACCACTTATAGTAACTAGATCTCGGTATCTCTAATACCTGACACATCCAATGTATACTCCAGTGATAATCTCTTTGACAGCTTTGTATGGCTAAGTATTTCGCTTCTTGTCTAACTTGACTGAATACCGCCTCCTTTCGAATTCCTTCACTTTTTTTAAGAGTGTGTTCTCATTCTCTTTAAGTTCTAATTGTTTCTCGAGTTGATCTATCTTCTTCTGCAGCTTTTCAACTTCACTTAAACTATCTTCTAGTTTTCGTTTACCACGTCGATCAAGTAAACCATCTTGTCCTTCAAGTTCATATTTCTTCACCCATTGATAAACTTGAGAATACGACACTTGATAAACTTCAGCTGCCTTTTTAAATTCACGATTGTGTTTGAGACAATACTCTACAATTTCAACCCGCTCTGCTAAATTTGTCTTCCTTCTTCCAGCCATATAAACATCTCCCTTAGGATCATAGTCCTTCAGTTCTATATGGTTATTATACTTTCTAAGCCAATTTAATATGATGGAATGGGATGATATTTGATACTTAATACGCAATCCTTCTAAGGAATCAACGCCGTTAAGATATTCGTGTATGACATTATCTTTTAGTTCTTTTGTATAGCGTTTGTTTCGTTCTTTATCTTCAAAAATTTCTCTGCCATATTTTTGATAACTATGTATCCATTGACGAACCGTGTAAGCTCGAACATTAAATTCAAATCCTAGTTGGTTCACTGATTTTTCACCTCTTAAAAAAGTTTTTACTATTTCTACTTTAATTTCAGGACTATATTTATTCTTACGTCCCATATAAAAAATCCCTCCTTTCAACTTTGCATATTTGCATTGTCTACTTTGGAGGGATCTTATCACAAGTGGACTGTTTTTAATTTGGTACGATATTTCATGATGTTATCGCTTACAGTGTTCTATAATAGAATAGTGAGTTTTTTAAAGGAGATATCATTGTGATTGAATTAAAGAATTTAGTAAAGACGTATACAAGTCGTCGGGGTGTTCAAACACATGCTTTAACTGATTTTTCTTTAACCTTACCAGATACAGGCTTAGTATTTATTCTAGGAAAATCTGGGAGTGGTAAATCAACCTTATTAAATATTTTGGGTGGATTAGATAAAGCAGATGAAGGTGAAGTATTAATTAATGGAAAAAATATTGAAGGCTATGATCAAAAAGAATTAGATTTTTATCGTAATGCTCATGTTGGGTTTGTATTTCAAGACTTTAATATTATTGATACGTTCAGTATTTATGAAAATGTAGGCTTAGCACTACAACTACAAGGTCAAAAAGCGGATAAGAATCGTATTGATAAAATGCTAGACTTTGTTGATTTAAGCGGTTATGGAAAACGAAAAGGTAATGAAGTTTCAGGTGGTCAAAAACAACGTATCGCTGTTGCGCGAGCATTGATTAAAGAACCTACGATTATTTTAGCTGATGAACCAACGGGTAACTTAGATTTAAAAACATCGGATCAAATTATGCAATTACTTAAAAAGGTCTCTGAAGATAATCTAGTTGTTGTGGTTTCTCATGATCCAGAAGAAGCAGAAGCTTTTGGCGATCGTGTCATTCATATTAAAGATGGCCATATTGTGAAAGATATAGGGAATACGAGTGATAAACAATCTAATCGTGAATATCCTCAAATTCATCCAAAATTATCATTTATTGCCTCAATAAAATATGGTGTACATGCCTTATCTAAGAAAAAAGGTCAATTGTTAGTGACGAATTTTGTGGTGTCACTTAGTTTATTGTTTTCAGTATTACTTGGAGCATATTTAAGTTTTCTAAGTAATCCAAATCCAGAGTTACTAACTTTATTAACACCTGATGAATTAGATTTCATGACGCGTGATTTAATGGGTTATTTATCCCAGGATTCAGCGTTTAAACTTTTAATTGCGATGTACATTATTTTTGTATCTGTTATTTATGTCTTCTTGTCTTTAAGTATTGCGCAACGAAAAAAACAAATTGGTATCTTTAAAGCCCTAGGTGCAAACACAGGAGATATTCTTAAAATCTTTGCTTGGGAAGGTATTATTATTACATTAGTTTCTGGTGTTTTCTCAACTTATTTAGGATTGTCTTATGCATTAGATATGAATATTAAATTTTTTGATTCATATAATTTGTTGATTGCGAACCCACTACAACTTGGGATCAATATTTTGGCATTATTAGTTATTACAGTAAGTTTCACGACTCTTTTGGTTTTATCAACCCTTAAAAAGAATTCAGTGATTTCTATTTTGAAGGCGTAGGGATTGAAATATGATCGAAATTAAAAATATAAATAAAACATATAAAGCAAAATCAAAAAATAGTGTAGAAGCCATTAAAGGTGTTGATTTAGAATTTTCTCGTCATGGCTTAGTTTTCTTATTAGGTAAATCAGGTTCAGGTAAATCTACTTTCCTTAATATATTAGGGGGATTAGATTCAGCTAATACATCACGTATTTATATCAATGGCGAAAAACTAGATCGATTCGATGAAACAACTTGTTCAAATTATCGTAATACCTATGTTGGTTTTATCTTTCAAGAATACAATTTATTAAATGAATTAAATGTTTATAAGAATATTGAATTAGCGCTGCAGATGATTGGTCAAACTGAAGATAATCATGAGAAGATCATGAATGTCTTAAAACGTGTTGACCTTGAAGGCTTAGAAGATCGTGAACTTGATGAATTATCAGGTGGTCAAAAACAACGAGTTGCGATTGCACGTGCTTTAGTTAAAGATCCTACGATTATTTTAGCGGATGAACCAACAGGTAACTTAGACTCTGAAACATCTGAACAAGTGTTTGAACTCTTTAAAGAGTTATCTAAAGACCGTTTAGTGATTGTGGTAACCCATGACTCAGAATATGCTCATGTCTATGGAGATCGAATAATTGAAATTTCAGATGGTGAAATTGTGGCAGACAGCGCACCTAAAGCAGATGAAGATCATTTAGATGTACCAAAAATGATTAAGCCAAAACTCCCTTGGGAATTTATCTTTAAGATGAGTATTGGTAATGTTTTAAATAATAAGTTAAGAATGGTTGTTACAGCTGTGATTACAGCATTCTTAGTAGCGATTTTATCGGCTGTATATACAATGTTGTATGTATCAGATAGTGTGAATACAGATATTATGAGCTTATCAAATCAAGAACATGTTTTGATTACGCGTACAGTTCCTCAAGGTTTATTCTTTAATTTCTCTTTTGATGGAGAAGATTTTACTTCAAACACCAACGAGATACCTCAAGAAAAAGTTGAAGGTGCTATTGAAATTTCTAACAATGCGAATGCGACTTTATATGATAAGACCTATGTATTAGTTGATAACAATCCAATCGTGATTGCAGATTTAAACATTGATGCTTCTGATTTAGAAACTGACTATGTGGATGAACCACTAGAAGCCATGGTAAATACCATAAATCAAACACCTCTTACTTTCAGTGCAGTTGAAGAAAATAGTGTTCTTTATAAAGATTTATTGGGTTTTGTACCTCAAAATGACTCTGAAGTGGTTGTTTCTTCATATGTGGCTGATTGGTTGATTAATGCAGGTCTTGCAGAAAATCATCAATCGCTCATTGATGCACAAGTTAATATTAGTTTAGATGGTTTAAATCCATTAAAACTTGTGGGGATTATTGAATATACAACACCTATCTTAAATCAAGAATTTACTGCATTGTATACGGTAGGGAATAGTTTCTATGTTCATGAATCATTCTTTGATCAAAGTATACAAACACATACTGAACAATATGGAATATATGTCGCGGATGTAGAAGATATGCCAACTTTTACTCAAGATATAAAAAACTTGGGAACCATGACAGTAACACCTAACTATAAAGAAGATTTAAATCAATACACACGTTATGATTTAACACTTGTGATATCGGTTATAGTTCCTGTTATAGGGTATTTAGCCTTTGTCTTCTTAGCGAACTATATTTCATCTTCTATCTTATTTAGAAAGAAACAAATTGGTATCTTAAGAGCGATTGGTAATTATATTTCAAATGTAGAACATATTTTTAGACTAGAAGCTATCTTTGTTGGGGCGATAGTCATGGCGCTTGTTTACTTCATGATTCCAATTTTTGTGGATATCGTGAACTTTGCGTTTATGGTTCACTTCCAAGATACGTTCTTATCCTTCTATCACTATCAAATCTATCATGTTGGTTTAAGCTCAATTATTGAAATCTTCTTACTATTAAGCCTTATGATTACGGTTTTAACCTTTACATTAACCCACAACATCAATCTAATTGATCCAGTGGATGTTATTAGCGGGCGATAAGTATGTTAGCAATCGGTTTGATGTCAGGCACTTCACTTGATGGAGTTGATGCAGTCTTATGTGAGATTACAGGTGTCGATGAAACAACACAAATCAAACAAATCGATTTTATCTGTGTGCCTTTTAAGTTAGCACTGAAAGAAAAATTACTAAATTTATTAGAAAATCATCATACAACAACACGTTTTATCAGTAGTTTAAATTTTGAACTTGGCTATGCATTTGCGGATGTTGTTAAAGAATTATTAAAAAGGAACCATCTGAAATCTTCAGATGTTTCTTTTGTTTCATCACATGGTCAAACCATTTATCATTTACCTAATCCAATTCAAGGGGAGTTTGCTTCAACACTACAGTTAGGTGAAGCTGCCGTTATTGCCTATGAATGTGGTATACAAGTTGTATCAAATTTTAGAGTGATGGATATGGCAGCTGGTGGACAGGGTGCACCACTCGTACCTTTTAGTGAAAGTATTTTATATGGGCAAACAAGTGAGAGAACTGTTTTACTCAATCTAGGAGGTATCGCAAACATAACAGTTTTGGATGAAAAAATACTTGCGTTTGATACAGGTCCAGCCAATATGATGATTGATGAAGCCATGAGAATCTTTTACAAAAAAGAATATGATGAGAATGCAGAAGTTGCACAAACAGGAATGATAAATGATGCATTATTTGATGTTTTAAAATCTCATCCTTATTTGACATTTAACTATCCAAAAACCACTGGTCGAGAAGATTTTGGAGCGGAATATGTTCAGTCTATTTTAGAAGATTTTAAATTACTAGATTCCCAAGATATTATACGGACATTGACGTATTTTACTTCATATTGTGTCGCAAAAGCACTAAGTGATGTGGGTGGAACTTTTGATCGCTTAATTGTCTCAGGTGGTGGTGCTTATAATCCACTGATTTTAAAAGATTTAGCTGATTTATGTGATGTTAAAGACGTATTAACGCAAGAAGATTTAGGGTATTCTTCTGCTTCAAAAGAAGCCATTGCCTTTGTCATTTGTGGAAATCAAACACTTCATCACAAACCATCAAACGTACCGAGCGTAACGGGTGCACAAAAGAATCTAGTTTTAGGTAGTATCACAGCGATTCCTTATTAGAGTCGTTGTTTTTTTATGTTTGCGTATTACAAAAGTGATACAATTATTGTGCGCTAAATGGAGCGTTATGGGGAGGCATATGAATTTTATACATCGAGCATTCTTAAGTATGACAAGACGCTTAGACAAAAGTTTATTATTGTTTTTAATTGTCTTTATTTTAAGTAATGTAATGGCAGGTTCGATTGCGATATCACAAGCATCTGAAAATGTCGAAGCAACAATGAAACAACAGTTGGGGGCAAATGCGACTGTTGAAATTGATTATGAAAAAATCCAAGACTGGAATGAAGAACAGTGGCAAGAACTTATCTGGGTTACACCTGAAATGGTGGATAATATTGGCGCATTAGAACAAGTTAAATATTATGACTATAATATTCAAGCTTGGATGATGGGGAATGATTTAAAAGAATATAACCCTAATAATGGTCCAACTGATTATGAAGCCTATTTTGAAGTCAAAGGTGTTCACTTTGCGGAGGTTTTAGATATTGCGACAGGAGAGGCAGACCTTGTTGATGGTCGTGTTTTCACACAAAGTGAAATTGACAATAATGAAGCGTTTGCGCTTGTTTCACAACAATTCGCTGAAGTGAATAATTTGAACTTAGGCGACTTAGTACTTTTATCTCAAAGTTTTTGGGATGAAGAAGGTGAAGAAATCCGCCAAGACTTTTTCTTTGAAATTATTGGTCTATATTCACCTAATGTTGACTTAGAAAATAATGATGATCCTAATAGATGGATTGACTATACAGCCTTTAATCGTATCTATACATCCAATGGTGCAGTACAAGCTGTCAATGATTGGCAAAATGCGATGTATGCAGAAATTTATCCTGACATGGAATTAAACAATTTTGTGTATATCACACCTACGTTTGTTTTAAATGATCCTGAAGCTGTTGAAAGTTTTAAGGTGGATGCATTGGCGTTCTTACCTGATTATTATCGAGTTCGAGCAGATGCAGATGCTTATGAATCTGTAGCTGGACCAATTAACTTTATTGGTTCACTTTCAAATATGATCTTATGGGTTGCGATTTTTGCGACTATCCTAATACTAAGTTTAGTTGTTGTACTATTCTTACGTGATCGAAAACATGAATTTGGTATTTATTTATCCCTTGGTGAAGCAAAATGGAAAGTTTTATCACAAATTGTGGCTGAAGTATTCATCGTGTCTTTCTTAGCGATTACATTATCCATGTTCTCTGGAACAATGATTGCAGATGCAACATCACAAAGTATGATTGATATGGGTGTCGGTATGGATAATCCTGATGATGGATGGATTGAACCACTTTATTATTATGGGGGCAATAATATTTCTCAAGAAGATGTTATTAATGCCTATGATGTTAACTTTAATTTAGAATATGTCTTAGTACTCTATGGTGTGGGACTTGGAACTGTTTTAGTTTCAACGATTGCGCCAATGTTGTATCTTCTTAGATTGAAACCTAAGAAGATCTTGATGTAAGGAGAAACTTATGGCTATTTTAAACATACAAAATTTAAACTATCACTATCAAGATGGCGAAAATATTAGAACCATTCTTAAAGATCTAAATGTTGAATTTGAACAAGGAAAATTCTATACAGTACTTGGACAATCAGGATCTGGCAAAACCACTCTATTATCTTTGTTGTCAGCTTTAGATACACCTAAGTCCGGGAAAATTCTATTCAACAATGAAGATATTGAAGAAATTGGTCATGAACATTTTAGACGTAATGCAATTGCGATTATTTTCCAAAGCTATAATTTAGTTCCATATATGACAGCGGTAGAGAATGTCATGGTACCAATGTCCATTACTGAAAATGATATTCCAAAAGATCGAAAAACAGTTGCATATCATCTATTAGATTATATTGGCATCACAAAAACAAAAGCTGATCGAGTGGTTAATAAATTATCGGGTGGTGAACAACAACGAGTTGCGATTGCGCGTGCTCTCGCATCCAATGTTGATGTGATTTTAGCGGATGAACCAACTGGTAATTTAGATGAATCTTTAGAAGATGAAATTATTCAAATCTTTAAGGATTTAGCACACACACACAATAAATGCATCATTATGGTTACCCATAATAAACATATTGCGGATGAATCGGATGTATCCTATTTATTACATAAAGGAGTTTTAAGTATCAATGAGTGATTTTTTAAATAAATTTACCGATGAAAACTACAAAGATACCATCGATAAAAAAGTAGAAAGTCCTAAGAAAAAAACAAGTTCTCTAAAAAGAGCAGAACCAACAACTCAACGTCATGAGTTTGTTGAAGAGAGTTATAAGGATCCTAACTACAAAAAGCAACAACGTACAAAATGGGTATTAGTCATTGTATCAACAGTTATTCTAATAGCTTTAGGTGTTTTTGGCTTTATTTGGATGAATCGAGTACGTGTAATCGATTTTGTGAATCAACCGATTGGGGATATGCAAACATGGGCAGCTCGTAATGATTTAATCCTTCAAGTAGAAGAAGTATACTCCCTTGATGTAAGTGATAATACTGTTATTGAAATGACACCTGTAGGTGGAACAACCATTTCAAAAGGGGATATCATCACAGTCGTGGTATCTATGGGTGCTGATCCTGATGAAATACTCGTTGTTCCAGATTTTACAGGTAGTTCATATATGGATGTTCAAATGTGGATTGATGAAGTAAAAGCAAATAATATGCGAATCTCTTATGAATATTCTGAAACCATTGAAGCAGAAAATTTTGTTCGTATTAATTTCAGTGATACTAATACAACAAATAGCTCATATCAACGTAAAGATTATGCAATTGTCTATATCTCACGTGGACCACAAGTTTATGAAAAAGATATTGAAGTTCCAGCGTGGGTTAAAGACCAATCAACTCTTACAACTGCCCAAGCGTGGGCTGATACTAATGATATTGATTTAGTGATTAATTATGTTTATTCAGCATTACCAAACGACACGATTATTTATCAATCAGTTGCGGCCGAATCAATGGTTGCGAAAAATGATACTATCACCATATCTGTTTCTAAAGGCTTATCAGTTAGTGTGCCAGATTTCATTGATAAAAATATGACTACTGCAACTTCTATGATTGCCGAGTTGAATCTATTAGACAATGTTAGTGTCGATTTAATTGAAATGTACAATAACACCAATGCATATGGAACGTATATTTGGCAAGATCATGAAGCTGGTGAAAAGATTGATGCATCCATCACAAAACCATTTGAAATGAGAGTTTATTATTCTTTAGGAAAACCTTTTATTAATTCTCAAGTCGGTTCACTCGAATCAGTTCTTACAAGTTACTTCTACAATTTAAATTTAAACTCTGCAGAACTATCTTATTCAGTTACATACAAAAACTGTACTTCAGTAACTGATCCTGTAAAAGGTCAAATCTGTTATCAATCAAAATACAATGAGTATGTTAATACAGGCACACATATTGATTTGATTGTTCATGATCCATCAAGTTCACAAGCATATTAATAAAAGACTTCGGTCTTTTTTTGTTTAGTCGTTTTAGAGTGCTACCATTAAATTATATTTCAAGACAATTTCCTAGGTTAAGTGGAAAAAGTAAGAATTCATAAAAAATGTTAATCAAACTAAAATGAAGGAGGAAAGGAATCCATGTTACAAAAAAGACAAATTGCATTACTTGATTTATTGCTCATCAATGAAAAACCTATAACAGGTGCGCAACTGGCAAAAACGTTAGGTGTTTCATCAAGGACTATTCGTAGTGATATTGAGCAGATTCAATCACATTTAAAAAGACACAACATTCTCATTCATTCAATTAATCCTAAGGGATATTATATTGATTTAAT
The DNA here is from genome assembly GCA_963676105.1 of Erysipelotrichaceae bacterium. Lineage (GTDB taxonomy): Bacteria > Bacillota_I > Bacilli_A > Erysipelotrichales > Erysipelotrichaceae > UBA2212. The sequence continues at coordinate 263,188 of OY781039.1, forward strand.
AGACAAAGATATTGTTGAAAAAATGCTGAATGAATTAAAAGATGAATCTAAGCAAACGACTTTGCCGCAGACACCTGACGAACGAATGACTTATATTTTGATGGATTTGTTATTGCATGAAAAACAATCAATGCAAACACTTTCAGAACAACTATTCGTCACCAAAACTACTATAAATACTGATGTTAGCAAATTAAATGAAAGTATTTCTCAAGGCTTAAATGAAAATCTTATTAAATCTGATTCGAGTGGAATTCATTTTGATGGAGTTGAATTTGAAATTAGAAAAAGAAGTGCAAGTTGGATAGCTAAAGACCAAGATCATTTGAATCCATTAATTCAATGTTTAGATCTATTTGACCCTAGTAATAAATTCATTGAAAACACAATTGATATTTATCAAATGCTTGTTAATATTATTGAACAATATCAGGTTTATCTAGCTGATCGAGAAGTATCATATTTAACAATGTTTCTCATCCTTTCCAAAAATCGTCATGAAAAATATCCGATTGCGTACTCACTTAAACATGAACATATTGATTGGATTGAAGAAGTTATAAACCAATCATCTGACTTGCTAAGTGTTAATTGGACTGAAGATGATAAGAATTCCATACGAATATTTTGTGATTCTCTGTCGTTAATATCTACTGAAATTGTTAAACAAGACAATAAAGATTTGCAACAATTAATAGACAAATTTTTAGAAAAAGTACTGAATTTTTATGATATTGATTTTAGAGAAAATGAAAGTTTAAAGCAGTTTCTATATGTTCATATTCGCTCAATGTTTTATCGTTTAGAACTGAATGAACATGAATACAATCCATTAAAAGATGATATTAAGAAGAAGTTTCCATTAGCTACTGAAATTTCATTGTTGTTTTTTAACATAGTAAAAGAAGAAAAACGACTCATGATGAACGATTCTGAAATATCATATATTGCTCTACACATTGCGAGTGCTTTGGAGGTTTTAATCGAACCTACAAGAATTATATTAGTTTCAAATTTAAATCAAGGATCAACTCGTTTGCTTTCAACAAAATTAATTCATTTCTTTACAAATAAAATTAATATTGTACAAACACTATCTGTTTACCAGTATGAAAAGATAATTGACAACAATTCATTGAACTGCGATTTAATAGTTTCTACTTCAAGCATTAAAAATACTTCAAACATTCCGGTAGTTTTGGTTAATCCTTTATTGTTTCGTGATGATATTGCACATCTAAAACGTTATATTCATTTCTATTCTATGGAAATGAAGAACCAATTAAGATTTTCTGAATTATTTGATGAAAGACTATACTTTAGAGTATCAAATTCAAATAACTCCTATTATGCAACGATTAGATTCCTTGTTAGACAATTAAAAACCTTCGATTATATTGAAGATGAAGATGAGTATTATCAACTAATACTTGAGCGTGAAAAAACATTTTCAACCGTCATGGATAATGGCATTGCAATACCACATGCTGCAGAGAATAGATCTCGTAAAACAGTTATTGCTGTCGCAATATTAAATGAACCATTAATACATGAAGGTAAGAAAGTAAGTATAATCCTCCTAAATGCGATTAATGAGAAAGAAGATCTACAAAATTTATATCAAATGATTGAGAAAGTTTTAGATCTTGAGAGTTTGAATGATGCATTAAGTGCCAAAAATTTAAGTCACTTTATTCAAATAATATCTCAGAAAGGTATGGATTAATTATGAAACTATTACTCTTGTGTGCAGGTGGTTTATCGACAAGTTTGTTAGTTTCAAGAATGAAAAAATATGCCCAAAGTATTGGCGAAGATCCAGTGATCGAAGCTCATCCATATGGCAACCTAGATGAATTATTTGAACGATTCGACATGATTCTTCTTGGTCCACAAATAAGTCATAATCTTGAAAAGGTTAAAAATCGATGTGGCCACTCGATTAAATCTATTCGAGTTATTGATCCTGTTGATTACGGCTTACTCGATGGGAAAACTGTATATGAAAAAGCCAAACTTGACTTTACAAAGTCAGGGAAAGGAAAGAAGAAAACTATGAAAGATAAAATTTTACAAGTTATCTCTGATATTACGAATCATCCTTATGTATCATCTTTACAAAAAGGGTTCATGTCAGTTATCGGGATAACAATTGCGGGTGGTATTTTTGCCCTCCTTAAAACACCTCCATTTCCAGCTGATACAACTAGTGGATTTGGTTTAGCGTGGATAGCTTGGTCACAAGCAAATGCATCTTGGTTAGTAGTAGGTTATGAATTAACCATGAATTTCTTAGCTGTTTATGTATTGATTGGCGCTGTTTATGCACTAGCATCACATTATAAAATGAACGTATTAAATCCGATTGTTATGGGTTTATTGTCATTCTTAATTTTATCAGTGAATATTGCATCATCTAATCCTGAAAATCCATATGCTGTCATGAATATGGCGATGAATTATTTGGGTGGACAAGGTATCTTTACAGCTATTGTAGTTTCAATTGTTGTAGTTGAATTATTAAGATTAATGAAAGAAAAACATGTTTTAGAATTAAAACTTCCTGATGCAGTTCCTCCTATGGTTTCTCAACCATTTGCATCATTATTTCAAAATCTAATTTTAATCTTAATTATTGTTTTAGTTAGAATTGCATTCTCATCTGTAGGAATGATGTTTCCACAAATCGTATTTGCCATATTTACACCTATTCTCAAAGCTGCAGATACGTTCTGGGCAATCGTATTGTTATTTGCTTTCTCGAGAGTTTTATGGTTCTTTGGGATTCATGGAACATCAGTTATCTTTGCAGTATTAATGCCAATTGTTTTAGTTAATACTACAGAGAACTTAGCAGCTTATGCGGCAGGTGCTGAAATTCCACATATTTTCGCAGGTGGATTTATTTTATTCCAAATTGGTATGTTACCAGCTGCAATTGCAATGCTAATTATTGCGAGATCTGAGCGACTAAAAGCAGTTGCAAAATTAGGTTTTGTACCTTCATTATTTATGATTTCCGAACCTATTTTATTTGGGACACCGTTTGTATTAAATCCAATCCTATTTATTCCACATATTGCGGCATTCGCATATTCAGTAGGGCTAGCTTATATTGCAATGGCAGTTAATTTAGTTGGTAAGCCAATCTTCTCAACACCTAGTTTTGCTCCAGGATTTATCACAGCATTCTTGACAACAGGTGATTGGAAAGCTGTTCCTTTATGGTTAGCGATTGTTGCAGGTTCAACATTGATTTATATTCCATTTTTAAAGAAATATGATAATCAACTATTATTAGAAGAAAAAGAACAAACATTAGATACTGAAGTAGAATAAAAGCTTATTCAGATAGAGGAGTTTTCTCCTCTATCTTGTTTGTTTATGTAAGGTAAGGTGATTAAAAAATGAAAGCAGTACAAGTTATGTTTGATACGCTTAGTCGTAGATTTTTATCTATCTATGGTAATGAGTGGGTACAAACACCGAATTTTGAGAGATTAGCAGAAAAAGCAGTTGTATATAATAAATTTTTTGCTGGATCACTTCCGTGTATTCCAGCGCGTAGAGAATTGCATACGGGTAGATATAATTTTTTACATCGTTCATGGGGTCCACTAGAACCTTATGATTTTTCAGTCATTGAAACATTAAAGAATAATGGAATCTATACTCACTTAGTTACAGATCATTCTCATTATTTTGAGGATGGTGGGGCAACCTATCATAATCGATTTAATACATGGGAAGGTTTTAGAGGTCAAGAAGGGGATCGTTGGGTACCAACATTAAATCCAAAGTCAATATTCGTTCCAAAACAAAGTGAGACAAATAAGAAAGGTCCTTCACTCCTACATAATTATGCTAATCGAACACGTCAAAATACTGAAGAGGAAATGTCATCAGTGATGACGATTAGAGCTGGTGTCGATTTTTTAGAAAAATATCATGATATTGATCAATGGTTTTTACAAATTGAATGTTTTGATCCACATGAACCATTTTTTGTACCGCAAAAATACTTGGATATGTATCAGGATACTTATACTGGAGACGTGTTTGATTGGCCGCCTTATTCACCAATAACTAGTGAATCAGATGAACAAAAAGAACATATAGTTAAACGTTATGCAGCATTAATTACAATGTGTGATACGTATTTAGGTGAAATTTTAGATCAATTTGATAGATACAATTTATGGCAAGACACTATGCTTATCATTAATACAGATCATGGTTTTTTACTAGGTGAACATGATTGGTATGGTAAGAATGTTCAGCCAAATTACAATGAAATAGCTCATTTACCATTTTTAATTTATAAGCCAAATAGTGATCAACGTGAATCAAATACTTTAGTTAGAACGATAGATATTGCTCCAACTTTATTAGATTATTTTAATCAAGATATTCCTGATGTTGTACAAGGTAAATCAATTAGTAATGAGAGCGTTATTGATAATGCTTTATTTGGTGTTTTTGGAGCACAGGTTAATATTACAGATGGTCATCATGTATATATGAGAGGACCAAATACAATTGATAATCAACCGTTGTTTGAATATACAATGATGCCTACACGTATGCGTGGTTTTATTGAAACTAAAGCATTACAAAAAGCAGTCTTACAAGAACCATTTTCATTTACTAATGGGATGCCACAATTTAAAATACCCTCAAAGGCGTGGTTTAGTCCTTATCGATATGGTCATAAATTATTTGATATTGATCAAGACTATGAACAAAAACATCCAATAGATAATCTTGATCTTGAGATTGAATGGTTAAATAAATTGCGAGATGCCTTGATTGCGAGTGATGCACCAATTGAGCAATATGAAAGATTAGGTCTATCTATTAAAGAGGACATGACAAAGGATAAACTTTTAAAACAAAGATTATTTAGAGAAGCATATCAAAAGATTGATATTGGACTAAAACTTAATTCTAAACAAGAAGCTAAAATTAGAATGATTCGCGAGATGTTACCAAAGCCTGTGTATGAACAATGGATTACAAGTTTAGTTCAAGAAGCAAATGAGAATTCAAATATCGAAACGGTACTAGAGAAAAGTATTGTACAAGTCTTTGAAATGATGAAACTTCCCAGTCATTATGCTTCTATGTTAATGAGTATGCTTGAATACGCTGATAAAGACAGTTAAAAAACCGCGTGAGCGGTTTTCTTTTTAGCGTATTTGACCTGTTCCTTCTAGAAGGTATTTATAGGTGCATAATTCATTTAAGCCCATAGGACCTCTGGCATGTAGTTTTTGAGTAGAAATACCAATTTCTGCTCCAAAGCCCATTTCAGATCCATCAGTAAAGCGAGTGGATGCATTAACATAGACTGCAGCCGCATCAATTTCTTTTTGAAAACGAGTCGATGATTCTTTATCTCGTGTCACAATGGCTTCTGAATGTTTAGTCGAATAAGTTTGAATATGTTTGATAGCTTCATCAAAGTTTTCAGTAATCTTAATGCCTAAGACTAAATCTAAATATTCGGTGGACCAATCTTCATCAGTTGTAGGAATCAGTGAAGGGAAGAAATTTCGTGATTTTTCATCACCTCTAAGTTCAACATTATTTTTTTCTAAGAGTGGTATTACCATTTCTAAGAAATCTTTGGCAATGGATTGATCAACAAGTAGTTTCTCAGCCGCATTGCAGACACCAGGTCGTGAACATTTCGCATTAATAATAATATTCTTAGCCATTTCTAGATCTGCATCTTCATGAACATAGATATGACAATTACCAACCCCTGTTTCTAAAACAGGAATCTTTGCATTATCGACAACTGTTTGAATCAGTCGAGCACTACCACGTGGGATCAAAACATCAACATGTTCTCGATCTTGCATGAGTTCTGTCGCAAGAGCTCGATCTGGATTATCGATAAATTGAACGGCATCTTCATCAAGATCACATGCCTTAAGTGAATCATGAAGGATGTCGATTAAAGCTTGATTTGAATGGATAGCTTCTTTGCCACCTCTTAGCACTACAGTGTTTCCAGCTTTTAAACATAGAGTTGCCGCATCAATGGTTACATTTGGTCGTGATTCATAAATAATCGCTATTACACCAATTGGAACTCTTACCTTTTTAATATGTAGACCATTAGGGCGTGTAAATTCTTCAAGAATCATGCCATTTGGATCTTTAAGTTCGATGAGTTCTTCGCAAGCTAAAGCCATTGATTCAACTCTGTTTTTATTAAGTTTTAATCGATCAAGTAAACTATCGGGTATTTTACCTTGAGAGGTTTGTATATCTTTATCGTTTTCTTCTAGGATAAATGCTTCTTTATTTCTTAAATTATTGGCTAAGTGTTGAAGAAAGTTATTTTTATCTTCACTACTTAATAACGCAAACGATTTTGCGGCATTTTGAGCTTTTATTGTTTTATCAGTGATATATGACATTATTTGACTCCTTTAAAATAAGTCCCCACATTTTCCCCTTTGAATATTTTGTGTAAGATTTTTGGGTCTTCGCCCTGTGCGATGACCATATCAATCCCTTCAGCCATAACGATTTGAGCTGCATTGATTTTAGTACTCATGCCACCTGTTCCAAGATTAGTTGAAGAGCCTTTTGCGTTATTAATTAGTTCATCATTGATTGTTTCAACTGTTTCAATTAGCTTAGCATCTGGGTTTTTCTTTGGATTATCTGTATAGAAACCATCAATATCTGATAATAATATCAAACAATCCGCTTTAACGATTTTTGCGACATGAGCGGAAAGTTTATCGTTATCACCAATCGATTTTTCACCTTCAATTTCATCAGTTGCGACAGGGTCATTTTCATTCACGATAGGAATGACTTTTTCTTTGATTAAGGCTTCAAAACTATTTTGAACATTCTTGATTAAAATGGGTTTATCAAACACGCCTGAGGTTAAAAGAATTTGTCCGACGACAAAACCATACTCACCAAAAAATTTTGCATATAAATGCATTAGTTCAGATTGACCAACAGCAGCTGCGGCTTGTCGTGCTTCTACAGTGCTTGGACGTTTTGTCCATTTCATTTTAGCGGCACCAACACCAATCGCACCTGAGGTGACTAGAATAATTTCTTTTCCATCATTCATTAAATCGGATAAAACAAGGGATAATTTGTCCATGCGTTCAAAATGTGCACGACCATTGGGATGTGTCACGGTGGTTGTGCCTACTTTAACCACAATACGTTTTGCATTTTTAAGTGTTTTACGCATGAGAAAATCTCCTTTATATTAGTGTTTATTATAACTTAAATACATTTCTCTACAAATGATTTAAATAAAGCTTTTGTACTTTCTTGAGAAGTCATACGCTCTGGATGCCATTGAACGGCTAGAATTTGATCACCTTCGACGGCCTCGATAATGCCATCTTCACTTTGGGCAATGACATTTAATGTAGGCGCACATTTATCAATCGCTTGATGGTGATAGGAATTTACTTCGATGTTTGAACCAAATATTTCGTGTAGTAGTGTGCCTTTTTCGATATTTATCATATGTCCCTTTAGACGATTAGTATCTGAAGATAGTGAATGATTTGGGATGTCTTGTTTTAATGATCCACCTAATGCAACATTTATGATTTGAATTCCGCGACATATTCCAAATATGGGGATGGCATATCTTTGAGCGATTTCTATCGCATCAATATCCATTTGATCAACTTCATATGGTTCAGTAGTCGAATCTGTGTTTTCTTGATTATAAAAATAAGGGTCTACGTCTAAACCACCTGGTATCACTAGCCCATCACAATTTTTAAGTTCATCTTCTAATTCCTCGATAGCTTGTGGGTAGATTAAAATGACGCGTGCTCCTGCTTCTTTAATTGCAGTGATATAATCCTGATTAATAAAAAACTGATCATGGATATGTCCAGTGCTTTTAGCCCTAGTTAGTAAGGCGAGGGTAGGTTTCATAGCTTGACTCCTGTTGTGACTAATCACAACTTATACACTTTATTTTACATGTATAATTAACGCATGGACAAACAACATAAAACAATCTTTTTAGATATTGATGGAACATTAGTGGGTGATAAAGGCTCTGTTCCAGAGTCTGCAAAAGAAGCAATCTTAAAAATGAAGGAAAAAGGTCACAAAGTAATTCTATGCACAGGTCGCACTCTAGATGAAATATATCCACCAATAATGGAAATTGGTTTTGATGGGATTATCGCATGTGGTGGAAATTACGTTATTGCGAATGATGAAATCTTATATGAAAGGTATTTTTCGCTTGAAGATTTAAAACATCTCTATGAATACTTCGATAAATATGGAATTAACTATTATGCTGAAGCGATATCAGGTATCTATGCTTCAAAGGGCTGTGATCAACAACTTTATGATTTGGCAATGGAAGTTGCGAAAACTGCTGGGGATCATTTCATGGAACATTTTAATGTTTTTAGAAATGTGATGAAACAAAATGAGAATTTATTAAGAGAAGATGTCACTAAAATTTCCTTCTTAGGATCAAATCATCACATAGATGATCTGAAAGAAGAATATAAAGATAAATTTGAAATCTTTGATTTAGTGGTGCCTATGTTTGGTGAAAATAGTGGTGAAATATCAATTAAAGGAACAGATAAAACGGTTGGTATGGATATTATGATTCATCACTTTGATTTGATTGAAGAAAACTCAATTGCGATAGGTGATGGGAATAATGATATTACCATGCTTCAAAAAGCAAATATCGGCGTATGTATGGGAAATGGTACAGATAAACTTAAAGCAGTAGCTGATATGATTACTGATGATGTTAATCATGATGGTCTCGCAAAAGCACTTAAAAACTTAGAGTTATTCTAAGTTTTTTTTAATGATATTTATCGTTTCTATTTTTTCTCTTGAGGCTATAATGCAGGTGCTTTGATTACCCAAATTGATTTCCTTAAAAATCACATTAGAAGGTAAATTGTGTGTTAAGTGTTGAGGTTTATCATCTAATTTAATCCATGCTTCTAGTGAACACCAAGTTATTAATGGATGATCAGGATTGAGGCTTAATCGATCTATTAAATGATTTGATATTTCACGAGGGAATTCACAGTCAATACCTATAGGAAAGGTTTCATACGCAATTAATAAAAGATTTCTTGTATGACTGACACTGACAAATCCATTTTCAATGAGTGGCTTTCCAGTACTAGAATATGAAACTTGTCCCCACAAATTTTCTTTAGCTAAGTTTAAAAGGATTGGCTTGGATGATTTATGTTTGAAGTCATTTTCTTTATTTTCATACAAATATATCTGCATATATCAAAGTCTAGCACAGCTTAGGTTGAAAAATTGAAAAAGGAACAATTTTTCATGACAAATCTAATTTAAACAAGATACAATGAAACACAAGATATCATCGGTTGGAGGGAAATTATGATTGATACTATACTATTTGATTTAGATGGTACATTACTACAAATCAATAATAAAGAATTTGAGAAATATTATTTTGGTGCGATGGCAAAACAAGTTGAAGATATTTATACTTTAACTGAGATTGTAGATCTTATTTGGGCATGTACTAAAGAAATGGTTAAAGATACAAGTGACTTAACCAATGAAGAAAGTTTTTATCAAGCACTTAGAAAACGTGTGAGTGAAGAAAGACTAGCTGAACTACAACCACGTTTTGATGCTTTTTATGAAGGACCGTTTGATTTAGTTCGTAAGGCTGTCTTAGAGAATACACCACTTGTAGATGCGGTTAATGTATTAAAGGATAAAGGGTATCGTTTAATCGTTGCGACAAACCCAATGTTTCCAAAACTAGCGATTGAAAAACGAATTCAATGGACTAATATCAATCGCAATCACTTTGACTATGTAACAAGTTTTGAAAAGAATCATTTCTGTAAACCACAACCTGCTTACTACAGTGAAATATTAAAAGATATCAATGCGAAAGCTGAGAATTGTTTAATGGTCGGAAATGATAGTTTTGAAGATATGATTGCGAAAAAAGTCGGTTTACAAACTTATTTAGTGACTAATCACATCATTGAACATGAACAAGCAATTGAAGCAGATTATAAAGGAGATATGCTAGACTTCTTGAAATTCGCAAAAAGTTTACCAAATCTAAAATAACGTGTGTAAAACACGTTTTTTTATAAGGTATAATATAAACATGAAAAAACAGAAATGCTCTTTTTTATTGGGACTACTTGCAGCTCGTTTATCAATGCTTGCGCTTAAAGTTTTAAAACGTAATGGCACGCACTTTCCTGGGCATATTGCACTTAAATATTGTCCAGAATTTTTATCACACTTAGCTCAACCTAAAAAGCTTATTGCGATTACTGGAACTAATGGTAAAACAACGAGTTCAAATTTAATCCTAGATGTTTATCAACAAACGGGTTTAAGTATCGCCCATAATTCACTTGGGTCAAATATCCAAGAAGGCATTATCACGACGTTATTAAAAGGTTCTTCTTTTTTTGGTTCTAAACCAATAGTAGATTTGGTTATTTTAGAAGTTGATGAACGAGTATCACCTAAAATATATCCTTATATCAAACCTGATTATTTATTAATTACAAATTTATTTAGAGATAGTTATCGACGTAATGGTCCAGTAGATTTTATTGCGGATATACTAGAAAAATCTATTCCTACAGAAACTAAACTTATCGTTAATGCAGATGATCCAATTAGTTCATATCTATGTCAAAATAATGAGCGATTTGTCTTTAGTATGGATGCATTAAAGGATGAACTTGAAATCAAAGATAGTTTGATAAAAGATCTTGTATATTGTCCAGTCTGTGATCATAAATTAACGTATTCTTTTAATCGTTATCACCATATCGGACATGTGTATTGTAGAGATTGTGGGTTTACAAATTTAGATTCGAATATTTCAATTGTTAAAGTGGAAGATGAAGTCCATGTAAAACTTGATGATCGTATTTATTTATTCCCTCGCATCGGAGAGAATGTGACGGATTATTATAATATGTTGTCTGCGATTGCGACGTGTTTATATACAGGTTTAACGATTGAAGATATTCAAGCTTACTTTAAAAATCTTAAAGTTGTGAAAACACGATTTAATATTTCAGAAGAAAAAGGTAAACGTATCATTACTATGATGTCAAAGGATCAAAATCCAGTTGCGGCATCACGTGTTTCTGATTATATTCGTCGTCAAAATGATCGGAAAACGGCTGTTATTTTAATTAATGAAGATTCATTTCATAAAACGACAAGTGAAAACACAGCTTGGTACTTCGATGCTGATTTTGAATATTTAAACCAAGAACATATAAGACAAATTATTGTAGGAGGTTGGCGTACACTTGATGCGAAAGTCCGCTTTTTACTTGCAGGCGTGGATGAAAGTAAAATCTTACTTGCCAATGATGAATTAAGTACTTATAAATTTGTTGATTTTACACAAGTTGAAGATGTTTATATTTTGTATGGCACTAAAACTGAAGCAGAAGCACAAACAATAAAGAATAATTTATTGAAACGAATTGAAAAGGAGCTTGGTCAATGAAAATAGAAGTTCTATACGCAAAAGTTTCTAATCTTTATGGTGATCAAGGTAATGTTTTGTTGCTTAAAAAAACTTTAATTGGTGCGACATTTTATGAAACAGACTTAAATGAAACTCCAAAGTTTGTAACATCAAAAATTAACTTAATCATTATGGGTTCAATGAGTGAAAAAATGCAAATCAAGGTGATTAATCGTTTAATGCCCTTTAAAAATCGAATCATTGAAATGATTGATGCAGGTGTTCATTTTGTGATTACTGGGAACGCATTAGATATTTTTGGGGAAGGGATTCAAAAAGAAGATGGATCTTTTGTCGAAGGTTTAAATATTTTTCCATTCAAAACAAAAGAAGATTTAATGCATCGACATAATTCATTTGTTTTAGGGAGATATAAGAATATGGAAATTGTTGGTTTTAAAACACAATTTGCACAATTGTTTCCTAGCAGCAAATGTCCTCATTTCTTAGATATCGAACGTGGTACGGGTTATCATGTTGGCTCAAAGGTCGAAGGTATTCAACGAAATCGTTTTTATGGGACCAACTGCATTGGACCATTACTGGTCTTAAATCCATTTTTTACGCTAACTTTATTAAAAGAACTGGGCATTAATAATCCTCGTTTACCCTTTGAAAAATCTTTGATTGCAGCTTATCACAAACGAGTATCAGAACTTAGAGATCCTAAAATAATTAATTATCCTTAAGAGCGGCATTTGCTGCTTTTGTTAAGCAAAGTTGTATAATATTTTATATAGAAGAGGATATTATGTATAACACACAAGAAATAAAAGAAAATGTATATTGGGTTGGTGGAAATGATAGACGTCTACATCGATTTGAAAATATGTTCCCACTACAATTTGGGATTGCTTATAATTCATATGTAATAGTGGATGAGAAATGCGCACTGATTGATACCGTAGATTCATCGATATCACAATTGTTTATTGATAATGTTGAACATGTATTAAATGGTCGTGACTTAGATTACTTAGTCGTTAATCATATGGAACCTGATCACTGTGGTAATGTTGAAACTATTTTACGTCGCTATCCAAACTGTAAGTTTGTGGGGAATCAAAAGACCTTTCAATTTTTCTCACAGTTTTATGATTTTGATGCATCTTATGCCTATTATGAAGTTAAAGATTTAGATGAAATATCTTTAGGAAAACATCAATTAAGATTTTACTTTTCACAAATGGTTCATTGGCCAGAAGTGATGATGACTTTAGAAACAAGTGATCATATTTTATTTTCGGCAGATGCTTATGGAACTTTCGGTGCACACTATGGTTCAATCTTTGCAGATGAAGTTGATTATCGTCGTAATCACGTGGATGAAGCTCGACGTTATTATGCCAATATTATTGGACGATTTGGTTTACCGGTTCAAACAATTATGCGTAAATTATCCAATGATGTGATAAAGATGGTTGCTTCAGTTCATGGACCAATCTATCGTGAGAGCACTGAACTGGCATTAATATTAGATAAATATGAGAAATGGTCACACAATATTCCAGAAGTGCATTCGGTATTAATGATTTATGGAACAATGTACAACAACACGGAACTTGTGGTTGATACACTTGCGACTAAGCTGTCTCAAAATGGTGTGAAAGATATGCGTATTTATGATGTGAGTGAGTTTGATGTATCTTATTTAATTGCAGATGTTTGGAAATACTCACATATTGTCATTGCGACACCAACATACAACACAGGTGTCTTCCATTTAATTCATAACTTCCTGCATGAACTTGTTACCCTTAATTTGAGTAATCGTAAGTTTAGTTTTATAATTAATCAATCTTGGGGTGGGACAGCATTAAGAGATCTTCAAGAACTTGTTTCAAAAATGAAAAATATTGAGATTGTTGGTGAACCTTTACAAATTATTTCGACAGTTAAAAACGATAATTTAGAAGCGATTGAAAATCTTGCGAAAGAAATTTCTGATAGTGTTAAATCAATGACATAAGTCCTAGATAAATCTAGGATTTTTTATGATTATTTGGACTTAAGAAAAAGATAAAATGATGTATAATAAACGCATGGTTTATGTTAAACGAAGAAGACGAGTTCGCTGGATTCCATTGTCGCTGTTTATCTTAGCGATTTTAGCGGTTGCCTTCTTTTTATTACGCCCCTATATTTTTGCGAATCAAGAACCAGAAATTGAGGTGATTGAAGGGGAAGTTGTGGATGTTGGTCCAGACTTAAATGGAAACGGAATTTCTGATATTGATGATATCGTCATTGGTGCTCGCAAAGACGCATTGGCATTACCTGCTTATGTTAACTGGTATTATGCAGGGGGTTATCCACCAGAGGATGAAGGAACCTGTACTGATCTAGTTTGGCGTGCATTCATGGAAGCTGGAATTGTCTTAAAAGACTTAGTTGATGCTGATATTGCGGCTAATACTTCAGCTTATCCATATGCCAGTGAACCAGATCCAAACATTGATTTTAGAAGAGTTAGAAATTTATATTACTTTTTTCAAAGAAATGGATTAGAATTAACAACGGATGTTTATGAAACTGATCAGTGGCAAGCTGGAGATATAGTAATCTTTGGTAATCTTGAACACATTGGAATCGTTTCAGATATTCGAAACGAAAATGACATTCCATATCTTATCCATAATAATGATCAACCAATCCGTGAGGAAGATCGATTAGAGTATGGATCATATACACAAGGCATTACTGGACACTTTAGATGGATACCAGAGGAATAAGGAGAACTCATGTTAGATCGCGTTAACCCTATCGTAAAAGATATTAAATTAAGTGGCATTCGTCGCTTTAATCAAGCAGCTAAAAAAATTGAAAGCGCTGTTTCACTAACCGTTGGTGAACCAGAATTTGATACTGTTCAACCAATTAAAGATGCGGCTTATGAAGCCCTTAAAAATAATCGTACACACTATCCAGTTGGTTTAGGTGTGCAAGAACTCAGAGAAGCTGTTGCTGAATTTGAAAGCAAAAATCCACAATCAACTTACTCAAGTGATGAAGTTATTGTCACGGTTGGGTCTACCGAAGCTTTATCTGCTGTCTTTTTCTCAATTTTAGAAGAAGGGGATGAAGTTATTATTCCTGAACCAATGTATTTGGTCTATCGTCCTTTAATTGAGCGTGTTGGCGCAAAAGTAGTTTCACTAGATACCACGCAAGATGATTTTCAAATTAATCGTGATAAATTAGCTGCATTAGTAAGTGATAAAACAAAAGCGATTTTAATTACATCTCCAAATAATCCGACAGGTGTTATCTACAATAAAGAAAGTTTAGATATCGTTGTTGAATGTGCTTTAAAATATCGTACGTTTTTAATAAGTGATGATGTTTATAATCAATTGGTTTATGTGGATCATTTACCTAGTTTAAGAGATTATCCTGAAGTCCGTGAACAACTCATTATTACGCAATCTTATTCAAAACCTTATGCGATGACAGGTTGGCGTATTGGCTATATTTTAGCGGATCAACCGATCGCAAAAGTCGTGGGATCTTTTCATCCATATATGGTCAGTGGTATTGCAACATTTATTCAAGATGCAGCAATCACAGCTTTAAAACAAGACACCACTTGGATGCGTGATTTATATCATGCACGTCGTGATAAATCTTTAACTATTTTAGCTGAAAACAATATTAAAGTAGTTAAACCTGAAGGAGCGTTCTACTTCTTTGTTGACATCAAAGAATTCAACATGGGTTCAGAAGCCTTCTGTGAGAAAGCACTTTATGATTATAAAGTTGCGATGGTTCCAGGTGTTTACTTTGGTGAGAACTGTGATCACTTTATCCGTTTATCCTATGCGACAAGTGAAGACCAACTTTATGAAGGTTTAAATCGCTTAGCTACTTTTGTTTCTGATTTAAGAAAATGAAAAACGTTTTAAAAACGATATTACTAACTTTACATACCCAAATAATCATTAACCTTTTTGTCTTTATCTTTATTCAGTTAGGCATTAAGGTTTTTGTCTTTAATGAACACAACTTAGTTAATTCAGTCCTTTTTGCGCTTAGTTTAATACCACCTTATTTTCTAATTTCATTATGTTTAGGTTTACTTAAACCAAAACTATTAAGTCTACCTTTTAAAGAATGGTCATTATTAATTCTTTTAATCGGGCTATACACATTGAGCTTTATCTTGAGTCAAAGTGATTTCAATCAATGGAGAATCTACTTTATTGGCCACATGCCAGTTGCCTATATGCTTCGATCATGGCTACCATCAGACTTTGATTTTACTCAACAATTTCTAATAGGTTTAAGTGCCCTGACACCTGCTTTAGGTCTAAAGTTTGGTTATGAAATTAGTGCTTGGTTAAATAGGCGTTTTAAAAAATCACGCAGACTAGCGTGATTTTTATGTTCTTGAACCAAATAATGTTGAACCAATACGAATCATTGTTGATCCTTCTTGAATGGCGATTTTATAATCTTGACTCATACCCATCGATAATTCAGTTAAACTTGGATAATCTTTTTGATGTTTGATTAATAGACGTTTAGCGTTTTTAAAGATTTGTTGAGTTTCCTCTAAATCCACTGAACTAGGTCCCATAACCATGAGACCTTTTAGATTAAGAACAGATGAATCATTAACTTCTTTTAATAACAGATCTAAATCGTCTAATGAACAGCCTGACTTTTGTTCTTCATTTGTTAAGTTAACTTGTATGAGAATATTTATTTGTTTATCTTGTTTTATGCATTCCTTATTGAGTTCTTGAATTAATCTGAGTGAATCAACAGAGTGAATCCAAGATGCATATCTAACAACATCCTTGACTTTATTACGTTGAAGATGACCAATAAAATGCCATGTAACATCTGTGATAACTTGTGCTTTTTCTTTGAGTTCTTGTGCTTTGTTTTCGCCAAAGTCAGTGTAACCAGCTTGAATAGCTTCATGTATTGCTTCAATCGGTTTTGTTTTTGAAACAGCTACAATTTTACGTAGACTTGGATAATCTTGTATGAGTGTTTGATAGCTTATCATAGGTCTATGATACACTAAAATAAAGGGTTACTTATTTATGTTAAAAAATAAAATTCATTCCGTTGTTTATCAAGTTTGGCCACGATCATTTAAAGACTCTAATCATGATGGAATCGGGGATATTCAAGGGATCATCTCAAAATTAGATTATCTAAAAGATTTAGGGGTAGATATAGTATGGATTTCTCCATTGTATGCGTCACCTAATCATGACTATGGCTATGATATTAGTGATTATTATTCCATCAATCCTGAATTTGGGAGTATGGATGATTTTGATGAACTTATAAAAGAATGTCAAAAAAGGCATATTGAAATTATGATGGATTTAGTCGCAAATCATACATCAGATCAACATGAATGGTATCAAGAAGCGATTAATAATCCTAATAGTGATAAAAGAGATTATTACTTTTTTAGAGAAGGAAAAGAGGGGCGTGAACCGAATAATTGGATTTCATTATTTGGTGGTAGTGCTTGGTCAAAAGAAAAAAATAATATCTATTCATTAAACCTATTTACACCTAATCAAAAAGATTTAAATTGGGAAAATGAAAATGTTCGGAAAGGGATCTATGACATTATAAATTTTTGGCAAAAAAAAGGCGTTACAGGTTTTCGCATGGATGTCATCAATATGATAGCCAAGAAAGAAGGTTTACCGTCTTTTCATCCTGAGAAAAAGGGATATCAATTTGCGAAAGATTATATTGTGTCGCTTGATAAAACACATGACTATCTAAATGAAATGTATGATAAAGCTCTAAGTCATAATGAAAATTTATATGTTGGTGAAGGGGTGATGATTAATCCTGATTCAGCATCAAAATATTGTGGATCACAAAGTAAAGAATTAGACCTTATGTTTCACTTTGATTTGGCATTAATTGGTTGTGGTCCTTTAGGAAAATATGACTTTAGAAAACTTTATCGATGGCGTATTAAAGAATTTAAAGAAATTTATTTTAGATGGCAAAAAGCTTCTGTAGAAAAAGATTTTTATATCGGAAATTTCTTATCTAATCATGATCAACCTCGATCTGTATCGCGTTATGGAAATGATCAGAAATATCATGAGGCGAGTGCGAAATGTTTACTCACTTTAAACTTCGTCTCTCGTGGAACAGCATTTATTTATCAAGGTGAAGAAATAGGGATGACAAATTGTCATTTTGAAGAAGATGACTGGCGCGATTTTGAAGCCATAAATGATTATAAAGTGCTTCAAGAGATGATGCATCTACCTGCATTTTTAGCGAAAAAAGTTATACAAAAAATGACACGTGATCATGCCCGTACACCCATGCAGTGGAATGATGAAACCTATGCTGGATTTAGTGATCGTTTACCTTGGATAAAAGTAAACCCTAATAAAGATAAAATTAATGTTGAAGCACAGTTAAAAGATGAGCAATCTATCCATGCCTATACAAAGAAATTAATAAGTTTATACAAGAAAAATAGGTTATTTGCCTTTGGTGAAGTTGGTGAAGTTTTACATGATCATAAACAAATGCTTGGTATTAAGAGATTTGATGAAAAAGAAACATTTATTATTTTAATTAATATGTCAGATAAATATGCAAACTTTAAAACAGAAGAAAACTGGCGTGAGATGGATCTTGTCTTATCAAACTTAAAAAATTCATCTTTATTAGACGAAAAAATGGTTTTTGCGCCTTATGAAGTTCGAATTTATAAGAGTATATGAGTAGATATTTAATTTGATTTTTAAGAAAATAGAAATAAGGAGAATTTTATATGTTAGAAATTAATCAATTAGCACCAGATTTTACACTACCTAATCAAAATGGAGAACTTAGAACGTTAAGTGACTATAAAGGAAAATGGGTCGTCCTCTATTTTTATCCAAAGGATAATACTCCAGGTTGTACCACTCAAGCCTGTTCATATCGAGATAATATGAATGAATTTGAGAAAAAGGGCATTAAAGTCTTTGGATTATCAAAAGATACAGCACAAAGTAAAAAGAAATTTGAAGTCAAATATGAACTCAATTTTGAATTATTGGCGGACGAAGATCATCATGTTTTAGAAGCTTATGATGTTTGGAAAGAAAAGAACATGTATGGCAAAAAAGTATGGGGAATAAAACGTACAACATTTGTCGTAAACCCAGAAGGACAAATTAGCGCAATCTTTGAAAAAGTAAAACCAGATGAAGATGTTGCGCAAGTCTTGGCTGCCATTGAAAATGCCTAGAAACGTTGAACTAAATCAACGTTTTTTACTTTTTACAATTGTCTATTAACTTGATATTATGTAGACGCTTAGAATGAAGGAATTGTTTGTGAAAAAACTTATGAAATATAGATTAAAGAAGAGCAATGTATGAGAGCAATTGTACGTACTGAATCCATTAAAGTGATACAGGCACTTAAAGATTATGATCTTGATTTTGTGCTTGTTGAACCTTTTTTCTCCTACCATCATCCTCATACACAATCATTAGATCAATTTAGAGAGTTGATTGAAGCTGTCGGTGATAAAGATTGGTATTTGGAAATCAATGGGTATATTGAAGATAGTCAATTATCTGCCCTTAAAGAAACATTAAAAGTCTTTGAACTATTTAAACCTAAAGGAGTTTCATTTGCAGACTTTGCGGTTTATGAGTATTTAAATGAAATAGAGTTTAGTGGTGAAAAAATCTTTTCACCAGAAACGATTTTAACCAGTTCTGCTGATATAGGTTTTTATCTGAATTATGTTGATCGTTGTGTTCTCGCAAAAGAATTAACACTTGAAGAGATGTGTGAGATTAGTAAAAAATATCCTAATAAGGTAGATGTCTTTGCCTTGGGGTATGCCTTAATGTCTGTATCGAAAAGACCTCTGGTTCAAAACTATTTTGATGAATTAGGGCGAAGTGATGAAATATTAAATAGAACTGATTTATTGATGCAGGAAGAAAAACGACCTGAATGGATGCCTATTCTAGAGGAACATTTAGCATGTTCTACCTATATGCCACACATTACCTATTCAAAAAAAGAGATGAAGAATTTTGCTGAAGCAAATGTTTCGCATCTTTATTGTGATTCCTTATTTATTGAAGATGAAATTTTTATTGAACTTGTTAAACACATGATGGGTTTTGATACAGATTCAGATTTTAATGAAATAAGTCAAAGTATACCTTTAGGGGATGCTTATTATTATCGTAAAACTAATTTGCTTAAAGGAGCGAAATCATGATTGAACTCTTAGCTCCGGCGGGTGATTTAGCCCGTGCAAAAGTAGCATATGATTATGGGGCAGATGCGGTATTTATTGGCGGTAAACGTTTTTCATTACGCGCAAAAGCTTCTAATTTTGATATTCCTCAAATAAAGGAAGCAGTAGATTATGCCCATGCCTTAAATAAAGTCCTATATGTCACGGTAAATATGTTACCTCATGAAGATGACTTAGAAGGTTTAGATGAATATCTACTAGCGTTAAATGAAGTAAAAGTAGATGCAATCATTGTGGCATCACTTGCGATTGTAAAGAGGGCGATGGATTTAAACGTAGATTACGAATTACATTTGAGTACGCAGTTATCGATTACGAATTCAAAAGCGATGGAATTTTATAAGTCGGTAGGTGTAGATCGTGTTGTTTTAGCGCGTGAACTTGATTTAGATATGGTTGAAAGTATTCAATCAAAACAAATTATTGATACTGAAATTTTTATTCATGGTGGAATGTGTACGAATTATTCAGGACGTTGTACTTTAAGTAATCAAATGACTTTAAGAGATGCGAATCGTGGAGGTTGTGCACAATCATGCCGCTGGTACTATAACTTTAAAATGGGAGATGAAATGATTTCGGATGAAGATCATCCATTTACCATGGGATCTAAAGACTTATCCACTTTAAAGTGGATTGAGGACTTTGTTCGATTAAAAGTAAATTCTTTAAAAATTGAAGGACGTATGAAATCTTCACATTATTTAGCTGTTGTCGTAGGAAGTTATCGAAAACTCATTGATGCGATTGAATCAAACACATTAAGTGATGATTTAATGAATCAACTTCAAAAGGATATGGAAAAAGCTGAAGGGCGTTTAACCTTTGATGGATTTTACTCACATTTACCAAATGCTCAAGATCATTTATATCTTTCTCAAAAAACCGCAGTGCTTCAACGTTTTGTTGGAGATATTCTAGATCAAAAAGATGGTTGGGTTTTTGTGCAAATTAAGAATGGTGTCATAAAAGGGGAGTTATTAGAAGTTTTAGAACCTTATAAAGCCGTTCAAAGTTTTCATTTAGAAGGTTTAGAAAATGAAGATAGAGAAGCAATGGATTCAGCAAAGAGTCCGATGTCTAAAGTATGGATTAAAGTGCCATTTGCTGTAAGTGATAAAGCTTTTATCAGAAAGGATCAAGTATTATGATTCAAATTGAAGGGGCATTATCTGTAAAAGCAGCTTTAGAATCAGGAAATCGACAGATTACTAAAGTTTTGATTTCGAGTGATAAGAAAAGTAAAGATGTTAATTACATCGTTCATCTTTGTCATAAGTTTAATGTTGATTTTGAAAAAATTGCGAAAGAAGATTTTGGAAAATACAAACCATCTAAAACATTTGGTGGCATTTTAGCTTTGACAACACAGCGTGAATATCAAAGTGTTGAAGAGTTAAAAGATTTTGATTGGTGTGTTTTAATCGAAGGGATAGAAGATCCATTTAATTTAGGACAAATGATTCGTACGGCTTATGCCTCAGGCGCACAAGCAATTCTTTTAAATCATAGAGATTGGTCAAAGGTTGAATCAACCTTATTAAAAAGTAGTGCAGGAGCATTTGATCGAATCGATATTGTCATAATGGAAGATATCCATAAAGATTTAACGTATTTGAAAAAACAGGGATTTAAACTGATTTCAGCCTTAAGAAATAACGATAGTATTTCACATGAAAAACTGGCTTATCCATCACAGTCAATTTTAGCAATTGGTGGTGAAATGCGAGGTTTATCTAAAACTGTCAAAGAGCTAACAGATATCTCAGTTGAGATCAAATATCCTAATTCAACAAAGGTTGCGTTAAATGCAGTGAGTGCTTGTGCAATCTTAACCTTTAAACATGTCAATTTAGTCTAGGAATAAGGACATGATTTTGTTATAATCTAAAATAAAAAATGGAGGATGAACACATGAATGATATGAACGGTAAACTCTTAAAAGAAGGCTATACTTTTGATGATTTATTATTAGTGCCTAACTTTTCTAGCGTTGTCCCAAAGGATGTATGTTTAAAGACTCAATTAAGTGAGAAACTACAACTTAAAATTCCAATTATATCCGCTGCCATGGATACAGTTACGGAAGATAAGATGGCGATCGCATTAGCTAAAGCAGGTGGTCTAGGATTTATCCATAAAAACTTAAGCGTTGAAGCACAAGCTGAAATGGTTAAAAATGTAAAAGCACTAAAAGGGGATGATCAAGCGGCCGTTGATGCGAAGGGTTATTTACTTTGTGGTGCTGCTGTTAGTGTTAATGCTTATTCAATGGAACGTGTTAAAGGATTAGTCGAAGCGGGTGTTGATGTCATCACTGTTGATTCAGCTCATGGGCACTCTCTAGGTGTTATTAACACAATTAAAGAAATTCATAAAAGTTATCCAGAATTAGATATCGTAGGTGGAAACATTGTTACTGCAGAAGCAGCGAAAGCACTTGTTGAAGCTGGCGCAAGCATTATTAAAGTAGGTGTTGGTCCTGGTTCTATTTGTACAACTCGTGTTGTTTCAGGGGTTGGAGTTCCACAACTTACTGCTGTTAATGATGTCTATGAATATGCAAAAAACCACAATGTAGCAGTTATTGCCGATGGTGGTATTAAACTTTCTGGTGATATTGTAAAAGCGATTGCGGCTGGGGCAGATGCAGTTATGTTAGGCGGACTGCTTGCCGGTACTGAAGAAACACCAGGTGATATTATTGAAGTATATGGTAAAAAAGTTAAGACCTATATGGGTATGGGATCTTTAACAGCGATGCAAAAAGGGAGTTCAGATCGATATTTCCAAGGTGGCGAAAAAGATCTTAAAAAACTTGTACCAGAAGGTATTGAAGCAACCGTTGCCTATAAAGGACCAATGGCGGATGTTGTCTATCAAATGATGGGTGGCTTACGTTCAGGTATGGGTTATTGTGGTTGTGCGGATATTGCACATCTTAAAACTGATGCGAAGTTTGTTAAAATCACGAATGCTGGTTTAACAGAATCTCATCCGCATGATGTTCAAAATATCCAGGAGGCTCCAAACTACCGTGGCTGATACAATTTTAGTTCTAGACTTCGGGTCTCAATATAATCAACTCATTGCACGTCGAATTCGTGAAATGGGTGTGTTCTCAGAATTACTTCCAAATGATGTAGATCTTAAAAAAGTGATCACACCAGATGTTAAAGGGATTGTTTTTTCAGGTGGTCCTAACTCAGTTTATGATGATGGGGCGCTATCTGTAGATCCTGCAATCTATGAATTAGGTTTACCTATTTTAGGAATCTGTTATGGGATGCAACTGATGACCTATCAATTACCAGGAGGAAAAGTAGAACCTGGAAAACTTAGAGAATATGGTCCTGCTGATATTCATGTTTTAAATGAAACGCATTTATCTCATACGATGCCTTTAACCCAAAAGGTTTGGATGAGTCATGGTGATCATGTCGCATCTATTGCGGATGGCTTTAAAATTGATGCGAAAAGCAGTCATGACGTGATTGCGGTTATTTCTGATGAATCACGTAAATTTTATGGTTTACAATTCCATCCTGAAGTCAGAAATAGTGAATATGGTAATCAATGGTTATCAAACTTTGTTTTTGATGTATGTAAAGCAGAAGCAAACTGGAAATTGGAAGATTTCATTGAACAACAAGTTCAAGAAATTAGAAATACAGTTGGGACTGATGAAGTTTTATGTGCACTATCAGGGGGTGTTGATTCATCTGTTGTCGCTGCTTTATTACACAAAGCGATTGGTCCACAACTCACTTGTATGTTTGTTGATCATGGTTTACTACGTTTAAATGAGCGAGGTATGGTTCGTGATATGTTTGAAGGTCACTTCAAACTTAATTTAGTGGTTGTTGATGCTGAAGAGCGTTTCTTAGGAAAACTCGAAGGTGTTGATGATCCTGAAAAGAAACGTAAAATTATTGGGACAGAATTCATTCGTGTCTTTGAAGAAGAAAGTTCTAAACTAACGACTGTTAAATGGTTAGCTCAAGGGACTTTATATACAGACGTTATTGAGTCTGGCACAAAAACAGCTCAAACCATTAAATCTCACCACAATGTGGGTGGTCTACCAAAAGATATTCAATTTAAACTCATTGAACCACTTAATAAACTATTTAAAGATGAAGTTAGAGCTCTAGGATTACTTTTAGGCTTAAGTGAAGAAATGGTTTATCGTCAACCTTTCCCAGGTCCTGGACTAGCGATTCGTATTATTGGTGAAGTCACAAAAGATAAATGTGATTTAGTCCGTTATTCTGATGCGATTTTTCAAGAAGAAATCGTTAATGCTGGTTTACAACGTGATATATGGCAATACTTTACCGTTCTTACAAATATCAGATCTGTAGGGGTCATGGGTGATCAAAGAACTTATGATTATGCCTTGGGTTTAAGAGCTGTTTCATCTATTGATGGTATGACAGCTGATTACGCTAAAATTCCTTATGAAGTTTTAGATAAAGTATCTAAACGTATTGTTAATGAAGTACGTGGTATTAATCGAATTATTTACGATATTACACCTAAACCTCCTGCCACAATTGAGTGGGAATAAACTAAATGAATTTTGCTAAACAACAATTAAATCAAAAACATCTGTTTATCGGCTTAATTGTTTTTAGTGTAAGTTATCTTCTTTTGCCAAATAATCTATTTACTTATGAAGCTAAGTTAGCTATGTCTAGCTTAGCTTTAATGATTTATTGGTGGATAACACGGCCTATTCATATTGCGGTAACAGCTTTATTGCCAATTGCCTTGAACAGTGTTTTTTCTTTTGCTAGCATGTCGAATATCCTTGCTAATTATTTTTCTCAAATTGTTGTGTTACTTCTTGGAGCAAATATATTAACGCTAGCTTGGAAGAAAACAGGTTTAGATAAACGAATAGCCTTAAAATCATTAAACTTAATTGGAACAAATGTTAAATATCAATTGATTGTATGGTTTATGTTATCAATTTTATTATCAAGCGTATTACCCAATGCGGTTGTGGTAGCAGCATTGTCACCTATAGCATATTCAATGATGACATATCTAGATGAATCTTCAAGTAATCAATCGATTCTTCATATGATATTGTTGATGATTGTTTGGGGCGCTGGTTTAGGTGGATTTGGTACACCGTTAGGTGGCGCAATGAATTTAGTTGCGATTACCCATATTGAAAATTATATTGGTAGAGAATTTATGTTTATTGATTGGGTTCTAACAATGGTCCCTTATATCTTTCTTTTGTCTGTAGGTTTCGTTTTATATATTCTATTTCAAAAATATGAACAATCTAAGATAGAAGGAAGTCATGATTACTTCATTCAATCCTATAAAGCATTAGGGAAAATGAGTAAAGCTGAAGTTGTTTCGCTCGTCTTATTTACAATTCCTGTGATTTTGTCCTTTATACGACCTTTATATGCAAATTTATTGCCTGATTTTAAACCATTTTTTGCCTTTATGGTTTTCGCATTATTTGCTTTTGTGATTAGTGATGATGAAAAAAATCTGATAATGACATGGGAGTATGCACAAAAGAATATCAACTGGGGACTAATGATTTTGTTTTCAGGTGGTTTGGCGATTGGTAATATTTTAATTGAAACAGGTGCCATTGAAAGTTTATCTACAATTATTCAGTTATTGAATTTAAAAAATATTAGTTTGATTATTATAGTCATTTTGATTTTAGCTATGTTTTTAGCGAATGCGTCTAGCAATACGGCAGCGGTAGCTATTTCTGTACCTTTAGTGATAGGAATTATGAATTCTTTTGATCTAAATACATTGGGCTTTGTTTATATAGCAGTAGCCGCAAGTAATTGTGCTTTTTTATTTCCAACCTCAATTCGAGCTATTTCGATAGGTTTTGGAATTACACCTGATTATCTCTTTAAAAAGGGGGTAATTGGTGTGTTTATTAGTTTTATCATTTTGTTTACTTATGCTTTGTTTGTGATTAGTTAATAAATTTGTGTGTTAATAGCGTTTACTTTGTGAAAAATAGATTTAAAATTACGTATTCTATCATAAATACGTTTTTTTATAACAAATGTCAAAATTGCTTTGACAGGATTTTCACAATATGTTTAAATTAATGTATTAATTGTTAAAAGATTAACATATTTGAACAAGTTATATTATAAGGGGAGTTCAGAATGAGTGAAACAACAACAAGAAGATCATCAAGAGCAGGCGGTCGAGCTCGTAAGAAAAAAATGAATCAAATTCCTATCGCATTAGGGGTTTTTCTTTTGATTACAGTCATCGCTATTTATCTCACATTAAGAAATGAAACATTAGGGCTATTTTGGTTAATAGGTATTGCTTTTGGCTTTATCCTCCAAAGAGCTCGTTTTTGCTTTACCGCTTCAATGCGTGATCCATATTTAACAGGATCAACGACTGTAACACGTGCTGTGTTAATTGCGTTTGCGGTTAGTTCAATTGGTATTACAGCGATTAAATACGGATACCTAATGAATGGTTTAACTGTTCCAGGATCAAGTTATATTGTGCCTATCTCTATTGCGACAGGTGTTGGTGCGTTTATGTTTGGTGTGGGTATGGTTATAGCCGGTGGATGTGCATCAGGAACACTAATGCGAATTGGTGAAGGGTTCTGGATGCAATTACTATCATTATTTTTCTTTGTAGTCGGCTCACTATGGGGCGCACATGATTTTGGATGGTGGTATAGAAACTTCATGGTAAGTGGTAAACGTGTCTTCTTACCTGATTACTTTACGAATTTATTTAATTCAACTGCTTTTGGTTGGTTTGTTGGATTGCTTACAAATTTATTAATTATCTTAGGATTATATATTGCAGCTCACAAATGGGAAAATCGCAAAAAAGATCCAGATATGGAAAGTCATTAAACATTTTTAAATAAGATACATAATGGAGGAACTTAAAAATGGCTAAAGAAGTAGTATTAGATTGTCTAGGTGAGGCTTGTCCTGTACCGCTCGTAAAAGCAGAAAAAGCATTAGAAAAATTAGCATCTGGGGATGTGCTTATTGTGCAAATTGACCACAGTTGTGCGATGAAAAATGTACCTGAATGGGCACGTAAACAAGGTCATGAAGTTGAACTTGAGGAAGTTGATGATGGCGAATGGGAATGCATCATCGAAAAGAAATAATTTAGTTATCGGAGGAAATATAAAATGGCTAAAGAAGTAGTATTAGATTGTCTAGGTGAGGCTTGTCCTGTACCGCTCGTAAAAGCAGAAAAAGCATTAGAAAAATTGGCATCTGGCGATGTACTTATCGTTCAAATTGATCATAGCTGCGCAATGAAAAATGTGCCTGAATGGGCACGTAAACAAGGTCACGAAGTTGAACTTGAAGAAGTTGATGATGGCGAATGGGAATGCATTATTGAAAAGAAATAAACGTATACATTAAGTGGAGGAAATTTTATGAAGAAGTTTTTTGACAACATTAAAAAGAATGAATTCTACCTAATGTGGTTTAAAAATGCTTGGCCATATGTGACAGGTGGTGTCTTATTAGCACTATTTCAAATCGTTACATTTGCGACAACTGGTAACCCTTGGGGTGTATCTGGTGTCTTCGCTAACTGGGGAGCATGGTTATTTGAAGCTGTTGGTGGATCTGTTGATGAATGGTATTACTTTTCATCTCCAGGTGCTCAAGCTACTTTAACAAACGGATTTTTAGATGACGCAGGTACATGGCGAAACTTAGGTATTATCTTTGGTGCTTTGTTCTCAACGTTAATCGCATCTGGATTTAAATTCAAAAAAATCAAATCTGTTCGTCAAGTTGTTGCGGCAGTCTTAGGTGGTTTATTAATGGGTTATGGTGCACGTATTGCTTATGGATGTAACATTGGTGCGCTATTCTCAGGGATTGCATCTCTATCATTATCTGGTTGGGTATTTGCAATCTTTATGTTTGCAGGCGCAGTTGTTGGTAGCAAACTATTAGTTAAGTATTTTATGTAAAGGAAAAATTATGGCTAGAGAAAAAAAAGTAGAACAATATGATGTAGTTGTAGTAGGTGGTGGGGCTTCAGGTCTTACAGCCGGTATCTATTGTGGACGCGCTAAACTAAAAACTTTAATTGTTGAACAAGCATTAGTTGGTGGCATCGCAACAAATACAAACGAAATTGAAAATTATCCTGGTTTCCCAGATGGTATTTCAGGAATAGATCTTATGAATCTATTTAAAGATCAAGCAAAGAAATTTGGTTGTGACTTTAAATTAACAAACATTAAAACAGTCGATTTCTCATCAGATGTAAAAATTTTAGAAACATTTAGAAATCGTTATGAAGCAAAAGCCGTTATTATTGCGAACGGTTCAAAACCTAGAGTACTAGGGATTGAATCAGAAGAACAATATATTGGCAAAGGGATTGCGTTCTGTGCAACATGTGATGCAGCAGCAAATACTGGCAAAACAGTCGTCGTTGTTGGATCAGGAGATGCTGCTATTGAGGAAGGTATATTCCTAACTAAATTTGCTGATAAAGTTATTGTTTCAGTTTTACATGATGAAGGCATTATGGATTGTAATGAAATTGCGAAAGCAGCAGCTTTGGCAAATCCTAAAATGGAATTTAAATGGAATACAGTTGTTAATGAATATGTCGGTGGCGAAGAGCTAGATGGTGTTGTTCTTAAAAACGTTAAAACTGGCGATTTAGAAAGAGTTGATTGTGCAACTTGCTTCTTATTTATAGGTTATGTTCCTAATACAGCAATTTACGAAGGTGTCATAGATATGACAAGTCGTGGTTATATTCTAACTGACGAAGTAATGCGCACAAGTGCTCCTGGTGTATTTGCAGCAGGTGATGTTCGTGATAAATTCTTACGTCAAGTTGCGACATGTGTAGGTGATGCAGCCACAGCTGGTGTTATGGCTGAAAAATACATTGCTGAAAGTGAAATCTTTGAAGAACAAATCATGGTCGGTAATGGTGTTGCTTATGTGTTTGAAGCAATTGATGCAGATCAAAGAAACTTTTTATCTACTATTGAAAGCTTAGAAGAAAGTCATTCAGGTGTTGCATTCCATAAAGTGGATACTTATAAATCAAAAGGTTTAGCTGTACGTTTAGGTGTTAGTGAAATGCCTGCCGCAGTCATTATTAAAGAAGGCAAAATTTCTGAAACAATTTTAAAAGATAAATTAACTAAAGAAGCAATCGAAGAAGCACTTTAGGGAGGAGTACATTTATGAAAAAAAGATTACTCATTATTCTAAGCGCTTTAATATTGTCGTCATTATCAGCATGTGCAAATTATGATTTTGGTGAAACTGGTCAATATATTGTTACTGCTGATGAAGTTGAATCACTTGTTGCTGATGGGGCTATTGTTGTAGATGCTCGTTCTGCTGAAGATTATTTAGTGGATCATTTAGCTGGTGCAATTAATATTCCTATGGGAGCACTTGTAGTAAATGAACCATATGCGAATATGCTGCCTGAAGCAGATCAAATTGAAATGGTTATGGGTGCAGCAGGTGTTAGTGAAAATGACACATTGCTTATTTATGACAACTCAAACAATATGTTAGCGGCACGTGTTCAATGGACACTAAATATGTATTCAAACTTTAATGTCAAAGTGATTAGTGGTGGTTATCAAGCACTTATTAATGAAGGGCTTGAAATGAATACGACAAACACCACTTTACCTGAAACTGTTTATACTGCAGGTGAATATCAAAAGACACTAATTACTTCATTAGCTTATATCAATTCAACATTGAATATTCCTGATGAAAATATTGTCATTATTGATACAAGAAGTGCTGAAGAATACAATGCTGGAACAATTCCAGGTGTATTGCATAAAGAATATGTATGGACGATGTATGCAAACGGTGTTTATAAAACGGTTGATGACTTACAAAGTACCTATTTAGATGAAGGCTTAATGCCTGATACAAGAATCATTCTATTCTGCAAAACATCGGTTAGAGCAGCTCAAGTTTATACAGCTCTTAAAGATGCAGGATACACTGATGTACGGATATATGATGGAGCATGGTTAGAATACTCTGAACTTGGAGAAGTCTGGGTTCCATCTTCAAATATCACACCAACGAAGCAAGACGCTTCATAGAGAGGGAAAAATGAAAAAATTATTAGGTTTACTCGTAGCTACAATGATGGTATTCTCACTTACTGCATGTAGCTCAGACACAGCTGCAGATGATACAACAGCTGGTGATGAAGTTACAGTGAATGCAGTAGAAGCTGCTGCAACTGCTTACTTTGCAGAATTTGATGGCAACAATATCGTTGCTTGGGCAGATGTATTTGCGATGATCGATGCAGGGGATGCTCCTTATAT
The DNA here is from genome assembly GCA_963676105.1 of Erysipelotrichaceae bacterium. GTDB lineage: Bacteria > Bacillota_I > Bacilli_A > Erysipelotrichales > Erysipelotrichaceae > UBA2212. The sequence goes on from OY781039.1 coordinate 293,371, forward strand.
CTTAAGTATCCGTTCAGCGGATGATTATGCTGCAGGTCATATCGAAGGTGCAGTTAATGCTGCTTGGGGTGCTGACTTAGCATCTAAAGTTGCTATGTTACCAACAGATCAACCGGTTTATGTTTACTGTTACTCAGGACAAACTGCTGGTCAAACAGTTGCATTATTAAATATGATGGGTGTTGAAGCATATTCAATTAAATCTGGATTTGTTAATGGCGCGATGACTACTGAAGGTTACGAAGCATATGTTTCAACTGATGCTGTTGAAATGAGTGATGCTGGAGCTTCATTTGATGCAGATGTATTAGCTTTTGTTCAAGATTACTTCAATGCTATTCCTGAAGGTGGAAGTAATATCGTTGCTGCGACTGATGCTCAACCATTAATCGAAGCTGGTGACAAAGTTGTTATGGATATCAGATCAGCTGATGATTATGCTGCTGGTCATATCGAAGGTGCTATTAATGTTCCTTACGGTGCAGGTATGCAAGAAAACTTTGCTCAATTTGAAGGACAATCAATCGTTGTTACTTGTTACTCAGGACAAACAGCTGGTCAAACAGTTGCTATCCTACGTGCGCTTGGTTACGATGCTGTATCACTTAAGAGTGGTATGGGTGGTTGGACTGGATCTGAACTACCTGTTGTTACTGAATAAAATACAAATTATTTTATAGGAACTACATTAAATCCACGGCTTGATACCGTGGATTTATTTTGTTTAGAAGAAAAAAATAAAATATTGTGAATGTTATAATATTTGAGAATTTATGAGAGAAAAAATAAAGAACTATAAAACAATATTAATCTTACTTAGCTTATATTTTTTATTGAGTATAAGTTTCTTAGATACTTTTCCTTTTATGCACTCTGATGAATCTTGGTTGTCTGGTTTAACAAGAGTGATGATACATACAGGTTTAAATTCAACTGAGACTTTCTTTGATTTAGTTCCTCGTTTTCCACATGCAATAAAATCATTATTTCATTTGATGCAAATGTTGTTTATTACAATGTTTTCTTATGATTTATTCTCAGTTCGACTATTGTCGCTTGTATTTGCGATTGCATTTTTATTTGTTTTTTATAAGCTTTTGACGGATGTATTAAACAATAAAGTGTATGCAGTTGTATCAACTTTTATAATTGCCTTTGATATTCAATTTATTTATGCATCACATTTTGCTCGACAAGAGATTATTATCGGTTTTGGAATGATTCTAAGTCTTTATTATCTACAACACTTTATTAATAATTGGTCAATCAAGAATGATCTAATTCTAGGCTTAACGATAGGTGTGTTTATTGGTGTGCATCCCAATGCTTTTTTAATTGCTGTTGTTATGGGGAGTTTGTATCTATATTATCTGTTTGTTGAACAAAAACTTAAATTTAAGAACTTACTATTATTAGTTTTAACGGTCTTAATTTTAGCCTTAATTTTTGTAGGAATTAGTTATCACTTTGATTCTCAATTTATAAACCATTATTTAAATTATGGTGATGATTTGGGGGTAAAACTAAGTTTAATTGAGAAAATAAAAAATATTATTCCTTTTTATCAAAAACTCTATTTAGGAATATCGGCAACCTACTTTACGCCTTGGATTCAATTTCAATTACTCTTATTTGCTTTTTCTATTATTATTTCAATCAATTATGCGTATAAAGATAAGAAAATATTGAAATTTACTTTACCAATCGTATTTTTAAATCTTGGCTATATTTTTATTGGACGTTATTCTCAACCATCAATCTTGTTTATGTTTATATTATCTTATGAACTTGTATTCTATTTAATTTCAAAATTGAAGAAATTCGTTTTGATTTTATTATCGATTTTATGTTTATCAACTTTGGGTTCTTCAATATTACAAATAAGTCATAAAATGAATAATGAGTATTCAAACTATATCCAAGAAATACAAACAATTATTCCGAGTGATGCTAATGTATTGGCTAATTTAAATACTGAGTTTGCTTTTGATTACAATCATTTATTTGATGTTCGTAATTTGGATTATTTAAGTGTAAATAATCTAAGCTTTGAGGACTATATTTTAAAGAATAATATCGAATATATTGTTTATGCTGAAGAAATGGATTTTATTTATCAAAGCCGTCCAGTTTGGAATATTGTTTATGGGAATCTTTATCCTTATTATGAAGATATGCAAGAATTTATAAGTAATGATTGCGATTTTGTTTATGAATTTTCATCATCTTATGCAATGCGAATAGTTGAGTATACTGACGATAAAGAATGGCTTGTTAAAATATATAGGGTAGTGAAATGATGATAAAGTTTAAAGAAAGTAATTATATCAAAGAAGATTTAAATATTCTGGAGAATGCTTTGCTGAATGATATGGACTATATCAGCACAGTAAAAGAGAAATTATCTACGGATTATGGGGAACATATCTTTTTATGCGCTAATGCATCGCTTGCTCTAGATATGCTTTTTTTAGCCTATGATTTTAAAAAAGGATCAGAAGTTATTATTCCTTCTTATACTTACCCTTCTGCTTTAAATACCATCTTACGCTTTGGTTGTGTACCTGTCTTATGTGATATCGATGAAACAACTTGTGTTATAGATGTTGAACATGCAAAAGCTTTGAAAACTGATAAAACGGTTTGCATTATCCCCACTCATTATGGTGGAGTATCCTGTGATATGGATCAGTTAAAAGAAGAGTTTAGCGATATTAAAATTATTGAAGATGCAGCTTTGTCTTTTGGCGCAAGCTATAAAGGAAAAGCTTTAGGTTCTTTAGCAGATGCATCCGTATTATCTTTTCACAGAACGAAGAACATCTCATGCGAAGAGGGTGGAGCGATTGTTTTGAATGATGTTTCAATCATAGACAAAGTACATTTAATTTTTGACAATGGTACAAATCGTGAGGCTTTTATAAAGCATGAAGTAAAATCGTATTCATGGCAAAAAATTGGATTTAACGCAAAAATGAATAATTTATCTGCAGCTTTACTCAGTACTCAATTAGATAAACTCGAAACAATAACGCATAAACAAAGGTCTTTGTTTGATACGTATTATAAAGCATTAAAACCAATTGAGTCTAAAGGCTTTAAATGTCCAACTATTCCTGTTTATAATCAAAATAATTATCATATCTTTTATCTAGTATTTAAGAACGAAGAATTAAAAAATAAAGTACAAGATCATCTAAATGCACAAGGGATAGAAGCAGTCATTCATTATGTTCCTCTTCATCAAAATCTAGATGTTCAATCTTTAGATTATCCAAATACTAATCATGTTGCGAATTGCTTATTACGACTACCTATGCATACAAAAATGAGTAAAGAGGATTGTTTGTTTATCGTACAAGAAATTGAGTTGTGTTTATGATTCAAGAGACGATATCGGTTGTCGTTCCAGTGTACAATGCTTCCAAAACACTAGAAAAAATCATTGATAAACTTGTTGATGTTCTAAGTAGGTTTAAGGATTATGAAATTATTTTAGTGGATGATTGTAGTATAGATAATAGTTTTCAATGTTTAAAAAAATTGAAAAAACAATACTCAAAACTGAAAGTATTGAAACTTAAAGAGAATAGTGGCCAACAGTGCGCAATTTTGTGTGGTTTATCTTATTCAACAAAAGATGTCATCTGTATTATTGATGATGATCTGGATCAAAATCCAAGCGATATTTTAAGACTTTATGAGAGCTTAAGTCAGGGATTTGATGTAGTGTATGGAATAACGGATTATAAAACTGTTAAAAGTTTTGGATCTATAATGAGAGATCTATTATTTAATACCATCACAAACATTCCTAAAGGAATAAAAGTTTCGGCGTTTCGAATCATGAAAAATGAGATTAAAGAAAAAATTATTCAAGCTGATACTTCTTTTGTTTATATTTCGATGGAAATCCTAAAATATACCCAAAATATTGGGAATATTAGAGTAGAAACAAATAAAGTAAGTGAAAGTAACTATACTTTCACTAAGCTTTTAAATTTATATAAAAATATTATATTTACTTATGCATTGCATTTAAATCGTAGTAGCGGTAAATCTTGTTATGAAGTGGAGAATATTATATGAAGATTATGGTTTTAGGCGGTGGAAACTGCCAAATAAATTTAATAAAAAGATTAAAAGATAAAGGCGATGAAATTATCCTAATTGATTATCTGTCTAATTGTTTAGGTAAATCAGTCTGCAATAAACATTATCAAATATCAACGTTTGATACGCCAAAAGTTTTAGAAATTGCAAAAACCGAAAAGATCGATGCTATTGTAACTTTAGGAACTGATCAACCGATTTATACGGCGGCTGTCGTCGCAAAAGAATGCGGTTTACCATTTTACTTAAATCCTGAAGAAGCTTTATCAGTGACCAATAAAAGAGTGATGAAAAAGATGTTTAAAGAGTATTCGATTCCATCAGCAAATTATGTCCTAATTTCAGAAAGTTTCAAGGACGAAGAAGTAAACAAATTAAAGTTTCCTTGTGTTTTAAAGCCAGTTGATTCACAAGGTCAAAGAGGAATATATAAACTCAATTCAATCGCTGAAATTCGAGCGGTTATTAAAGATACTTTGAGTTATTCACGTGAAGATAAAGTCTTACTTGAAGAATACTATGATAGCGACGAAATAACTGTTAATGGTTGGATAACAAATGGTAAACTAACACTTTTATCAGTGGTGGATCGAGTAACACTACAGGAAAATCAACATATTGGAATTTGTATAGCCCATAATTTTCCATCTCAACATTTGAAGCGTTATTATCAAGATATTGAGAATTTAACTCAAAAAGTTATTCAGAGTTTTAATCTAACAAATGGACCTGTCTATTTTCAATATTTGATTGGGGAAAAGGGACTTCAAATTAATGAAATTGCGATGCGGATTGGTGGAGCTTATGAAGATATAACCTTACCACTTATTACTGGGATAGATGTCTTGGATGTCTTAATTCAATCTATAAAAGGTAATAAAATAGATGCCTCAAAGTTTGATGCTTACCAGCTTAGTCAAAATCAAGTCTATCTTTCAACGCAAATGTTCTTTTTAAATAAAGGCTGTATCACAAACATTTTTTATGATCAAGATTCATTAAGTAAAGCACGCATCAGTCATTTAAATATTGCACGTCATATTGGTGATCAAATTAGGGACATCCAAAATGCGACAGCTAGAGCAGGTTACTTTTTAGTACAGGCGAACACAGTTTCTGAACTTAAGTTAAATATTCAAAGAGCTTATCAGAATGTAAAAATAATGGATGATAAAAAAAGTAATTTAATAAAAAATTACTTTGATTATCAAGATCGTTATAAATATGCTCCAACCGATTTATAAGCCTTCGTTGGTATCACGTTTTAGATAGCCGATATAGGCAAGGACAATTAAAACTACACTAAGACATAATGTTGTATAAAAGACAGTCATATTAAAAGATTCGACTGGAACACGACTAATCCAATTAAAGATAGCTGTTTGTTCAAGAATTTTAGGTAAATCTAAGATTTCTTTAAAGTAATACATAAAGAAAGAATAGGTTAAATAGACATAGACAGTATTACGTGCTTTGGGAAGATATGCAATAAAGAGACAAGACAGAGCTAAAAAGAAAAACATAGCTGGCATAAAATTAAAGCTTGCTTGCATAAAATCGTTTAATGTCATTACAGTCGTGCTATTCATCACAGTTAGCGCTGTTAAACCTAAACTTAAAGCACTTAATAGAATACTGATTAGAATTGCGAGTGTTGCTAAAGATAAATTAGTGCCAAAAAGCTTAAATCGACTTATTTTATGGGTTGAATAAAGCTGGCTAAGATGCATTCTTTCTTCTTGAAGATAGAGTTTATTCATGATGTTTATAGGAAGAATTGCTACAGTAACCATGATAAACATAACCATAACGGAGGTAAAAGATGCTTCTAGCGAACTACCACTATAAAGAAAGAATGATTTTAAAATATCATTACCTTCTAAAAAGGTTTGCATATTACCATAAATAGAACCAAAAGTTACACCTAAAATAATATAGGTGCTAAACCAGGTGATTATCGATCCTTTATTCAGCCGCCAAAAGATACCAATCACGCTCATCAGTGATTTTTTAGCGTTTGCACGTCCCTCATAGGCAAAAAGATATCCTGCGCCTAAATCACGTTTAAGTTCTAAAGTAGAAGCGACAAACCATAAAATAATACTTAACAAAACGAGATATAGGATGGGTATAAGATCATTGTTTGAAAAGGGATAGGAAAGATAAGTCCATGCGATTGGATTGTAAGAAGTTAAAGCGTGATAAGATACATCACTGAGTGCACGACCTAGATAAAATAGGCCAATCAAAGCTAAACTCATCCCATTTGCGCCAGCCGCTGTTTCATTGATTTGAGCCATCACTAAAGCAATTAGAGCACCAAAAACGCCTGCTACCCCGATCGACAGAGATAAAAGAAAAGACCCCCATAAATCAATTGATTCGACTTTGAAACTTATCATCGCAAAAGTATTGATTAGAACAAATAAAGTTTGAATGAAAATAGTTTCTAAAATGATCGCAAAAGAATTAGCTAATCTTCCTACTTTAGTGGAACGGATTAACTCGCTTAAACCATTTGCTTCATCTTTTCTTGTATGTGATACCACATGTAAGATAGAAATAACCATCGCAATGATAGCCATGAACAACAACATTTCATGCGTAAACATGGCACCAATGGTATATTCACTGGCTTGTACTGGTGTAGGACCAACTAAGGCAATCATGGCTGGATTCTGCATGATTTCAAATTCACCAATTAAGGCTTGACCTGCGCCTAATTTATCAAAGGCTGGGACAAAACCAGCGGTTAATAAAACTAAAGAGATGACCCAAAAAACAATTTTTTTCCAATCTCTTTTGAGATGAATAAGTAAGAGTAGTGGGAAACGGTAAACTTCTTTAAACATAGTATTCTCCTTTACTCTTCATAATGACGTCTAAATAAATCTTCTAAGGTAGGTGGTGTTAGTTCGAATTTTTTAACATCCAAACGTGAAACTTTTTTAAGGAGTTCTTTCATTTCGCTGTTGTCGATGTAGAAACTCGCTTTATCATCAGTGAGTGTAAAATCATGAACACCTGCTAAACGTTCAATTCTCTCTAACTTATTCGCAATTAAAGTTACCGATGTACGGGTTAAGTGACGAAGTTCATCTAGGGTACCTGTTTCAACAATTTTACCTTGGCGAATAATGACAACCCGATCAGCTAAACGTTCTACTTCACTTAAGATATGGGAAGATAATAGTATTGCTTTTCCTTGCGCTTTGAGTTTATCGACTTCTTCTTGAAAGATTGATTCCATCAGTGGATCAAGTCCAGAGGTGGGTTCATCAAAAATATAGAGATCAGCATCAACACTTAATGCAGATATCAATGCGACTTTTTGGCGGTTTCCTTTGGAATAGGTTTTTGCTTTTTTCTTAGGATCTAAATCAAAACGTTTGATAAGTTCATCTCTTTTTTCGCTATTTCCATTGCCGTGGAGTTTCATAAAAATGTCAATGAGTTCACCCCCACTAAATCCTCCCCAGAAATTGACTTCGCCAGGTATATAAGAAATTTTTGTATGGATGTCTAGGCTATCTATCCAGGTATCTTTACCGAAGATAGTGGCATAACCAGCATCTTTTTTAAGAATTCCTAGTAAGATTCGGATTGTGGTAGATTTACCTGCCCCATTAGGACCAATAAAACCTAAAACTTCACCTTCGTTCACAGTAAAACTAACATCATGTAAAGCCTTGAACTTACCAAAACTTTTTTGAAGATGTTGAATATCTACAATTATTGACATAACGACTCCTTTGATTAATAGATTAATCTATTTAATGGTAAAACGCTCTATCTATGATGTCAATTTTAACGAGTAACTTGAAACATTTATTTCAAATCATTCAAATCATTGTATTTCATTTTTGAATGTGAATTAAAACAATAATCATATTAAAAGGAATTTTAAGACATTTAACGTATACTTGAAGCATATCTTTTAGATTTGAATGAGGTGCATATGGATCATCGTTACTTTGATTACTTATTAGAATTTAATGGAACACGGGATTATTATAAATGCCATGATTTTTTAGAGGAGTGGTGGTATGAAATTAATCATCCTAAAGATCATATCTTAGTCGCTTTTATTCAGCTTGCTGTGGGCATGTTTCAATGGCGCAGAGGAAATATCAATGGCGCAAATAAAATGTTCGAAGGTGCATATTTTATTTTTGAAGCGCATAAAGATGAAATTATTGATTACGGTATTGATGAGGAAAAACTTTTTGAGATTATTACCCGAGTTCATAAATCAATGCTCTATCATGAAGACTTCTATGATGTCAATCTTCCGCTCATTGATAAAACTATGTTATCAAAACTTGAAACATTAGCTTCTGATAGGGATTTACGTCTCTATCAAGCTTCCAATTTAGACGATTATCATTTAGTTCATAAACACCTTAAACGGATTAGCTAGACTAGTTTAAGGTGTTTTTTTCAAGTATACTAAGAACATATTGTTTATAGGAGGTTTAAAAATGTCACGCATACAACAAGAAGATCAAATCAAAGCTTATTTTAAGGTCTGGTTAGATCGTGATATTAAAGCTTTAAATCAAATCTTTTCTAAGGATGTTTACTACGCGGAATGTATGGGTCCTGAATATCGTGGTTTGTATCAAGTAGAAGAGTGGATTAAGTTTATGTTTAATAAACAAATCGTTCTTAAATGGGATATTCATGAAATGATTCCTTCTTTAGATCAAAAGCAAATGACTGTGATTTGGACCTTTAAATGCGAAGAAGATAAGATTTATGAATTTGATGGTTGCTCAATTATTAAGTTTGATAATGAAGATAGAATTCTATCTATTGTTGAATATGAAGCACTAAAAGATAAAGAAACACCTAAATATATCATGGAGTCAAAATAATGGAGTTTAGATTTGCGCATCGTGAAGATATAAAATTAATATTAAGTTTTATTGAGAAACTCGCTGATTATGAAAATATGACTGACGATGTTGTCGCAACACCTGAACTCTTAGAAGAGTGGATCTTTGATAAATCAAAAGCTGAAGTCTTGTTTGTATCAGATGAGAATCAAGAAGTTGGCATGGCTTTGTTTTTTCATAACTTTTCTACCTTCTTAGGAAAAGGTGGCATCTATTTAGAAGATTTATATGTATTAAAAGAAAATAGAGGAAGGGGTTATGGTAAAGCTCTTTTAAAAAAACTTGCTGAAATTACAGTGGAAAGAGGTTGTGGAAGATTAGAATGGGCTTGTCTTAATTGGAATCAACCAAGTATCGATTTCTATTTATCGCTTGGCGCACAACGCATGGACGAATGGAATGTTTATCGACTAGCTGGTGATTCTTTAATTAAAGCATCACAATAAAATGACAACTAAGATAATATTACTTGCTTTTTAGATTTTAGCGTTTTATTTTAGAAATATGGAAAAATCATTTGAAAGCTATCTTGAGAAACAAAGTCCACAAGCTCAAGACAAATTTAATTTAATATTTGCATGGATTGATGAGAACTATCCTCAATTTGAGAAAGTGATTAAGTGGAATCAACCAATGTATACAGATCATGAAACATTTATTATTGGTTTTTCTGCTTCTAAAAAACACATTTCAGTTTCACCTGAACCAGCCATCGTTCAGCGTTTTCAAAAAGAATTAGAAGAGGCTAATTATAATCCAAGCAGTAATTTATTTAGGATTACATGGGATCAAGAAGTTAATTTTGATTTACTAAAACAAATGATTGATGTTCAAGTTATCGAAAAACAAGACTTTAATGGATTTTGGCGATAAAAAGAGATGCACTGCATCTCTATTTTTTTACGATTTTGATTTCAGGGGAAGGGTAGCGAGCATTTAGTATGCCAATCACTTCATTGTTTCTTAGATATACGCGTGGTATTCGATCATTGAGTTGTACTAAAAGTTCATAGGGTATCGTTCCACAATGTTCAGCCAATTTATGAATATCTAAGTTTGGACCAAGTAGTTCAACTTCTGTACCGATTGGATATTTTTTATCTAATTTAATGACAGATAAATCCATACTAATACGTCCCACAAATTCAGCATAAGAGCCTTCAACATAAGCTTTAGCCCCTTGGAAGAATCGAGAGAATCCATCAGCATAACCAATACTTAAAGTTCCTATCCATTCATCTTGCGTTGTTGTATAGGTAGCGTTATAACCAATGTTTTCGGCAGCTTTAACCAGTTTTACATCATGCAAGTGCGTTACAAGCCGCATAACAGGTTTTAAGTCGACGCTATAATCCGAATAGCCATATAACGATAAGCCAATTCTCACCGCATTACAGTGGGGTGTAGGGAAGTTTGCGACACCGCCAGAGTTTGAAGCATGTACCCATTTAAAAGATCGATCTAAACCTTCTAAAGTTTGTATAAATAATTCATATTGTTGTGGGGTTAATGGAGAATCTTTTTCATCACTCGCAATAAAGTGCGTAAATAATCCTTCAACATTAATTTTCTTTTGATCACATAAGTTTAAAGCATCTTGAACATCACTAGGGGAGATACCATAACGATTTAAGCCTGTATTCACTTTCATGTGGCAAGTTAAACCTTTTTTAACTGGTAAATCTTTAATCCATTCATAGCTTAATATGGAAAGGGTTAAATCATTTTTAATGCATAAATCTAAATCTTCATAGGCAACATAACCAAGAACTAAGATTTTAGATGTAATTCCTTTTTCTCGTAAGTTTAAAGCTTCGTCTAACGTTGCGACACCAAAGAAATGGACACCTAAGCTTTCAAGTTCTTTTGCATACATCACATCTCCATGACCATAAGCATTCGCTTTAATAATGGCAATCAATGTATTTTGGTGATAGTTGTATAAAGATTTTATATTGTAAGCTAGAGCATCTAAATCAATATATGCAACGGTTTGTCTATAATAGGGTTTCATCATATGATTCGTGCCTGCTGATATGCAAAGTAAGCACCACCAGCGATAAATAAGAGGTGTAGCATCCCATTTATATTCGATAAACTATTTAATGTAATCGATATAATAACTTGTGGCCAATACATAAAAAGTAGACCAACATAAGTAACAGCATCTGATATTAAAAAAGATATGACGGCTAATATAGCAGCAAGATATGAGAACTTAGCTTGTACGCCACGTCCATATTTTCTGATCACATCTCCTATTAACCATCCAATACCTAGGTATATAATAGAGAAGCGAATAGGTAATATTCTAACGATATAACCATAAGCAATTCCAAGGATTAAAGCCGTTGGTATACCTACGATTAATGCTTTCGTAAAGCGTTGATTTTGGCTTAAAGCGCGGGTGTTAAATACTTTCATCATAATGGGATTATTATAGCATGCTAGCGATGTTAGTCCAAAGTGAAAAATAGTGATTAAAAATGCTTGATTTTGTGTTGACGCACCTTTTTGCCTATGGTATATTTATAAGGCACTTACGCAATGTAGTGGAGGCTTAGCTCAGCTGGGAGAGCATCTGCCTTACAAGCAGAGGGTCGGGGGTTCGAGCCCCTCAGCCTCCACCATTTTATTTGAAATTGCCGGCTTAGCTCAACTGGTAGAGCAACTGATTTGTAATCAGTAGGTTGTGGGTTCAAGTCCTATAGCCGGCACCATTTACTAGATTACCTTATACCCCCATTCGGGGGGGTAGCGAAGTGGCTAAACGCGGTTGACTGTAACTCAATTCTCTCCGAGTTCGGCGGTTCGAATCCGCCCCCCCCCACCATTCTTAAGGTAATTGGGGTATAGCCAAGCGGTAAGGCACCAGACTTTGACTCTGGCATTTCCCTGGTTCGAATCCAGGTACCCCAGCCATAAATGTGACCCGTTAGCTCAGTTGGTAGAGCAACTGACTTTTAATCAGTGGGTCGAAGGTTCGAATCCTTTACGGGTCACCATTTATTTCTTAAAGTCAAAAAAATGATGCGGATGTAGTTCAATGGTAGAACTTCAGCCTTCCAAGCTGACTACGTGGGTTCGATTCCCATCATCCGCTCCATATGACAACTTAGCTCCTTACTGGAGCTTTTATTATGTTTTGTATACTTTTTTAAGGTTTGTAATTGTATTGTTTTGATTTATATGATAAATTCAAGACGCTAGTTCTCAGTAGTTTAAGAATTTAAAAATTACATACGTTCAATTTACTTAGTAATAGTATTTCCTCGTAATTAATTTAATAAATTTTGGAATTTCGGAAAAGCAAATTATCCAAGAAGGAGGAATATTCAATGACTGGTAAAGTTAAATGGTTTAACCCAGAAAAAGGATTTGGCTTCATTACTAATGAAGAAGGCGTTGATGTATTTGTACATCATACTAAAATCCAAAAAAGCGGATTTAAAACATTAGAAGAAGGCGAAGCAGTTTCTTTTGATCAAGTACAAGGTCAAAAAGGACTACAAGCTGAAAATGTTGTATCAATCTAAATTATTTATTGAAGTATTATATTAAGGATTTCTAGAAGAAGTCCTTTTTATATTCCTAAAGTTTAAATACAATATATATATTTAGTGTTATAATTTATTTGTACTTACAAATAAAACGGTGGTGGGAAGTATGAATAAGAAATGTCCTATATGTAATCATGGAATTAGTTATTGGGATATATTTAAATATCAATTTTCATTAAAAGGTATTAAGTGTTCGAACTGTAATACACGTATCATTTTTAATTATGGAATTTTAGGAAGGGTAGTGCTGTTTGTCGCACTTTTATTATTTATACAATTACCTAGAGATATTAGTTGGATTGTGTTTATTATTTTTGTTTTTCTAAATCCGTTACTTCAATTAAAATTTGCGAAGGTTAAAGAAACTGCAGATGAAATCATTTCAAAAGAAAATGAGAAAATTGAGTCTGAATTTATAAGTATTCATATGATTCTAAGAATAAGACGAATAGTGTTATATACATTTATCTTTCTTATTCCTGCGCTAATAATTTCAACACTATATATAACTGTGAATTTAAATGATCTAAGTTATTCTTTTAGAACCATACTGATTCCTTTGTTTCATTACATTAGTTTCTTAATATTTGAATCTATTTTTATTGTTCTTGTCAAACCAAAATTTGTTTACAAAGTTATTAATTCATTTTATAGATATAATGGTTATTTTGTAGCTTGGCTTTCACTAAGTTTTTTGGCCATGATTATGTTGGATTTTATTGTTTTAGATTATGTTAGATTAATTGCTGCATATGTATTTGCACTAACAATCTTACTTGCGCTTTTTTCTATTTTTTTCCAATATCAAGAAAATAGAAATGGTAAGAAAATTAAAATAAACCTAAGTAAAATGTTTGTTTTACTTATTTTCATCAGTTTAATTTCATATTCAGCATATTTATATTTTTATGATGAACCGAAAGAATCAAACTATATAGAATTAAGCCAGGAAGAAATATGGAATCATGTTTTTACAGGACCAAGTGGCGTAATTAGTGACACAATAGATTTTGTTCAAGTCAATTATGAAGAAAATCTACTAATCATTAATAAAGTTAACTCTAACACAATGTTGGACTGTGAAATTACTGAAACAAAACTAAGCTGTATTACAAATGACGAATTATGGGAGATTAATGTAGTTGGACAAAGGTCATATTCGTTAAGGATATTTAAGAGTGACATGATTCAATTTCAATCAGGAATTGTAATATTAACCGATGAAATTGAATATACGGATCGCTAGAATGAAAAAAATATTAAATAGCGTATTTTATGTTTATGCAATGTTTTGTTTGTTCTATACATTAATAACGTTTGATCAATTTATGATGGAATATAGTTTTTATTATTTTGATCATGATATTGCGTTGTATAATCTTGGAATTGTATTATTAATTCTTATTTTGTGGCTATCTTATAAAAACAAAATTAGACCAATTTCACTCATTCTTATAATATTAGTTGTAAACCGATGTTTGTATGTAATGAATCATGCATTAGAACTTGGACTGACTTTAAATAATCTATTTTTTGGACAAATTGGATTAATCAGATTTATCTCATATTTAATCATTATTTTGCTTAATTTATTATTATCAAAGATTAATATTGATAAGTTTCAAATCCCTTCTGTTTTTATAATTGTGTTATCCTTAATAGCTTCTTTTTTATTTGCTTTTAACTATGGTGTTTTTAACAATGAATTAGCTCTTGAAAGAACGAGTTTTGATTTTGATAATGGATTACATATCTTGCTTTTTGCTTTTTTAAATCTCTCACAATTAGATGTTTTTGATATAAAAAATAATAAGTATCATTTGAAATGAAAATTGTATTTTTTCTTAACATTTAGAGAAGGAGTGTAAAAACATGGGTAGTGGATTTAGCGATATTATTTATATTAGTTTATTCCTGTTTATTGGTTTTAGTTTTTATTTTGTATTCATTAAAAAAAAGTAGATAAGGAATATAACTTATTTCATTAATTTTTAATTTCAGGTAATATCTACAAGAATTCTTAATAAAAATAAAAGTATGATTAGTTAATGTGCTAGAACTTATCTAACAGAAGATGGTGGTATAGATGATTTGGACAAAATATAAGCAATTTGGTAGAACTATTTTAATTACATTTATTGTTATTTTTTTAGCTATAATAATTACCTTGAAAACAACTTCAAACAACAATGAAATAGAGTCAGATATATTAAAAATTATTCACAATGTCGCAAATAGGTCTTATGCTGATATCGTTTATGTTAATTGGAAGATTAAAATTTCCAGTAATTATGAAGAGATATATTCACTTGATGATTCTGGTTGGATGGGTGATGGTTTTCGTTATCATGTTTTTCAATATGATAGTTTTGAGAACATTCAATCTGACTTTGACTGGGAAATTGGTCCTAATAATGATATAGAGGAAAAGGTCAATGAAATAATTCTGGGATTAAATGTAGAAATTAATTATCGACCAAATTACACAATGGATTATATCTATTATCATTTAGAAGAAAATGATGATATTGATAATCTCTATTTTCTATTCTTTCCCATAGAAAATAAACTCTATGTCATTGAAAGTTTCATATAAAAGCCCTAAATTTATTAGGGCTTGTTTTGTCGATTTAAATTATTCTTTATATGCCCACTTATAAGAAGCTTTAACACCACTTAAATAGGTATAGACGTTCTTTAGACTTGGATTGGATAAGTAAATACCAGCA
The DNA here is from genome assembly GCA_963676105.1 of Erysipelotrichaceae bacterium. Taxonomy (GTDB): domain Bacteria; phylum Bacillota_I; class Bacilli_A; order Erysipelotrichales; family Erysipelotrichaceae; genus UBA2212. The sequence continues at coordinate 308,671 of OY781039.1, forward strand.
GCTTGATATAAGGGAACAATAGCGGCATCTTCTATCACAAGTTTTTCAGCCATTTGTAGATCTTTAAAGGCATCTAAAGTTGATTTAGATTCTGTGTTTAGTAATGCATCATATTCAGTGTTGTTATATCCTGCTAGATTATGTGCATTTGTACTAATCCATTTATCAAGGTAGGTTGTTGGCCAATCATAGTCTGGTAACCAACGAGATAGAGTTAGTTCAAAGTCTCCTGCTTGATAGATGAGTAATTTTTCAGCTAACGGTAGAGGTTTAATGGTGACAGTAACACCATAGTCTGCAAATAAAGTATTTAATTCTTGTCTAACATATTCAATGATTAAAGCGGCAGAGGAAGTTTCATAGTTGATGATTTCAATGGTGAGATTATTATCACCGGGTTCATACCCTAATTCCTGCATACCTTCTTCAAATAAAGTTTGCGCTAAATCTTTATTTGTAAGCATATACCCATCATTTCTATATGATTCAAATGCAATACCTTCATATGATAAATAATCACTAGGTATAAAACTATAAGCAGGTACTGATCCATCTTTTAAAATATAGTCAGTGATATAAGTTTTATCAATTTGATAAGCAATGGCTTGTCTAATTTTTTCATTGTCAAATAAGTCATTACCAGCTTTTTCATCAATGATTGGAGAACCATCAAGAATACCAGCATTTGCTATATTAAACATTAAATAATAAACAGCTGTGTCAGGGATTAGAATGGCATCTGCATCATCTTTTCTTTCAGCTACAAATTCTCCACTAAGTTGAACAAGATCAATTTCACCAGCATCATACAAATCTATACCAGTCGCAGTTTCATAGTTTTCGATGACGCGCCATACTATGGCTGAAGTTTTCACAACATCTGCATCCCAATAGTTATCATTTTTTGTCCAAACAAACTGTGAACCATGTGTCCACTCAGACATGACATAAGGACCGTTATACCACAGTGAATCTGCTCTGCTTCCGTAGGCTGCACCGGATGCTTCTATCGTTTCATAAGGAAGGGGATAGGTTGTAGGGAATGTAAGAATACTTAAGAAATAAGGAACATTTTCAGATAATGTTACTGATAAAGTTTGATCATCTATTGCTTCATACGAAACAATTTTCGCAACATCTGTTAATAAGAAACCATATTGAAAGGTTTCACCTGATAATACACGATTCCAAGAGTACACAAAGTCTTGTGCTGTTACTTTTCTTTGTAATTCACCTTGGTTGTTAACCCAATTTGCTTCGGGGTTAATATGAAAAGTCCAAGTCAGAGTTGATTCATCATATGTGTAACTATCGGCTACACCCATGACAACTTCACCTGGAGTTTGTCCCTGCATGACTAGACCTTCCATTACATTGCCCAAGGAGTTAAATGAAATAGGATCAGTCGCATCACTGATATCTAAAGTTGGAATATCTTCGATTTCTAAAAGATGAATGATTGAAGAATTATCAACATTATTAGTAGAACAGCCAAAAAGACTGAGAATTAAGATGAGGGATATGGTATAAATTTTCAAATTATTTGTCATATATATTTTCCTCATAAACAAAAGAAACTACATACGAAAGTTTATATCAATGTGATAAACAAATCAATTATTTGAACTGAAATAAGATATCATTCAATACAGTATTTACCAGCCGTATAACCAGTAGACATCGCAATAGTGATATTATATCCACCTGTAAGTGAATTAATGTCTAATGTTTCTCCACAAACAGATAGAGAAGGGTGTCGTTTTGATTTCATAGTTTTAGGATCTATTTCTTTTAAACTTACACCCCCAGCTGTCACAAAAGCTGTACTAAAACCACGTCGATCATGGATGTTGATAGGGAAGGCTTTTACGATGTTTGTGATTTGATTTTTAGGATAATTGTTTTGTATAAAGTTAATTAAACGTTTAGGACATGATTTTGATAATGTTTTGATTAAGTCGGAATCATGTTGGAGTGTTTCTAAAGCAATATGTGGCACAAAATCGACTTTAACGATGATTTCATTTCCTTTATCAAAATCATCAACACAATATGAACTTGTTTGAAGTGCAGCAGGACCTGATAAACCAAAATGAGTGATTAATAAGTCGTTTTGAATAATCGTTTTCTTTTTCCCATTAATATAAGATGTCACTTTAACATCCTTAAAGGATAAACCCTGTAGTTCTTTTGTTTGAATAAAGGTATCATTGGAAACTAATGCGACTTCAGCAGGTTTTAAATCAGTAATTCGATGCCCTATTGATTTTAAGAGTTCAAAACCAGAACCATCAGATCCTGTATGTATAAAGGTTTTGCCTCCAGTCGCGAGTATACAGGCATCAAATGATATATCTTGAGCGTTTGTTTGAATTTTATGATGTTCAATATCTAAATTAATCACTTTTGTGTTTAAAAGAATATCTACACCAAGTTGTTTTAATTCTTTTTCTAATACATTTACGATATCATCTGCTTTATTTGTGATAGGGAATAAGCGATGATGATCTTCTTCTTTGAGTTTTAAATTTCTAGATTCAAAAAATTCAATGATATTTTGTGGATTAAACTGATTTAAAGAACTATAAAGAAAGCGACCATTACGTGTTGTGTTTTTTATGATTTCATCGCTTGTAACATTTGCGGATACATTACAACGACCACCACCACTTAAGCGCATTTTTACAGCTAACTTGTCGTTGGAATCAATTAAAATAACCTGCGCATCAGGATGATGTGTTTTACTTGATATGGCAGCCATGCAACCAGCAGGACCAGCTCCAATTACAACAATCCTTTTCATATACTCATAAGTATAAATGATTATTAAAATAAAAACCGGAAATTTCCAGTTTACTTGTTTCTAAGCATATCAACGTAACGTTGAGCTAAATGAGATAATTCTTGGTTTTTCTTCCACACTAAAGTAATACGTGATGGCGTAGATTGACCTTGAATAGGACAGATTGTAATATTTTGATTTTGTTCAAGATCCATAAAAACTTTTGCCGATGATTGCGAGATAATAGAAATCCCTAGTCCATTTAATGCCCAACTAATTGATGAAGTAATACTTTCATTTGAACATATGATCTGTGGCGCAAAGCCAAGTTCTGCACAGGCATCCACAATTTTCTTTTCATCAATCGCATGGACGATGAGTGGTTTTGAAGAGAGTTGAGCTAAACTGATGGATTCATTAGGTATATCTTCAAACCATTTATTTAAACCGACTGCTACAAAGTTGTTTGATGTTTTTTCTAAATAACGTTCATCCTTTAAAACAAGGTAATTATATAAACTATGATTAAAATTTTCTTTGATAATCGCGATATCAACTAAATCCTTATCTAAGTTGCTTATAGCTTGTATACTACTGGATTCATGGATTTGAAATTCGACGTTAGGTGTCGTTTTTAAAAAGTCATTAATAGACTTTGGCAAAAATCCCATTGATATCGTCCCAATAGTACCAATTCTTAAGATTCCAGAGAAGCCTTCTTTGATATTATTGAATTCATTAATGATCGCATTGTAGTTACTTATCATAATTTTCGCATGATGAAGTAAACGTTCCCCCTCTGGTGTAATTTCCATGAGTTTTTTCTTACGTATGAAAAGCGTCACCCCTAATTCATTTTCCAAACTTTTAAGTTGATTACTTAAAGGGGGTTGAGAAATGTTAAGCACTTTTGCCGCAGATGTGATTTGTTTTTCTTCTGCGATGGTCACAAAATATCTTAGTTGTCTTATATCCATAATGATTCCTCCGATATTTTTAATTATACTATAAAGATATGAAAGTTATATATTATTATATGTAAATAGAAATATTTTAAATTATTTTTTTAACAAAATATTTATAAACATACTATTATGTGCTTTTTCAGTATATTAATGGTTGTATAATAATTAATGTATATAGATAGATTAAGATACTGTTTATGGGAAAACAAAAAGAAGTAAAGACCAATGCATTGCTTCGTAAAAGAGAAATTGAAAACATACGAATTAGTTTAGTCGTTCGTCTTTTATACATTGCAGGTGTGGTCGCAACAGCCATATTTTATCCTCAGAATGCCTACGTTATTTATGTAAGCCTTTTTGTCTTTGCGATAAACGCAAGTTATTTTACTTTAGCTTGGAGAAATATTTCAAAACGTAATAAAATCATGCATGTCGCGATACTTGGTTCTGTGATTGATATTATCTTTTTAGCCGTTATGCCTTGGATATGGTATATGGCAGATGGCGGAAGTACATATCCACTCGTTTTAATGATGAAAAATCCAATGTTATTCCTTAACATTATGATTCTTCTTTTAATTAATAGCTATTCATTAAAATCCTTAGCTGTCATTATTTACTCAAGCAGTATTACAGCTATTTTAGTCATTAACCATCTATTAGTTTTACAAGATACAATGACAACACTAACCACAAGTCGTGTTGAACATATATTATCTTATCAATATGATCCAAACATGTTTTATATGACCTTATTTGCCTTTACGATGACAAGTGCTGTTATAACGGTAAAACTTAGACGTGATGAAAAAGTTTTGGTTGAATTTGTTGGCTATGAAGCTGATTTAATCGATGCTTTGGCTGAACGTGATTCAGCTTTTAGTCAAATTGAAGAAGCTTATATGGAAACCATTGAGCGCATTACCCGTTTAACTGAATATTATGATGCAGAAACAGGGGAACATATTAGACGTACTCGTGGTTATATAGAATTATTCTGTAAAGAGCTAGGATTAGACGAAGAACAAACTAAACATATCGCAGATGCTGCACCTTTACATGATATTGGAAAGATGGGTATTCCAGATGCTATTCTTCAAAAGAAAGGTCCACTCGATCCAGAAGAGTGGGAAATCATGAAAACTCATGCCGTTATTGGTGGTGATGCTTTAAGTGAAAGTGAAGTACCCGTTATTCAAATTGCACGGCAAATAGCATTAGGCCATCATGAGAAATTTAATGGTAAGGGTTATCCTTATGGTTTAAAAGGAGAAGAAATTCCTTTAGCAGCACGTATTATGGCAATTGCGGATGTCTATGATGCACTAAGAAGTCCAAGACCTTATAAAGAAGGTTTTGACCATAATAAAACATATCAAATTATCACAAAAGGTGATAATCGAACACACCCTGAAGATTTCGATCCTCAAATTTTAAAGATATTTAAAGAAAACCATAAAAAATTTGAAGATATATATGATCACTATGCAGATCAAAATCACAATCATATAAACAAAAATTAATGACAAAGAAAAGCTCGAAAGATACATTTTTAAAAGAAAATCAGATTCAAGAAAAAACTTATAGTAAAGGTTTTATTCGTAGTAATTTATCTGTTTTTTTCGCGTCTTTAATAATTTTTACTATTTTAGCTGGATGGTATCAATGGTCTGAATTCAATAACCATAAACAAGAGATACTAGTCATGATAGATGAAAAATTAGAAGTCGCAGCATTAAATGGTGTTAGTTCTATTCATCCTGATTTTTTCAATAAAACTGCTGCACTTGAATCTATAGATGAGGATCTTTTTTACCAGGCAATTTTAAAGCTTTCGCAAATTGCGAAAAATAATAATGTTACCTACATCTATATGATGCAGAAGATAGATGATGATATTGTATTTATCTTAAGTAGTATGACAGATGAAGAATTAGCTGATCCTTCAGAAATGGTTTATTATTTAGATCCTTATGATGACGCACCACAAGCTGTTTATGATGCCTTTGAAACAAATGAGTCGATGACCGAAGAATATACAGATCAATGGGGTACCTTTAGATCAATCTTTATCCCATTGAAAAGTGAAAATGGGGATACTTATGTAGTAGGAGCTGATATTCAATTAGATGCTCTTAATACTATAATATTTGACAGTGAAATTAATCGTACAATTAAAATGTTTGTCTTAGTTAATATTGGTTTTGCTTTATTCTTCTGGCAGCTTATCACGTCAAATCGTAGACTTCATCAAAAAAATACAAAACTCAATACAGATATTACGGATTTAGAAGTTTCTCATAATAAAGTAACACGACAGTTATTGGTTGATGAATTAACCAATTGTTTAAATCGTCGTGCATACAATCAAAAATTAGAAGAATTATTTATTAATTATAAAGAAACAAATGATACATTCTGTTACGCAATTATTGATATTGATGATTTTAAACACATTAATGACACCTATGGCCATGATAGAGGTGATATTGTTTTACAGAATTTAGTTGAAGTTGTTAATTTAAATATACGTGAAACTGATTTTATATTTAGAGTCGGTGGAGAAGAATTTGTGATGTTATTTCCACATACAAATCTTAAAACTGCAGAAAAAATCGCAAATCGTGTGCGCAAAGCTTGTGAGTCTGAAACCTTATTTGAAAATGAAAAAGTAACCATAAGTATTGGTTTGGTAGAAAACCAAATTGAAGACGATGCTTATCAAATTTCTAAGCGGGCAGATGTCCTTTTATATCAAGCTAAAAACAGTGGTAAAAATAGAGTTGAATGTATTGAATGTAATCTAATGTAAAAAGTCTGAAAAGACTTTTTATTTTTCATCTCACTTGGTGTAAAATAGGTCTTAGCCTATGAAAGAAGGAACCTATGATTTATTTTGATAGCGATTATTTAGAGGGGGCTCATCCAAAAATTCTAGAAAAATTAGTTGAAACTAATTTTGTACAAGATGTTGGGTATGGCTATGATCAATATACACAATCAGCCAAAGAAAAAATTCGTTTAGCATGTAAGAATCCACATGCTGAAATTCACTTTTTAGTAGGTGGAACTCAAACCAATTCTTTGGTCATCAAATCTTTCTTAAATTCATATGAAGCGGTATTATCGCCTGATAGTGGACATATTGTAGATCATGAAGCTGGTACCATTGAAGCCAATGGCCATAAAGTTATTTTACTCAAGCATTCACATGGTAAAATCCGAGCTTCTCAAATTAAAACGTATATGCAACACTTTCTTAAAGACCCTTTAAGAAATCATATGGTACAACCTGGTTTAGTTTATATTTCACATCCAACAGAATTTGGGACACTCTATACTAAATCAGAGTTAGAAAATATCTATCGTATGGCACATGCCTATGATTTACCGGTTTATATTGATGGTGCGCGTTTAGGTTATGGAATCATGTCCTCTAACACAGATGTTGATTTAGAAGTTATTTCAAATAACTGTGACGCCTTCTATATTGGTGGGACTAAAATTGGAGCTTTAATTGGTGAAGCACTTATTTACCCTAGACCTGGACAAATTAAACAGATCTTTACCCAAATTAAACAACATGGGGCACTACTCGCAAAGGGTCGAACATTAGGTATTCAATTTGATGTGTTATTTACCGATAATCTTTATTTTGAGATATCTCGTCATGCGATTTTAATGGCAGAAAAACTAAAAGCAGGATTTAAAGATAAGGGTTATCACTTTTATCTAGATTCTTCAACAAACCAACAATTCTTGATTTTAGATAACTTAAAAATCAAGAAATTACAAAAAGACTTCTCATTTACCTTATGGCAGCCGATTGGTGTCAATAAATGGGTATGTCGATTCTGTACTTCTTGGGCAACGACAGAAGATCAGGTTAATAAATTATTAGATGCCATTTAATAAAGCTTGGGTAACTGAGCTTTTTAATTGGCATGAAGTTTCAAACACATTAAGGTATACTTTCAAAAAGGAGATTTTATGCATCATATAAGAAATCTATTTGGCTATTTTATTGCTGGCTTTTGTGCCATGTTTTTATGGGGCAAAGTTGTAGAGATTATAAATATTGGGGATTTGGGAAATTGGATAGCGGCAGTCGTAATTATTGGACCTATGTGGTATATCAACCATTATTTAGGATTGATTAGACACAGTGATGAAATGGCTTTTATTGATATGGCATTTGGAATTGGATTTGCAGGCATTTTTAAAGCCTTATTTACAGGAACTGGGTTTGATGGCTTAATGGAAAGTATGCCAACATTTGTGTTACTTGTCTTAGGTGGATCTTTTGGTGGATATATGGCAACTATAGTAGAAAAGAGATGGATAAAGTTATGAGTTTATTAGAAATAATCACTACCTTCTTTGGGGCTGCAATATTTCCATTTCTTTTGAAACTATTCTTTGATCGCTTTGTAGATAAATTAGGCGCAATCGGTGGCTTTGTGGCTGCTGGAGTCATTATAGGTTCAGTGTGGTTAATCAACCATGGAGTACCATTAATTATTCAAACTGGTCCTGTTTGGATGGATATGGCGTTTGCAGCTGGCAGTGGTGTACTTGTCGCAAGTGTCATTAATAATGGCTCATTCAAAAAAGCATTGCCAAATCTGTTTGTAGCATTTCTTGGAGGCTTACTTGCAGGTGGTTTTATTTCATTGATTATCTAAACAACTATAAAAAATAGTTGTTTTTTATTTGACAGTTAAAAATTATTGTATTAATGTATTATTGTATTAATCGCATAATACAAGAAAGGAAAACAATGGAACAATTTAATTCTACACAACCAATCTATATTCAAATTGTTGAGCGAATTAAAAAAGAAATTGCTTCAGGTGTACTAACACCTAATCAACAACTTCCAACTGTTCGTGATCTAGCGCTTACATATCAAGTGAATCCAAATACTGTGCAACGAGCATATAGCGAACTTGAAAGAGAAGCGATTGTTAGAAGTGAGAGAACTACTGGTCGATTTGTTAGTAGTGATGCTCAACTTATAAAAAAACTAAGGAAAGATATGTTAGAAGAAAAAATAAAAGAATTTGTACATGAACTACATCAACTTAATGTTGATTTAGAAGAAAGTATTGAATACATCAAAGAAGTATTTAAGAAGGAGGAAGTAAATCTTGATTGAAATACAAAACTTAAGTAAAAATTATGGAAAGGCACCTGCACTTTCGAATGTGTCTTTATCATTAAAAGAAGGTCAAATCATTGGTTTATTAGGACCTAATGGTTCTGGCAAGACAACCTTAATTAAAATTCTCAATGGACTACTTAGAGATTATGAAGGTGATGTAAAAATTAATGGAAATGATATTGGGGTTAAGTCAAAATCGCTTATATCATATTTACCGGATACGATGTATTTTGCGAATTGGATGACTGGCGAAAAGGCAATTACTTTATTTAAAGATATGTATGATGATTTTGATGAAGACAAACTTCAAAATCTATTGAACAGTTTGAATATTGATGTAAAACAAACGCTTAAGACAATGTCTAAAGGTATGAAAGAGAGATTCCAACTCGCTTTAGTGATGTCACGTAATGCGAAGATCTATATCCTAGATGAACCAATTGGTGGAGTTGATCCAGCTGCGCGTGAGTTAATTTTAAACACTATTTTAAATAATTATAATGAGGGTTCAATTGTATTAATCTCTACTCACATTATTTCAGAAATTGAAAATATCTTTGATACAGTCATCTTCTTGAAGAATGGTGAAATTAACTTAGTAGGTGAAGTTGAGGAAATACGAAAAGAACATCAAAAATCAATTGATGAACTATTTAGAGAGGTATTCAAATGTTAATTAAACTTATTAAACATGATATTTTATCAACTTATCGTCATATATTACCTGTTTATTTTGCAGGATTAATAGTAGCGATACTTGGTGGACTATCTACATTTTTCAATAATGATCGTGTTATACCATTTATTTTATTACAGATGGTGTTTGTTGGGATTGGATTAGTATTCGCAAGTATAGTTATTTGGCAACAACTATTCTATAAACGTTTATTTACAGCTGAAGCTTATCTAACGCGGACATTTCCTGTTTCAACCCAAGAGTTATTTTTATCTAAAATGATAACTACGATGTTTTGGACATTAACAACAATTGTAGTGGCAATACTAGGTTTCTTAACGTTTGCGCTAATTGTTTCTTTCTCAACAAATGCAATACCACTCATTGAATTGTTTACTGAATATCGAGTTCAAATAATGGAATTTGTGACTGAACTAAGCAAAATGGCAATATTAGCATTTCCACATTTCTTAGTTAGTTCTGCTTACTCAATATCCATGGTCTTATTTGCGATTGTCTTTGCGAATAGTAGTTTTGTTCCTTCTAAGTTAAAAGTTGTTGTGGGAATCGTTTTATTTATTGGGATTAACTTTGTCGTGTCAAACATCAGTAATAATATTCAAACATTTACTTGGATGAGTACAATGATGAATACCAATACAATATCATCTACACAAATGTTTAATTTTAATTATCAAATTAATTGGTTAAATTACATACTATCATTCAGCTATGATGGAATCTTAGCTGCAGCATTATTCTTTGGATCAGTTTGGTTAAATGATCATAAACTAGAAATTATTTAATCGTAATACAAACCTACTAAAACCGAAATCATATTGTGACTTCGGTTTTTTTAAATTCTATTTAGTTGTTTAATTATCTACGACCATTACCACGATCTTCAGCTTGAGCACCTTGTTGCATATCTTCATTCATGTTTTGTTGACTCATATCTTCGTCTGCATGAATTAGAGTATCTTCTGTACCTGATGCGTAAGCTTCAAATGTGACTAAATGATTATCAAGTGATGCATCCATTAAGTTGGTTAATACACGCTCTACATTTGAAGGTAAATCTTGTGATAAATAACCTTCGTATAGATCTGCATTCGCAATTTCAGCTGCAATCCCAATTTCATAAGCTTCTTGTAAGCTGTCTGGGATAATAACGTTATCTTCTGATTCATCAGCTGGAACATCTAAATCATATCTTTCAAATAGATTAGCTAGTGCATCTGCATGTTTAGTTTCTGCTTCAATAAGACTTGTGAATGGTTCTTGTACACCATATGCTGCTTCAATTGCTTCATATTCGGCACGTGCATTAAATTCATCTTCAATTAAAACGGTAAGCATGGCTTCGAGTTCATCTGATGTAATATCATAATCATCGAGTGATAAAGTAACACCTTCACCCATTAGACCTTGCATATTGTCTGCTGAGTAGCCACGATCTTCACTTGATTGACCATAAGCCATTGATCCTAAGAGTTGTTGGTCTTCAGTGCATTCAAGTTCAGTTGTTGCATTTACGCTTGTTGCGCCAGTTAAGGCAATTCCTAGTAATAATGTTGAGGCTGTTAAGCCAGTTAATAATTTATTTGTTTTCATTTTGTTTTTCTCCTGTGTAGTTTGCATGTCTTGCTTTCTACACTTCAAAGTTTAAACTTCAGCTGTCACAAAACTGTGACAAGGTGTATACAAAGTCGTAAAAAACTTGTGAGTAAACTGCAAAAGAATACTACTTTCGTCTACTATTATTTAATTTTATCCTTGATAAACTATAAATATGGATTATATAAAGATAAATAAAGTGTCGAAAATACCGATTTATGAACAAATTGAGTCATCGATTGAACTCGCAATCACCAATAATGACCTAGTTCATCAGTATCAATTACCGACAGAAAAAGAAATTTCAGAGTTTTATAATATCTCAATTGGTAGTGTAAAAAGAGCACTTATTAACTTGGAAGATAGAGATTTAATCTATCGCATAAAGGGGAAAGGCTCCTTTGTTAATAATCGACCTCAACATACCTTTACATTGAAACAATTAAAGTTGGAAGAGTCTTGTGATTGTGATTTCTATTCAGCTTTAGTCGAAAAAAAGAAAAGTGAGAAATATGACTATGCAGTGGCTTCACAGTTTAATTGTCCTAATCTTTACCATGTTATTCGGATTTACAATGATGATGTTTTTTCACTCATTGTTGAAGAAAGTTATCTAGCAGAAAAAGCATTTAGACATATCGAATATGAATTGATTAAAGAAACACCAATGTCTGATATCATTGATCACTATTCTTTAACACAACTTAATAAACAAGTTAATACGATGTATGCTGAAAAAGCAGATTCTAAATTAGCTAAGATTTTTTCAATCAAAGTTAATGATCCGATTTCATGCATTAATAGCACTTATTTAAATAAGAATGGTGACACTATTGCGGTAATTATCCGAAAAGTACCAAGTGAATACACCTTTATAGAAAGCGAGACAAACCATGTACCATCTTAATATTGATCGACGTAAAAAAGTGGATGTACCTACACAACTTGTAGATTCTATGAAAGAATTCATTTCTTCTAAACAACAATTTGTTGACAAGAAGATGTGGGGTATTGATGAATTTGCTGAACATTATGATATCTCAATGGATCAAGCTGAGTGGGTTTATCAACAACTATTAGAAAGTAATCTGATTCATCAAGAAAAAGATGCTTATTTCATTGAAGATTTTGAAATTCCGGTTATTTCATTTAATAAAATGAATTCAATTAAAGAACTCATTTATTTAAATAATATGAAGGTTAGTGTGAAAGACTTAAGTCATGAGATTGTAAAATGTCCAAGTGAGTTAAGTGAAATATTTATGTCTGATACAAAATCTTTCTTAAAAGTAAATCGTTTGTATTACGGAAATAACAAACCTATGATTCACACGGTTTATTATTATGATCTAAGTCAATTTCCAAATTTAGATAAAAAATATAAAGAGGGTGTTGAATTATCAGATGTTTTATTAAATGACTATAATGCATCCAAAGATAGTAGTAAATTAAGATTTAAGGGAAAAATGTTAAGTAAAGAAGAAATGAAACTTTTTGAAACACAAAATCCTTTAAGTAATTATCTTGAAAGTTTTATTTATCAAGCAGATCATTCCTTATTTGAATATAGTCAAATCTGCATTTTAGCGGATACGCTTAGATATCGTATAGATTTTGATTTATAATAAGTCTATTATGAAAAAATACTATACTTTAGAACTTGCAGGACTTAAAAGACAGCTTCCGATATTAAAATTAAATGACTCATTATCGATAGCGAGTTTTGTCATCCTTGGTGATACAGAACTCGTTATTTCTGTTGTGCCTGAACTTATCAAACTTTTACCTGAAGTTGATGTATTAGTAGCGGCAGAAGCAAAGAGTATACCCTTGGTTTTTGAGCTATCACGTGCATTAGGTTTAAATCGTTATGTTGTGGCTCGTAAAAGTGTTAAACCATATATGGGTGATGCGATTATTGATTCAGTTAAATCAATCACCACAAGCAATGAACAAATTTTAGCTTTGGACGAGAATGACTTAAAGTGGATAAAAGGAAAACGAGTGGGGATTATAGATGATGTGATCAGTACGGGTGCTTCATTAGATGCGCTTGAAAGACTTGTAAAACAAGCGAAAGGTAATATTGTCGCAAAAGCGGCCATCTTAGCAGAAGGTGATGCGGCTTTACGAGATGATATTATTTTCTTAGAAAAATTACCGTTATTTAAAAACTAAAAACACATAAAATTCACATGCAATTTTCACGATAATAATTTATTATAGTAAATAGGTTGGGGTTATTTTATAACCCCTTTATCATGTTTTATAGAAAATGAGGATAATCATGAATATAGGAATCATTATTCATTCAAATACAGGTCATACATTAGAAGTTGCCAATGAAATTAAATATAAACTAAGAAAAGAACACGATGTAGTTGTGCTACATGTTAATAGTAAGAACGAAGAACAAAGCCAAAAAGGTCACGTTGAACTCAAAGATATCCCAGATATTGGTGGTTTTGATGTCTTGATATTTGGTGCACCTATTCACGGATTTGCCTTATCTAAGACAATGGTGAGCTATCTTAAACAGTTAGAGACTGATTCACCCAAAAAAGTATTTATTTATGTTACCCATTTCTTTCCAATGAATAGTTTAGGTGGAAGTCAAGGTATTCAACAAATGCTTAAATATTTAAAGCATAAAAACTTTGAAATAATAAATGGTTCAATTATTCCTTGGACTTTTGGACGTAAAAAAGCAATCAAGAAATTGTTGAATCTTATTGATTTAGAAGAAACAAAATAAAAGGTCTAAGACATCATTAGGATGTTTAGACCTTTCTTTCTTATTTACGTGATTCGTTAAAAACTTCTAATTGGGCAGTTTGATAATTCATACCCGTTTTTAATTTTTCTTCAATTTTTAAATGAATCGCATGTAATTCTTTTGGATAGACTTTAACAAATGATTTTGAATGATTAGTCCAATTTTTTAGTATGGATTTTGAGAGTTCACTATCTGTTAATTGAATGTGTTTTTCAATTCGTTGTTTGAGATAAGTTTTCTCATCAGGGGAGATATCCAATAGATCAACCATATCTGTATTTGCTTTTGTTTCTAATTCATTGTTTGGATCAAAGACATAAGCAATACCGCCAGACATACCAGCCGCAAAGTTAAAACCAAATTGTCCTAAGACAATAACCTCACCATTGGTCATATACTCACAACCATGATTACCAATACCCTCGACGATTAGTTTTGCGCCAGAGTTTCTTACCGCAAAGCGTTCGCCAGCTAAACCATTGATATAGCCTTCACCAGATGTTGCGCCAAAGAAAGCAACATTACCAATAATACTATTTTCTTCTGACTTATAAGCCAGTTCATTAAATCGTTTAACAATAATACTTCCGCCTGATAAGCCTTTTCCACAATAATCATTGGCATACCCTTCAAGATTTAATGTAATGCCACTAGGGATAAAAGCACCAAAACTTTGACCAGCAACACCTTTTAAATCAACGATAAAGTTGTTTTCAGGTAGTCCAACTCCGCCATAGCGTTTCGTTATTTCATGACCTAACTGGGTTCCAAAGGTACGATCAACATTTGTGATTGAAAAACTAGCTTTTTGAGATAGACCTTTTTTAATGCTTTGTTTGAAATAGGGGATAAGAACTTTTTGATCAAGTGATTTATGTAAACCATGATTTGGTGAGATGTGTCCATATTCAGCTTGTGTATTGCTGATGAGATTGGATAAATCAATTTTATTTCTAAAATCAACTTGTTTTAAGACTTCAGTATGACCCACCATTTCATTGATTGTTCTAAAGCCAAGCTCTGCCATAATTTCTCTGACTTCTTCGGCAATATATAACATAAAGTTAACAACGTATTCAGGTTTACCAATATACTTTTCACGTCTTTGTGGATTTTGTGTCGCAATTCCCATAGGGCATGTATCCATGTGGCAAACTCTTGCCATGACACAACCTAAGGCAACAAGTGGGGCTGTCGCAAAACCAAATTCTTCTGCGCCCAGAAGTGCCGCAATAACGACATCACGACCACTAATAAGTTTTCCATCAGTTTCAAGTTTAATTCTTGATCGTAAGTTGTTTAACATAAGTGTTTGATGGGTTTCAGCTAAACCTAACTCCCACGGTAAACCCGCGTGTTGAATGGAACTAAGTGGAGATGCACCTGTACCACCATCATGTCCACTGATTAAAATGCCATCTGCACGTCCTTTCGCAACACCTGCCGCAATCGTCCCAACACCGTTTTCAGAAACAAGTTTTACTGAAATCTTGGCAGAGTTGTTTGCGTTCTTCATATCATGAATGAGTTGCGCTAAGTCTTCGATACTATAGATATCGTGATGTGGAGGAGGAGAGATTAAAGTTACACCTAAGGTTGAATTACGCGCTTTCGCAATCCATGGCCATACTTTCATGCCAGGTAACTGCCCACCTTCACCAGGTTTAGCACCTTGTGCCATTTTTATTTGAATCTCTTGTGCTTGTGATAAATATTCAGATGTAACACCAAAACGACCCGAAGCTATTTGTTTAATGGCTGAGTTACGAGAATCTAAACCACGATCTAAATAACGGGCTGGATCTTCCCCACCTTCACCTGTATTACTTTTCGCATGTAATCGATTCATCGCAATAGCTAAAGCTTCATGCGCTTCAGGGGAAATGGATCCATACGACATTGCACCAGTTTTGAAACGTTTAACAATTTCACGTGCTGATTCAACTTCATCAAGTGGAACCGCAATTGTTTCATTAAAGCCTAATAAAGATCGAATATTAATTGGTCCAAAATCTGGACTATTTAACTCAGCAGTAACTTCTTTGAATTTCTCATAATCACCATTCATGACCGCTTCTTGTAGACCTTTAATGGTATCTGGGTTATAAATATGAGATTCCCCACCTTTTTTAAATCTGAAGATAGAGCCTGGATCAATACTATTATCTGATTCTGCTTTTTCAACACGTTTTACAATCGCTTGTGCAATATGATCTAAGTCAATGCCACCAATACGTGAAACCGTATTAGTAAAATAACGATCAATAACTTTTGTAGAAATTCCTAAAGCTTCAAATATTTGAGCACCTTGATAGGATTGAAGGGTAGAAATACCCATTTTTGACATAATTTTTACTATGCCATCTAATGACGCTTTTAAATAGTTTGCTTGCGCTGTTTGAATATCTAAATCTTTTAATTGGCCATCACTTACAAATTTAGAGACTAAATCTAAGGCAAGATATGGATAGATTGCACTTGCTCCATACCCAACAAGTAATGCAAAGTGATGCGTTTCTTTAGCTTCAGCACTTTCAACAATTAAAGATACTCGGGTACGAGTTCCTTGTGTGGTTAAATGCTGATGAAGTCCTGATAACGCTAAAAGGGAAGGAATTGGATAGTGTGACTTGTCCCAATTACGATCTGAAAGGATAAGTAAGGTATAGCCTTCTTCTATTGCTTTGTCTGCTTGAGTAAATAGTGCTTCAAGTGCTTTTTCTAAATTAGACCCTGTATTTCCAGTAAATGTCGCATCTAAACGTTTCGCGTTTAACCCATCTCGTTTACAATTTAGTATTTTCTTAAATTGCTCATGTGACAACATTGGACTATTTAATTTCAAACGACGAGCATCTTCTTCTTTCGCATCTAATAAGTTACCAATTCCACCTAAGTCCATTTGTGTAGACATCATCATACGCTCTCTTAAAGCATCGATAGGTGGATTGGTGACTTGTGCAAAGATTTGTTTGAAGTAAGCATACAAGTTTTGATCAGACTTACTTAAAATAGCTAAAGGGCCATCATGACCCATAGAGGCTATGTTTTCTTTACCATCACGTGCCATTGGCAAAAGGATGTTAATTCTTTCTTCTAAAGTATAGGCAAAAGCTTTTTGCCATTTTAGTAAATCGTCTAATGGTTTTTCATCATCGCATCCACATGGTGGAAGGGTATCTATATGAAGTTGTTGATTTTCTAACCATGTTTTGTAAGGTTTTGCGTTAGCGATTTCTTTTTTAATTTCTTTGTTTCGAATAAATGATTTTTTTATGGTATCAATGTATAAAAGTTCACCAGGTTTAACTTGGCCACTCTCTACGATTTCAGTAGGTTCAATATCTAAAACACCAATTTCTGAAGCGATGACTAAACGATTATCTTTGGTTAAGATATAACGTGAAGGACGTAGACCATTACGATCTAAAGTTGCCGCTACATTTTCTCCATCGGTAATAACCATTGCGGCAGGCCCATCCCAAGCTTCCATATGAAGTTGTGAGAAAGCATAAAAAGCTTTTAATTCTTCTGGTAAATCTTTATTTTCCCAAGGCTCAGGAATCATCATCATAATTGCTTGAGCTAGTGGAATACCAGCTTCTACTAAAAACTCTAACGTATTATCAAAAATAGATGAATCAGACCCATTATCAAAGACGATTGGTAAAACCCGTTGCATATTTTCGCCAAAGACATCATTAACCATCGTGTTTTGACGAGCTTTCATTCGATTGAGATTCCCACGCAAGGTGTTAATTTCACCATTATGGATTAACATACGATAAGGGTGAGCTCTTTCCCAAGATGGGAAGGTATTTGTACTATAACGAGAGTGAACTAGGGCAATGGCTGATGTGTAGTTTAAATCTTGTAGATCTAAATAAAAACCATCGACTTGTTCAGCTGTTAACATCCCCTTATAAACAATTGTTTTAGAGGATAAAGATGAAAAGTAAAAATAATCATCATCAGATTCATGCATTTCTTTGGTAATGTGTTCACAACGCTTACGAATAACATAAAGTAAACGTTCAAACATTTCATCACTGGTGTCATCGTTTGCTTGAATAAAGAGTTGTCTTACATGGGGACGATTTGCGCGTGCACTGACACTTAAAACAGCTTCTTGTACAGGAACATAACGCCAACCTAAGGTAATTTGATTCTCTTCTTCAACCATACGCTCAATCACTTCTTGGATTCTTAAACGTTGTTGTTTATGACGTGGTAAAAAGACCATCCCTACACCGTAGCGTTTAAACGCTGGTAATTCAAAGCCTAACTCAATTGATCTAAAGTAAGCATCTGGGATTTGAGTTAAGATACCTGCGCCATCCCCGTTTTCTTCAATTGAACCAGCACCGCCTCTGTGTGCAAGTCGTCTTAAAACAAGTAAGGCATCATCTACAATTGAGTGACTTTTAATGCCATCAATCTGTGTAATACAACCAATCCCACATGCATCATGTTCAAATGATGGGTTGTATAAGTTTTGCGCTTTAGGGTAACCTAAGCTTTTATTTTTTTGCTTTTCATTAAACATGTTTAGATTATACCTAAAAAGACCTGTTTTTTCACTAAGTTTACATAGATTTAGGCAAAGAAAAAGAACACCGAAGTGTTCTTTAGTAGAAATGATTATCCTAAGTAATTGAGTGGATTTTGGTAAGATCCATTTTTAAGTACTTCAAAGTGTAAATGAACACCAGTGACATAACCACTTTTACCCATAGCCGCGATTTTTTGACCAGCACTTACAGTATCACCAACACTTACATAAATCGCATTTGTATGACCATAGTTTGTGATTAAACCATTGCCATGATCAATCGATACCATATTACCTAATTGACCATTCCAACCAGCATAGACTACTGTTCCTGATCCATATGCATAGATTGGTGTATTTAAGCTATTCGCTATATCAATTCCTGAATGGAAGGTACGAACACCTGTTATTGGATGAACACGATAACCATAACCACTTGAGAAATTACCGGTTGTAACCCCAAAGTCACCACCATAATCACGAGTGACCGTTGATTTGGTTCCAACTTTGATGACTGCAGTACTTGGTTCTGATAAAAGTGTTTCATTTAGAATATTGGTTTCTGTCGCCACACCATTCATTAGTGTGATTTCATATTCAACTTCTTTTAAACCATCAATTCCTTCTTCTATTACAATACGATCATCTTTATATAAACTATAATCTTTAATGGTTTCTACGTCATAAGGAATGATTTCATCAACGATATTAGTGAAAGTAATTTTAACGTCAATGACTGGATCAGCTGCTTCTAATAAGATTTCATCACCAGGATGAATAAGTTCTGGATCAAGATTTGGGTTGAGAAGGATAATGCTGTCAATCGATACTTGATAGTTATCCGCAATCTTCCAAACGTTATCACCTTCTTGAACGACTACGATTTCAGCGGATGTTTCTGTTTGTGCTAAATAATCTCTCAGCAAATCAAGACTATCATAGGCATTACCATCTATTTTAGTTTCTCGAATTTCAATTTTTTGTAAGAATTCCATTGTATCAATTTGAGCATTCTCATCGACTAATGATAAGAAACCTTGTTTATATTGATCTAAAATTTCTTGAACTTCTTCCACGTTTTGGAAGGTGAATAGTAATTCATCATCAACGACAAACTGATAAGCAGGATTTAAAATAAGTGATCGTGGTTGAATCCCTTGAGTTGGAATCAAGATCATCACGAAAAGTATAAAGAAAAAGCCGAATAATAAATGAGCTTTTGTTAATTTGTTAATAAGGTCTAAAAATTTGTCTCGCATGTGATTATTATATAGGAAATAAGAGAAAAAAAGTATGTCTTTTTTCACATAATTAAGGTTAAAAACGAGAATGATTTAAAAAGTTAAAATAAATATAAACAACTATTAAATATACGTATAAATCGTGAAATGAGAACATATTCGTGTAAGTAGTTTATTTAAAACAAAATAAATACAAAACTCTAAACTAATGGTGTTAATTTAATAGTTGAAAGTGTGGTAATTATGATTAATGGTTTCTTATTTATTACAGGCATTTTAATTTCAATGTTTACACTCATTTTAATCATCAAAGTTAATTTAACGAAAGCTGACAATCACTTCAAAAAAGATTTATATGCCTATAAATCTAATCGCTAAATTGAAATAGACAAGTAACGCTAGCGCATCAACAATTGTCGTAATCAGCGGGGAAGCCATGGCTGCAGGGTCTTGTTTAAGGGCTAATGCAAGTAGTGGTAATAAACCACCTGTAGTTTTTGCGAGTAATACAGTAATAAAAATTGTTAATGAAATAACTAAATCTACTTGTAAACTATTCTCTGGATTAAATATTAGTAATCTTAGTACATTAACCGCAAACAAAATTAAACCAATAAAGAAGGCAACTCTAAGCTCTTTAAATAAAACTTTTCCAAAATCTTTAAGTTCTAAGTTTTCTAAGGCTATATCACGGATGACCATAATGGATGCTTGAGAGCCAGCATTACCAGCTGTTGACATAATCATGGGTAATGAAATAGCTAAGGCAGGGATTAAAGCTAAGGCATCTTCATAACCTTGAAGAATAAAACCAGTGAATGTAGCAGAAACCATTAAGATGATTAACCAAGTGATGCGTGATTTTGCCATGATAAAACTACTGGTTTCGATATAAGATCCATCCATAGGATTAATCGCCGCAATTTTCTGCATATCTTCGGTGGTTTCTTCGACGATAACGTCAATAATATCATCAACGGTGATAATACCCATGAGTTTAAATTCATTATTCACAACAGGTAGTACGTTATAGTCATACTTTTTAAAAGTATTAGATACTTCTTCTTGATCATCGTTTGTATTAATGGCAATGACATCGCTTTCCATTAAGTCTTCAATAATTTCATCTTCTTGCGCAAATAAAATATCACGCAAACGAATGGAACCAACCAAGGTTCTATTTTCATCAACAATATAGGAGTTTGTAATGGTCTCTGCACCTTTACCTTGTCTTTTAATACGAGCAATGGCTTGTTTAACGGTGTTACTACGTTTTAGTTCAACAAAATCAACAGTCATCATTGAACCTGCTGAATCTTCAGGATAACTTAGTAATAAATTTATGTTCGCTCTTTGATCAACCCCTGCATTTCTTAATAACTTGGTAACCAAATTAGAAGGGAGCTCCTCAATAAAGTCAACAATATCATCGGTATATAAGTTCTCTAACATTTTTTCAATTTCAGGACCACTAAAGGCTTCAATGATATCTTGTTGAATATTAGAGGTTAGATAAGTAAAAAGTTCCGCACTAACTTCTTTTTTTAATATCTTAAACAACAATAAAATAGACTCAAAGTCACATTCAGAAACTAAAGCAGCTAAGTCGACAATGTTGTAGTCATCAAAAACAGCGCGTATTTCAGAGTATTTACGAGCTTCAATAATAGCTTTAAATATTTTGAGGTTCATTTTTTTCTTAGCCATTAAAATAACCTCATAAAGTAGGTCGCAATACTAAAGTATGCGATGAGTGATAATGCATCAACTAAAGTCGTAATTAAAGGACCAGCCATAGTGGCAGGATCTTGTTTAAGCCAAATTGCAAATAATGGTAGTAAACCACCAACTAGATTCGCACTCAATATCACAATCAATACGGTAAAGGATACCAGTAAGGCAATACTCCAACCAACATCAGGCATAAATAAGCCAATACGTAGGGTATTGATGATAAATAGAATGGATCCGATGAGTAAGGAAACTGTTAATTCTTTTCGAATAATTGAAAACGCATCCTTTAAACCCATATCATCGATGATGATTCCACGAATGACCATGGAAGAAGCTTGTGAACCAGCATTACCCCCTGTATCCATTAACATAGGAATAAATATCGCTAAAGTTGGGATTAAAACGAGTAACTCTTGATTACTTGAAACGATGTAACCTGTAAAGGTGGCAGATATCATTAAAACCATTAACCAAGGTAATCGTGATTTAACGATCTCTATAGTATTTGTTTTTAAATACGAGTCGCTAATAGGATTCATTGATCCCATTTTATGGAAATCCTCCGTTGCCTCTTCTTCAAAAACGTCTAAGATATCATCAACGGTAATAATTCCTAAAATAACACCGGTACTATCAACGACAGGAATAGCTGTAATATCATATTTTGAAATGAGTTTTGCAGCTTCTTCTTGGTCATCTGTTGTAAATACAGAATGAACATCACTTTCCATGATGTCTGCAATTCTAATTAAATCTTGGGCAAATAAAATTTCTTTAAATTCTACAACACCTGTTAAACGATTTCTATCATCCGTGATATAACACCATGCGATTGTTTCAGCCAGTTTACCTTGACGTGATATTTTGCGCATCGCTTGTTCAACAGTCGTATTAGAGCGAAGGGTAATAAATTCATTACTCATGATAGATCCACATGAATTCTCTTCATAACTTAAGAAAGTATTAATATCTTTTCTAAGTTCTGCTGAAGCAGAATTTAAAATCTTCATGACTAATTCATCAGGTAATTCACTTAAAATTTCATTCAAGTCATCTGAATAGAGTTCTTCAAGTAATTTATGAAGCGTTTCAGGTTGAATATGGTTAGTTAAACGCTCAACCGTATCAGGATCTAAATAAGTTAAAAGTTCAGCTCCAATGTCTTTTCTTAATATTTTAAATAAGTGTAAAAGTTGGTCGGTCTCAAGGGGATCAACCATGCTTGCCGCATCAACAATATTGGTATCATCAAAAAACGTACGAATACGTTTATATTCTTTTGATTCAATGGCTTGCGAAAGAATTTCGACATTAAAGATTTCTGTTTGTTCCATCAATTTTATTTTAAAGGCTAAGTGTCTATTAACCAAACAAAAAGTGCTTAATATCACAAAGACTTTACGAAACTTGAAAAATTTTCTTAAAATCCTTGACTTAGACTTAACTCTAGGGTTTAGGATAGTAGATATGAACAGAGATATTGAACAAGCAAAACAGATTTTAGATGAGAACAACTTTACCTGTGTATTGGTTAAGGGAGATAGTGTATATACATCAAATAAAAAAGGCGTAGCACCTGTCCTTGATTTAATGAGTGATAAAACTGATTTAAATGGGTATTCACTTGCGGATCGAGTGATTGGTAAAAGTGTGGCCTATTTAGTGGTCCATGCGGGAATCAAAGAAGTGAATACCATAATGATTTCAAAACATGCCCTTGAAGTATTTGAAAAATATCAAATACCATTTACATATAATAAATTAGTAGATCGTATTTTAAATAATGCACAAGATGGCTTTTGTCCAATGGAATCAACAGTCTTAAATGAAGATAATCCTGAAAAAGCTTTTGTATTATTAGAAAATAAATTAAAAGAACTTAGAAAGGGGATTTAAGAATGGAAAGAATTAAAAAGAATTTTGGATTTGGTTGTATGCGTCTTCCAATGAATGGAGACAAAGTGAACACAGAAGAGTTTACAAAAATGGTGGATACCTTTATTGATGAAGGGTTTAACTATTTTGATACAGCTCATGGTTATTTAAAAGGTGAAAGTGAGAAAGCGATAAAGGAATGTTTAACATCACGTCATGATCGAAGTGAATATTTACTCGCTAATAAATTAACTGCACCATATTTTGAAACAGAAGCAGATGTTAAACCGTTTTTTGAGTCACAACTAGAACTTTGTGGTGTAGATTACTTTGATTTTTATCTAATGCATGCGCAAAGTAGTAAGAATTTTGGTCATTTTAAAGAATGCCGTGCTTATGAACAAGCTTTTGAACTCAAAGAAGCAGGAAAAATAAGACATGTGGGTATGTCATTTCATGATCAGGCAAGTGTACTAGATCAAATCTTAACAGAGTATCCACAAATTGAATTTGTCCAAATTCAATTCAACTATCTTGATTTAGATGATCCAGCGATTGAATCACGCAAATGTGCACAAGTTTGTTTGAAACACAAAAAACCTATGGTTATCATGGAACCTGTTAAAGGTGGAAATTTAGTTAATATGCCTGAACCTGCATTAAAAATTTTAAGTGATTTAAATGGTGGCTCAGCTGCCAGTTATGCGATTCGTTTTGCGGCAAGTCAAGAAGGTGTGATGATGGTCTTATCGGGAATGAGTGATATGGATCAAATGAAAGATAATCTATCAACCATGAAAGATTTTGTACCGCTCAATAAAGAAGAATACAAAGCGGTTGATGAAGTCAGACATTATTTTAAATCATTAAATCTCATTGGTTGTACTGCGTGTCAATATTGTGTGGAAGGATGTCCTGAACAAATTTTGATCCCAAATATTTTCACGGCTATGAATAATTATCACTTATTTAAAAATTGGCATAACATCAAATACTATAACGAAGTCCTCACAGTAGATGGACATGGTAAAGCATCTGATTGCATAAAATGTGGTGAGTGTGAAGCGGTTTGTCCACAACATTTACCAATCAGAGATTTACTCGTTCAAGCAGCACAAACATTCGAACAATAAAGCCCAAAAAGGGCTTTTTTTAAATATATTAAGCATTTTAATATTTATATATGAGTAAATATGTATATAATATTCAATATTAATGAATATAAAATTCAAATCACATTAATTGTTGATTTTAAAAGTTTTATAATAATCATAGAATCTTTTTTCAAAGAAAGGGGAGTTTAAATGATTATGAAGCGTATACGTTATTTTCTAATGTTTGTTTTATTAGCAATCGTTTCAGTACTAATCATGGTGCTTCCCAGTGAAAATTTATTAATCCAACTCAATGATATTCATGAACTTGACTTAGAGTGGACGATTGAATTTGAAGATGGACAAACGGATACCATTCATTTACCTCAATCATATAATGGTAAAACAAATGAAGTCTATGTATATACAGCGACGATTCCAGAACACTTACGTAATGGAATAAGTATGCGTATTCGATCATCAATGCAGGAAATTCAAGTCTATATCGATAATCAAATTGTATTTGATAATACTTATTTAGAAAATGAAGGCCCACTATTTGCGCCAGTCGCAAGTCTTTGGTATTTTATCGACCTAAGTGGCTGTGATGATGGCTGTGATATAAAAATTGTTAATTCATCACCTGTTTCCACAATGTCAGGTATGCTTAATACCATCTATTACGGAGATGAAGGGGATTTAAAAGCTGAGATTTTAGCAGCTAATGCTTGGAATGTGTTGTTTGCGGTTATTGTATTAGTGGTTAGTTTTGTTGGTTTTTTAGCTGATATCTTTTTGAATAGTACTGATTCAAAACGTTTGGTTTATCTAAATATCTTTTTCTTTTCCATTAGTGTATGGATTCTATCTGAATTAAATGTACTTCAATTTATTATTTCTAGTCGCTTTATCATTGGTAGTATTAGCTATTTAATGATACCTGTTATGTTTACTTCCTTTATACAATTTTTGAAAATCGTTTCTTTAGATCGTTATCGTAAACCATTAGATTGGATATCAGTCGGTTTTATTTTATATCTAATTTATGATTTGATATCGACCATATTTTTCAACTTCCATCATTTTGAAAACATGTTCTATTTAATTGTTTATGCATCTATCACTTTATTCATCTTGCTTGTATTGCTTATTTATGATGCCTTTATTATTCACAATAAAGAATCCTTAAGATACTTATTAGCGATTTCTGTCTTGTTGTTAGCTACAACCGTTACAGTCTTACGATTCTTATTGAATGATGTCAATAACATGGCAGATGGCATGATATTTGGTTTAGCAGTGTTTGTTGCATATTTGGTATATGACACGCTGATTTATATAAAGCGTATGTTAAGACTTGAAGGTGAAGCGCATTATCTAAAAAATATTGCTTATAAAGATGTTTTAACGGGCGGATTAAATCGCACTAAATATGAAGAAGATATTGATAATCATTTAAATAGTTTTGAAAAACCACATTTCAGATTGGTGTTCTTAGATATTAACAATTTAAAAATGATAAATGATCAATTAGGTCATGATATTGGCGATTTTGTGATCAATGAATTCTATAAACAAATGACTATATCATTTGAAGGTGTTGAAGGATCATATTGTTATCGCATCGGTGGTGATGAGTTTGCGATTATCATGGATAACACTCAAGAATCTATTTACAATGACTGTTTAAATGATTTTGTAAGTCAGCTTAAGGATGTTTCATCAAATCATGAATATGACATTGAAGGTGCAATCGCTAGTGATGTATTTGACTTTACGACTAGTTTTGCTGAGTTTAAACGATCTGTTGATCTAAAGATGTATGAACATAAACAACAGACCAAAACTTTTAATTACCGATAAACTTTAGCCTCGAGAGAGGTTTTTTTAATGATTCATACTGTTTTTTATAGAAAATTAAATTAAAAATTAAATATATTAATAAAATAATTAAAATAATTAATTTAATAATTGACAAATATAATTAAAAGTTTAATATAGTAGATGTAAGCTATGAAAAAGAAAATTAAAGTACGCATCAATACACCAGACGTTAAATTAAACTTACCAGCTATGCCTTTATGGATGCTTAGTAAGTTAAGTGGTTTTATGATTAAACATATTGATGATGATGCGACAAAACAAAAAATAAAAGAGAATAAAGCTTTAATAAAGCAATTCTTTAAGAATCTTAATAAAGCCTTAGATGATTATGAGCCATTTACTTTAGTTGAAGTAGATAGTGATGACACACATATAAAAATTGATGTTTTATAAGGAGGTAATCTTATGAAAAACAAGTTCAATCATTTAAATCGCAAACATAAAAAACATTTAAAGAAATTACAATCATGTGTCGAGTTGAATAAAAAGAGATGTGATTGTAGAAATGACAAATCTAGTGAAGAATGGTTTATGGTGGAATCGTTTGTGATTAGAGTGTACTAAAGGAGAGCTTGATGAAAAATGAAGTTATTGGCACATGTCCAGTGTGCGCAAATAAATTAACAGTAACGCGTCTAAGTTGTTCACATTGTCATACTGAAATAACTGGTGATTTTGCATTATCAAAATTCTCTTATCTTGATAAAGAAGAACTTTATTTTGTCGAAACATTTCTAAAAGCTGAAGGTAATATCAAGGAAATGGAAAGACTACTCGATGTTTCTTACCCAACCGTTAAAAAAATGTTAGCTAATGTTTTAGGAAAAATGGGCTATGATGCGAAACCTGTTAGTGAAGTAGATGAAGCAGATATATTAGAGCGTTTACGCAAAAAAGAAATCAGTGTAAAAGAAGCGAGTGAGCTTTTGAAAGGTAAATAAAATGAACTCAAAAGAACAAATCTTAAATATGGTTAAAGAAGGAACAATTAGTGTTGAAGAAGGTTTAGAACTCATTAATGCGTTAGATTCAAAAACAGAGACTGTTAAAACACCTCAAACAAAACCTTTAGGTAAGAGAATGATACGTGTGGTAGTAGATAGTAAAGAGGGTGAAAAGGTAAGAGTTAATGTTCCTTTATCATTGGCAAAAATCGGTTTAGATTTAGGATCTCAATTAAATATTGATGGTCAAAAATTAAATTTACAAGGTATAGACTTAGATAAAATTATTGATCAAATTGATGAAGATACACATGGAGAACTTGTCACAGTTGATACTGAAGAAGGTGATCATGTACGCATTTTTATTGATTAAATAGTGAAAAGCATATGACAAATACAAAACAATCATTTTGGAATCGAAATATAATTACGCTACTTGGTAGTCGAGTTACTTCTGATTTAGGAGATATCTTCTATCAAGTTGCGATTGGTTTTTGGGTATACGCCGAAACGGGTTCTATGGCTTTAATGGGTGTCATGGCATCGATTGGCTTATTTGTGAATATGTTTTTAAATCCAGTAGGTGGAGTTATCGTTGATCGTTTAAATCGTAAGAATTTATTGATTTTTGGCGATCTAGCTCAAGCAGGACTTATGCTACTCGTTGGGTTTATTGCATTATCTAAGCATTTAACAATCCCAATAGTCTTTGTCGTCGCATTTCTAGTTTCGCTAGCTGGCTCTTTTTATTCACCCGCAGTGATGACTGTTATGTTGGATATGATTGATAAATCTCAGATTGTTCAAGCGCAATCGAGTTTTTCTGGTTTAACCAATTTAATTAGACTTGTCGGTAAGGGATTATCTGGTGTACTAGTCATTACACTAGGTGTGCCACTTATGATTATCTTTAATGGACTATCGAATTTAATTGCTGCAATCCTAATTTGGACATTAAAAATTAAAATCAAGCATGATCCAAAAGATAAAATAACCATTAAATCTATCTATATTGATCTTCTTTCTGGAGCTAAACTTAGTTTTACAATGCCAGGACTAAATCTACTACTGATTTGTGCGATTCTTGCGAACTTTTTTGGAGCTGGATATCTAGAGTTATTAATTCCAATAAGTTTCTTAAAGGGTTTAAGTGAAACACAGTATGGTTTATTTACAATGAGTAATACGGCTGCGGCTTTGCTCGGCGCGTTTATATTATCCTTCTATCCAGTTCCTAAGAAATATAAAATGTTTCTATTTGTCTTTTCATTTGTGGCAGCGGCAGTGTTCGTAATATTTGGGTTTTTAAGTTATGGTTTTTATTCTTTTACCATTTTCTTTTTTATAGGTGAATTATTTAGTGTGATTGGTAATACTTTGCTTACATCTACCTTAATGATTGCAGCACCTGAAGATAAAAGGGCAACAATCTTTGGGTTTCTTTCCTCATTTTCAATAGGTGGTATAGCGTTATCAACTTTAACTTATGGATTTCTTTCAAATATCTACTCAATCATAACAATCAGTATTGTTGGTACGATCTTAAGTACACTGTGTTTAGTTCCACTTTTTATATCACCACAGGTTAAAAATCTAATAACAATTGAAAGTAATTAGGTACTTCGGTGCTTTTTCTTTTGAAAACGTTTTCCAAAGATTTCTTAGTTTTTATGAAAAGCCTTGCCAAAATGCTCCATTTGATAGAAGTATCACAAAGCCTTCGTTATAATGGCGTAGATTTAAACGTCAAAAAAAGGAGACAATAAATGAAAATCGTTACTATTGGTGGTGGTAGTTCTTACACACCAGAACTTATTGAAGGTTTTATCAAACGACAAGATGAATTACCTTTAAAAGAAATTTGGTTAGTTGATGTTGAAGAAGGTAAAGAAAAACTAGAAATCGTTGGCGCAATGGCACAACGTATGGTAAAAGCAGCTGGTTTAGATTGGGAAGTTCATTTAACTCTAAATCGTCGTGAAGCTTTAAAAGACGCTGACTTTGTCACAACTCAATTCCGTGTTGGATTACTTGATGCACGTATTCGTGATGAAAGAATTCCTTTAAGTTATGGCATGATGGGACAAGAAACTAATGGTGCTGGGGGTATGATGAAAGCTTTCCGTACTATCCCTGTAATCTTAGGTATTATTGAAGATATGAAAGAATTATGTCCAAATGCTTGGTTAATTAACTTCACAAATCCATCAGGTATGGTGACTGAAGCTGCAATCAAAAAAGGTGGATGGAATAAAACGATTGGTTTATGTAATGTTCCTATTGGACACATTGCTTCATCTAATGCAGTTATGGGTTATGAAGAATTCGATACAACTTTATTCTACAAATTTGCTGGTCTAAATCACTTCCACTGGCATAGAGTTTGGGATGAAAAGGGTAATGAAATTACTGATTATCTAATCGAACAAGTTTACAATCCTGAAAACAAAGCAAAATATGAAGGTATGAAAAATATCCGTAACCTTCCTATCAACTATGATCTAATTAAAAAGACTGGTCTATTACCATGTGGATATCACCGTTACTACTATATTTCTGATGATATGCTACATGAAGAACTTGAAGCGTTTGAAAAACACGAAACTCGTGCTGAAACAGTTAAGAAAACTGAAGCAGAACTCTTCGAACTTTATAAAGATCCAAAATTGGATTACAAACCTGAACAATTGACTAAACGTGGTGGGACTCACTACTCAGATGCAGCTTGTGAAGTTATCGCATCTATCGTTAATGACAAACGTACTACAATGGTTGTTTCAACACAAAACAATGGTACAATCACTGATTTACCATATGATTGTATTGTTGAAGTTTCTTCAATCATCACATCACATGGTGCTGAACCTCTAAACTGGGGCGGTTTTGAACCAGGAGCTCGTGGTATCTTACAAGTTCAAAAAGCAATGGAAGAAGTTGTTATTGAAGCAGCTGTATCAGGTGATTATGGAACTGCTTTAGAAGCATTCACAGTTAACCCAATCGTTCCATCAGGTAAATTGGCAAAAGATTGCTTAGATGAAATGTTAGTGGCTAATAAAGACTACTTACCACAATTCAAATCAACAATTGCTGATCTTGAAAAAGCTGGCGTTGTCTACAAAAAGTTATAATTTAAATTAAGAATCCTTTCCGTAGGGTTCTTTTTTTAGTATCAAGCTTTTTCAATAATAAAGCGTCATTTTGAAAAACTGTTCCAAAATTTGGATATTGCTTTAAGACTATCATGGCCTTCGTTATAATGAACCCTGACAGTAAAGTCAGAAAACACACAAAAGGAGACAAATTATGAAAATTGTTACTATTGGTGGTGGTAGTTCTTATACACCAGAACTCATTGAAGGTTTTATTAAACGTCAAGATGAGTTACCTATCAAAGAACTTTGGTTAGTTGATGTAGAAGAAGGTAAAGAAAAATTAGAAATCGTTGGTGCGATGGCTCAACGTATGGTTAAAGCAGCTGGCTTAGATTGGAAAGTTAACTTAACTTTAGATCGCCGCGAAGCTTTAAAAGATGCAGACTTTGTTTCAACTCAATTTAGAGTAGGACTCTTAGATGCTCGTATTCGTGATGAAAGAATTCCTCTAAGTCATGGCATGATTGGTCAAGAAACCAATGGTGCTGGTGGTATGATGAAAGCTTTCCGTACAATTCCTGTTATCTTAGGTATCATTGAAGATATGAAAGAATTGTGTCCAAATGCTTGGTTAGTTAACTTCACAAATCCATCAGGAATGGTTACTGAAGCTGCAATCAATGTCGGTGGATGGAAACGTACAGTTGGTTTATGTAATGTGCCTATTGTTATGCAAAAAATGAGTGAAGAAGCAATGAAAAACGAAGAAGGATTATTCTTCAAATTTGCTGGTTTAAATCACTTTGTATGGCATAAAGTTTGGAATAATAAAGGTGAAGAAGTCACTGACGAAATCATTGATCGTGTCTATCATCCAGATCGTAAAGAAGAATTTGTTGGCGTACGAAATATCCGTAACTTCCCACTAAACTATGATCAAGTTAAAGATACTCACTTACTACCTTGTCCATATCACCGTTACTACTACATCACTGATGATATGTTGAACGATGAATTAGAAGAATTCAAAGAAGGTAAAGTACGTGCTCAAGTTGTTAAGAAAACTGAAGCAGAACTCTTTGAACTTTATAAAGATCCAAAACTCGATTACAAACCAGAACAACTCACAAAACGTGGTGGTACTTATTACTCAGATGCTGCATGTGAACTCATCGCATCAATCTACAATGATAAGAAAACTCGTATGGTTGTTAATACAACAAATAAAGGTGCAATTTCAGATTTACCTTATGATTGTGCAATTGAAATCAGTGCACAAATCACATCACATGGTCCTGAAGCAGATAATTGGGGTTCATTTGATACAGGTTCACGCGGTATGATTCAAGTTCAAAAAGCAATGGAAGAATTAACCATCGCTGCAGCCGTTACTGGTGATTATGGTAAAGCATTACAAGCCTTTACAGTTAACCCACTTGTTCCAGCTGGTAAACTCGCAAAAGCTTGTTTAGATGAAATGTTAGTCGCTAATAAAGACTACTTACCACAATTTAAAGAAACAATTGCAAAGCTTGAAGCTGAAGGCGTTGTATACAAAAAGTTATAATCTAAAAAAAGATTCCTAGTCGTCATAGGAATCTTTTTTAGTGTAACGCTCTGGATGTTTTTCTTTGGCATAATCACTCGCTTCTT
Organism: Erysipelotrichaceae bacterium; assembly: GCA_963676105.1. Taxonomy (GTDB): domain Bacteria; phylum Bacillota_I; class Bacilli_A; order Erysipelotrichales; family Erysipelotrichaceae; genus UBA2212. The sequence goes on from OY781039.1 coordinate 340,723, forward strand.
TACCAGTCATGTGTTCGATATCAATCGCAACCATGGCTGTATGTGGAGCGCTTTTTATTTTATCTATAATCATTTGTTGAGGAAGGATATAACAGTATTTATCGTTTAAAGCTTTAAAACCTTCAAACCACTCAGGATCATTTGAATCTAAAAGTCTTGCTTTCCCAAAGACATGAGCAGATCTAAAGAATGAAGTATAGAGTTCAGGAACAACTGTATCTTCATCGATAACAGTAAACGATACTTTTGAGTGTTTTTGAATCGCATCCATTTTATGGCCGCTTTTAGATGAGTGAAAATAGATTTTGTGATTATGATACACAAAACTAATGGGTATCGCATAAGGGTAATCATCATCACCTAATAAGCCCAATACACCATTTGTACGACGTTTGAAGATATCAATGATTTCTGTATCATCTAATCTTTGATTTATGCGTTTGAGTTCTCTAAACATTAGATAATTGCCTCTATTAAATCTTTTCTCTCACTAGGATTATTTAATTCATTTACCATCTTTTCAACGACCTCTTCAAAGCGTCCATCATAGATACGATAACTAGCCGCAAACATTAAATTTAGTGGAGCTTCAAAATCTTCAACATTCAAGCCATTAATGTCACGTGGTAATTCAGCAGCACCATCATTTGGGATACGCTCAACCATAGGACGTGTGTCTGACATATAGGCAAATAGTTTTTTACCTAGTTGAAAAGCCATACCACATTCGAACGCAACATCATCATTGGGTTCATAACCTTGATAATCACTTAGATTAGCTAAAATAATGTCACAGTTACGGACATGTTGTTGATAGTGGTCGAATTGATTGTAAGCTTTCTCGTATTTATCATCTGTTTCAATGACTTCAACACCAACTGCTTTATCAAGCGGGGTTAGGACATCAAAACCTTTTGCTTCTAATACAGATTTCATAGACGCATATTGTTCTTTCGCATCATTGTCGTAACGTTCAAAACTAGAGAGATAAACAACTGGTTTTTCACTTGTATAAGTTCTTTTAGGCGTGATTATTTTTGTTTCTAAATAACGGTTGGCTTTATTTCTTGAGGATTCTTCGATGTCTAGTGTTAATGCTTGAAGTGCATCAGAGAAGTTTCCTTCAACTACTTTACATGCTCCCATGATACATGGGCCAAAGGGAAGGGTGCGATTGGCAAGGATTCTTCCATCTGAATCAATTTGAGTATCGTTGATATATTTAGCAGAAGGATATTTCATTCCATTTGATCTTTTATCACGTGTATAGGCATAACATTTTGCACCTTTCGCATAAGCCATACCAATTTCATAAACGGTTCCACCATCTGGCATAAATCCACGATAGGTTTCTAAATTTGCGATAATGGTCGTTGTTTCATTAATTGAATCACGGCAGTTCTTAAATATCGCTGCACTGAGTGAGCGCTTATTTCCTTTTTCGAATTCCAATTGTTTTTCATTAGGTAATGCGACATTGTAGCCATGAAATTCAGCTTCTTGACGCCAAGAATGCCACATTTTTAAACCATTTTCATAAAATACTAAAGGTCCTGCAATATATAAACTTTCATCTTTAATCATATAAAATCCTCTTTCTTAACTCTTTATAGTGTAAACAATTATTTTTAATTTTTAAACAGTTAAACGAAGCGTTGCATGATAATCAGTCCTATAAAAAGATATAATAGTAATATGAAGAAATTTCTATACAGTTTACTAGGGATAATAGTGATTGCGACAATTACTGGTATTGCTTATCGCTATTATGAAATTAAACAATTTGATCCACCTCAACAAAGTGTCTATTTTGATGACTTTGAAATTCATTATGATCAAGCAAGTGTAAACTATGATCTCATAGGCTCTTTTTATCAAATGACTGTACACTACGCAGTTGATAGTGTTTTACCTAAAGTTGTTTTAAATAATGTTGAACATATGATAAATGCCCCTGATATTGCGGTTATTTCAGTTAAGACACCAAGTGGTGAAATAATAAATGTTGATGATCCCGAAAACATATTGCTTAGAGAAGATGGACTCTATCAATTTGAAATTATTATCGAAGAAAAAGATTTGTATACTGAATATCATTTTGATGTGAATATTAAACTAGAACCAGTGATTACTTTACCGGATTTGACATCAATTCAAGGGGATATTTTATATTTTGAAATTAATAATGCGCCACTAAATAGTGAAGTTAATGTGCTAAGTGATTTTAGTGAGAGTAATATCTATCAAGAAGATAATACAATTCTATTCTATATCCCTATGTGGTATGCCGCTGAAGTAAAAGAATATCCACTAACGATTAACTTAAATGATGAAACCTATGCTTATGTGATTGATTTGGAATCCTATGAATTTAGAGAGCTGCATTTTACAGTTGCGACTTCAACTGTCACATCAACCGTTGGTAATCCAAATGCAGCCCCAGAGTATCGAGAAATTATTTATCCTACCTATGAGAGTGCAATTGATGAAGTATATTGGGAAAACAACTTTATTATGCCAGTCCTTGATGCGCGAATTTCATCATATTTTGGTGATATGCGATATGTGAATGATGCGACTGTACCTACTCGTCATGTTGGCATAGATTATGCGATTGAATGTGGAACGGATGTACTTGCAAGTAATGGTGGAGAAGTTATTGTTGCTTATAATTTAATCATGATAGGGAATACAGTTGTGATTGATCATGGTTTAGGTTTAAAAACTTATTATGAACATATGCAAGATCTCAATGTTGAAGTGGGAGATATTGTTGAAAAAGGGGATATCATAGGACATGTGGGAACAACAGGCTATTCAACAGGTTGTCATCTACATTTTCAGTCAATGGTTAAAAACCAGTCATTCAATCCTGAATTCTTATACACATGGATGGATTAAAAAAGAGCTTTTTTTGCTCTTTTTACAAACTATCTGATATTTCTTGCGCCATACGATTAAATTCTGACATTTGATCATGTGTCTCTTTGATAATTTCTTTGATATCTTGTCCAACAAGTTTTTTATTTTGTACTCGTTGTATACCATTAACCCAAACACTATCAACATTATGAGCTTGAGCGCTGTATACAAGAACAGCATACGGATCATGTATAGGGAACATATTAACAGATTCAGTTTCGATTAAGACTAAGTCTGCCTTTTTGCCCACCTCTAATGAACCAACTTCTGTGTCTATGCCTAACACGCGTGCTCCACCAATTGTGGCGATGGAGAGTAGATCTTTTGAATTAAATAAATGACGATCTTTATTTAAATTCTTATGCATTTTTGCGGCAACATTCATTTGCATAAACATATCTAAATGTGAACCACTTGCTGGTCCATCTGTCCCAAATCCTACTTTAACCCCAGCTTCTACAAATTCTTTTAATGGCGCAATGCCTTTAGCGGCTTTGGTGTTCGCGTTAATACAATGCGCAACACCCACACCATATTTCTTTAGGATTTCAATATCCTTTGCATTGGCAGTAATTGTATGAGCAGAAATGAATTTATCATTTAAGATGCCCATTGATTCAAGAAATTGAACAGGGGTTGTATTCTTTTTATTGAAATAGTCTAGTTCATAATCCATTTCTGATACATGCATACTAATTCTACAATTTGTTTCTTTTTGAAAATCTCTGATTTTATGCATCATATCTTCTGAAATAGTTGTAGTTGCATGAGGACCAACACAAGGGTAGATAGTTGGATGATTTTGCCATTTCTTGATTAATGCTTTAGCGAGTTCGAATCCTTCTTCTTCATTTCTTGCATCACATAAGTCTTTATCTAAGATGGTTTGAATCACAACTGATCTTAAACCCATTTGTTCATAAAGTTGGGCAAGATCATCACAGTAGTAATACATATCCGCAACCGTTGTCATCCCACAAAGTAGACTTTCAGCAGCGCCAATTTTTGCGCTAGCGATTGTCAATTCTCTGTTCATAGTTGCTTTTTCAAGCGGGAAAACAAATAATCTTAAACGATCATATAGATCATCTTGTAGTGATCTAAAAGGAATCATAGAGAGGTGGGCATGTGTATTAATGAACCCAGGGGTTAAAATACCATTCTTACCATCGATTTTTTGATCGTATTCTACATCTTCATTGATGGCGATAATAGTGTCATCTTCAAAGGTAATAGATGAATTAAAGTAGGTATTTTGTTCTTGATCACATGTGAGTAGTGTAACGTTTTCGATTCTTGTTTTCATTTTTTATCTCCTGTTGTTTGTCTAATGATTAAACGTGTATTTTTTTCTGTTGAAAAATCATTCAATGTTTTAGCTTCAATTTTTTCAATGAGATTAATCGTACTATCCCACCCCATCGCATATCGATTGGGACTAAAACTTGTTAGAGGGATTTCTAAATAGACATTTGATTCAATATCGTCATACCCAATAACAGACATATCTTCAGGTACTTTAATATTTAGTTCTCTTAAAGCTTTTAATACACCATATGCAATTAGATCATTGGCACAACAAACTGCACTTGCATTTGTGAATTTTAATGGTTTCAATAGTTCGTTATATGCAGCTTCAGCAGTATAAGCAGAAATATGATGAATATTATGTGGATCAATTTGAATTTGTTTTTCATTTAAAGCTTTTTCGTATCCCTTTAAATATCGTTTTGTGTGCGCGTATACATCAGGTCCGGTAATACATAATATTTCATTGTGACCATGATTTAAAAGATATTTGGTTGATTCATATGCACCTAAGACATCGGCATAATCTTTCTCGGTTGCATGATTTTGACTCTTTATAAAACTAAAAGGGAAGTTAATCTTTAAATGGTTTTCCATAATTCTATTTTCAATTTGCACGCCAGACAGCAGCATTCCATCAATATGACGTGCTTGAAGTGAAGTAATGTATTCTATTTCTTTCTCTAAGATATTATCGGAATTACATAAAACTAAAGAATAGCCATATTTATTGGCACAATCTTCAGCACCACGAATAACTTCTGCGAAGAAAGGGTTTCTAATATCAGGTAACATTAAAGCGATCAATTTCATTTGTCGATAGCGCATACTTTGAGCTAATAAAGAAGGTTTATAGTTTTCTTGTTTAATAATCTCTTTGACTCGCTCAATTGTTTTTTGATTTAAGTCATGATCTTTGCCGTTTATGACCTTGGAAACTGTTGTAACTGAAACACCAGCTAGCTCAGCAATTTTTTTGATGGTTACACGCATATTATTTACCTACATAAAACTTTCAATTTAAGTCTATCAAAAATAAGGCGTTATAAACAATATAAAACGATAAATTTGTTAGTACTAAAACGTTTTAGGAAAACGTTTTAAATTTTAATTGACGCAAGTCATGTAATCGGTTACAATTTTACTTAATGATGCACATAAACGATTTAATCATTAAATACAATACTTAACATTGTTTTTGTACTGTATTAAAATGGTATCGTGCATTGTGCACAATTCATTTATTTAAAAGGAGGAACAATAAATGAAGAAATTATTAGTGTTTTTGCTTTCTGTATTGCTTCTAACTGCTTGTTCATCAGCACCTGCTGAAGAAACACCAGCAGATGAAGTAGAAGTTGTTAAAGTAGCGCTTTTAGTTGGTGAATTAGGGGATTTATCCTTTAATGATTCTGCTGCACGTGGTGTTAACCAAGCTGCTGAAGAGTTCTCAAATGTTGAAGTCGATATCGTTGAATATGGACAAGCAGCCGTTGATAACTATGAACCAACATTATTAGACACAGCTGATGCTGGCTACGATCTTATTTTTACAAGTTCAACTCTACAAGATTTAGTTGAACAATATGCACCTGATTATCCAGAAACTACATTTGGCGTATTTGATACTCAAATTAATTTCGACAATGGTGATCTAAGCAATGTTTACGGTATTGTTTATAAAGCTAACGAAGCATCTTTCTTAGGTGGTTACTTAGCAGCTAGTTTATCAGAAACTGGTGTTTTAGCTTTCTTAGGTGGTATGGACATTCCTGTTATTTCTGACTTCTTAGTTGGTTATATTCAAGGTGCTCAAGTTGCTAACCCTGATGTTAAAGTTACTACAACTTATGCTGGTAGCTGGGGTGATGCTCCTGCTGGTAAAGACTTGGCTAACACAATGTTTGACCAAGGCGCAGACGTTATCTTCAACGTTGCTGGTGGTACTGGTATTGGTGGTATCGAAGCTTCTGTTGAACGTGGATTATATTCTTTAGGTGTTGATAGTGACCAAGCAATGATTTATGACGCTGATGGAAAAACTGATTTCGCTAACGCAATCGTTTCATCTGTTCTTAAAAACGTTGACTACTCACTATATCGTGCTATTTCAATGTACTTAGACGGAACACTCGCAGTTGGTACTAACGAAACTTTAGGTATTGCTGAAGGTGGTGTTGGTCTAGCTGACAATGAATACTATCAAGCAAATGTAAGTGAAGAAATTCGTACAGCTATTACTGATCTTGAAGCTCAAGTAACAGCTGGTGAAATTGAAATCATGAGTGCTTATGGTATGAGTACTGAAGAAATCGCTGCTATCCGCGACGAAGTTAAACCTTAATTTTAATCAGTTAAATTAAACTTAGTAAGCACTGATTCGTCAGTGCTTACTTTATCTTTATTACTTTTGGAGGAAATACAATGCCTAATAATTATGTTTTAGAAATGAAAAACATTACTAAGGTTTACCCAAATGGAGTTATTGCCAACAAAGATGCGAATTTAGCAATCGAAGAAGCTGAAATACATGCGTTACTTGGTGAAAATGGTGCTGGGAAAACAACTTTAATGAAGATTCTATTTGGAATCGAACAACTAACAAGTGGTGAAATTTTATTAAATGGACAAAATGTTAAGATTTCTAGTCCGTTACACGCGATTGATTTAGGTATTGGTATGGTTCATCAACACTTTATGCTAGATGAACAGTTAACAGTAACTGAAAATATTATTTTAGGTATGGAACCTAAAAAAGGCTTAAAACTTGATTATAAGAAAGCCAATGAGATGGTTTTAGAAGTCTCAGAAAAATATAATTTCAAGGTTGATCCAAATAAAAAAGTGATGGATTTATCTGTTGGTAAGAAGCAAAAAGTAGAAATACTAAAAGCTTTAATCCGTGGAGCTAAAATCCTTATTTTGGATGAGCCTACTGCCGTTTTAACACCTCAAGAAACAAAAGAATTATTTGAGCAGTTAAAAATATTAAAAAGCCAAGGGCATTCGATTGTCTTTATCTCACACAAATTAAATGAAGTTAAAGAAATTTGTGATCGTGCGACCGTTATGCGCTTAGGTGTCTATCAAGGTACCTATCCAATAGAAGAGGTTAGTGTTAAGGATTTATCACGATTAATGATTGGTCGTGATGTTGAACGAGAAGTTGAAAAGAAAAAACCAAAAGTTGGAGAAACTGTATTAAAAGTTGAAAATTTAACAGTTATTAACGAAGAAGGTAAAAAAGCTGTTAATGATGTTAGTTTTTCTGTGAAAAAAGGAGAAATTCTTGGGATTGCTGGTGTCGAAGGAAATGGTCAACGTGAACTGATTGATAGTGTGACTGCTTTAGATACGACTTTTACTGGAAATATTAGTTTACTAGGTATGTCTGAATCTACTGCTTTCAGTGTTAAAAACTTAAGGGATCATGGAATGAATCATATTCCTGAAGATCGCTTGGTTTATGGGGTGAATGCTGAAGGAAGTATTCAAGATAACATGATTTCAAATCGCTTTTATAAAAAAGAATATAATAATGGATTCTTTCAAAATCATAAATATATCACTGAAGAAGCTAATAACTTAATTAAACAATATCAAGTAAAAACTGAAAGCAAGGATACTTTAGTTCGTATGTTATCAGGTGGTAATATGCAAAAAGTTGTTGCAGCACGTGAAATGAGCACAGATATGCAAATTCTGGTTGCCGATCAACCTACTCGAGGGATTGATGTTGGGACAGCTGCCTTTATTCATGACAAAATTGTTGAACTAAGAGATGAAGGTGTAGCTGTACTTCTTGTCTCAGCTGATATTCATGAAGTCTTAGAAGTATCTGATAGTTTAATAGTTATGTATGAGGGAGAAGTGGCAGCTTATTTTAAAGATTTAAAGAAAGTCACTGAAGAAGTATTAGGTGAATATATGTTAGGACTTAAAAAAATGTCCAAAGAAGAAATTAGAGGTGCACTATCATGATGAAATGGTTTAAAAAATCAAATCAAGAAGAATTAAGTGTAACTCAAGCCATTACTAATATTGAGCGTCGCTTTGAACTTTATCGTATTGGCATAGCATTATTAATCTCACTGTCGATTATTATTATCATTATTGCACTAGTTGCGGAAGAACCTGTTGAATCTATTCGTACCTTAATTCTAGGTCCACTAAGTTCTATTAGAAGAATGGGGAATGTCATAGAACTGACCATTCCATTAACTTTTACAGGTTTAGCTATCACTATGATGTTTAAAACACACCGTTTTAATCTATCAGCTGAAGGTGCGTTTTATATTGGTGCAATGGTTGCGGTTTTAGTCGCTTTATATGCACCGTTTGGACCATTTATTAATGTCATTGTAGGCTTATTAGCTGGTGCTTTAGCAGGTGGTTTATTGGGTGTTATTCCTGCTCTAATTAATCATAAGTTTGGCGCAAGTGAAATCGTTGTTTCTTTGATGGGAAACTACATCATTGCTTTTTTTGTTCAATATTTATTGAACTATGTCGTTCGCGATATTGATTCATACACTATTCAATCGTATCCATTACCTGAAGGAACATCATTGCTTCAATTTATTCCTGGTACTCGTATTCACATTGGATTGTTTATTGCGATCGCAGTCGTTGTATTATCCTATTTAATTCTCTATCGTACAAAATGGGGCTATATGCTTCGTATGACAGGGATGAATGAAAAGTTCGCAAAATATTCTGGTGTTAAAGTCACAACTGTTATTATCTTGACTCAATTTATTGGGGCATCGATTGCTGGTTTAGGTGGAGCAGTTGAAATGTTTGGTATTTACACAACTTTCCAATTTGCCGCAAGTCCAGGTTATGGCTGGGACGGAATTATTGTTGCATCACTTGCAGGTCTAAACCCAGCGTTTGTACCTCTTGCAGCACTATTCTTAGCATATATACGTGTTGGCGCAAGTATCTTAAACCGGACAACCAGTGTGCCATCAGAAATAATGGTCTTTGTACAAGCAATTATCATTCTCTTTATCGCATCTAAAGCCTTTATGCGAGCTCAAAAAGAAAAGAAAATTATTGAAACATCAAATAAATTATCAACGGAAGGAGCACAATCATAATGGAAGTTCTAGAAATATTTGCCAATCCTGGCTTTTGGTTTTCATTGATAAGATCAAGTACTCCACTTATTTTCGCTGGAATGGCAGCTTTGATTTCTGCTAGATCTGGTATCTTCAATATGTCGATTGAAGGAACAATGCTTATGAGTTCATTCTTAGCTGTTGTTGCTTCATGGTATTTCCAAAGCGCGTGGATGGGATTATTAGTTGCGATGCTAGTTGGGGTATCAATGGGCCTATTCTTAGCTTATTTTCACTTAAAACTAGAAGCAGATAATATTTTAGTTGCGATTGCGATGAACTTATTTGCGACAGGGTTTACGGTTTTCCTATTATTCTTAATCACAGGTGATAAAAGTAATTCATCAGCTTTAAATAGTTTAATGTTACCAACCATTAATCTGCCTTTCTTAGATTCTATTCCATTTATTGGAGAAGTCTTTAATAATCAAAACATCTTGGTTTATGTTGCATTTGCATCAGTCTTTATTATGCATTTCTTCTTATTTAAAACACCTTTAGGTTTACGTATTAGATCTGTAGGTGGTAATGAACATGCGGCTGAATCCGTTGGTGTATATGTTCATAAGACAAAATATATTGGTTTAGCAATTTCTGGACTATTTGGAGGCTTAGCTGGCGCATTTATGACTTTAGGTTATATGAGTCTATTTGTTAAAGGAATGGTCGCAGGTCGTGGTTTTATTGCGATTGCGGCAGCCAATGTTGGTTTAATTGCACCAATTCCAACCATGTTTGCGGCTATCCTATTTGGTTTCTTTGATAACTTAGGAAATAACCTTCAACAATTCAATTTCGTAAATGAATTTATCTTTATGATTCCTTATGTTGCGACAATTATCATGTTCTCATACTCTTCATATAGAAGATTAACAGAGAAAAAACGTTTAAATAAAAAATTAGTTAATGCAGCTGAGGCAGAGTAGGGATATATGTCTGAACTCAAAAACATTCCACTCATCATTGATTGTGATCCTGGCATTGATGATGCTTTTGCGATTGCCTATGCACATCTAACAAAATGCTTTGACATCAAAGCTATTGTCAGTGTTGCGGGTAATGTACCGATTGAAACTACGACTCAAAATTCTGATTTTTTGATTTCAAAATTAGCTATCAATTGTCCTCTAATTAAAGGAGCAATTAAACCTTTAATTGGGGAACCAATCATCGCTAAGTATGCCCATGGGGCAAATGGCTTAGGCGGTTATGAATACAATGCCGATTTCAAATCATCTTTAGTTGAAGGAAATCCAAGTGATTTGTTCTATGAAACTTTGAAATCTTCAAAAGAAAAACTTGTTATTGCGGCCATTGGTCCTTTAACAAATATCGCAAAACTACTTTTAGCTTATCCTGATGCGAAAGATTACATCGAATCAATCTATATCATGGGTGGTGCTGTACAGAGAGGAAATTATACTGCTCGTGCAGAGTTTAATATTGCGGCTGATCCTTTAGCAGCAAAAATTGTTTTAAATGCAGGTTTAAAGATGTATTTATTACCGTTAGATACTTCAGAAGCGATTCATTTTACACGCGAGTTTTTCTTTGAATTAGAAAAAGGAACGAATATATCCAAAATGTTATATGACATTGTAGATGCGAAAGTAGATTTCAAAAATAACTTAGAACAACCTCATCTTTACCTACACGATATGTTAACGATATCAGCGATTATACATCCTGAATTCTTCAATATGATTGAATGCAATATCAATGTTGAAACTGAGGGACAACTAACTAAGGGTGAAACCATCTTTGATTTAAGAGATACCATTAGACGACTACCTTCTAATGGAACCTATATTGCCTATAAATCACAAGATGAAGTGATTAATCATATTTTGGAGGTATTATTAAATGTCTAAAAAAATACCTTGTATTATCGATACAGATCCTGGTGTAGATGATGCCTTTGCGATTTTATATGCTGCTAAGCATCCTTTATTAGATTTAAAAGCAATTACTTCCGTGTTTGGTAATGTTTCCTTGAATCATACTTTTCCTAATGCGAAGTTATTAGCTGGAACTTTAAATAAAACTGTTCCTGTTTCAAAAGGCCATTTTAAAGCACTGGTTGCGCAAAATAATGATGCTGGGGATACTCATGGGCGTGATGGTTTTGGTGGTAAGTATGAGCTTTATAAACACTTAGAAATTACTGAAAACATTGAAGATAATGCGATTCAAACAATGGTTAGAATTCTTCGTGAAAGTAATGAAAAAGTCATCATCTTTCCAATTGGTCCATTAACTAATGTCGCTTCACTGATTTTATGTTATCCAGAATTATTAGATAAGATTGAGTGTATTTCACTCATGGGTGGTGCATTTAAACACGGTAATCGTACAATGGCTGCCGAGTTTAATATCTTAATGGATCCTGAAGCCGCAAAAATTGTTTTTGAAAGTGGTGTAAAGCTAATTATGACTGGCTTGGATATTACTGATCAAGCTACGATTAATGAAGAAGAACTTGAAAGTATACGCTATCTAAAAAATGATCATAGCGAAATGCTTTATCAAATTTTAGATTTATATGCATCACATGATAAATGCCTACATGATCCATTAGCCGTTATGGCTATTACTGACTTAGATATCATTGAATTTGAAGATTTATTTGTTGATGTTGAAACAGGTGGAAATTTAAGTTCTGGGCAAACAATTGCGGATTATCGTAATCATCAAGTATCAGCAAATGTAAAAGTCGCAATGAAACTTGATCATGATGCATTTATGGAACGTTTATTAAAAATATTAGCTCTTTAAAAGGAGAAGAAGATATGAATAAAATAGTTGTTATTGGATCATTTAATTTAGATTTTGTATTTCTAGTTGATCGTTTTGTATTACCTAAAGAAACCTATCACTCAAATGGTATGGAACTTCATTTTGGTGGTAAAGGATTTAATCAAGCTGTGGCTTTAGGGAAAAGTCATCCATCGGTTTTTTATGCGGCAAACATCAATGATAAAGAAGCTTATATTAAGGATGTTTTAAAGAGAAATAATGTAAGTGATAAGTTTGTGAGATTAGTAAGTTCACCAACTGGTATGGCTTTTATTCAAGTTAATAAAGATGGTGAAAATTCAATATTACTGAATAAAGGAGCGAACTTTAAGTTTGATCTAGAACAATTTGTAGAAGTCTTAAGTCATTTTAATGAAGGGGATACCTTAGTCTTACAAAACGAAATTAATGAGTTGAAAACTTTAATTGATTTAGCTCATAATCGTCATTTGAAGATTGCTTTAAATCCATCCCCATTTAGTGAGGATATTTTAAAACTACCTTTAGAAAATATTGATTATCTATTTATCAATGAACTTGAAGGAGAAATGTTAACCCATGAGACTGATGCCGATAAGATTCTTGAAAAATGTAAAGAACTATTACCATCATGCGAAGTGGTACTAACACTAGGTTCTAATGGTGCAGCAGTTTTAAAAGATAATCAAATTACTAAGCAAGATGCATATAAAGTAGAATCAATTGATTCCACGGGTGCTGGTGATACCTTTACCGGTTTTTACATCTCATCTCGCTCACAAAACAAATCAATTGTTGATTCCTTAAGACTGGCAAGTGCAGCCGCAGCCTTATCGGTTACTAAAAAAGGCGCAATGGATTCAATCCCAAGTTTAGAAGACGTTTTAAAATTTATATAATTAAGAAAGAAGGTATAGGAAATGAGTGAATTTAAAGGAACGCCCCATAACAAAGCGAAAGTTGGCGACATTGCAAAAGTTGTCTTGATGCCAGGTGATCCATTAAGAGCTAAGTTTATTGCAGAGAAGTATTTAGACAACGTTGTTCAGTTTAATGAAGTACGAAATATGTTTGGCTTTACAGGTGATTATAAAGGAAAACGTATATCCGTCATGGGAAGTGGCATGGGTATGCCAAGTATTGGTATTTACTCATGGGAACTCTATAAGTTCTATGGTGTAGAAGCGATTATACGTATTGGTAGTGCAGGTTCATTTAGAGAAGAAGCACAACTGTATGATGTTGTATGTGCTTCATCTTCTAGTTCTCAGTCAACCTATGCGAAAATGCAAAATGGCTTTGAAGGCGATACGATTTATCCAGATGAAACATTAAACAATACACTTATTGATTCTGCTAGAAAATTAGATATTAAAATGCATGTCGCACCAATTCGTTGTGGAGATGTATTCTATCGCGAAGGTGAAAGTAATGAAGATGCACAAAAATATCTTGCTGCAGAAATGGAAAGCTTTGCACTTTTCCATAATGCGAAAGTCTTAAATAAAAAAGCAGCTTGCTTAGTTACAATTTCTGATGCGATGTATGATCGTACGTTAGAAACAACAGCTGAAGAAAGACAAAACGCATTTACCAATATGATGGAAATTGCATTAGATACTGCTATACAATATGCATAATTAAACAGTTCATTTGAACTGTTTTCTATAATAGAGGTCATTTATGATAAAAACACTAGACACACTTAAAATTGAATTGAACCAATTAGGAGAAGATTTATTTAATCATCCAGAGCTCGGTTATAAAGAATTCAAAACGAGAGAAATTTTAATCGATTTCTTTAAAAAACATGACATTTCAGTACACAAAGAATTTGCGCATACCGGTTTTAGTGTGCAATTTGGATCAGGACAACCTCATATTGGCTTAATCGCTGAACTAGATGCAGTTATTACACCCAATCATAGGTGTGCAACAAATAATGATCATGCAGCTCACAGTTGTGGGCATTCTAGTCAATGTGTTTTGATGAGTGCTGCATTTTTAGCACTTAAAGAAGAAATAAACCAGGGAACAATCACTTTATTTTTTACACCTGCTGAAGAATATCTAGATATTGAATATCGAAAGTCATTAAAAAATGAAGGAAAGATTCGGGCCTTTGGTGGTAAACAAGAAATGTTGTTGAATCATGAATTTGATGAGATTGATTTGTTTATACATGCACATGGAATGGGTGAGGCAAAAGAGAGATACTCTATTCATTCATCATTGGCAGGATTTAATTATCAAGTATTTAAATTTAAAGGTGTTTCAGCTCATGCAGCTGTTGCACCAAATGAAGGTAAAAATGCTTTGAATATGTTTCAGTTATATCAAGTAGCTTTAGGATTTTTAAGAGAAACTTTTATTGATGAAGATAAAAATCGTGTACATGGGCACATTATTTCTGCAAATAATTCAGTAAATACAGTAGCTGATGAAGTCATTTATGAACAATATATAAGAAGTTTTAATCCAGATACACTAGAATTACTCACCCAACAATGTATTGAGACTGCCCAGCATTGTGCAAGTGCATTAGGTGGATCATGTGAGGTAGAAACAAGTTTAGGATATTTACCGATGAAGGCATCTTTAGAACTAGGTCAATTATTTGATGAAGAAATTTCTAAAATATGCGATAAAGATTTAATTAGATATCATGAAAGAAGTATAGCGGCAGGGGATATAGGTGACTTATCACAATTTAAACCGGGTGTTCAAATAGGTTATTCTGGTTTTATTGGACGTATGCATGGGGATAATTTAGAGATTAAAGATACAGACTTAATTTATCAAGAAGTCCCTGAGATGATTGTTAATGTAGTCAAAAGACTTGTAGTAGATGATAATTTGGTAAAGAATATAGTGAATAAGTTTAAAGAAAACATAAGTTTTGAGTCTTATGTAAGAAGAATTGGTGAATAATTGGCGTTATTTCACTAAAATTGGTTGACAAAGGAGAAAGTTATAACTATTATAAAGTTGTAATCATTACAAATTATGAGAACAGGAAATATCGATTATAAAAATTTATTGATTGAGCACGATGTACGTCCCTCTAATTATAGGATTCATATATTGAGCTTAATTGATCAAAAACAAAACCATCCAACAGCGGATGAATTGTATAAGGATCTAATCGATGCTTATCCAACACTCTCTAAGATGTCTGTTTACAACAACATTGAAGCGTTAGTCGAAGCAGGTTTAATAAGACGTGTTACGATTGAAAACACTGAAGTTCGATATGACAGTATCTTAGATGAACACGGTCACTTTAAATGTATAAAATGTGGTTGTGTGAAGAATTTTGATTTAAGTTCTAATCTTCTCTCACTTGATAGTTTGATGGGATATGAAGTGTTAGAAAAGGATGTATTCTTCAAGGGTGTGTGTCCTGATTGTCAGAAATTGTAGTGATCATCCATTAGGAGGATTCAACAATGGAAGAAAACGCAGTAGTAGAAGAATATCGTATGCCTTTACTCGGGGAACAAGCACCAGCTTTTAAGGCAGTCACCACACAAGGTGAAATTAACTTCCCTGCAGATTACAAAGGAAAATGGGTAATCCTATTCTCCCACCCAGCTGATTTCACACCTGTATGTACAACTGAATTCATGACATTTGCGAATATGGCAGATGATTTAAGATCTGAATTCAATTGTGAACTTGTTGGTTTATCAGTTGACTCACTCTATGCGCACATTGCATGGTTACGTGCTATTCCTAATTTAACTTACAATGGCATGAAAAATGTTGAAGTTCATTTCCCACTCATTGAAGACATCAAAATGAATGTTGGTAAATTATACGGAATGATTCAACCTGGACAATCAAATACTCAAGCAGTTCGTGCCGTATTTATCATTGATCCAAAGGGTATTATCCGTACAATTCTTTATTACCCTCTATCAACTGGACGTAACTTTGATGAAATCAAACGTTTACTTGCAGCATTACAAAGAGCTGATAAAGATGGAATTGCTACACCAGCTGACTGGAGACCAGGAGAACCTGTTATCGTTCCACCTCCAGGATCATGCGGAACAGCTAAAGATCGTATGGAAGACAAAGATGACAAATTAGAATGTCAAGACTGGTTCTTCTGCTTTAGAAGAGACTAATTATCATAAGTTAGAGGTCAAGCAATTGGCCTCTTTTTTTATGTACATGATACAATTAATTTATAGTTTAACTGTATGAAACAATAATTTAAAAGAGGTCACCATGGAAAAATATGTACTTGCGATTGATGCTGGAACCACCAGTAATCGTGCGATTATTTTTAATCAAAACACTGAAATTGTTGGAATAGCACAAAAAGAGTTTACCCAACACTTTCCAAAACCTGGTTGGGTCGAACATGATGCCAATGAAATATGGTTAGGTGTACTTGCGGTATTATCAGATGTCTTAATTTCAACCGGTATAAAACCTGAACAAATCGCATCTATTGGGATTACTAATCAGCGTGAAACGACTGTTGTATGGGATAAGATAACAGGACTACCGATCTATCATGCTTTAGTTTGGCAATCGCGACAAACTTCAGATATCTGTGATGAATTAAAGGCAAAAGGCTATAGTGATTTATTTAGAGATAAAACAGGTTTAGTTATTGACGCTTATTTTTCAGGTACTAAAATTAAATGGTTATTAGATAACGTTGAAGGAGCCCGTGAAAAGGCTGAAAATGGAGATCTAATGTTTGGAACCATTGATACTTGGATCGTTTGGAAACTATCCGGTGGTCAAGCACACGTGACAGACTACTCAAATGCTTCAAGAACCTTAATTTATAATATTTACGATCTGAAATGGGATGATGAACTATTAGAAATATTAGATATTCCCAAAAATATGTTGCCAACTGTAAAAGATTCATCATGTATTTATACAACAACTGCGCCTTATCATTTCTTTAATCAAGAAATTCCTATTGCGGGTATTGCAGGTGATCAACAAGCTGCACTTTTTGGTCAAGCTTGTTTTGAAGCTGGTATGGCTAAAAACACCTATGGTACAGGTAGTTTCTTACTTTTGAATACAGGTGATAAAGGAATTAAATCAAACAATGGCTTGGTGACCACTTTAGCCTGGGGGATTGATGGAAAAGTTGAATATGCCTTAGAAGGTTCCATCTTTGTGACTGGTTCTGCCATTCAATGGATTCGTGATGGCTTAGAAATGATTCATAAAGCCAGTGAAAGCGAAAAAATTGCGACAGATATAGAAGATAGTGATGGGGTATATGTTGTGCCTGCTTTTGTTGGATTAGGTGCGCCTTATTGGGATGATAAAGCACGTGGTGCAATCTTTGGATTAACCCGTGGAACTTCGTATAAGCATATTGTTCGAGCAACCCTAGAATCGATTGCTTATCAAACACGTGATGTTTTACAAGCTATGGAACAAGATTCAGGAATTAAACTTGAATCGTTAAAAGTTGATGGGGGAGCAGTTAAAAATAATTTCTTAATGCAATTTCAAGCAGATATTTTAGGTACGCAAGTTGATCGACCTGTTGTACAGGAAACGACAGCACTAGGTGCTGCCTTATTAGCGGGCATTGCGGTAGGTTTTTGGAAATCTAAAGAAGATGCGAAAGAACATTGGAATTTAGATCAATCATTTTTACCTCAACTCAACGATGAAAAGAGAGAAGAACTATATCGCAATTGGAAACTTGCGGTAAAATCTACTCAAGTTTTTAAACCTGAATAAAAAAATATGCATCGTTTGATGCATATTTTATTTAGAAATCGAAATTATCAGGATCAGGTCCTGTTCTTCTATCTTCATTAAGTGATAATATGGTTTTCAATTCATCATCACTTAGTTCAAAATCAAAGATTTCAAAGTTTTCTTTAATTCTGCTTGGCGTAATTGATTTAGGAAAAACAACAATATTTGATTGAATATTAAATCTTAAAACAACTTGCGCAACAGTTTTTTTATGTTTCTTCGCTATTTCTTTTAATTCATCAATTTCAAAGACTTCACCACGCATTAACGGTGACCATGCTTCTACAACAATACGATGTCTAT
The DNA here is from genome assembly GCA_963676105.1 of Erysipelotrichaceae bacterium. GTDB lineage: Bacteria > Bacillota_I > Bacilli_A > Erysipelotrichales > Erysipelotrichaceae > UBA2212. The sequence continues at coordinate 358,908 of OY781039.1, forward strand.
CGCAATATTCCCTTAGTTCTACTTGTGTTAATCTCGGTGTAAATTCAATTTGATTAACCATAGGTTTTATTTTTGCAGTTTTCATTAATTCTTCTAAATGATGTATTTGATAATTACTTACGCCAATGGCCATTATTTTACCTTCTTCATATAGTTCTTCAAATGCTTTCCAACTCTCAGCATCTTTTTCTTTTGGCCAATGTAGAAGGTATAAATCAACATAATCTAACTGTAGATTTTTAAGTGACTCATAAAAATTCTTTTTTGTTTCTTCATAGCCTCTAAAATCATTCCAACGTTTTGTGGTGATAAATAAATCTTCACGTTTTATCCCACTATCTTTAATTGCTTGACCAACTTCTTTTTCATTTCCATAAACCCAAGCAGTATCAATATGACGATAACCAATTCTTAAGGCTTCAGCTACTGATTTATAACAATCTTCACCTTTATTCTTCCATGTACCAAATCCAAGTTGTGGGATTTCAATTCCGTTATTTAGTTTTATTGTTTGCATAGTACTCTCTCTTTCATTTCTTTTATTTTAGTCGTTTAAATATTGTTTTTCTATTAATATGCGTATACTAAATAGTATGGAACACATTAAACTCTTTGATTTGATTGCGCCTGCATATGCATGGTTCTATAAGTATCAAACTCATGGTTATCAACATGTTTTAAATGAAGTCAAGAAATTAAACTTAAATAAAAACTCTAAAGTTATGGACATTGCATGTGGAACAGGGGCTTTAAGTTCTGTTTTAGCCCAAGATTTTGATAATGTTCTCGCAATAGATGGTTCCAAGAAAATGTTGAATCAAGCCAAACGAATTCATAAAAATCAAAATATTGAATTTGCTTTAGTTGATTTACGAGAGGGTATACCACATTCTGATAATTCATTTGATTTAATCACTGCCGCTTTCTTTATGCATGGGATTCCTTCAAAAGATCGAATCTTTATTCTTGATGAAATGAAACGTGTTGCGAAGCATGTCATGATTATTGATTATTATGGTCATGATAACGTTTTGATTAAATTAGTGGAGTTTATTGAAAACGGTGATTACTTTAATTTCAAGAAAGAATTTGTACATGAATTTAAACATTGTTTTAAACAAAATCAAATAATGCCTTTACATAAAAACGTAGGAATCTACACAAATGAATAAATATATCGAAAAACGATAAATAAATATTGAAAAACAATAAAATAGAAGTATAATATGAGTATGAAATCATTAGATCGTATTCCACTTAAAGCGTGGACATTAAGTTTGAAAGTACTCATATTTATCATTGGTATACCTATTTTTGCCTTAGGGGCATATTTTATGTTAAATGTTGTAAATTTTGCCTTTCATTTATGGCCAGACTTAAGTTATCTAAAAACTGTGGCTAATGTAATATTAGGACTTACAGGAATTCTATATATTTATATTTTATTAAAAGTTACATATATTGTTCATCAATATGAAAAACATGAAATATTTAGTTTACAAACTCATCGTCATATTATTCATGCATCCATCAGCTCAGTCTTAATATCAATCCTATATGCCTTATTATTGCCTGTGTTTTATATTGCCGCTGAAATTGATGATGCGCCAGGCTTTGTCTTAATTGGAATGTTCTTTGTGGTTTTAACTTTTGCCTTAGCTCTTTTACTCTTTGTAATTTCTAATATCATTAAACAAGCAATTGCATTAGAAGAAGAAAGTCGACTGGTGGTCTAGATATGGCAATCAAAGTTAACTTAGATGTCATGTTGGCGAAACGTAATATGAAACTCAATGATTTATCAGATGCAGTCGGTATAACTGTCGCAAACTTATCTATTCTAAAGACAGGGAAGGCAAAGGCGATCCGTTTTTCTACCTTAGAGAGTTTATGTAAAGTGTTGGATTGTAATGTATCTGATTTATTAGAATTCACTGAAGATTAAAAAAAAGAACTCATCGAGTTCTTTTGATTAGGCTTGTGTAATTTCTCCAGCTTTTTCCAACGTCATCTTCGAGACTGCAGGACCAATAAGTTCATAGACTAATGTACCACACAAGATAACAGCTCTAATAACTGAAGCATATTCAGGAACAATATCTTGAGCAACAAAGGTTAAACCTATTGCAACCCCAGCTTGTGGAAGAAGGGCAGGCCCCACATACTTTTTAATATTTGGTGTGGCTTTCATAAGTACGCCTGCAAGATAAGCACCAAAGTATTTTCCAATTACCCGAACAACGATATAAGCTGTACCAATGATACCGATACTAGGTAGTACTGCGACATTTAAATGTGCACCAGCTAATACAAAGAAAATTATGTATATTGGTGGTGTTGCTCGTTCAGTAAGCTCAAGTATGACATTGACATGTTTATAGAGGTTCGCATATGTAGCAGATAAAACCATAACCATAAGTAGAGGTGATCCACCATAGTTATCAGCAATAAAAACTGCAAAAAATACAAAACTGAAAGCAAGTGATAAACGATTTCCTCGGCTTTCAAAGAATTTTGAGATAAAAGTTAATAAGAAACCTAGGATAAAACCTGCTCCCATTGAGAATCCAATTTCCCAAAATGGATCAAGTAGACTTTCAAACAGAGAACTACTACCACTAGATACGATAGCTTTTGATAAAGAGACACTAATTCCAAATAGAATAAGAGCTACGGCATCATCTATCGCAACAACACTTAACAATGTTTCTGTAACTGGACCTTTTGTTTTGTATTGTTTAATCACCATGATAGTTGTAGCTGCATCAGTAGCAGCAGCAATTGCCCCTAACAATAGAGCAACTGGTATTTCTACACCAATTAGTATTAAAACAGCATCTACTAAGATAACGGCCATACTTGCTTCAAGAATTGCAATAACAATGGGCGTTAAACCAACTCGTTTAAAATAGCTGATTTTAAATTCACTTCCAATGCTAAAAGCGATAAATGCCAGTGCTAATTCTGAAAGTAAATCCATACTATTCATGACATCAAGTGGAATAATATTAAGTGCATAGGGTCCCATGATAAGCCCAGCAACTAAGAAACCTGATACGTTTGGTAAATTTATTTTTTTTGCAAAACGACTGAGGAAAAGACCTCCAAAAATCATTAGAGCAAGAAATAATAAGGGTGAGTCTATCATAATAAGATTAGTCCTTCATCCCATAAGCACCTTTAACAAAGCTTAGTGGTATCGTAAAGGCAACCCCAGTTCCTGGTGTACTTAAGTCACCAATAACACTTTCGATAACTTCAATCGTAAACGGAACCTTTTCTTTATTAATTGCCATAAAGATAGTTTTATTTTCTTCACGATCTCTTTCTAATAGGTGACGTAATGTCCCTAAAAAATATTCTCCCGCTACTTCAGATAATGCGTGAATCATACCTGTGCTGTTGATAATGGTTGCGCCTGAGATTTCTTCTTCTTGAAAGCGAATCATTAAGTCTTCTAATTTCTCAACATCATTGAGAACTAAAACGAGTAATTCCATAGGTTTCTCCTTTTCAAACGATATTTATGTTACGCCTGTGAAAGTTCAATTACAAGTGCAATTATTAATGAAAGCGTTTTATTGTACATAAAATTAATTATTCTTATAAAAATGCAAATTAAAAAAGGTATAATAATAAACAAAGTTGAGGATAAAAATATGCCATTTGGATTTATTGAAGATTTAGAAAAAGAAATTATTGAGATGCCTACCGCAAAGGGTGCAAGCAAACGTGTACCAATTGGACCTAATCAAGGTTGGGATTCACACATCATGCGTGTATTTGATTTAGAAGCAGGTGGTTATACACCAAAACATGTACATGATTGGCCACATATCAACTATATTTTAGAAGGTGAAGGAACCTTACTTGTTGATGGGAAAGTTCAAGATGTTAAGTATGGTAATTACGCTTATATTCCATCAAATACTGAACATCAATTTAAAGCAGCTGAAGACAAACCTTTAAAATTCATGTGTATTATTCCAAAAGAAGCTCTGTACTAAGAGCTTCTTTTAATATCTTCTAGAATTTGATTAATTGTATACTGCGAAGATTCAATAAAGTTTGGATCATTCATTTGAATAAGTGCTTTCCATAAAGCCCAAACAGAAGCTCTAAGCCAAGTCCCTTCATCAACATTCAACAAGTTTCTGAAATGTTTTCGTTCATTATAGTTAAATGTTGTCCAAGCAATCGCATAGTCACAAGCCGGATCACCCATGCCACAATTCCCAAAATCAATTAAACCAACAAGTTTTCTATTTTCAATTAAAAGATTGTTTGGTGCAATATCACCATGGATAAATACAGGTGTATCTTTCCATTCAGTTTTTAGTGCTTGATTTAGACGTTCTTCTAATAATTCTTTGTCCTCTAAAATAGTTAATTGTTCTAGTGCATCACGTGTTTCATCTTCATAGACAGAAATATGGGCACCACGATAGAAGTTGTGTTGTCCACATAACCATTTCTCAAATTGTGGTAAATGGCGTAGTTCAACTAATATTGTTGCGAGTTTATCAATTAAATCAAAGTTATCGATATCTTTCTTATCATAAACATCACCATCCACCCATCGCATAATTGAAAAATGATAAGGAAATAGATCATTTGGTTTTAATAATAAGATAGGACGTGGTATTTCAATTGAAAGTTTAGGTGCAATTTTAGGTAAGATTTCAGCTTCTTTTATTACTTGAGTCGAATAGGCTTCATCACTTGGGAAACGCATCACATATATATGACCTAAACGATAGGAAATATGATCATGACCTTGAAGAGAAACTTCTTTAATACTTAAGTTTTTAAATTGAGGATAATTGATGGATAAAGATTCTAATATGGCTTCGATATTAATGTTCATATGTACATAGAATAACATGTGTAAGTTATGTGACAAAGTGTTCACACACATTTCACGTATAGATATTGAATTTGCCTGTAGAAAGGGTATAATTTAATTACACTTAAGGAAGCGTTGAAAGATTTCTGAGTTCTAAAAATAATGTAAAGAATGGTCATAGAAACAACGCATAAAACCTTAAGCGATAGGGTGTCTAGAAAAACTAGACACTCTTTTCTTTGGAAAACTGTTCCAAGATTTTGTGAAGGTCTTTATCACTTTTGATTGTTTGTTATAATGATGGCGCTACGCTGGAGGAAACTATGGTTAAAATTATCGCAACAGATATGGATGGAACACTTTTAAATTCCCATTCAAAAGTCTCACAACTCAATAAAGAAACATTACTTAAAGCACAAGAAAAAGGGATTCATCTAATCCTAGCTTCTGGGCGTCCACTCAGTGGATTAATCCATCAAGTAGAAGTGATTGGTTTAAATACTGAAAATACATCACTATTAGCTTTTAATGGAGCGATTATTATTGATGCGAAAACTCATGAAGTACATATTTCAGATACTTTACAATTAGATTTAACTAAACGCTTAATTAAACATTTAGAGAATTTTGATGTGAATATCATGATTACTGATGGAACAAATCTACATGTTTCAAAACTCGATGGTGTTAATGCAGATCATGAAGCTGAATCAAATGGATTAAAGCTCATTCATGACGACTTTTCTAATTTAAGTGTTAGACCACATAAAGTTTTATTATCTGCTGAACCTGAATACTTAGATTCAATTATTAAAGATATTGAAGCTCCATTCATAGATGAAATGGACTTTGTAAAGTCAGCACCATTTTATTTAGAGTGTTTAATCAAAAATGAAAATAAAGGTAAAACCTTAGCTCGTTTCTGTGAAATGGAAGGCGTAGACTTAAAAGATGTCATTGCCTTTGGTGATAATTTTAATGATATGCAACTCATCGAAACGGCTGGTATTGGGGTAGCGATGGGGAATGCTGTACAACCTTTAAAAGATATTGCAGATATTATTGCCGATACAAACGATAATGATGGTCTTGCGAAAATTCTAATTGATAAAGGAATTGTATGATTAAATTTAGTGGTTATACATTTGATCCCCAAAAGGATGATGCTTCTAAAATTAAAAAAGCGTTAGATGAATATACATACTCAATCAAAGATAAGATTTGGTTTGTGTGGAAAGATTACTCGCTTGACCAAGATTTAGTTAGAGAATATTACTTGCCATTTGCTGAGTATGCACAAAATTTAGGCCATAACGTGTACTGTATTATGCCGCATGATATGTCTAAACATTTAGTGCGTAATAAAAAACTTATGTTTGTAGATCCAGCTTTCTTGAATGAATTTAAATTTAAACAAATTGAATTTACACTACCATTTAAACCAAAATATAAACCGAAATCTGTTATTTCAACCGATGAATTATAAGCATATTTAACATAAAAAGCACATTGTGCTTTTTTTAGTGGTTTATAATAGATAGTATAAATAGAAATGAGAGAATATGAGAACTGAAAAAAGACTCGATAATGTTTATCAGACAGCTTTCAAGCTTCCTTACAATAATAATAGTAAAATTGTCATTTTAAGTGATACACATCGTGGTGATGGCTCACTTTCTGATGAGTTTACTCGTAATCAAAATATTTTTACGCATGCTTTACATCACTACTATAAAAATGACTTCATATTAATAGAAGCAGGGGATGGTGATGAGCTTTGGGAACATAAAAACTATGATGTGGTTATTAATGCTCATTTAGAAGCCTTTAATGAACTTCAAAAATTTCATGAAGACAATCGATATTATAAGATATTTGGTAATCATGATATTTATCTTAAAGATCAAAATTATTTAAAAAATTATCTTCATTATTTTGAAAATAGATACACTCGTGAAGAACATCCGTTTTTTGATAATTTAGTTTCTTATGAAGGGATACTTCTTCAACATGAAAATAAAAACGAAGAGTGTTTAATTGTTCATGGTCATCAAGGGGATGCACCTAATGATCAATTTTGGTATTTATCAATGTTGTCTCTGAAATATATTTGGCGTTTTCTACATGCTTTTGGTCTTCAAAATCCATCATCACCAGTAAGAAGTGAAGTTAAACGGCATAAAATTGAAAAGAACTTTAATAAATGGATATCATCTACAAACATACCTTTAATATGCGGGCACACTCATCGTATTAAATTTGCCTTAGATGATGAACTACCTTACTACAACACGGGTTGTGGTGTATATCCTGATAGTATTACTTGTATAGAAATTGTTAGAAATAAAATAAGTTTAGTTCGTTGGAATATTCGATCAAATGAGCAAGGTGTTTTACAAGTTAAACGTAATATTATTAATGGACCATCGTCGATTCATACCAAAGATCGTATTAAAATATGAAACGATTAACAAGTAATGATAAATATGATTCAAAAGAATTAATTCAACTTCAAAAATACGAAAATCTATTTGAATCTTATTTAAATGAATATCATCGAATATTAAAAGAACTTGAAGAATTAAAGTTAAACAATAAACAGAAAACAGTACGTTACAAAGAAAACTTTGGACGCAAGTTATTTCTAAGTTTTATGTTAGAAGAAGCTATTAAATCAAAAATCATTGAGAAAGAGGATTTATTATGAAGATTGCGTGGATTGGTACAGGTGTCATGGGTTATCCCATGGTTAATCATTTAATTGAAGATGGACATGAATGTTCTGTATTTAATAGAACTATTTCAAAAACAAATGGTTTGAATGCGCGTATCTGTACAAATATCAAAGAAGTTGTAAAAGATGCTGAAGTTATTTTTACAATGGTTGGTTATCCCAAAGATGTTAAAGAAAGCTATGCCAAAGTTTTACGTTATGCACCTAAATCAAGTATTTGTATTGATATGACCACATCAGATCCAAAACTTGCGATTCAATTAGCATCAAAAGCCAATCGCAAAGGTATTAAATTATTGGATGCCCCTGTATCAGGTGGTGATATTGGCGCACAAAATGCGACATTGTCAATCATGGTCGGTGGAGACCAAGAAGCGTATGAGAAAGTTTATCCACTCTTTGAAAAAATGGGATCTTCCATTCATTATTTAGGTGAAGCAGGAAGTGGTCAATATTGTAAAATGGCTAATCAAATTGTAGTTGCTTCAAATTTGGCGGCTGTCTCAGAGGCTATTCAATATGCTCAAGCAGTGAATTTAGATCCAAACTTAATGTTGGATGCGATAAAGGGTGGAGCTGCAGGTTCTTGGCAAGTGTCTAATAATGGACCTAAGATATTAGTTGAAGATTATAAAGCTGGTTTTTATATTCATCACTTTATAAAAGATTTAAAATTGGTTGATAAGAGTGCTCGTAAGGCTAAACTTAAATTAGAATCATCAAATCTAGTTTTAAAAAATCTACAGAAGATGGTCAAAAAAGATCCTGATAGTGCAGAACTTGGAACGCAAGCTTATATTGAAAGTTTGAAAAAAGAATAAAAATTTAAGTAGATTGCAATGTGATTTCAAATTTTAATGGGCAGTCTGCTTTTAGTTTTGTGTAAACTTATAATAGAATACTAAAAAAGAAAAGAGGAATACATATGTTAAATGATATCGCTGTTGTTGGAATGGCTGTAATGGGTAAAAACCTAGCTTTAAATATTGCAGATCACGGTTTTAAAACAGTTATTTATAATCGTACAACTGAAGTCACAAAAGAAGTTCTAAAAGAAAATCCACATGAAAACATGGTAGGAGCTTTTAGTTTAGAAGAAATGGTTAGTTTATTAGCTAAACCACGTAAAGTTATTCTAATGATTAAAGCAGGCGCAGCAGTTGATAAAGTCATTGATTCACTTGTACCACTCTTAGATAAAGAAGATATTGTCATTGATGCGGGTAATTCATTTTATGAAGATACGATTCGTCGCGAAAACGATTTAAGAGAAAAAGGTTTAAACTTCATAGGCATGGGTGTGTCAGGAGGTGAGGTTGGTGCGCGATTTGGACCTTCAATCATGCCAGGTGGAGATGAATCTGCCCACTTTCAAGTTAAACCAATCTTAGAAGCGATTGCGGCACAAGCAGAAGGTGAAGCATGTACGACTTATATTGGAAAAGATGGTGCTGGTCATTATGTAAAAATGGTTCACAACGGAATTGAATATGGTGATATGCAACTTATTGCTGAAAGTTATGATGTCTTAAAACAAATTGGTGGTAAATCTAACGCTGACTTACATCAAATTTTTAGTGAATGGAATAAAGGTGAACTGAATTCTTATTTAATTGAAATCACAACGGACATCTTTAAGACAAAAGATGATTTAAGTGATAAAGATATCATTGATGTGATTAAAGATACAGCGGGTCAAAAGGGTACCGGTAAATGGACATCTAAAGAATCCATGGATTATGGTGAAGCCACGTCTGTAATCACTTCTGCTGTTTATCAAAGATATATTTCATCTAATCGTGACTTAAGATTAAAAGCTGAAGGTATCTTAGCTAAAAATGCGATTGAAACACAAACAGATGGTTTAGTTGAAAAAGTGCGTAAAGCTTTATATTTATCTAAGGTTATTTCATATGCGCAAGGTTTTGCCTTATTAAAAGCTGCTTCAATTGATCATGATTGGAATTTAGATTTTGAAAATATTGCGAAGATCTTTAGAGGTGGATGTATTATTCGTGCTCAATTCTTAAATGACATTTCAAAGGCTTATAAGAATGATAAAGATTTGGAAAACTTATTATTTGAACCTTATTTTACAAAGATAGCTGAAGAATCAATATCTGCATTAAGAGAAGTGGTTTCATTAGCAGCTTTAAATGGTGTACCTACATTAGCCTTTAGTTCTGCACTCGCTTATTATGATGCTTTACGTAGTTCAAAACTTTCAACTAATCTTATTCAAGCTCAACGTGATTACTTTGGGGCTCATACTTATGAGCGTTTAGATAAAGATGGTTTCTTCCACTTTGAAAAGTGGGGTCAATAATGAAACAGCCATCCTTAGTCTTCACGATTTTTGGGTCTACTGGGGATTTAACGTATCGCAAACTTATTCCAGCGCTTTATCATTTGGAAAAAAGGGATTTGTTAGCGGATGATTTTCAAATTCGCTGTATTGGTCGTCGTGACTATTCTCAAGAGGATTATATTGAAAAAATTATCCCATGGTTAGAAAAACAAAGTCGTTTTAAAATTCATGAAGACCTAATTCAAAAGTTTATTAAACGAATACAATACATCAAAATGGAATTTACCCAATTAGATGCCTATGATGTTTTAAAATCTTATCCGGCGGGTCTAGATAATTTATATTACTTTGCGGTTGCGCCAGAGTTTTTTGGCTTGATTGCGCAACATCTACATGACTCTTCTTATTTATCTTTAGGTGAACATAGAGTTATTTTAGAAAAGCCATTTGGTGATTCATTGGCTCATGCGAAAGAAGTTCATGAGACAATTTCGAATATTTTTAAAGCTGAGAATATTTATCATATTGATCATTATTTGGGTAAAGAAATGATTCAAAATATTTTAGCCATTCGTTTTACAAATCGCTTATTTAAATCAACGTGGAATCGAAATGATATTGAAGCCATTCAAATAACAGTAGCTGAAGTGGTTGGTGTTGAGACACGTGGTCATTATTATGAACAGTCAGGTGCATTAAAAGATATGGTTCAAAACCATTTACTACAAATGTTGTCCTACCTCATTATCGATGAACCTGATGATTTAAGTTCTAATGAATTAGATAAAAAGCAACTTGAAGCTTTAAAATCTCTCGTTATTGATGATTTGGTTTTAGCTCAATATGATAAGGGTGAAAGTGGAGTGGCTTATGTAGACGAGAAGAATGTCGCAAATGATTCACAAATTGAAACATATGCAGCAGTTCGTGCCCATTTATTATCTGGTTCACTCAAAGATGTACCAATCTTTTTAAGAACAGGTAAGCGTTTAAGTCATAAGGCAACCTATATAAAAGTTATCTTTAAAAAGACGGGTCACAGTCTTTATCCTCATGAAACAAATGAAGTTTTAACGATTAAAGTACAACCTGATGAAGGGGTAAGTTTAAGTTTTAATGCGAAAAAACCTGGGACACTAAGTAGTATTGATCAGGTAAAAATGGATTTCTGTCAATCATGCATTATTGAAAACAGAATTAATACACCCGAAGCCTATGAAAGACTATTAGATGATGCCTTTAGACATGATCGTAGTTTATTTACGCCATGGGAAATGGTGGAACTTGGCTGGACTTATGGTGAAGAGATGAATCAAATCAAAAAGGATCGAAAATTAAGCCTACATAAATATCAAAGTGGAACACGTGGTCCAAAAGCAGCTGATGAATTATGTGAAAAGTTTCAGCTAGAGTGGCTAGACGAAGACGAATATTCGTATTAAATTTAAAGTATGATATTTGATCGAACTTTAGGAATCGCATTAAGTGGTGGGGGCATCAAAGCCTATGCGCAAGTTGGTGTATTAAGACGACTTAAAGAAAGCGATATAGAGTTTAGTGGATTTAGCGGGACAAGCATGGGCTCAATTGTCGCGACTTTGGCTGCTGCTGGTTTATCTGCAGATGATATGGAAGAAAGAATATTACGTGTAGAACATGAAATTATAGAACGTAAGTTATTAAATCCATCTAACGCTCAAGTATTTCCACTCATAACTCAAAGTATTACAGGATTAATTAACCCGAAAGAATTTAGAGGGCTTTTAGAAGCAGAATTAAAAGATTTAGGCTTAAAAAAAATGAGTGATATTAAATTGCCACTCACAATTGTCGCGGCAGATTTAAAATCGGGTGGTTTAGTTTATTTTACAAATCGTCCAAAGGCTTATAAAGCAAATAAATTTGAAACAATCTTCTCTGATGCGAATATCATTGATGCACTACAGGCATCTTGTTCATTCCCAATGGTTTTTGAAAACATGATGTATAAAGGTACTCAATTGGTTGATGGCGGAGTTTTAATGAACCTACCTGTAAAACCTTTAAGACAAATGGGTTTTGATCGTATATTTTCTATATCAATGGAAAACTTAGAACCTTTTAAAGAAAGTAAAAAAGTCACCGATATCGCCATGAGAATACTCGATATGTCGACTAATGATGCGACACGAAATAGTATTGCGATGAGTGACTATAATCTAAATGTATTTAATAAATCAATTGGTATTTTTAGTTTTGGTAAAGGCAAAGCTGCGATTGATTTAGGATACAAAGAAGCACAATCCGTTGTTGAAGATATAGAAGAAATAAAGATTGATTTAAGACGATTTAGAATCTAGGTATTTGCGATGAAGGGTGATGATAGGTAAGTCTTTAATTTCACTTTCATCAAACCATTCAAAATTATAATCTTCACTGACTTCAAGTTGATAAAAATCAACATCCCATATCTTATGTGAAAAGACATGTGTTAACTGCGTGTCTTTTTTAATTTTTTTGATATCAATAGCTGTTTGTTGAACTTCAGGTAAACGATAGTAACCTTTCATTAAAGAATCATAATGATCTAAAGTTAATGCGATTTTCTTGTCTTTATTGATTAAATATAATACTGATTTGTGTTCATGTTTTTGTTTAAGCTTAGTTTTTACTTTAGGATAATCATTTACTTTGTCATTTTTATAAGCTAAACAATCTTTATTTAAAGGACAAATATCACATTGTGCTTTTTTATTACAAATTAAAGCACCTAATTCCATAATCGCTTGCGTTAAAATATGAGGCTTAACTTGATCCATCCATTTAATGATGGTGTTATCAATTTCACTCATAAATGTTTTACCTTCGGAATCAAGCATAAATAATCGTGCTAATACTCGTTTAACATTTCCATCAATGGCTGCACATTTTTCATCAAAACAAATTGAAGCAATCGCACTTGCAGTATAAGGACCTATACCTGCTAGTTTTATGATTTCATCACGTGTTTGTGGAAATTTTGATTGATGATTTGCTTGGATATCTTTAGCGGCTTTTTGAAGATTTCGTGCTCGAGAGTAATAACCTAAACCTTCCCATGCCTTTAAGATGTCTTCTTCTTTTGCATTGGCAACATCATCAATACTTTTAAATTGATTCATCCAATTGATATAGTAAGGGATTAAGGTATCGATTTGAGTTTGTTGAGCCATAATCTCTGAAACCCATATACGATAAGGTTCTCTGTTTTCTCTAAATATAAGTGGTCTTTGGTTTTCTAAATACCATTTTTCTAAGTGTTTTTCTATTTTAGACATGGCTCTATTATACATAAGAAAATAAAAAGCGAGAGTCACTCGCTTTTCATCATTATTCGATAAACCAATTAACATGGAGGGATATGAAGAGATTCAAAGGTTTATCGTTAGGTTTACTTTTTTAACCTTGTCTAAATTATAAACTGTTTAATAAAATGATATGTGTTAGCAAAGTGAAAGATTTTGTCTAAAATGTGTTAGAATACACAAGTTAAAGAGGAATTATATATGAGAGATAAAGAAATTATCAATATTGCCGTTATTGCCCACGTTGATGCAGGGAAGAGTACACTCGTCGATGCATTCTTAAAACAAAGCGGCGTATTTAGATCAAATGAACAAGTTGTAGACCAAGTTATGGATTCAAATGCCTTAGAAAGAGAGCGTGGAATCACGATCTATTCTAAAAACTGTTCCATTATTCATGAAGGCTACAAAATTAATATTGTGGATACTCCAGGGCATGCCGACTTTTCAAGTGAAGTTGAACGAATTATTAAAACAGTTGATACCGTTATTTTACTTGTTGATTCAGCTGAGGGACCAATGCCACAAACTCGATTTGTCTTATCGAAATCTTTAGAAATGGGTTTAAATCCAATTCTTTTAATTAATAAAATTGATAAAAAGGATCAACGAGCAGAAGAAGTTGTGGACTTAGTGTATGACTTATTTATTTCACTTGATGCGAATGACGATCAATTAGACTTCCCGATTCTTTATGGAATTGCGAAAGAAGGTATTGTTAAGCGTAGTTTAGAAGATAATTCAACTGATTTAACGCCTTTATTTGAAACCATTGTTGAACATGTTGGGGCTTATCAAAATAGAGATGAAGAAGCGACACAAATGCAGGTGTCTGCTTTGGCTTACGATGATTATATTGGCCGTATTGGGATTGGACGTTTATACAAAGGGACTCTAAAACAAGGTCAACAAGTAACCGTTGTTAGAGGAAATTCTCAAATTAAGCATTCAGTTGCGCAATTATTTAATTATGAAGGTTTAAAAAGAACTGCGATTAAAGAAGCGCATAGTGGCGATATCGTCTTAATTGGTGGAATTCAAGACATTATGATTGGAGATTCTTTATGTGATCCAAATGATATTCAGCCACTTGAACATATCGCAATAGAAGAGCCAACTTTGTCGATGACTTTTATGGTTAATTCTTCACCATTTGCCGGAAAATCAGGCAAATATGTCACATCTCGTAATTTAAGAGATCGTTTATTTAAAGAATTAGAGGTTAATGTTGGTTTAAGAGTTGAAGAAACGGATTCACCAGATCGTTTTAAAGTATCAGGTCGTGGTGAACTACATTTAACAATTCTAGTTGAAAATATGCGTCGTGAAGGTTATGAACTTGCGATTGCGAAACCTGAAGTTATCTATCGTTATATTGATGGTAAACGTTTTGAACCTAAAGAAGAAGTTATCACAACCATTCCTGAACAATACTCTGGTTCTGTTATTTCAAAACTGAACTTACGCAAAGCTGAAATGAAGACAATGGATGAAAAAAATGGTTATGTGACCATCGTTTGGGAAATCGCAACGCGTGCTTTATTTGGTTATCGAACTGAATTCATCAATGATACTCGTGGTGAAGGAACGATTATTCGCCAATTTAGTGGGTATACACCATATATTGGAGAACTCCCTGAAAGAAGTAATGGGGCTATGATTTCAACTGAAACCGGGGTTGCGATGACATACTCTATCTTTAATCTGCAAGAAAGAGGGATGTTCTTTATTCATCCACAAACTGAAGTTTATACAGGGATGATTGTTGGGATGAGCTCTCGTGATTTGGATATGGATATTAATCCTACAAAAAATAAAAAACAAACCGCTATTCGATCATCAGGTAATGATGAAGCAATGCGTTTAGTTCCACCTCGTGAAATTAATTTAGAATATGCGATTGAATTCATCAATGAAGATGAACTTGTTGAAGTTACACCAGATGCGATTCGTTTACGTAAGCGTTACTTAACCGCGATTGATCGTAAAAATGCCAAACGTGCAGCCAAGGTGGATAGTGAGTAATGTCTTCGCCTTTTAAGTTTGAAGTAATACACACCTGTAAACAATCTGGCGCAAGAACTGGCATTTTACACACGCCACATGGTTCAGTCTTAACACCGATGTTTATGCCAGTTGGTACACTTGCGAGTGTTAAATTTATATCACCTGAAGAACTCAAAGAAATGGGCTCACAAGTCATTCTTTCAAATACCTATCACTTATGGCTTAGACCTGGTGAAAAAATTGTTGAAAAAGCAGGTGGTCTACATAAATTTATGAATTATGATGGACCAATTCTCACTGATAGTGGTGGATTTCAAGTTTTTTCATTAGCTGATACTCGTCAAATCAAAGAAGAAGGTGTGCATTTTAAATCACATCTTAATGGAGATGCGCTTTTCTTGTCTCCTGAAAAAGCAATAGAAATACAAAATTCATTAGGGGCAGATATCATCATGTCTCTAGATGAATGTCCTGCCTATCCAAGTACCCATGCTTATATGAAAGATTCAGTAGACCGAACGACAAGATGGGCGAAACGTGGGAAAGAACACCATAAGAATGAAAATCAAATGTTGTTTGGAATTGTTCAAGGTGGTGAATACGAAGATTTGCGTGAAAGAAGCGCAAAAGCTTTAGTTGATTTAGATTTTCCTGGATATTCCATTGGTGGAACGTCAGTCGGCGAATCTAAAGAAGTCATGTATAAGATGATTGATTATGCGATTAAACATTTACCACTTGAAAAACCAAGGTATCTAATGGGTGTTGGGACAACGGATGCGATTTTAGAAGGTGTTTTACGTGGTGTTGATATGTTTGATTGTGTTTTGCCTACGCGTATCGCAAGACATGGGACCATTATGAGTTCTCATGGTCGTATTAATATAACGAATAAAAAGTTTGAAGAAGATTTTACAGCTTTAGATCATGAATGTGATTGTTATACCTGTAAGAACTATACGAGAGCTTATTTAAGACACTTAGTGAAATGTAATGAAGGTTTAGGAATGAGATTATTATCTATTCATAATTTACGTTTCTTACTTAAACTAAGTGAAGATATTAGGTTGGCGATTAATGAAGATCGTTTCTTAGATTTTAAAAATGAACTTTTTGAAAAATATAATTTAAATAGTGTTGATTCTAAAGGATTTTAAATGAAGACATCAGATTTTGATTTTGATTTACCAAAAGATAAAATAGCGCAATTTCCGCTCAAAGACAGAAGTAGTTCAAAACTACTTGTTTTAAATCGCGGCAATGATTCAATTGAGCATAAACATTTTTATGATGTTTTAGACTATCTAAAACAAGGTGATGTTTTAGTCTTAAATGAATCACGTGTTTTACCTGCTCGTCTTTTTGGTTTGAAAGAGGGTACTGGTGCTCATATTGAATTATTAATATTAGATACCAATCATCAAATTGAAGCAATGGTAAGAAATGCACGAGCTGTTAAAATAGGTACAATAGTTAATTTTGGTGATGGAAAGCTTAGACTTGAATGCACTAAAATCTTAGAGAATGGTTTACGTCATTTTAAAATGATTAGTAATGGACTATTCTTAGAAATTTTAAATGAATTAGGGGTTATGCCATTACCGCCTTATATAAAAGAAAAATTAGAAGATCCAGAACGCTATCAAACTGTTTATGCGAAAGAATTAGGCTCTGCAGCAGCGCCTACAGCGGGTTTACACTTTACCCCTGATCTACTTAAGAAAATTGAAGAAAAGGGCGTAGAAATCGTTAAAATTGTATTACATGTCGGCTTAGGTACGTTTAAGCCGGTAGATGTTGATGATGTATCCAATCATGTGATGCATACCGAACATTATCAAGTATCTAAAGCAAGTGCTGATGCATTAAATAAGGCAAAGGCAGAAAACAGACGAATTATTGCGGTTGGGACAACAAGTGTCAGAACGCTAGAATCACAAATGCAAAAACATGGAAAATTTGTGGAAGAGTTTAGTGATACCAATATCTTTATTACCCCTGGGTATGGCTTTAAAGCTGTGGATACATTAATCACTAATTTTCATTTACCAAAAAGTACACTTGTGATGTTGGTGAGTGCATTCTATGATAAAGAAAAAGTCTTAAATGCATACCAAGTTGCGATAGAGAATGATTATCGTTTCTTTAGCTTTGGTGATGCGATGTTAATTCTATGAAAAATAAAGAACCACAAAACACTCGTCAATGGGAACTTCAAGAAATTGAACATGTAAAGTCATTAGGCTATAAACCTAAACTTTTGATGCAGTCATGTTGTGCGGTATGTAATGCTTGGCCACTTGAATATCTACATGAGATTTTTGATATAACACTTTACTACAACAACTCAAATATTTATCCGGCTGAAGAGTATGAAAATCGTTTAGGGGAACTTAGAAGATATGTGGAATTCTTTAATGAGAAATATCAATCTAATATACAAATTGTAGACGAACCCTATGATTATGAATCTTATAAATCGATTTTCTTAGAAAAAAGAAAAGATGATAAAGAAGGCAGACAAAGATGTGGGATGTGTTATGCACTTCGTATTACACAAGCACTAAAGTATGCAGATACTCATGGCTTTGAATATGTGACAACTGTTATGACGATATCACGTCAAAAAAGTTCAAAGAAAATCAATGAAATCGCAACTCGTTTAGCCAAGGGATATCCTAATATCAAATATTTCTTCTCTGATTTTAAAAAAGCGAATGGTTTAAATTTCAGCATTAATATTGCGAAGGATTTAGGCATTTATCGGCAAGAGTATTGTGGTTGTGAGTTTTCCATCTATGATAGACATTATGAAGTGTGATTGATTAATTTTTTGTCTTTGATATACTATATTTTGTAAAAACACAAAAAACAGAAAAAAAGACTTACTGGGTCATATAGAAAGTTTTGGGTCGATGAAACAAAACCAAAGGTAAGGGATAAGTCATTCTGAATTGTTGAACACTGAAAAAAGTAGGTGTTTCCGTAAACTATGCGTTAAATAGTCTAGAGCTTAAGTTATTTAAGAAATCTAAGGTGGTACCACGTTTAATTAAACGTCCTTGAACTGCCTTTTTTTATTGGAGGAAGCTATGAAAAATATCTTAGAAAACAAATACAACAGTAGCAATGTTGAAGATGGACAATATCTATCATGGATTAAAGAAGGGCATTTTGAAGCCAATGATCCGGATAAAAAACCATTTACAATTGTTATTCCACCACCAAATGTAACGGGTAAACTTCATTTAGGACATGCATGGGATGTATCTTTACAAGATATCATTGCGCGTTTTAAACGTATGCAAGGTTTTGATATGTTGTGGTTACCAGGGATGGATCATGCCGGTATCGCAACCCAAGCTAAGGTTGATGCACGTTTAAAAGAAAGTGGGATTTCTCGTTATGATATTGGACGTGAAGCTTTCTTAGATAAAGCGTGGGAATGGAAAGAAGAATACGCTCGACACATTCGTGCTCAATGGGGCAAGATGGGTCTTTCACTTGATTATTCACGTGAGCGTTTTACATTGGATGATGGTTTAAACAAAGCGGTTAATAAAGTCTTTATTGATCTTTACAATAAAGGACTTATCTATCGTGGTACACGTCCTATAAATTGGGATCCTGCTGCCCAAACAGCTTTAAGTAATATTGAAGTTATTCATAGAACTGAACAAGGTAAAATGTACTACCTTAAATACTTCTTTGAGGATGATCCAAGTAAATATTTAGAAATAGCGACCACGCGTCTTGAAACACTGGCTTCAGACACAGCTGTTGTCGTACATCCTGATGATGATCGTTATAAAGACATTGTTGGCAAAAGAGTTATAACACCATTTAGAAAAGAAGCCGTTCCAATCATTACTGATGAATATATCGATATGGAATTTGGTTCAGGGGCAATGAAATGTAGTGCCCATGGTAATGGTGACTATGAAATTTTAATTAAGAATAATCTTCCAGTACGTGAATCAATTAATCCTGATGGTCTTTTAAATGAGCATGCGATGGAATTTGAAGGCATGGATCGTGTGACTGGACGTCTTGCGATTGCTGAAAAACTCATCAAAGAAGGTTTAATGGTTAGAGTTGAAGATCACACCCATGAAGTGGGTCATTCTGAGCGTACAGACGCTGTTGTTGAAGTTATGGTTATGCCGCAATGGTTTGTTAAGATGGAACCTTTAGCTCAACAAGTTTTAGAATGGCAGAAAGATCCCGAAAACAAAGTTAACTTTGTGCCAGATCGTTTTGAAAGCATTCTCACAAATTGGATGAGTAATATCCAGGACTGGTGTGTATCTCGTCAAATTTGGTGGGGTCATCGTATTCCTGCTTGGTATAAAAATGATGAAGTAAAAGTTCAAGTAGAGTGTCCAGGTGATGGTTGGCATCAAGATGAAGATGTCTTGGATACTTGGTTCTCTAGTGCATTATGGCCATTTAGTACACTTGGTTGGCCGGAGAAAACAGAGGATGTTGCTCGTTTCTTCCCAACGGATGTACTTGTTACTGGTTATGACATTATTTTCTTCTGGGTATCTCGTATGGTTTTCCAATCGATAGAATTTATGCATGATCGTCCGTTTAAACATGTTTTAATTCATGGATTAATTCGTGATAGTGAAGGTCGCAAGATGTCTAAATCTTTAGGTAATGGGGTTGATCCGATGGATGTCATTGATCAGTATGGGGCAGATGCACTTCGTTTCTTCTTGACGACTAATTCTGCACCTGGTTTAGATCTTCGATATTCAGAAGAAAAAATGGATGCTGCATGGAATTTTATAAATAAACTTTGGAATGCATCAAGATTTGTCTTAATGAACACAGATGAGTCATTTGAGCCTAAGCAATTAAAAGTTGAAGATTTATCTGCCATTGATTTATGGATAAGTGAGCGCTTTGATGAAACCTTAGAAAAAGTAACTGCCGCAATGGAAAAATTTGAATTCTCACTAGCTGGTGGTTTCCTATATGATTTTGTATGGAATGATTATTGTTCTTGGTATATCGAATTATCAAAAGCTAACTTAAACTCTGATGATGAAAAACTTAAAGAGGGTACAAAACAAACCTTAGTTTCAGTACTCCGAAATATTCTTAAACTATTACATCCATCTATTCCTTTTGTCACAGAAAAGATCTTTGAAAACTTTGAAGAGGGAGCGTTATGTATTCAATCATGGCCAAGTGCCTATGGGTTTAATAATGAAGCAGCTTTAAAAGATGTTTCTGAACTCATCTCTTTAGTAAGTGATATTCGTGCGCTACGTACAGAGTATGATATTAAACCTTCTCAACCTTTAGAAATTAGCTTATCAAATACTGAATTCAATTTTAATGATTACTTAGAAAAACTTGTTAAAACAAGTGTTTCAGCTTCGATTGAAGGTGAACTAATGGTACGCCCAATCGCTGGTGGATCATATTCTATTGATGGTTCTAAGTTAATTGATAAAGATGCTGAAAAAGCACGTTTAGAAAAAGATTTAAAACGTTTAACGGGTGAAATTAAACGAAGTGAAGGCATGTTGAATAATCCTAAGTTTGTCAATAATGCACCAGCTGCAAAATTAGATGAAGAAAAATCTAAATATGAGGAATATAAACGACAATTTGAAATCGTTACTGAAGCACTCAAAAAACTATAAACACAGAAGAGGACTATTGTCCTTTTCTTTTTGTCTAAAGCTTAAAAAATAAAAAAAACAAATGTGAAAAAACACTGATTCAATTGTAAGAACATGGCATTCTCTAGTATAATGAAAACGCTTAGATTTTTGTTTTACACAATAGGAGGACACATGAGTCATAAATATGTTTATCAGTTCTCTGAAGGAAGTGGAGCACAGAAAAATCTTCTTGGAGGTAAAGGGGCAAACCTCGCCGAAATGACTAATTTAGGTATGCCTGTACCACAAGGATTTACTGTTACTACTGAAGCTTGTACCCGTTACTATGAAGACGGCAAGAAAATCCATTCAGAGATTGAAAAAGAAATCTTCGAACATTTAGGGAAGTTAGAAACCATTACTGGGAAAAAATTTGGAGATAAAAATAATCCATTACTAGTATCTGTAAGATCTGGTGCACGCGCAAGTATGCCTGGTATGATGGATACTGTTTTAAACCTAGGGATGAATGATGACGTGGTAGAAGTCGTCGCAGCGCAAACAAATAATCCACGTTTTGCCTACGATTCATACCGCCGTTTCATTCAAATGTTTTCAGATGTCGTTAAAGAATTATCAAAAAAGAAATTTGAAGAAATCATTGATGAAATGAAAGAAGAACGTGGTATCAAACTCGATACTGAATTTAGCGCTGATGACCTAAAAGAAATGGTTGTTAAGTTTAAAGCGTTCTATAAAGAACACACAGGTGTGGATTTCCCACAAGATCCTGTTGTGCAAATGATTGATGGGATTGAAGCTGTCTTTAGATCATGGGATAACCCACGTGCTATATACTATCGTAAAATGAATGAAATTCCTCATTCATGGGGAACAGCTGTTAATGTTCAAATGATGGTCTTTGGTAATACAGGTGATGATTCTGGTACAGGTGTTGCTTTTACTCGTAATCCATCAACCGGTGAAAAGAAATTGATGGGTGAATTCTTAATGAATGCTCAAGGAGAAGATGTTGTGGCAGGGATTAGAACACCTGAAACCATTGATCAACTCGCAAAAATTATGCCAAGTGCTTATGAAGAATTCGTTCAAATTTGCGATAAATTAGAAGATCACTATCGTAATATGCAAGATATGGAATTTACAATTGAAAAAGGTAAACTCTATATGCTTCAAACTCGCAATGGTAAACGTACTGCAGCAGCAGCTTTAAAAATTGCGGTCGATTTAGTTGCAGAAGGTATGATTGATAAAGAACAAGCTGTTCTTTTGGTTGAACCTAAACAATTAGATACACTACTTCACCCTCAATTTGATACTGAAGCTCTAAAAGTTGCGCCAGTTGTAGGAAAAGCTCTACCAGCATCTCCTGGGGCTGCATCAGGTAAAGTTGTCTTTAGTGCAGATGATGCGGTTGAATGGAAAAAACGAGGTGAAAAAGTTATCTTAGTTAGACTTGAAACATCTCCTGAAGATATTGAAGGGATGTATGTCGCTGAAGGTATTTTAACAGCTCGTGGTGGTATGACATCTCATGCGGCTGTTGTGGCTCGTGGTATGGGACGTTGTTGCGTATCAGGATGTGGTGATATCAAATTTGGAAAAGATAAGACCTTTACTTTAGGTGGAAAAACATTTAAAGAAGGTGACTTTATTTCATTAGATGGTTCAACTGGAACTATTTATGGTGACAATATTAAAACCATGCCTGCAAGCATTACTGGTGACTTTGAAACCTTAATGGGCTGGGCTGATGAAATTAGAACTTTAAAAGTACGTACGAATGCTGATACTCCAAAAGATGCCGCTCAAGCAGTTGCCTTTGGGGCTGAAGGTATTGGTTTAACTCGTACCGAACATATGTTCTTTGAAGGTGATCGTATTCAAGCTGTACGTGAGATGATTGTTTCTAAAACAGAAGAACAACGTCGTGCTGCATTAGCGAAACTTTTACCAATGCAAAGATCTGATTTTGAAGGTATATATATGGCGATGGAAGATCGTCCAGTAACCATTCGTTACTTAGATCCACCTCTACATGAATTCTTACCAAGTGATCAAGAAGATATCGTTGAATTAGCAAAAGAAATGAAAATGGAAGTGGCTGATTTAAATGCGATTATTTCTTCACTTCATGAGTTTAACCCAATGATGGGCCATCGTGGTTGCCGTTTAGCTGTTTCCTACCCTGAAATTGCTGAAATGCAAACACAAGCTGTTATTGAAGCTGCCTTAAATGTGACTAAAAAACATCCTGAATTCCATATCAAACCAGAAATCATGATTCCTTTAGTTGGCGATGTAAAAGAACTCAAGTTTGTTAAGGACATCGTAGTGAAAACAGCTGATGAAATTATTGCGAAGAGTGATGTAAAGATTGAATACATGGTTGGTACCATGATTGAAATCCCTCGTGCTGCATTATTAGCAGATGAAATCGCAACAGAAGCTGAATTCTTCTCTTTTGGAACTAATGACTTAACTCAAATGACATTCGGTTTCTCACGTGATGATGCTGGAGCTTTCTTAAATCATTACTATGATTCTAAAATTTATGAATCTGATCCATTTGCTCGTTTAGACCAAAATGGTGTCGGAAAACTTGTAGACATGGCATGTAAATTAGGTAAGAAAACTCGTCCAAATATCAAACTCGGTATTTGTGGTGAACATGGTGGTGATCCTTCATCAATTGACTTCTGTCATCGTGTTGGACTTAATTATGTATCTTGTTCTCCATTTAGAGTTCCTATTGCACGCTTAGCTGCTGCTCACGCTGCAATTAATAATAAGTAATGTAAAAAGTAGTGGATATTTCTCCACTACTTTTTTAATAGATTAATCTGTATACCATTAGGGTCTTGGAAAATAATTTTCCCATTAACTTCTTTAGTTGGAATATTGTTTTCTTTTAAGCGTTTCAGTAAATCACTGTAATCTCTTGAACTGAGTTTTAATTGAAATGCGGTGAAAGCTTTAATGAAATTATTTGATTTTAATAAAGGACCTTTCCATTCATTAAAGGCAATCATGTGATATTTATTTCCATTGAGTCCTACATCAGCCATATGGAAGGGCTCATAGACAATACCTTGTGCAAAACCCACAATGTCTGTATAGAATTTATAAGATTCTTCTACACTACTTGCATAAATATGAACATGACCAATACTTGCATCATTACTAATGATTGTATCAATTTCTGTGTTGTCTTTAATATGAGAATAAACTTCATTCATATCTAATGGATCACGTCCATTGCCAATGCTTCCATCTTCATATTTCACATAGATTGTTTGTCCATCTTGAATGTATTCGCTACGGTTAGGTGTACGAATATAAAGTTCAATGGTATTGCCATCAGGATCAGTTAAATACGTTGTTTTAGAATAACCATGATCGGTTGGACTATGAGGATAATGAATATTATCTAAATGCTTTAGTGCTTTTGCGAATTCAAGTTCACTTGGATAATGAATAGCTAAGTGATAGAGCGAACTATGATTTGATACTTCTTTAATTGGATTTACTTGTCCAATTTTAATAAGTATTTTAGTTTCAGTTCCTAGATAAACTTTATCATTTTCTTTTTTATGAACTTTAAGTCTTAAAACAGATGTATAAAATTCAATCATTTGATCTAAATGATTTGTTTGTCCATAAACACGAGATAGTTCAGTATCAACACTTAAGAGTGATTTTGAATTGATTAAATTGAGTGTCTTTTTCATAAACACATCTTACTTTTAGTAAGCATTTTAATCTACTCATATGCTCAAGCGCTTTTGTTGATAAGATTGCAAGTTTCTTTTAAACTATTTTTGAGGTAATTGGAAATGAAATTTAAAATTGGAACGTATACAAAGAAAACAAGCGAAGGGATTTATCTTGCTGAACTTGTTGATAATCAAATTAAATTAGACTTATGGAATAAAGTGGATAATCCGACTTATTTGGATGAGTTTGAAGGAAATGTATTTTCAGTTGTTAAAGATGGAGACCAAGGTGGTGTTGCTTACTTTAAAGATGGTGAACTTGTTAATCAAGTCACTGAAGCAGGAGCGCCACCCTGTTATGTATCCTATGATAAAAAGAATGAACTTGTATATTCTGCAAACTATCACGGCGGTCGTATTAACACCTATAAAGTTGAGAATGGACAACTCGTTGATGTTGAAAAATTTCAATATGCTGAAGGTTCAAAAGCACACTATGTAGTTTACTCAAAAGAACTTGATGAAGTTGTGGTTTGTAACTTAGGTAATGATGAAGTTTATTTCTATAGTGTAAAAGATCAAAAATTAACTTTAGAACATACTTATAAAGCTGCACAAGGTAGTGGACCACGCCATGCAGTTGTACATCCTGAAACAAAACTCGTATATGTCTTTACTGAATTATCTTCAGAAGTTATTGTACTTAAGAGAACAAAAACTGGAACTGAAGTTTTACAAGTTGTTTCTTGCTTAGATGACGATGATGCACAACGATGGGGTGCAGCTATTCGTTTATCACCTGATGGAAAATTCTTATATGTATCAAATCGTGGACATGATTCACTTACAGTGTTCTCTGTAAATGAAACATTAACTTGGGTTGAAAATGTACCAAGTTATGGAGTTCAACCCCGTGACTTCAATATTTCACCATGTGGTAAGTATGTTGTGGTTGGCAACTTAGATTCAAATAATTTAGTGTTATTTGAAAGAGATGAAAGAACAGGTAAATTATCTATTCTACAAAAAGATATTGAAGCTTTTGAACCAGTTTGTATTTTATTCGAAGAATGACCACGTCATTCTTTTTTTGTACAATATAGAGGATTGGAGTCTATATGAAAAAATTATTTATGATTCACTTGGGTGGCAAAGCAGAAGGTGCGCTTATTGAAGTGCATGATGTTCAATTTATTATTGCGCGAAATTTAGAGGAATGTATAGAAGTTTTAAGAGAGCATTGGTATGGTTTAGATTTAAAATTACATTTAGATAGTTATAAAGTTTTAAAGCAGATTAATGGATATAAAATTGAAATATCAGAAAATGAAATAAGTGACAAGGCTTACTTCTTACATTTAGGTGCTTATTCGAAGGATTTAATGGAAGAAATTCATCGTTTTGAATTTCTGGTAGGTACAAATTTAGAAGATGTGAAACGTGATGCTTCAAAATTGTTTGGAAATCTTGTTCAAGAACATGTAGATTCGATTATTGAAATCAATAAAAGTCCTTTGTTGAATAGTTTGTATAGTGGATATGTATGTGCGATTAAAGCAGATGTAAAAGCTGATTTAAAACCAGATTGGCAAGGATATTTACGTATAGACCTGTAAAGGATGGCATAAACCATTCTTTTTTAGTGTTAAAATAAAATAAGAGAATGAGTGAGGATTACACTTATGAAAATAGGTTGTGTTAAAGAAATAAAAACACAAGAGTATCGGGTTGGCTTAATACCAGAACATGTCCATACGTTTGTAGAACATGGTCATCAAGTATTTATTGAAAAGGGTGCTGGACTTGGCTCTGGATTCAGTGATGAAAGTTACGAGATAATGGGAGCACAAATCATTGAATCAGCAAAAAATGTTTGGAATAATGCAGAGCTTTTAATAAAAGTAAAAGAACCACTAGAGAGTGAGTATCAGTACTTTAGAGAAGATTTAATTCTTTTTACCTACTTACACTTAGCTGCTAACGAGAGTTTAACGAGAGCTTTATTAGAATCAAAAATGACGGCTCTAGCTTATGAGACACTAGACGTAGATCAAACATTACCATTATTAATGCCTATGAGTGAGATTGCAGGTCGCTTGAGTATACAAGAAGCAGCAAAATATCTCGAGAAACCAATGGGTGGGAAAGGTGTATTACTCGCAGGTGTACCTGGTGTTAAAAAAGGTAATATCCTTATTTTAGGCGCGGGTAATGCGGGTATGAATGCTGCAAAAGTAGCTGTTGGAATGGGTGCAAATGTTACCATTATGGATAAGAATATTTCAAAATTAGAATATATTGAACACATTTTTGGGGATCGTATTCAAACTTTATACAGTACTAAGGCAATGATTGAATCTCTTTTACCCAACATGGATGTCGTTATTGGTGCCGTTTTGGTTGCAGGCGCAAAAACACCTCATTTAATTTCTAGAAAACAACTAGGATTAATGGAAAATGGTAGTGTTTTAGTTGATATAGCAATTGATCAAGGTGGATGCTTTGAAATGAGTCATCCAACAACCCACAACGATCCAATCTTTGTGGTTGATGGTATCGTACATTACTGTGTTGCGAATATGCCAGGAGCTGTAGCGATGACTTCAACGATCTCTTTAACCAATGCAGCTTTCCATTATGAACTCCTTATAGCTGACAATGGACTAGCTAAAGCTGTTTTAAAAGATCAACACTTAATGAGTGCTATAAATACGCACCAAGGCAAATGTATTCATCCTGCAGTTGCACAAACGTTTGGATTGGGCGTAGAATTATACAATGTTTAGTTATCATTATTCTGACTTAAGAGCATATTCAACTTGTCCTAAAATGTTCTGGCAAAGACTACGATCTGAAAGACCAGCACATTTTTCGTTTACACAAATGCAAATGTCACTTAAAGATGCATTAATTCAAAAATTATCCTTAGAAAGTTATGCTATGGGTGAAAGGGGAATGGATGCATCACAGTCCCTTGAACTTGTTAAAAACAATGAGTGGGTATTGAACGCTCGTTTTGAATTTGAAGGTTTACGTGTAAAAGTACCTGCACTTCATGTTACTGAATCAAGTGTTG
The DNA here is from genome assembly GCA_963676105.1 of Erysipelotrichaceae bacterium. Taxonomy (GTDB): domain Bacteria; phylum Bacillota_I; class Bacilli_A; order Erysipelotrichales; family Erysipelotrichaceae; genus UBA2212. Next base: position 386,560 of record OY781039.1, read on the forward strand.
AAGTTTATTTCACATCTCTATCTTCACATCCAAAAATTGAAGATCGTACGTATTATGCAACGGTTATTTATGTCTTAGAAAATAATGACTTAGAAATCACTCAAGTGAATGTCATGTATTTTAATAAAAACTATGTTCGGGAAGAAAGTTTAGATATTCATGCATGTTTTAGTTTATCTTCGCGTTTTTTAAAACAGAGCGGCTATGATCAAGGGGATATTCTTGAACTTTGTCGTAAGAAAAACATCAATATTAAATCAAGCATTGAACAGATGAGAGCTATTCAAGAATTGGATGAATTTGACACTGATTTAGAAGATTGTCCTTTAGGTCAACGTTGTTCTTTTTTTAAAACTTGTTTTCCAGAGTTTAAAGAAGAACCTTTAAAAATTTCTAAGAAATTATTAGATCGATTTGAGAATCCTGAAAAATATACAGCCCCGTTAAGTCGTTCTGATTATGCGCAACTACAATGTTATTTAACACAAAATCGGTTTGTAGATATTTTAGCTTTAGGTAATTGGTTAAAAGCATATAATCAAGAGATTGTGAGTTTTGTGGATTTTGAATGGGATACTTTCGGAATTCCACCCTATGAAGGTATGAGAGCTTTTGATGTTCTACCTTTTCAATATTCTTTACACATCATTGAAAATGGAGAGTTAAAACATAAGGAATTTTTAGGTGAAGGGGATACAAGACGAGCTTTTATTGAATCACTTTTAAATGATATACCTGAGAAAGGTCCAATTCTTGCCTATAATGCATTTGGAGCTGAAGTTATTCGACTTAAAGAGTTGGCTACACAATTTCCTGAATATAAAGAACGCATAAATTCTATAATTCATCGATTTGTAGATTTGGCGACACTTTTCATTTCAGGTGTTATCTATGATGAAAAAATGGAAGGTCAATTTTCATTAAAACAAATTATTAAGGTTATTGACCCATCTTTGACCTATGAAAACTTAGCTATCTCACATGGTATGGAAGCTGTTGCCCACTATCGCACGATGCAAGATGAAGAAAGTGATGACATTATGCGTGAAGCTTTATTATCTTATTGTCGTATGGATACTTATGCAATGGTTAAAGTTTTTGAGTGGGTACAGGAAATCTATAAGGAGAAACTAAATGCCTAATTACATTACTCATGCATTATGTGCAAACGATATTCTTCAAAATATACAAAAATGTGAATTAAAATCTGTGATTCAAAAACATAATCAAGTTTATGCGATGGGGAGTAGTGGTCCTGATTTTTTGTTTTATTATCGAACATTTCCATGGCAGGATCAGTCTAATAATAAGAAAGTTCACACTATCGGGAATATTGTACATACAGAAAAGATTAATGATTTTTATAGAGAAGCCATTCAAGCTTGCTTAGATGAAGAAAATTATGAATCTAAAGAAATACAACTTGCTTATCTTGCAGGGCATTTGATGCATTACGCCTTAGATACCAATGCACATCCCTTTGTGTTTTTTCACTCTGGTGAAATGAAGGGTGAAACTAAGTATTGGCATTATCGTTTAGAATCAATGATTGATACGGTTATGGTTAAACAAATTAAAAAACTTGATTTAGCCCATATAGATGCGGTTGGTCTGGTTAGTTCTACTAAGAAGGTTAGAGATGTACTATCTAAATATTATGCGAATACTGTAAAAAATGTATATGGTGTTGACGAAGATGAAAGTACATATCTTGAATGTTTTGAAACCATGCCAAAAGTTGTTAAGTGGTTGTTTGATCCGCATAATTTGAAATTCGCATGGATTCAAGCGGGTGAGAAAGCGGCTAAACAAGATTGGAACTTTAGTTCTCATATGGTTCAAGGTAAGTTAGATAAAAAACATGATGTATTAAATTTAAAACATCAAACTTGGAATCATCCAAGTGATGAAACTGAATTATCTACTGAAAGTTTCTTGGACTTATATGATAAAGCAATACTTAAAGGTCAAGCCATTTTAGAAAGTTTAAATGAAGTTATTTATCATAATGGCTCATTGGATCAATGTTTAAGTATCATTGGAAATTTAAGTTATGATACTGGTAAAGAACATGCAGAAGAAATGCAATACTATGGAAGTATTTATGAAAGTAATTGATCTACACGCTGATATTGGTTATCACATTATAAATGAAAAACATAAAGGCAATGCAACTGTATTTAGAGACTATCATTTACCAAAATTAATTGCTGGGGAAAACTTTGCGGTTGGGCTAGTATCTTTCTTTGAGGGAAAAGAAAATTTAGATGATGCCTATGAAATGATGGAATTTCTTCACCAACAAATTAAAGCAAATGCTGATTTGATTGTGCCTTATACAGGTGGAAAATTAAATCAAGATAAAGTTAATGGCTTAATGACTATCGAAGGAATGTGTTTTATTGAAGATGAAGTTATCACTCACTTGGATCATTTTTATGACTTAGGTGTTAGAATCGCTTCTTTAACTTGGAATGAAGAAAACAATCTTGCGACTGGTGCGCGTAGTAATCCTAGTCGTGGTCTAACTGAATTGGGTAAAGTTGCGGTTGAACATATGAACAAAATAGGAATGACGGTTGATGTTTCTCATTTAAATGAAAAAAGTTTTTGGGATGTTTTAGAATTTTCACAAAAACCTGTGATTGCGACACATTCTAATGCAAGACACTTTGCGAATGTTGATCGTAACTTAAGTGATCAACAGATTAAAGCACTGATTGATCAAGATGGACTTATTGGATTAAATGCGGTTCGATATTTTGTTTCTGATGACGAAAGTAAACAAGATGTTTATCACTTAGCCAAACATGCAAGATATATTGCTGATATGGGCGGTATAAACCATTTAGCGTGTGGCTTTGATTATATGGATTATTTGGATGAACCATTTGGGATTAACTCAATGGCAAAACATATTCAAAGTGCAAGAGACAATCAAAATCTAATTATCGCTTTAGAAAAAGAGGGCTTTAGTCAAACTGAAATAAAAAAAATAACGCATATGAATGCGTTAAGTTTCTTTCAGAAAAATTTTCAGTAACAAATGCAACAAGTGCGCATGTTACCCATATTTTAACATAAAATTAAGACATTCATAAGGGATGTCTTTCTTCATTTCAGGCGTATAATTAAAGTATAAGGAGGATGTGAATTATATGAAACTCCACATTCATGGTAAAAATGTTACCATAACCCAAGCCATGCACGACACGACTGAAAAGAAATTGTCAATGCTAGAAAAGTTCTTCCAAATTGATGAAGAAACAAATGCCAATGTTACAGTCAAAGTGTACAACAACTCCCTAAAGGTAGAAATCACAATTTTTACCAAAGTTGGCGTACTACGCGCTGAAATACGTAATCCTGATTACTACAATGCCTTAGATCTCGCGATGGATAAACTCGAAGATCAAATTAGAAGACAAAAAACACGATTATCTCGTAAACATAATGAAAAACTATCAAAGAAATTTGTTGAAGAGGCTATCCAAGCTGTTGAAAATGATGAAGCGGGTGAAGTTGTTCGTACTAAGACCGTTGATGCTGAGGAAATGTCCTTAGATGATGCGATTATGCAAATGGAAATGTTAGGACACTCATTCTTCATTTATACAGATGAGGAAGATAAAACAATCTCAGTTGTCTATAAACGCTTAGACGGTGGATATGGCCTACTAGAAACAGCTTAAATAAGTTCTAAAATCGGGTGCGTTGCATCCGATTTTATTGTTATAATGTGAGTATTGATGAATATAGAGGTGAATAATTATGGGCATCATGGATAAGATTAAAAATTTTACAGCTCCTGTTGAAGATGAGTTGGAGTTTGACGAAGAAGATTTACCGCTAAGTGACTATGAGGCACCTGCCAATAAAAGTTTTACAAAAGTAGCGAGTGATACAAAAATGGTTCTTTTTGAGCCTAGATCATTTGATGAAGCAGAAGATATTGCACGGCATTTAAAAGACAAAAGAGCAGCTGTTGTTAATTTACATCGATTAAATCGTGAGTTTTCACAACGTACAATTGATTTTTTAACAGGTGTTATTTTCGCTTTAGATGGTTCAATTCAAAAGATTGGTGCTAATGTTATTTTATGTGCACCTAAAGGTGTTGGTGTTCATGGAAAAATCCAAGTTGACGCATCTGACGAGTAATTAGGAAAAGATAATGGACGAAAAGCAAGCAAAGTTTCGAATACTTAAAAAAGGATATGATCGATTTGCGGTTGATAATGAAATTGACCGCTTAACTTTTGACTTGCAACAAAAGGAACAACAATTAGCTTCTTATATGAAAGAAGCACAAGCAGCTTCTGATCAGTTATTGCTTATTAAAGAACGCTATCATTCACTGATGAGTGAAATAAATGTTCGTGAGAAAGCGGCTGATGATATTGCACGCTTAGCTTTACGTGAAGCCAATGCTGTTATTGCTTCTGCACAAAACAATGCAGATACAATATTAAAAGAAGCATTAAGCACGGCTAAAATGGTTTTAGTAGAGATTGCGCGAATATCTGGTGAAGCAAAAGAAGTTAAAGCAGATATGAAAGAAAAGCTTGAAGCCTTGACTCTAAGCCTAGAAGCGTTTAAAATTCCTAGTGTTCCAGCATTAAAAATGATGGATATTGTTAACAGTAAACAAGACGCGCCACAATTCTTGGATCCACAAGAGAGCTCTGATAAAGCTGAAACAGAGCGTGAAGAGAATTGAAGAGACATCACTTGTTATAAATATTGTTCGTAAAACATGCGTTAAATGTTTTGAGTGCAAGATCTTATGGTCTTGAACTAAGGTGGTACCACGCAAAAGCGTCCTTAGATAGGGCGTTTTTTTTATTTAAAAGGAGATTACGTGATGGATTACAAAGATACCTTATTAATGCCAAAAACAGAATTTGAAATGAGAGGGAACTTAATAAAAAAAGAACCTGCATTTCAAAAACGTTGGGCAGATTTAGACTTATATGTCGCAATGCAAGAAAAAAACAAAGATAAGACCCCTTATGTTTTACATGATGGTCCGCCATATGCCAATGGAAATATTCATATTGGTCATGCGATGAACCGTACACTTAAAGATTTAGTTTGGCGTTCACACTTTCATATGGGTTATTCTTCACGTTTTGTTCCAGGATGGGATACACATGGTTTACCAATCGAAACAGCAATCACTAAATTAGGTCACAATCGAAAAGAAATGTCACTTGCTGCATTTAGAGAGCTTTGTGATGTTTATGCACGTGAACAAATCCAAAAACAAATGGATGATATGAAAGCCTTAGGAACTATTGCTGACTATGATCATTTCTATGCAACACTTCAACCTGAATTTGAAGGACGTCAAATTGAAATCTTCGGCAAGATGGCGATGGATGGTTTAATCTATAAAGGTTTAAAACCTGTTTATTGGTCACCATCATCTGAATCAGCTTTAGCTGAAGCTGAAATTGAATATCATGATCGTACGGATTGGGCTATCTTTGTTGCGTTTGATGTAACTGAAGCCAAAGGTCCTGTGCAAGTTGGTGATCGTTTTGTTATCTGGACAACAACTCCTTGGACAATTCCTGCAAACTTAGCAGTTTGTCTACATCCAGATCTAGACTACAATCGTGTTCAAACGGATAAAGGTGTCTTAATTGTCACTTCATCTTTAACTGAAAAATTGATGGAGAAGTTCGGTTTAGAAAATACAAAAATTCTTTCAACATTCAAAGGTAGTGAAGTTGAACATTCTGTCTGTAAACATCCTTTTTATGATTCAAACTCAATTGTAATTCTAGGGGATCACGTTTCTGATGAGGATGGTTCAGGTTGTGTTCATACAGCTCCAGGGCATGGGGATGTTGACTTTATTGTTGGTATGGAATATGGCTTAGAAGCTTATTGTCCTGTTGATGAGCAAGGAAAAATGATGGAATCAGCAGGTGATGACTTAGCGGGTTTATATGTCGAAAAAGCAAATGATGTAGTGATTGAAAAACTAGAAAGTTTAAATGCTTTAATGTTTAAAGAAACAATTACCCATAGTTACCCACATGATTGGCGTACTAAAAAACCTGTTATCTTTAGAGCTACGAACCAATGGTTTGCATCTATCGAAAAAATTAGAGAAAAACTATTACATGAGATTGATGTTGTTAGTTGGTTACCTGAATGGGGTAAACTTCGTATGCACAATATGATTAAAGATCGTGGTGACTGGTGTATTTCAAGACAACGTGCTTGGGGTGTTCCAATTCCTATCTTCTATGATGAAGAGGGTGAACCAATTATGGATACTAATGTCTTTAATCATGTCGCAAAATTATTCAGAGAACATGGTTCTAATATTTGGTTTGAAAAAGAAGCCAAAGAATTATTGCCTGATGGTTATACACATGAAAAATGTCCAAATGGTGTTTTCAAAAAAGAAACAGATATTATGGATGTTTGGTTTGATTCAGGTTCTTCTCACACTTCAGTTATTGTTGAGCGTGGTGGAGAACTTCCAGTTGATATCTATATTGAAGGATCTGACCAATACCGTGGTTGGTTCAATAGTTCACTAATTGTATCGACTGCTGTTCATGGACATGCGCCATATAAGAAAGTTGTTTCACATGGCTTTGTTTTAGATGGTAAAGGCGAAAAAATGTCTAAGTCTTTAGGCAACAGTGTTGACCCTAATAAAGTGGTACATAAATATGGTGCTGATATTTTACGATTATGGGCAAGTAGTATTGATTATCAACAAGATGTACGCATTTCAGATGAAATACTTAAGCAAGTTATTGATATGTACAAGAAAATCCGTAATACCTTTAGATTTATGTTAGGTAATGTTTCTGATTTTACTGAAGCGGACTTAGTTGCCTTTGAAGATTTAAATCCTCAAAATCAATACATGATGGCTGAAATTAATGATGTTTTAAAAACGTGTGTTAAAGCTTATCAAAACTTTGACTACAAAACAGTCACTTCAACTATTTCAAACTTCATGAATACGATGTTATCAGCATATTTCTTAGATTACACAAAAGATATTCTATATATTGAAAAACAAAATGGTGAACAACGTCGTGGTGTTCAAACAGTTGTCTATACTGCACTTGATACATTTGTAAAAATCTTAGCACCAATGCTTGTTCATACAACTGAAGAAGTTTGGGATCATTTAAATCCTGACTCAGAATCCATTCATCTACAAGCATTCCCTGAAGTCAAAGACTACAGCGTAAATGAAGAAGAATGGGATGCATTGTTTGAACTACGCACAAAAGTATTCAAAGCATTAGAAGAAGCTCGTGCTGAAAAAGTGATAGGTAAATCTTTAGAAGCAAAACTTGTTTTAGTTCTACCAAAAGATCTAAAATCAAATGTTGAATCTAAGATAACGAAATTAGCTCAATGGTTAACAGTCTCACAATGTGAAGTCAGCGAAGGTGATTTAAGTGTAAAAGTTGTTAAAGCAGCTGGCACAACCTGTCCTCGTTGTTGGAATGTTGTCGAACATACTCATACTGAAGATGGTTTATGTGATCGTTGTGCAGAGGTACTTAATGGCTAAAAGATTGGAAATTTCCAATCTTTTTTTTGTTATACTAGGACTATGTTAATTACATCTTCGTCCAATCAAAAATATAAGGATTTACTTAAACTACACGAAAGCAAATATCGTAAGAAAACGGGTCTTTTTTTAGTTGAAGGTGAACATTTAATACAAGAAGCTATAAAATTTAATCGACTTCAGACTTTAATTATTAAAGAAGGTCAACAACATTCTTTTAAAGTTGATGAAGTCATTGAACTTGATAGAGGATTATTTGATAAGTTATCTCAAACGATATCCACGAGTTCTTTAATGGCAGTATGTAAAATAGAGAATATCGAAACCAAGGAAGTTAAACGTGTTTTGGTATGTGAGCGTATCCAAGATCCTGGAAACATGGGAACTTTAATACGAACAGCGTGTGCCTTTGGTTTTGATCAGATTGTTTGTACTCCTGATTGTGTAGATATTTATAATGAAAAAGTTATCCGTTCAACACAAGGTGCGCTTTTTCAAATACCCATTACATTTAAACCAATAAACGATATTATTAGTTTTTATAAACGTCAGAATTTTAATATTTTTGCGACAGGATTTAAAGACAGTGTCGAATTAGCAAAAATCAAAGAGGATTATCCAATATGCATTATGCTTGGCAATGAAGGACAAGGTCTAAGTGATTTTGCATTAAATGCAGCAGACAAGACTATTTCGATTGAAATGAATGACTTCGATAGCTTAAATGTTGCGGTAGCTGGGGCAATACTGATGTATCGCTTTAGAAGGTCTTGAACAAAAAACTTAAGTAGGTTACAATAATCGAGTAAATCGCATAGGGACCAAGTAATGAATCGCCCGGTATTAAAAGAGATATCAATCATTGGCTGAAAGTTGATAAAATAGGATTCATGAATTCACCCCTTAGATGAGCTAATCCCTCACGGCAATCACCGTTATCAGATACTAAAGCTGTGTTGTTAAGCAACAAAGCAGGATGGTACCGCGATCAATTCGTTCCTGTAGTAGGAACTTTTTTTATGTTTAGGAGAAGAAACATGGATACAAAGACAGATTTAAAAACGCTGATTCAAGATGTAAAAACAGCACTTGAAAAGCAAAAGGACTTAGGTGGACTTCAACAGATTAGAAATACCTATTTGTCTAAAAAAGGCATTATTTCAGGCTTGATGAGTGAAATGAGAAATCTACCAAATGAAGAGAAACCTGCATTTGGGGCTCAAGTTAACAAGTTGAAACAAGAAGTTGAAAGTTTAATCGCTGAAACAGAAGTAAAACTTCAAGAAAAAGCATTAACCCTTAAACTTCAAAATGAAAGCATTGATTTAACATTACCAGCTTCACAATTTAAAGTTGGAACTCAACATCCTTTAACTTTAGTTCAAAGAGAAATTGAAGAATTCTTTATCTCAATGGGTTATTTAGTTGAAGAAGGACCTGAAGTTGAAAAAGATTACTATAATTTTGAACGTGCAAATATTCCACAAGATCATCCTGCTCGTGATATGCAAGATACGTTCTATATCAATATGGATTATCTATTAAGAACCCATACGACAGCGATTCAAACAAGAACGCTTGAAGCGTATGGTGGTGAAGTACCAATCAAAGTTATTTGTCCTGGTAAGGTATATCGAAAAGATGATGATGATGCGACTCATTCACATCAATTCGTTCAAATGGAAGGATTAGTTGTGGGTCATAAAATATCTATGGCTGATTTAAAAGGTACCTTATCGGCTTTAGCAAAACATTTATTTGGTGAAAGTCGTGTTATACGTTTTAGACCTTCCTATTTCCAATTTACTGAACCTTCAGTTGAAGTTGATGTTAGCTGTCATATTTGTGATGGTAAAGGGTGTTCAACTTGTAAGGGAACAGGTTGGATTGAAATTTTAGGTGCTGGTACTGTACATCCAAATGTTCTAAGCATGGCAGGCTTTGACCCAGAAAAAGTTAGTGGCTTTGCCTTTGGGATTGGTGTAGAGCGTGTAGCTATGTTGAAATATGGGGTTGATGATATTCGTCAGTTCTATCGTAATGATTTAAGATTCTTAAGTGATTTCAAACGTTTTGAGTAGGAGAGAAAAATGAAAGTAAGTTATAAATGGTTATCTACCTATGTAGATTTAAAAGACATATCTGCTCAAAACTTAGCAGATACACTCACTGAAGCAGGCATTGAAGTTGAAGGGATTGAACCTTTAGCATCTGGTACTGATCTAGTTGTCGGTGAAGTTTTAACCTGTGTGCCACATCCAGATAGTGATCATCTATCTTTAACAACGGTTAATACAGGCAAAGAAGTTGTTCAAATTATTTGTGGTGCACCAAATGTGGCTGCAGGACAAAAAGTTATTGTGGCACAAAATGGTTCTATTTTACCTGAAATCACCATTAAAAAAGCCAATATAAAAGGTCAAGAATCCAATGGGATGATTTGTGCTTTATATGAAATCGGTGTTGATAAAAAACATTTAACTGAAGAACAATTAAATGGGATTGAAGTTTTAGATGCAGATGCACCCGTTGGTGTAGAAGCACTTAGTTATTGTGGCTTAGATGACAGTATTTTAGATGTGAGTCCAACGCCAAATCGTAATGATGTACAAGCTATGTGGTCACTCGCTTTAGAAGTAGGTGCTTTATTAAATCGTGAAGTTAACTTACCTTGGGAAAAAGACCTCCATAAAAAAGGGAAAGAATCAATATTACATGTTGATTCACTCACTAAAAAATGTCCAATAATATTAGGTAAACGCTTTGGTTCTTTAAAGGTTAAAGAATCACCAAAATGGATGGCTGACGCTTTACATGCAGTAGGCATGAAATCTATTAATAATGTGGTTGATATATCAAACTATGTCATGTTGGAAACAGGACAACCTTTACACTTCTATGATGCGTCAAAACTCGCAAAACAAGAAATCGTTGTGGCAGATCATGTCAAAAAAGATTTTGAAACTTTAGATGGAACAATTATCACTCCAGAAGAAAATGATTTAATCATCATTTGTAATGATACACCGATTGGTTTAGCTGGGATTATGGGGGGTGAAGATTCAAAAATTGATGAATCTACAAGTTCTATTGTGATTGAGGCAGCTCAATTTAATCCAGCATCGATTCGTCATTCATCACGTCGTGTTAATTTGATGACTGAAGCATCTTTACGCTTTCAAAAAGGCTTAGATCCGCAAGCAGCTTTAAAGGCAATGGATCGATGCGTTGCTTTACTTGAAGAATATGCAGATGCGAAAGACATTGAAGCTACACAAGTTGTTGGCGATTTAGAATACAAAGAAAAGATTGTAACTGTATCACATACACATTTAGAAGAATTATTAGGTCAAACAGTTGATTCAAAAGTCGCTTTAGATATTTTTGAAAGACTTCATTTTAGTCCAAAATATGAAAATGATGTTTATACTTGTTCAATTCCAAGTTATCGTTTAGATATTTTTGTAGCTGAAGATCTTATTGAAGAAGTAGGTCGTATTTTAGGTTATGAACAATTGCCAAATACACTACCAACTTTACCTGCAACTGCAGGGGGTTATAGTGCGAAACAAAAAATGAGAAATCAAGTTCATGAAAGATTAATTGGTTTTGGTTTGCATGAAGTCATGACCTATACGCTTGTGCATGAAGATAAAACAAAAATAGGCGTGGATCCTTTAAAAGATCCAGCCATTCTAATTTCACCTATTTCTGAAGAGAGACGTGTGGTTAGAAATTCTGTTTTACCTTCAGTGTTAGAAAGTGTTAGTTATAACCAAAATCATAAGATGAAAGACTTTGGTGTTTATGAGTTAACAAACTTAAATACTTTAAATGAAACACAAGAAAGACTTGCGATTGTCTTAAGTGGTCAATCCGTTTCATCTTTATGGCAAAAACAACAAACTGCCAATGATTTCTACGCATTAAAGGGTATGGTTGAATCACTGCTTACTGAAATGGGATTTGCTTCAGTTCGACAATCTTTTGAAGCTGTTGAAGATCATGAGATGTTTCATCCAAAACGCTGCGTAAAAGTGATGGTAGATCGTAAAGTCATCGGTTTATTAGGTGAAATTCATCCAAGCTACGCAAAAGCTGTCGATGTTTCAAAAGTTGTCATGTGTGAATTAAAACTTGAAACACTTTATTCAATGAAACAAACAAAGATTCGTTTTACACCAATTGTTAAGTATCCAGCGGTTACACGTGATTTAGCTTTTGTGGTTGAAAAGAATATCAGTGCTTCTCAAGTTGAGAAAGTAATCAAATCAGTGGGTTCTAAACTCATTAAACAAATTGATATCTTTGATATTTATGAAGGTGAACATATTGGTGAAGGTTTAAAATCAATGGCCTTAAAAATTATTTATCAGGCAAAAGATCATACTTTCACTGAAGAAGAAATCACTGACCTTTATCAAAAAACCATTGATGAATGTCAAAAACAATTAAATGCAAAACTTAGATCTTAAGCTTTGTTATACTAGTTAAGAGAACAAGAGAGGAATTTTATGGGACGAGCGTTTGAAGTACGTAAAGCAGCAATGGCGAAAACAGCAGCTGCAAAAACAAAAGTATATGCAAGATTTGGTAAAGAGATTTATATAGCTGCGAAAGCAGGGGTTCCTGATCCTGATATGAACGTTTCATTGAAACGTATTATTGATAAGGCTAAATCTAATCAAGTACCAGCAGATGTTATTAAAAGAGCGATTGAAAAGGCAAAAGGTGGATCAGATGAATCCTATACTTCTGTTCGCTATGAAGGTTTTGGACCAGGCAATTGTACAGTTATGGTCGAATGTTTAACAGATAATGTTAACCGTACAGTTAGTGATGTTCGTAATTGTTTTACAAAATCTAAATCTAAAATGGGAGTATCAGGTTCTGTTGCTCATCTCTATGATCATATTGGTTTACTTGCTTGTAAGCTAGATGATGAAGAAGCTGTTATGGATTGTTTAATCATGGCTGATGTTGAGTTATTAGAACTTGAGACAGAAGATGGCATTATGCAAATAACGGTTGCGCCGACAGATTTATACAAAGCAAAAGAAGCATTAGAAGCTCAATATGAAGGATTAGAATTTGATATGGTTGAAAATACCTATCAACCTCAAGATACTGTTAAAGTATCAGGAGATGATGTTGATTTATTTAATCGTTTAATGAGCATGTTAGATGAATTAGATGATGTTCAAGAAGTTTATCACAATGCAGAAGTCGAAGAAAATGCAGCCTAAGCTGCATTTTCTTTTTAATACTTTTGACTTCTTACTTTGTGAAAATATAGGATAGAATATAAAAGAAAAGAATCTTGGGAGGGAAGCCGGAAAATTATGAAAATAAAAGATTTACCGATATTTCAGTATAAAAATTTAGATTATCACAATCGTGTTGCGGTTATTTTCATGTCGTCTGGTTTGATTATGGCTTCCATTGCTTCTTTTACAAATATAATTTTTGGAATATCATTTTTAATCAACTTACCTAATCTGATACTTATGATAATTTCAATCATTTTGATTCTCTTTTTCCCAACTCAAATTGAAAAGATTGCCGTAGCGATTATGTATTTTATTGCATTCCTCTACTTACCGTTTAATTTCTTTACAGGTGGTGGTTATGTTGGTTCTTTGCCAATTTATTTTGTCATGATCATGGTTTATTTTGGGATGTATTTAAAAACAAACAAAGCAGCAATTATTATTTCAATTGTACTTGGGATTTATTTTAGTACTTTGATTATCTACTCTTATATGAATCCATCTCTTGTTATCCCGTATGAAGATGAAATGTCTGTGATGATTGATAACATCATTGGAATGGTTATGGTTGCCATAAATATCATCTTAATCGGGCGGGTAACGGTTAATCGTTATATCCATGAAAGAGACTATAATGCTTCTTTAGTGAGTGAACTTGAAGAGAAAAACAAACAATTGCAGGAAATGGCAACAACGGATTTACTTACCGGCTTGTATAATCGTGGTTATTTTATCGATGTTTTACAAAAACAATTGGATTTGATGAAAGATTCCAATAACCAAATCGCAGTGATGATGATTGATGTTGATAAATTCAAGGACATCAATGATACCTGGGGACATCTCTATGGTGATTTGATTCTAAAAAAGATTTCCAAAGCCATTTTGGAGAGTGTTCGGGAACAGGATGTCGTGGCTCGATACGCTGGTGATGAATTTATTATCATGATTTATCATCTTGATGATGAAACAACACAGAATGTTGCAGAAAGAGTCCATCAATCTGTTGTAAGCTTAAGTCATCGCGAAAATCATAAAACAACATTGAGTATAGGCGTTGCTAAAGTAAAGAAGAATGAATCATTAGAAAATCTTCTAAAGAGAGCTGATGAGAATATGTATCATGCTAAGAAAAAAGGAAGGAATAAAGTTGTTTATAAATAGAGCTTGCATTTTATGCAAGCTTTTTTAATCTATTATGATAGGTCCTTCAATTTCTCTTTGAAGGATACGTTTTCTTTCTGTTTCGCTTAAGGAACTCGTATATGCAATCGTTGCTCGATATTCCATATCTCTTTGCTTTTTATGAATTTGATTAAATCGTGAAGCAACTTTAATAAGTTCTTTGTCTAAAGTTTTTAGATACGCTTGTCCAATGGAATTCATCCCTAATAATCTTAATGTATTAAGAGGAGGAAGATTTTGTACTTCTTGTTTTGTGGTATGAGTCAAAATATGGGCAAGTGTTCTTTGAATACGTGCTCTTGTATAACGTTTGCTTATAACCGTGTTCATAAAATAATCAAAGTCTTCAAAATCTTTTGCATGTTTAATGAGATGGTTTTCTAGTCCTTCGCTCATTAAGAAAATATCTTTTAGGATTGATTTAGGTGTTGTAAGTAACTTTAATCTTAAGTATGGATAAAATTTTGATAATGAATTTAGTTCACTTGAAAGTAATAAGTCTTTCATGGGGCTTTGATCACCTATATCTTCATGATTAAATAATGCTTTTCTAATGGCTGAAGCACTTGCGATAGCTTCATGAATATCTTCAGAGTGATAAGCATTGGTTCTTTGGATGGTGTGTGCTTTTATATTTGTGTTTTTAATAGCTTTTAAATAAGCAATCCCTAAAATATCATTTGGGTGAAAGGGACCATGAATCATATTGTATGCTTGTGGATAACTCATACCTTGTTTAAGGCTTTCTTTTAAATGATCGACATTGATTGGTAGATCAGCAATTTCTTGCATGAATTCAAAATCATTAGATTCTGAACCAAAGACAATATCTGTACATCCTGCAATGTTTAATAAATTTACTGCGTGTTTGGCAAATCTTGAGGCGTCTTGAACAGAAGCGATATAAGGTAATTCAATGACAATATCAACACCATTCTCTAGAGCTGCTTGAGTGCGTTTCCATTTGTCGACAATGGCTGGTTCACCTCGTTGCATAAAGTGTCCTGACATAACAATGATTAAAACATCACAATTTGTTAGTCGACGTGCTTCTTGTATATGGTGGAGATGACCTTTGTGGAAAGGATTGTATTCAGTAATTAAGCCTGTGATAATCATGCGCATATTTTAGCATTTCTAAGCATTCTTTTCATTAGAAGCGTATGATAGTTATATTAGGAGCTTTTATGAAACAGAAAAAAATTCATTTTACTTCACCCATTGACCAAGAAATGATTCATGCATTGCACACAGAGCATGATGATTCAAAAGTCTTAGTTGTTTTTTTACATGGTATGGCTGAACATAAAGATCGTTATTTAGACTTTGTGAGAGAGTGTTCAAAAGAAAATATGGATACTTTACTCATTGATCATCGAGGTCATGGTGAAAGTTTATATAAGGGGGCAATAAAAGGGCACTTCGCTGAAAATTTAGGTTGGTATACCAATACTAGTGATTTAAAAGACTTAGTTAATCAAGTTAATCAAAAAGAATTGCCGATTGTTTTATTTGGTCATTCCATGGGTTCTTTATTTGCAAGATCTTACCTTAAGCATTATCCTAAAAATATCAAAGCTGTTTATTTAAGTGGTTCACCTGATTATTCATCTACCGCTCCAGTTGCGCGTATCCTAGCACAATTTATAAGTATGGTAAAAGGACCACTTCATTATAGTAAATTTTTAAATGATCAAGTCTTCAAAGCGTTTAATAAAAGCATTTCAAATCCAAAAACTGACTTTGATTGGTTAAGTTATAATCATGATAATGTAGTAAATTATATCAATGATGATTTATGTGGGTTTATGTTTACCACAAAAGCGATGGAAGATTTGGCAGTTGGTTTAGTTGATGTTTATAAGGAAGAAAAATGGACTGTTTTAAATCCTGAGACTGCTATCCATTTTATCAGTGGTATAGATGATCCAACACATCGTCCAAAAGGTTTAGAATATGCGGTTAAAAGAATGAATAAACAAGGTTATTCTAATGTTAATTTTGAATATGTAGAAAACGCTCGTCATGAGATTTATCATGAAGATATGGCTAAATCTTTAAGACAAGATTTTATCGCTTGGATACAAGATAAAGTAGTGGTTTAAGAGCGTTGACTTTTAGGTGTCTTTTCTCTATAATAAGCACGTTGACGAAAAAGGGTGTTTGAAATGAAACTGTCTAGACATGAGATCCTAAATATTCCACTTGAGGGTCAAGAGTTTGAGACAAGCCTTCATTTTGAGATCAGTGAAATTCCAGAATACATGAATGTTCGCGCAATTAGCGATGTTGATGTAGATGGAAAATTGATTTATGATCCATATTCAAAACACTTAATGGTTGACGTTCATCTAAGTGGTGAATTAACACTTGTCTGTTCAATTACATTCAAGGATGTCCCGTATGAATTTGAAGCTGATGGCCAACTTGTATATGGCTTTGATGTTGAAGAAGATAAGGAAATCCTACCAATTGATTCAGATGAACTAGATCTTAAATCCGATTTCTTAGATTTGATATGGGTTGAGATTCCAAGTACAATCATCGCAGATGATGTTAAAGAATTACCGCACGGCCAACATTGGGAGGTCGTACGTGAGAGTGATTATGTTGCTCGAGAAAAAGAACCCGATGAACGTTTAGCAAAATTAAAAGATTTCAAGTTTGAAGACGAGTAGGAGGTGTATTTATGGCGATTCAACAAAGACGCGTATCAAAAACACGCAAAGCAAAACGTAGAACACATTATAAGTTGGCAGCTCCAACTATAGTTAAATGCCCAAGCTGTGGTGCTTATAAGAGACCACATCACGCTTGTGAAGAATGTGGTGCGAAATAAGGAAGAGACTCTTCCTTTTTTTATATGCTAAGTCATTTCTATAAAATTAAATACTTTGAAGAAAGTTTAGATCGAGAAGTGGAACTCTTTTTTGTGAGCAATTGTGACGAAAAAGAAAATGCACCCCTCATCATCATGCATGATGGTCAAAATCTATTTGAAGATGAAACGGCAGCGTTTGGTCGTTCTTGGCGACTTTTAGATCAAGTCTTTCATGAAGACTTTCCAAAGTGTCATATCGTTGGTATTTCTAATTCTCAAAAGGAGAATGGACGCTTAGATGAATACTCACCATGGACATGTTCAGATGATTTTGGGATAAATGCTGGTTTCGGATTAGAAGTCGGTGGAAGAGGGTATATCTACTTGGATTATATCTTTAAAAAACTACTTCCTGATTTAAAGAAAAGACTTAAGTTTAAAGAAGTATATATGGGTGGATCATCAATGGGTGGATTTATATCCATGGTCGCTGCCCTTAAATACCCTAAAAAATTAAGCGGTGTATTCTGTATGTCTAACGCTTGGTGGTTTGCGTATGATGATCTTATTAAACTGTTACGTAAAACAAAAACTCAACTTCCTAAAATTTATTTAGATACAGGGACTAAAGAGAGTTCAGACGCAATAGTAAGAAAATCTTATCGTGATCTACATGATGATATTGTTTCTGAGTTGAAACAAAAAGAGACACAAAAATTAATTGCGAAAATGTTTAGAAAAGCCATTCATAATGAAGCTGAATGGGAGAAACGTTTTACACCCATGATTAAAGAATTGTTTGAAGAATAACTAAAACTTAACATAAATAGATATATAAAAGAAAATTGCAGAAAAACGCAGTTTTCTTTTTCTTTATGCCTAAATGGGTTTATAATGGTGGTAGATTGTGGTAGAAAGTGGAGAAAAGTGGGTAATTTATGTCCATGTTCATGGGTGAATACAGACACAATGCTGATAAAAAAGGACGAATTATCATACCCGTCCGTTTTCGTGAAGCGTTAGGTGAAAGTATTGTTGCCACTAAAGGACTTGATGGTTGTATTACTGTCTACACATTAAATCAATGGGAAAGTATCTTAGAAGGTTTACAAAAACTACCTACAACTAAAAAAGAATCACGTATGTATATTCATATGTTAACCGCTCGTGCTGCTCAATGTGAGTTTGATTCTCAAGGGCGGATCTTATTACCGCAGCCATTAATGGAAGATGCTCAAATCGATAAAGAGTGTGTTGTTGTTGGTGTGGCTGATCATGTTGAGATTTGGTCAAGAACTCGTTGGGACGAATATTACGAAAGTGCTAGTGAAAGTTTTGAAGAAGTCGCTGAAAAGTTAACGGAGTTTATTCGCTAATGGAACATATCTCAGTACTATTGAATGAATGTATCGAAGCACTTGCGATAAAGGAAAATGGTGTTTATGTCGATTGTACCTTCGGGCGTGGTGGACACAGTACAGAAATTCTTAAACGCTTAGGTGAAGAAGGAAGATTAATCGCAATTGATCAAGATCCTACCGCCATTGAAGTAGCAAACAACCTTCAAAAGACATATCCAAATTTAATTGTTCATGCATCAGATTTTGGGCAATTAGAATCTATTGTTAATCAAAGTGGATTTGAAAAGGTAGATGGTATCCTCTTAGATTTAGGGGTTTCATCACCTCAGTTTGATCAATCTGATCGAGGTTTCAGTTATCGCTATGATGCGCAATTAGATATGCGTATGAATACAACACAAAGTCTAAATGCATATGAAGTTGTTAATAACTATTCATTTGAAGATTTAAAAAGAATTTTTAAACAATATGGCGAAGAAAAATTTGCCCTACAAATTGCACGAAAAATTGAACAAAGTAGAAACATTAAACCAATTCAAACAACCTTTGAATTAGTAGATGTCATTAAATCAGCTTTGCCAGCTAAGGTCCTATCAAAAAAGGGACATCCAGCTAAACAAGTTTTCCAAGCTATTCGCATAGAAGTAAACGATGAGTTAGGACAACTGAAAAAAGTCTTAGAACAAGCTATTCATTTACTAAACATTGATGGTGTACTAGCCATCATTAGCTTTCACTCTTTAGAAGACAGATTAGTTAAGAGAACATTCAATGAATGTGTTGAAGATAAAACACCATCTAAACTACCTGTTAAAGATGAAAAAACAAGTGCATTTGAATTATTAAGTAAAAAAGCAATTACAGCCAGTGATGAAGAATTAGAACTTAATCAAAGAGCTCATTCTGCAAAGCTTAGGGTGTTGATAAAAAGGAGATAGAAGTGATCAGACACGTCAAAACTAAAAAACAAAATCGTTTTCTAGAAAAGTTTTCACGAATCATTTTAGTTGTGGCGTTTATTTCTTTTTTAATTAGTTCAATTTTCTTAAAAACTTATAACGTACATCTCTCTGTTCAGATACAAGATATGCAAAATCGCATGGTACAATTGAGACAAGATAATGAAGTAATCTCACGTCATATTCAACAACTATCATCAAAAGATAGAGTTGTATCCATTGCTTATCAAAATGGAATGGCAAATAACCAAGATAACATTGTCTTAATTCAATCAGGTGAATAGATGAAAAGACGCAATTCGTTTGCTTTAAAATTAATGTCCATACTTCTGTTGGTGATTCTTGTTGGAATAGTCATCAACAGTTTTTTCATATCCATTATTGGAACGCACATAAATTCAAATTCTGATTTGAAAACGTACGCAGCCAATGTTTCAACACAAAAAAATATTCTTCAAGCTAAACGAGGTCTAATCCTTGATTCAGAAGGTAATGTTATAGCGCAAGATATTGAATCATATACGCTCTATGCAATAGTGGATGAGAATCGTCCATCCTATAAAAACCAACCATCTTATGTTGTAGATAAAGAAGAAACCGCAACTTATTTAGCTGGTATATTAGATGCTCCCTATGACTATGTTATTGGGCGTTTAGAATCAGCAACTTATCAAACAGAGTTTGGGATATATGGGTCTAAACTATCTCAAGATATTAAAGATGAAATTACGGCATTAAACCTACCTGGCTTAGGTTTTACAAAATCTTATACACGTGATTATCCTTTGGATAGTTTTTCATCATATTTAATCGGTTTTGTTGGAGAAGATGAGAGTAGTCATGAGATTGTTGGGAAAATGGGATTAGAAGCTAATTTTAATTCATTATTGGCAGGTGTTGATGGATCAAAAGTATCAGTTGTGGATCGTTATGGTTACACACTTCCTGGTTATACCTCAGAGGTTATTGCACAAGAAGATGGTAAAACCATTCAATTAACCATTAATAAACAAATTCAAGAACAACTTGAATCTTCATTTTTAATCACAGAAGAAACCTTTGATGCGACTGAAATATTTGGTGGAGTTATGGAAGTGGATACTGGAAAAATACTTGCTTTGGGTCAATATCCAAGCTTTAATCCAAATGTATTAGATGTTGATGAATTTAAGAATTTTGCGACGCAGTATATTTATGAACCTGGCTCAACAATGAAATCATTTACGTATGCTGCAGCGATTGATACAGGTGTATATAATGGTGACAAAACGTTTAATTCAGCCCCATTTTTAGTTTCTTTAGATAGTGATGGAGAACCCTATCGAAATCTTGGATCTAATGCACTTGTCATTGGGACAATACGTAATGCTCATAATCATTCATGGGGATATATAACATACAATGAAGGTTTTGCTTATTCATCGAATGTAGGGATAGCCTCACTTTTAACCAATGATTTAGATTTAGATGTCTTTCAGGAATATTTAGTGCGTTTTGGGTTTAACGAAGATGTCGAAGTTTATGGATTAAATGAAGTTATTGGTCGAATAAATTTTGAATGGCCATATGACAA
Source organism: Erysipelotrichaceae bacterium (assembly GCA_963676105.1). Taxonomy (GTDB): domain Bacteria; phylum Bacillota_I; class Bacilli_A; order Erysipelotrichales; family Erysipelotrichaceae; genus UBA2212. The sequence continues at coordinate 407,287 of OY781039.1, forward strand.
ATTAACCGTAGGTTTTGGTCAAGGAATTACGATTAATATGATGCAGTTGATGCAAGCCTACACAGCCATTTTTTCTGATGGCACTATGGTAAAACCTTATGTCATTGAAAGTATCACTGATCCTTTGACTCAAGAGGTTGAGTATCAAGCTGAAACAAAGGTAATTGGACAACCTATCAAGGAAGAAACAGCCCTTCAAATGCAAGATTTAATGTACAGAGTTACTCAGTATGAACCTACACCAGGAACAGCACGTGCTTATAATGTTGATGGTTTAGAAATACTCGCAAAAACAGGTACAGCTCAAATATTTATCGATGGAGAATACTCTAATGATGAGTTCTTATACTCGATTATGATTGGTTTACCAGCAGATAATCCAGAAGTCATGCTTTATTATGCTTTTAGAGCTCCAGCAACTTTAAATGCTCACTTTAGACCTGATGCTGTACAACAAATATTAACGACGATTGCGCGTGAATATAACTTACGTGAAGAAGATATAACTCAAACTGTTGTTCAAAATGAAGATTTAGATAGTTATGAATTACCAAATTTCATCAATCATAGTATTGATTATGCACTAAATTATTTAAATCTTTATACCTCACATACATACACTTTAGGCAATAAGACATCTATTTTGGATCAATATCCTAGTGCAACAAGTAAAATACTAAATACACAGAATATATTTTTACTAACAAGCAATGATTTTATAGAAATGATTGATCTTAGCGGCATGAGTTTAAAAGATGTTCGTGCTTTTGCTTCACTAACGAATTTAAACTTAAGTGTAGAAGGGATTGGGCTGGCTCTATCTCAATCGATTGAAAAGGGTAGTATTTTAGAAAGTGGTAAAGAATTACACGTTGTATTTGGTTAATATGCTATAATTCAAATCGGTAAAAACCATATGGATGCAATACAAATATTCTTTATAAGTTTAGGCTTTTCATGGCTTATCTATCCTTACTTTATTCGTTTTCTTCAAATGCGCAATCGTACACAATCTGTGAGTGAATATGCGCTAGATTCGTTTAAAGAAAAGGCAAAAACACCAACATTAGGTGGTTTTGTATTTTTGTTTATTCCTTTAGTTTCTTTTATTTTCTTTTACAAATTTAACTTACGTAATCCAAGAATTAATCTTGTTTTATTAACGTATTTAGTTTATGGACTGATTGGGTTTGTGGATGATTTAAAAATATTAATTGAAAAAGATAATGCAGGACTTTCTGCTGGACTGAAATTTAGTCTACAAGTTTTATTTGCGGCTATTCTTTATACATTTTTCAAAACAAGTTTAAGTACAGAAATAATGATTCCAATGATTGATATTGTGATTGATTTTGGACCATTTTATATGGTGTTGGTTTTAATTATGTTGGCAGGGGCAAGTAATGGCGTCAACTTAACAGATGGCATGGATGCATTAGCTGGTGGAACAGTCTTAATATCACTTACTGGCTTTGCGATATTAGCTTATCTAAAAGGTGAAATGTTGATTTTAGCTTTTATCGCGGCGGTTGCAGGGAGTTTATTAGGCTATTTAAAATTTAACTGGCATCCTGCAAAGATCTTTATGGGTGATACAGGGTCACTTCCTTTAGGAGCTTTATTAGCAGCTTTAGCGATTGTTTTGAAATTAGAACTTATTTTACTTGTGATTGGTTTTGTTTTTGTTTGGGAAACAGTTTGTGTTATCTTACAAATCTTTTGGGTTAAAACTTTCAAAAAGCGCATCTTTAGATACACCCCAATTCACTATAGTTTTACACTGGCAGGACATAAAGAAGTGCATGTTGTTTTAATGTTCTATTTAATTAGTATCATTTCGGTTAGCTTAGGTGTATGGATGGCGCTTGTATGAAAAATGCTTTAATTATTGGATCTGCAAAATCAGGAAATGCGGTTAGTAAACTTTTATCACATCATCATGTTCAATGCACTTTAATTGATGAGAGAAAAATCAATGATATCGATCAATTAAAAGCTTTAAGTATTAACTGTATTGAAGGTGCTTTTGATGAGTCTATTTTAAATAATCAATTTGATTTAATTGTTAAAAATCCAGGCATTCCACAATCGCATCCATTTATTCAAGCGTGCGTGAATAAAGGTTATTTTATATATACAGAAATTGAAGTTGCCTCATGGTTCGCAAAACATTATCGTTATGCATCTATTACTGGTACAAATGGTAAGACAACGACAACAGAGCTTTTACAATCTATTTTAAAACTTGAAAGCGAAAATAATACTGCTGCAGGTAATCTAGGATTACCTTTAAGTGAAATCGTATTAAACGATAAAATCGGACATAAAAAAGTCGCAATGGAAATTGCAGCATTTCAATTATTAGGGATTGAGAAATATCATCCTGAAGTCAGTGTTATTTTAAATTTAGCACCCGATCATCTTGATGTATTTAAAGATACTGATGAATATTATCAAGCAAAATCACTCGTATGTAAAAATCAAACAAACAATGATTGGTTTCTAAATAACTTAGATGATGAAAATGTAAAAAAATATGCGAAACCACAATGTAAAGTGATCAATTATTCATTAAGTCAAAAAACTGATTTATGTTTAGAAGGAGTGTTAGTTAAACTTTTTAATACTGTTCTATTTGATACAACGGATTTAAAGATAAAAGGTTTACATAATATTCAAAACGCTATGGTTGCGGCTGCATGTGCCTATAAATTAGATGTATCTATTGAAATTATACAAAAAGCTATAAGTACTTTTAAAGGTGTTGAACATCGTATTGAGTTTATTAAAGAAGTTAATGGTATTGAATACTACAATGATTCAAAAGCTACCACAGCAGAAAGTACTAAGGTTGCCTTAAATGCTTTTGATAAACCCCTTATAGCACTAGTAGGTGGTTATGATAAGAAGACAGGCTTTAATATTCTAAAAGAAGATTTAAAAAACTGTAAAGCAGTGATTGCTTTTGGTGCGACAAAACAACAATTTAAAGATTTATATCCAGATACAATTTTATGTGAAGATATGAAAGAAGCCTTTAATAAAGCGAATGAACTTGCGATTAGTGGAGATGTTGTTTTGCTTTCACCAGCTTGTGCAAGTTATGACCAGTTTAAAAACTTTGAAGAGCGTGGAAAAGAGTTTAAATCTTTTGTTTCTAAACTCTAAATTTGTCCTTTAAGAATAGACAATTTTGAATTATAATAGAACAGCAACCATGAACAAAATGGAAGATATTTTAAATGCGTACCCGACTTTTAAACTAAGTTTTATGCTTAGGTTGGGGATGATTCAAAAGGAAAGTCTAGCTCAACTCAGTGAGGAACAATTTTTTGATGCCTTAATGGGTATTAAATGGAAAGCTGGCATTCCAAGTAAGTTTCACGAAGTCGTTAATGATATTTTTCAATTGTCGGCGGATGAGATTGTAGCTTATCTTTCACGTAAAGCTATAATTGACGCACGTAAAAACAATTTAGACGAGTTTGCATCCTATTTCGGAGGGAAATCATGAAAAAGAATTCAAGATTAATTATTTTCTTTACAACGGTTTTAGCTGTTGTCATCTTGATCGGTGCTTTCATGAACGATGTAAGAAACAATATGACTTTAGGTTTAGACCTACAAGGTGGTTTCGAAATTGTTTATGAAGTTAGTCCACTCAATGAAGGTGGTACCGTACCAGATATGTCAGCTGTTACCCAAAGTATCAGTAAACGTATCAATGTATTAGGGGTATCAGAACCAGAAATTGCGATTGAAGGCGAAGATCGAATTCGGATTCAATTGGCAGGTGTTGCGGATCAACAAGAAGCGCGTACCATTATTTCTACAACTGCTAACTTAACATTTAGAGATGTTAATGATAATTTATTAGCGGATGCGACCATTCTTACTGAAGGTGGCGCAAGTTTAAGTTATGAAAATGGTGTACCTGTTGTTAGTTTAAAAATTGCAGATAAAGATGCTTTCTATGATTTAACAAGCAAAGTTGCAGCGATGGCTAGCGGTAATAATCTCATTGTTACTTGGTTAGATTTTGAAGAAGGTGTAGATTCATATCAAAATGAGCAAGAACGTGTTTCTAATGGTTTAGAACCTGCCTATATTTCTGCAGCAAGTGTAAGTAGTGGGATTAATGGTGATGCGATTATTAAAGGTTCGTTCTCTGAAACAGAAGCTCGTACTTTAGCATCTTTAATCAACTCAGGATCACTACCTGTTAAGTTAACTGAAATCTATTCAAATGTTGTTTCAGCTGAATATGGTATTAATGCTTTCTCAACAACAGCCTTTGCGGGAATTATTGGGGTCTTAGGTGTTGCGTTATTCATGATCTTTGTGTATCGCTTACCAGGTCTTGTCTCAGCTATAATGCTTGCATTCTACGTTTTTATCACAATTTTGGCGTATAACACGATGGGTGGTGTCTTTACACTACCTGGTATCGCAGCCCTTGTATTAGGGGTTGGGATGACTGTTGATGCGAATGTTATTACTTTCGAAAGAATTAAGGATGAACTTTATCTTGGTCGATCACTTGAAAAAGCTAGTGAAGAAGGACATCAATTAGCTTGGCGTACAATTTTTGATTCACAATTCACAACCTTTATCGCAGCCTTTATCCTATATGTATTTGGATCGGGTTCTGTCAAAGGTTTTGCGACAATGTTAATTGTAACCATTATGGTTACCATCTTATTAAATGTTTTATTTACTAAATTCTTATTAACTCAACTTATTAAATCAGGTAAGTTTGATGATAAACCTGAATACTTCAATGTTAAGAAGGAACAAATCCCTGACTTAAATAAAGGTGAAGAACAAAAATACTTCGGTCGTTTTGAAAATGTAGATTTTGTTAAGAAATCAAAACCATTTATCTATATGTCAATTGCGATTATCTCTGCAGGGCTATTGTCTTCGATTATTCAATTTAGTATTGGAAATGGCCCATTAAATTTAGGAATTGATTTCGCATCAGGTACTAAAATTACGATTAATTCAGATATTAAATTAAGTGAAGCAGAATTGATTAGTGATTTTGAAAACTTAGGATTATCAAGTTTTAGTATCCAATTATCAGGTGATACCGTTGCTTATATGACTACTCGTGATACCATCGAAAGAGCGCAACTTGATGAAATTAATGATGTGTTCTTAGAAAAATATGGTCAAGAGGTTAATGATTCTGTTGTTTCACCAGTTATTGGTTTTGAATTAGCTCAAAATGCGGTCTTCTTATCGATTTTAGCTTGGATATTAATTATGATCTTTATTACCATTCGCTTTGAATTTGATTATGCGATTGGGACCATTGTGGCTTTACTACATGATTTGTTCATTGTCTTAGCTGTCTTCTCCATCTTTAGATTAGAAGTTAATACTGAACTTATCGCAGTTCTACTTGCGATTATCGGTTACTCAGTTGATGACTCGATTGTTATCTTTGATAGAATTCGTGAAAATGTTAATGCTTTTGGAAGTAATCATATACCAAAGGAAGCTTATCGTAAGATTGTTAATGATTCACTTCGCGCAACCTTAATGCGTTCTTTATATAACACATTCACAACCCTTATTCCTGTCGCTTTCTTAATTGGATTAGGTTCTAACTCAATCTTTGTCTTCAATGTTGCGATGTTAGTCGGACTTATGGCAGGTGCTTATTCTTCAATCTTTATTGCTGCTCAACTTTGGTATTACATGCGTATAAACGCTAAAGTTAAAGTTAAAAAAGTTAAAGTTAAAAAGAATAACGAACCTGAAGAATATACAGTTATAGGAATTAATGATTAGACCGGTAATGGTCTTTTCTTTTTGTGATACACTTATTCTATGATTTTAAATACAAATCCGTTGATTGATGAGATCATCAAATTTAATCAATTAAATGAAGATCAAATTAATCAATTAAAAAATCCACAAACACTAGAGATATCAAATGATGAAGCTGTCTTGGCTGTAGTCGAAAGATTAAAAGAAGCACAAGCTAAAAATGAGCGAATTTTTATATGTGGTGATTATGATTGTGATGGTTTATCTTCAACCTCAATTTTAGTCAGTACATTAAGACAAATGGGCTGTGAAGTTGGCTTTTATATTCCTAATCGATTTAAAGATGGCTATGGTATTAATGTTAATATTGCAAAGTTAGCGTTAAATAAAAACTATGACTTAACGATCCTGTTAGATAATGGTGTTTCAGCATTTGAAGCGATTGATTTAATCCAATCCCACAACAAAGAAGTTATTGTGATCGATCATCATGAAATACATACTGAAGTTAAGGCAGAGTTTTTATTACATCCAGATGTATTAAGTGATCATTACCAAAGCATGTGTACCAGTGGACTCGTTCATCTAATCAGTTATCATTTAGTTGGTTATCAACCCTATTTATGTGCTCTGGCGGGTTTGGCAACCATTGCCGATATGATGCCTTTATGGAATTATAATCGTGTTTTAGTGCTTGAAGCTTTAAAGGAAATGAATCAACATAGATTTCTACAATTAACTTCACTTCTAAAAAACTCTAACGAAACATTCACAGAAGAAGTTTGTTCGTTTCAAATTATTCCTAAGTTAAATGCAGTGGGGCGCTTAGCGGATGTGGCTAATCCTAATCGAGTTGTTGATTATTTATGCTTAGATGACAAAGTCGAAATTATGAATCTAGCACAACAAATCAATCAAATAAATGAACAACGAAAAAACTTACATCAAGTGATGGTCAAAAAAGCACATTCAATGATTAGTGATGATGCGGTTATTATGCTAGCAGATGAAAGTTTTCATGAAGGTGTTGTTGGCATTACTGCGGGACAACTTTCAAATTTTTACCAAAAAGTAACGTTAGTTATGCATGATGATGGACAAAGACTAAAGGGTAGTGTTCGATCTTATGGAAATATTCATCTTAGAGAACTATTTGAACCAGCTCTACATCTTGTCAGTAAATATGGTGGTCATGGGGCTGCAGCTGGTATCGAAATTGAAAAGGAACATTTTGAAGCATTTAAAATCTTGGTTAATGAGAATTCAAAACAACTTTCTACAGAAGAAACAGTCATTGCTAGCATTGATTTTGATCCTAGTATCATTAATGTAGCGAATCTTAAAGGATTGAGTGAATATGCGCCATATGGCATGAGTTTTATGATTCCAAGTGTAAAGATTAAAGATGCAGAAATCCTTGAAATAAAGCCTTTAAAAACGGGAAGAAAGATAAGAATGCTTATCGGTGAAAAAAGCTATGATGTGTTAGATTTCAATCAACAAAGCGTTTTACTAAAAGAACACCAAGTGATTGATTTAATTGCTCGCTTTACCCTTAATTCATTTAGAGGGGTTGAAAGTATTAGTTTATTTACAGAGAAGATTAATTGACTCTACTGTATTGATTAAGGCTTTGTTATAATAGAATAGTTAATGGAGATAGATATGAACTTTAAAGATTATATTGCAAGCATAAAAGATTTTCCGATTGATGGAATTTTATTTAGAGATATTACACCGTTGATGTCTGATGGAGAAGCTTTCCATGCAGCGACTCAAGAAATTGTTGAATTCGCAAAAGAAGTTAAAGCAGAGGTCGTTGTTGGGCCTGAGTCTCGTGGTTTCATCTTTGGATGTCCTGTGGCTTATGATTTGAAAATTGGTTTTGTTCCAATTCGTAAACCTGGGAAACTACCACGTGAAACGGCAAGTTTCTCATATGATTTAGAATATGGTAAAAATGAACTACATGTCCATAGAGATGGGATTCTTCCGGGTCAAAAAGTCTTAATTGTTGATGACTTATTGGCAACAGGTGGTACGGTAGAAGCAACCATTAAGCTTGTCGAAGAGTTAGGTGGTATTGTTGTAGGATGTGCGTTCTTAATCGAATTAACTGGTCTTAATGGACGCAAGGTTTTAAAAGATTATCCAGTATTTACATTGATGGAATACGAATAAACCGAAAGTCAATTTCGGTTTATTTTATAAGGAAGGGTTATGAGTGATAAAGTACAAATTCTAAGCATTGAAGATGTTTTAGAACAAGCAAAGATGTACATTACTGAAAAAGAATCACTGGGTTTAATTCAGAGATCTTTTGACTATGCCAATAAACACCACGAAGGACAAATGCGTAAGAGTGGTGAACCTTATATTAATCATTTACTTAATGTTGCGTATATTCTCGCAACTTTAAAAGTTGGGCCATCCACAATTTCTGCGGGACTATTACACGATGTTATTGAAGATTGTGAAGTCAGTTTTGAAGAATTATCGAAAGAATTTGATCCTGAAATCGCGACAATTGTAGAATCGGTTACTAAAATTGGGAATATCCAATTTAAAGACGAAAAAGAATATATGGCAACCAATCATCGTAAGATTTTTATTGCGATGGCTAAAGATATCCGTGTTATCCTAGTTAAACTTGTAGATCGACTTCATAATATGCGTACGCTTAAATACATGCGTGAAGATAAACAAAAGAAAATCTCTCGTGAAACACTTGAAGTCTATGCACCGATTGCCCATCGCTTAGGGATTAGTGAAATTAAGAATGAACTTGAAGATTTATCATTTTCATATCTTTATCCAGATAAATATTATGAAATTGCACAACTTGTTGAAATGCGAAAAGCTGAAAGAGATCGACAAGTTTCACTGATGATTTCTGAAATTACTGAAGTGCTTGATTCGCTTAAGATTAAACATCGTATATTTGGACGTTCTAAACACTTATATTCCATTTATAAGAAGATGACGACTAAAAATAAGCGATTCGATGAAATATTAGATCTCAATGCAATTCGTATTATCACTGAAAACGAATTATCTTGTTATGAGATATTAGGACATATACATGCTAAGTATCGTCCAATTCCGGGTCGTTTAAAAGATTATATAGCGATGCCTAAAATGAATATGTATCAATCCTTACATACGACCATTATTGCAAATGAAGGCAATATTTTTGAAGTTCAAATTAGAACCGAGGAAATGGATGCGATTGCTGAAAAGGGGATTGCTGCCCATTATCGCTATAAAGAAGGTACTAAATACTCACATGAAAAGAGTCAAAAAGAAATTGAAGAAAAATTGACTTGGTTTAAGGATTTTGAAAGTTTAACTCAAGAATCCAAAGATGCTGATGAATACATGGACATCTTAACGAATGATGTATTCGAAGCCAATGTTTATGTCATGTCGCCAAAAGGACGAGTCATTGATTTACCTAATGGCGCAACGCCACTTGATTTTGCTTATCGAATTCATACTGAAGTTGGACATAGTACTGTGGGCGCCATTGTTAATAATGTGATGGTTCCCCTTAATACACAACTTAAAACAGGTGATGTGGTTAATATCAAAACATCTAAACAATCCAATGGTCCATCAGAAGACTGGTTAAAGATTGTTAAAACATCACACGCTAGAAGTAAAATTCGTACTTTCTTAAATGAAAAAGAAGCTGTCAACCGTAAAGAAATGGTTAATAAAGGTGAAGCTCAATTTAAAGAAGAACTTAAGAAGCGTGGTATTGATGAAAAAGAATTCTTTGCGAATAAACGTTTAGAATCATCTCTAAATCTTTTCGCTGTACGTAATATGGATGACTTTTATCACGCGATTGCGGTAAAATCACTATCCGTTCCTGTTGTTTTTGAAAAGTTAAATATGCAAAAGAGAAGTCTTTTAGATGGGTTTAACTTAGATCGCATATTTAGACCACAACCACAACGTAAGAGTGTTTCAAAATCAGGAATTACAGTAAACGGAATAGATGGCATGAAAATTGCCTTAGCGGGCTGTTGTTCACCTGTGCCTGGTGACGAAATAGTGGGTTATATTACTAAGGGTCAAGGGGTTAAAGTTCACCGCAAAGATTGCGTTAATATTAAAAATGAAACAAAACGACTCATTGATGTTGAATGGGATGAATCATTACCTGAAGGGAAATATGAAGTAAAATTATTTATTTTGGCTCAAGATCGTTCTTATCTTGTTTCAGATATCGTCACAACAGTTTCACAATGTAAAGCACAACTAACACAAATCAATTCATCTGTGAATGAAGATAAAGTGACCGCAACAACTTATGTTTCTGTTCTAGTTAAAGATGCTGAACATTTAAATGTTGTCTTATCTAATCTAAAAAAAATACCACAAGTTTTTGAGGTTAGTCGTACACAAAGTTAATCCTTTGTGTTATTATTCTTGCATATCCGATGCGTTGGACAAGTTTTATCAAACTTAATTATTCTAGAGAGAAACTGCAGTGCTGAAAAGTTTCATAATTAACTGATAAATAGACAGCCAACAAGGACTCTTATGAGCGCTCATCCCGTTAAGATGCTTAAGCGTGCGTATATCTATACGCAAATTAAGGTGGCACCACGCTAACAAGCGTCCTTAAATAGGGCGTTTTTTTATTTAAAAGGAGATTTTAAAAAATGGCAAATTATCAAGTCCCAAGAGGAACCCAAGATGTCTATGGAGAAGATATCAAAAAATGGCACAAAATTGAACAACTCATTCGCGAAATAACAACTGTTTATGGTTATGATGAAATTCGTACACCAGAGTTTGAACACACAGAAGTTTTTGCGCGTGATAACGATTCAAGTGATGTGGTAAACAAAGAAATGTATACCTTTAGTGATCGTGGTGATCGCTCATTGACACTAAAACCAGAAGGTACGGCAGGGATTATACGTGCATTTGTTGAACATAAACTCTATGCATTACCTGATATGCCTTTGAAATACTACTACATCAGTCCAGCTTTTAGATATGAAAGACCACAAAAGGGAAGAATGAGAATTCACCATCAATTTGGGGTTGAAGTTATGGGTGAAAAATCACCTTATATCGATGCTGAAGTTATTGGTTTAGGTTTAACCTTTGTACGCACCTTAGGTTTATCAAATCTTAAAGTATTAATTAATACCTTAGGTGATGCTGAATCAAGAGCCAATTATCGTGAAAAGATGAAAGCTCACTTTAAACCACATATTCATGAATTTTGTGGTGATTGTCAAAGACGTTATGAACAAAATCCATTACGTATTCTAGATTGTAAAGTTGATCAAGATAAACAAGCAATGGTAGATGCCCCAAAACTTTATGATAGTTTAAATCAAGAATCAAAAGATTACTTTGATTCGGTTATTAAGATTCTTAAAGATTCAGGTGTTGAAGTTGAAATTTCTGATCGTTTAGTTCGTGGTTTTGACTACTATACCCATACTGTTTTTGAAATTGTTTCTGAATCAGAAGGTATGGGTTCACAATCAACCATCTTTGGTGGTGGTCGCTATGACAACTTAGTTAAAGACTTAGGTGGTCCTGAACTATCAGGTATCGGCTTTGGTATGGGAATTGAAAGACTATTGGTTGGATTAGAAGCAGAAGGAATTAATCTTGTTGAAGAAGATGGTCTTGATGTATATTGTGTCAGCTTAGATGAAATGGCGCATGATTACGCGTATCATCTTACTCAAGTTTTACGTTTAAATGGGTATAAAACAGATTACGATATCTATCAAAGATCATTCAAAGCTCAATTTAAAACGGTTGATCGTAAAAAAGCAAAAGTAGCGATTTTATTAGGTCAAGATGAATTAAAAAACAATCAATTGATTCTTAAAAATCAAGTAACAAGTGAGCAAATTACGATTAAAGAAGATGAACTAATGCACCAACTAGATCATTGGTTAAATGAAGATCATGTTTGTGATCATGATCATGGAGGACATTCACATGAATAGAACACATAACTGTGGCGAGCTTAGAGAAGCACATATCAATCAAGAGGTAACACTTTTAGGTTGGGTCGCAAAAAGACGTAACTTTGGATCAATCGTTTTTATTGATTTGAGAGATCGTTATGGCATTACCCAAGTGGTGGCTGACGAAGAAATGTCAAAATCAATTAAAGATTTAAGATCTGAGTTTTTAATAGAAGTAAAAGGGACTGTCCAAAAAAGAAAAGATGCGAATGAAAAATTGGCAACAGGTCAAATAGAAGTCATTGCGAGTGATGTTAAAATCATTAATCGTGCTGAACTACCACCTATTCTTGTCCAAGACGACACAGATGCATTAGAAGATACACGATTAAAATATCGCTACTTAGATTTACGTCGTCCTGTAATGCAGGAAAAGCTAATTAAACGCGCTAAAATTGTACAAAGTATTCGAAATTACTTAGATTCAAATGAATTCATTGATATTGAAACACCAATGTTGACAAAATCAACACCTGAAGGATCACGTGAGTACTTAGTTCCTTCACGTGTTCATCCGGGTGAATTCTATGCTTTAGCGCAATCACCACAAATTTTTAAACAAATGTTGATGGTGGCAGGTTTAGAGCGTTATTATCAAATTGCTCGTTGTTTTAGAGATGAAGATTTAAGAGCGGATCGTCAATTAGACTTTACCCAAGTTGATATTGAAACATCCTTTTTATCACAAGATGAATTCTTAAGTATGATGGAAGCAATGATTGTTAAAGTTATGGATGAAGTATTAGGACTAGAGGTTCAAACACCATTCTTACGTTTAACCTATAAAGAAGCGATGAATCGTTATGGTAGTGATAAACCAGATAATCGTTTTGGCTTAGAACTAACGGATATTACCGACATTTTCACTCAATCTGAATTTAAAGTATTTCAATCTGTTTATGACATTAAAGACGGGGCGATTAAGGCGCTAGTACTCAATGATGGAGCTAATTTCACCCGTAAACAAAGTGATGCGTTAATTGATTTAGCAAAGAAAAATGGTGCAAAAGGGATGGTTGTCCTTAAATATCTTAATGGCCAAATTGAAGGTTCAGCTGCAAAATTCTTGTCTGAAACTGAATCAGGACAATTAGTTGATAAGTTAATATTAAAAGATAATGATTTAATCTGTATTACAGCAGATCAATGGGAAGTAGCCGCAAATGCATTAGGTGCGGTTCGTTTAAATCTAAGAGATCAATTAAACTTAACATCTAAAGCTGATTTCTCGTATTTATGGGTAACAGATTTCCCAATGTTTGAATACGATGATAAAGAAGATCGTTATGTTGCGAAACATCATCCGTTTACTCGTCCGAAAGATGAAGATGTGCATTTACTTAAAACTGACCCTACAAAAGCACTGTCTTATGGCTATGATATTGTTTTAAATGGTTATGAAATTGGTGGAGGGTCACTTCGTATTTATGACTCAGAAGTTCAAAAACAAATCTTTGAAATTATTGGCTTTACTGATGAAGAAATTGAAAAGCGTTTTGGTTTCTTTATTGATGCCTTTAAATATGGAACGCCTCCACATGGTGGTATTGCCTTAGGCTTAGATCGTTTCGCGATGGTATTAACTCAAAGTGATAGTTTAAGGGATGTTATTGCCTTCCCTAAAAACGCTAGCGCAAGATGTCCATTAACGGATGCACCGACAGCGGTTGTTGATAAACAACTAGATGAGCTAAAAATTAGCATAAAAGGCTAGTTTTGGTTTATAATAAAAGTACCCAAAAGGAAAACTTATTTCCGACATATTGATATACGGGAGATTAGACGTTAACGTTTTGTGTGAAAGCCCAATTTAATTGGGAATCCTAATATTCGTTGCAGATCACCCACCTGGTAACAGGGAACATATCACCTTTTGGGTCACTTTAATTTACCCGAGAAAATCGGGTTTTTATTTAAAATTATGTTAATTAAAAGATTCTTAAAATTTTACAAACCCTATAAACACTTATTCGCATTAGATATTATTTCTGCGATTTTTATTGCAGGCTTAGATCTAATTTTACCAAGATTCACTAATTTCATGATATCTGATATCTTGCCAAGTAAAAATCTTGAACTACTTGTTCATTGGATACTCATATTAATTGGCTTTTTTACAATGCGTGTCATATTAGAATATGTTGTGGATTATTGGGGACATGTTTTAGGCTTGCGTATGGAATATGATATGCGTACACAACTCTATGAACATATGCAAAGACTACCCATTCAATTTTATGATAATTCTAAAACAGGACGATTAATGTCTCGTTTAGTCAATGATTTGTTTGAAATATCTGAGTTGGCTCATCATGGACCAGAAGACTTTTTAATTTCACTGATGTTGGTGTTTGGGTCACTATTCTTAATGTTTCAAACCTTTGCGCCTTTAGCTTTTATTATGTTATTTCTAGTGCCTCTAATGATTTATGTCGGGGTAAGTAAGAATATTAAATTTAGAAAAGTTCAAAGAATTGTTAGACAAAGATTAGCGGATGTTAACGCAAAAGCAGAAAACAGTATTTCGGGCATAAGAGTTGTCAAAGCTTTTCATGCTGAAGCATATGAAGCGATGCGCTTTAATGAAGGTTCAATTGATTTTTCAAATTCTCGTCAAAAATCAGTTAAAGTTATGGCTGAATTTGCGGTTAGCGTAAAATTCTTTGTTTCGCTAATAACGGTTGCTGTCTTATTTTTTGGAGGCTACTTTGTTATTGAGGGTCAAATGAGTATTGGTGCGCTTATTGAATTCTTGTTATATGTTCAACTCTATCAACAACCAATATCAAAAATTTCAGCATTAATTATGATGTATAACCAAGCTATCACAGGGTTTGAACGTTTTACCGAAATTATTGATATGCCAATTCAATCGGATCATGATCAAGCACAAAATGTAGAAATTAAAGATGCACATTTGAGTTTTAATGATGTTAGTTTTCAATACAATGATGTTGATGGTAAACACATTTTAAGAAACTTAAGTTTTGACATACATAAAGGTCAAAAAGTTGCGTTTGTTGGTCCTAGTGGTGGTGGTAAGTCTACTTTATGTAACTTGATTCCACGCTTTTATGAAATACAAAGCGGACAAATTAGTATAAATGATATAAACGTTCAAGATATTAAACTAGAATCTCTTAGATCACAAGTTGGGCTCGTTCAACAAGAAGTGTTTTTGTTTGATGGAACAATTTTAGAAAATATTCGTTATGGTAATGTAGATGCGAGTCGAGAAGAAATCATTGATGCCGCTAAAAAAGCAGAAGCTTATGAATTTATTAGTGGCTTAGATGATGGGATTGATACTGAGATAGGTGAAAGAGGTGTTCGCTTATCTGGTGGGCAAAGACAACGTATCGCTTTAGCGCGTATCTTTTTAAAGAATCCACCATTATTAATACTAGATGAAGCAACCAGTGCTTTAGATAATATTACTGAACTCAATATTCAGAGAACCTTAGATCAATTATCTAAAGATCGTACGACCTTGGTGATTGCGCATCGCTTATCGACCATTACTGATGCTGATCATATTTTTGTCTTAAATGAAAAGGGCATTATCGAAGAAGGACAACATAAAGACTTATTAAAATTAAAGGGTGTTTATGCGCAACTTTATAAAGCTCAACAAACACAAACAGAGATTGATGAAGAATTAATGCATGGCAGTTGAGGAAAGAATAGGGGCTTTTATTGGATACAAAAGAAAACGTTTATATTTAAAAACACATTCTCCTCAGTTCACACAAAAAGAGTTTATTAAAACGACCAGTAAAGTAAGTTTATTTGATTGTCCACCAGGGCAAGCTGTGTGTTCACGCTCAACCCTTGTAAAAATTGAAAATGGTTTTAAAACAAAAGAAAGTCAATTATTTAACTTCTTTCTTTCAAAACTAGACTGTCCTCATCAAATCATGGATGATTCATTAAATAAAACGAATAAAATTTTAAACCATTACCTCAATAAATATTCTTTAAATAAGATTGATGATTGGTTCAATGATTTTAAATATGAAATAAAAGATATGAATCATGAATTAGTCGTTTTCGATGTATATGCACTCATTGTGATTAATCGATGGTTAAAAGGGAAACAATGTTTTTCAAAAGAAACACTCCTACATTTATTAGATATACTAAAGATCACCAATGAAAAATTTCAAAATATTATTGTTGAGTTAATTTGTTTAGAAATCTATTTTAATAAAGAACATTGGGTTTATGCATCAAAGGTAATTGAGAGATTTAGAGTATTGAATATTAAGAACAATTTTACTTATTGGTTTGCGACTGTATTCAATTTTAATGAATCTAGTAAAAAAATTCGTTTTCCATCTATCACTAGAAGTACTAGATATGAAAAACAAATTGAACGATATAACTGGTATTTAAATCAACCTATGTATTCCTATTATGAATTAAAGTTAAAAAGGAAAAGTCTTTTTAAACATGTTTCAAAACATCAACGGTACTTAAAAAATGAACCTTTCCCGTTTTGTCTAAGTATGGCCTTATTAGATATTGACACTTAAATGTTCATTATAGTGTGCGACTTGGACATACGCACTAAAATAGCCTATTTTAATAAAATGTCTAAATAATACTATATTAAGCTATTTAATAATACCCTAAATATAGGAGGTTGGGTGGAATTGGAATAATCATGTGCCAGTTGTTTCAATGCATTCTAGTCAAGGAAGAGTTAAGTTTTTACTTAACTTTTTCTTTTATCTTGAAACTAGGCTTACATTTAAGTAAAATATAACGAGTAAGGACGGTATTTTAATGACAAACTTTTGGCAATCGTTTTTCTCACTACTTTTAGGTTTAATTTTAGGTGGAGCATTAGGTTTCTACTTCACTAAACGTAACTTTGAAAAACAACTCAAAGAGAATCCACCAATTAATGAAAAGATGATTCGAGCAATGTATATGCAAATGGGACGTAAACCATCTGAAACTCAAATCAAACAAATCATGAAGTCTATGGATCAATACAAATAAAAATGCACGCCGTGCATTTTTTTATATCCAAGTAACTTTTGATTCTTCTTTGTTGAGTAGTCGCTTAATGTTTGCTTTATGTCGATAGATTACAACAGATACAATAAATAATATATATAAACTTACCTCAAGATTATCTGATACGATGAAGGACATTAGCACACCGACTGATAAAGCTGTCATTGATGAGAAGGATACATATTTTGTTATCTTTAAAATGACAAAGAATAATAGCCATGGGAATAAAAACATCAAATAAAACTCATGGGTAATAAATATTGAAACTGCTAATAAATAACCATATGCAGTTGAAACGGCTTTACCACCTTTGAAATTCGCAAATAATGGGTAAATATGTCCTAAAGTTGCCGCAACACCAGCTAAGGCAGCTGCTTCAGGCTTAAATTGATAAACAATCCCTACCACAATGGCTGCTTTTAATACATCTAAAATACTGACTGCTGCACCTGCAGGTCTACCTAAAACACGCCCTGCATTTGTTCCCCCTAGATTACCACTTCCAAAGTTACGTATATCTGTTTTATAGAAGACTTTTCCAATTACAAGCGCAAAAGGTATTGATCCAAAAAGATATCCTAAAATAAGTGCGGTAATGGTATAAATATCAAATGATAGTTCAAACATAATGAAGTACCTCTTCTTTCACATTATATCAAAATTCAATCTTTAAGACTGTTACAGTATTGTATAATAAATGCGGTAGAAATGGAGTTTTATGAGTACAAAAAGTAGTTATAATGAACAAAGTATACAGATTCTAGAAGGACTAGAAGCTGTTCGTAAACGTCCCGGGATGTATATTGGATCAACAGATGGTCGTGGTTTACATCATTTAGTGTGGGAAATTGTTGATAATGCGATTGATGAAGCCTTAAATGGTTATGGCAATCACATCCAAATACAGATACATAAAGATGGTAGTTTATCAGTTATTGATGAAGGCCGTGGTATGCCAGTTGGTAAACATTCGAGTGGGGTTTCAACATTACAAGTTATTTTTACTGTTTTACATGCAGGTGGAAAATTTTCTGAAGCAGCAGGTTATAAAACTTCAGGTGGACTTCATGGAGTTGGAGCATCTGTTGTCAATGCTTTGAGTGAATGGTTAGTTGTCACGAGTTATTTTAATGGTGAAGAATATGAAATGCGTTTTTCAAATGGTGGGAAAGATATTTCATCATTAAAAAAAATTGGCAAAACCAATAAAAAAGGGTCAAAGGTTACTTTTAAACCAGACTCAAAGATTTTCAGTACAACTGATTTTAAATACGATATTATCCAAGAACGTATTCAAGAATCTGCCTTTTTATTAAAGGATATCAAAATGTCTCTTAATGATGAGAGAAGTGATCGTTCTGATGAATTCTATTATGAAGAGGGTTTGATCAAATTCATTGAATTCTTAAATGAAGATCGTACCGGTATGCATGAAGCCTTAACATTTGAAAGTAATCAAGCTGATATTAATGTTCGTTTTGCGCTTCAATACACCGATGATTATCAGGAGAATACATTTTCATTTGTAAACTTGGTTAGAACAGGTGATGGTGGTACACATGAAGTGGGTTATAAAACCGCTTTAACAAAAGTCTTTAACGAATTTGCACGTAAACTAGGCATACTAAAAGAAAAAGATAAAAACTTTGATGGGAATGATATTCGTGAAGGTTTAACGTCTGTTCTTTCAGTATCAATCCCTGAGAAACTTTTACAATTCGAAGGTCAAACAAAAAGTAAACTTGGAACACCGCAAGCTAAAGCAGCGGTTGAAAATTTTGTGGTTGAACAACTAACATATTATCTTGAAGAAAATAGAGACTTTACACAAACGATTCTTAAGAAGATACAAAAAGCATCGCAAGCACGTGAAGCAGCTCGTAAAGCGCGAGAAGATGCACGCAAAGGTCGTAAAGGTAATAAGAGTGAAAAGATATTATCAGGAAAACTTGCGGCTGCACAGTCAAAAGATTCACGTAAACGAGAACTTTTCTTAGTTGAAGGGGATTCTGCGGGTGGATCAGCTAAACAAGGGCGTGATTCTAAAATCCAAGCGATACTTCCACTTCGAGGAAAAGTTTTAAATACTGAAAAAGCTAGCATTAAAGATATTGAAAAGAATGAAGAACTCAATACCATTATTCATGCCTTAGGGGCAGGGGTAGGTAGTGATTTTGAAGTCAAAGATATTAACTACGATAAAGTTATCATTATGACCGATGCTGATACAGATGGAGCACATATTCAAGTTTTACTTTTAACCTTCTTTTATCGTTATATGAGACAACTCATTGAAGAAGGGCATGTTTATATTGCCCAACCACCTTTGTATAAGATTAAAAAAGGTAAAGAAGAACGTTATATCTATACTGAAGAAGAATTAGTTGAGCAACAACAACGCTTAGGTAAAGTTGAAATTCAACGTTATAAAGGACTTGGTGAAATGAATGCTAACCAACTTTGGGAAACAACCATGGATCCTGATAAAAGAACACTTATACAAGTTGAATTAGGCGACGCTTTAGTAGCGCAAAGAACTGTTTCTGTTTTGATGGGTGATAAAGCTGATTTAAGACGTAACTGGATTGAAAGTAATGTTAGTTTTACGCTAGAAGATGATTTTTTGGAGAGAGATAATGGATAAAAAGAATGTTGTGCTCGGCCATGAACTTCAGCGTATAATGTCTGATCGTTTTGGTCGTTATTCAAAATATATTATTCAAGAACGTGCATTACCCGATGTACGTGATGGATTAAAGCCGGTTCAAAGACGTATTTTATATGCCATGTACGAAGATGGTAATACATTTGAGAAAGCGTATCGTAAATCTGCAAAAACAGTTGGTTTAGTTATTGGTAATTATCACCCCCATGGTGATAGTTCTGTTTATGATGCGATGGTTCGTCTATCACAAGATTGGAAAATGAATGTTTGTCTAGTTGACATGCAAGGGAATAATGGCTCAATAGATGATGATCCCGCTGCGGCGATGCGATATACCGAAGCACGCCTTTCAGCTTATGGTCAAAAATTATTAACGGATATTGATCAAAATACGGTTAGTTTTACACCTAACTTTGATGATACAAGTTTAGAACCATCTGTACTACCTGCAGGCGTTCCACAACTTCTTGTGAATGGAGCTAGTGGTATTGCAGCAGGGTACGCGACAAATATTCCACCACATAACTTAAATGAAGTGATAGATGGGACAATCTATCGTTTAAATCATGTGAATTCAAAACTAGAAGACATCATGAGTTTTATTAAAGGTCCTGACTTTCCAACGGGTGGAATTGTACAAGGACAAAAAGGCATTATTGATGCGTTTGAAACGGGCAAAGGAAGAGTCGTTGTTCGATCAAAAACTGAAATTGTTAAAAATAAAACAAACCAACAAATTATTATCAGTGAAATACCTTATGAAGTTGTTAAATCGACACTCGTTAAAAAGATTGATGATTTAAGGATCAATAAAACGCTTGATGCTTTAATGGATGTTCGCGATGAATCTGACCGTAATGGTTTAAGAATTGTCTGTGATATTAAAAAAGATGCAGATGCAGAGCTTGTTTTGAACTACTTATTTAAAAATACAGAACTGCAAGTTTACTATAACTACAATATGGTTTCTATTATCAATCAAAGACCTGTTTTAGGTGGCCTTTTAAACGTTATCGATGCATTTATAGAATTCCGCAAGGACTTAGTCTTAAAACGCTCTAAGCATCAACTAGAAGCGATTGAGAAACGAATGCATATCTTACAAGGTTTGATCAAAGCTATTTCTGTTTTAGATGAAGTCATTGCCTTAATTAGAAGTGCTGATAATAAAGCAGATGCGAAAAATAAGTTGATTGAGCGCTTTGATTTTTCAGATATGCAAGCTGAAGCAATTGTTAATTTAAGACTTTATCGTTTAACCAATACTGATATTTTAGAACTCAAAGATGAATTAGCTGAATTACTAGCTCAGCAACAAGAACTTAAAGGTGTTATTGAAAATGCAAGTTTATTAAAAGCTGTTTTAGTTAAAGAATTGCAAGCACTTAAAAAGGCTTTTCCTATCGAAAGACGTTCAAAAATTGAAGCTGAAGTAGAAGAAATTGTCATTGATGCTAAAGCTATGATTCCAAATGAAAAGACCTACTTAACATTATCAGAAGAAGGTTATGTTAAACGGGTATCTGTCAGATCTTATCAAGCCTCAGAAAATACACCAACTACTCTAAAAGAGGGTGACCGTTTTTGTGGGGTTATTGAAGCTGAAACCTTTGATAACTTACTTGTTATTTTAGATTCAGGAAAATATGTGATTTTACCTCTTCTTAATATTGAAGAAGGTAAGTGGAAGGATTTAGGGAATCACTTAGGTCATTATGTTAAGTTAGATGGTTCAACTAAAGTTTTGGCATCGTTCCTCATTAAATCCTTTGATTCTAATGTTGATATCATTATCGCAACTCAAAAAGGACAAATTAAACGAAGTCCACTTAAAGCATTTGAAGTCAATCGAACCAATAAAGCTTATGATGCGATAAGTTTAGGAAAAGATGATCTTGCGGTTGCTTGTTTTGAAGCTTATGAAAATGCAGATATCTTTATCGCAAGTAAAGAAGGCTATGCAGTTCTATACAAATTAGATGATATTCCTTCAACCAATGTTAAATCTAAAGGTGTCAAAGCCATGAATCTGGCAAAAGGTGATACTGTTGCGGCGGCATGTGCTTATGATGATGAAAAAACATCAATAACTGTCTTGGCTGAATCTGGTCAAATGAAACGTATTAAACGAAGTGATTTTGACTATAATAATCGACCAGTTAAAGGTGAATTATTAGCGCGCAAAATAAAAACAAATCCAATTTACGTTTCACGTCTTTTAACCCTTACACCATATGATCGCTTAGAAATCACAACAGATTCAACTTATTGGATGATGGCTAAAGATATCCCACTCATGGATAAATCTGCGAGTTATTCAAATGGATTTAAGGATGTTGATGGAGGCTATCTTGTTCAGCAAATTAAAGAACTAAAAGTCATCGATTTGCCATCAAATGTTGAAACTGAAGTAAAAAAAATAAAAGAAAAGACTGTTCTAGCTGAAGAACAGTCTGATGAAATCAAACTAAAAACAGGGGCTAAGTATTTACCTAAAGAAGTCTTAGGCGAAGATCAAGATGATCCTGAGGATATTGAGTTTATCCATTTTGATTTTTAAGCCAAGAATAGAGCGTATGTTCTAGTTCATCTAAGCCATTTAGAAATGCGATAGAGTAATCGATTGCCCATTGTGAGATGGGGTAGTTACGCGCAACATAAATGGCTTTTGTATTAGCTAAATAACCAGCTTGTACACCATTAACTGTCGCATCCACCGTAATAAGTCGCTGAACCTTATCATTGAATTTACGCGCAATTTTTAAGTAAATAGCCGCATCAGGCTTTGATTCTAAGACTTCTTTTGTGCTAAAAATTTCTTTTGGTTTAAATGAAAATTGATTAAGTACTGAGCTACCTTCCAATTCACTGACTGATAGGTTTGTGAGAAATGAAACATCAAAATCATTGCTCAATTTTTCAAAAAGTTTTAAAGCCTTTTCTTCTATTTTAAAATCTTTTAAATGAGCCGTTACTTTTGACTTATAGATTTCGTTCACTTTTTCAAAAAATGGAGCATAACGAGGATACTCACGTGATAGTTTTTCTATCTTTTCACTATTGGCATCAAAGCTTAATTCGTTAAAGATTTGACTTGCTTCAACTTCATGTTTTTCTAAGATTTCATGCCAGATAGAATCTTTTAATTTGGGAAGGTCTAGAACGAGGTCATCTAGACTTAATATAAGGTTTTGTTTAGAGTTCATGAAACTATTCTTACATATTTTCATTCATTTGTGAAAAGATATACACCTATAATCTTGTTTGGTATAATGAAGCCAATGTTTAAGGACTTATTTGAACCAGATTTGATTTTAAATACATTAAGTGATTTAAAACTTGAAGATCTTAAAAAATATGGAATAAAAACCCTCATTCTTGATGTCGATAACACGTTGATTGAAAAAGACTTTGTCGCATTAAATGAGGGTATTTTAGATACAGTAAAATCTTTTAAAGAAAAAGGTGTTCATGTTGTACTAGTTTCAAATAATTCAGGGCTTAGACGAACTAAACTTGCCCGAAAATTAGACTGTGATTTACTCAGTACTGCTTTAAAACCGTTTACCTTTAGATTTCTCAGATTTAAACAAAAACAACAACTTGAGACGCCGATGATGATGGTAGGTGACCAGTTGTTTACAGACATTTTATTTGCGAAACGCATTAAAGCTATTTCAGTTCTTGTTAACCCCTTATCAGACGAAGAGTATATAAGCACTAAAGTATTAAGAATATTAGAAAGAAAATTGGTAGATCGTTCATGAGTGAAATAAAACATTGTAGTGGCTGTGGAGTAAGTCTTCAAAACATTGATAAAGAAAAAGTAGGTTATACGCCCAAATTAGAGAATGATTTATGTCAAAGATGTTTTAGACTAAAACACTATGGAGACACTACCGTTATTGATATGCATGGTGTTGAATCTGAGGATGTATTAAATAGCATTAAAGACATTGAAGGCAAAGTTGTATTAATGGTTGATGTCAGTGACATTGAAAGTACTTTGTTTAGAGGTGTTAGACGTCATTTATTTGATCGCGAGTTGATTTTAGTGGTTACTAAAAGAGATTTACTCCCTAAAACAGTATCTGAACAAAAGATACTTAAAACACTTCAAGAAAGAATTCGTGAGGAAGCCGTTGATATTGTTGAGGCCATTTTAATCTCTATCTATGATGATATGAGTATACAAAATGTCAAGAAAATTCTGTTAAAACATGCTAAAGAAGCGAATCTTATCGTGATGGGATATGCCAATACAGGTAAATCTAGTTTTTTAAATAAACTATTAGAATCAGACTTTACGGTATCACCATATGCCAATACAACTTTAAAAATTCAATCAGCTGATTTTGGTACTCACAAAATTTACGATACTCCTGGAATTCGGATGGAAGCATCATATTTCGACTTCATGTCCGCAAAACAGCAAGCACAATACAGCATCACAAAAACACTCAAACCAATCACACATCAATTAAAAGGGGATCAAGTCTTCTTTATCCCAAATTGTGCTGATGTTGTTATTCAAGCAAAAGGTCAGGGGACTGTAACGCTTTTATTCTCAGATGAAATAAAGATACATCGCACTAAATTGGAAAATAGAAAAAATTATTTAAGCAAACATATAAACTATCCAGACAAGACTTATCAATTGAATTTTAATCTTGATGCAGGTCAATATGATATTGTGATAAAACAACTTGGATGGTTGTCGATTAAGGGTGATGGATTTAAAATAAAGACGACATCAATCTTGCATGATGGTGTTGTGTTAAGAAAGGCTATGATTTAATGCTAGATAAAAAGAAAAAACAACAATTAAGAGCGATGGGTAATTCACTTAAAGCCACTGTTCAAATTGGGAAAGATGGTTTAAGCCATAATGTTGTTGATATGTGTGAAAGATCACTAGAAGCGCATGAGTTAGTTAAAGTTAATATTTTAAAATCTTGTCCAACATCTGCCAATGAACTCGCCTTTGATTTAAGCAGTGAAACGGGCTCAGATGTTGTTCATATTATTGGTCGAACGATCCTTTTATATCGTCAAAGTTCAAAAAGAAAGATTCAGTTTTAATGAAAAAAATACTCTGTTTTGGAGGGAGTTTTAATCCACCGCATAAAGCGCATTTTGAAGTTGCGAAAAAAGCGCTAAAACAGAGTCAAAATCATGAATGTTGGTTTATTCCTAGTTTAAAAAATCCATTTAAAGAAGATGAAACATCTGATTTTGAAATGCGTTGTCAATTGACTGAAGAACTAATTAAAGGTTTTAAAAAGTTCAAAGTATGTCGAATTGAATCAGAATTAGATCAACCCAGCTATACAATACAAACCATAAAATCATTAAAAGATAGATACCCTGATTATCAATTTTCATTTCTAATTGGTTCTGATCAAGCTATACAATTTGAAAAATGGAAAGATTCAAAAGAATTAATTAGACTTTGTGACTTTTATGTATATAAACGAGATGAAAAACATAAAATACCAAAACAATTTAAACTGATTGAAACGAATACGATTTATAGTGATTCAAGTACGGCTGTGCGATCAGGAAATTTAAGCCTTTTGTCATATAATGTACTTAGAAAACTTATTGATTTTGAAATGCATGTCGAAATGATTGCACAATCACTGGTCAGTGTAAAAAGATTCAAACATATTCAAGCCATGACAAAATTAGCTTTGGATATTGGCTCTGCACATGATTTTGATTTGCATCAAGTTTATTTAGCAGCTTTATTTCATGACTCTGCAAAAGAATGGTCAATTGAAAAAATGAAGCGTACTTTAGAAATTTGTGATCCAGATTTCTTAAAACAACCACAATACATGTGGCATGCAAGATGTGGTGCTTACTTTGCTTCTAAAGTTTTACATATTCAAGACAAAAAGATTCTACAAGCCATTACACATCATGTAGAAGGTCTAGATCATCATCCGCTTAGTCAAATTATCTATATTGCTGATAAATGCGATGAGACCAGAGGTTATGATGCTTCAAATCTCATAGAAATTGCCTATAAAGATATCGAACAAGGCTACAATGCTGTTGTTGAAAATACAAAGAAATATTATGAAGGGAAGTCCTAATTTGGAGAAAATTGAAAGAATACTTAAAACATTAGATGAGAAACACGCTACTGATATTAAAATCATGGATTTAAGTGATATTGATCTTATTCATGAAACCATGATTGTCGCAAGTGTGTCCAATATTCGTTTATTAAATGCCTTAAAAGATTATGTTGTCGAAGATTTAGAAAAAGATGGCTACAACATTCATCATGTTGAAGGAAAAGGTGAATCAGATTGGTTACTTATCGATGCTTTTGATGTGGTTGTGCATCTTTTCTTAGAAGAAAGTCGATTGCACTATGCCTTAGATCGTTTATGGGCAGATAAAATTGTTGAAGGAGTCAAACAATGATTGCGATAATTGGTGCAATGGATGAAGAAGTTTCTGAACTTCTTAAATTATTAGATTCACCACAAAAACAATTGATTAATTCTGTGGAATTTACAACAGGGAAATTGAATGGTAAAGAAGCGTTAGTTTTTCAAAGTGGGGTTGGTTTAACCAACGCTGCAATGCGTACTACGATGGCTTTTGATCACTTTGATATCGAAGGTGTTGTAAATATTGGTACAGCTGGAGGACTTAGAGATGATGTTCAAGTGTTAGACGTCATTATTTCCACAAAAGTCACATATCATGAATTTGATATAACAGTTTTTGGTAATCCACGTGATTTTTCAGATGATAATCGTTTTGTTTATAAAGCTGATAAACGCTACATTGATTTAGCTCAAAAACTTATACATGATCGTGTATTGCTTGGACCGATGGTTTCAGGTAATCAATTTATTTCAGAAATTAATCAAATTAAATCAATTGAAAAATATTATCCAGAAAGCTTATGTGCTGATATGGAAGCAGCTTCCATCGCCCACGTTTGCGATTTCTTTAATAAACCATTTATTATTTTGAGATCGATTTCTGATCACGTTAAACATAGTGATAATAATTTAAGTTTTGAAGAATATCTTCAAAAAGCATCTAAACGTAGTGCTGAATTTGTCTATAAATTTGTCAAAGAACTATAGGAGGTATCAATGCCATTTGATTCAAATCAAATTGTAGAATTTTGGTTTAATCTATTAATGGAGTATCGTGACTTAGGTCCACTAGCACCCATCGCTTTTGTGATGCTAGAATCTGTTTTTCCATTTCTTCCTTTAGTTTTGATTGTGACATTTAATATTAGTGCTTATGGACCATTTTTTGGCTTTATCTATTCTTTGGCAGGGAATATATTAGGCTCATTAATGGTCTTTTTTGTGTTTAGATTTTTTAAACATCGTCCAATTATGAATCGTTTTGTTCATCGTAAAAGAGTTGAACGTTGGTTAAATTGGGTATTAAGACAACATCCTTCATTTTTAGTTTTTCTATTTTCATCACCCTTTACTCCAAGTTCTTTTGTGAATATCTCTTTTGGTTTGTCTGGTTATAGTAAACGACGTTTTACACTTAGTTTAATCTTAGGAAAAACAATCCTTTTAGTATTTTTACTTGGTTTTGGCGCATCATTAAATGTCGTTAATGAAAAACCCTACCTCATGATCTTTGTTTTGGTAGGGTATGGGTTCGTATATTATTTATCTCAAAAATTTGGCAAAGTAACTGGTGAAGAAGATTAATTGGTATATTCTATCTTCCAAAGTTGATTTTCTACCATCCATTGTTTGATATTTTGGGCTGTGAATACTGAGTCATCACGCCATTCATAAACAGAATGAATTTGTATTTTTTCATTTTCATAACTTAATACTGCAAATGCAGGATAATTTGAGAAGCCTAGATGGCTTTTTAAAGCTGAAGGTAGAATGTTTTCATTAATATCTGTAATATCTACATAATAGATTTGATCAAAGACATCTGTATTCGCAATATCAAGTAAAGCTGGAATAATTTCGGTATCTGTATAAACACAATCTGCATTTTCTGCACTACAGAAAAAGTAGGCTCGTGTTTCATTACCAATATGTTCTTTTATATTCAAATAATCCACATGTAGATCGTTATAATGCTTGAATTCTACAAGTTCAACTTCCTCTGGTTTAAAGAATAAATAAACAAGCGCAGATATCATCACAAGAACGATTATACTGAGTAGAGTTAAATGTATAGGATGTTTCTTTGTTTTCATCTTTAATAGTTTAACATGAAATAAGCTGTGTAGTTTTCACTTATTTCAGAAGCAAGTATTTGGTATAATAAAGTCCATGAATTCAGAGTTAAACCGTCGTTTAAAAATATTATTAATCACTGCCTCATTACTGATATCGAGTTTTGTCATTTATGTATGGCTAATTGGACCAGTACAAGCCTATGAGTATGAACAAACTGTATTTTTAAATAAAATTTATCGTAATACGGCATTTGATTCTTGTGAGCTTGTCAATAATACTCAAATTGATGCTGATGTTAAATTAGCGCAATGTCAGGTGAATGAGTCGCATATGGTTTGGTTAAGTCTTGATGTAGACGCACATGTAATCGATCGACATAATTTTTATTTAGATATTTATTTGGATAACATGAATACTTTAAAACAAAGATATCAAACAGATGAGGTTTCGTTTTCATATTATAAAGGAGAATTTGTTTATAATATCAAAACTGAAGATGAAGAATTCTTTTTAGATCTTAATAATTTTACGAAAGTGTTTAGAGTGTCAAAATGAAAAATAACCCTTATATAAACTACATTATCAAAGCTGATTGGATTTTAGATCATATGATTCAACTTGATTTAGATACTCAGGAAACACTTGTGCTTTTAATACTAGAAAATCATATTAGACTTCAAAAACACATTGATCCTAAACTATTAGCCAATCAAACTAATTTATCCATTAAAGAATTTGATTCAAATCTCACATCTTTAATTCAAAAAGGCTATATCAAAATTAATATCACTGAACAAAGAGTTTCTTATGAATTACAAAATATTATTTTTGACATTGAATCAACTCAAGATTTATCCGATAGTACAGATATTCTTGATTTATTTGAACGAGAATTTAAACGGCCATTATCAAATAATGAAATTAATAAATTAAATGATTGGTTAATGAAAGTAGGTCATGGATTTCTTGAACATGCATTAAGAGAAGCTGTTATCTACAATGCCGTAAAATTTGAGTATATCGATCGAATATTAATTAATTGGATTGATAAAGGCGTAAAACTTGAAGATTTAGATGCAGGTATTAAAACCTATGACTGATAAACAAAAACGTATTTTGGATACAATTTATGCAATGTTTCCTGATGCGTGTTGTGAATTGGACTATAGAACTAATGAACAATTGGCAATAGCGGTGATTTTAAGCGCACAGACAACTGATAAACTCGTTAACACCGTTACACCTAAAATCTATGAAAAGTTCTCTACAATGGATGAATTAGCTGATGCTGAAGTATCTGAGATAGAAGATTGTATTAAACGTATTGGGCTTTATCGAAACAAAGCCAAAAACATCAAAGCATTTGCACAAGAACTAAGAGAACGTCATGATTCTCATCTACCAAGTGACCCTAATGATTTAAAAGCATTATCAGGTGTTGGACAAAAAACTTCACAAGTAATCTTAGCTGAGATATTTAAAACACCAGCACTTGCGGTTGATACCCATGTTCATCGTGTTTCACTCAGACTAGGATTGACGAAAAAGGGAAGTAATGTTGATCAAACTGAAAAATCACTAAAGAGAATCATACCCAAAGATGAGTGGATTTTAGCCCATCATCGTATCTTATGGTTTGGACGATATCATTGCCTTGCCCGTAATCCTAAATGTGATGAGTGTCCACTCAATGATGTTTGTCGATATTATAAAACCGAAAGAAAAGCGACTAAATAAGATAGTCGCTTTTTTACAAAGTCTTAATAAGCAATTGTATAAACTTGTGAGTATGATAATCCACCTTCATCAGTAACTTTTATAGTGAATGTATCATTTACTGGATGTTCTTCATCATAGATGAGTGGCTCATAGACATAACCACCATTTGTGATTGTCACATTACCTTGTTCACCATCTTGAGTGACTTCATACGTGATTGTATCACCATCTGAATCAATTAAGCCTAGGGTTCCATTAGCACTAGTGAATGCTGTGTTAAACCCTGAAGTTAAGCTAGGAGCAGAATTGTTTGTGGTGTAGGTAATTGTACCTGCATCAACAATTGCGCTTAATTTAACTGCGGTTCCTGCGGTTGCTGAAGTTGAACCATATTTAACAGTTGCGAGTGTACCGTATTTTGGACCTGTGCATGTTACTAAACTACAGTAGCTTGGCATTGTGTTATCAACGGTTTTAATTGCTGCTTGTAAATCTGCAAAAAGGTAAACATCTTTATCTACGACATTGGCAGTAAAGGTATACTGTGATAATTTAGAGCGTTCAATTGAGTTTGAACTTGTCGCAGGGGATGTTGTCACAGTTGAGATTAAGCCGATAAGGTCAGTAGAAATACCGGTTGGGTAAGATGTTGTGACAGTGTAATTAAGATCATTGTCATCCATGAATGTTGTGAACTCTGCTTGTGTTTTTCCACTAAAGTCAGGAATGGTTAAGTAGAGATCTTCTAGGGTAATTGTTTGACAGATTTCAGCTGAATTATAATTTACATAATCATAGGAGTAATAGGCGCAACCTTTTACAGTGCTTGTATCTGCAACTGTCAAAGTTGATGTAAAGGTTGTTGAGTCGGATTTGAGTTCTTGTACAACTTTATCATCAACATAGATTTTAAGTTTGTATTTAACTGGACCATATACCCAAGAATAATCAAATAATCGTGTTCCTGTGGCAGTAACGGTTTGATCCGCGACAGTTAATGAGTAATCTTTGGTTGCAGGGGCAACACTTAGTTTACTTGCATCTGGATAATCATTGACTTTAAATGTAAAGGTTTTACTTGTACCACTTGCGCTAACACTTGCCGTAAGTGATGTAGGATTTGCGATACTTGGTGCTGCAAGTGGTGATAGATTTGCGTATTCAGATTTAATTAAACCTGAAACGACTAAATTAGGATTTGTATTTTCGTTTGGCGCTACATATGGATAAACTCCCATAACGTGTGTTACATCAACAACTGTTGATGGACGTGAGATATTTGCAGGATTACTGCGCTCTGTATATAAACTATCTAAGATTGCATCGTTTATACGTCCTGGTAGATTTAAATTGATTTGAGTTCGATCTAAATAAGAAATTTGATCAACAACAGCTTTATCGTAGCCTACCCAAACGGCAGTTGTGAATTCACTAGTTGATGCGACCATCCATTTATCTTTAGCTGCACCCACTGGAATCCCATATTCAACACCAGTATCACCCCAGTCAGAGGTTCCTGTTTTAGCGTATACTTGGAAATCACGTCTTAGAATTTGCATGAAATTTGAGTATGGACCACTAACATCTTGTTCCATCATCATGCTTGTCATATAAGCAGCTGCATCTGATAAAACAGCGGTTGAAGAATAACTTGGTGTGATGGGTTCAGTTCCATCTAAGAACTCAATACGCGTTACAGTGTGTGGAGTTATGTATTCTCCAGCATTGATCATCGTGCTTACAGCACCAGCCATTTGAGTTGGTGATGCTTCGAAAGTTGAACCACCAATCGCATAACCTATGTCAAAGGTATCGGTTGTGACATCAGTAAACCCTATGGAATTCATGTATTCGACAACTTTATCAGTTCCAATTGTACTGTCAACGGCCGTTAATGTTTGAATGGCTGGAATATTTAATGAATTACCAATGGCAGTAGGTAAAAGTACATCACCACGATAAATGTTATCCCAGTTTTTAACGATGACATCAATTCCTTCATACTTGATTGGCATATCTTCTAACATATGTTGAGTTGACCAACCTAAATTTTCAAAAGCAAGTGGATAGGTTAAGACAACTTTTGCGCTTGATCCAGGTTGACGAGTCATATCTACCGCACGATTGTATAAGCGTTCGCCATCATAGAAACGACCACCCCCAATCGCAATGATTTCACCAGTTTGATTGTTCATTGTTACAATCCCTGTTTGGATAATGTCATTTGGCCATGCGACACCTTCAACTTCGCCATTTTGAATGGCATCAACAGTATCTTGTGTATCGCGATCCATCGTTGTATAGATACGCATTGGTACATCAATAGGATCCATACCAGTAAGTTCAATAACTTCATTAACCACCACATCTACATAAGCTTGATATGGAATAGATTGGTCAGAAGTTGTGGTTGATCCAACTAATAGATTTTCTAAATTAACACTTAGAGCTAATTCATATTCTTCACTTGAAATGTAACCATGTCTCTCCATTTGATAGAGAACAGTATCTGTTCTTTCTTGGGCAAGTTCTAAGTCATACATTGGATTGTAGTAATTAGGTGCATTAATAACACCGGCTAAAAAGGCAGCTTCAATAAGATTAACGTCAGTAATATCTTTTCCAAAATAGTATTGTGCTGCCGTTTGAATACCGCGTTTATTACCAGGTACACCAAAGTTGAGTCTATTTAAGTAAAGTTCTAAAATACGTTTTTTACTGAGTAAGTCCTCAGAATTAATCGCAGTATAAATTTCTCTTATCTTACGATTAATCCCTGCTAGTCCGCTACGAACAGCGGTTGCTTCTTCAGTTTCAAAATAAGTGCCCTTAACTAACTGCATTGTAAAGGTAGAGCCACCAGAGGCAATACTCATTGTACGGATATTATCAATAAAAGCTTTTGTGAAACGAGGTAAGTCGAAACCGTTATGTTCAAAGAAACGTGAATCTTCTATAGATACAAATGCATCGATAACCGATTGAGGTAAATCATCATAACTAACATTTTCACGAATTTGATAACCAACATCTGCGACTAAAGTACCATTTGAATCAAAGATTTTAGAAGAATTTTGACTTTCAAAATCTTCAACATTTAATGTTGGTGCATCTTTTAAGACATAGACTAAGTAACTAACACCTGCGAGGCCACCAATCAGTTCTAATATTAAAAGGACTAAAACAACTTTCTTCAGGAGTAGAAATTTGATTCCTTTAGTATTGTTTGTTTTATCTTTTTTCTTAAATTTTGGTAACTTAGGTGTTTTAATTTTTAAGTTTTTTAAATTAATATTTGGTTTAGAAGCCATATTATTCTCCCTTAAATAGCGTTTTATCTAAGACTGTTAAATAATCAACAGGCCGTAATAGATGATAGTTTATTTGATGAGCTTTTTCAACAATCCAAGTATATGGAAGTGATTTTCTCTTATTTAGTTTAACAAATTCAAGATAATCCTCAATATACAATAAATAGGTTTCATCAAGTGATGTAAAACGAATGATGAGGAAAGCAATGCCACCATGTTCTTTGATTTTGCGCATATGATCAATTTGATGTTGATGAATATTGGCTAAAACAAAAGATGTTTTTGATTTAGATTCTTTTGCCTCAAAGTCAATATAGCGGCCTTTATAAATACCGTTGTAGTCAGTAGTAGAAGCTATTTTATAATAAGCTTCAACTATTTTTGCTTTATTTCGAGCAGGGTAATCAACCTTTACAACCTGAACAGGTGTTGGTTTTTTATAGATCACAGCTCTATTATCATTTAAATAGCTTTGATTAGTTGTGTTTAAATCATCTTCTAAAGACATCCCTCTATTTGAGAATGATTTAGATTTATTTACACCTGCGCTACTTAAATGTTTAGTTGGATAGTTAATCATACTCTTGACATTATACCTTAAATAACTCAAATTCGGTTTTCTCTCAGTTGAAAAGCAAAGAGTAATTTGCTATAAGTAATATGCAGGACAAACATTATGAAAACATTTGGAAAACATTCAGCAAAAAGTATTTATGAACAAAGTTTCAATATTGAATTTAAAGGATATTCAATGATTGAAGTCGACCAATTTTTGGACGAAGTGATTCAGGACTATAGTTTCTTTGAAAAACAGCTCCAAACAGTTAATGAAGTCATTCAAGATCTTCAACATCAAAATGCGCTATTAAAGGCAAAATTGATAGAAGCTGAAGGACGATTAGATGTGAATAGTACAGGCGAAATGAGTGTTCAACAAACTGATCTGATGAAACGTCTCGCAAAACTTGAAAGTGAAGTTTATAAAAAGTAATACATGAGGGCAATCGCTGAATCGCAAGATTTAGAGGAAAGTCCATGCTCGCACAATCTGTGATGATTGTAGTGTTTATGCTGAGCCAATCAATAAGCTCAGGTGCTTAGTAATAAGTAACGGCAGGATTAATCCTAAGGTGCAAACTATGGTAGCGTCCTTGAAAGTGCCACAGTGACGGAGTCTAATTAGAAATGATTAGAGTGGAACGCGGTAAACCCCATAAGCGAGAAACCCAAATTTGGTAGGGGAACTTCAAAAAACAAACCGAAGTTTGATGAAGACACATTGTGTAGATAAATGGTTGCCACCACATTTATGTGGGACAGAACATGGCTTACATCATGTATTAATTAATATGGGGAATTTTTCCCCATTTTATTTGTTAAAAAAGACTATGTACGGTTATAATGGATAGAGGTATTTTTTAGTGGAAAATTTAGGACAAATCATTAAACAACGCCGAGAAGAATTCGGCTACACATTAAAGGCCATTAGTGATAAAACACGAGTGCCTGTCGCAAAACTTGAAGCCATCGAGAATGGTGATTTAAAGTACTTCGAAAACGATATGTCTTATGTTAAATTTTATGTCCGCTATTACTGTAATGCACTCCATTTAAACTTTGATGATTATAAAGAAGAATTAGAAACTGCCCTTGATAAATTTTCAAATACATCTCAGATGTTAAAACAAGTTGAATTTGAACAAGTGAATTCACGTGTTAATGATCGCACTAAAAAAGCAAACAAGAAATCAATAAGAAGTAAACGTAATATTGACTTCTCATTTATTTCTTTTGTATCAATTATTGTTGTTCTAGTCGCTGGTTTAGCACTTGTATTCTTTTTTATGATATTACCTAATTTAAACCAATCTTCAGATCCAATTATTACGGATGATCAAAGAGATGTCCCAAGTGAAATCGTTGATGAAGTTGAAGATGAAGTAGAAACGCCAGAAGTCGTTGATAATACAATCCATATTGAAAAACTTGATACAAGTGATTATCAAATTTCAAACTATGCAGTAGAACAAGAAATTCAATTTGTGATTGAATTTAAATATGACGCCTATGTCAGAATTCGAATTGATGGGGCAGATAGTTTAAATCCACCAAGTCAACTATTTAAAGCTGGTTCAACACTTGATATGAAATTAGATGCTCAAGATGGTCGCCTTGTTGAATTTTATGTTGGCTACATGGAAGGAAGCGTAATTAAACTTGATGATCAAATCGTTGAACTAGATGAATCGGTAGCCAATAAATCGGGTAAGGTTGATTTTAGCTTTAGCTTTGTGGGTGGTGAACAATGAATATACCTAATCGTATAACACTATTTAGACTAATATTAGTTCCTATTCTTGTCTTTTTTGCTTTATTTCCATTTGCACATTTTGGAATTAGTTTTGGTTATACAGCGATAAGGTTTGTCACAATTCCTAATTTGAACTTTATTTTATTTGGAATTTTTGTGCTTGGAAGTTTAACGGATTTCTTAGATGGTTATCTAGCTCGTAAAAATAACTTAGTCACAACCTTTGGTAAATTCTTTGAT
Organism: Erysipelotrichaceae bacterium; assembly: GCA_963676105.1. Taxonomy (GTDB): domain Bacteria; phylum Bacillota_I; class Bacilli_A; order Erysipelotrichales; family Erysipelotrichaceae; genus UBA2212. The sequence goes on from OY781039.1 coordinate 442,551, forward strand.
CCGATTGCAGATAAATTGTTGGTGAATACCTTATTCATCTTATTAGCGGTTGATGGGGTTGTACCTGTCTTGGCTGTCATTATTATGATTTGGCGTGATACTTTAGTAGAAGCAATTCGTATGTTAGCTGCGAAACATGGTTTAGTTGTATCTGCGCAATTTTTAGGAAAAGCTAAAACGGTATCACAGATGTTAACCATATCTTTATATCTTATTGGTAACTTACCGTTTGAACTTTACAATTTACCTGTTTGTGATTTATTACTGTGGTTCACAGTGAGTTTATCGGTATTAAGTGGTATCTCATATTTTATGCAATCTAAAAATCTAATTCTAGAAAGTATGTAATGGAAGAGTTAGTACAATTATTAAAAGATAAACAATTAACGATTAGTTCAATAGAGTCCTTTACTGGAGGACTTTTTGCATCTCAAATCACTTCAATACCAGGTGCTTCAAGAGTTTTTACAGGAACACTCGTTGCTTATGATACAAAAGTAAAAAAAGATAAGCTAAAAATTGATGAAGTGATTGAAAAGTATGGCGTGATATCAAAAGAGTGTGCTATCGCGATGGCAGAGGAAGGCTCAAAGTATTTCAATTCTGATATTACTCTATCTTTAACCGGGAATGCAGGACCTGATGCAATGGATGGCAAAAAAGCTGGTTTAACGTATATGGCATTAAACTTTAAAGACAAAACACTATGTTTTGAGGACAATTTACATTTTGAGCGTAATATATTAAGACAAGCCGCTGTTAATTTGGCTGTGATGCGTATTAAACAAGAATTTTTAGGATAAGCATGCTATGCTTCATATAATATAAGTAGGAGAGTAACTTATGGCAAAAACAAATGATTCAATGTTAGATGAAACATTAAAACAGATTGAAAAACAATACGGTAAAGGATCCATCATGCGATTAGGTGATCGTGCGAATGTAGATGTCGATGCGATTGGTAGTGGATCACTTGCGATTGATGCTGCATTAGGCATAGGTGGATATCCAAAAGGACGTATTATTGAAATCTATGGACCTGAGTCTTCAGGTAAAACGACTTTAGCGCTTCATGCGATTGCTGAAGTTCAAAAAGCTGGTGGTAAAGCAGCCTTTATTGATGCAGAAAATGCAATCGATCCTCGTTATGCACAAAACTTAGGTGTACAAATTGATGATTTGATTCTTTCTCAACCAGATTCAGGTGAACAAGCTTTAGAAATTACAGAACTTTTAATCAAATCAAACGCCATTGATTTAATTGTTGTGGATTCAGTTGCGGCATTAGTACCACAAGCAGAACTTAATGGTGAAATGTCAGATGCACATGTTGGTTTACAAGCTAGGCTTATGTCAAAAGCAATGCGTAAATTAGCAGGTGTTATGAATCGCTCAGAAACAACAGTAATATTTATTAATCAACTACGTGAAAAGGTAGGCATTATGTTTGGTAATCCTGAAACAACTTCAGGTGGTCGTGCCTTAAAATTCTATTCATCCATTCGCTTAGACGTACGTCGTTCTCAAGCGATTAAGCAAGGTGCAGATGTTATTGGTAATCAAGTTAAAGTTAAAGTAGTCAAAAATAAAGTAGCACCTCCATTTAAAGTTGCTGAAATAGAAATTATGTATGGTGAAGGTATTTCTCATGAAGGAGAACTTGTTGAATTAGGTGTTCAATATGATGTTGTTGGTAAAGCGGGATCATGGTTCTCATATAAAGGTGAGAAAATTGGTCAAGGGAAAGAAGCTGTTAAAGCGTATTTAAAAGCTAATCCTGTGATTGCATCTGAAATTGAAAAAGAAATTAAATCTCAAGCTTTTACAAGTGCGAGTGACGATGATTTTGAAGGAGCGTAATGTGCAGTTGTAAAGCATTTGTAGACATTTAATAAAAAACAGTAAACCCTTGATCAATTAAGAATTGGTTAGGGGTTTTATATTGTAGCTTGTATGAGGGTCTTTCATTATTGAAGAACTTTATGTATTCTACAATGAAAGTTTCAAGTGAATCCCAATCTTTAAGATTATAGTCACATTTGATTTCAGCTTTTATCCAACCATTGAGGGATTCAATAACTGCGTTATCAGTTGGTGTGCCTACGCGCGACATAGATCGAATAATGTTATAATTTTTGTGAGCTTCTTGGAAGCCTTTTGAAGAGTAAACTGCACCTTGGTCACTGTGGAAAATGATGGGTTCGGAATATTCTTCTTTTTTAATAATATGAGTAAGTTGATCAAGACAGTTGTAATAAGTGGAATTATCATTTCGTCTGGAACTAAGAGATGATGCGATGATGGAATTACTGAAGACATCAATAATAAAGGTCCACTCATAGAGTTTTCCTCTGTGTGCCAGTACAGTCATATCACTGGCTACAATTTCTAAAGGTCGTGAAACATCCCAATTTCCTGAAACGATGTTCTTATAAGTGACGTGTTCTTCTCCAGGTTTCTTCCATTGATAATGTTTCGCTTCTGATTTAACGCCCAAAGCTTTACAGGCTTTATGTACGGTTAATGCGGATAATTTCCAACCCGTACGCGTAGTGATGACCGCTGTTATATCGTGATAACCATATGAAGGATGCTCAGTATGTATTTCTAAAATGAGTTTTATTAAATCTTCTCTATTCTGCTCGTGGCGATTGAGTGTGCCTAAACGTTTTAGCCATTTATAATAACCACTACGACTGACATCTAATACACCACATAAGAACTCAACTGAATATTCTAAACTTAATTCTTTGATGATTTGATATTCATCTTGGATGTAGGAACGTATTCCTTGTTTGAACCAACCCCTTTCACTGTGTAACCTTTTTTTAATCGTTCAACTTCTAATTTTAATTTGAAATTCTCAAGTTCTAATTTCTCAAGTTTGTTTAGGTTTTTCTTACGATATAGGTGAGTCATACTATTACGTTTGTTTTCTTTAGGTAGAAGTCCATCTTCTCCAGTTTCTAGATATTGTTTTACCCAGTTATGTATTTGTGCTAAACCAACTTGATAATTTATCTTTATTTGCTCATAACTCATGTGATCTATTAAATGTTTATTAACGATCTCTAATTTTTCTTCGAATGTCCATTTATGGAATTTTGTCTCTGTACTTCCTTTTGGTCTTCCTCTCATATAACCTCCTTTTCTATAGATATAAGAAAAAGTAGACTTTATTCAAGAAAATGGTTTTTTTCTTGTGTCTACTTTTACTTTACTACTTCACGTAATGCTCCTTTTTTGATTCAGCTATTATTAAACTTGTGTATATTAATGTAAACGGTTAAAATATGATAAGAGTTAGATTAACTCTTAGCTAAGGAGAATTCTTATGAGAGAATATAATTTCCTCTTAGCTGGTTTAGTAGGCATCGTTTTGGGCGTTATCGTTATGATGATCGTTTCAAAACTTGGATTATTACGTGCTCAACAGAAGTCAAAACTGGTCATCGATGAAGCAAATAGCAAGGCAGAAGGGATTGTAAGACAAGCAACCCTAGATGGAAAAACATCTAGCTATGAACTCAAGTTGGCAGCTGAAAAAGAAATTAAAGAATTAAGACAATCTCTACATGAATCAGAGATTAAATTGAATCGTCGTGAAGAATCAATTGGTTTTCGCGATGAACAATCAAAACAAAAAGAAAAACAGTTAGACAATAAAAATAAGCAAGTAGAATCAAAGCTTGAACAACTGGCAAAAATGGAAGAACAATTGAAAGTCAATATTGACGGACAATTGAAAGAGCTAGAGCGCATAGCTTCTATTAGTGCGCAAGATGCTAAAAATGAGATTTTTGAAATTGTAAAAGTACGTACTCGTAATGAAATGGAGGCGTATATTCGTGATCAAGAGGAAGAGGCAAAGTCAAAAGCCACTGAATCTGCTCGTGAAATTATAAGTTTGGCTATAACACGTTATGCTCAAGAAGAAACACTTGAACGTACGGTTTCGGTTGTAAACTTACCAAATGAAGATATGAAAGGTCGTATTATTGGTCGTGAAGGACGTAATATCCGTGCGATTGAACAAGCAACAGGTGTCGATATCTTAATCGACGATACACCTGAAACCATTACACTTTCATGTTTTAATCCAATTCGTCGTGAAATAGCACGCCAGTCTTTAGAAATTTTATTAAAAGATGGACGTATTCAACCAGGACGTATTGAAGAAGTAACTAAACGAGTTGAAAACGAACTCAATGATCAAATCCAAAAATATGGTGAAGATGCTATATTCAAACTTGGTATTGGAAAAATGGATCGTGAGATTATTAAATTACTTGGACGTATGCGTTTTAGATACTCATATGGTCAAAATGCACTTCAACACTCAAGTGAAGTTGCTTCACTTTGTGGCATGATGGCTGCAGAGTTAGGTTTAAATCAAGGCATGGCTAAACGTGTTGGTTTATTACACGATATTGGTAAAGCTTTAGACTTTGAAATGGAAGGAAGTCACGTTGAACTTGGTGCTCGTATTTGTAAAAAACACGGTGAACATCCAAATGTTATTAACGCGATACTTTCTCACCATGGTGATGTGCCATTTGATAATGTTTATTCAATTTTAGCGCAAGCGGCAGATACGCTAAGTGCTGCTCGTCCTGGTGCTCGTTTTGAAAATTTTGAGAATTATATCCAACGTTTAGAAAAACTTGAAGAAATTGCGAATGGCTTTGAAGGCGTTGATAAAACGTTTGCGATCCAAGCTGGACGTGAAATACGTGTTATGGTTACACCTGAAAAAGTTGATGATTTAGAAAGTCATAGAATTGCTCGTGAAATTCGCGATAAGATTGAAGCTGAAATGACCTATCCTGGTCAAATTAAAGTTACGGTTATCCGCGAAACACGTCATCAAGAAGTCGCAAAATAATGAAACTATTATTTATCGGTGATATAGTCGGTAAATCTGGAAGAAAGGCTGTTGAAAAACAGCTTTCTTCGCTTGTAAAGACACATAAGATTGATTTAGTCTTAGCCAATGCTGAAAATGCAGCCCATGGTAAAGGGATCACAGAAAAAATTTATCGTGAGCTTCAATCCTATGGTGTCGATTACATGAGTTTAGGGAATCATGCGTTTTCTAAAGATGTTATTAAAAATTTTATTCAAGATGCTGATCGACTAATCAGACCGGCTAATATGTATCCATTAGAATATGGAAAAGGGTTTCTTGATTTTGAACTAAAGGGATTAAAATTTCGCTTTATTAATTTATGCGGAACTGTTTTTATGGATAATATCTCACAAAACCCGTTTCTTGAGTTTGATAAATTAAAAGGGGATTCTTCGATTATTCATATCGTTGATTTGCATGCTGAAGCAACCAGTGAAAAAGCTGCTTTCTTAGAAATGTTCAAATCAAATTGTGCCCTTATTGTTGGAACACATACTCATGTTCAAACAGCAGATGACTGTATACGTGATGGTTGTGCCTTTATATCAGATGTTGGTATGACAGGACCGTATTACTCAATTATTGGTCGTGATACACAAGAAGTTTTAAATCGTTTTAGAGGTATTGTTTCTAAGACATTTACAGTTGGTGAAGGAGAAGCCATATTCTGTGCTGTTGTGGTTGAAATTAATGAAAGCACTCTCAGAGCAGAGAGTATTGAAAGAATTCAAATTAGACCAAATTAATTATTGATTCAATAAAAAAATTTGTTATAATTTTATCGAAAGAAAAAGGAGGATTTTCCATGCCAGTATTTGTACAAAAAGATACTTGTATCGCTTGCGGTGCGTGTGTTGGTGTATGTCCTACCGGTGCTCTATCATTAGATGCAGACGGCAAAGCTGAATGCGAAGAATCAGTTTGCATTGACTGCCTAGCATGTTTAGGTGTTTGCCCAACAGGAGCTATCGAACAAAAATAACCAAGCCAAGCTTGGTTTTTTTGACTTTAGAAAGAGTCGTTTATGAAAATTAATAATTTAAGTATACCTAATTTAAAACAAGCCCAATTAAGATCACGTGACGATACAATGATTGAACGTTCGATCTTTGAAATACCTGAACATTTAAGAAATATCGGACAAAACCGATTTTATTATTTAAGAACCTATGGCTGTCAAGCTAATGAGAGAGATTCCGAAACCATTCGTGGTATGTGCGAAGCATTAGGTTATCTACCAGTTGATGAACCTGATAATGCAGACCTAATTATTCATAATACATGTGCTATACGTGAAAATGCAGAAAAGAAAGTTTTTGGAGAACTAGGTCATCTAAGACGATTGAAATATGAAAACCCAGATTTAATTTTTGTGGTATGCGGATGTATGACCCAAGAAGAAGCAGTGGTTGAAAGAATTCTAAAAACATATCCACATGTTGATGTGGTTTTTGGTACACATAATTTACATCGTTTTCCTAGTTTGTTGTATCAAGCTATCTTTAATAAAGAACGCGTCATAGAAGTTTATTCAAAAGAAGGGGAAGTGTATGAAAACTTGCCTGTAAGACGTGTTCAAAAAACCAAAGCATGGGTCAATGTTATTTATGGTTGTGATAAATTTTGTACCTACTGTATTGTGCCGTATACACGCGGCAAAGAGCGTTCTCGTTTAAAAGAAGATATCTTAGCAGAAATTGATACATTAATTGAAGAAGGCTATAAAGAAGTAACTTTACTCGGTCAAAATGTTAATGCTTATGGAAAAGATTTAGATATTGATTATGACTTTGCGAAATTGTTAGAAGATGTATCCAAAAAAGATATTGAGCGTGTTCGTTTTATGACATCACATCCTTGGGACTTTAGTGAAGGCATGATTGATGTAATGGCAAAAGATAACAACATCATGCCATTTCTTCATTTACCACTTCAATCTGGAGACACCGAAATCTTAAAAATCATGGGGCGTCGATATAGTGTTGGTGACTATATGGATTTATATCATCGCTTAAAAGCTAAAATTCCTCATTTAGCCATTTCAACTGACATTATTGTTGGATTTCCTAATGAAACAGAAGAACAGTTTCAACATACATTAGATGTGGTTGATCAAGTTCAATATGATAATGCCTATACCTTTATTTATTCACCTAGACCTGGTACACCGGCCGCAAATATGGAAGACAATGTTCCTTTAGATGTTAAAAAGGAAAGACTTCAACGTTTGAACGCTAAAGTGAATGAATATGCTTTACAAAAAAGTAAAGCAATGGTTGGACAAACGGTTAAAGTGTTGGTGGATGGACCATCAAAGAAAAACCCTAATATTTACTCAGGTTATACTGAAAACAATAAACTTGTTAATTTTGTAGCGCAAAATGATGTTACAGGACAAGTGATAAGTGTTAAAATAAAACAAGCAAATACCTGGACTTTAAAAGGTGAATCCTTGTAAAGTTAATAAGGCAATTTATAAAAAACTATAATTTTTTAAGTTTAGGAGACAATTTATGAATCAAATCCGCATGTATGCGTTAGGCGGTTTGGATGAAGATGGCAAAAATTTAACGGTCGTCGAAATCAACCAAGATATTTTTATATTGGATGTTGGCCTAAAATATCCTGAAGGACAAAGACACTTAGGGGTTGAGATTATCATCCCTGATTTTAAGTCGATTGTAGAAAAGAAAGATCGTATTAAAGCAATCTTTATCACACATGGTCATGATGATGCGATGGGGGCACTGCCGTATCTTTTAAAACATGTAAAAGCACCTGTTTATGCGACAGCATTTACAGCATCACTAATTGAAATATTACTCAGAGAACATAGTATTAAAGACTATACACTAAAGATTGTTAAACGATTTGATCAATTTAGTATCGGTCAAACTCAAGTTAGAACATTTGGAATCACTCACTCGATTGCAGATGCGATGGGTGTTGCGATTGAAACAAGTGAAGGCTATATTGTTTATGCGGCTGAATATATTATTGATTTTGATCAAAAACATGAAGCTTTCTCATGCGATCTAACAACATTTGCTGATATTGGTAAAAAAGGTGTTTTTGCCTTATTAACAGAATCAATTGGTGCAGATCGAGCGGGCTATACTGCGCCAAGTCATCGTATTTCTGATTATTTAGAAAATGCTTTAGAAAATGCGAAAGGTCGCGTTATCTTAACGATGTATGAACAAAATTTATATCGCTTAAGTGAAGTATTAGATTTAGCTAAACGTTTTAAACGTAAAGTTGTTTTCTATAATGATCATCAACGTAATTTATTAAAACAAGCTGAGAAACTCAATTATTATAAGATGCCTTTAGAACTTGAATTACCATTATCTCGTTTTAATAATGATAGTGAAGATGTTCTTGTCATTGTTTCTGGTAGTGGTATCGCAACGTTCCAAACATTACATAAAATAGCGATTAGTGAAGATGAAAAACTATCACTTCGATCAAGTGACACCGTCTTTATCGCATCTCCAGTTGTCCCAGGTACCGAAAAAGAAGCTGCTTCAATGGAAAATGAACTTTATAAAGAAGATGTTGATGTCATCACTTTAGATAAAAAGAAAGTTTTCTCAATGCATGCCGCTACTGAAGATATTAAAATGATGCTTTATTTAATGAAACCCAAGTACTTTGTGCCTATTCATGGTGAGTATCGACATTTAGTTGCGAATGCAAATATCGCTTTAGATATGGGTTACTATGCAGATAAAATTGTTGTATTAGATAATGGAGAAATTGCCACATTTGAAGATGGCAAACGTACAAATGCGATTAATCGTATCGAACTAGAAACTGTGTTAATTGATGGTAATGAAAAACTCGATTTCTCAGGTTTAGTCTTAAGAGATCGAGAAATGTTATCGACAGATGGTGTGATTGTGGTTGGTTTAAGTATCAACTTTAAGACAAAAGAAGTTATTGGTGGACCAGATGTTCAATCACGTGGTGTTATTTATCTAAAGGATGCAGATCATATCGTTAAGGAAACGGCTGCGATTTTAGAGTCAACTGTTAATGAACTTGTGTCTGCCAATAAATATGATAATCAAGGAGCTCGTAATGAGGCTCGTGATCGAATGAGTAAGTATATTTATAAACAAACGGGTAAGAGACCAATGATTTTACCTGTTATTATAGAATTGAATTTAAATTAATAGTTTATGACAAAAAAGAGAAAAAATACGAAAAAAATGAATAGGGCTTGGCGTATCGTCTTGTCAATAACTTTTATGGGTTGGGCTTTTATTGGATTCATACACTCTGGGGCCATTGGTGAATGGACAGATAAATTTATGAATCTAATTTTTGGTGTCCGTCGTGATGTGATGTATGTTTTAATAGTATTTTTACTTTTTGATTATGCATTTTTACCTAAAAAATGGAATTTGAAATTTAGACAAAAACTCGTTTTAGCCATCAATGTTGTACTTTTATATTTATGGACAGCTTATTTTGTATTAGAGTCAAATTTAATTGGTAAAGAACTATTTGATTTATGGAATGCTTCTGCATGGGATCTATTCCTTAATGGTGGAGATGCCTTAAGTGGATTCTTAGGTGTATCACTCTATAGTTTAGGAACTTATCTCTTTGGTCGTTTAGGCATGTTGTTCTTTTTAATGGCTGCATCTTTAGGCATGCTATTATATATGCTTGAATTTAAAAATCTTAAAAAATGGTTTACCAAAGAAGCAAAAGAAACGAAAAAAACAAAAACAGATATCTCTCAATTTACTGAAGAAAGTGTTAGTGCTCCTGAGACTAGAGGTGCAACTTTCTTAACGGCTGATGAACCCAAAAAATCTAAATCTAAATCTGGTAAATCATCTGTATCTACACAAGAGATTAGAACACGATCTGCGGCAACCATACATACGATTGGTAATTACTCACTACCTAGTGCAAATTTATTAGATCAAGCTAACCATAAAGCAAAATCAAATTTAAACAAAAATGCTGCTCAAGCAAAAGGTCAAAGACTTTTAGAAATTCTGTCTGAATTTGGGGTTAATGCAGAATTAATCGCAACGCATATTGGACCTTCAGTTACTAAGTTTGAAGTTAAACCTGATAGTAATGTTAAAATCTCAAAAATTAATTCTATCCAAGATAACTTAAAAATGGAATTAGCCGCAAAAGAATTGAGACTTGAAGCACCGATTCCTGGTCGAAATGCGGTAGGTATTGAAATTCCTAATTTAGAAACAACACCTGTTCGTTTAATTGAAATGATGCGCGAAGTTCCTAAAGAATTGATGGATCAAAAATTACTATATCCAATTGGTAAAGATTTAATGGGACGTTCAATTTTTGCGGAAATGAATAAAATGCCTCATTTACTTGTTGCAGGAGCAACAGGTTCAGGTAAGTCAGTTTTTATGAATGTTATGATTGTTAACTATTTACTAAGAACTTCACCTGATGAATTAAAAATGTTGTTGATTGATCCTAAAAAGGTTGAGTTTGCACCATTTACAGAAATTCCTCATTTAATTGCGCCAGTTATATCAGATTCAGCTGAAGCTTCTAGAGCTTTAAAAGTCGTTGTTAATATGATGGAAAATCGATATGAAGTTTTCTCTAACTTAGGTGTTAGAAATATTACAGCTTATAATGAGTTAATCATTAAAAAACCACAAGATAATCTAGAACTTATGCCTTGGATTCTAGTGGTTATTGATGAGTTAGCCGATTTAATGATTGTTGCAGGTAAGGAAGTTGAAGGTAGTATTCAACGAATTACTCAACTTGCACGTGCGGCAGGGATTCATTTAGTTGTTGCGACTCAACGTCCATCAACCGATGTTATTACGGGAATCATTAAAGCGAATATTCCTTCTCGTATAGCCTTTGAAGTAAGTAATGGGATCGATTCTCGTACTATTTTGGATCAAGTTGGAGCTGAGCGTCTACTTGGTAAAGGTGATATGTTGTTTTATCCAGTTGGAGAACCTGCTCCAATGCGTGTTCAAGGATCCTTCATTAGTGATGATGAAGTTCATCGTATTGCAAAAGCTGCTTCAGATAAACGTAAACCCCAATTTGATGAGTCTTTCTTAAACTTAGATCAACCTGAAGAAATGGGTGGTGTTGGTGGCAAATCTGATGATCCACTTTATGAAGAAGTTAAAGCTTATATTTTAGATTCTGGTCGCGCATCTACATCTAATATTCAAAGACGTTTTGGCTTAGGTTATAACCGCGCTGCACGAATAATTGATATTCTTGAAAGAGAAGGGGTTGTAGGTCCTGCAAATGGCTCAAAACCTCGAGATGTCTATAAATAACAATGTGAATTTCACGTTGTTTTTTATTTTTTCGTTTATAATAAATTTATAGATTATTTAAAAGTGTTAATTCATTGACATCAAAATTACATAATCTTAAACTTTATTTAGCAGAAAATTTCTGCAGGAGGACAATGAATGAAGAAGTTATTAGCATTTTTGTCAGTTATCCTAGTTGTGTTCAGCTTAACCGCATGTTCAAGCGATGCACCAGCTGAGGAAACTGAAGAACCTACAGGTTATGAAATCGCATTAGTTACTGATATCGGAACTATTGATGATAAATCATTTAACCAAGGTGCATGGGAAGGTGTCGTTGCTTATGCTGAAGAAAACGGCTTAACTTACCAATACTACAAACCAGCAGAAGCAACTACCGTTGCTTATGTAGCTGCTATTACAGAAGCAGTTGATGGTGGCGCTACTGTTGTTGTTACACCAGGTTATATGTTTGCTCCAGCTATTTATGAAGCCCAAGACATGTATCCAGATGTAAGCTTTATTTTATTAGATGCTGATCCACATACAGAAGACTACTCAGACTTCCGTATTGAATCAAATGTATACGCAGTTTACTATGCTGAAGAACAATCAGGTTACTTAGCTGGTTATGCAGCTGTTAAAGAAGGTTATACTTCTTTAGGCTTCATGGGCGGTATGGCTGTTCCTGCAGTTGTTCGTTTCGGTTATGGTTTCTTACAAGGTGCTGACGCTGCTGCTGTTGAACTAGGTGTTAATGTTACTGTTAACTACAAATACTTAAATAGTTTTGCACAAGACACAGCTTGGGCGACTGAAGCTAAAGCTTGGTATGCAGAAGGCACAGAAGTTATCTTCGCTGCTGCTGGTGGTGCTGGTTTATCAGTTATGGCTGGTGCAGAAGAAGTTGATGCTAAAGTTATTGGTGTTGATGTTGACCAATCTAACTTATCAGCTACAGTATTAACATCTGCAACTAAAGGTTTAACATCATCTGTTTATGATGGATTAACAGATTTCTATGCAGGTAGCTTCAAAGGTGGCGAAATCGTTACTTTAGATGTTACTGTTGATGGTGTTGGTTTACCAATGGATACTTCAACTTTCTCAACATTTACGAGTGCTGATTATGACGCTGTTTATGCTTCATTAGTTGACGGTTCAGTTGTGGTTAATGCTGCTACAGATATTACTGCAGATGATCTTGCTTTAGTTAATACTGAAGTAAACGTTATTGAATAATTAATCATACATTTATTCAGTTAAAAGCCAATCAATTGATTGGCTTTTTTTAACCGAATTTAGCAAATTCAAGTATAATGAAATATATATAGGAGAATTGATTTATGGGCTATGTTATAGAGATGCTTAACATAACCAAAGAGTTTCCAGGTATTAAAGCTAATGATGATATCACCTTACAAATTAAAAAAGGTGAAATTCATGCGTTATTAGGGGAAAATGGCGCTGGCAAATCTACCTTAATGAGTATACTTTTTGGATTATATCGACCTGAAAAAGGTCATATTAAAATAAACGGGGAAGAAGTTATTATTCACAATCCTAACGATGCAAATCGTTATGGGATTGGTATGGTTCACCAACACTTTAAGTTGGTTCATAATTTTTCAGTATTGGAAAACGTTGTTTTAGGTGTCGAAAGTACTGAACGTGGATTTTTGAAAATGGATGAAGCGAAAAAAGCTGTTATTGACTTATCAAAACGTTATAACTTATTTATTGAACCAGATCATTTAATTGAAGATATTACAGTTGGGATGCAACAGCGTGTTGAAATTTTAAAAATGCTCTATCGTCAAAATGATATTTTAATTTTCGATGAACCAACGGCAGTGTTAACACCGCAGGAAATTGAAGAACTCATGAATATCATGCGTGAGCTCGCGAAAGAGGGTAAAACCATTCTTTTTATTACACATAAACTAAATGAAATTAAAGCAGTGGCGGATCGTGTATCAATTTTACGTAAAGGTAAACTCATTGATACAGTAGATGTTAAAGACAGTACAAAAGAACAATTATCTGAACTTATGGTTGGTCGAAAAGTTCAACTACAAGTAGAAAAAGGACCTGCCAACCCAAGTGATGTCGTTTTAAAACTACATAATGTTAATGTTAAATCTTCACATGGCTCGAAAAACTCGGTATCTGATGTTAGTTTTGAAGTTAAAAAGGGTGAAATACTATGTATAGCAGGAATTGAAGGTAATGGACAAACTGATTTAGTATATGCGATTACAGGGCTTAAAAAAGTAGATACAGGTAATATTTGGTTTAAAGAGAAAGATATTACAAACGTATCCATTCGTGAACGTAATTTAGATGGTATGACACATATTCCAGAAGATCGTCATAAACATGGTTTAGTTTTAGATTATACAATGGCTGAAAATTTAGTTTTAAAATCCTATTTTAAAAATACTTTTCAATCGAATGGACTATTGAAATTTAATGAAGTTAATAAGAATGCTGACGAATTAATTGAGCGATTTGATATTAGAAGTGGTCAAGGAGCCAAAACTACGGTTCGGTCCATGTCAGGTGGTAATCAACAAAAAGTAATTGTTGCCCGTGAAATTAAAGAAGATCCAGATTTGCTTATTGCTGTTCAACCAACACGTGGTTTAGATGTTGGTGCGATTGAGTATATTCACTCACAACTTGTAGAACAGAGAGATCTAGGTAAAGCGGTATTACTAGTATCTTTAGAATTATCTGAAGTTATGAATGTATCTGATCGTATTTTAGTAATGTATGAAGGTGAAATAGTAGGGGAATTAGACCCTGAAACAACAACAACACAAGAGCTTGGTTTATATATGGCTGGTTCTAAAAAAGAGGTCGTATCATGAAAAAGTTCTTAGTATTAGATCGTAATCAAAAGATTATCGCATCTTTAATAGCTATACTATTTGGATTTGTTTTTGCCTTTATTATTTTAAATGTTGCGGCTTCATTAAATCCTAAGGGTGCTGATCCAATTCAAGGTTTAATGACGATTATGACCGGTGGTTTAACAACCAGTGGACTAAAAGGGGTCGGAACGATTTTAAAATTCGCAACACCCGTTATTTTGACTGGTTTGTCTGTTGGATTTGCCTTTAAAACTGGCTTATTTAATATTGGCGCAAGTGGTCAATTTATCATGGGTGGTTTTACTGCCGCTTACATTTCAATTAAGTGGTTATTTATTCCAGTTGAATTTAGATGGATTATCGCCTTATTGCTTGCGACTTTAGTTGGTGGGTTATGGGGATTAATTGCCGGTGTTTTAAAAGCGAAGCGTAATGTAAATGAAGTTATCTCTTCCATTATGCTTAATTATATTGGTATGTACACTGTTTCTACGTTAGTACCAATGATACCGGATCAATTCAATCCTTCTCGTACACAAGTTCCTTTATCAAAAGTACCATATTTTGGTTTAGATAAATTATTTGGACCGTTAACTGTAGATTTTGGAATTGTGATATCAATCGCAATGGTATTTGTGATTTACATTATTCTAGAAAAAACAACCTTTGGTTATGAATTAAAAGCTTGTGGTTATAATCGTGATGCAGCGCGTTATGCAGGTATTAACGATGAGAGAGGTATAATGTACTCCATGTTTATAGCGGGTGCTCTTTCTGGCTTAGCTGGTGGATTAGTATACATTTCATCCATCACCAAGGTAATTGATCAATCAACGGTTCTACAACGTGAAGGTTTTGATGGTATTTCTGTTGCGTTATTAGGTTTATCTAATCCATTTGGTATCTTATTCTCAGGAATTTTTATCTCAATGTTAAGAAATGCTGGAGTACCACTATCTCGCTCGGGTTATAACGAAGAAGTTGTTCGTATAATGACTTCAACGATTATTTATGCCAGTGCTTTTTCGCTGATTATGCGTGAGAAATTTACAGCTTGGTTAGTAAGAAAGGATGTGAAATAAATGAGTACGATTATATTTTTATTAAAAAACATGATTCCATTTACCATACCTTTAACTGTCGTTGCCTTAGGTGGAATGTTTTCTGAGCGCAGTGGGGTTGTTAATATTGCCTTAGAAGGGATTATGATATTCTCTGCATCTATCGGTATATTCTTTATTCATTTTATGCAAGATAGTATCAGCGGTCAGTTATTACTATTGATTGCTTTAGTTATTTCTATGATTTCAGGTATTATATTTTCATTACTTCATGCCTATGCTTCCGTTAATTTAAAAGCCAATCAGGTTATAAGTGGTACGGCTTTAAATTTATTTGCGGCATCTTTTCATGTCTTTATTGCACGTATGATTTTTGGTGTAGAAGGGGTTGGATTTATTAATCAATTTAGAATTCCAGAAATTCCTTATTTATCCTCAATTCCTATTATTGGAGAAATATTCTTTACATCTGTGTATATCACAACATTAGTGGGTATTTTAATTCTAATTGGATCATATGTATTATTGTTTAAAACACGTTTTGGTTTACGTTTGCGTGCTTGTGGTGAACATCCTCAAGCAGCTGATTCAGTCGGTGTTAATGTTTATCATATGCGCTATTATGGGGTTATGTTGTCTGGTGCACTTGCAGGACTTGGTGGTCTAATCTTAGTTTTACCAAGCTTTACTGAGTTTGCAGGGGATGTTGCAGGGTATGGATTCTTAGCCTTAGCCGTATTGATTTTTGGTCAATGGAATCCAAAGAAAATATTTATGGCTGCTTTATTCTTTGGTTTAATGAAGACGATATCCAATTCAAGTGGATTATCACTCTTGGCACAACTTCATATTCATTCTTATTTCTATAAAATTTTACCGTATGTTGCGACAATGGCAGTTCTTACCATTACCTCTAAAAAATCTGCAGCACCAAAGGCAGCTGGTGAGCCATACGATCAAGGAAAACGCTAAAAAAGTCCGATTAGGACTTTTTGTTTGAGTCGATGAGAGATATCTTTAAATCATAGAGTTTTTGAGATAAATCCACGTAGTATTTATGTGGATTTTTTAAACGTTTAACTTCATCCCATAAACTATCTAATTCGTTTTGGGTATATTCTCGTGTTTCAAAAATGTCTTTTGGTTGATAAACGAGTTGTCCTTTATCAAAAATTAAGGTATGCATATCTCTAATGCTGTAATTGTTAATGATTTTTCTTTTCCAAGGAGCATTTGGATCAAAGAGCTCATATGTGTTTGGATCTATGATTTCATCTGCACATGCGATCACATCAGCAATCGCTTTCTTTGAATCATTATCATAAAATCGATAAACTTTTTTATCTCCAGGATTAGTAATTTTTTCAATATTTTCTGAAAGTTTAATTGTTGGAATCATTTCACCATTTTTTTCATATGCTACAACTTTATAGACACCACCTAATACAGGATGTGAAGAAGAAGTGATTAAGTTTTCACCAACCCCATAGGCATCAATTTTCGCATCTTGAAGGATAAGTGTATCGATAATATCTTCATCTAATGAATTAGACGCGAGTATCATACAATCCTCTAATCCGGCATCATCTAACATTTGTCGTGCTTTTTTAGAAAGATAGGCTAAGTCACCACTATCTAAACGAATTCCTTTTAAACGTTGACCATTTGGGATTAAAATCTCTTGAGCTACTTTTATCGCATTTGGTACACCTGATTTTAGAGTGTCATATGTATCAACTAAGAGGATTGTATTATTTCCAGCTTGTGATGCATATTTAGTAAAGGCTTCAAGTTCAGTTTCATGCATTTGTATGTAAGAGTGCGCAAGTGTTCCTGATACAGGAATGCCATATACTTGTCCTGCGTAGGTATTAGAAGTTCCATCACAGCCTGTTATATAAGCAGCACGTGCGCCTTCAAGAGCAGCTTCCACACCTTGGGCACGTCTAATACCAAACTCTATGACACTTTTACCGCGAGCAGCTCTTACGATACGAGCAGCTTTTGTGGCGATTAATGTCGAGAAGTTAACTGAAACAAGTAATAAAGTTTCAATAAGCTGTGTTTGAATACGTGTACCACGTACCTTTATTAAGGCTTCATTGGCAAACATAGGGGTACCTTCTTCAACCGCCCATAAATCAATATCTAAGGTCATATTTTTTAAATATGTTAGGAAATCTTCGTCGTACTTATCTAAACTTCTAAGATATTCAATATCATCGTCTGTGAATTTATAATTGGCAAGTTGATGAATTAAATTGTTTAAACCATTAAAAATAATGAAACCACCATTATCAGGGATGGTTCTGACAAACATATCGAAGACCGCCATCTCTTCATGCATGTTTTCTTTGAAGTAGGTATAAGCCATTGTAAACTCATATAAATCAGTGAGTAGAACTGTACTTTTTGTTGGTGATAATGATAAATTCATATTTCAATGTTTCCTTTAGTCAATGTGATAGAATAATTGTGTTTATTATACCACTTAGTGAAGTTGAAGGAATCTATGAACCAAATATTAAAAGAGACACATCTTATCCAAAGAAAAACAGATCAGTTTAAGGATATGATGATACAAGTTATTTATAATTATCCAAAAGTTGAACCTGATGTCACGATTGCGAATCTACTATCCTATATGATGAGTGATCGGTGTGTTGATTATCCAAGTAAACGTTTGATGAATAAGAAAACTGATGATTTATATGGGCTTTCATCTCAGTTTAGAGTGAGTTCTTTTGGCTATCTTCATCAATTTGAAGCTCGTTTCAAAACACTTAATCCGTCATATACAGAAACAAATCTAATTGAAGATGTATTAGATTTTATTCAGTCAGTTTTATTAAAGCCATTATTAAATGAGTCGAGTTTAAGTGAAGCTAAGATTAATTTGAAAGCTGCACTAATGCGTTTAATGGATAATCCTAATATCGCTAGTGTTCGACTTGCGGTTGATAAAATGGTTGAAAATGAACCACTAAAAGTTTATTCATTAGGTAATATTGATGTAATTGATAAAATTACTTTAGATGATGTGATTCAGTTTCATCAAAAATTGATTGATCTAAAGCCTGTTATTATCACAAGTTCAGATACAGCGCTTGATTTATCGAGGTTACAAAATGCTTTAGGTCAAAAAGAGATGGATAGAAATATTAATGTTTATTCATTTAAAGATCGATCATTTATTTCTGCGATTGAAGAGCGCTCATTACCACAAAGCACTGTTAGTCAGTTTTATAAAACAGATATTAATTTAGCCGACAATCATTATTACAGCATGCGCATCCTAGCAATGATTTTAGGTCAATTACCAAGTAGTTTATTATTTCAAGAAATCCGAGAAAAACGGTCATTATGTTATGCCATTTCTGCATCCTTTATGGGAAGTGATGGTTTACTTTTAATTCAAACAGGTATTGATGCATCAAAAATAGAAGAATTAAGACCATTAATACAAGTCCAAATTAATCGCCTCATCTCTGGTGATTTTTCAAACGCTTTATTAAAAACGGCACAAAAACTCTATATCCAAAATATGGAACAAATAGATGAAGACCGCTTGGCGTATTTTAATCTATTGAATCAATTTGATATTTTAAATAAAAATTTTGATATATCAGAGATTAAAGAGAAAGTTCAATCCCTTCAAAAATCAGATATTCAAAATGCCGCAAAACAACTTAAATTAATTGCGGAAGGTATGATTAAAGGAGTTTCTAATGCATAAGACTCACTATATAGATCTTAAAGAAAATATTACTTATCATCAGTTAAGTAATGGACTAAATATTGCGATTATCGAAAAAAAGGGATTTAAGACATCGTCCTTCTTTTTAGCTTTCCCTTATGGTTCATTAGATGTTTATCAAGAAGACAATGAAAAGAAACACAGTAATTCATTAGGAATTGCCCATTTTTTAGAACATAAATTATTTGAAAATAATAATGGGATTGATATCATGGGTGCTTTTAATGAGCTTGGTGCATCGGTTAATGCTTTTACTTCACACAACGAAACAGTTTATACGTTTAATAGTGTTAAAAATATTAAAAAAGCTTTAAATTTATTACTAGATTTTACGCAAACTTTTGATGTGAGTGTTGAATCTGTTGAAAAAGAGAAGGGCATTATCAATCAAGAATTGAATATGTATCTTCAAATGCCAGAACAACGTTTGATCTATGAAACATATCGTTCACTCTATCATCATCATCCTATCCAATTTGATATCGGTGGGGATGAAGCTAGTGTTAATGGAATAACTCGAGAAGAATTGATTGAAGTTTATAAACGAAATTATCATCCTCAAAAAAGTTTGTTGGTATGTGTAAGTCATATCCCTGCGACTAAATTAATCAAAATAATAGAAGATAATCAAAGTCAAAAAGCATTTGAATCAATGCCATTAGTTAAACGTTCATTAATTGATGAACCTAAATCTGTAAAACGGCAGTCTTATGAATTTGATATGAATATTCAATCATCTAAAATGACTTACAATTTTAAACTTGATCATTTATCGTTAGACGAATCTATCAACTTAAAAAGAGAATGGACAACTCGAATGGCTCTAGAATGTGTCTTTTCTAGTATTAATGATGACTATCAAAATTGGATTGATGATGGTAGAATTCATGATTACTTTGGTTTTGAAGTTGAGGTCAATAAAGCCTATGGTTTTGTATTATTCTATGGAGAAAGTGAATCAGTAGCTGATTTTAAATCATTGATTGATGAAGGATTAAAAACGGATTTAAGAAAATTTGAAACTGACTTCAACGCGTTGAAGCGCCGTTATAAATCTATGCTAATTCGTTCGCTTAATGACCATGATGATTTTGCGATTAGTTTAATTCGTTCGTCTTTTGCGAATGTTCCTTTTGAATTTCAATTTAATGTTGTTGATCAAATTCAGTTTGAGGATTGCTTACGAGTCTTCAATAATTTGTCTAATTTGCCAAATTGTACTGTTTTTATGAAGAAAAAATAGGACTTTTTAAGTTTACTGTCTAAATCTAATAGTAAGAGGAGGACATGATATGTTAAATCAAGTCGTATTAGTTGGTCGTATAAAAGAATTGCCTGTATTGAAAGAAACAAGTAGTGGTGTCAAATTAGCTGAAATGTTAGTTGAGGTAGAACGCAACTATAAAAATGCCCAAGGTGTTATGGACACCGACACGATTCAGTGCACACTATGGAGAGGTTTAGCTGAAACGGCTATGGAACAGAGCGGAGTTGGCAATTTGATTGGACTAAAAGGTCGTTTGCAGGGAAATCATTTTGATAGTAAAGACGGAAATCCAATTTATGTTTCAGAAGTGATTGCTGAAAAAATTTCTTTCTTACATCCAAGCGATGTATAAACGGTTTTGGCCGTTTTTTTTGTTATAATGTGACTAGTTTAAGGAGTTTACAATGAAGCAATATCTCGACTTAATTGATCATATATTAGAAAATGGTACCCAACGTGTAGATCGAACATCTACGGGGACGATTTCAACCTTTGGTTATCAAATGCGTTTTGACTTATCCAAAGGCTTTCCATTATTAACCACCAAGAAGGTGCATTTCAAATCTGTTGTCCATGAATTATTGTGGTTTATCCAAGGATCTACCAATATTCGTCCTTTAGTCTTAAATAATGTGCGTATTTGGAATGAATGGCCATATGAAAAATTTGTACAATCATCTGAGTTTAATGGTGAATCAATGGCTGAGTTTATCGAAAGAGTCAAAGAAGATGAAGCATTTGCGCTTAAATTTGGTGATTTAGGACCCGTTTATGGAAAGCAATGGCGTGATTTTAATGGTGTCGATCAATTAGAGGAATTGATTCAAGGTTTAAAAAACAAACCTTTTTCAAGACGCCATATTATTAATGCTTGGAATCCAGCAGACTTAGATAAGATGGCTTTACCACCATGTCATATGATGATGCAGTTCTATGTATCCTCTGACCAAAAGAAATTATCCTGTCAGTTATATCAGCGCTCAGCGGATGTATTTTTAGGTGTTCCATTTAATATTGCTTCATATGCCTTATTTACGCATATGATAGCCCAAGCTGTTGGCTTAGAAGCAGGCGACTTTGTTCATACACTTGGTGATGCACATATTTATAATGATCACATTGAACAGGTTAACTTACAAAAAACGCGTGAACCTAAAAAACTTTGTTCATTAAAATTAAATCCAAATATAAAATCTATTTATGATTTTAAATATGAAGACATTGAACTTATCGACTATGTTTCTCATCCAAGTATCAAAGGTAAGGTATCTGTATAATGTTGCATATGATTGTCGCAATGGATGCGAATCGAGGTATTGGACTAAACGAAAAAATGCCTTGGCACATTGCCGAAGAAATGAAAATCTTCAGGACGACCACCATGAATCATTCGGTTCTTTTTGGACGTAAAACTCTTGAAGGCATAGGCGGTATTCTAAAAAATAGAAAGCATTATGTTAGTACCCGAAATAAAGATTATCAACGTGAAGGTGTAGAAATAATTTATGATCTAGATGCTTTCTTAAATCAACATAAAGATAGTTTAGAACAAGTCTTTGTGAGTGGTGGGGCAAGTATTTATGAACAAGCTTTTCCATTTATTACAGATGCCTATATTTCAATCTTAAAAGAGTCTTATCAATGTGATACGTTCTTACCTGATTTTGATTTTTCAAATTTTGAGTTAATTGAAGAAAAAGAATATGATGCCTTTATGCATTATCACTATAGAAGGAGAACTACGTGAGAGCTTTAATCTTATTTTTAATGATGTTGTTTGTTTATCCAGTGGTTTTCTTTTCATCTCTTCACTTAATCAAGTCTACCTATGATCTGAAATATACATTGTTTCAAATATGGTCACGTTGGTTTATTAAACGTGCAAGTGCTAAAGTTGATTGCAAACGCTGTGATTTGATTCCACTTGAAAATGATTATATTTTTGTCGTACATCATGAAAATAAGTTAGATGCTTTAGTTCTAGCTGAAGCTTTACCTGTACGTACGCATTTTATCTTGGATCACTCAGAAAAGATTCCTTATATGAATGTTTATTTAAAACGTTTAAATAGTGATCGATTATCATATATCAATGATGATTTCTCAAAATTGACGGAAAAAATGGAAAATGATTTGAATGAGTCATCGATAACAGTTTTTCAAAATACTTTATATGGTGAAAAGATTCCACTTAATTTCTATGATTTGGCAAAATCTCAAAAATGGACACTCATACCAGTTATGATTTCAAATTCAAAAAATTTAATGAAAAAAGGTAAACATCATCATGTTGAAGTTGAAATAAAAGTGCCTCTTTATTTTGAAGAGTATGGTAAAAGATCAACAGAAGATATTCAAAAGCTTATATTAGAAAGACTTCAAGAACTTTAGTTTGGTATAATAGGGAAGTTATGCAAGAATTCAGTGTTAATCTAGAGCAATTTGAAGGTCCTTTGGACTTAATGTTGCACCTCATTTCGCAAAAGAAACTCGATCTATTTGATTTAAAAATAGATATTTTAATCGATCAATATATTGCTTATATAGAAGCGGTTGAAGATAAATTATCAATTGCGAGTGAATACTTAGCAGAACTTGCCAATTTAGTTGAATATAAATCAAAAAAATTATTACCAAAAGAGGTTGATCCACTTGATGCAGATGAATACCAAGAAGATCCGAAAGAAGCTTTGATTCGTCGTATTTTGGAATATCAACGTTTTAAGGAAATCTCTCAAGTTTTAAACGAGCGTTATGAAGAACGTGCAAAACAAATTGAGAAACCACTTGAGAAATCTGTCTTTGACAATAATCAACAAAATCCCTATGCGACACTTGAGGGTGATCCACAGGACTTAATCAAAGCGATGCAGAGAATTATGCAACGATTTAAGATTGTACATCCACATCAAGTAAGAGTTGAGCGTGCTGAGATTTCAATTGATCAAAGAACTGAAGACTTACTTTTACTTATTTCAACTTTAAAAGAACCTTTCACATTTGACGACTTAGCACAAGATTGTGATCATGTACATTTATTAATTGTCACATTTTTAAGTATTTTAGAAATGACACGAAACAACTTGATTGCTTTTAATATTGATGATGAAAATATTTGGTTTAGAAAAGGACAAAATTATGGACTTAACGCTTAGAGCTTTAATTGAAGGAATCTTATTTGTATTTGGTGAAGAAGGGGTAAGCTTAGATCAGTTATCTGAAGCTTTGGCCATCGAACCATCACATATTCAATCCATCTTAAAAGAAATGCAAGATAATTATCTATCAGATGATTATGGTTTTGAACTTGTCATCATTCAAGAACGTTATAAACTCATTTCTAAAGCAGCAGTACATGATAGTGTCCAACGTATCCTTTCATTAGCAAAATCAAAACAATTGTCACAATCAGCCTTAGAAACGTTAGCCATAATTGCGTATCGTCAACCTATTACACGCACAAGTATAGAAGAAATTCGTGGGGTTGGCTGTGAGTTAATGTTAAAGAAACTACAAGCTATGGATTTAATTGATGAAGCAGGTCGTGCTGAGTTACCAGGTAGACCTATTCTTTATGAAGTAACTTCATCCTTTTTAGATTTATTTAAACTAATGGATTTAGAATCGTTACCTAATTTACCTGATTTCCAAGAAGATAGTGCTGAATCAGAGTTGTTTGAATAATGGAAAGACTACAAAAAGTACTTGCTAAAGCTGGTATTGCTTCACGTCGAAAAGCAGAGGAGTATATTGCGGCTGGTCGTGTTAAAGTTGATGATGTTGTCATTACTCAAATGGGCTTTCAAGTTAAAAAGGGAAGTGTCGTTAAATTTGATAATGAAGTTGTCGCAGGTGAAAATAAAGTTTATTACGTTCTTTATAAACCGCGTCGAGTCATTTCAACTGTCAGTGATCCACGCGGACGAAAAACAGTTTTAGATATCGTTCAGGTAAATGAACGCATTTTTCCTGTTGGTCGATTAGATTATGATACAAGTGGATTATTGATTTTAAGTAATGATGGTGAATTTACTAATTTACTGACACATCCACGTTATCACTTAGAAAAGAAGTATGAAGTCAGTATTAATGGTGTTTTAGATCAAAGTCAATGTGATGAGATACAAGCTGGGATGACTTTGAGTGATGGTACACAAGTTCAGAGTGCAGATATTAGCTTAAAACGCATTAATCCTAACACAAACACGTCTGAATGGTTTATTACGCTCAGAGAGGGTAAAAATAGGCAAATCAGAAGAATGATGGAAACGTTTGGCTTTGAAGTTAAACGTCTTCACCGTTATCAATTTGCATTTTTAAGTTTAAATGGCATAAAACTAGGCACATATCGACGATTAAAACCATTTGAAGTTAAACGTTTAATCGAGCTTGCTAAAACAGGGAAAGATTTATAATGCAACGATTTTTTATAGATCAAACATTAAGTGAATATGCTAAGTTACAATTAAGTAATGAAATCGAACATCAATGTAAACGTGTCATGCGTTATCAAAGCAATCAGTTAGTAGAACTCGTTGATCCACATAAAAC
Source organism: Erysipelotrichaceae bacterium (assembly GCA_963676105.1). Lineage (GTDB taxonomy): Bacteria > Bacillota_I > Bacilli_A > Erysipelotrichales > Erysipelotrichaceae > UBA2212. The sequence goes on from OY781039.1 coordinate 467,262, forward strand.
TTTAGCAATTGCTTCGTTGCATTTTGAAGATGAAGGGCTATTTGCAAGAGTCGAAGAAATAATCGATGTTCAAGAGTCAGGACTTAAGATTGTTTTAATACAAGCACTCATTAAACGTGATAAATGGGAGCTAGCCTTACAAAAAGCTACAGAACTTGGGGTTAGTGAGATTATTCCACTCATCACAAAGCGTAATGTGGTCAAGTGGTCAGAAAAAGATATTGCCCATAAGTTAGAACGTGATAATAAAATTATCAAAGAGGCTGCAGAACAAAGTGAACGCTTAAGTATCCCATTATTACATGAACCAAAAAAGATTAGTGAATTGGTAGAATACATGCAAGAAATGAATTTTGTAGCTTATGAAAACGAAGATAAAACCCAATTAAAACATAGTTTAGATGCTAAACAATCCTTTAGTGTTGTAATAGGACCTGAAGGTGGATTTACAGAAGAAGAAATTAAAGAATTGAATGAACTTGGCTTTAAATCAGTGGGTTTAGGTCCACGAATCTTGCGTGCAGAGACTGCGAGTTTAGTTGCGATAAATACGATACAGAATATAATTGAACCATGATTAAAATTTTTAAAACACTCCAAAAAAGCAATGGCTTAACCATTCAACATAAAACACTTAAAAGTCAGACAAATGAGATTGTCAAAGCTTTTAAACCTTTTAATATTGATTGTAAAGTAAAAACTGAATTAGATTATTTTGAAGCTTTAATTCAGTATCAAGCTTTGTTAAATAAACAAAAATTTGAAAAGCTTTATGAAGATCAACGTCATGAACTCTTTGAAATTTGGGACAATATGTCTTATCAAGAACGAAATAGACTTATTCAAATCAAATTAGATGAAGTTAAAGAAACGTGTAAATATTTTAAAACAAGTGAAGATAAAGTAATTTGGATTCCTTTTTTTGATACTTTATTAAATGGTTTATATCACAATGACATTGCGATTTTTGAATTGCAACAATACTTTAAGTTGTATAAAGATTTTAAAGATAGAAGAGTAAGTATTAGAGAGTATGGTTTTTTACCTTATTCTTCTCAATTTATCGATGTACAAGTCATTTTAGAACGAAAAGATAGAATCTATTTTTATTATCACCCACTGGCTTCGATATTTGAATTAAATAGTACATTTGAACTTACACGAATTCCATTAGATTGTGATGCGTGTAAAATAACACCTTTTACCAAAGATTTATTACAGATCATTAACGCTTATCGAAGTGAAAACGTTAAAACATTCTTAGAAGCTTGCATTGAATCAAGTTTAATTTCTGAAAAAAGTAAAAAAGTGCTACAGAAACGTTTGAGTAAGGAAAAATGAAAACATTTAGTATTTATACACTAGGTTGTAAAGTAAATGCATATGAAAGTGAATTTTATCGTCAATCAATGATTGAAGCTGGATTTAGTGAAGTTTTGCCTAAAGAACCAAGTGACATCGTGATTATTAATACCTGTACCGTAACCAATTCTGCTAGTTTTAAGTCTCGTCAAAGAATACATCAAGCTAAACGTTTAAATCCAAATGCTTTTGTGGTCGTGGTGGGCTGTTATGTACAGGTTGCACACGAAACACTTAAAGAGAAATATGAGATTGATTTGTTAGTTGGGGCAAGTCATAAAAAAGAACTTGTGCATTTGATCACTGAGAAGATTAAGCACGTTGATTATCAATATCCAAGTGGATTTGAAGCGATGAAGTTAAATGCTTTCTCTCATCAAAAACGTGCTTATGTCAAAATACAAGATGGCTGTAATCAATTTTGTTCATACTGCATTATTCCTTTTGCGAGAGGCAGAGAGCGCTCATTACCTTTTGAAGAAGTTATTGAACAAGTAAAACAATTTAAAGATCATCATGAGATTGTTTTAACAGGCATTCATACAGGTCGTTATGGATTAGATATAAATCGTAGTTTAACTGAGCTTATCAAAACGATATTAAGTCAAACAAATGTCGAAAGAATTCGAATTTCTTCAATTGAGATAACTGAAATTGATGATGAACTCATTGAACTAATGAAAACTGAAAAAAGAATGGCAAAACACTTACATATTCCACTTCAATCAGCTCATAATGATTTACTGAAGTCTATGAATCGACCATATACAATTGAAGAGTTTAAAGATCGTTGCGATTATATTAAGTCAGAAATTCCTGAAATGCATATTTCCACAGATTTTATTGTTGGTTTTCCAGGTGAAAGTGATGAAATATTTGAAGAAGAACTTGAAACGCTCAAAAACTTAAACCTTGGCTTTATGCATGTTTTTCCTTATTCAGAAAGAGAAAATACAAAAGCAATACACTTAAAAAATAAAGTTCATGGAACTATTAAAAAACAACGTGTTTCACAACTCGTTGATTTAAGTGAAACTTTCCAAGAACAACATTTAAATTCATTAATCAATCAAAGTGTTGAAGTCTTATTTGAATCCTATGAGAATGGTTACTTATTTGGCTATACCGCAAATTATGAACCATGTGTATGTGAGGGTGGTGAGGACTTGATTAATCAACTACACTCGTGTACTGTAAAATCAGCTCAACAACTACGATTATTGGGTGAACTAAATTTATGAAAACATTAAATCAACTCTTTTTAAATACATCAGACATTCAAATCGAAAATCTAATGATTGATTCACGCAAATCAAGTCCTAATTCAATTTTTTATTGTATTAAAGGCATTGTGAATGATGGTCATAAGTTTGTATCACAAGCGATTGAGAATGGCGCAAAAGTTATTGTGCACTCTGATGAGATTGATACAAGTAATAAAGATGTCATTTACATCAAGGTAAATGATGTTTTAGACGCATTAAATGAAAGTGCAAAAATTTTCTACGATGATCCTGCAGATAAAATGATTTTATTTGGTGTAACAGGAACCAATGGTAAAAGCACAATAGCGAAAACGATTAAAGAAATCTTTAATACTTATAAAAAAACAGGCTATAGTGGAACCATATCAATTGAATACGGTAAAAAGCTTGAAAAACCAAACTTTACCACCCCTGAAACGATTGAAATGTTAGATTTATTGAAGCGAATGTATGATCATAAGATGAAAGCAGCAGCACTCGAAGTATCTTCGCAAGGACTTGATCAAAAACGTGTAGACGCAGTTCATTTTGATGTAGCCATATTTACTAATTTAACACATGATCACTTAGACTATCATGGTTCGATGGAAAATTATTATATTGCGAAGAAACAACTCTTTACATTGTTGAAAGATGATGCCGCAAGTATTATCAATATCGATGATGAATATGGTGAGCGTTTATATCATGAAGTTCACACAAAAAAGTTTAGTTATTCAATTGAAAAGGAAGCTGATTATCAAGCAATCGATATCGAATATTTTGCGACTCATACTAACTTTACACTAAAGTTAAATGATGAAAAGTATCATATTAAAACAAATTTTGTATCACAATTTAATTTATCAAATTTACTAGCGATTATAGCAGCATGTCATCAAGCAAAAATGCCACTTGATAAGATCCTTGCTCAACTTGATCATTTACCTCAGGTAGATGGTCGTATGAATGTTATTGATATGCACCAAGGTTTTAATTGTATTGTTGATTATGCACATACACCTGATGGTTTTGATAAGATTTATAAATTTGCGCAAACGATAACACCGATTAATAAAAAAATTATTACGGTCTTTGGGTCTGCTGGTAAGCGTGATTCCAAAAAACGATCAATTCTAGGTGCAATTAGCGATGAATATACTGATATGATTATCTTAACGGAAGAAGATCCACGTAATGAATCGGCTTTAGATATTGCACATGAAATTGCGTCGGGTATTAAAAACACCCCATATTCAATTATATTAGACCGTTATGATGCGATTTATCAGGCATTGGAACTTGCCAACAGCAATGACACGGTTCTTGTCTTAGCCAAAGGTAATGAACAATATTTAGATCGTATGTTTGGTAAAGAATATTGGATGTCTGATGAAGCAGCTGTTAGAGAAATCTTAAGGCAAAAAGGAGAGTCAAATGAAACTCAATAAAACAATCGATCACACACTACTTAAACAAGATGCAACGCATGATCAAATAGTAAAACTATGTGACGAAGCAAAAACTTATGATTTTGCATCAGTTTGTATTAACCCAGGATGGATTGATATAGCTAAAAAGGCTTTAGAAGGCTCAGATGTCATGGTTTGTACTGTCATTGGTTTTCCGCTAGGTGCAACACTAACTAGCTCAAAAGCAGCTGAAACACAGTTTGCTTATGAAGCAGGTGCTGATGAATTTGATATGGTTATTAATATTGGTGCTTTAAAAGATCATAATGATGAATATGTTATCAATGATATAAAAGCTGTTGTGGATGCAGCACATGGTAAAACCGTTAAAGTTATTATTGAAACCTGTTTATTAACTGAAGAAGAAAAAATACGCGCATGTGAATGTGTTGTAAAAGCTAAAGCTCATTTTGTGAAAACAAGTACTGGATTTTCTACAAGTGGTGCTACACTTGAAGATGTTATTTTGATGAAAAAGGCTGTCAATGGCCAAGCAAAAGTCAAAGCAGCGGGTGGTGTAAGAACGCCTGAAGACCTTATAAAATTCACTGAAGCCGGTGCAGATCGCATTGGTACAAGCAGTGGTGTTAAACTTTTACAAGGTTTAGACACAAACAGTTCATATTAACTTGCATTCAAGCAAAAGTTTGTTATAATTACAGTGCTCAAGTTAGAGGGGAGGGTAGAAAAATGCCTAAAGTAGTTTTAAAAGAAAACGAAAACTTAGATGACGCACTTCGCCGTTTTAAACGTAGTGTTTCTAGAAATGGAACCCTCGCAGAAGCTAAGAAAAGAGAATATTACGTAAAGCCTGGAGTTAAGAAAAAACTTAAATCATTAGCTGCACGTAAAGCTCGTCGTAAAAAGTCTAGAAGATAAGCCATAATTAATGGCTTTTTTTATAGAATCAACGATAAATAGATTACAATTGAAGTAGAGGTAAAACTATTTGACTGCACTATCAACCCATCATTTTGAAAAACTAAGTTTAGATGAGAGCCAAATCTTATTTGGTGAACATGATAAAAACTTAAAACTCTTAAAACAATTCTTTAATATCGATTTTGTTTTTAGAGATCAAGAATTACTCATCCTAAAGGATGAACATCAACAATCTGATTTACTCATACATTGTTTTGATTTATGTCTACAACACATACGCAATAACTCTTATTTAGATGAAAGAGATGTAATCTATATTGCGCAATCTTCAAAAGCAAAGATTGATGCCTTATTTGAAAGTCAAAAATATCCGATTGGCAAACGATTCAATGGAAAGCCTATTTATGCGAAAACTCTAGGACAAAAAAACTTCATTGAAGCTTTAAAAAAACATGAACTCGTCTTAAGTTCTGGTCCAGCTGGTACAGGTAAAACGTATTTATCTGTTGTTTATGCAGTATCTTGTTTAAAGAAAAATGAAATAAATAAAATTGTCTTAACGCGACCTGTGGTTGAAGCCGGTGAAAGTTTAGGCTTTCTACCTGGTGATTTAAAAGAAAAAATTGATCCATATTTAAGACCACTTTATGATTCGCTTTATGATTTATTGGGAACTGAGCAAGTCGATAAAATGATTGAGAAGGGTGTCATTGAAATTGCACCTCTTGCCTATATGCGTGGTCGAACCTTTGATGATGCTTATGTGATTTTAGATGAAGCTCAAAATACCACTAAAACGCAAATGCTTATGTTTCTAACGAGAATGGGCTTTAACACTCGTATGGTCATTACGGGAGATGAAAGTCAAGTTGACTTAAAACAAGCTAGTGGTCTTGCCCATGCGAAACGGGTATTAAAAGATATTGACGATATTAAGTTTGTACAATTAAGTCGTATGGATATTGTAAGACATCCACTGGTTCAAAAAATTATAGAATCCTACGAAAAAGAATAAAGGCTCATTTCTGAGCCTTTTTCAATGATTAGTTATTTTCTTCGATTTCATTCATGTTTTCATGCGTTCTATGAACACTAACAGATGTTTTAGCAATGTTTTCACAGTGATCACCAATACGTTCTAGTGTCCCTAGAATATCAACATAAACGGAACTACCAATGGCAGTGTTACATGTTTCATCACGCATACGATCGAAATGTCTTTGACGTGCTTTTGATTCAAGTAAATCTAAGTATGCTTCATCTTCTTTGATGGATTGTAGAAGGGAATGATCGCCTTCTGCAAACATTTTTAATGAACGAGTTAGCATATGTTCAACAAGTTCAAACATATTGTTCATATCATCTGCAGCATCTTTAGAGAAGACTTCTCTAGAATCATAGACCATATCGAAGAATTCACCTAAGTTAGTGGTTAAATCACCGATACGTTCTAAGTTTTTGATAACTTGTAAGTATGTAGAATGAGCTTCTATTTCATTATCATTTAGTTTTTGTTTAGAGATAACTAAGAGATAATCAGTAATCTTTGTATCGAAGTTATTGATAATTCCTTCAATATCATTAATTTCTTTTAGATTTGCTTTACCTTCACGATTTAAGAAATTACGGGCAGTTACGAGGATTTCAAATGTGATATCACCCATTTTAAGCGTTGCTTCTTTAGAGATGTTTAAGGCAGCAGATGGAAGGTTGGTAGCTAAGTTATAATCAAAGTCCTCGGTATTAACACCAGTACGTTCTTGTTCTTCCCCACGAATAACTTTTTTAATAATCCAAACCATTTGTTTAATAAATGGGAAGAAGACTAGCGTACCAATTAAGTTGAATATAATATGCGCAATCGCAATCTGCATCATTGATTCTAAATGGAATGTAGTTGTTAAATAGTCCATTATCTGAAAGTAGAAAGGTAGCAAGACAAGCGCAATCGCTGTCATTAATAAGTTAAATAAAGTATGCACACCTGCGGCACGACGTGCTGCTAATGATCCACCAATCGCAGCTAATGCAGCAGTAATGGTTGTACCAATGTTTGAACCAAAGACAAATGGTAATGCTGCTTCGAAACTCATACCACCTGATTCATATATTTTTTGGACAATACCAATCATCGCAGATGATGATTGAATAACTGCAGTCATAAGTGATCCACCTATAACACCTAAAATAGGTTGTGATGCGAATACATATGTTAAATCTTGGAATTCAGGAATATACTTCAACATCTTTAAGGCATCACCCATTAACATTAAGCCATAAAATAAAATCCCAAAACCTAAGACAATTTCACCAATATAGTGGTCTCTTTTGCGTTTTGCGAAAAGTAGAAGGAAAGTTCCTAAAAAGATAAAGTAGAGTGAATATTTTTCAACTTTTAAACCAACTAAAAAGGCGGTAACGGTTGTCCCAATATTGGCCCCTAAGATGATCCCAATCGTTTGATCTAAGCGCATTAATCCAGCTCTAACAAAACTAATGGTAATCGCTGTTGTAGCGGAAGAAGATTGGATAAAAATCGTGACAAGGGCACCTATAATTAATCCCATCCAAATTTTGGTTGTATATCTATCTATGATATCTTTTAATTTATCACCGGCTAAAGATTTTAAACCATCACCCATGAATTGGATGCCAAATAGAAATAATCCCAATCCACCTAAAATTTCTTGCCAACTTATGTCAGCAAATGTAGCTGTTGTTAATAAGTACATATTTAACCACCTTATATTTCTTTTACATTGTAAAGTTATGTTCATAAAAAAACAATGATAGATTAAGCATATGGTATAATTTATTTACTTTATGAACTATAGTTTTATCAATCAAACAGACGAAAAATCTTGGAAAAATTACCGCATTTTTGTGACCCAAGTTATGAAAGAAACGGCAAAGATTTTAAAGATAAAAAAACGTTTCCAATTTTCTATTATTCTTGTTGATTCAGATACGATTCAAGAAATTAATAAAACCTATCGCAAAAAAGATCAAGTAACTGATGTTATTTCTTTTGCGTCAAATGATATTTTAGGATTTGAAATTAAAGAGAGTATTAACGAGTTAGGCGATATTTTTATTAATGTTGATCGCGTTCGATCACAAGCCATTGATTATGGTCATTCATTAAAAAGAGAGTTTAGTTTTTTAGTGACACACGGTTTATTACATTTATTAGGATATGACCATATGAATAAAAGTGAAGAAGAAGAGATGTTTGCATTACAAGAGGAGATTTTGAGTGGGATCGCGAAGAGATAGTTTTTCAAAGAAATTTATAAAGAAATTTAGAGTGGCTTTTATTGGTCTTTATGAGGGGTTTACGACCGATATCAGTATTCAAATACAGTTTGGTATGGCATTAATTGCTTTAGTGATTGCTTTTTATTTTCAGTTTACGTATATTGAATGGGCTATATGGCTTATATGTATTGGCCTAGTTATAACCTTTGAATATCTTAACTCTGCCTTTGAACAAATGTTGGATCGTTTTGATCCAACCTATCATGTCTTAACTAAGCGCGCAAAAGATTTAGGGGCTGCTTCAGTTTTAGTAAGTGCCATCATAAGTGTTGTGATTGGATTAATTTTTATTTTCCACCATATATAGGAGATTTATGAAACAAGATGATTTATTAAAATACGCTTTCAAAGCGATGGATAATGCTTATGCACCTTATTCAAATTATCATGTAGGTGCTTGTGTTGTGACTAAAGATGGTAAAACCTTTTTAGGAGCTAATATTGAAAACGCTTCTTATGGGGCAACCAATTGTGGTGAAAGATCAGCCATTTTTGCAGCTTATTCAAATGGTTATCGAAAAGAAGATATTGAAGCTTTAGCCATTGTAACGGATGGTGACATCCTTGCAGGTCCTTGTGGAATTTGTCGTCAAGTTTTATCTGAACTATTAGAAGATGACACTCCTATTGTTTTATCGAATGGTAAAGAAACTGAAGTTAAAACAATTGATGAATTATTACCAATGCGTTTTACAAGTGAGGATTTAAAGTGAGCTATAAAGCAGGATTTGTAGCGCTTATTGGTCGTCCTAACGCAGGTAAAAGCACCTTAGTTAATCGCTTAGTTAATCATAAAGTCGCGATTGTTTCAAATAAAGCACAAACAACTCGAAACACCATCAAAGCTATATTAACCACTGAAAAGTCACAGATGGTTTTTATTGATACACCTGGGATTCACAAAGCTCAACATGAAATGGGTCGTCAATTAAATAAATTATCTTTTGCATCCATTGAAGGCGTTGATCTTATTTTCTATTTATTTGATGCGACTAAATACTTTGGTAAAAGTGATCGTTTTGTTTTAGATTTATTAAAGAAACAAGACATGCCAGTTTTCTTAATCTTAAATAAAATTGATCAATTATCCCGTAAAGAACTGATTGATCGATTAAATGAACTACAAAAAGAATTTAATTTTGCAGAAATCATTCCAATTAGTGCTTTAAATAATGATAACGTCGATCGACTAATATCTGTGGCAGAAGCGTATATGCCTGAAGGTGAAAAGATGTTTCACGAAGATTGGGCACTAGATTATCCTGAACAATTTATGATTACTGAAATCATTCGTGAGCATATTTTGCATTTAACACGTGAAGAAATTCCACATTCTGTTGCGGTTAGTTTAGATGATATGAAAGAAGATAAAAAAGGCATACTCATTCAAGCAAGCATTATTGCGGAAAGAGATTCTCAAAAAGGCATCTTAATTGGTAAGCAGGGTACGATGCTTAAAAAAGTTGGTCAAAATGCACGAGAAGAACTTCAAAAACGTTTGAATAAACCTATTTTCTTAGATTTACTGGTTAAGGTTGAACCTAATTGGCGTAATACTCGTCGCAATTTAGATCGTTTATTACACCAAGAATACGAACGTTAATGAAAACCGAAACCGAAGTCATTATATTATCCTCTCAAGATTATCGTGAGAGTGACGCATTAATCAGAGTTTTATCAATAGATAAAGGTTTATTAACCTTTGTTGCTAAAGGCTTAAATAAAATAAATAGTAAAAACCGTATGGGTGCACTTCCTTATGGAAAATCATTGTTCTTTTATGATGAAAAAGAGGGTAAAGACATCCAAAGTTTACAAACTGCACAGTCTCTTATTAATCGTTATAAGATACATGAAGATTTAGAAAAAAGTACTCTAGCCTCATTTGTGGTTGAATGTGCTGATACCTTATTGAAACATGAACAAGATATAACAATTTTAGAAGACTCTTATCATTTTATTGATCGTATGTTTGATTTGATTGAAAAAACAGAATCATACGCTCATATCATCATCATTTCTTTGAGTCATTTTTTAGAACTATTTGGTATTCAACCTTATGTGGATGCATGTGTTAGTTGTGGATCTACTAAAATCAATAGTATTTCAATTGAAGAAGGTGGTTTTATTTGTCATAACTGTCAACATGAAGTTCATTCACCTATTTTTGATGTTGAAAGTTTAAAGCAGTTTCGAATTATGGGACGTTTAAGCGATGAAAATATTGATGCTTATTTGAAATTTGAGGCACCAAGTCTTAGAATGATACAGGTGTTAATACAATTTTTTGAATATCATACATCTCAGCACTTAAACACATGGGAATTCATTCAAAAATACACTATAATTAAATAGTTATCACTAAAAGGAGTATTTATGTCAATTTCATTTGAAACCATTGTCAATCACGCAAAAAATTCAGGTTTTGTTTTTCAAGGATCTGAAATTTATGGTGGTTTATCAAATACATGGGATTTCGGTCCTTTAGGCAGCCAATTAAAACAAAATATTAAATCTGCTTGGCGTTTAAAATTTATTCAAGCAAACCCATATAATGTAGAAATTCAAGCTGCTATCTTAATGAATCCAAAAGTATGGCAAGCAAGTGGTCATTTAAAAACCTTTGCTGATCCACTCATGGATTGTAAACAATGTAAAACGCGTCATCGAGCAGATAAGTTAATCGATGCATTTTCAGAAGGTAAAGTAAATGCCGCAACCATGTCTGTAGAAGAGATGCAAGATTACATAAAAGAACATAAAATACCATGTCCAGATTGTGGTGGTCATGAATTCACAGATATTCGTCAATTTAACTTAATGTTTAAAACATTTCAAGGTGTTTTAGAAGATTCTAAAAACACTATTTATCTACGACCAGAAACAGCCCAAGGTATGTTTGTTAACTTTAAAAATGTACAACGTACATCTCGCAAGAAAATACCATTTGGTATTGGTCAAGTCGGCAAATCATTTAGAAATGAAATTACGCCAGGTAACTTTATTTTTAGAACACGTGAATTCGAACAAATGGAGCTCGAGTTTTTCTGCAAACCAGGGGAAGACTTAAAATGGTATGACTATTGGAAAGATTATTGTTTTAATTGGTTAGTGGATTTAGGTGTTCAAAAAGACAATTTACGTATTCGTGAACATGATCAAGAAGAATTATCACATTACTCAAATGGAACCAGCGATATTGAGTATTACTTCCCATGGGGGTTTGATGAGATATGGGGTATTGCAGATCGTACCGATTATGATTTAAAACAACATATTGAACATTCAGGCGAAAAACTTGAATATTTAGATCCTCAAACAAATGAAAAGTATGTTCCATATTGTGTTGAACCCGCTGTTGGGATTGAACGTTTATTTTTAACTTTCTTAACGGATGCTTATGAAGAAGAACAATTAGAAAAAGATTCACGTATTGTATTACATCTTCATCCATATCTTGCGCCATTTAAAGCTTGCGTTCTACCTTTATCTAAACAATTAGGTGATCAAGCTCGTAAGATCTATAGTGATTTAGCTGAAACATTCATGGTTGAATACGATGAATCTGGAAGTATTGGTAAACGTTATCGTCGTCAAGATGCGATTGGTACTCCATTTTGCATTACGGTTGATTTTGATACAGAAACAGATGGTAAAGTCACCGTTCGTCATCGTGACTCTATGGAACAAGAACGTGTATCAATTGATGAACTTATACCATTTATTCAAAAAAGTTTAAAATTTTAAAGGAGTTTAATGAACGAAGACATTCTAAATGAGATTCGATCTAAGACCGATATCGTCGAAACTATTCGTTCGTATATACCGGTTATAAAAAAGGGCAAGAGCTTTGCGGCTGTTTGTCCCTTTCATGATGATCATAATCCGTCGATGTCTATTTCACCTGATAAGCAAATTTATAAATGTTTTGTATGTGGGGCTGGTGGTAATGTTTTTAGTTTTGTTAGAGACTTTGAAAAAATATCGTTTAATGAGGCAGTTGAGCGCTTAGCACAACAAGCTGGTGTAGAATTAGATGCGTCATTTAAACAAAACAAAGTTCAAATAGATCCAAAAGTACAAGGCTATTATGATACTTTAGACGAATATTTACGATTTATTAAATACACATTAGCTTCCATTGATGGAAAAGAAGCCAAAACATACTTAGAAAAACGTGGTCTATATCAAGAACAAATTCAAAAATTTGAAATTGGTTTTAACCCTAAAGATCATAAAGCTAGTGATTTTTTAGAGGCTAAAGGCTTTGATTTAGAAAAAAGAGTTCAAACGAATTTAGTTCGTGTTAATGAATTTGGACAAAAAGATGTTTTCGAAAATCGAATTGTATTCCCAATTCACTCACCAAATGGACAAGTCTTAGGTTTTAGCGCACGTACAATGGATCCAACACATCCTAGTAAATATATCAATACAGCTGAAACACCTTTATATCAAAAAGGGAAACTACTTTATAACTATCATCGCGCAAGACAAGCTGTTAAAACAGCACAATTCATTATTCTTGTTGAAGGAGTCATGGATGTTATTGCGTATGATAAGGCAGGGGTGTCTAATGCGGTTGCTTCATTAGGTACGGCATTAACGATTGATCAAATCCGTTTACTCAAAAACGCTAGTACCAATGTCTATCTTTCTTATGATTCAGATGATGCTGGTCAAATGGCAACACAAAAAGTTGGAAGACTACTAAGTGAACAGGGTTTCAAAGTATCAGTTTTAAGAAATAACTTAGCTAAAGATATCGATGAAACACTTCAGAGATATGGTGTTGAAGCCATACAAAATATCGTTAAATCAAAAATAAGTTTTGTAGAATATCTCTTTGAATCGAGTATGAATCGACTAGACTTAGAAAATTATTCACAAAAGAAAGAATTTGCCCGTTTAATGATGTTAGAATTAAAGTCCATTAAAGATGCGTTTGATCAATCTCATATGAGAAATCGCATTATGGATGTAACAGGCTTTAGTGAAGAACAACTTGATTTATTAGTTCCACAAGATCAATCAAGAAAACCACAGCTAAAAAAGTCTCAAAATCTAAGAAAAGTTTTAAAACAAAATGATTTATCTGATTGGGCTGAAAAAGAAATCTTAGGTCAAATGCTTGTGTCTCAAAATGCAATGCAAGTATTTAGAAAAGAATTAGGTTATTTCGTTAATGACTTATATCAGAAGATAGCCTTAAAGATTATGCATTACTATAGACATCACGACTCCATTGTAGTCGCTGATTTTATCAATACACTCGATTCTGACGAAGCTATTGAATGCATCACTCAAATTGTTGAAAGTGATATATACTATAATAGCTACAGTGAAAAAGCACTCTTAGATGCGATTGTACAAGTGAAAATAAATACCATCGATATTCAAATCGACCAGTTCAAACAGGAACACAAAGAAGCACTTGTACTCGATAGCAACGAAGAGTTAATGATTCAATATCAGTCGCTATTAAAACAGCGTCGAGAATACTTAAAGAAAAAAGGGGAGTCAAATGGCAAGTAAAGTAAAAACATTAGAAGAATTAAAAGCAAGTTTTGTTAAAACGTATAAAAAGAAAAAGAAACTCACACAAGATGAAGTTGATAAAGCCTTAAGTATTTATGACTTAAGCGATGAAGATGCTCAAGAGTTTATAGATGGTCTTTTAAGTGCAGGCGTTAAACTCACAGAAGACATTGATGATGACGATATGGAGGATACACCTCTTGTCGTTGATGATGTCGAATCAGATGGAAATGAAGATGATGACGAAGATCATGATAAACCGGCTAAAACGGTGCGTAATTATTCTTCAAATACGGCAGCACGTGTTAACGATCCCGTTAAACAATATTTAAAAGAAATTGGGCGTGTTGACTTATTAACATCCGCAATGGAAACAGAATATGCGATTGCCATTCGTGATGGTGTCGCGATTTATAAAGTGTGGGTCGAAAAAGTTTTTTCTTGGTTTACCCTAAATGAAGAATCAAAAGATTTTGCGAAATTAAGTGCCCAAGTTTCATATGACTTTGAAGCAGCTGAAGCTTTTAAAGAATTAGAAGCATCTGCGTTTGATATTACTTATCTCGCGATTATGAACCGCTTTAAAGTGCTTATTAATCGTGAAGAAACACTTAAGAAAGAGTTTCAAATTATTCAAGATTTTGATCGTTTTGAAGAATTAGATTATGCCAATTCATTTTCAAGTATCCGCTCAGTATTAGGATGTCCTAATTTAGCTGAACTCTTTAATGATTTAAAAACAGATGTTGAAGAATATCGTCATTTTATCTATAAGAATTTATTAATAAATATGGCAGAACATTTCTTTGATGATGTTGACCAAGCTAAAGAAGATCTACGTATTATTCATGCAGGTGATATGGCTAAACAAGAACTTATTTCTGCTAACTTACGTTTAGTTGTATCGATAGCTAAAAAATATGTAGGTCGTGGCATGTTGTTCTTAGATTTAATTCAAGAAGGTAACATGGGACTTGTTAAAGCGGTTGAAAAGTTTGACCATACAAAAGGTTTCAAATTCTCTACTTATGCCACATGGTGGATTAGACAAGCGATTACTCGTGCGATTGCTGACCAAGCACGTACGATTCGTATTCCAGTTCATATGGTTGAAACGATTAATAAATTAACCCGTATTCAAAGACAACTCGTTCAAGATTTAGGTCGTGATCCTTCAGCTGAAGAAATTTCCGCAAAAATGGAAGGCATTACACCTGAAAAAGTTCGCGAAATTCAAAAGATTGCTTTGGAACCTGTTTCACTTGAAACACCAATTGGAGAAGAAGATGATTCTCATTTAGGTGATTTTATTGAAGATAAAGATGCAATGTCACCAGACGAATATGCTAATAATCAACTCTTAAAAGATGAAATTAATAATATTCTTCAAGGTTTAACAGAACGTGAAGAAAAAGTTTTACGTTTACGTTTTGGCCTATATGATGGACGTACACGTACTTTAGAGGAAGTTGGTAAAGAATTTGATGTTACGCGTGAACGTATTCGTCAAATTGAGGCAAAAGCTTTACGTAAATTAAAACATCCAACACGCTCTAAACGTTTAAAGGATTTTAACGACAAAATTTAATGTTATCTAAACGACTTAATACACTAGCTTTAATGATAGATCCTTGTGATCAAATGTGCGATGTGGGAAGCGATCATGCGCTTTTACCCATCGCACTTTTAAAATCAAATAAAGTTAAAAAAGCCATAGTGGTTGAAGTAGCCAAAGGACCTTTAGAAAAAGCAAAACTTGAAGTAGCACAACAGGGAGTTACGGATTCTGTCACATTTTATTTAAGCAATGGTCTACAAGAAGTAAATGACAAGATTGACGCAGTTGTGATTGCAGGTATGGGTTTTGATACGATTTCTATGATCATTAATGATTCTTTAGATAAATTTAAAAAAATTGATCAAATTATTATTCAATCAAATTCAAAACTTTTTGAACTTAGAGAATTTATGAATCAAAATAAATTTGAAATGATTGATGAAGTATTTATACAAGAGCGCAAACGTTCATATATTGCCATGAAATACCGTTATAACGAGAATACAAAAGACTTGAGTGAAACAGACTATTTATGTGGTCCAATACTTATAAAAAAAAGCAATAATCACTATGATCATTACTTATTAAACTTATATAAACAATATCGTAGTTTTCTAAAAAATGATGCGAATCGCTATCAATCGAAAGTAGAATGTTTAAGAGACGTTTTAAATCCTAAAGGAATGCTTTAATTTTAGAAGCTTCTTCACTAGGATTTTTTTTATCTCTAATGGCTTCACAATATGCAATCACTTGATTGGTGATAAAGGTTGGTGTCGAAGCACCAGAAGTAATCGCAATACTTTCATGTTGATTCAATTCAATAACTGCTAACTGTTTATAAGATTGAATGAAATGAACGGTTTTTATACCTTTATTTCGTCCGAGTTTTGCCAACATTGAAGAGTTGTTAGATTTTGGATCACCAACGACAATTAAACAATCAACTGCTTTTAAATTAAGGACTGCCTCTTGACGAAGACGCGTAGCTGAACAAACTTCATTTGAAATGATTAAATTAGGATATTTGATCTTAGCCGCATCTATAATTTCTTGAATGTCTAAAAGTGACATTGTTGTTTGATTAGTTAAAAAGAGTTTTGTTTGATCTATTTTTAATGTTTCAATATCTTTCAAACTTGTTAGTAGGTGAATATGTTTTTCATCAGTTGTACAAATGGCTTCTGATTCAGGATGACCTTTTTTTCCGATATAAAGAATGTCATAACCGTCTTCTAGATATGATTCAACTAATTTTTGAGTTGAGATAACATCTTCACAACTTGCATCAATGCCTATGAGTCCTTTTTCTTTGGCCTTATCAATAACATTTTTATTGATTCCGTGTGCTGTGAAGATAACAACACCATCATCAACAGATTCTAAAAGTTTAAGTCGTGAACTATTTTTTGATTCAAGCGTATCAATGTGCATTTCTTTTAAACCAGAGACAACATGATCGTTGTGAACCAGTTCGCCTAAGACAGTTATTTTTTCTTGAGGATAATCGATAGAAGCCTGTTTTGCCATCTGTATTGCCTTAACAACGCCTTTACAATAACCTCTAGGTGTGATATTAATTATTTCCATGTCTTAGAAATCATAACACACTTGTACTTGAAAACATTTATAGACACTTTATAATTAATGCGAGGTCCATATGACACAAAGAAACGATATTATTAATGCATTTTTAAATGAAAACAATTTTACTCAACTGAGCCAAGTTCAATCTCAGGCTTTTAAACCAATCACCAAGGGTAGAGATGTTATTGCTTTATCTAAAACAGGAACAGGTAAGACTTATGCTTATTTATTACCAAGTTTTGTAAATGTAAATAGTAAAGAAGACAAAACACAGTGTGTCATTATTTGTCCAACTCAAGAACTTGTTGAACAAACATTAAAATTTGCGCAAAATTTAATACCAATTTTTCCAGAACTTCGTCTTCAAGGCATATCAAAATTATCTGATGATATGCGTTTGACTACTAAACAAGTTCCACATGTTTTAATTGGAACTTTGGGAAAACTAAAATCACTTTATATTGAAAAACAAGTTTATCGAATTGATCACATTAAAACGTTGATTATCGATGAAGCAGATATGATGTTAGATCCTGATAATCTTGCTGATTTAGATGAATTTGCTGGTAAGATGCCAGAAAAACTTCAAACATTAGTTTTTAGCGCAACGATCCCGAATCAATTAAATAAGTTTATGCGTACTTATATGCATAATGCTTTCCAAATTAATATTGAAGAAGATAAAAGTTTTGATCCACGCATTGAACATATTCTTATTTCTCAAAAAGAAGATGAAATTAAGAAACTAGATCAATTATTGATGCATATTAATCCTGCTTTATGTATTATCTTCGCGAAAGATGGAAAACAACTAGAAAGTTTAAAAACATTTTTTGAAACAACTAAGTTTAAATTCACATCGATCCATGGACAATTAAATCCACGTGAAAGACATCAAGTTTTTAAACAAATTAAAGATAGTAATGTTCAATATGTGCTCGCAACAGATTTAGCGGCACGAGGTCTAGATTTAGAATTGGCAACGGATGTTATTTCATTAGGGTTTCCAAGTGATTTAAGCTTTTATACTCATCGTGCTGGACGTATAGGTCGTGCAGGTAAGAGTGGACGTAGTTTTGTGATTTATTCAATTAAGGATGATTCAGTGATTCGTAAACTTATTGATATGGGCTTGCAATTCAATCATCAAGCTGTAAGTAATCGTGGATTCAAAGATTTGCGTTCTTATACCTATACTTATCACGCTAAGAAAACAGAGCTTGATAAGGAAGTTGAAAAAATTGTTAAAGGTCGACCACGTAAAGTAAAACCTGGTTATAAAAAGAAATTAAATCGTGAAATTGATCAAATAAAGCGTAAGCGTAAACGTCAAATGATTCAAGATAGTATTAAGGCTCAACAAAAAGAGAAATCTAAACAACAACAAAGAGAAAAGGGAAGAAACTAATTTCTTCCCTTTATTTCGTTTTCAATTTCTATTTTTAATTCTTCAACAATTTTATCTTGTGGAATACTTCGAATATATTCACCTTTTTTAAAGAGTAGGGCTTCATTTTTACCACCAGCTACACCTATATCTGCACGTGAGGCTTCTTGTGGACCATTAACGGGACAACCCATTACCGCAACTGATATTTCTGTATCGAGCGTATTTAGATAAGCTTCAACTTCTTTAACAATTGGTAACATATCATATTGAATACGGCCACAAGTAGGACATGCGATTAAGTTAGCGACTTTGTTGTATAAACCAAAGCTATTTAAGAGTGTTTTCGCAACGCGTACTTCTTCAACCGGATCATCACTGATAGAAATACGTATAGTATCACCAATGCCTTGATGTAAAAGTGTTCCTAAGGCAGCACTTGATTTAATGGATGAAGTAAATAATGTGCCTGCTTCCGTAACTCCTAAATGAAGTGGATATGGGAAAACTTCAGCAGCTTTTTGATAAACTTCGATGGTTAAGACGACATCTGATGATTTAAAGGATAAGACAATATCATGAAAATCAAGTTCAGTTAGTAATTTAACATGAAACTTTGCCGCTTCAATCATCGCATCTACACAAGGTTCACCGTATTTATCGAGTATGGTTTTTTCAAGTGATCCAGCATTTATACCAATTCGTATTGGAATATGTTTGGCCTTACATGCATTCACAACTTGAGTGATATGATCAGGATTTTTGATATTTCCAGGATTTAATCGTATTTTATGGATACCATTTTCAATCGCGATTAAAGCTAAACGATAATTAAAGTGTATATCAGCGACTAAAGGTACATTTGTTTCCTTAACAATTTCTTTAATGGCGTTGGCATCTTCTTCATCTAATACAGCTAAACGAACAATTTCACAGCCATTAGATTGTAGGGCTTTTATTTGTGCGATTGTCGCTTCAACATTTTTTGTTTTTGTATTGGTCATGGATTGAATCCAGACTTTATTTTGTCCACCAAGTTGTAAATCTTTAATTCTTAATGGACGAGTTTGAGTTCTTTGCATAATTCACCTCGCAAAAAGTATAGCACATATGTACTTCAGTCATTATTGCTTTATAATGTCTTTTGTATATGTTTAAAATAAAGTTAAATTCTAAATTAAAAGGACAAGTTTTAGCCTCTAAAAAAGAAACAGATTATCAGAAAATCTTTGCGAATCGTATTCGTATTTTTCTCTTAGGTATTAGTTTAGTATTCTTAGTTGTTTTATTTCAACTCTTTCGCATACAAGTTATAGAAAATGAAAATTATGTTGAAAAACTAGAAAGTTTTACACAACTTACCCAGAATATGGCTTCACCTAGAGGTAAGATTTTTGATCGCTATGGTGAAATCATGGTCACCAATACTGAGCGTTTAGCTATTGTCTATTTTCCACCTGCTAATTTAACATCAAGTATGGAATGGGATTTAGCGTATAAAATGGCTGATACCTTTGAATTTGATTATTCAAATTTAACGAGTCGTGATTTAAAAGATTTATTTTTAAGACTTTATCCTAATGAAGGAACAGATTATATTAAATCGGATGAATGGGATGCTTACTATGATGGTGAGCTTTCTGATAATGATATTTATATGCTTAAACTTAGTCGTATTACAGAAGCTGATTTAAGACGTTTAGATGATCGAACTAAAGAAGCGTATGTGGTTGAATATGCGATGAGTGTTGCGCCTTATAATAGTTTAAAAGTTATAAAAGATGATGCGAGTATCGAAGAAGTTGCTTATTTAATTGAACATAATTCATCTTTCCCTGGTTTTGATGTCAATATTTACTTTGATCGATCATATCCACAAGGTACTTTGCTTAGAGGTCTTTTAGGTTCTGTTACATCATCTTCGCAAGGTTTGGCATCAGAAAACCTATTAACTTATTTAGCTTTAGGTTATGCCCGTAATAGCTCTGTGGGAAGATCTGGTCTTGAATTTCAATATGAAACTTTATTAAAGGGAAGTGATAGTACGTATCTTGTTAATTTCAATGATGATGGATTAGCCTATTTTACGGAATCAATTGAAGGTTCAAAAGGACAAGATTTAATCTTAAGTATTGATAGTGACTTACAACAAAAAGTTGAAGAAGTCTTAGGTCAAGCTTTAACGGATAATATTGATAATCCTTATCGAGAATATATGGAATCCATATACTTAGTTGCACTTCGCCCAAGTACTGGGGATGTTTTAAGTATTGCAGGCATGAAAATTACGGATGAAGGCACTGTTTATAATGATCCTGTTTCTGCTTACACAGATTCTTATGCGGCCGGTAGTTCAATCAAAGGCGCAGTTGTTTATATGGGCTTAGCAGAGGGTTTGATAGATGCGGGTGAGTATATATTAGATACACCGGTTAAGATTGCTGATACGCCTTTAAAGCGTTCATGGATGGATTTAGGTTATGTTAATGATCTTACAGCCTTATCAAAATCTTCAAACGTATACATGTTTCACATCGCAATGAGACTTGGGGGAGCAGATTATAGTTATAACGCACCACTAACGATTGATATTGAAGCTTTTAATACTTTTAGATCTTATTTCTCACAATTTGGTTTAGGTGTGTATACAGGATTAGATGTTAATAATGAAAGTTTAGGCTATCGTGGATTCTCCTCTTTAGGTGGTCACTTATTAGATTTTGCGATAGGCCAATACGATACGTATACAACGATACAATTAGCTCAATATGTGTCTACAATTGCGAATGATGGACTTCGTGTTGAACCAAGACTACTGCTTGAAAGTCATATCAATGATACAAATATTGTGACTTATGAGAATCCGGTAACGATATTAAATAGCTTAAATGATATTGATGCGCTAAATCGTGTACAAGATGGGTTTAGACTTTGTGTTACTGATGGTTTATGCCGATCATTATCATATCTACCTGCAAGTGTTGCGGCAAAAACAGGTACAGCTGAAAACTATATCTATCCAGCAGACGGAGATAGTTTTGATGCCCCTAACTCAACCCTTGTTTCATATGCACCATTTGAAGCGCCTGAAATTGCGATTGCATGTGCAGCACCACATGCTTGGAATACAAGATCACAAGCAAACATTTGTTTGGGTATAACAAATGAAATTTATGCATATTATTTTTCAAAAGAATAGGCAAACAAAAGTTGTTTATGATATAATGCTCAATGCATAGTGAGGAAAGCAAAAATGAGAGAAAATCTGACCTTAGTGTGTACAGAATGTGGTGAAGAAAACTACATCAATACACGCAATAAAAAGAAACATCCTGAACGTATGCAAGTGAACAAATACTGTCCACGTTGCAACAAGAAAACCGTTCACAAGGAGAAAAAATAAAAAGGCCAGCCAATGGCTTTTTTAATTTGTTATGGAAATAATAAAAATACCTGTAGGTACTTATCAAGCAAATTGTTATATTTTAAAAAAAGACAATGAAGTGGTATGTATTGATCCTGGTGCTAACTTTGAAAAAATTGATTCGAATATAAATGAAAATGACAAAGTTCTTGCCGTTCTTTTAACTCATGGACACTTTGATCATATTGGGGCTGTTGATTCTTTTGTACAAAAGTATAATTGTCCAGTTTATGTATCAGAAGATGAAATTGATTTATTAAAAGATCCAGAAAAAAATTATGCTTTAAATAAGAAAACTAAGGTACTGTCGGATGTTCAAATATATGATGGACATCATATAAACTTAGGAAAGTTTTTATTTGAGATACATGAAACACCTGGCCATACAGCGGGTGGAGTTTGTTTAGAATGTGATGGGCATTTATTCAGTGGTGATACCTTATTTAAGGGAAGTGTTGGACGCACAGATCTTTATAGTTCAAATTATTCAGACTTAAAGCAATCATTAAAATATCTAAAAACACTCTCACCTGATTTACAAGTTCATCCTGGTCATGAAGCATCCACAACTCTAGAAAAAGAACTTCAAACAAATCCATATCTTAGATAACGCAAGAAATTGCGTTTTTATTTAGGACTTTTTACTTTTTTTACATATTAGAAGGTATGAATCATTCATATAAATTACGATCACTTTTACAAAAAGCGTGTTTGTACAAAGCAAGTGATATTCATATCACGATTAGAAAAACTAATATAGAAATTGAATTTAGAACCATCGATGCACAACTCATAAAATCTGAGTTACATCTTTCAAGTGCCTTTATTCAGTATTTAAAAATTAAGGCACATATTGACTTATTAAGCTCACTAAAACCTCAGACCGGGCAATTTGAAATAAAGATTGCTGAGCAAGTTTTATCGATTAGGATGGCTTATTTAAAAAACAAACAAATGGAATCTATTGTTTTAAGAATTTTAAATACACAAAGACATTTTGAGATAAAAGAACTGTTTGATTATAAAGACATGATCAAGATGCAAAATCTTCTACATAAAAAAGCGGGATTAATTCTCATATCTGGAACAACTGGATCAGGAAAGACAACAACTCTCTATGCTTGTTTGGATTATTTAATGGATTTAAAAATCTATAGCATTGAAGATCCCATTGAAATACTTAAAGAACATGTCGTACAAGTACAAATCAATAAGTTAGCTGATTTTAGTTTTGATGAAGCCATTAAACAAATTTTGAGGCATGATCCTAATGTGATTGTGATAGGGGAGATACGCTCAAGTGAAGAAGCATTAGCCGCTTTAACGTGTTCATTAAGTGGTCATTTAGTCATTTCTACGATTCATTCAAGTAGTGCAGAAATAACATTAAAACGCTTAATTGATTTAGGGTGTGATAAGGAGGTGCTTTATGATTCGATACTTGCAATTATTCATCAAGACTTACTCTACGATCCTCACAAAGACGAAAGAAAAGCTAAATATCATATCATTGAAAGAAATACTATCCATCAACTTATGGATCGATAGTAATTTTATCAATGAATTACTGAGTACAAACGCGAGTAGTCAAGAAATTTTGGATTTTATACAGATTGATTTAGCACATGAATCCTTTATACAAAAGAACTTTAAAAAAGAATTAAAGATATTTAAACGTATACGGAAAGATTATGATTTATATGATGCATATCAAATTTGTTTTAACTATAAGCAAATGAGAGAACAATTTTTAAATCAATGGTTAAAACCATTAATTTATCCAATCTTCCTCTATGTTTTAGCTTGGGTTTTAATGTGTACCTTAATTTGGTTTATGATTCCGCGTATTCAAGCGCAATTACCACAAATTGAGCTTCAGTTTCCTAATGAGATCATTGTATTTACATTAGGCATACAAATTGGGTGTCTATTAATTTTTGTTTTAATAAAAATCTTTTTTAAAGATCAATATTATCGAAAAATATTGAATTTAAAAGTTTCATTAATTAATGTTCCTATTAAATTTTATCTTTCTTATTCCTTTTTAATTTCAACTGAAATTTATTTAGAAAAAGGAATACTATTGATCGATACAATCGACATTAATCGTTATCATCCTAATAAATTTTTAGGATTTTGTTTTAAAGAAACATATAAATATCTTAAAGAGGGTAATTCATTAACGGATAGTTTTACTTTATTTGATAAAAATTTAGTTTTACTTATCAGTAAAGATAAAACGACGTATAATGCAGAACAATTTAAACACTTAAAGATTTTATATGAAACTGTTTTGAATCGTTTCTTTAAACTGTTTAAACAAACAATACAATTACTTTCCTATTCAATGATTGGATTGCTTGTTTTGTTGAGTTATCAAGTGGTTTTATTGCCTCTAAGAATGATTGAGGAACTTCTATGAAAAAAGGATTTACATTATTAGAAATGGTTTTTGTATTGACTGTCATATCTATTATTTTTTTACTAACGATTCCAAATATTCAAAAAGTATTAGATATTGCGAATGATAAAGCATGTGATGCACAATTAAAAGTGGTAGATTCTGCCATACTTCAATATCGATTAATTTATGATGAAGAAGCAACATCTATTCTAGATTTAATTAATGAGGGATTAATTACTGAAAGTCAAAGTGAATGTGCCAATCACAAGACGATTGACATATCTAATGGAGTTTCTTATGTCAACTAAAGGTTTTACACTTGTTGAATTACTTTTAGTTCTTTTTATCACAAGTTTAAGTTTATTGCTTGCGCCAAATATTAAAGAAATTAATCCACGTATTGATGTAGAACTCTTTGAATCTGAAGTGATTAATCATCAATTTATGGCAATCTTAACTCATAAAGAAACAGAAGTTAATAGCCATACATTAAGTCCTTATCCGATACGATTTTCAGCTTTAGGTAATGTGCACTTTGCACAAACCATCGATTTTTATAACACAAAACTAACGATGAGTCTTGGTCCAGGTCGTATTTATGAAAAAAGCGAATATCTTGATTGAATCACTATTAGCTTTGTCACTTTTAGTCATTGTGACTTTATATTTAAGTCAATTGTCCACACTTGATATTAATCATATTGAAATCAATGATCCTTTTAATGAATTATCTAAGGAATGTTCAATCACATGTTCTCTAAAAAAGCTTATACCTTAATTGAAGTTAGTATAGCCTTATTTATATTAAATCTCTCACTAGTCATATGGTTAAACATTTTTAAGTCACTATCTTTTTTTGATTCAAAAATCGTTGAACGTCAAAATACGATTGGTTTAATTCAATTAAGACGTATGTTATCAATTGGTAAAGATTTTGAAATAGAAGGGTTTGAGTTATGTATGAATTTTAGAGACAGAGAAACCTGTTTTTATGAAACCAATAATCATCTTATTCAAACACCTGGTACACAAATTTATTTAATCGAAGTAAGTGATGTATCTTTTTATGAACAAGATGATATTTTTTATATGAACTATTATCAAAATGATCATTACATAGAAACTGTCATCGGGTATCGATGATGTTAATCCTGTTTTTAATGTATTTTGTATTATTTTTAGATATTAATTCAAAACAAATGATTGTTTTAATGCACATGAACATTGAACAAAAATATTTAAATGAACTATATCGATTTTCATTTATCGAATCAGATGTTTGTCATCAAATTATTAAATATTATGATGATTATGAATTAAGAGATTTTACTCTAAACTATGAAGAAGGGGATGTGAGCATCAAAATGATCGATGAAACTGCGTTAATTCATTATCAATTTGAAAAGGATATTTATGCCATCCTAAGTTATGATTTAGTCTTTGATAGCGCAACAGATTATGAAATAGTTGACTTTGAAATTTATAATGCGATTGACAAGTTTGAGGATTAGACTAAAATAAAAAAGGATTTAAAGGAGAAAAAAATGCTAACGTCAAATGATTTAAGACCGGGAACAACCATAGAATACGAAAATAATATCTATGTTGTATTAGATACCCAACATAACAAAACAGCAATGCGCCAAATGATTATTAAAGTTAAAGTTCGTAACTTAAGATCTGGAGCAATTGTTGAATTAAACTTTACAGGTGGAGATAAAGTTGAACAAGCACATATTGATAAGAAAGAAATGCAATATCTTTATGATACAGGTGATGCTTTAGCTTTCATGGATACTACAACATACGATCAAATCGAAGTTCAAAAAACGAATATCGAATGGGAAATGAATTTCATGAAACCTAATGATTTAGTGAATATCACTTCATTTGAAGGTGAAATTTTAGGTTTGATTTTACCTGACAAAGTAACTTTACAAGTTGTTGAAGCAGAACCAGCTGTAAAAGGTGATACTGCGACAAATGCACAGAAGAATGCTGTTTTAGAAACAGGATTACAAATTCGAGTTCCACTATTCATTGAACAAGACGAAATGATTACAGTAAGCACATCAGATGGTAAATACGCTGGTCGCGCATAATCTAGTTGTAATTGCTTGACATTCATTTCACAATCTATTATATTTAAAACGTACTTCAGGGCAGGGTGAAATTCCCGACCGGCGGTAAACCCCGCGAACTAAAGCAATTTGGTTGATCTGGTGAAATTCCAGGGGCGACAGTAAAGTCTGGATGGAAGAAGGAAAATCTTTTTTCTTTACGCATAACCCAAGAAGTACCTTGGGTTTTTTTATGAATAGGAGGAAAATGACATGAAAAACACCAAACAGTTATCCTTAATTGGAATTATGACGTCTTTAGCATTTGTTTTGTATTTAATAGAAATCCCTATGGCCTTTCTATTTCCAGCAGCACCATTTCTAAAAATGGATTTCTCAGATGTGCCTGCGATTCTTTTAGCTTTATCTCAAGGGCCATTTGTAGGTATCCTAGTTGAACTTTTTAAAAACGTTCTTCACTTTATTTTTAGATCAAATACACCAGCTGCTTCAGGTGAGATTGCTAACTTCTTTGCAGGTGTTGCATACTTCTTGCCTTATGCGATTTTCTACAAATACAACAAGTCAAAAGCAAGTATGAAAGATTTATTCATTTACTTATCAATCGGAACAGTTTTATTAGCATTGGTAATGGTTGCGGTTAATTACTTCATTACGTTGCCTTTATATGGCATTCCAGTTGATCAACGTTGGGGATTTATTGAAGCAATTACACCATTTAATATTCTTAAAGGTGTGCTACTCATGATCTCTACAGCACTTTTATACCCACGTTTAAAGAAATTTTTAAACGCTTAGTTTAAGCTATTAAATTTCTAAGCTATGCTATAATACACTCGAGGTATTTATGGACGAATTATCAAGAGTTAAAAAGTATCAAGAACTTAGAAATGAAGTAGAAAACGATCCAGAAAAAGAGTTGGTTTCGCCAGCTCTTTCTTCATA
Organism: Erysipelotrichaceae bacterium; assembly: GCA_963676105.1. Lineage (GTDB taxonomy): Bacteria > Bacillota_I > Bacilli_A > Erysipelotrichales > Erysipelotrichaceae > UBA2212. Next base: position 494,464 of record OY781039.1, read on the forward strand.
TGCAGAACGTTTAAATAAAGTACATCCACATCTTTCAAAAGTACAAGCGAAACAAGGTCAAAGTGGTTATGAAGCGATTCACAAAAAACGCTTAGATTCTTTTGATTCCATGGAAGAAACAGATAATCTAGCCCATGATTTTAACGATGATTATATGTCTGAGTTTTTATCTGAAGTCAAAGCTTATAATATCGAAAAAGGATATCGAAAAAACGAAGATACATCTAAAGATATTTTAAGACCGTTAAAATCTGAAGATGATTTATTAAAAGAACTTGCTAAGAAGCAAGTTGAAGACGTTTCTAATGTTACAGAAAATGCTGTACAAGAGTCACTGGATATTACACTTGAAGAAGACCAAGATGCCATTCGAAAATTAATTGAGAATGATTTTGAGGATATTGACTTAGAAGATGATATAAATCAGACACAATCTAACACTGATATTCAACAAGTGGTCGAAGAAACACAGAAATTAAAACTTCAAATCTCTGAATATGAAAAGGGATTAATCGATATGAATAACTCTGTCTTATCTTCTAATCGATTAATCAATTTCTTAATTTTTGTTTTAGTTTTAGTTTTAATGATTATGTTAGGTATTGCCATTTATTGGGTTTTAAATAATGCGAATTAATATTGCGATAGATGGACCAAGTGCTTCAGGTAAAAGTACATTGGCCAAAGCGCTTGCGAAACGTCTTGATTATACACATATAGATACTGGTGCTATGTATCGTGCCTGTGCTTTAATTGCGCAAGAAAATAAAATTGATATTCTAGATGAAGAAGCTTTATTAAATAAAATTAAAACAATTAAGATGAGTTTTAATCATTTAGGTCATATTACTTTAGATGGCAATGATGTAAATGAACTTATTCGTACCAAAACAATTGATATATTAACCTCCAAAGTTTCAACACTCGCTAAGGTTCGTGCAAAAATGGTTGAAATTCAACAAGCGATTGCGAAAGACAAAGGTTTTGTCTTAGATGGGCGTGATATTGGATCAGTTGTTTTACCAGATGCAGAAATCAAAGTTTTTCAAACGGCAAGTATTGAAGCAAGAGCGCAAAGACGTTATGCTGAATACCTTAAAAAAGGTCAAGAAGTTGACTTGGATGAAATTAGAAAAGATATTGCTGAAAGAGATGCAAGAGATCAAGAAAGATCTACATCTCCTTTAGTTAAAACAAAAGATGCAATTGATTTAGACACATCAGATTTAAGTATTGATGAAATGGTTGAAATCATTTATAAGCATGTTTTAGATTTAGAAAGGAAATCCCTATGATTGATGGAGTAGTCGCAATTGTTGGAAGACCAAACGTTGGCAAATCAACGCTTTTTAATCGTATTGTTGGGGAAAGAATTTCGATTGTTGAAGATACACCTGGTGTTACAAGAGATAGAATCTACGCTAAAGCAAATTGGTTAACAAAAGATTTTAGAGTGATAGATACAGGTGGTTTACAACTTGAGGATCAAAGTTTTGCAGACGAAATCGCTATGCAGGTTGAAGTCGCAATTGAAGAAGCGGATGTTATTGTGTTTGTGGTTAGTGGTCGTGAAGGTATGACTAATGATGATCGAATGATCGCAAAAATGTTACATAAAACACAAAAACCTGTTTTATTAGCCGTGAATAAAACTGATAATCAAGAACAAATTGTTAATAGTTATGAGTTTTATGGTTTAGGTTTTGATGATTTAATTACAGTTTCTTCCGTACATGGTATTGGAGTAGGGGACTTACTTGATAAAGTTATTGAGAACTTTCCTCAAAAAACTAAAAAAGACTATGAAGGTAGTATTCGTTTTTCTGTTATTGGACGGCCTAATGTTGGAAAATCTTCCATTGTAAATGCAATGTTAAATCAAGAGCGTGTTATCGTTTCTGATATTGAAGGTACAACTCGAGATGCGATAGATACGGTTTTTAAAGTCGATGGTCAAGATTATGTCATTATTGATACTGCAGGTATCCGTAAACGCGGAAAAGTTTACGAAAACATCGAAAAATACAGCGTTCTAAGAGCTTTACAAGCGATAGAGCGTAGTGATGTGGTTTTATTTGTCATTGATGGTGAAAGTGGTATACGAGACCAAGACAAGCATGTTGCAGGTTATGCTTATGAAGCAGGTAAACCAATTATCATCCTTTATAACAAGTGGGATACGGTTGATAAAGATCAAGATAGCGCTGCACAGGTGACTAAATTGATTAGAAAACAATTTGTTTATTTAAGTTTTGCACCTATTTTATTTACATCTGCAAAAACTAAACAGCGTTTAACTCAAATATTACCATTGGTTAAAGAAGTTTATGATTATTCACAGATGCGTATTAAAACAAGTGTTCTTAATGAAGTTATTAATGACGCAATACGAATTACACCACCACCAACACATAATGGACAACGTTTGAATATTTTATATGGCTCACAAGTCTCTGTTGCGCCACCAACCTTTATTTTGTTTGTGAATGATGTAAATTTACTTCACTTCTCATATAAGAGATATATTGAAAATCGATTACGAGAAGCTTTTGGCTTCGATGGTACTCCGATTAGAATACTTTCTAGAACTAAAGAGGTATAAACATGAAAACTAGCATTATTGGTAGTGGATCATGGGGGACAGGCTTAGCTCAAGTATTAGCTGATAATCAAGAAGATGTCACCATATGGGGACGTAATGTTGATGAGCTTGTTGATATTTCTAAATATCATAAAAATGAGAAATACTTTCTGGGCGTTTCTTTAAACGAAAATATTAAAGTAACATCGGATTTTGAAAAAGCATGTGATGCAGATGTGCTTGTTTTAGCCATTCCGTCAAATGCCATTGATGAAATAAGTCAGTTGATTAATAAATTCGCTAAAAAACCAGTTATAATTGTAAACACAGCGAAAGGTTACCATCCTACTAGTCATAAACGTTTATCTGTTGTCATTGAAGAAAGCATCGATTCAACAAAACGTAAAGGCATTGTATCGCTGATAGGTCCGTCTCATGCCGAAGAAGTTGTTCAAAGACAACTCACGGCAATCAATGCAGTAAGTGAAAGTGAAGAATGTGCTTCTATCATTCAACACTTGTTCTCTAATAATTACTTTAGAGTTTATCGCTCAACTGATGTGATTGGATCAGAAATTGGGGTAGCCAATAAGAATATCATTGCGATAGCCAGTGGTATCTTATCAGGATTGGGTTTTGGCGATAACGCAAGAGCTGCTTTGATTACACGTGGAATTGCTGAAATTACGCGTTATGGCTTATTCTTTGGCGCAAAAGCTGAAACATTCTTAGGGCTGACAGGTATTGGCGATTTAGTTGTTACTTGTACAAGCGTACACTCTCGAAATTTTCAAGCAGGTTTAGTCATTGGACAACAAGATGGTATCTTAAACTTCCTTGACAATACGTCTAAGACAATTGAAGGTGTTCGTGCTTGTAAAATTGTCCATGAAGAAGCCGTAACGCAAAATATCAGTATGCCTATAACAGAAGCAGTTTATAAAGTCCTTTTCGAAGGCGCAAAACCTAGTGAAGTTTCACAGGATCTTATGCTTAGAGATTTAAAATCTGAATCATTATAAGTTATTTGTATCACTGTTGAAATCGAAAATTACTCGTGCTATTGTAAAATCAATGGAGGAATACTCAAATGAATGAAGTATTAAACAAAAAAGCGCTTGCTGAAAAATTAGCAGAAGCACACAATCTTACAAAGAAAGAAGCAGCTGAAATCGTTGAACTCGTTTTCGACTCAGTCAAAGATGAACTCAGCAATGGTGGTAAAGTTGATATCGCTGGTTTCGGTAAATTTGAAGTTAAAGAACGTAGTGCTCGTACTGGTGTAAATCCTGCAACTGGTGAAAAAATCCAAGTCGCAGCAAGCAAAGTTCCTGGTTTCAAAGCATCTAAAGCATTAAAAGAAGCTGTTAAATAAGAAACGAATATAATTGATGGAAACTTTACTTTATTTTCTTGCATTAGGTCTAGTAATTTGGGCTCAATATGCAGTTAAAGGGAAGTATAACCATTTCTCACAAGTTTCAACAAATCGACATAAAACTGGCGCAGAGGTAGCACGAGACATCTTACGCTCACGTGGATTGTCAGATGTTGAAGTATTGATGAGTAAAAATGCCGTATTAAGTGATCATTTTGATCCAAAAAACAATACTGTTAATCTATCGCCTAAGGTGTATAACGAAAGCAGTGTTGCTTCAGTTGCAGTTGCTGCACATGAAGTAGGTCATGCGATCCAATATGCTGAAAACTATGGTTTTATTGGCGTAAGAAATACGCTATTACCATTAACTATAGTTTCCGGTAATTTTGGTTGGATTGTTGCGATTATGGGACTTGTCTTGTCATCGACTGGTTTATTCTATATTGGCATCGGGATGATATTGGTTATAGCGCTCTTTCAAACTGTTACTTTACCAATAGAATTTGATGCATCTAAGCGTGCATTAGCAATCTTAGGTAATGATGGTTATTTAGACATTGATGAAGTCGCAGATGCAAAATCTATGTTATCTGCAGCGGCATTAACCTATGTTGCTGCTCTACTATCAACTTTAATGCAATTACTAAGGTTAATTATGCTTTCCAATCGAAGACGATAAAATTTTATTTAGGAATATATCACTGAAGCTCATACATATAAGTATGGGCTTTTTTAATGCAACAGGACAACAAATTAATCAAATACCAACATTCCCATGTGAAACGAGTGAAGTCTTTATTATGGGCTTAAAAGAAGGCGAAAAACTCATCTCTTATGATCCTTTTATTATTTTTAATCAAAACGGACAAGCAATTGGTCTAGATTCTCAATTTAATCAGTTTTATCACCTTGATAGTAATAGTGAAACAATAAAACTAATCAATATAGACTGGGTAAGTGATTGTGATGATATGGAAAACTTATTAGATGAAGAATGTGAAACACAGTTCTTTGATTTTAATTATGAAATTAAAGAGTTATTATTACCTGCAATCGTTTTAGTCATGATATTTTCATGGTTTGTAAGAAGGGTTATTTATGCGAAAATTCATTAAATACTTACTACCTTGGATATTTCTAGGATTATTTATTCCATTTACGTTAACGGTACATGCAGAAACGACTGTGTCAAAGGCGAAACTCCCCTATGAAATATTAAATATTAATGTAGAAGGGGACAATTTACATATTTATGGTTGGGCTTTAAATGCCTATGTACAACACTTTGACTCATATTATGATCATGGTGTAGACATCGAATTTGTATCTGCAACTGATACATTTAGAATTTCTGCTTATTCGAGTAATTTATCTCAAACAAATACGATGGAATACTTTGGTTCACCAACATGTTCATATGGCGTTTATAATCAAATTCCAGAGATCTGTAATTATCACTACGATAACGTTGGTTTTAATGCATATATACCACTATCAAAGTTTAAAACAGGTACTTCTTATCAAACCAATATTATTGTTCATGCCTATAATGCGAATGTTAGTTACAAAACACCTTTATACTTCCCATTAAAAAATGATTTAGTCCTCACAAAAGATAGTAAAGAATTTAAAATTATTTCTCGTTTAGATGATACAAATCTAACCGTTAGCGCAACAACTGTATTAGCTCGTAAAGAACCTTATAAAACTGCACCAACCTGGTATTTGGGTTTTAACTGTTCAACCATTTATCGTAATCAACTATATTTTCTTCAAAATACAGTTTATCGAAATGTATATGACAAAGTTGTATCTGATAATACTTCATTCTACAAAGTGAATGCTAATTTATTTGTATGTTCTTATAATCGACGAAGAATTGTTGAAGGGACACAAATAAGTCCTGTTTGGATCGCAAGCCCTTATGTTTTATATAGTGGATCACCATTACAAATTCAAGTAACACAATTAAATCGTTCACCAAATCTAACGGTAAATAACACTTCCATCTACGAGGGCAGCTCTTTTAATTGGCGTGACTTTTCGAGTGCATTTGATGCAGAAGATGGTGATTTAACAAGTAAAATAAGTTTAGTATCAACGAATTTCAGCTCTGTTATAGGCAATTATTACTATGATTTAAAAGTTTGTGATTCAAACGGTTCATGTGTCACAAATCGTTTATGGGTTGAAGTCAAAGAAATACCAAATAATGTTCCTAATCTTTATGCTGCTGATGTAGAATTACTTATAAATTCAGCATTTTATCCTTTAGATCATGTAAGTGCTTATGATGTTGAGGATGGAAATTTAACAAGTAAAATAGCTGTTTTAAATAATATAAATACAGGTGTTTTAGGTCAACAAAATCAGTGTTATGAAGTTTATGACTCTAAAAATGCTAGAGCTGAGAAATGCATTTCAGTCAATATTATTGATTACACAACCTATGCGAATAAATTTAGATTTATTTCTAACAATTATCTCTTTTATCAAGAAGAAATACCTAGTAATTGGACAGAAAATTTTCAAACTCTAATAGATAATTTAAATAATGATGTTGCATTAATACGATTTAGTATAAATTAGCACCTTTGGACAATTATTCTTATTTATAAGCTAACTTATAATGTATCTGATTAATAGGGGGAAGGGTAATGGTTAAAAGAGAATTAAATATATGTAAAGAATGTGGGAATGAATACTACGAAGATTTACCAATGTGTCCTAATTGCACAAAACACTATAATGAAGTTTATGGTTATAATTTAAAAGATATTAAACCAAAAAATGAATTTGTGATAAAAAACACAAATAAACGATCATATACAAAAATTATTATTATCAGTATTTTTCTAGTTTTTATCTTTATATTCGTACCAATGTCTTTTAACTATATTATCAGTCTCAACAATACGGAAATCACAAATGCAGTTCATACAAACACTGTAAATACTGTAAATGTAGTAAATCAAGAACCAAAATCAAATCCACTAGTTATAAACAGTGATATTGATCTGGAATGGATAGAACATAGACTAGTATTTAAAGGTTTGATAAATAATGAAAGTAATGATGTTATTAATGGTGCACAAATTACAATTGCATTATTTGATGACAATGAAGTGATATTAGATACTGCGTCAGATTTTATTGATTACATACCAGAAAAAGGAACATGGGAATTTAAAATAAATTTTTATAATGTGGAAGAAAATGCAACAAGATATAGAATTATTAATCTTATCGCAAATGATTGATATTAGTGATTATTATTTACTGCGTATAATGTATATTATGTAATATATATAAATTTGTAATTTAGGATAATTCCCTAATAGGATATACTAATATAGAGGTATCATTCATGGAAAATTACACTTGCCCTCATTGTGGCAACACAAGAGATTTTATTGAAGGAAAACAAAATTCTTATTCTAATATTTGGTTTGGATTTCTTAAAGCTCGAATCCCTAGACATATTATTTGTTTAAACTGTGGAACAATTGTAAGATCATATATTCCAAAAGTGGAAAAACTAAAACCTAAAGAATCAAAATATGATTTATAAAAAGTGTAGCCCCCCCTTCTTATTTGGGTAGCTACACTTTCTTTTTATTTAAGATCTTTTAAGTATGACATACCATATTCAGTTTGTTTAACATTAAAGTTATCTGCAATAGTTTTACCAATGGACCCAAAACTATCTTCGTGTAATAAACCAGCTCCTTTAAATGATGGTGAATACATGAGTAATGGAACTAGCTCACGTGTATGATCTGTTCCTGAATAAGTTGGATCATTCCCATGATCTGCCGTTAACATTACTAGGTCATCATCTTTCATGTTAGCCATAAATTCACCTAATTGACGATCAAATAGCTCTATTTCTTTGGCGTAACCTTCTGGATTGCGTCGATGTCCCCACAAAGCATCAAAATCAACTAAATTCACAAAGCATAAACCTGTAAAGTCTTTATCTTGTAAACCAATGGTTATATTCATGCCATCTTCGTTAGATTTAGATTTATAAGCTTCTGTAACACCCTGTTTATCAAAGATATCATTGATTTTACCCACCGAAATCATATCGAAACCTGAATCTTTCAGTTCATCTAAAGTTGTTCTTCCAAAAGGTTTTAAAGCATAATCGTGTCGATTAGAAGTACGTTTGAACTCCCCTGCTTTTTCACCAATAAATGGACGAGCGATGATACGACCCACCTTCCATTCATCTTTCATGGTGATTTCACGTGCAATTTCGCAACAACGATATAACTCTTCAAGTCCAAAATGTTCTTCATGTGCTGCAATTTGTAAAACTGAATCAGCTGAAGTATAAACAATCATTTTATTAGATTTGATATGTTCTTCACCTAATTCGTCTAATATGACGGTTCCACTAGAAGATTTGTTACCTAATATTCCGTGTCCTGTTCTTTTTTCTAATTCATCTAAAAGTTCTTGAGGGAAACCTGTATCAGTAAAGGTTTGAAATGGTTCTGTAATTTTTAAACCCATGATTTCCCAGTGTCCTGTCATAGTATCTTTACCATTTGAAATTTCATGTAACTTTGTATAATAACCGATTGGGCTTTGATAAGGTTCTACATGTTTTAATGGGTGTAAATTCGCTATCCCTAATTTTTGTAGATTTGGAATTGTAAATGAATCAACAAATTCTGCAATGTGACCAAAGGTATCACTACCACAATCATTAAAATCGGCTGCATCTGCTGCTGCACCTACACCAAGTGAATCCATGACGATAGTAAATATTCTTTTGTATTTCATTATGAGTCTCCTTTTTTGTTCAATGGATGATATTGATCATACGCTTCATGTAAGCGTTTTTTATTAATATGTGTATAGATTTGAGTGGTTGAAATGTCTGAATGCCCTAAGAGTTCTTGTACAGTTCTAAGATCTGCTCCCCCTTCTAATAAGGAAGTTGCGAAACAATGTCTTAAAGTATGAGGAGATAAGTGTTCTGTAATATTTAAAGCCTCTCCCTTTGACCTTAACATAGCGTATACGTATTGTCTTGTGATTCGCTTACCATTAGGTTTCACAAAGATATAACTATGTTTTTGCTTAATCCATAAATTACGATCTTTGTTTATATAATCTTGAAGGTTTTTCTTTGTTAAATCTGCCATTGGGACAATCCTTTCTTTGTTCCCTTTGCCTAGAATTCTTAAAATACCCTCTTCAATAAATACTTGATTAAATTGTAAATCAACTAACTCTGAAACCCTTAGACCACAACTATATAAAAGATCAATCATAGTTACATGAAATAAATCTTTAACACCTGTTCCTATTTCTAATAATTGTTCTATTTTATCACTAGGTAGTGTTTGTGGTAAGCGTTTAATTTGTTTGATCGAGCGCATATTCAAACTTGGGTTAGTTTCAAGTGAATACTTCTCTTCTAAAAATAAATAAAAATGTTTAATTGAAGATATTAATCTTAGTACTGATGCATTACTTTTTTCACTTAACTCATCTAAGATAAAGTCATTTAATTGATTGCTTGTTAGTTTGTCTATTTCAAAGTCCGGATAAAAAGCATGTAATGATTTTAAGTCAGTACAATAAGCTTGAGCTGTTTGTTTAGACTTCATTTCTACATTTAATAAATAAGATTTGAATTCTTGTAAAACTTCTTCAAATTCAATCATCGCATCTCTTCAGCTCTACTTAGTAATTCATTAGCGGCATTTAAACTATGTTCAGATTGTGTACCACTTAGAATATTTGATAATTCTTTTATTCTTTGATTTCGATCTAATTGAGTGATATTTGATTGTGTGGTCATTTCATCTTGTTGTTTTGAAACCACATAATGTTCATCACCAAAGGCAGCGACTTGAGCTAAATGTGTTACAGAAAAGACTTGCGCAAATTCACTCATTTGATGCATTTTTTGACCAATTGATGTTGCGACTCTTCCAGATACACCGGCATCTATCTCATCAAAAATAACTGTTTCAATAGCTTGTAGGTGATTAAAGACCACTTTTAGACCTAACATTAAACGGGATAGTTCGCCACCTGATGCGACTTTAATGAGTGGTTTTAAGGCTTCACCTGGATTCATTGAAATCATAAACTCTACTTGATCAATTCCAGTGTTATTGCCTTCAAATTCAGTAAATTGTATCTTAAACTGTGCTTTATCAAGGTATAAATCATGAATATGACTTAAAACAGCTGATTCTAGCTCAATAGCACGGTTTTTACGGTGTCTTGATAATTCTAGTGCTTTATTGTAAAAGATCTCATATAAACGTTTTTTCTCTGCTTCTAATCGTTCAATGACATCAAAACGATTTTCTATAAGTTCAATACGAGCTAATAAGTCTGTTTGTGTTTGTAAAATGTCTTCAATCGTATGACCAAATTTCTTTTTTAGTTTAGTCATTAAAAATAAACGTTCTTGAATTTGGTTAATTTCATACTCATCAAAATAAATCTCATCTTGCATGGACTCTATATTTGAAAACATTTCATTGTATTCATGATAAAAGTTGTTTAGTTGATCACTTATTTGAGTGGATTGTTCAATGTTTTCTAAAGCATTTAAATGTCGCAAAGCTTCATGCAATCGTACACTTACATTATCACCTTCATCTAGCGCATTAATCGCAGCTGTTAAATGTGTATTATTCTTTTCAAAAGCCATCATTGCTTTTTGTTTTTCTTCTAAAACTTCATCTTCACCAATTTCTAGTTGAGCATCTTCAATTTCTTTAACTTGAAACTGTAAAAATTCTAAGTCATCTGGATTGAGTTCATTATTTTGTTTGTCAGCCAAGTCATCTGAAACTTTTTTATAAGCTTTATAAGCATCTTTAACGACATTTAATAGATCATCTGAATGGAAAGCATCTAATAAAGATAAGTGATGTTTTGTATTTAATAGATATTGCGTATCATGTTGGGAATGAATATCAACAAGATATTCCCCAATCGTACGTAACAATGAAACAGTCACACTTTTACCATTGATACGGGCTATACCACGTCCTTCTTGATTTAGTTCACGTGAAATGATTAATGGATCTTCATCTAATTCAATCCCATTATCAGCTAAATTTTCTAGAATTCTACTATCTTTTGTTTCAAAAACTGCTTCTATAAAAGCTTTATTTTGATGATGTCTAATTAGATCAGTGGTAAAGCGATCACCGCATATAATGCCGATCGCATCTATTAAGATAGACTTCCCTGCCCCTGTTTCACCAGTAAATGCTGAAAAACCAGATTTAAAATCTAGTGAAAGTGAATCGATTAAAACATAGTTTTCAATTTTTAATGAACTTAACATACCTTATTATTATCTCTAATTTACATTTTTCCTAGTCGGCGACGCATAAAATGTTGCATTTCTTCTAAAACATGGTTGGTGTCAATACCTTCATAAGTACGTAGTTCACGAATTGAACCATGTGTCACAAAATGATCATCAAGTCCAATACGTTTAAGACGTACTGTTTTTTGAATTGTCTCATAATATTCTAGAATAGCAGAACCTAAACCTGCAGCTAACATATCCCCTTCATAGGTCATGATAGGCAAGTTTGATTTTTCAAGTTGATTAAGCATTTTTGTATCAAGTGGTTTAATATAGCGAGCATTTACAATCGCTATCTTTAGTTTGTTGAATTGAATTTTTTCAACTAAACGATCAACGATTGGACCATTCGCAATAATAACGCCTTTGGCTGATTTTAAATCACCAAAAATTTCCCACGAACCTACTGGGATGAGTTTGAATTTATCAAGTTCCTCATAAAAAGCAGAACCTCTAGGATATCGAATCGCAAAAGGAATATTAGACTTAAAAGCTGTATAGAGTAAATTTTGAGCTTCTATCGCATCTTTTGGACTGGCGATAGTTAAGTTAGGGATAGCCCTTAATAAACCAACATCAAAAACACCATGATGGGTAGCGCCATCTTCGCCTACTAAACCAGCACGATCAATCCCTATGACTACGGGACAATTCATACGCGCAATATCGTGATTAATTTGATCATATGATCGTTGTAAGAAAGAAGAATATAAAGATATAAAAGGTTTTAAACCATTTAAGGCTAAGGATGCCGCTAAGGTAGCCGCATGTTCTTCTGCAATTCCTGTATCAAAACTTCGCTTTGGATATAAGGCAAAAAACTTTTCGAGTTTAGATCCTTGTATCATCGCAGGTGTAATGGCACAAATTGTTTCATCTTCTTTGGCGAGTCTTACAAGTGTTTCAGAAATAATCTGAGAATAAGATAGATGACCTTTAGGTAAAGCTGTTAGACTTGAGCCACTATCTGGATCAAATTGAGAGACACCATGCCAGGATCCCTTTTCATCATTTTCAGAATGTGTAAAGCCTTTACCTTTTGTGGTCATCGCATGAATAATGACTGGCCCTTCTTGTTCTTGCGCTGAATGAAGCGCATCAAATATTTCATTATAGGAATGACCATTTATTGGACCCAAGTAAGTTAAACCTAAATCAGTAAAGATGGATGGCTCAATCACATTACGTTTAATGGTTTCTTTGACACCTGACATCCCCTTATAAACAATATGACCTACTTTATTACGCTCTAAAACTTCTTTCATTTCAGTTTTAAGCGAAATATAAGGAGCACTGTTTCTTAAACGTGCAATTGAATGAGAAAAAGCACCTACATTTTTAGAAATAGACATGGTATTGTCATTTAAAATTATAATCATTTTAGGTTTTAATGATCCAATATGATTTAAAGCTTCAAAAGATTCCCCATTCGCAATAGAACCATCACCGATGACTGCAATAACTTGCGAATCTTCTTCTTTTAAATCACGTGCTATCGCAATTCCCATTGCGGCAGATAATGAAGTTCCCGCATGGCCAGCTTCCCATACATCATGTTCAGACTCAGCTCTATTTTGATAACCACTTAAACCATTAAATTGTCTTAGTTTATCAAAGCCTTGAGCACGTCCAGTCAGAATTTTATGGACATAGGATTGATGACCAACATCAAATATCACTTTATCTTTAGGAGAATTATACATGGCATGAATGGCAATCGTTAATTCAACGATCCCTAAATTTGATGATAGGTGACCACCTGTTTTTGAGACATTTTCAATTAAAAAAGAACGAATATCAGTCGCTAGTTCTCGCAGTTGTGAATATGTCAGATCTTTTAAGAATGATGGATCTTTAATATCAGTAATGTTCATATTAGTGTTTTCGATTTTCTACCTTATCTATTAGTTCTAATAAACTTTGTGAAGCCAAACGTAAATTTATTATATCACGCTTAAGTGCTTCAAATCCCTTTATAAGATACGCCTTTGTTTCATCTAATGAATAACGATTAACCCAAGTCAATTTATGACTAGTTTCATCGCTATTAACAGGTTTACCTAAAGTTTCAAAATCACTAATGGCTTCTAAATAATCATCTTGTATTTGAAATAAAACACCAAGATCTAAGCCCAATTCATAAAGTGATTCTAAATCTTTATAGTCTTTTTGGTAAATACGACCTAAAACAAATGCACAGCCAAACAACGCACCTGTTTTTAAGCGATATAGTTCATTGAGTAATTCATCACTTAAATGATTGTCTTCCTCATTTTTCATATCTAAATCTTGACCCATAACCATGCCACTTGCACCAGCTGCTTTTGATAGCCAAAAAACTGCATGTGCCTTCTGTTTATCATCTAGATTTGAGGATGTTATTTTACTAAAAGCTTGAGTTAATAAGCCATCACCAGCAAGTAAAGCAATTGCATCATTAAAAACTTTATGAGTGGTTAATCGACCGCGTCGATAATCATCATTGTCCATAAGTGGTAAGTCATCATGAACAAGTGAATAAGTGTGAATCATTTCTAATGCAACAGCTAAAGATAATAAACACTCATCAATCTCATTTACTTGTGAACTCGCAAAAATAAGTTGTGGTCTAAACCGTTTACCACCACCTTCTAAAGCATAAATCATCGCTTCTTTTACACTAGACTGAGGTAAATCGTTTAATACCGTTTTTAAATAAGTATTAAATTGATGAGTAAAACTATTCAGCGTTTCCATTATATGCCTTCATCAGTTCGCCCACTTTATCTTCAAAGTGTTTAAGTTGTGAGTCACAGTTTTTAATAAGATCCAAACCTTCTTCAAATAATTCAATTGATGTTTCTAAGTTGCTTTCGTTTTGTTCAAGTTTTTCAACAATCTCAGTTAATCTAAGCATCATTGTTTCAAAGCTTTTTTTATCTTCTGCCATTATGATTTCTCCTTATTCAGTACTTTTGTTTTAATATATCCATCTTTTAATCGAATACTTAATTCATCATTTACATCGACATTTTTCACTGATTGTACCAATGCATTTTCTTTATATGTTAATGAATAGCCTCTTTCTAGGCTGTTTAAAGGTGAATATGCATTTGCGAGTGCAAGTTGATGTCTAAATTGTTCACGTTCTTTAGATAATTTAGTTTGAATTGAATTAATTAATCTAGATTCAAACTCTTTCATTAAACTACGTTGCGCATCATTACGTTTACTCATCAAATACATTAAGCGTTGTGAGGTGTTTTCTAAGCTTTTTTGTAGTGGAGAAATATCTTGAGCGCTATTGATCATCTTATGTTTAAGCAAATCTAAGTGCACGCGATATTGATTAGCTTTCAGTTCTGGATGATAAGTAAAACTTTGTTGTTTTAGGTATCTTAAGTCTTGTTTTGACTTTTCTAAACGATTATTTACACTACTATATAATTGCTTATTCAACTGATAAATGTTTTCTAATACATCGTTTTTATCTGGTAATGCCGTTTGCATCGCTTGAGTGGGTGTTGCCGCTCGAACATCAGCGACATAATCAACAATTGTGGTATCACTTTCATGGCCAACACCTGTAATAACGGGTGTCTTTAATTGACTAAGACATATCGCAAGCGTCTCATCATTAAATGCCCATAAATCTTCAATAGAACCCCCACCACGAGCTAATACAATGACATCACAGTTATTTTGATCTGCATCGTTTAAAGCTTTTATGATTTGAGCTGCTGCAGTATTTCCTTGAACAAGTGTCTCATATAAAACAAGTTCTACCATTGGCCATCTTAAATGTGCCATTTTAAACATATCTTGTAGGGCAGCTGACTTTGCCCCTGTCACAACCGCAACACGTTTTGGATATTTAGGTAATGTTTTTTTATATGACTTATCAAAAAGCCCTTGTTCATATAATTTTTTCTTTAGTTTTTCAAATTGTATAAAGAGATTACCTAAACCAATGTTTTGCATACTAAAGACATTACATTGAACACTACCTGCTAAAGCATAGACAGAGATACTGGCTCTAAGGAGTACTTGATCGCCTTCTTTTGGTTTAAAATCAACACTATTCGCATATGATTTAAACATCACACAACTGATTTTAGCATTTTGATCTTTTATAGAAAAATACCAATGACCATTCCTGTGTGCTGTGAAGTTGGAAATCTCCCCTTTCACATAAAAAGCCCGTAAGCCATCGTTAAACTCAAGGGTTTGTTTAATGACTGAAACTAAGTCACTAACACTAAATACGTTTTGGCTCATAGGCATCAAGTACAGCGTTGATATATGGATATGATTCTTCGTCAGAATAAGTTTTAGTTAGTCTAATGGCTTCATCAATAATAACGGCTTTATCATCATCACCTAAATCCATTTCGCTTAAAGCTAATAAAAGAATCGCTTGTTCGACATAAGAAAGTCTTTCAAACGTCCAATTCTTCAAATGTTTGTTAATTGAAAGAATATATTCATCTTCATGAAGTTCTAAATGATTTAAAATGTCTAAAATATAAGAAGTCCCACTTGGTTTCATTAGGGCACCTTCTTCGTCAATTAATCTAAAAATTGGTTTAGAAATAACCAAGTGACTATAAATGTATTTCATGACACGTTTTCTAAGATCATGTCTTTTACTAATTTCTTTGCGTTCCATATCGTTTAAATCCTACCACATTCCATGAAAAAACGCCCTACTGGGCGTTGAAATAAAAACCATCAACCTTTATATTGATACGATCGCATTTAAATCCGGTCATATATTCAATATTTTGGGCAATTTTTTCTTGAACACTCGTAGTCACTTCATTAACATTTTGGCCATATAAGACTTTTACACTTAAATCGATTATCAAATCATTTTCTTCGATTTTAGTGTGAACGTCACTTTGACCTCTACGTTCAATTAACTGAACATTTTCAACTTCTTCAGATGCGTTAATCGCAATCATGTTGAAGACTTGTTTTTGAATGTGTACTCCGCCATATTTGTTTTGTTCGCTGAGTAAAATAAAATCCTGTGCTTGTGTTTTCATCAAAGAAATTATAGCACAGGATTAATTTTTTTAGGGTTTTTTAACTTATTCTTCTGGGAACCAAGTAGCGTTGATCTCAGCTAAAGTTCCGTTTGCTTCTAGTGTAGCGATTGCTTCGTTAACTTTTGCGACCCATTCAGAACCTTTAGGGAATGCTAAAGCAGTACCAGCTTTACCATCAAGACCTTCAGCTTCTAACATGAATGTCATTAATGCTTCATTTTCATCAGCATATGTTTGTGCATTTGTACTATCGATAACAAGGGCATCTACACGATCATTAAGAATATCTTGAATGATTGTGTTGAATGTTTGATAAGTTACAATTTCAAATCCATAAGCATCAGCTATTGAATTCATAGCTGATTCTTGAACAGTACCAGTTTGAACACCAATTACTTTACCTTGTAAATCATCAATTGTTGAGAAACCATCTTCAACTTTAACAACAGCTTGGTATAAGTTACCATCAGCTTTATAGATATCTGAGAAATCTACAGATTTTTTACGTTCTTCAGAAACGTTCATACCAGAAATAGCCATGTCACCTTGATTTGCAGAGATTGCCGCTACAATACCATCAAAGCTTTGTTCTTTCCATTCAACTTGAACACCCATTTCAGCCGCAAGTGCTTCCATAAGATCAATATCGAAACCTTCGAAAGTTCCATCAGCTGCTACAGACTCATATGGTGGGTAGTCAGGTGAAGTTAAAACAACGATTGTTTCCATTTCAACGACTTCTTCTTCAGCAGGTGCACTAGAACAAGCACCTAAGAATAATGCTAAACCTAAAATTACTAATAATTTTTTCATAATCTTTTCCTCCATTTTCTCTTAGATCATGTTTGCTAAGAACTCTTGTGCCCTCTCAGTTTGTGGCTTCTTAAAGAATTCCTCGCTAGGTGTAACTTCTAATATTTCCGTATTGTTCATATAAACAATATAATCGGAGACTTCTTTGGCAAACTTAATTTCGTGAGTCACGATAATATTTGTCATGCCGGTATTTGTTAATTGCTTAATAACTTTAAGTACTTCTTGAGTCATTTCTGGATCAAGTGCACTTGTTGGCTCATCAAACAATAAACTTTCTGGATGCATCGCTAGAGCGCGTGCAATCGCAACACGTTGTTGCTCACCACCACTAAGTTGATGTGGATAGTTATATAAACGATGACCTAAACCAACGTTTTCCAGCTGTTTCTTAGCTTCTGCATTCGCATCAGCTTTACTCATGCCTTTAACTTTAATTAATGCAAAGGCAACGTTATCAATCGCTTTTAAATGAGCGAATAGATTGAAGTTTTGGAAGACCATTCCAATTCGTTCTCGGATTTTTGTCAATTGTGTTTTCTCTTTAACAAGATCAACACCATCAACAAGAACCTCCCCACTACTAGGTGTTTCTAGTAGATTTATACATCTGAGTAAGGTTGATTTACCTGCTCCAGAAGATCCAATAATCGCATAAGTTTTATGTGGTTCAAATTCAATATTTACGTTTTTGAGAACAGTGACATCACCAAACTTCTTACTAACATTAACAAGTTTAATCATATGCAATCTTCCCTTCTAAATACTTACCTACATTACTTAAGATAATATTTAATATTAAGTACATTGCCCCAACGACAATCATTGGTTCAAAGAAACGATAGGTTGCAGCTGAAACAATTTGTTGACGACGCATAATATCTGTCAAAGTAATGGTTGAAACAACTGATGTTTCTTTAACTAAAGTAATAAATTCATTCATAATTGCAGGCAATACGTTATGTAATGCTTGAGGAATAATAATATGAAGTGAAATATCTAAATTACTTACCCCTAATGCATGAGCTGCTTCAATTTGTCCTTTATTAATGGATTCAATTCCAGCTCTTAAGATTTCAGAAAGGTATGCACTTGAGTTAAGTGAGAATACGACAATTGCTGAAACATAAGGGGTTGGCATCCAACCTGTAATTTGAGGAATCCCATAATGGAAGAAAGCCAATTGGAATAAGATTGGTGTTCCTCTAAAGAAATCCACCCAGATTTTTAGAATTAATTTAAGTAATCCTTTTTTACGTGTACCAAAACTGATTAATAATCCGACAATAGATCCGATAATGGCAGTCGCAAACGCTACTTTTAAAGTAACCCAAGCACCACCAAGCATATACGGTAAATATTCAATAATGGGATCAAAATTAATATTCAATGCTTTTCTCCTTTTGTGTCCAATAAATAAAAAACGCCCTTATAAACAAAGGACGTATATTGTACGCGGTACCACCTTAATTTCATATCCAAGTGTTTAAGATATGACATCTCTTAGCTTTAACGCAAGCTTTACGGAATACCCTCGTAAACATTTGAGTATTCAGCTCCTAAGCACGTTCATTTCTTATTAAGTCTTGCCTTTCACCAACCGCAAGTCGCTTTTACCTTAAGGGAAGAAACTACTCCTCTTATTCAACGCTTATGTAGCACATTATACAGTGCTTTTTTAAACATGCAAGACTTTTCAGAAAAAATTTTACATTTTTAGTCTAAATCTTCGGAATTATGTGCCCTACATTCATTTTCATCGAGTTTTAATTGAGCGATCAAGCCATCTAAAGTATTAAACTTAATTTCACCTCTAATATAATGCTTAAATAAAAATGTTACTTCACGATCATAAATATCATGATCATAATCAAATATATGTGCCTCAATCGAAACAACGTGATCATCTGTAACAGTTGGATTATATCCAACCCCTATCATACTAGAATATTGAAGGCCATCAATTTCAACAAAGCCTGAGTAAACACCAATTTTGGGTACAAGATATTCAGATTCAATTGATAAATTTGCAGTAGGATAACCAATGGTTCGACCAATTTGGCGACCCTTCACAACAATCCCTTTTAAACCATAAGTACGACCAAGTAAACGTTCTGCTTCATGTACATGACCTAGATTAATGGCTTCTTTAATGCGTGTTGTACTGATCTTAGATCCTTCATAATCTACTTCGTTTACAATCTCAACATGAAATGTTTCATTTTGAGCATTAAGTAAATCACTTGTTTTACCCTTACCTTTATCACCAAAGTTAAAGTCAAAGCCACATACTAAGTCTTCAATATGTACTTTTTGGATAAGTTCAATAAAATCATCTGGCTGCATACTTGCCATCGCTTGATTGAATTCAATCGTAATCCATAAATCAAATCCATATTTTTCAGCTAAATCGCGTCGATCTTTTAAACTCGTTAAATGTTGTATTTTAGCTTTTGGATTTAAAACAACTAGTGGATCTGGTGAAAAGCTAATAATTCCACTTAAGTTATTGTGTTCTTTTGCTAAAGATAAGGTTTTATTGAATAAAGCCTGATGGCCTAAATGAAAGCCATCAAAATAACCAATGCAAGCTGAAATAGGCTTGCTTGCTGGTGCATGTATTGTTGATGTAATGATTAAATCTTGCATTACCATAAACCTCTTAAACTTCTATAATTTTGAGCTTGTTCGTCATATTCGTAAACAGCTAATAATTTTGATTCATAAACAATGGAAATCCGTTCTTCGATATAGTCATGAACAAAGCGTTTTCCATGATAGAAAATCGTTGGATCATCTACTTCTACTTGTGGGTAATCAATTAAATTGAGTGGATCAAGCCATTGAATTGTATCATATTTAACATTTTCTAAGTCGATTGCCTGATCCAATGTTAAATCTTCTATCTGAACACGATTTAAACTTGATAATGTTCCTAACATATTTAATCGACTTGCGATATCTTCACATAAGACGCGAATATAAGTTCCACTAGAAACATGAGCTCTAAAGGACAAACCATTTTCAATCTGTTTTAACTGTAGATCAAAAACCTCAATATCTCGAGCTTCACGCTCTATTTCTATGCCTTCTCTGGCATATTCATATAAACGTTTACCTTTAACTGATATGGCAGATACCATCGGAGGTATTTGTTTTTGTGGACCTAGAAAAGATGCTGTAACTTGTTCAATATCATCTTGATTAATATTGATGACTTCCCCTTCTTCAATCACTTCACCCCAAATATCAGCGGTAGAAGTTTTTATCCCAAACTGCATCGTTCCTTCATAAACTTTACTTTGATGAACGATAAAAGGTAAAAGTTTGGTCGCATTGCCAACTAAAATAATCATTAGACCACTTGCGTTGGGATCAAGGGTTCCCGTATGACCAATTTTTTTAGTATTAAGTTTTTTTCTTAGAATTGTGACAACATCAAAAGAGGTCATCCCAACAGGTTTATTGATACAAAATAGTCCATTCATATTGTTTTAAGTTCCTTAGGTATTATACAATACATCAGGAAATGCTAGGTTTATTATGAAGAAATTAATTAAGAAAATTGCAGATGCAGATAAAGATTATCAATTAATAGAAGAAAATGATCGTATTGCGGTTGGTATTTCGGGTGGAAAAGACTCAAGTCTTTTACTAATTGCTTTAGAACTTTATCGACGCAAATCACGTAAGAATTTTACACTCGTAGGCATCCACATCAATATGGGGTTTGGTGAAGATGATATGTCACCCTTAAAAGAAATATTTGATTCTTATCAAATTGAAGTACATTATATCCCTTCTCAGTTATCAGAAATCCTTGAGAAAAACATAAAAAAAGATGTTGTTCAATGTTCTCTTTGTTCAAAGCTTAAAAAAGGTGCTGTTATCCAAGAAGCATTAAAGTTTGATTGTAATAAAGTTGCCTTTGCCCATCATGCCGATGATGCGATAGAAACCTTATTCTTAAATGCAATGTATGGTTCTCGTTTAGCTACATTTGATCCAAAAATGTACATGTCAGAAACAAAGGTATTCTTTATAAGACCTTTTGTCTACGTTAAAGAACAAGAAATTATCTATCATACAAGTGAGTTAAACATTCCAAAGATTAAATCAGGTTGTCCAGTAGATGGTTTAACAAAGCGTCAAACCATAAAAGATATTCTAAACAATATCTATGATGAAATACCTGATGCTCATGATAACTTTATCCGTATGTTAAGTAATCAAAAACAGTTACATCTTTGGCATAAAATTGAATCTGAAAAAGAAAAGTGAGTCGAACTCACTTTTTTAAATCTGATAAAATCGAATCAATCTTTTGACCTTCTTTGAAACTAGGATCAATCTCAAAGATAAGTTCTGGAATTTTTCGAATTTGTAATTTTTTGCCTAATTGGCCTCTGAAACGTTTTGCGTATTTGTTTAATATTTCCAGTTGAGTCCCCTCAGCTTTATTTAAGAAACTAACGTAAACCTTACAGAATGAATAATCATTGCTTAAATGCACACCACTAACCGTCACAAAGCCTAATTTTTCATCCTTTATTTGGAATTCAATCATTTCAGAGACTTCTTTTTGAATCACATTGGCAATGCGTTCTTGACGGATGCCCATTTTTTACTCGACCTCGACTTCTTGATCTTCAAAGGCTTCGAAAATATCGCCTTCTTTTATGTCATTAAAGTTTTCAACGGTAATACCACATTCATAACCTGATGCAACTTCTTTAGCATCGTTTTTGAAGCGTTTTAAACTAGAAATCGCACTTGTATAGATAACGGTACCATCACGTAACACGCGAACTTTCGCATCCTTAGTAATCTTACCATCAGTGACCATACATCCTGCAATCGTCCCAATCTTAGATACTTTGAATGTTTGACGTACCTCAGCTTGACCTAAGATAACTTCTTCATAGACAGGTGCTAAGAGACCTTTCATAGCTTTTTCAATTTGATCAATTACGTTATAAATGATGGAGTGAAGACGAATTTCAATTCCTTCTTCTTCAGCTTTCTTACGTACAGCTGCGGTAGGACGAACATTAAATCCAATAATAAGTGCACCTGAAGCAGCTGCTAACATAACATCTGATTCAGTAATACCACCAACTGTTGAGCGAATAACATTAACACGAACTGTTTCAACATCGATTTTTTCTAAAGATTGTTTTAGAGCTTCAGCAGAACCTTGAACGTCTGCTTTAACAATAACTTTAACTTCTTGAAGATTACCTTCAGCAATCGCTGATGATAATTCATCTAAGCTAACATTTGTATTTGATCGACGATCAGCTTCAGTCTTGTCTTGAAGTCTAGATTCACCAACACTACGTGCTTTCTTTTCACTCTTAAAGGCACGATATGGGTCACCCGCAATAGGAACATCATTTAAACCTGTTATTTCTACAGGTGTTGAAGGAAGCGCTTCGGTGATTTCACGACCCTTATCATCTAACATCTGACGAACACGTCCAAAACATGCACCAACAACGAGAGGATCACCTTTTTTAAGGGTTCCGTTTTGGACAAGTAAAGTAGTCACTGGTCCACGACCTTTATCTAACTTAGCTTCAATAACTGTACCCGTAGATAAACGATTTGGATTTGCTTTAAATTCTTCAACTTCAGCAATAACTAAGATTGATTCTAATAATTCATCTAAGCCTTGGTTTTTAAGGGCTGAAATTTTGATAAACATGGTTTTTCCACCCCATTCTTCAGGAACAAGGTCTAAATCTGCCATTTCATTCATAATACGATCTGGATTAACATTAGGTTTATCCATTTTATTAACCGCAACAATAATAGGAACACCAGATGCTTTCGCATGGTCCACCGCTTCTTTTGTTTGAGGCATAACACCATCATCTGCCGCTACTACGATAACAACGATATCAGTAACTTGCGCACCACGAGCACGCATAGAAGTAAATGCTTCGTGTCCTGGCGTATCTAAAAAGGTTAACTTTTTATCTTTAACTTTTACTTGATATGCACCGATATGTTGTGTAATTCCCCCTGCTTCACCTTCCGCAACATTTGCTTTACGTAAAGTATCTAATAAGGTTGTTTTACCATGGTCAACATGACCCATGATAGTAACAATCGCAGGACGTTCTACTAAATCTTTTGGATCATCAGCAACTTCATCCTCTAAACTATTTTCTTCTTCAATCTCTTCTAGGGTTGCTTCAACGTCATACTCTAAACAAATGAGTTCAACGGTTTCTACATCTAAGTTAGTGTTGATGGTCACCATTTTACCTAACATAAAGAGAATTTTAATAATATCACTTGAGTTTCGATTTAGTTTATCGGCTAATTCACTAACAGTAATCCCATCCGTATAAGTGATCGCTTTGACCACCTCCGGACGTGGTTTAAACTCCGTATTTTTTTTGTTTGACTGTTTCTTACGATGAGTACGTCTAACTCTAGATTTTGCCATATCCTTCACCTACTTTCTCACAAAATTCTTTAGCCATTGTGACATCTAAGATACCAACAGCGGCTACGACTTGACCCATTACATCGACTAAGTCATTGCCATCAAATGATTCAATAACTTGGATTTTGTAAAAGGCACATTTATCTTTGACCTGTTTTTGACTACGTTTTGAGGCATTGGTATTAAGTATGACCAATTTTACTTCTTGAGATCTAATTTTTTCAAACAAACGGGCACCAACGACACACACATTTGCTTTACGCATTAGACCTAAGAAAGCTTTACTTTGATCCATTAACCAATTCTTCTAAAGCGTCATAAACAGAATCAGGAATACTACATTCAAGAGCTTTCGCTAAAGCTCCTTTTTTACGAGCAATTTGTATCGCCTCGCTCGTTTTTAATAAATAGGCACCCCGACCATTTGCTTTACCACTGACATCAAGGACAACCTCTCCATCAGGTGTACGAACGATTCGAATCAAATCTTTTTTCGGGGCTTGTGTGTGCGTTGCTACACAGCGACGCATAGGAATTTTTTTCATCGAATCCTCCTTTTAACTATTCTTCGTCGTCGTAGAAGTCTTCGTAATCCTCATAGTCGATTTCATCTTCCCAAGAATCATCTTCCATTTGAGCACGTTCGATTTCTTCTAATTCTTCATCAGAATATTCAATCTTAATTTCATATTCTTTATCTGTTTTAAGCTCACTTGGACGTAAACGTCTATCATCGTCATCAGATTTTTTCTTACGTTTAGGTTTTGCTTTTTCTTCGACAGGTTTATTGTCTGCAATGTCTTCTAATTTAGAAACATAATCATGGTGAACTTCGACTGTCTTACGTGAACGTTTAATTTTCTTAAGCGTTTCAAGTTCATCATTTTGATCTTCGACACTTTCTTCAGTGACATCGTCTACTTTTGAAGATTCAACTTCTTCCTCATCATCAATGGTTGGAGCAGTAATAGCTTCTGTTGCTGGTTCACTAGTGACTTCTTCTGTTTTGTCTTCGAAGTACTCATCTTCTTCATCTTCATATTTAGAAGTGTAGTCTTCTTCTAGATTTGCATATTTAGCAGCGTTTTCAGCATCAATAATTGCTTGTTTTTCACGTTCTTCTTGAAGTTTTCTCGCATTGTTTTCGATGATTTTTGCTTCTTGTTCTAAAGCAAATTGAGAAGCTTCATCCTTCCAATTACGGCCTTCTTCATCTAACTCTTGAGCAGATTTAATATCAATCTTTAATCCAGTTAAACGAACAGCTAAACGTGCATTCTTACCTTTTTTACCAATCGCTAAAGATAAATGGGATTCATCAACGACAACCAATAATCCTTTTTTCTCTTCAGTTGGTAAAACAGCTAATACTTCTGCTGGTGATAAAGAATTTTTAATGAGGTCTATAACATTTTCACTCCATTCGAAAATATCAATCTTCTCACCTTTTAACTCTTCAATAACCACTTGAACACGTGAGCCACGAGGACCAATACATGCACCAATTGGATCAACATCATCGCGTTTAGAGAAGACTGCCATCTTTGTTCTTTCGCCAGATTCACGAGCGATAGCTTTAATTTCTACAATACCTTGGAAAATCTCAGGTACTTCTTTTTCAAATAAACGTTTTACGAGTTTCGCATCAGCACGTGATACTAATACTTGAGCACCCTTTGTATCTTTTGTGACTTCGGTAATAACTAAACGAATTTTTTGTCCTTCATGATACATTTCATTAGGAATTTGCGCAGCACGTGGCATCATTGCTAATGTTTTGCCTAAATTAACAACCACAAATTTATCTTCAACAGATTCAATAATCCCAATAACCATTTCATCTAGTTTATCGATATACTCGTCATAAACAGCTTGTTTTTCAGCTTCACGAATTTTTTGTTTCATAACATTTTTAGCCAATAAAGCTGCTGCACGTCCTAGTTCATCAATGTTAACTTCAACGGCGTAGTGTTGACCAATTTCTAGTGGATTGTCTTTTAAACGCTCATCATTAAAAGCGATTTCAAGTTCATCGTCTTCAACTTCTTGAACCACTTCATATTCTTGATAAAGATGAACTTCACCATTATCTTCATTGATATCAACCCGTGCTAAAGCATCAGGAATATCAATATGTTTACGATATGCTTTTGTGAGGGCTTCTTTAAGTGCTTCAATTACAATTTCTTTTGTTAAGTTACGGTTGCCTTCAATGGCTTGCATTGCGGCTAAGAATTCTTTAAAGTTCATAGTTTCTCTTCCTTATAATACGACCGCTAAGCGGATCTTCACAATATTACTGTACTCAAAGTCTAAGACTTTTGTACGTGATTTAATACGGACTTCTATCTGTCCTTTTTCACCATCGAAATTTAGTAGTTTACCTGTCCATTCTAGGGACTTATTAACGGGGTGTAAAAACAAAACATAGATATGTTTGTCAACGGCTGTTTTAAGTTCTTCAGCAGAATTTAAAGGTCTTTCAGCTCCAGGTGAGCAAACCTCTAAGGTGTAATTTTCAACATCACTTAACCATTCATCTAAATGTGGACTAATATCTTGTGAGACTGATGTACAGGTTTCTAAGTCCATCGTACCACTAAGTGTCATAATCGACATTTGTAGAATTCGTGACTTCCCTTCCTGTAACCATTTCAGTTCACTCAGAAGTAAAGCACGTTTCTGTAAGTAATTTTTTACTAAATCTTCTAATTGCTTTTGTTCCATTTAAATCCTCTTAGACAAATTAGAAGGAGTGGCGAACCACTCCTTGTTTACTATCATGTGTATTATAGACAAATGTAAATACAATTTCAAGTCTAAAACAAACTCAACTGATTTTCATCATCCAAATGATCTAATATGCCAATACGCTCAAATTGTTTAATGTGCGTATTATTTAAGGTTGTACGGGTCTGTAAATCCTCTTTAGATAAGAAGTCTCTTTCTTCACGAGCTTCAATAACCGTTTTCGCAACGTTAGCGCCTAGTCCATCCAAAATACTAAATGGTGGGATGAGAGCTTTCTCATCTGTTGGATGTAATCGATATTCAGTTGCGAGTGATAGATTTAAGTCTAGTTTCGCAAAATGATAACCTCGTAATACCATTTCATAAGCGACTTCTAAACTACTAATGAGTTCTTCTTCTTTTTTACTTACACTAGATTTCAGTTTTTGATCATTTTGACGATGTTGAATATCACGTAAGCGTTCCATAATCTTCTCTTTACCAGCTACAATGGTTTCATACTCATTAGTATTCGTACGTAAAGTAAAGAATGTAGCGTAGTAAACTAGTGGCATATGGACTTTAAACCAAGCAACACGTACAGCCATTAAGACATAAGCAACCGCATGTGCTTTTGGGAACATATACTTGATTTTAAGACAAGAATGAATATACCACTCAGGCACATCATAATCTGCCATAAGTTTTTTCCACTCATCTTTTAGACCACGACCCTTACGAACAGATTCCATAATATCGAAAGCTGACTTAGCAGGTAACCCTTTATGAATAAGATAAACCATAATATCATCACGACATCCAATAACATCTCTAAATGGATAACCCTCTTCAACTAAATCTTTTGCGTTATTCAACCAAACATCTGTTCCATGAGATAAGCCAGATATACGTACTAAATCTGAGAAATTCTCAGGTTTTGTACTTGATAACATTCCTCTAACAAAATTAGTCCCAAATTCTGGTAGACCAGCGGCACCAGTAAGTTCTGGATAAGCAGGATCCATAATGTTTAAACCATTGATACTCGAGAAGACTTGAGTCGCAGTTTTATCATTCATGCGAATCGTTCTAACATCTTTTCCTGATAATCTTTCCAACATTTTCATAGCTGTTGGATCAACATGCCCTAAAATATCAAGTTTTAAAACATTATCGTGAATATCATGGAATTCAAAATGTGTTGTTAACCATGATGAACTCTTTTTATTGGCAGGAAATTGAACAGGTGTAAAGTCATAAACATCCATATCTTGAGGGATAACAATAATGCCCCCAGGATGTTGTCCAGTTGTACGTTTAGTTCCTTCACAACCTTTAGAAAGAAACGTCATATATGCTTGTCGAGGTTGATCTTCAATTCCCATTTCTTCAAAATAACCACGGGCATAACCATAGGCTGTTTTTTGCGCAACCGTTGATATGGTTCCAGCACGATAAACATGTTCTTCACCAAATAAAACTTTGGTATAAGCATGTGCTTTTTCTTGATAATCGCCAGAGAAATTTAAATCAATATCCGGGACCTTATCCCCTTCAAAACCTAAGAAAGTTTCAAATGGTATGTCATGTCCATCGACATTCATAAGGGTTGTACACTTTGGACAGTTTTTATCAGGTAAGTCAAATCCACTATCATAAGAACCATCACTAATAAACTCAGAATGTTGACAATTTGGGCAGACATAATGAGGAGGTAATGGGTTAACTTCAGTAATATTAGACAAAGTCGCAACTAAAGAAGAACCAACTGAACCACGTGAACCAACCATGTAACCATCTTCATGTGATTTTTTAACCAATAAATGAGCAATATAGTAAATAACCCCAAACCCGTGTTTCATAATGGAATTGAGTTCTTTTTCTATTCTTTCTAATACATTTTCAGGGATTGGATCTCCATAAATAGCCTTTGCGTTTTTATAGACTTCATCTCTAAGTTTTTCATCAGCGCCATCAATACTTGGAGTATATAAATCTTTTTTAACCGGTTTAAGTACTTCAATTTGATTAAAAATTTGACGTGGTGTATGAATAACCAAGTGTGCTGCCACTTGTGGATCTAAGAATGAAAAAGCTTCTAACATTTCAGATGTGGTTTTGAAATGTTGATTTGGTGAAGTCGTTCTTTTTCTTTTTTCTGCATTGTAAATATACAAAGGATGTCGTGAAGCACCCACAGCTTTAGCTTGAATATAGACATCTCTGAAGATTTTATCCTTAGGATGTAGATAATGCGTATCCCCTGTTGCGACAACTGGTATTTTTAATTTTAGTGCTGTTTCAACAATTCTTTGTATCATTGCCTGTAAATCTTTTAAAGACGCAATACTTTGACGATCAAGTAAAGGTTTATAGTTATCAGGTGTTTGAACTTCAATGTAATCATAGAAAGGCATTGCTTTTTCTAAGTCATCTTGTGTTCCTGTTAAAGCTAGATCAAAAATTTCACCATTTAAACAGGAACTACCTAAAAGTAAATTTGAACGTCTTTTTTCTAAATCTTCTCTTTTTAATCGTGCTTCATTATTATTATCATCTTTACCATTTCCAACCATACTATCGGTATGAGCAATAGAAACGAGTTTAAAAATATCTTTTAAACCTACCGCATCTTTGGCTATTGCAGTCACATGATATTTCATCAATTTTCTGTGTCCTGCATCAACGCCAATTTGATAGAGTTCTTTTAGATTAAGTTCTCTTAGCTCATCAGTATTAATCCATTTTTGGAAAATACCAAATAAAACCTCTGCATCATAATCAGCACGATGGGCAACTCCATCGTCATAAGCAATTTTATAGTGCTTTGCGATTGCACCTAAACGATAGGACCGTTTAGATTCAATCATTGCCTTTGCTAAATCTAAAGTGTCAATAACAGGATTAGTTAAAGCTTCATAACCATGACGAATCATCGCTTGATTGATAAATCCACTATCAAAGGATGCATTATGGGCAACTAGTACATCATCACCGATAAAGTCTTTCCATTTTTCAATACAAACTTCTTCAGTCTCGGCATGATTAACCATATCTTGAGTGATATTAGTCAATTTAGTTGTAAAAGCTGATAATTCTCTTTTAGGATTCACAAACATCTGCATACGATCAATGATCATCCCTTGAGATAACTTAATGGCACCAAATTCAATAATGCGATCATTTTCCTTAGATAAGCCTGTCGTTTCTAAGTCAAAAATGATATAAGTAGATTCTTTAAGTAATCTATCATCAGCATTATAAACAATTTCTAAGTGATTGTTAGAAACATCAAATTCAACCCCATAACCCATCTTAAATTGACGTTGGGGGTTTTTCTTAAGCAAATTTTCAATTGTTCTTTGCGCTTTAGGATACGATTGAACATTGTTGTGATCAGTAATCGTAAACCCTTCATGTCCCCATTTAAAAGCTTGTTCAATATAAGATTCTATACTTGCGACACCATCCATCTCAGACATATTTGAATGGGCATGTAATTCAATACGTTTAACTTGCGCATCATCAGTTCGCGCAAATATATCCGCAATTTGTTTAACTTCTTTAGCACTAATTTGAATATCTTTGCCATAGTTATCGTAAACAATATCACCATAGACTTCGATACTCATTCCTTCATGAAGTTGAGAGTATTTTAATTTCTCATCTTCACGATCTAAAAAGCGGACAAAACTTATCGCATCTGTACCATCATAGATAGAGAACGTTTTAAGTAGTCTAGTATTTTGAGAAATCCAACGATCTTCAATTAAAAAGATTTCACCTTGAATTTTGACATTTTTCTGCCCTACCTGGATAGAGTCTAGAGTAACCAATTCATAATCATCATATTTCAAGCGTGTTTTCTTAACTTGAGTTTGATTAAAACTTGTTTCAGTTGGAGAAACTTCACGTGCTTTGCTTTCAATAACGATTTCTTTTTCTTCTTTTAATGCAGCTTCACATTTTATTGAAATACCAACTTTTTTTAAGCTTTGAGATATTTTATTTAATAACGTTGTATCTGAATCATTAAGTGGGAGTGAATCAACAATAAATTTTAAAATATTCTCATCAAATAAAGTTAAAGTATTCGCATGAATCGTCTCGCTTGATTCTTCTTTTAAGAAAGCTTTGACATAAAAATGTATGTCTTTTGATTCTAAGTTTTGTTCAGTTGCGATGATATTGAGTTCAACATCCATCTTTAATTGTTTGTGTAAAGCCTTTTTAAGCCTTGTATACACTGAAAAAGGTAAAGTCTGTAAAAGATATAGACTTAAAATAACACGTTGTTCATCGCGTTTAAATTGTGATGTAAAAGTTGCTTTATTAAAATAAACTTGATCAAGTAGATCAAGTTTGAGTTTTTTTAAAATATCATCAAACGAAACAGCTTTCACTTAGACTCCTAACGCTTCACAAATTTTTTGTGCAGCCAATTTACCACCTGATAGTGCATGAATAACGGTTTTAGTACCGGTTACACCATCCCCTGCTGCATAAACTCCTTTTAGAGTTGTTTCATAATTTTCATCAACGATAATTTGATCTTTATCATCAATTTCTAAACCATCAAATTGTACTGGACGAACTTTTGATCCAATCGCCATGACAAATAAATCAGCACTAATCTTTTCAACTTCATCAGTTGTTTCTATTAAACCACGTGGGTGGTCTTCATTTTGAATGAGTTGTGTTTTATAGGTATGAACCACTAAGCCATTATCTGTTTCTTCAATTTCAAATGGATCACGTAATTCATGGAAATTAACTTCTAAATGCTGAGCTTCTTTAACTTCAGCAGGTCGCGCAGGCATATTCTCAATATTACGACGATAGACAACATGAGTATCCATTCCAAATTTAGCAGCAGAAATCGCCACATCCATCGCCACATTACCACCGCCCATAACGACAACTGATTTGAAATGCGCAAAATGTTCCTTAAAGGGTTCTTCACCAATATTTAATAGACCTAAGAAAGTTTTCCAACCAATAACATTGGCACTTTCATAGCCCTTAATATTTGATTTATTTTGTTTAGATGCACCAATTCCTAAGAATACGGCATCATATCCACGATCAAGTAGATCTTCATAGGACTCATCATCAACGATTAAATGAGATGTTTTAAAATTAACGCCTAATTTTTCTAAACGCTCAATTCTGTGATTAACGACATCATTTGGTAGACGATAGGGAGGAATCCCAAATTTAAGCACACCACCCACAAAGGTTTTACGCTCATAGACATCTACATCAACACCATTTTCTATCATATGTTGAGCACAGGCTAAACCAGCAGGCCCTGAACCAATAACGGCTATGCGTTTACCAGTTTTAGGCGCATCAACTTTCTTCGATTCATAATGATCACCAATAAAACGTTCAATTAAACCAATTTTAACGGGTGCGTTTTGAGCCTGTCTAACACATTTAAGTTCACATTGAATATCTTGATAACAAACACGTCCACAGATTTCTGGGAATGATGTTTTGCTTTCTGAGATAGCTTTCGCATCTTCACCACGACCTTCTAAAAAGGCAATAATCATATTTGGTATATCATTATGTGCTACACAACCATCTTGACATGGTTTATGACGACAATTTAAACAACGTTGAGCTTCCTCAATCGCTTGTTCATAAGTCAAACCTTCAAACTCTTGGTAGATTTCTTTACTCATTTTACTAATTTCTTAAGGGCAACCTCAGCAGCAGCTTGCTCTGCTCTTTTTTTTGAGCTCCCTTTTCCCTTTCCATAAATCATATCGTCGATTTTAACAGCCATTTCAAATTCTCTTGCATTCGCAGGACCTTCCATTGAAAGTAAGACATATTCAATGGTACGACGATTATCAGCTTGCACATATTCTTGTAGTTGTGTTTTAAAGTCTTGATTCTCTTTAAACTGTGAGAATCGACTTGGATCTTTAAAGATTTCTTTTAATAAAGGATCGACTATTTCAATCCCTGCTTCTAAGTATAAAGCACCAATAACAGCTTCAAAACAATCGGCAAGTGTAGATGCACGTGTATTACCGTGATCTAAAAGTTCCCCTTTACCCAATTTTATGACTTTATCGAGTTCTAAATCTTTTGCGCATATCGCCAATGATTCTTCACAAACCATTTGCGCTCTAAGTTTAGTCATATCGCCTTCATGCATTTTTGGTTTTTGAGTAAACAAAAACTCTGCACTCCATAATTGAAGAACCGCATCACCCATAAATTCTAAACGTTGATTATCTACATGAACTGTTTTTTTATGTTCATGACGATAGGAACGATGCGTAAATGCTTCTTCAATTAAATCAGTGTTAGATAATTGAAATTGATACTTATTTAACCACTCTAAAATAGTCATAGCATTATTATACATGAGATAGTGATTAGTCTAAAGATTCATGTTTTAATTCTTTCTTGCAATGTGCTATCCAAGCTTGAAATTTAAATTCATTGATATTTTTTAAAATTTCTTGTGAATCTTCTTGTGCTTTTAACAAGATGTTGTTGTCCTTAATCACATTCGCGACTAAAAACGAAGGAATACCCGATTGTTTTAATCCAAATAACTCACCAGGTCCACGGAGTTCTAAGTCTTTATTCGCAATATAAAAACCATCGCTACTCTCTTCTAAGACTTTTAATCTTTGAAGTGATAAGTCTTCTTCACTATCACTTAGAAGATAACAATAACCCTCATCAGATCCACGACCTACCCTTCCTCTCAATTGATGTAGTTGTGATAAGCCAAAATGATCTGCATCATAAATAATCATAATATTCGCTGTTTTTACATTGACCCCAACTTCTATAACTGTTGTTGAGACTAGAAAGTCTATTTTTTGATTAACAAAGTCTTGCATGATTAAATCTTTTTCTTGAGATTTTAATTGACCATGAAGTGATTCAACTTTAATTGATTTTGGTAAAGCTTTCTTAAGAGCTTTAGTAATGCTTTCTACAGATCGTGTCGAAGTTTCTTCATTATCAACAATCGCTGGACAAACTACATAAACTTGTTGTCCTTCAGCTACTTTACTTAATACATCATCTAATATGCTTTTGATTGAATTATCATGTATAACTTTGGTATACACTTTTTGTTTACTTGAATGATAACTTGAAATCGTTGAAACATCTAAATCACCAAATACAACTGATGCCAGAGTACGAGGAATTGGCGTCGCACTCATGAGTAGAAAATCGACTTGTTCACCTTTGTCTGATAACTTTCGTCTTTGATCCACCCCAAAACGATGTTGTTCATCCGCAATAACTAAACCGACATTTTTAAATTGTACTGTATCTTGAATAATTGAATGAGTGCCAATTAAACAATCAATCTCGCCCTTTTCTAAACGCTCTAGTATAGCCTGTCTTTCTTTATTTGATTTTGATGAGCTTAAGACTTCAATTCTAACTGTATCTGGTAAGTATTGTTTTAAACTCTTTTCATGTTGATAAGCAAGTATTTCTGTTGGTACTAAAAAAGCTGTTTGAAAATTTGCTAAGATAGCTGCATACATGGATAAAGCTGCAATAACCGTTTTACCTGAGCCTACATCTCCTTGAAGCAAACGATACATACGCTTTGAAGATTGTAAGTCATTTAAGATGTCATTTAGCACTTTATCTTGTTCATCTGTTAATGAAAATGGCAATTTTGATTTCCATGTTTCTATCAAGCGACGATCAAAAACTTTAATACGACCAAAATCAATCCCCAAGTTTTCTTGACGATTTAGTTGTAACTTTGTTTGAAAGCGTAAGAACTCTTCATACTTAATGGTTCTAAGAGCCATATTGATTTCTTCTTGTCGTTTCGCTCTATGCATCCAATAGATGGCTTGTTTAAGACTGACTAATTTATAACGTTCTTTAAATATTTCTGGAATATCAACAAAGTCTAGTTCTTTTAAATGTGGTAAAACACGATCTAATATAAATTTGAATTCACTCGCACTTAAAGCTTTATGACTAGAATAAATAGGATTTAAACCCATTTGAGCATCCATTGATTTCGTGTTATAAGTCATGATGGTTAATTTATTATTTGATTCAACTTTAGCACTACAAACAATATGCATCCCCTCTTTTAACCAGGGACGATTGAACATCGTCATTTGAAATAATCGATCATTGGCTTGTAGAAGAAAGCTTGTACGCACTAATTTTGCTCGAATACGTTGATTTTTAACATCCAACACATCCCCTTCAAGCCAGACCTTATCTCCTTTAACCCAAGTAGAAGGATCAGTTATTTCAACATTGTCATATCTAAGTGGAAATCGTAAACAGACATCAAGACATGTTAAAAGATTGTCATTAACAGCTTTTTCATATTTTTGTTTAGTTAATAAATCTTTTAATTGAATCATATGTTTTGTAAAAAAAGGGCTACTGCCCTTTTATTCTATACCAATAATATATGCGTATACAGGTTGATTACCTTGTATAATCTCTAATTCACAGTGAGCATGTGTGTCTTCAATGTATTTCGAAATTTCTGAACTATCTTCATCACTGACATCTTCTCCCACAATTAAGGTCACTAAGCCATCTTCTTCACTAATCGCTTTATCTAAGAGTGCTTTAGTAGCTTCAATTTGATTTTGTGTCGAAACAACAATTTGTTTTTCAAAGATGCCCATATAGTCACCTTCTTTAATGTCAACGCCATCAAAGCTTGTATCTTTTACGGCATATGTGACAGAAGCAGATTTTACTTTACTAAAGGCTTCACTCATTTCATTGATATTTTCGTCAATATCAACTTCAGGATTAAACATAATACATGCACTTAAACCTTGAGGAATTGTTTTGGTTGTTAAGACACGAATATCTTTGTCTTCCATAATCTCTTTAGCTTGTTGAGCTGCAAGTATGATATTTGAGTTATTTGGTAAAACAATAATATGATCGGCACTGATTTTTGAAATTGCCGCAACGAAGTCTTCAGTAGAAGGATTCATGGTTTGACCACCGGTAATAACCGTATCACAACGATATGATTTGAATGTTTCAACAACACCATCACCTGCTGCAACCGCAATTAATGCATATTTTTTATGTTCAACTGGATGATCATGAGGTACTTCTTTGCCCATCAATTGTAGATGTTCATGTTGTTCCTGCATATTTTCAATTTTTAGTTTTACAAATTCACCAAAGCGTTGACCTAAATTTAGTGCTTCACCTGGTGTTAAGGTATGAACGTGTACTTTAACCAGTTCTTCATCTTGTACAACCACTAATGAATCACCCAAATGAGCTAATTGATCTCTAAATTTATCTTCAGAGAATTTAGACATCGTATTTTCATTAAGACGAATGATAAATTCAGTACAATAACCAAACTCATCATTTTCTAGTTCTGATTGAACATTTGAACTAGTTTCCGTAAATGTTTCTAAACGTTCTACTGGTGTTCCAAGCAATCCGAGTTTAAAACCTTCTAGGATTTTAACATAACCAGCACCACCACTATCAACCACGCCAACTTCTTTAAGCACAGGTAATAATTCAGGTGTACGAATGAGTGATTCGTGTGCTGATTGAATTAAGAAATCCATGGTTTCTAAGATATCTTTATCTGGATAAGCTGTGATAAATTCAGCTGTTGCATCTGCACTTTCTCTTAGTACAGTAAGGATTGTACCCTCTACTGGACGCATAACAGCTTTATAAGCAATTTCTGTACCTTTGACAAAGGCATCAGATAAATCTTTCGCATTTAATTCAGATTTACCTTCAACAGATTGATAGAATCCTCTAAAAATTTGGGAAAGAATAACACCACTGTTACCACGGGCTCCCATGAGCAATCCTTTAGATAAAATTTTAGATAATTCACCAACATGTGCATTGTGAGCTTTCATTAAGTCACCCACACCAGCACTAAAGGTTAAATTCATATTTGTTCCAGTATCACCATCTGGAACTGGGAATACATTTAAAGCATCAATTTCTTGATGATGGTTTGTTAAGTTATTGGCACCACTGGCCAACATTGTTTTAAATTCACTTGCGTTAATGGTTTTCATCTTACTTGATCACACTTACGCCTTGAACATATACGTTAATTGCACTGAATTTAACATCTAAAGATTTTTCTAGAACGTATTTAACATTCTTTTGTATTTCAAAAACAACTTCAGAAATTTTCACTCCAAAACCAATAATGATGTATAGATCTAATTCTAAGGCATCATTATTTTCTTTTACGACGACTCCTTTTGAATAATTATCTTTCTTCAAAAGTTCTGCTAATCCATCCTTTAAGACCTTTTGTGAGGCCATACCAACAACCCCGTAAGACTCAGTCACAACACCACCTGCTAAAGAAGCGATGGCTTCATGACTAATGTTAACTTGACCGAAATCATTTGAGCGTTCTACTGACATAAACTCTCCTTCAATCTATTTATTTTATTTTAACACACTCATTCACTACTTAGTGTACAAGGGAAACTATAAGGAACTAAACTTAGTTCGTCAATGCTTAAGCATTTATGTTCAGGATTTAAAGCCTTTAAAATACTTTCATATTGATTAAGCACACTATAGCCTTTAAAGCCAGATGATACCTGAATACCATCTTGCATAATAATAAGCGTGTAATTATCATCAAAGCTTTGCGGATCTCTAAATATTTGACTCATTTGTACTATGGTTGAATCTTTTAATGATGATAGTGTTTCTGCAACATCTCTTAAAACATCATCAGAAAAATCAATTAATTGAGGCACATCTAAAACAGGTTTTTGACCTTGATAAACCGTGCCATTTTCAAGTAAATATAAAGTCATCGTATCGTTTAAAGATGCCACAACTCTGTATTCTCTTATATCAATAATTGTTTGATTCATTAAATGAGCATCAATTTTAATAGATTGTATAAGTGGATGTGATTCTAATTCACTCATATCTAATGCGGCAAAATTAAGTAAAGCGATATCACTAACATCAATTAATTCTTCAATTTCTGTTTGTGATAAGATTTGATTCCCTTTTATATCGAAACCTTTAAATTGATAAGCATCCAACGCAATATAAAGAAATATGCTAAAGGCTATCAAGGCATGAATAAATAAAAGTATTAATAGTTTTAGTGTTTTCTGTTTACGATCAAATTTACGTTGTTTTTTACGATCTTCAATTAAATCTTGAACAGCTTGTACATCTTGACTCATTAGAAATTAAAGTACTCAACTTCGCGTTTTAAATGAATGCCATGTTTTTCATAGACTTTTTCTTGGACTAAGTTAATCAAAGCTAAGACATCAGTTGCTTTTGCATTTGAGCAGTTCACAATGAAATTGGCATGTTTAAGTGATATTTGCGCATCCCCTATTTTATGTCCTCTTAGACCCACAGATTCTATGAGTTTCCATGACATTTCAGGATATGGATTTCTAAAAACCGAACCACAGGATGGCATATCTAAAGGTTGAGAATCTAAACGTCTTTGAAGACGATCATTCATCATTTGAGTCGCTTCATCCATATTGCATTTATGAACAGCTAGTTCAGCCGCACATATAATGGTACTTGTTTCATCCATAAAACTTGAATAGCGATAATCAACTTTAATATCTTCACGATCTAACCAAGTGAGATTATTGTCTTTATAAACTAAAACACGATTTACACAATCATACATATTTTTTTGATAGGCTCCCGCATTCATAAATAGCGCACCACCTAAACTTCCTGGTATACCAGAAGCAAACTCTAAACCACCTAATTCATGCCTAACACAATCATGGGCTAATTTAATCAGTGAAACCCCTGCTTCTGCATATACATAATCACTATGATATTCAATTGTATTTAAAGCCTTATTTAAGCGGATAATGACGCCATCGTAAAGATTATCACTAAACAGAATATTAGAACCTAAACCAAGCACTTTAAACGATATTGACTGTTCTCTTAAATAATCGATTGCTTCAGTTAATAAATTTAAACTTGTAGGTTCAAGTAAGTATTTACAGGTCCCACCAATGCGATAGGTTCCTAACGTTTTAAAAGAAACATTTTCACTTAGATGTCCAAATTTTTCTAATTGTTGTTTCATTGTGATAACTCCGATAGTATCCAATCCAACATAGTCTCTGCAGCGTGTGGATAAGCACATGACTTAGCATTCTCTTTGAGTGTTTTTAATGTATTGTCATTGATTAAAATATTCATGATTTGTTTATGAAGTGAACTCGCTTCTAAATCTTTTTCTTCAATGATTTCACAACCATTTGCTTCATAGAGTTCTTTGGCATTAAAAAACTGATGATTATTAGGTACATAAGGACTAGGAATAATAATTGAAGCAACACCTAAAACTGTTATTTCTGCGGCAGTTGTTGCGCCACCACGCGTTACCATTAAATCAATTTCTTGCATCGCCTTAACTTGATCAATATAAGGAACAATTTTGATGAATTGAGTTTCATCATTTTTTGAAATGAAGTCATCATAGTGTTTTTGCCCCGTCACGAAGATACTTTGTATTCCATTTTGTTCTAGTGATTCTAGAACTGAAGATGCGACATCAAATATTGATTCAGCACCTAAAGATCCCATGACAAATAAAACTGTTTTCTTTTTAGAGTCTAAACCTAGTGACTTTAGAATATTTTTATTTTTGCTTTCCTTCACATCATAAGATCTAGGATTACCAAGTAATTTTGTCTTATCTTTTGGAAAATCTTCAAGATTTTTTGGATAAGAAGCAATAATACCATTTACCTTAGATGCTAAATACTTATTTGCTTTACCCGCAATGGCGTTTTGTTCATGTAGAAAAGTCGGGATTTTTAATTTATAGGCTTCTAAAATAGCAGGCACACAAACATAGCCACCAAAACCTACAACCCAATCTGCTTGAAAGTCTTTGAGAATATCTCTGGCTTCAAAACGTGTTAAAAAGACATGGCTATAGCGAATCGCTTTTTGAATGATATTGCCATGAATACTTTTTGTTGATAAACCTTTAAAAGAATACCCTGCTTCTGGAATAAGTTTACTTTCCATTCTCTCTTGATTTCCAATAAAAAGAATTTCAGCATCCGGATATCGATCTTTTATTAAATGGGCAAAGGATAAGGCAGGATAAATGTGTCCGCCAGTGCCGCCCGTTACAAGTACAATTTTCATCATAAGTCCTGTGATATTATACCATGTTCACCATGTTAAAATAGGTCATATGAAGATAAAGTGTTTATTCCTTGATCATGATGATACGATCGTTGATTCTACCAAACATATCCATTATCCAGCCTTTTGTGAAACACTACAAAAACTCAGACCTGAAGAAGAGCTTATCACTTATTTAGACTTTGTTGATTATTGTCATAAAGAAGGTTTTATGGACTTATGTTTAAAAAAATATCAATTTAATGAAGAAGAAATGAAAATCGAATACGCGATCTGGAAATCCTATACACGTACCCAAATTCCAGATGTTTTTGAGGGTATTAAGGATGTATTGATTAAGTTTAAACAAGCAGGTGGACTTATTGTGGTTGTATCACATTCTGAAGCACCTGAAATAAAACGAGATTATAAACATCATTTTAATTTTGAACCAGATGAAATATATGGTTGGGAAAGAGTAGAAACTGAGCGAAAACCTCACCCTTTCCCTATTTTAGATAGTTTAAATAAATTCCATCTAAACCCATCTGAATGCTTAATGTTAGATGATATGTCACTGGGTCAACAAATGGCACATAAAACAAATGTCCCTTTTGCTTGGGCAGCATGGACCCATCATGAAAATGGAATAGAAAAAAACGCATCTGATCTAAGCTTTATAGATGTGAATGCGTTTAAAGATTTTTTAGATTTATAAACTAGCGAACTAAGCCATAACGCCAAGTTGATACACCACCAATGTTATAGGCTTTTTCATAACCTAATTTAGTGACAAAATTAGTCGCATCGCCTGCGCGTGCACCGCTATAACAAATAATGAAATACGTTTTATCTTTATCAGGAAACTGTCTTTCAAATTGTGAAGGCACAGTATCGAGTGGGACATTTATTGCGCCATCGATATGAGCATCTCTAAATTCTTCAATGGTTCTAACATCTACTAATACGATATTAGAATCTTTTTCCATTTGTGCATAGGCTTCTTCTTGACTTAAACTATTTACTTTGCGAAATCCAAACATTTTCTTACTCTCCTTGCGTTTAACCATTGTTATTTTAACATAAGGGACAGAACTTGCAAGAGATTTAATTAAAATAATTCAGATTGATGATTATACCCTAGATGAGCATAGGCTTTTTCAGTTACAACACGGCCTCTAGGTGTTCGATTAATAAAGCCAATTTGTAATAAATATGGTTCATAAACATCTTCTAGTGTCATCGGTTCTTCTTGAATACAAGAAGCGATAGCTTCAAGTCCAACAGGACCTCCTTTAAAGCGATCGATGATCCCTTTTAAATAGCGAATATCGACATCATCTAAACCTAAATGATCAACTTTTAAACGATCTAAAGCTAGATTAGCCACTTCTAAACTAATAATCCCTTCATTTAAGACTTGCGCAAAATCTCTGACTCGTCTAAATAAACGATTGGCAATACGAGGTGTACCACGAGACCGTTTCGCAATCTCACATATCGCATCATCTTTAATGGGTGTCGATAATACGCGTGAACTTCTTTCTAGAATGAGTTCTAATTCTTTTTCATTGTAGTAATCTAATTTGGATACAATCCCAAAACGATCACGAAGTGGCGCTGTTAAATCTCCGGCTCTAGTGGTTGCGCCAACAAGTGTAAATGGAGGAAGTTCTAAACGAATGCTACGAACATTACTATCTTTTCCAACTACCACATCAATGACATAGTCTTCCATTGCCGGATATAAGACTTCCTCAACCGCTTTTGGTAAACGATGAATCTCATCTATGAATAAGACATCACCTGCTTCTAATGTACTTAAAATAGCTGCTAAATCGCCTGAGCGCTCAACAGATGGACCAGATGTCACTTTGATATTTGATCCCATTTCATGTGAAAGAATATGGGCTAGTGTTGTCTTTCCTAATCCTGGTGGACCATAAAGCAATACATGGTCTAAACTTTCATTTCGTTTTTGAGCTGCCTGAATAAAAACACTTAAATTATCTTTGAGTGCACTTTGGCCCACGTATTCTGTAAGCGACGCAGGACGAAGCGAGATATCATCATCACCACTTTGAATTTGACTTGATAAAAGTTCTTCCATTTAATTACCCTTTCTTTGATTTAATAACACTAATGCGCGTTTAAGAAGTTGATCTACATCTTCATCTTTATGTGGATCTAAGGCTTTATGTAAGAAACTTAACTCACTAACTTTGTAGCCAAATGTCTTAAGTGCTTCAAGTGTATCTTGAATATTTACAGAGGCCTTTGACTTATCTATATGCTCATTAACGAGTTTTCCCTTAAGATCTAAGATAATTTGTTGAGCAGTTTTTCCACCAATGCCTGGCATTTTCTTTAAAAAGCTAACATCACTGGATTCAATAGCTGAAATAATTTCACTTGCTTTTGCGTTAATAAACATACTATTCGCAATACGGGGTCCAATCCCTTTAACAGAGATTAAACGTTCAAATAATTCATAGTTATCTAATGACAAAAATCCGTAAAGACTTTGATCATCTTCACGGATATTGTGATAGGTATAGAAAAATACCTCTTGATTTAATTTTAAGACTTCAGGTTTTGAGAAAAAGACGCGATAACCAACGCCATGTGTTTCAACAATAACCCAATCTTCTCTGATGAGGATACAGAGTCCACGAATACTTGCAATCATATGCTCAATTATAGCATTAATTACTCGTAAAATATGAATTGGTAGTCCTCAATCATAACAATGTCACCTTCTTGAGCACCTGCTTTTTTAAGCGCATCTTCAACACCAATTCCTTTTAGTTGTCGAGCTAAACGACGGGCACCACCATGGGTTGTTATATCTGCTTTATGGAAGAGACGTTTAATTTCATCGCCTTCAAGAGCATAGATATTACTATCAATTTTTTCAACTTTAAATGGAATTTCTTCAATAAATTTATAGTGAACCTCTTCATTACTAATTTCATCAGTGATAAATGATTCAGTTGTTTCAAGAAGTTTTGCGGCTTCATATAATACATCTTGAACACCTTCATGAATAATAGTGGTTGTTTCAAAGATTGTTAAATTTGGATACGCTTCTTTAAAACGTTTAAGATTATTTTCTGCTGGATCTAAATCCATTTTATTAGCCACAATGATTTGTGGTCTTTCAAGTAAACGCATTTTATACGTTTCTAACTCATCATTAATAACCTTATAATCTTCGACGGGATCGCGACCATCTTCTGCCCCCATATCTATGACATGAATTAGGACACGACAACGTTCAACATGTTTTAAGAATTGAATCCCTAAACCTTTACCTTCAGATGCCCCTTCAATAAGTCCTGGTAAATCAGCTAGGATAAATGATCGTCCATCACCCACTTCAACCATACCAAGTTGTGGTTTTAGGGTTGTAAATGGATAAGAAGCAATTTCCGGTTTAGCCTTAGAGACAACTGAAAGAAATGTAGACTTCCCTACAGATGGGAAACCAACTAAACCAACATCCGCTAATAGCTTAAGTTCGATTTCAATTTCTTTGCTCTCACCTAAATCCCCTTTTTCCGCAAAATCAGGGGCTGGATTGCGTGAAGTTTTAAAATGGAAGTTACCACGACCACCTTTACCACCTTTGGCAATAACAGCTTGTTGACCATGTTCTATAAGATCTGCTAAAACAACATCATTTTTGATATCTCTAATAATTGATCCAATTGGAACATGAATAATCGTATCAGAACCTTTAGCACCATGGAATTTCTTATTATTTCCATTGCCACCATTATCAGCTGTAATACGTTTGTTATATCTTAGATCTAATAAGGTTGACTTGTGTGAATCAGCTTGAAAGACAATGCTTCCACCATCTCCACCATCTCCACCATAGGGTCCACCAAGTGGTACGTATTTTTCACGACGAAAAGAGACCATACCATTGCCTCCATTTCCTGCGATAACATTTATTTTTACGCGATCGATAAACATATTAACCTCCATAAAAAAATCCCTTGCGGGATTTTAGGCTTGTGGATAAACAGAAACTTGAGTTTTCTTTTTACCTAGACGTTCAAACTTTACGACGCCGTCGACTTTAGCGAAGAGAGTATCGTCTCCACCACGTCCAACGTTTACGCCTGGATGAATTTTTGTCCCGCGTTGACGGTAAATAATTGCACCAGCACTTGCGAATTGACCATCGGCACGTTTAGCACCTAAGCGTCTACCAGCACTATCACGGCCGTTCTTAGTTGAACCAACCCCTTTTTTAGATGCAAAGAGTTGTAAATTTAATGTAAATTTCATACGGATTCCTCCTTTATTCGAATATTTTTAGGATGACTGTCTTCAACAGTCTTTAATTGATAAATCATAAAGCGCAACAGATTTTCTAATTGTTCATTGCTTTCAAGTACATTGACTTCAATAAGGGCATCTTCACCCTCTTGATAGATAAGTGAGACATTCTCATTTTGCATTTCAACCAAAGCATTTAAAGCTCCAGTTGCAATTGAACTTACTGCTGCACAAACTAGATCATGGCCCTTTGGACCACTTTCAGCATGACCTCTCACACTGATTTTACGGATATCACGATTCAATTTATGAATCGAAACCCTAATCATAGCTTAAGCCTCTAAAGCGATAGCTTCAACTAATAATTTAGTGTAAGGTTGACGATGACCTTGCTTACGACGGGTTGAACCTTTTTTAGGTTTGTACTTGAAGATAATGATCTTCTTTTCTTTACCGTGTTTTTCAACCTTAGTTGTCACTTTTGCACCTTTAACATAAGGTGTACCGATTTTTGTGGATTTATCGCTGTAAACGAGAACGTTGTCAAATACAACAGAATCGCCTTCTTTAACGTCAAGTTTTTCAACAAAGATACTTTGTCCTTTTTCAACTTTAATTTGCTTTCCACCAGTTTCGATGATTGCGTACATGTGCATTCCTCCTATTCTTGTGATTGAGACTCGCCAAAATATGGTGACTTGCGTTCTTAAAAAACCATTTCTGAGCGGTTGCATTCCTAAATAGGAAGACAACGTATGAATTATATCATAAAAAAAAGCCCTGTCAAACAAGCGACAAGGCGATTTGAAAGATGATCACAAAGATTAATGAAGGTAACATATTTACCACTTTATAATTGGTGATTTTCATCATATTAAAACCTAAAGCCATGATAAGTATTGATCCCATTGCAGATACATTAGTGATCAGTTCAGGATTTAAAACATCCGTTAATAATGAACTAAATAGAGTCAAACTTCCTTGATAGATTACAATTGGAATAAATGAGAAGAACACACCCCAACCAAAGGATGAGGCTAAAACCATAGAGGTGACAAAATCTAAGGTAGATTTCGTATATAGAATGGTTTCATTATGATTTAAAC
The DNA here is from genome assembly GCA_963676105.1 of Erysipelotrichaceae bacterium. Lineage (GTDB taxonomy): Bacteria > Bacillota_I > Bacilli_A > Erysipelotrichales > Erysipelotrichaceae > UBA2212. The sequence goes on from OY781039.1 coordinate 539,355, forward strand.
CACTCTCTAAAGAACCTACAATTGCCATCGCCCCTACGCCAAAAAGTAAGGTTGCGCTAATAAGACCTTGTGAGAAGCGTCCATCCTGATTTTTAATGAATCGTTTTTCTAAACTAAAGACAAAGTGGTTAAACTTGCGATCGATGTCAAAGACTTCACCAATCACAATACCTAAAGCGAGTGAAACAATGAGTAAAACAAAGTTTGTAGAAGCTAATACACCTTCAACCCCAATCACAATAACCATTAAAGCTAAGGCAGATATGATCACATCACTTTTTTCTTTAAAAAAGCCAGTCTTTAATCCAATACCAATTAAAGATCCAGCCATGATCGTTATGGCATTAACGAGTGTACCATTCATGACCTAATTCCCCTTCTCATTAATAATGGGGGCTTCAATAACACAATGAGCCTTCCCATTTTTACGAAACTCCATACAAACACTTGAAGCCTGATGATTGATACTATGATGAATCATCTTTAATCTTCTAAGCGAAAACTTTTGATTTTGAAAGATATTGGCTGTTTCAATCATCCGATAAGCTTTGATAATCAAATACATGCGTCCTTTATCTTTAAGTAGACGATAAGCGTGTTGCGCTAAATCTTCAAGTGATAGTGTATCATCAAACTGCATGATATCTTCTTTGAATCGTGTATCTGTGTGATATGGCGGATTAGAAATGACGACATCCACAACTTCGCTTTGATAATCCTGTAGTGCACAAAGTTTAAATTCAGCATTTAAACAGTTATTGAGCTTTGCATTTTCTTTTGCGAGTGCTATGGCTGATTCATCAATATCTAAACCAACAACCTTATCATCTGTTTGCACAGCTGCCGCTAAGGCGAGTACACCATTGTTGGTCCCCACATCAATAACACAATCATGTTTTCGTATTTCCATGAAAGCCGCTAAATGATGCGTATCAGAGCTCATCTTATAACGTTTAGATTGTTTTATTTTAATAGGAGGTTGACTAAGATAATCAAACATTTATATCACCGTATCTGGTTTTAAAGCATAATTTAGTTCAAACCAGAATGTAGACCCTTCATCAACTTTAGATATAACCCCAAAATGAGCGTCATGTTTTTTAAGTATGGCAGCTGAAATCGATAAACCTAAACCCGTTCCCGTTTTATTACGACTATGATGTTTATCAATCTTATAATAACGATCCCAAATATAGGGTAAATCCTCTTCTGATATTCCAACGCCATGATCAATAACTTCAATTCTGACATTATCTTGATTGGTTAATATTTGAAAAATGAGTTTTTTATCTTTACCAACAAACTTTATCGCATTGGTTATAAAGTTTATTAAAACTTGTCTAATACGATTAGAATCACCTAAAACTAAGACTTCTTCAGGTGTATAAACGACTGAATTAATTTTTTTATCATGTAATAGTGCATCAACTAAATCTAAACTTTGTCTGAGTGTTTCAACAATATCAAACGGTTCGCTATTAAACGTCATGCTATTGGATTGAAGTTGCGTTAAGGTTGTCATATCTTGTGCTAAGTGATCTAAGTGATCAACTTCAGCTAAAATAACATCCAAATGCTCTTCTCGTTTAACATCATCTTTCCCCGATATATCACGTATCATTTCAGCATAAGCCTTAATCATCGTTAAAGGTGTTTTAATATCATGTGAAACATTCGCAATTAAATCACGCCTTAATTCTTCCATCTTTTTAAGTTCTACTGTAGTGTTATTTAAGGTATTGGCTAAATCAGTGATTTCCGTAAATTCACCTTCATCAAAGGTTACATCATAATTACCATCCGCTAACTTCAATGCACTTTTTTTCATCTTAACGATGGGGATAGAAATACGATTAGAAATCAGAAGTGAAACAATCGTAAACAAGATAAATACAATCGCGGTTACGACTAAGAATTGATTTTGCAAAATTGAAGTTGTGGAATCCATAGGTAGTAAGGGTGAATTTAAATACACATAATAGTTTTCAAAACTCGATGAAATCTTTCGACCATAGATAACCATATCTTGATTGATGATGGAATTTACTTCAGTAATTGAAAACTCGTTATGATCTGATGTATTAAGGGTTTCCTTATATTCATCTAAACGAAGTGGTAAAGTAATTGAGCGCTCATTCAATAAGCAACCAACCCCAATCGCATCAACTTGATACAATAAATCCCCTTTTGAATTATAAACCAAACCACAAACATTATTTGATATCGCCGAATTTTGCATATGATAATCAAAAGAGTTTGTTAGAATGCTAGATTCTATTTCATCTGCAACTTCTTTAACTTGTTCAATTTTCATATCCGTAAAAGAAGCACCTAAAAGCACCATTTGAAATAACCAAATCATGCCTAAAACACCTATGGTTAAGGTGACAAAATACAACCAAATTTTGAAACGCATGTTTCTAAAATCAAACTTCAAATTTATACCCTGTTCCTCTAACGGTCACAATAAACTTACGATATTCACCTAGATTATGTCTTAGCATTTTGATATGAGTGTCTACAGTACGATCATCACCAAAATAATTATAATTCCAAACATTCTCTAATAAGACTTCGCGATGAATCGCTGTATTTTTATTAATGATGAGATATAAAAGAAGATCAAATTCTTTTGGAGTTAATAGTATTTTTTCTCCATCAACACTGACAACTCTCGCATCAACATTTACATTTAAACCTTCAAAGTCATAAGACGTTTGTGCTTTTTCAGTATTACGATCAATGACAACATTAATACGGGCCATGAGTTCTTTAGGACTAAATGGTTTAACCACATAATCATCAACCCCAAGTTCAAAGCCTAATAATTTATCATATTCTTCATGACGTGCTGACAACATGATGATAGGAACTCTGCGAATCTTACGCATTTCTCTACATGTACTATAGCCATCCATTCTTGGCATCATGATATCTAAGACAACGCAATCAAAATGACTTTCTTGAAAACGTTCAATCGCTTCCACACCATCATTGGCTTCCACGACATCATAACCAGATAAAATGGCATATTCTTTTACCACTTCACGAATTTTAACTTCATCATCAACGATTAATAATCTTGGCATTTTACACTCTCCCATTTATCATTCAAATTTTAGTATGTCTAATCGACGTGCGAGAATTGACCCTTCTTTTTCGATAATTCCCTCTATCTTAAGAATACTTTGATTTTTCAAATCATTCAAAACTCTTTGGTATAAATTAGGCATAATGACCACATCCATATCACCACTTTCATCATACCCTACAACGAAAGCCATCATATCCCCTTTTTTGGTTCGATGTGTTTTGATTTTTTTAACCATTAAGATTAAGGTTTGTGAGTGTGAAGATATCTGCACATTCGCACTATTTGTTTTTATATTTAATTTTTCTTTTATCTTAACAATCGGATGATCACTTAAATAAAAACCTAAGACAGCTCGTTCATTTTCTAAACGATCTAAATAAACATCTTTGACTTCTATCATTGGTAAGGGTTTAACCAGTTCTAGGTCAATTGTTGTTTGTTGACCTGGTTTTTTAACCATATCTGCATACGACAATGCATCATCTAAACTAGCTTTTAAACTATTACGAGAAGTTTTGAATTCATCTAAAGCACCCGCATCAATTAAAGCTTCAATATTCTTACGGTTCACTTTATGCATGGAAATACGCACTATAAAATCGTAATAGTCTTTAAATAAACCATTTTTTCTTTCAAGTAAGATGGCATTAACCGCAACCGTTCCTAATCCTTTGATCATAATAAGCGGCAAACGAATGGATCCATTTTCCTCAACACTCCTATTTTCTGAGGCATTAATACTAGGTGATAGTATTTTTATTTGATGTTGACGAGCTTCACTGATATATTCAAAACTCTTCGTTTCTGCACCCATGACTGAATTAAGTAAGGCAATATAAAAGTCTAATGGATAATTTGCTTTTAAATATGCCATTTGATAAGCAATTAAGCCATAGGCAACGCTATGCGATTTATTAAAGCCATAATTTGCAAATTTTAAAATCAATTCAAACAATTCAAGGGCTAAATTTTCTGTATAACCTTTAGTTAAACAACCTGCCACAAAATCTTTCTTTAAGTTTTCGAGTATTTCCAGATTTTTCTTACTCATGGCTTTACGCATGACATCCGCTTTCGCTAATGAAAAACCTGCCATGACTTGGGCAACCTGCATAATTTGTTCTTGATAGATTAAAATACCTGAAGTCGATTCTAAAATAGGTTTTAAATCAGGATGTAGATAATGAATTTTATTAGGATTAGCACGTGCTGCTAAATACGTTGGAATATTTTCCATAGGACCAGGTCTAAATAAAGCAATGGTTGCGACAATATCTTCAAAACGTGTCACTTTCATGCGCTCTAATAACTTCTTCATACCTTCAGATTCAAGTTGGAAGATACCAACCGTATCAACACGTTTGATTAAATCTAATGTTTTTTGATCTTTCAAATCAATTTTTAATATATTGAAATCAGTTTGTCCTTTAGACTTGAGCGATTGAACAACTTCATCAATGATGGTTAAATTACGTAATCCTAAAAAGTCCATTTTAATGAGGCCTAAAGCCTCTAAATGTTCCATTGTATATTGCGTTGACAACATATCTTGTTCAATTTGTATCAGTGGCACCACTTCATTTAAATCCACTGAACTCATCACAATCCCTGCAGCATGCGTTGATACATGACGTGGTAAGCCTTCAAGTTTTAAAGCTAATTCATACAGCTTTCTTAAGTCATCTTTAGAATGAATGAGTTGAGAAAAAGCTTTTGATTGAGCATATGCCTTCTCTAAAGTCATTTTAGGAACAGATGGGACAGCTTTGCTTAAGGCATTAAGATCATATTGATTTATTTCTAAGACCTTCCCTACATCACGTAAGACTTGTTTAGCCGCAAGGGTACCAAAAGTTGAAATATGGGCGACATGCTGTTGTCCATATTTTTCTAAAACATAGGCTAAGACCTCATCACGACGATTATCTGGAAAATCGGTATCAATATCAGGCATTGAAATACGATCAGGGTTTAAAAATCGCTCAAATAACAAACCATATTCAATTGGATCAACATGGGTAATCCCTAAACTATAGGAAACAAGCGAACCTGCGGCAGATCCACGTCCTGGACCAACATAAATTCCCTGCGTTTTCGCATAACGAATAAAGTCCCAAACGATAAGAAAATAATCTTCATAATTCATGGAAAAAATAACATCTAATTCATGTTTAAGACGATGACGATATTCACCATTATCAATCTTGCCTTCTAATCGTTTATTTAATCCAGCTAAGCAAAGTTGTGTTAAATATTGTTTAGAACTTAAGTTTTCAGGACAATCAAACTTGGGTAAAAACGTAGAACTGGGTAATTCAAAATTTTCGATTGTTGCTTCAATGACTTCAGTCATCTCACAACTTTCTGAATCATAAAGAGATGAGAATTCATCTTGATCTAAAAAGTATCGGTACTTTTCTACTTTTGATGAAGCATCATTTAAATTCAGCCCTTTATCAATACCAAGTAATATTGTACTTAGTTCAACATCCTCAGCCTTCGCATAATAGACTTTAGGAAATGCGAGTGATTCAATTTCCAAAGATTTTAAACGTTCCTTCATTTTTTGATTTGATTTTTGCCAATAAGCATTCTCTTGATATGAGAGGCCATAATAAACGTTTTCTAGCTGTGATTTTACTTGATCAGCTATTTGTATGATTTGTTCATTTGATTGATTATAGATGGCTTCTTCAAACACACCGCCCAAATTATGGATGATACAAATGATATCTGTATTCCCTTTTAAATCACTTAGCTGAATACTTTGATTTGAGTTAACAAGTGATGATAGTTTTAAAAGTGTTTTAAAGCCATTTAGATTCTTAGCTAAAAAAGTATAGGTCGAACTTAAACCATTGAGACTACACTGTGTTTCTAAGCCGATAATTGCTTTTAAGCCATGTTTTTTTGTCAGTCTTAAAAATTCAGGTACACCATGCATGATATTTAAATCTGTCAAAGCAACCGATTCATACCCTAAACTTTTCGCCGTTAAAACGAGTGTTTCTACACTCATCGTGGATTTTAATAATGAATACGCTGAACGCGCGTGTAAGTGTGTCAACATAACTAAACGTATTATACCAATAAAATAAAACAGGCGTGATGATAAGATCCCTCCAAAGTAGACAATGCAAATATGCAAAGTTGAAAGGAGGGATTTTTTATATGGGACGTAAGAATAAATATAGTCCTGAAATTAAAGTAGAAATAGTAAAAACTTTTTTAAGAGGTGAAAAATCAGTGAACCAACTAGGATTTGAATTTAATGTTCGAGCTTACACGGTTCGTCAATGGATACATAGTTATCAAAAATATGGCAGAGAAATTTTTGAAGATAAAGAACGAAACAAACGCTATACAAAAGAACTAAAAGATAATGTCATACACGAATATCTTAACGGCGTTGATTCCTTAGAAGGATTGCGTATTAAGTATCAAATATCATCCCATTCCATCATATTAAATTGGCTTAGAAAGTATAATAACCATATAGAACTGAAGGACTATGATCCTAAGGGAGATGTTTATATGGCTGGAAGAAGGAAGACAAATTTAGCAGAGCGGGTTGAAATTGTAGAGTATTGTCTCAAACACAATCGTGAATTTAAAAAGGCAGCTGAAGTTTATCAAGTGTCGTATTCTCAAGTTTATCAATGGGTGAAGAAATATGAACTTGAAGGACAAGATGGTTTACTTGATCGACGTGGTAAACGAAAACTAGAAGATAGTTTAAGTGAAGTTGAAAAGCTGCAGAAGAAGATAGATCAACTCGAGAAACAATTAGAACTTAAAGAGAATGAGAACACACTCTTAAAAAAAGTGAAGGAATTCGAAAGGAGGCGGTATTCAGTCAAGTTAGACAAGAAGCGAAATACTTAGCCATACAAAGCTGTCAAAGAGATTATCACTGGAGTATACATTGGATGTGTCAGGTATTAGAGATACCGAGATCTAGTTACTATAAGTGGTTAAAACGCACTGAAACAGCACAAGAGAAGGAAAACCAACAAATTGCACAATGGATACTTGAGTATGATGAAATATTCGATCATATCTATGGTTATCGACGTATGACAATAGCCATTAATCGATTGAATCATAAAAATTATAATCAAAAACGTGTTCGTCGTATGATGCGACTATTAGGGATAAAATCCGTCATACGTAAAAAGAAGAATAACTATCATAAGTCAGAACCTGAGATTACTGCTGAGAATATCTTAGCGAGAGATTTCTTCGCTAGTGCACCTAATCAAAAGTGGGTCACAGACGTAACTGAGTTTAAAGATCGACATACAAAACAGAAACTCTATTTAAGTGCCATCTTAGATTTATATGATCGAAGTATCGTTGCGTATGAGATAAGTGGACGTAATAATAATCAACTTGTATTCAACACTTTTGAGAAAGCAATGAGTCTTAATCCAGGTGCGAAACCACTGTTTCATTCAGATAGAGGATTCCAATATACAAGTAAAGTATTCAAATATAAGTTAGAAACAAATGGATTGACACAAAGCATGTCTAGAGTTGGCCGCTGTATCGATAATGGACCGATTGAAGGTTTCTGGGGCATTATTAAATCAGAGATGTATCATCATCATAAATATGAAAACCTACAAGATTTAAACCAAGCTATTCATAAATATATGTCCTTCTACAATCATCAAAGATTTCAAAGCAGATTCAATAATCAAACACCTATTGAAGTTAGAGAAGCAGCTTTAAATAGTCAGGTCATTCCACAATACCCAATTAAACCAAATAATCGAATCATAAAATACTATGAAACCATAAAACAAAATCAAGAAATAAGAAACTAAAAAAGATGACCCATTTTCTGGATCATCTAATCTTTACTTATTTCCACTGTCTACTTGACAGGGGTCGCATCATGATGCCTGTTTAGTAATCTATTCCTAAATTATCAAATGCTTCAAGACTTGTCGTTTCACCTGTATCAAGTCCTGCTTTATATCTAACGAGATCTTCTTCGTTCGAGAAAATGAGTTCTAAGAAGGTTGAACCTTCTACTTCATAGATATTTGAATCATCACTAAATCGTACAAAGTAATGACTTGTGCCATTTTCAACCACAATCTTAAGATCAATTAATGAGGCTTCAATCCAAGGTGCATCACTTTCAACTTCATCCACTAAACCTTTTGTGCTTAAAAGATTGGTGTAGAGTTTTAATGTTTCATTTATGGTATCACCCACACCTACTAAAGAGTAATCAGCGACATTAACCATCGCATATTGTTTAATTAAACCTTCTGCATCTTTAAGTGACATAAAATAGGTCGGAACAGATTGAATATTTAATAGAACTGGGAACGTCGCTTGATAACCTAGATCCTGAACTTGTCCAGCTGCAGAATTCATCGCAGAAACTTCATCCGCACCACCAATCTTAAAATATGATGCTTCTTTTGTGCGTAGATTAATTAAGGCAAATCCGACAATTGAACGATCAGATCCGACTGATGTCATACCAGAAAACATATAGGTTTGACTATCAATGTTGACATAGTTATAGCCATCTGTGGTTTGAATCATATCTCTTTGACCTAACATTGTATTAATAAATCCATTGACATAATAACCCCAGTTATCAATTTGTGCCCAAGCAATACTTGCAGGTTGTGCACGATCAATCCAACGTGGCATATCTTCAATTGCATATTTTTCCATATCGCCACTTACTGCATCAACCACGATAACCGCAACAGTATCAAATCCACTAAACCAACCAATTTCTGGTTCAACCACACTAATGACATAGAATGGATGCCCTTCATCATCGATTTCAAAACTAAAGTCTTGTAGAATTTCAGTGCGATAAGAAAAACGAACATGACGGAGTAAATCTTGTGAGAAGAAAGCAGATGGTGAATAGCTAATGCCTTGTTCTAACTCAATTAAATCAACATCATTGGCATCGGTCACATTAACTTTAATATAACCAGGAATCCCTTCATTTCGATTTTGCCACCACTTAATAAAATCTTGATATTCAAGTGGTGAAACACGATAGATTTCATTACTTGATGAAACTAAAGTGTAATCTGAATTAATATTAAATTGAGATCCTAAACCTTGAACATTTCCAATTTTCTTGTCCCCTAATCGTTGTGCACTTGCCCAATCAATCAGTGGGATTTGAGATAATTGAACCTTATCAAAGGCATCATCAAAATTAGTCGTCTCAACAATTTCAATTTGATCTCTAAATTTATTAGCGTTTAATGGCTCAGATCCTAAAATATTTAATACAATCATCGCGGCAAATAATAAAGCCGCCATGCTAAATGGTATTTTTGTGAAGCTAGTAAATGATTGTGTAAACACCGCCATTAAAAAGCCAAATAGTGCTAAGTATGCAATTAACAGAATAATAAAACCTTGGTCATGAAAGTTATAAGCTGGTAAAGAAACATAATCAATAGCTAAAGCAACGAGTCCAACGAATATTAAACTGCTGACTAATGCCCCGCCAGTATTTCTCTTTTTCTTAGCTTTTGGCATTTCAAATTGTTGGAATTGTTTTAAGAACTCATTGAGTGGATTCATTATCTTTCTCCTTTAATCGATTTCTCAGTGCTTCAAGCACATGTTCAATATCTTCTAAGCGCAATCCTTTAACAGCTGCAGCCAAAACATGGCCACCTCCATTAAATGTACGTGCGATATCATTAACAGTTTTATGACGTGATCTTAGAGAACCATTATACAGTCCCCCTTCTGCTTCGCTCTGTTCGATAAACATTGCCCAAATTTCAGTTTCACGCACTAAGCCAAGTTCATATATTTTTTCTTTGGCAATGGCTTGTCTAACATTGTAGTGTTCTAAATCACTTTGTTTAACGATTAAGTAAACTAAATTTCCATCATAGATAGCATTTTGTCGAATAAAACTCGTGAAATCGAGCTCTTCTTTACTTAAAGCAAATAACTCATCATTCAAACGTCCTAAATTAATATGTGACTTAAGTAAGTAAGCAGCCATTTCTAACGTTTGTGGGCGCGTATTTCGAGTAGAAAAACGTAGTGTATCTGCAAGAATCCCTAAATATAAATAGTTTGCGATTTCGCAATCTAGTGCATCTTTTTGAAAATGATGAATAAATTCAGTCACAAGTTCGCTTGAAGATGCTGCTTTATCATCAATCCATTCTAGATCTGCATATACTTCTACAAAGGGATGGTGATCAATCTTGACTCTTTTATCAGCCATTAAAAAGCGTTGATCGTCAATTCTGGCAGCATTGGCTGTATCGGTAATAATCGCTAGGCTTTTTTTGACATCTTCATCACTAATAGTTTCATAAATGCCAAAAAGATGCGGCGAGGAACCTCGGTGCGCACCCATGGCAACTATTCTTTTTTGAGGATATTTTTCTTGTAACCAAGCGACTAAACCAAATTGACTCCCTAAAGCATCTGCATCAGGATTTTGATGTCTAAAGACACAGACTGTTGAGTATTTTTCAATTTCGTTTAATATTTCTTGTTTCATTAACCAATAATCTCAAATGTATCGCGAGCAATCACTAATTCTTCGTTTGTTGGGACAACCCATACACAAACTTTTGATTCAGGTGTTGATAAAGGAACTTCTTTACCACGTATGGTTAAGTTTAGATCATAATCAATCTTTAAGCCCATGGCTTCTTCAACGTTTTTAAGGATACCTTGACGAACTAATGCATCATTTTCACCTAAACCACCCGTAAATAAGATGCCATCAACATGACCTAATTGGACAAAGTAAGCACCAATGAAGTCAGCCACACGCTTACAATACATATCACGTGTTAGTTTTGCTCTTTCATTTCCTTCATCAATGGCGTTTTCAATATCACGTGCATCTGATGAAATACCTGAAACACCAAGCATACCTGATTTTTTATTTAAGATATTAACGACTTCAGTTTCTGATTGACCTGTTTTTTCCATAATAAATGAAATAATTGCTGGATCAATATCACCTGAACGTGTACCCATCATGACCCCAGCAAGCGGTGTGAAGCCCATGGATGTATTAATAGATTTTCCACCTTGTACAGCCGCAATAGATGCGCCATTACCTAAGTGACAAGTAATCACATTTAAATCTTTAACATCTTTATTTAATAGTTCTGCAAAGCGATGAGAAATGTAGAAATGAGAAGTTCCGTGGAAACCATAACGACGGATTTTATAGTCTTCATAGTACTCGTAAGGAATCGCATACATATAAGTATCTTTAGCCATCGTTTGATGGAAAGCTGTATCAAATACGGCAACGTGTCGAGCATGTGGTAATGCTGCAGCGAAAGCTCTAAAGCCAACTAAGTTTGCTGGATTATGAAGTGGAGCTAAGTCCGCTAAAGCTTCAATATTTTTTTCAACTTCAGCTGTGATTTCAACAGATGATTGATAGAGTTCACCACCATGAACCACACGGTGTCCACAGCCTGTAATTGAATCGAGTGAATCGACAATTTTATGTTCAATTAAAGCGTCAAGAACGAGTTGAACCGCTACTTTATGATCTGGAATATCTTGTGTAACTTTTACTTTTTCATCAGCAAATTTTAAAGTAAAAATTCCATCATTTAATCCGATTCTTTCGATAACACCACTACAAAGAACATTTTCACTAGGTAGTTCGAATAGTTGGAATTTAAGGGATGAAGATCCCGCATTGACTGCAATAATTGTTTTCATGTGTATTTTTCTCCTTTTTAACACTTATTCATCGCATTTTTCTAATAAATCTACAATTTTATTCACGGAATCATCATTTAAATCCCGTAACATACCATAATATTTTAAACGCAAGTGGTACAGTTTAACAATAGACAATTGTGATTCTAGCTTTTCTAACAAGATTTCACTTCGATGTAAACTGTCATGAACTGCACTTCTTGAGGTATTTGTGTGTTCAGCTATCTCAGATAAAGATAAATCTTCTCGATAGTATAACTGAGCTATTTCTCTTTGTTTATTAGTTAATTGATTCTCATAGAAATCCAATAAGTCATTCATTCGTTCTGTTTTATCCAACATCATTTAACTCACTTGATATAGCTTCAATGAAACTAGATGCACTAAATGGTCTAAGATCATTAACCCCTTCACCTAAACCAATATAGACAACCGGTAATTTAAGTTCTGATGCAATCGCAATTAAGCTACCTGCTTTAGCACTGCCATCCATTTTGGTGCAAATAATGCCACTCACTTCAACTGACTCTAAAAAAGTTTGTGCTTGAGACAGCGCATTTTGACCAGTACTAGCATCTAAGATTAAAAAGACATGTTGAGCTTTAAAGCTTAAGGTTTTTTCTATGACGCGATGAATTTTTGCTAATTCATTCATTAAATTTACTTTATTTTGAAGCCGTCCAGCTGTATCCACAATCACAACATCGTAAGCTTCTTCTTTGGCTAAACGACAGCCATCAACGACAACCGATGCAGGATCTGCATTTTCTTTTCCAAAAATACATTTAACATCAATTTTTTCAGCCCAAGTTTGTAGTTGCATGACTGCTGCTGCTCTAAAGGTATCAGCCGCAATAAGCATTACTTTTTTACCTTCATTTTTAAATTGATGAGCTAGTTTAGCACTTGTGGTTGTTTTGCCTGAACCATTGACACCCACCATTAAGATGACTTGCATCTCTTCTTCAAAGTCTGGATAAACTTTAAAGCGAGAAATGACTTCTTGAGTGAGCTCTAAAACAGCTTCTTGGCTTGTTTCAGGTTTTATCTTTTTTAGTTTATTGATTAAATCTTGGCTTATTTTTTGACCAACATCGCTATCAATTAAGACATTTTTGAGTTCAAGATAAAAGTTTTCATCAACGGTTTTACTTAAACCTAATAATCGTTTTAAACCACGACCAAAGTGTTTCTCAGTCTCTCTTAAACCTTCTTCGTAGACTTCATCTTCTTGTCCACTGATGAAATTTTTAACTTTTGAGAAAAAACTCATGCTTCACCTTCTACTTCTTCAACCGCTGTATTTTCAACGGTTGGTTCTGCCATCATCATCGCATCTGCTAGACGAACTTTCAACATTTGTGATACACCACCTTGTTGCATTGTTACCCCATATAGAATGTCACACATCGCCATTGTGCCTGGCCTATGGGTTAAAACGATGAATTGTGTATTCTCTTCAGAGAAGTGTTTCATGTAATGGGCAAAACGCTCGACGTTTGCTTGATCTAATGCGGCTTCGACCTCATCAAAGACACATAAAGGCATATGACGCACTTGTAAAATCGCAAATAAAACAGAGATCGCAATTAAACTCTTTTCGCCCCCCGAGAATAAGCGCATATTTTTAATCGATTTACCTTTAGGTTGAACATGAATTTCAATCCCTGAGTTTAAGACATCCTCAGGATTATCTAAAGCTAGATATGCATGACCACCACCAAACATATGTTGAATAACATTTGGTAAGACTTCATTGATTTTTGCGATGATATCAGAGAATTGTTCAATCATGATGCCATCAAGTTCAGTGATTAAACCTAATATTTTGTCGCGACTTTCTTCGATTTCTGCAACTTGTTCACCCATATGTTCATAACGACTATTGACTTCTTCAAAGTCTGCTGGTGCATTCATATTAATGTTACCTAAACGTTCAATATCTTCTCTAAGTTGTGCAACTTCCTCAACCGCATTCTCAGAAATAATTTCTATTGGATGTTCAAGGGTATATTCATAAGTCATTTGATAATCAGATGACAAACGATTCATTAAGTTTTCAATATTGGTTTGAGAACGTGTAATGTCTAAATCTAATTCATGTTGAGATGTCTTTAAGGCAGACAACTCACGACGTTGTTGACGCATTTGCGTATCACGACGTTCACTCTCATCACCTTGTTTTAGTCTTGTTTCACGTTTTGATTCAAGTTGAAGTTTTAAATCATCGCGATCCGAATAAGCTTTATTCAATAAATCAATCAAATCATCACTAAAATCTTCATCTTCACTCATATTTGGATTAATGGATTCTAAATCAGCTTTAAGACGTTCATATTTGGCACGTTTAGCTTCAACCACTGGTTCAAGTTGGGCAGCAGCTAAGCGTTGATCTAAAAGATTAGAGTCACACTCACTTTTTTCATTACTTAGTTCAAACAATTTATTTTGAAGCTCATCAACACTTGCTTGATAGGTTTCGATTTGTTCTTTAAGTTGATCCATTTCCTTATTTAAAGATAAGGGTGAATTGCTGTCCTTTTGACGACCACCAGTCATGGATCCACCACGATGGATAACATCGCCGTCAAGGGTAACAATCTTATATTGGTAATTGAGAAGCTTTGCCATCTCATTCCCATTTTCAAGTTCATCAACCACTAAAACATTACCTAATAAGGATTCATTCACAATGTCATATTTAGGTTCACAAATGACAAAATCAGCCGCAACCCCTAAATAGCCTTTTGTTTCAGATGCAATAATCGAATGTTCACGATTAATATAACGAGCTCTAAGAACGGTTAAAGGTAAAAACGTTGCACGTCCTGATTCATTTTTCTTTAAGAAATTAATTGCGCGACGGGCAGATTCTTCATCTTTAGTAACGATGTTATATAAAGCCCCACCAAAGGCAGTTGATATCGCATCTTCATACCCTTTTTCAGGCACCATTAAATTTGAGATAACGCCAAAAACACCATTTAAACTAGCTTGTGCTCGAACAATGGATTGAACCCCTTGTTGATTCATAAATGGTCTAGCTTTTAAATTTTCTGCGACTTCTAATTTGTTCTTAGCCCGTTGTAAACGATGTTTGCTTTCTTCAACTAAACTATTTTGATCAATTAAAGCACGATTGATTTCAATCGTTTTTTGATTTAAGTTTTCAATTTCTTTAGTGATATTTTCTAAACGATGTGAGCGATCTTCAAATTCAACTTTAGCTTCTTGATAAAGTGATTTAAGTTCATTTGCTCGTTCTTCATTATTCCCTGTTTCTAGGGTATATTTACGACGTTCATCAATCTCAATTTTACGGGTCTCTAAGGTTTGAATTTCATTCATAACATGCATTAAACGTTCTTGTATCTCATGTATACTTTGATCTAGTTCATGAATTTCAGTGCGCGCAATTAGATTGGTATTCTCATGTACTTGAATTTGCGCTTCTAAAATAGCTTCTTGAGCTGAGAGTTCATTCACCTGGTTTTGATTATCACTTAAACGATTATTAAGGGTTGTGATTTGATCCGAAATAACCGCAATTTCAATTTCTTGGAGTCGTTGTTTCTTTTCAGCATATATTTTAGCTTTTTGAGCCGCTTTTTTAAGCGGTAGAACCTGTTTTTGAAGTTCTAAGTAAATATCATTAATACGATCTAAATTCGCTTGAGTACGCTCTAATTTATGAACAGCATCATCTTTACGTTTACGATATTTTGCAACACCAGCAGCTTCTTCAAAAATACCACGACGATCAATGGGTTTAGCTTCCGCAAAGTTAGAAATCGTTCCTTGCGAAATCATACTTAAAGATTCACGACCAATGCCGCTATCTAAAACTAAATTATGGATGTCTTTTAATCGACAAGCTGTTTTATTGATTAAATATTCACCTGAAGAATCTGAACGATGAATACGACGAGTAATTTCGATTTCTTCAAAGTCAGAATCAAAAGCACGATCATGATTATCAAAAACCAGAGTCACCTCTGCAAATTGAACACGACGTCGTCCTTCACTTCCCGCAAAAATAACATCCACCATTTGGGATGATCTTAATGATTTAACAGATTGCTCACCTAAAACCCAACGGATCGCATCAACAATATTACTTTTACCACAACCATTAGGTCCTACAACCCCAGTTAATGCATGGTCAAAGTTAATTGTGACTTTATCCGCAAAGGATTTAAAGCCTTGCATTTCAATACGCTTTAAAAACATGGAATGCCTCCATTCAACATCCCTTATTATAGCTTAAAAAGTGGTTTCTTTTAACATCGAAACCACTTATTTATAGACGTATTTTAACGTGTATGACTTTACCAAAGATTTGGATTGGAATATTTTCAATTTCTTCTGGTCCATAGATGCGATCTGCATAGGCATCATTCTCAGAATGTAGGATCAGTTTATTCCCTTCATAGAAGACTCTCTTAACAGTTGCCTCATCATCAACCATAACCACCGCAATCTCACCATTTTCTACATGATTTTGACGTTTAACATAGATTAAATCTTTTGGAAACATACGGGCATTAATCATTGAATCCCCGACTACTTCTAAATAAAAGTAAGTTCCACCACGGGCTTCTTCCATTGGCACGCGCTCATGACCTAAGTATTCCTCTTGAGCAATTTGATTTGGTCCACCACGCACAAGCCCAATAATTGGAATATCTACTCCATCAATTCCGTTTAATAGTTCATCCACTGTTAAATTAAATAAATCAGCTAAACCAGACAAAACTTTCATTGGTGGCATAGCAGACCCATCTTCCCACTTTTGTATGGTTGTAAAAGACTTATAACCAAAGTGACTTGCGAGATCATTTTGACTATAGCCCTTTTCTTTTCTTAGTTGTTTTAAATGTTCATTGAAGTTCATAACTACGTATATAATACAATAACTTGAAAAATATTCAAGTAGTACTTGAGACTTGAATATAATTCAAGTAAACTAGACTTAGGAAGAATTTATGAAAGATCGAATTATATTACACTGTGATTTAAATAACTTTTATGCCTCGGTAGAATGCCTTCATAACCCTCAATATAAAAATGTTCCCTTAGCGGTTGGGGGTGATATTGAGAAACGACATGGCATCATTTTAGCGAAGAATCAAATCGCGAAACGCTATGGCATCCAAACCGGTGAAGCTTTATGGCAAGCCAAAGCTAAGTGTCCAAATTTAGTTTTTGTGAAACCTAATTTTTCACTGTATTTACGATTCTCTAAAATGGTTAAAAACATTTATAAAGAATATACTGATCAAGTTGAATCCTTTGGGATTGATGAAGCTTGGTTAGATGTGACCCATAGCATTCACCTTTTTAACTGTTCGCCTGGTCAACTAGCTGATCAAATACGTGAACGAATTAAAAAAGAAGTCGGTATTACAGCTTCAGTGGGCGTTAGTTTTAATAAGGTATTCGCAAAACTTGGTTCAGATATGAAAAAACCAGATGCGACCACACTCATTACCAAAGAAAATATGGAAGATCTTATCTATCCTTTACCGATTAGTGACTTATTATACGTTGGTCGAGCGACGACTAAGAAAATGAAAGAAATCGGCATCTTCACGATTGGTGATTGTGCTCGATATGATGTGAATATATTAAAAAGAAGATTGGGTAAATGGGGCGAATATATTTGGCGTTTTGCGAACGGTCTAGAAAATAGTGCCGTGGCGGTCAATGATAATCAACCTCTAGTCAAATCAATTGGGAATAGTACTACTTCTCCTAAAGATCTCAATAATTTAGAAGATGTTAAGATTGTGACTTATATCTTAGCTGAAAGTGTAGCAGCTCGATTAAAAGAGGCTCATTTAATGTGCAAAACCGTCACCATTGGTGTGCGTGATAAAAATCTAGAACATTTCTCCCGACAAATGCCTTTAAACCACCCTTCTCAACTATCTGAAACGATTGCCCAAGCGGCACTACATCTTTTTAAAGAACATGTTGATTTTAAAGTTCCTTTAAGAAGCATTGGGGTTAAAGCCTCTGATTTAGTGGCAGAACAAGATATTCTACAACTTGATATCTTTATGTCTTATGACGAAGAAGAAAAAGCCTTAAGTTTAGAAAAAACCATTGAACATATTCGCCAACGTTATGGTTTTAACAGTGTCCAAAGGGCTTTAATGTTAAGTGATACGGATTTGAGTGGCTTTAATCCAAAAGAAGATCATGTCATTTTTCCAGAGGCTTACTTTAAAGGCTCATGAGTATGAAAATATATGTTGATGTTGTTGTCTTGAATACCAAAGAAGGTCAAATCAAACCACTCATGATTATTTGGAAAAACGGCATTAAATATGCAATTGATAAAGTATCTCAAGTGACACGCGCTGCATCTACCATCGCTGGTGGGACAGGAATTCGTTATACCTGTCAAATACAAGGACAACAACGTTATTTATTTCTAGAAGAAGATAAATGGTTTATTGAGAAAAAAGAAGCATAAAAAGCGATGATTTAAGTCATCGCTTTAGTCCTTTTTAAGTAAAACCATATGAGGATATGGAATACCAATTTCGTATTTATCAAAGAGCACTTTAATCGCCGCTCGCATATCTCTCTCCGCTTGGAAGCGATACTCTTCGACTACCTTACCTGCAAACTTAATATTAATACTTGAATCTGCAAATTCAGTTGGTCCAATATAATTTGGTCCATCAATAAATTTTGGTAAGAATTCTTTAAGTTCAACCGTATGTTCTTTAAGAATTTCATGGACCTTAACAAAGTCATCATATTCAACACCGACCTCTACCACCGCAAGTGATAAAGATGATGATAAATTAACAACCGTCTTAATCTCAGAGTTATTGATAATTTTCATATGTCCACTCACATCTTGTAGTTGAGTAGTGCGTAAGCCTAAACTTTTAACTTGACCTCTAAAACCATCAATCACAATATAATCCCCGACTTTATAAGATTTTTCAAAAACAATAAAGAGACCACTAATCATATCACTGATTAAACTTTGAGCACTTAAGCCAACCACTAAACCTAAAATCCCAACTGAAGCAAATAATGTTAATGAATCGACACCAAAAGCTAATAAGACCAAGATAATGAGAATAATAGCAACAATATAGTCAACAAAAGAATTAATTAATTTAGCCGCTGTTTCACCTAAACTACTTAGCGATAAAATTTTTGAGGTAAATGTTCTCAAAAGTTTTGAACCCATCACAACAATCAATATATAAATCAACGTTTTTAAGAAATTTGGAAAATTCGTGTCAAACCATTGTGCAATAATATCTAATCCACTACTATCCGCAATAAATATCGGGGATAAAAATGAATTTGCGCCAAATAAATCGTGTCCAAATACAGAAATAAGCACAATTAATGAGGATAATATCCAAAGCGATATTTGAATGATTTTTTTGTTTTTTTCAAGTTGGTTCATAATAATTACTCCTTTAATAATAAACCTTATAACTAGCAGTTTTAATCACTGCATTTTCGTCTGATGGATAAGATGATTTAGCATATACATCCACATTCAAGTAAGTTCGTTGAAGTGATGATATATCGATACTTGTCACTTGATTAACATCAACTTGACTGACTCGCACAACATTAATCCCATCTGTCACTACAATTTCTACATCAGAATAATAATGTCCTTCATCTTCATAAGTTAAAGTGATTGATAATTGATTACTACCATAATCTATATTGGTAGAATTGACTTTTAAGACCCCTTTAGGAAAGAGTGGTGCCCCAGCTGTCGTGATTTTATAGGATTTTAAACCTATCATCCCACCCCCATAATCGGCTGATATCACAATTTCATAAGCATGTTCAGACACTAGATTCTCAAAACTTACATTATCTGTTGATGTATAAAGTTCAATACTTGAAATAAGTTCAGTTGTTTCTTGATCGGTAATTTCAATTAAGTAAGGTGTTTCAACTGTTTCTCCTACGAAATCAAATTGAATTTCTTGATGAGTGATTAACCAATCATTTGTGTCAACATTTGGTGCACTAACAACGACTGCACCCACAGCTACTACAGTGACAACCGCTACAGCTGTTGGGGCAACACTAGCAGCTGCACTAGCTGCACTTGATCCACTGGCTGAACTACTCGCCGATTGAAGTGCTTGTATTTTTTTAAGTTCTTGGTCTGATGGATTGATTGTTTTATTCAATTGCTGATCTAAAAGATTATCTTCTGATTTGTTTTTCAAACTAAGTTCATCACCAACTTTTAAATCTGTTTCATCTTTTCTTAAATTGATTTCATCAACGCTATTAAAATTTTGTTCTTCTTGTACATCACGACTTATTTCGTCATTATTACCGTTAAATTCTGTCATTATCTTCTCTCATTTCTTCCATCTTTAAATCATTTCTAAGTTTTAAAATATATAAACCCAAATAAAGCATGATAATCAGTTCTACAAATAGATATAAATAAGCATTGAGTGGATAAACAAGAATAATTAATGAGCTTAATACTTTTTGATGATGAAGCTTCATTTTTAATAGAAAAATATAAATAATTTGAAGAAGGATGAAAACAATTCCAGTAGATATAAAAGCACTTAAATTACTTGTTTTTACACCAGGATCACCTTCCATTGGATTTGCCATTAAATAAATTTTCCCAAAAGCATTTGTTGTATAAGTCACTACATTTTCAACCACAACAGTGTCATATACTTCAACAACACCATCATTTACCATTAATATTTTGATATCTTCACGATCTCGATATTCTTCTGGAAGTATTAAACTTATTTGAAATGCCCCACTCTTATCTTCTAACTCTACAATTTGCATATTTGCATCCAATAGTTGCACATCAGCTTCAGCGAATATATATTGATTTGAAATAATAGATTGAAGCTTGTCTATATCTATTGAAGTGCTAGTATTCAATATTTTTCCAGAATTAATTAAGTCATAAACCAAACTTGAATTTCCAAGTGTTTTTGATAGTTGTACACTCGCACTAATTCCTTTCGCTAAACCATTTTCACTTGTGACTGATAAATAAATTGATTTTGGATTTAGATCAGTCGCATCAAAACTTGGGCTACTTGGATTTATCAATCCACTACGTGCAACTTTTACTTGATTAAAATCATATATGGCTTGATTAATTAGAATAATTTTCTCTTCTAAACTTATATTAGAATTAGATATTTGATTATTAATACGATTAAAAATAGCATTTAAAGTGTCTAAACCTGACATTGTATAATCTGCAGATTGATCATTAGCATATAAATTAAAAATATCAGCAAGTTCTTGTAATGCTGTATCATAACTAGCTTGTACTACTATTTTTTGTTCATATTCTTTTATAATCTCTTCAATATCATCGATAGTTTCAAGATCTTCAATTAAAGCAATTAATTCTTCCTTTAAAGCTAGCATTTCAGGTGTAGTATTCATATTTTCTAATTCAGTAGATATTAAAGTATTCACATCTTCAATCGCTGATTTCTTCTCATCGCTGAGAACTTGTGCATCTAATTCAAGCATTAGTTTTTGCATTTTTTCATTCAAAAGAATAGGATCTTCAATGAGTAATATCTCAACTTTAAATGCATCGATGAGTTTGATTAACTGAGAACTTGCATCTTCAATATTATTAAAGTAATTATCCAATAAATTTTCAGCTAAGTTTTTAGAATCCAATAAAATTTGTAAGTCTGCTTTTTTAATTAAATCTGCAATATAAGCATCTATTGCAGATGATGAAGTAAGTGTAGAAATATGAGTTTTTGCATCTGCAATTAAAGCTAATATAGCTGGACTTGGATCAATAATAGATGTGAGATAAGCATCTAATTGATTATTCGCATTTGAAAGTGCTGTACTAACATCTGTTGTGCTAGTACTTGTTTTATTAATATTGCTTACAGTTACTATCGTTTCTGTAATATTCCCTGCATTGTCTGTGGCAATAAATGTAAAACTACCATTTTCAGTAAATGTATGACTTGTAGTATTGAGTGTTCCTTCATTTGAACTAACTGTTATTGTGACATCTTGATTGGTAGTGGTAGTTGGAATAATAGGTACTGAAATAATCGGTGCTGTTTTATCAATTGTAAAATCTATACTATTTTCATTTCCTAATTCATCTGAAATGACTAAGTTATAATCACCCTCTTCTGATATTATTTCTCCACTACTTAGATTTGTCATCAGTACTTCAGATCCACTTGATAATGTACCTGTTAAATTCGCTTGTCCTTCTGTAAATAAAATTTTTATATCTGTATTATAAGATTCACCATTAATGATTCCATCAAGCTCTGGTGCACTATTATCTAAATTAAAAGATAAACTTGAATATTCTTTGATATTACCTAAATTATCAATGGCTTGAACATGTAAATAATAGGTCCCAGAAACACTATCTAATGTGATCGAATTATTATTTGTAGTAGATGTAAAAAATCCAGTACTTGGAAAACTAGAACTATTCGTCCATTGATAAGCAATACTACTTAATGAAACTGAACTATCAACACTAACCGATAAAACAGTACTTATTGATTGACTCGCTGTACTAGATCCATTAACACTTAAATTAATAAGTGGTAAAACTCGATAAATAGAATTTATAGTTATTGTATTTACTGATTCATTTCCCGCAAGATCTCTTGCATATACTGTATAAACTCCATTTTCTGATACATTAAAACTCGAAGTAAAATCGATACCTTCACTACTGAAAAATTCAATTGTTTGATTACCACTCGCGTATTTACTTATATATGTATTTGTTTCAGAAATTACTGATAAAACACTAACATTTTGATTAGTTAAACTTGTGTCTGCAGAT
The DNA here is from genome assembly GCA_963676105.1 of Erysipelotrichaceae bacterium. Lineage (GTDB taxonomy): Bacteria > Bacillota_I > Bacilli_A > Erysipelotrichales > Erysipelotrichaceae > UBA2212. Next base: position 562,013 of record OY781039.1, read on the forward strand.
AATTGAATCGTAGGTACTATTTTATCGATGTTAGAAATGGTAATTGTTTCTACAGTTTCATAACCTGCATCATCCTTAGCATATACTGTGTAAGTTCCATTTTCACTTACTGAGAAATTAGATGTAAATACTGTTCCAGCACCCAAAAAGTACGAAGCAGTTTGAACTCCACTAGCCCATTTAGAAATACTTAGGTTAGCTTCTGTAATGTTTGCAGTGATATTGAGATTTTGATTTGTAATAGTACTAGGTGCTGATAATGAAATAGCTGGAGCAGTTTTATCAATTTTAAAATTAACAGTAGTACTATTTCCAACGCTATCTGAAATGACGAATTCATAGTTTCCATCAGCACTAATATTTGTAGCACTTGTATAAGCAATACCATTTAGTGTGGCTGATCCTGACGTAAAAGAAATCGCTATATCAGTAGTAGAAATTTCTCCATTATTAATACCTGTGAAACTTGGTGCAGTTGTATCAATCGTAAAGTTGACGATCGTTTGATTTGATGCAGAATCTGTTACGACTAAAACATAATCACCTGCACCACTAATACTTACACCTGAATTATAATTTGAACCATTTAATGTCGCTGTACCCTCATTATATTGAACAATCAAATCTGAATTATATGATTGTCCCTCTATAACGCCAGTCACAACAGGTGCAATTTTATCAATGTTAGAAATGGAAATTGTTTCTACAGTTTCATATCCAAGCGCATCTTTTACGTAAACTGAATATACACCGTTTTCTGAAACACTAAAACTTGAATTAAAAACTGTACCTGAATTTATAAAATATGAAGCTAGCTGTTCACCACTCGCCCATTTACTTTGACTTAAATGATCTTCTATAATACTTGCGGTTATAATCACATTATTGTTGGTTAAAGAAGTAATTGATGGACTAAGCGATACAATAGGAGAAGTTGTATCAATGGTATCAATGGTAATTGTTTGAAGACTTTGATGTCCTACTTTATCCACTGCATAAACCGAATAAGTTCCATTATCACTAACAGTAAAACTTGTATCAAACACAGTCCCTAAACTACTGAAATAATCAATTGTTTGAGATCCACTGGCCCATTTAACTGTATCTAAATTGACTTCGTTTATTTCAGCAGATATTGTCACATTCGAATTTGTAAGGGTGCTTGGTGCACTTAAACTAATGACTGGACTCGTATTATCAATTGTAAAATGAATAACGGTTTGATTTGAAATTGAATCTGTCACTGTTAATGTATAAGTTCCGTCTTGATTAATGCTTGACCCACTGACAAAAGGATTAATTGTTAATGTTCCACTTAATACAGCTGTTCCATCTGAAAAACTAATACTTTGATCTGATGTATAATAACCACCCTCAGATATACCTGTTATTTCTGGTGCTGTTTTATCAATATTAGAAATACTTATTGTATTAACACTCGCATTCCCAGCTGCATCTAATGCATAAATAGTATAAGTTCCATTTTCACTTACGATAAAAGATGATGTAAAAGATGTTCCTGCTGTTTGAAAATAACTTGTATCCTGTGTGCCTAAAGCATATTTAGATATGTACGTATGATCATCACTTATACTTGCATTAATTGTTATGTCTTGATTAGTTAAAACTGTCGTACTAGCACTTAAGTTAATCACCGGTGCTGTTTTATCGATATTAGAAATAGTAATAGTTTCAGTTTTTGTTGTATCCAAACTATTTCGTGCGCTAAAAGTATACGTGCCGTTTTGCGTAAATGTATAGGTTTCACTTTGACTAGTATTAATTGTCCCATCAAAAGTACCAACATTAGTGCTCGCAGTCACATCAATATTTCCATTTGTTAGATCTGTTGAATAGGAGGTAATATTTATTTGCCAAGTTTGCCAAACTAAATTTGTCCCATTGACTACTCCATATAATGAACTATCTTTGTTGTTTATTATGGTTCCATTCGCAATTGATTTACCACTTGTAATTGTCCCAAAGACATCATTTGTTTGATAAAAAGAGTTACTATAAATACCAATTTTACCAGTAAAGTTATCACTGATGTTTAATTGAGAATTATTAACATATTGAATATCAAAATCACCTGTATAAGCATTATTGGTGTTTTTATTATTTACAACACTCGCATTTGCGCTTACGTTAATCATTCCACCTGTTTCAATATAAATTGTTCCATAGGTATTAGTAGCTGTTACTGAATCAATAGAACTATTGTCATGAATACTACCACCATTAATATTTAAAGTACCAAGTGATGATACATAAATGACACTTGGATAATATTTATCTCTATTATTGAAAATATCTCCACCATTTATAGTGACAGTACCGTTAAATACATTGATAACACTTGCGTATTTGTTCGCATCAGTATATTGATAATAAAAATTCTTTATCACTACACCATCATTTATCACAAGATTTCCTGCAGTTGGCGTAGCACTCGTAACACTATCATATTGTCCCACGAAAATAATTGAATACCAACTATCTGTGTTATTCCCATCCAAAATAACATTGCTTAAATTTAATGTACTTCCTTCTTCAATCCCAAACCAAGCATTTAGACCATTTTTTGTAATGGTATATGTATGTCCTATTTCAGATGTAATCGTGATTGATTTATTTTTAATACGTATAAAAGTATTTTTAGTAAAATCTTTAAGAAGATAAATTGTGTCTCCATCAACTGCATTATTTATTGCTGAATCTAGACTTGAGTAAACACCGTTTAAAACAGCTTCATAATCTGATTTCCATTGTGCATACAATGTAATATCACTATCTAAAGTAATCGTACTATTTGCTGCGTAACTTGTACCACTACCATCAGCTTGAGTATTCCAATTAACAAAGGAATAGTTTGTTTTAGCGAGCGTATTTTTTGTTGAAACAGTTGTGCTAGTTCCTACTCTTTGAGTGATAGAATTTGGCGTAATCCCTGATGTACTTGTATTGCCATCATAAGTTAAGGTATAGGTTTGAATACTTACATTTGTTTTTTGACTAATGGTAATATCGGGATCACCTGGCATACCACCATATTCAATAATGTAATTAGGCACATAATAACTACTTTCATTTGGATGAAAAGCAAAATCATTCCATAAACCTTGCGTATAGTAATTTAAAACACCAAAATTCTCACCATCTACTAAACCTAAATTAAAGTTATTAGGTTCACCACTATACCAACCAGTATAAAAAGTTTTTGTTGTACTTGAATCAAGATAAGTTTGAGCTGTGTTTGTGCTCTTTTCATAAAAAAGTGAGCCTGCTTCTGGTCCAGTTGCCCAATACCAATGTCCTTCTGATGCACTTTGATCAGCATATTGATTTAATCCAAGGGCAGTATTAATCGCAGTATAATCATCAGTTGCGCCAAACCAAGTTTTAGGTAGTGTCAAAGTCGCAATAAAAGTGTTTTCAGGGGCAGTTATAATGGTAGCTAAATAACCCTGTAAGCCAAATAATTTGTTTTCAGTTGCTTCAGCGGCAGTTTTCGCGTCTAGCCATGAAATATTAGATTCTACACTCATTGGTTGATAATAGTGACCATTACCATCTTTTTCATCATCAAAATATAAACCATCACCAATACTGAAAGTTATTTCACGACTTGAAATATCTGTTTTAGAATTTACAGGTGTAAACGTAACACTATTAAAAATACTTTCTAAATCCGATGCAGAATAAGTACCCGAAAAACTTAAAATCCCTGTATCTGAATGCCATTCTGCGTCTACATGACTTGAACTTAAAATGTCACCAGATACATAACCAATTGAAATCGCAACATTTGCACCTGTTACAGTACTTTGATCATGTAGATCAATACTTATATTTGGATTTATAGTGATTACACTTCCGTCAGTAGAATTAGTACTAATATTACTCGAAATATATACATTGGTATCTAAAGCTGTAACATTAAGACTTTCAATAGAATTTAATAAAAACAATAAAGTAAATATAAGTACTCTTGTTGATTTAAATAAGAAAAGGAACAACTTTTTCATAGATAATCAAATTTTAATATAGTTGTTATTACTATTTGTTAACAGTACTCTATAAAGTCTATATTTGAACTTATAAAGGTAATAATGTATTAAATTTAAGTGCTAATCATTAAGAAGTCACAAACAAATCAAATTTTGTAGGTCAGTTTAATCAAAATTGTATAATTAATATGTAAATTAGAAAAAAAAGGATAATTACTATGTGTGGACGATATTTATTTAGACAAGAAGTAGATGAAGAAATAGAACGTTTATTAAACGAACTTCCTTTGTCAGAGCAACAAGAACTTTCACTTAATGAAGTATTCCCTTCACAAAAAACTTTTGTGATGAATAAAGATCAGCAATATAAAGTTATGCGTTGGGGCTATGCTAAATGGGATAGTAAGGGTGTCGTGATTAATGCACGATCTGAAACAATTAAAGATTCTAATTTTTTTAATCAAGATTTGAAAGAAAGACGATGCATCATAAAAGCTAAAGGTTTTTTTGAATGGAATAGTGATAAAGAAAAGAATTTAGTAACACCCATAAAAGATGATTACTTCTATATGGCAGGTTTATATACAAACGAAGAAACACCGCGCTTCGCAATCATAACTACCGAAGCTGATGGTGATTTTAAAAACCTTCACAATCGCATTCCTTTAATGATACCCAAAGCTTATATTAAAACTTATTTAAACGAAGGATTTGATTATTTCGAAGATTTTACTAAACTTAAACAAATTGATGTTCAATGGGAAAATCAATCTATTCAAACGCGCTTATTCTAAGTGCGTTTTTTGATTTTTAATATGTTAAAATTAGATATATGAAACGTAGACTTCGTCGACCTTTTTTCGATGCATTAAAGATCGCAACAATCCTATTATTAATCGCATCAATCGTAACTTTAGGTGTCGTCTTTTGGAACTATATTTCGAAACCATCAGAAACCGACTACGTTAATCCAGATGATGATAAAATTCAAACCTTTGATTACAGTGTAAATAACTACACCCTTTTTGATTTAGAAGAGTTTGATTTTAGATTTATCCTTGCTGATATTCATATAGAAAGCAACAAAACGATTAATCTTTCTCTTTCTAATTTTAGAACTTCTGAAAACATTCAATTAAATAGTGTAAATACATATATCCAAGCAATTGAACAAGCTGGTTATAACTTTGGAAATTATTCAGTTGTATTTGGTTTAACCTCTACAACAGTACAATTAGATGCTTTAATCTTTATTCCAATAATTGATGATTCTTTAGATTATATTGATTTAGATATTACTTTGAATCCGATAAAGACATTAAGTTTTGATTTAAATAATCCAAGTAGTACTGGAACTATTAGTAATTTAGGTGAAAATGAAGTAAACATTAATGCTGAAGATGTTGCTAAAGTTTCTTTTAGTAATCAATTATTAGTTGGCACATCACAATTCTATCAATTGGATGAAAATGGTCTTAGAATATCTGCACCATTCTCATCACAATCTCGCATATATGGTGTAGAAATTACTATAAAAAATTTAGGGAGTGAACCTTTTAGAATTACTCAAGCGTATGTTCATACTAAAAATTCCGAATCATTCTTAGTATTGAGCAATACTATTCTCGTTGATGGTGTAGATAACATAAATAATGTTTATATTGAAACTGAAAGCACAGGTTATCTATTCTTCGAAGTTTTAGGGCAAGATTTAACGATAGATGATTTTTCATCATTAGATATCTATTTTTCTAATCTTGATTTAACAACTTCATACAACCTCAACTTATTGGAGGCTCAATAATGAAAAAGTTGTTCAGGCTCCTAATATCTTTGTTAGTCATAATCACTATTATCACTCCTATTCAAATACAACAAGTAGAGGCTGCAATTGATCCAAACACTTTGATTATTCCTGTAACTTCTTGTACTGATGGTTATTATAGTGTTGATCGTATTACTGGATATAACCAATTCACTAATCTAGCTTGTTATCCTCAGAATCAATTTAGTGACGCAATAACAGCAATGTATGCTGCAGCAGCTGAAAGTCCAAATGTTGTAGTTAGAAATAATGCATCATACAGTCCATTAAATATAGTCGCAGCTGATAGAGCAATGGTATATTCTCAAAATTACACTTACTTGGATTCAGAGACAATGAATTTAACTAGTGATAAAGCTTTAACAATTCCGTATACATATATTAATGAAAAAAATTCATTATATTATTTTGGTACACAAATTAAAAGCAAATCCTCTACCGAAAATCTTACTCCTGAAGATCTAGTTGTCGAAGTTGAAATAAATGGAGCTCATGGTTTTGTACCATTAAATGGAGTTGATATTATCCCATTGATATATGTTGAAAACCGAGTAAATGATTGGTTTATTACGTATACAACAAAATCAATCACTGGTGTCTATTCTGGAAATGTAATTAGACCTGACGTTGTATGGTATGAAGTAAAAGATACAAATATTACTACTATTAATGGGACAATTACAAAGAAAATAGTTCAAGCACGAATTGATTTCGCAACTACATATGCTGTTTATGATCTTGGTTTAGCACCTAGCTGGTTATCAAATGGAATTTATTATTCAGCAGATGGTGTTCATTTTTACACTGATATGGATTTAAAAAATCCTGTTATGAGTGGTGAAGATGTTGGCACTTATTTTAATTATTATCAATTTCTAAGTTTAAGGTCAAAAACAAATTATACTGGTGCTGAACTGGATGCATATTTTACATATTACTCAACTGTAAATGCAACTTATGGTGGTGTAGATATTCAAACATCCGTGCTAAAAAATCAAGGTGTTTCATTTGTAAATGCACAAAATACTTATGGAATGAATGCACTTCTCATATATGCTATGGCTATACATGAAAGTGGCTTTGGAACATCTTCTTTTGCTGTTAACAACTACAATTTATTTGGATATGGAGCATATGATTCAAATCCCAATAATGCGACTAACTATACATATGCATCTGTCGCTGATGGTGTTAATCAACATATGGGTTTAAACCTTCGAAATTATTTAGATTATAGCAACTATTCTACAAGTACTAATAATTCACTATTCTATGCATCAAATATTGGTAGTAAAGGCGCAGGTGTAAACACTCGTTATGCGTCTGATCCTTGGTGGTCAATAAAAATTGCAGCATGGTCATTCAAAATTGATCGATACTTAGGTTTTAAAGACTTTGATTACTATCAAATTGGGATATTAGATGAAACTTCTCGTACTGTTTATAAAAACAGTCAATTAACAACTACGGCTTACACAGTAAATTCAAGAGCAACTGATTACCCCTATATTATTCATAGTAGTTATAACAACACTTACTACACTTATTCCACCAATCCAATAGCTGATGATGGAACTATAATTACTGGTTCAACTCCAGGTTTAGTTGCTTATAATTGGAATAATGCAACAGTATATGTAGGGTCTTCACAAACAACACTTGCTAATACTGCACCAAACAATATCAATGTAATTAGTGGTACAGCAAATTTAATTACAAATATTCAAGACTTTAAATGGGATGATGAATCTGAAACTGTATATCTTATTGGATTTGCAGCTCTTGAAAATACAAATATGTCTAATGTTGAAGTTACTCATAAATTCGTTGCAATTGACTTAAACAACGAAGACAACACATTTACTTTTGATCTAGATATATTAACAGGCAAAACTCTTAATCTTGGTGATGGATTAGATTATTCTAAGGCGTGGTTTGAAGGAACTGTGAATTTAAGTTCATTACCAAATGGTGATTATAGATTTGAATTACTTTCAACCGCTGGCGATACCACTGGTAATACAAACTTCTTTAATTCGTTATCAACTGCTCCACTACCCACCGCAAATAATGTTTTATTAGACACTTCTACAACTTCTTATCTATTCAGGTTTAATAATAAATCAAAGATGAGATATGAGTTAACTAAAATTACGGGTATTAGTGAATTTAATAGATCTGAAATCTTACCATCTCAAATTCCTTCATCTGCAAATGTTGTTAATTTAAACATGGTTGAGCAAACATTATCGATTAAGGGGTTCTCATTCATTTTAGGAACAGATTTAGGTTTAGATGATCCTGTAACTCATAAGTTATTGTTTGTAAGCAGTACAGGTGAAAATTTCAGTTTCGATCTTCCAAGTGTTTCTGGACAAGATGTTTCAATACTAGGAAATGATTTTACAAATGCATGGTTTGAAAGTTCTGAAATTAATTTATCTACCATCCCGATTGGTACATACGAAATTTATATTGTAACCTCTAATGGTTTATACACAGATTTAGTCAGAATTTATGACACTAGTCTTATTGGAGATTATGATTTCTCGACAACTGATTTAAATTATTCATTTAAAGTAAACTCTGCACTTAGAAATACATACTACTTAGTTATTAGCGATATTATTACAGAATAATAAATATTAATGATCATTATGTTAAAAAAACGAAATCAGATTCTAAGCAAAAATTTAAATTTTGCAAGAAAATAATGATTTCGTTTTTATATTAATTTTATAATTCTCTAAGATTTAATTACATCCTGTTGTATCTAAAGTTACCGTAACAGTAGTACCACCATTAACAGTTGTACCTTGTCCTGGATTAACACTTCTAACAGCTCCACAACCTATGCCATCACTCGTAGTAGCAAAACTCAATTTAAGAGTTGGGGCAGCATTATAGAATACTGAGGAAATTTCATCTTTGTAATCTTGTAAATTTGAGCTTGTAATAGAGTTCGAAATATATGATACGTATGGAACGTCTACAGGTAACGTCGAAGGATCAACCCCTTTTGAAACAACTAAACTAATACTTGATCCATAGTCTACTTTTGTTCCAGCTGCAATGCTTTGAGATATTACAACACCACTTGCGACTGAACTGCTATATTGTTCTGATTTATTTACTGTTAAACCTGTTTGTGATGTAGTAGAAGTACCCGTAAACGTTGCAACCGTAATTTGAGTACCTTTTGATACAACAGCTGTAATAGTAGATCCAGGATTTACAGATCCGCTAGATGGAGATTGTGAAGTAATCTTACCTTTATCTGTTTGATTTGCTGTATATGCTTCAGATGAACTAATACTTAAGTTAGCCCCTTTAGCATTAACTGTATTAACCCATGATTGTAAATCAGCTAAAGTTCCACCTATTTTAGAGCTTACAGGAACTTGTCCAATTGAAACCGTTAAAGTGATACTTGTTCCTACATCAACTCTTGTACCAGCAGCAATCGATTGTGATAATACTGTACCTGAAGCACTTGTACTATATTTTTCAGTAATGCTAATCTTTATACCTTCTTGTGTATCTGTTCTTGATGCAAATGTCTTAACGACAACACCTCCACCCTTGGAAACAGAAACAGTAATACTTGTACCAGGATTTACATCACCAGTCGTTGGATTTTGTGAAATAATCGAACCAGAAGCTATTGAATCAGAGTAAGCAATACTTGAATTAATTTTTAAGTTAGCACCATCAGCATTGACACTATTAACCCAAGATTCAAGTTCAGATAATGTTTTGCCTGCATAATTACTCATGCTTACTTTACCAAGTGATAATACAATAGATATCGTTGTGCCTTCCTCAACGCGTGTTGTTGCGCTAGGAGACATAGAAGTCGCGACATCTTTAGCTGTAGCGGACGAATATATATAGTCATATGTAACTTTCAAATTATTATCAGTAATAATCTTATCGATTTCTGATTTTGATTTTCCAACTAGATTTTCAATGACAACACCAGCACCTTTAGAAATCTTAATGGTTATTGAACTACCATCATATACTTCACTTTGGGCAGCTAATGATTGACTAAAGACTAATCCTTGTTCAGTTGAAGAGTTAAATTCTTCAATAAAATTGATTGTTATATTATTACTTGACCCCCAATTGGAGATTTCAGTTTTGGTATAAGTTGTGAAATCAGGAACCGTTATTTTATCCAATGATTCTTTAGAACCTGTAGAGATTACAAAGTTAACTTCATCAGATCTTTTAATTTCTTGATCAACAACAGACTGAGAAATCAAATATGATGTTTCAATATCTTCACTTTTCTCAAATAGTATATGTGCATTCATCAATTTTGAATTATCGATAAATGTCTGAACTATACCAATATCTTGTCCACTAAAATCAATAATGTTAACTAGTACATCGGGATCTGGTCCCTTTGATAAAGTAATAATGATTTTCTGACCAGCAAAGAGTCGATCACCAGCTGTTATATCTTGAGATAATATTGTCCCAACTGCTGTGTTTTCATCATACTCTTCTATTGTTTCAACGACTAAATCATTTTCATTAGCCCAAAGTAAAACATCATCTTCAGACATTTGCGTTAAATCAATAATTCTAATAGGTCTTTCCATGCTCATTATGGAAGATACAGAAAAGCCCAGCAAAATGCTGAGACTTATACTGATACTTAATAATAGGATTGTTACTTTTGATTTAAATAGGATTCCCATAGGCACATTTTTACCATTCTTTTAAGTGCCTTTGAACACTAGAAGAAGGTAAAGACATCTTTAATTGAAATAAATATAAACAAGAGTAGAAGTAGAGCCATTGAAACAAGCATAATTCCCTGTTCAACCTATTGATTTAAAGGCTTCCCTCTTAACATTTCAATAAATATAAGTAAAGAACGACCGCCATCTAAAATAGGTAATGGTAATAGATTAAATATTGCGATATTAATTGATAATAATGCAACGACATAGAAAATTGCTCTAAAACCATATTGAGCACTCTCAGCAGTAAATTGGAATATACCAACTGGACCACTTACTGCATTCAAACCAATTCCTCTTACTAATCTAGTTAAGGTCAAGGCAATGGATGAAACCATGTCTTTCATATCGATAAAAGCATATTTGATACTTTCAAGAAAACCAATTTCTTTAACTTGATATTCAGGGGTTTGAACACCAATCATATATTGGTTATTTTCTTCATTTAGTTCTGGAGTTACAGTTAAGACAATTATTTCGCCATCACGATCAAGCGTAAATTGAATTTCATCAGTGTAGAACTGTAAAGCTTCAACCACATCATAGAAATCTTCTGGCACTTGTGTTGTTCCATCACTAAATTGAAGTGAAACAATACGATCCCCTTCCATCATACCAGCTGTTTCAGCAGGCATATCTTGCATGATAGGACCTAGTATTGGTTCTGGGGTTAATACAACTGCTCCGGCTTCTAAATTTAAGCCTGTTAAAACAACTAAAGCTAATACGAAGTTCATGAATATACCAGCAAGCATAACCACAATTCGTTTTAATGGGGCGATTTTTTGAATCGAACGAGAAGGATCAACACCTTCTGCTTCAACCCCTTCTTCACCTAACATAGAAACAAAACCACCAAATGGTAGAGCTCGAATTGAATACAGTGTTTCTTTACCCTTCCATTTAAAAAGTTTTGGTCCCATACCTATCGCAAATTCTTTGCAGTAGACACCAAAGGCTTTAGCACTAATTAAATGACCTAATTCATGAACAAGGACAATCAGTCCTAATACAAATACAAATGTTAGAATACTTTCCATAAATCTCCTAAAGAACTAAAAATGAATATAAAACATAAAAACTGACTAAAACAAATAACAACGAATCAATACGATCTAGAACGCCTCCATGAGCTGGAAAAATCGTACCAAAATCTTTGACCCCAAAATAACGTTTAATCGCTGATAAGGATAAATCACCAAATTGCGCAACAATTGGTAAGATGGCTGATGCGATTAACATCACGTTAAAATCAACACTCTCTATTAATAAATACGCATAAAGTGTAGAAAGTCCAAAAGAAACTAACCAACCACCGAATGCACCCTCTACGGTTTTCTTAGGTGAAATTCGCTCATTTAGTTTATGTTTACCAAAAAGATAGCCAGAAAAATAGGCAGCTGTATCGGTCATATACGTTACCACTAACATATACACCATAACTAAATTACCTAAACCTTGAATGAGTAGAATTGCTTTTAAGGCAGCGCTAAAGAGTAAGACCATTGATAATAAATAACCTGTATCAAAAGGCAAAAACCATTCAAAAAAGATTGGTAATGACATTAATACAAGCGTTGAGATTATTAAAGCTAGGAATAAATCGTTTAAATTTAAGAAAACCATGACTAAAACCATCAACATTACTAATAAATAGATCCAGATTGGCCATACATCCTTTTTTAAAGCGTATACTTCATAAACACCCGTTGAGATGAACAAGAATACCAAAATTTTAAATGGTATACCACCGATTAAGAAAGCAGGAATTACGACAGCTAATATCGCTAAACCTGTAATAATTCTTTGTTTCATAGCTTATAGTCCCCCGAAGCGACGATCACGTTGTGCGACATCCGCTAATATTGATTTAAAAAGGTCTGCACTAAAGGCTGGCCATGGTGTTGGTTCGAAAACAAGTTCTGCATAAGCTAATTGCCAAAGCAAGAAATTAGATAGACGCGTTTCACCAGATGTACGTATACAAACATCAACTTCTGGATAATCTTTTGTCATCATATATTGATTAAATTCTTCTTCACTAATATCGGTATCAGCTTTCATTTCTAAAACAGCTTGCGCATATTTTTGAGCAGCTAAAGTAATTTCTCTTCGCCCACCATAATTCATCGCAAAGTTTAAAATCATACCTGTGTTCTGTGAGGTTGTTTTAATTGCTCTTTCAAGGACATCACGGGTGCTATCAGGAAAGGCTGATAACTCACCAATACTTTCAATACGAATATTTTTATCCATGAGTTCTTTTAAGAAGCGTTTAAAAAACACATCAGGAAGTTTCATTAAAAAATCGACTTCCTCTTTTGGTCGCTTCCAATTTTCCGTTGAAAAAGCATAGAGTGTTAAAACCTCTATCCCTAAGTCATTAGCCGCAATTGCGATTTCACGTACTTTTTCAGATCCTTCTTGATGTCCAAAGGTACGTTCTTTATTTTGTGCTTTGGCCCACCGACCATTTCCATCCATAATGATGGCAACATGTTTAAATCCCATAGTGCTCCTATTAAGAAAGAAGCTCACACAAAGTGAGCTTAAACTGTCATGATTTCTTTGTCTTTTTCAGCAACAATCGAATCGATTTGCTTGATATGCTCATCTAAGATCTTTTGAACCTTTTCATGAGCTTTCTTCTCTTCATCTTCTGTTAATGTATCATCTTTTTTAAGATGATCATTGGCTTCACGACGAATATTACGACAGTCTACCTTTGCTTCTTCAGCAAATTTAGAAACTTGTTTTGTTAAATCTTTACGAGTTTCTTCTGTAAGTGGTGGAACTGAAATACGAATAACCGTGCCATCATTTTGCGGATTCATGCCTAAATTGTGCGCATTAATCGCATGTTCAATTTCTTTTAAGAATGTTGGGTCATAAGGTTTAATAACTAAGGTACGTCCTTCAACAACTGAAATAGAACCCACTTGGTTTAAAGGTGTTGGTGCACCATAATAATCAATTGCGACTTCCGCTAACATGGTTGGGTTAGCACGTCCCGTACGAATGGTTTGAAAGTGATGTTCTAATTTTTCAATTCTTTCAGCCATTTTGAGCTCAGCTCTGTCTAAATGTTCTTGCATACTTACTCCTTTGTGATTAAGGTGCCTATTTTTTCACCTGAAACTGCTTTTAATATATTACCGCTGGTTCCCATATTGAAGACCACTAAATCAATATCATTATCCATACACATACTAATTGCGGTAGAATCCATAACTTGTAGTTGTCTTTGTAAGACTTCCATATAAGTAAGTTTATCAAATTTTACAGCATTTTTGTCTTTTTTCGGATCAGCGCTATAAACACCGTCTACACCATTTTTAGCCATTAAGATGACATCGGCATTAATTTCCGATGCACGTAGAGCAGCTGTAGAATCTGTTGAGAAGTAAGGTGAACCTGTTCCAGCCGCAAAAATAACAACACGTCCTTTATCTAAATGACGTATAGCACGACGAACGATAAATGGTTCAGCAATCTTACTCATTTCGATGGCGGATTGAACACGTGTTGCCAAGCCATGTTTTTCAAAGACACCTTGGATTGCAATTGCGTTAATCACTGTTCCAAGCATGCCCATATAATCAGCTTGAACACGATCAACACCCATTGTATCTGCAAATTTACCACGAATAAAGTTACCTCCACCTACAACAATCGCAACTTGAATGCCTTTATCTTGTAGAGATTTAACTTCTTCCGCAATATTTGCGAGAACTTCTGGGTTGAAACCATTGCTTTGTCCAGCTAGCGCTTCACCACTCAATTTTAAGAGTACGCGTTGATACATGTTTGTTTATCCTCCATTTGAAAAAGGACACAAATGTGTCCTTATAAATTAAAACTTTTGATTTAAAACTTCTTCAGCAAAGTTTTCTTCTTTTTTCTCAATGCCTTCACCGACAGCGTAACGTACAAAGTAAGTTACTTCTGCGCCAGCTTCTTTTAGCACTGCAGAAACTTTTTTATCTTGGTCTTTAAAATAAATTTGATCAACAAGAGATGAATCTTGTAAAGACTTACTTAAACGACCTTCTAAGATACCTTGTTTAACTTTATCTGGTTTAGAAGCTAAACTTTCATCGTTGTTTAGAATTTCTGTTTGAATCGCACGTTCATGCGCAATAAATTCTTCAGGGATATGATTACGTGAAATATATGTAGGCATCATGGATGCAACTTGCATTGCGATGTCCTTATTAATTTCTTCATTACCATTCTTAACTTTCGTAACAACTGAGATTTTTCCGCCCATATGAATATAAAGACCAAAACCTTCATCAGCTGCTTTCTCTACTTTTTCAATTCGACGTAAAGTAATTTTTTCACCGATAGTTGCAGTCGCATCTAACATGGTTGCTTCAAGCGTTTTACCTTCGTATTCGAAAGCTAAAGCTTCTTCTAATGTTGAAGCATTACTTGCAAGAATTGCTTCACCAACAGTTTTCATTAATGCTAAGAATTTGTCATTCTTCGCAACGAAGTCAGTTTCAGAGTTAACTTCATAAACATAAGCAACATCGCCATTTTGAACAGCACCAGTTAAACCTTCAGCTGCAATACGATCTGCTTTTTTAGCTGCTTTAGAAATGCCTTTTTCGCGTAGCCAGTCAATTGCTTGCGCAATATCGCCGTCAGTTGCTTCAAGAGCTTTCTTACAGTCCATCATCCCTGCGCCAGTTTTTTCTCGCAGTTCTTTAACTTGTGCCGCGCTAATAGCCATTATTTATCTCCTTTAACTTCTGTTTTTGCTTCTGCTTTTGCTTCTTCAGTTGCTACAACTTCATTACTTTCAGGTTTTGGAGTGTATTGTTTGAAGTCGCGTGAACGACGTTCGAAAGGTTTACGTCCACGTTGTTCATTACGTTGACGGCGTTCTTCCGCACGTTGACGACGACGACGTTCATTTTCAGCATTGATTCTTTCAACAGTGATAATAACGTCTTTCATCGTAATATCTTCTTCGCCTTCCTCTTCTTGGAATGCGTAACTTAATAAGCCACCTTTGCTTTCAACAATCGCATCAGCCATTAAACTTGTAATAAGTTTGATTGAACGAATAGCGTCGTCATTTGCATAGATTGGATAATCAGCCCATTCAGGGTCTGCATTAGTATCGATAATCGCAAATACTGGAATACCGAGTTTTTTAGCTTCTTTAACCGCGATTAGATCTTCAGTTGGGTCAACAACGAAAATCGCATCCGGAGTTTTCTTCATTTCTTTGATACCGCCTAAGAAGTTTTCTAAACGAACTTCTTCCTTCTTAATCATGGCGATTTCTTTTTTAGGGTAAACATTGATTGTTCCGCTTGCTTGCATTTCTTGAATATCAAGTAAACGTTTGATACGTTTTTGGATGGTTCTAAAGTTTGTTAAAGTACCACCTAACCAACGTTGGTTAATGTAGAAAGAACCTGAACGTAAAGCTTCATCTAAAACGATTTGTTGAGCTTGTTTCTTTGTTCCTACAAATAATACTTTGCCGTTTTTCTCAGCAATCGCACGCATTGCTGCATACGCATCGTCTAATCCAACCATTGTTTTTTCTAGGTTGATAATGTAGACATTGTTTTTAACCGTGTAAATATTCGGTTTCATTTTTGGATTCCATTTTTTACGTTGATGACCGTAATGAGATCCATGTTCTAATAACTTCTTCATCGATACGACTGACATATAAATTGCCTCTCTTTCCGTTAGTCCTCCACCAGTTCTAACACAGGTAACCAAGTTTGGCACGGATCTGTGAATTCCTGATGTGTGAAGAGCGTCCGCTAAGACGCCATTGAATAATATAACATTTACTTATTTAATAAACAAGCCCCTATTGCTTAGCACGAGGGTGCGCCTTTAGATATGTCTTTTTCAAGCGATCTAAAGAAACATGGGTATAGATTTGAGTCGTACTTAAATTTTCATGCCCTAATAGTTCCTGAACAACTCTTAGATCTGCCCCATTATCTAATAAATGGGTCGCAAAAGAATGTCTAAGCATATGCGGATGAATACTGCGCATAATACCCGCTTTTTTAGCTGAAGCATCTAAGATGTATTGAATACTTCTGATTGATATGCCTTTACCTGTTTTAGAAACAAACACTTTACGATGATCCAAACCATTTAATAGTTGAGGACGCGCATTATCTATATAATCTTTTAATAGATTTCCAATATCTTCATAAAATGGAGTTAAGCGTTCCTTATTCCCCTTACCAATAAAACGTAGTGTTCGTGCAGAATAATCAATATCATCGAGATTTAAATTACTAAGTTCTGATACACGTAAGCCACAGGCATACATGAGTTCAAACATCACTCGATTACGTATTCCTTCAGGCTCATTTAAATCAAAACTTTCCAATAGATTTAAAACTTCTTCAAACATCATAAAATCTGGAAGATGTTTTGCGCCTTTTGGATTCTTAACCCGTTTAGCAGGATTTTTTGTGACAATTCCCTCTTCTACTAAATATTTATAAAAACTTCTTAGAGAACTAAGTTTACGAGATAAAGTACTCGCTTTATAGTTTTTAAATTGTTCTGTTTGTAAGCTTTCAAAATACTGGTTGATATGTTTAACTTCTATTCCAGAAAAATCAATATCAACATCTTTAAAGTATCTCGCAAAATCACGTAAATCTTTTTCATAGGCATTACGTGTATGTTCAGATGTTTTTAAAGCTGTTTTTTCGATTAAAAATTTATCAATCAACGATTCATTCATAACTCACTTATTAGTTTATCAATAACTTCAAGTGCTTGAATAGCGATTTTCTCTTTACGTTCTTTTTTCTTAGCTTTTTGATCAAAATGAACTAAACCAAAGTTTGCATTCATTGGTTGAAAAGCATCTGGATTGGCATGTGATATGTAATAAGCTAGGGAACCAATAACACAGGTATTAGGAAAGTTTATATAATCCTTTCCTTCTAACATTTGAATGCATTGAAGGGCACCTAACAGGCCACTTGCGGCAGATTCCACGTAACCTTCAACTCCACTCATTTGGCCAACAAAAAACCAATGTGGATTTTCTATTAACTGATAATTTTGATTAAGTAGTTTTGGAGATTTTAGGTATGAGTTTCGATGCATCACACCATAGCGAACAATTTCAGCATTCTGTAATCCTGGAATCATTCTTAAAATATGTTTTTGTTCACCCCATGTTAAATGAGTTTGAAATCCGACAATATTATATAAACTTGCGGCTGCATTATCTTGTCTTAGTTGAACAACTGCGTAAGGTCTTTTTTGACCTTCTTGTTCCAAACCAACCGGTTTCATGGGTCCGTAAAGAAGTGTTTGATCACCACGCCGTGCCATTTCTTCAAATGGCATACAGCCTTCAAAGAAAATTTCTTTTTCAAATGCTTTGAGTTCAGTGGTTTGCGCTAATATGAGTTCTCGATAAAAAGCATCAAATTCTTCCTTGTTCATTGGACAGTTAATATAATCTTGTCCATCTCCTTTATCATAACGAGACTTATAATAGGCAATTGAAAAATCAATACTTTCTTTTTCGACTATAGGTGCAGCTGCATCATAAAAATAAAGTGATTCTGAATGGAGTGTTTCTTGAATAAATTTCGCGAGTGGATCTGAAGTAAGTGGACCTGAAGCAACAATCGTTATTTCATTGGGATCAAGTTTTGTAACCTCTTCATCATGAATATGAATCAAAGGATGATTTTGTATCTTTTCAGTAATCAACTCAGAAAAACGCAAACGATCCACAGCTAAAGCGGATCCCGCTGGTACCTGTGTCGCATCTGCGCTTTCAATAATAAGTGAATTTAGACGTCTCATCTCTTCTTTCAAAACACCAACCGCGTTTGAAAGTTGATTGGAACGCAATGAATTTGAACAAACGAGTTCCGCATAGGTTTCTAAGCTATGGGCATCTGATTTCTTATGAGCTTTCATTTCATATAAATCAACTTCTATGCCCTTTTGTGCACATTGCCAAGCTGCTTCAGTGCCTGCTAAACCAGCACCAATAATTTTAACTTTCTTCATTCTCAGTTGTTTTTTCATCTTTTTTAATATAACGACATTTTGGATAACCTGAACAGCCTACAAAAGCTTTACCATAGCGTGATGTACGCTCAACCAGTGGTTTACCACATTGGGGGCACATTTCACCCGTTTCTTTTGGTGCGGCTGATTTTCCATCGGCACCTTGAATGTAACGACATTTTGGATAAGCTGAACAACCTACAAATTCTTTTCCATAACGGGACACTCTCTTAACTAAAGGCGCTCCGCAATCTGGGCACATTTCTCCGGTTTTTTCAGGTTCTTTTTTCTCAGGTTTTTCGATATAGTCACAATCGGGGTAATTACCACATGCGACAAAAACACCATAACGACCTTTACGCTCAACGAGTTCTCCACCACATTTTGGACATTCACGGCCCACTTTGACAGGTGCCAATTTTTCCATTTCATTCAATGCTTTCTCATACATAGGTTGGAATTTATCGTAGAAATCATTGAGTTCATCAATGGAATCACGTGAACCTTCTGCAATATGATCTAAATCATCTTCCATATTTTTGGTGTAATCAACATTAATAATAGGATCAAAGAATTCAAGTAATTTAGTATTAGTTAAAATGCCATCCTCAGTTGGGAAGAAGACTTTCGTACGGCCCCCCTCACTGTTTTTCTCTAATTTGACGTAATTACGGGTCACAATTGTATCTAAAGTAGATGCGTAAGTTGAAGGACGACCAATCCCTTTCTTTTCCATCGCATCAATTAAACGAGCTTCTGAATAACGAAGTGGAGGTTTTGTAAAGGATTGAATTCCATTTACTTTAATCGCATCTATGTTTTCATTTTCATCTAAATGTGGGACTTGTGCTTCATTAGAAGTATCGTATTTCGCATAGACTTTTAAATAACCATCAAACACAAGCTTTGACCCTTTTGCGACAAATCTAAAATCTTTTTGACTAAGATAGATGTTTTGATTTAAAGACTTAGGTGAAGTCATTAAAGATGCTAGAGATCTCGCATAGATTAATGCATAGAGTTTATACTCATCATTCGTTAAGTGTTCTTTAATTTCTTCTGGATCATATTCAATATGTGTTGGACGAACACCTTCATGGGCATCCTGTGCATTATCATCTTGTTTAACTTTATACGTACCTAAATATTTTGTTCCAAATTTATCTTTAATTAAAGATTGTGCTGCAGTCACAAAATCATTGGATAAGCGCGTACTATCTGTTCTCATATAGGTAATTAAACCTTCTTGACCATTACCAACATTAATACCTTCATATAACTTTTGCGCAACACGCATCGTTTTCTTAGCTGAGAATGAAAGTTTATTAGCAGCTTCTTGTTGAAGGGATGATGTTGTAAATGGGAACTTCCCGGCTTTAGTGACATTTTTTTCTTCAATGCTTGAAACCGTAAAATGTTTATCTAAAAGGCCTAATACACGATCAGCTTCTTTTTTGTTTTTGATTTTAATCGTTTTATCATTTTCACGATCAAGTTCTGCTTCAAACTCAATCTTATCTTTTTCAAAGTTAGCTTTAATGGCCCATTTTTCTTCAGGAATAAAGGCATTAATTTCATCTTCTTTTTCAACAATTAAACGAACCGCAACCGATTGAACTCGACCTGCAGATTTTGCCTTAATTTTACGTTGAAGTAAGGTAGATAATCTAAACCCAATAATTCGGTCAACAATACGACGTGTTTCTTGTGACTTAACCAACTGCATATCAATAGGACGAGGATGATCAAAAGCTGCTTTAACAGCCTTTTCAGTAATTTCATTAAAGATTACGCGATTATTATCATTAATATCTAAACCTAATTCATTCGCAAGATGCCAAGAAATCGCTTCCCCTTCTCTATCGGGGTCAGTTGCCAAATAAACTTGATCAGCTTTTTTAGCTTTATCTTTTAATTCTTTAACGGTTGTTTTTTTATCTTTATGGAGTTTATAAGTTGCGACGAAATTATTTTCAACATCAACACCTAAACCACCTTTACCAGTGGTTGCTAAATCATTTATATGACCCTTAGATGAAAGAACTTCAAAATCCTTTCCTAAGTATTTTTGAATGGTTTTGGATTTGGATGGGGATTCTACAATAACAAGTTTTGACATAGTTTGCCTCCTAGTAATAAAGATGATTGAATAAAACCTTTGTCAGTTATCATAGTTTGAACAAAGAATAATCACTTGTCAAGAGCGAAGCACCCTGTTCAATTAAATTATTACAACCTGAACCTTTAGGTTCATCCATATGAAACGGACAAACAAATATTTCTTTTCCTAAATTCAAAGCGAACTCAACGGTACTCATTGTGCCACTTTTAGAAGCTGCCTGCATGACCACTAAACTGTCACCTAAAGCCGCAATGATTCGATTACGGGCAATAAATTGATGTTTTTGAATCGGTGCTTGAGGTGGATACTCTGATAGGATTAATCCATAACGTTTGATTTGTTGATATAGGTTTTTGTTAATTAAGGGATAAATGATATCAATCCCACAACCTAAAATCGCAATTGTTTGATGTTCTTTTAAAGCTGCGATATGTGCTTGCGCATCTATTCCTTTCGCAAGCCCTGAAACAATCACCATATCTTTAGGGGCATGTGCAATGAGTTCATCCGTCATTTTTAACGCATAATCGCTAGGTTCACGAGAACCAATGACAGATATTAAATTCTTTTGAAGTAGATTTAAATTTCCTATCGCATATAAAACATAGGGTGGATCTGGGAGTTGATATAAACTTTTAGGATATAAAAAATCACCCATAATAATGTAATGTGTCTTACAAGCACATGGGTAAGTTTTTTCTTTTCGCTCAATGGCTTTTTTAATTAATCGATTATCACCGTTGTATTTTAATGAATAATAAAGTAGTTTTTCTCTTTCGCTCATAACTTATATATAAGCGCTAAGTAAAAAAAGTCCTAATCAAACAAAGAAATTTGATTCATTTTTGCGACTGGTCCATAAGATTGTCGATGAATACTTAATACCCCATATTTTTCTAACGCTTCAATATGGGCTTTAGTTGGATAACCTTTATGATTCTTAAAACCATACTCAGGATACTTCGCATCATACATAAACATAATTTGATCACGTATCTCTTTGGCGACAATACTCGCGGCCGCAATTGAAATTGAGCGTGAATCCCCTTTTATAAATGACTCATGGTCTTTATTTAAATCTTCTAAAGGCATCGCGTCAGTAAAAACAATATCAGCGAAAGAAGTGGATGCAATCGTATGCATCGCTTTTTGGGTTGCACGATAAATATTATATTTATCAATTTCAGCTACAGAAACTGCCACAATATTAATCCATAATGCATCGCTTAAGATATCTTTAAAACAAAGTGCTCTTTTTTTAGCGCTTAGTTGTTTAGAATCATTAATAAAAGGATGCGTATAGCCTTTAGGTAAAATAACACCACAAACAACACAGGGACCTGCTAAAGGGCCACGTCCTGCTTCATCTATTCCACAAATGATTTTACCGTTGTAATCATTCTCGATCCAAATCTTCGACATACTCAAAACACAGTGGGCCTAATACCCCTGTTTTTAAATCACGTAAAAAGACATCACGTGCTTCATCTATACGATAATCATCAGCCTTAACTAAATGACGTAATTTTGCGATTTGAATGAGTAAAGCTTCTAAAGTTTCTGCTTTAATCTCGTATTTATTTTCAATATAGTTTGGATATCTATCCATTAAATAATCAAAGGCAATTTGCGCCAGTTCTTCACTCGGTAATACTTTTTCAGAGATTGATCCAGCTAGAGCTAAATTAATCCCAACTTGTTGATCTTCAAATTTTGGCCATAAGACACCAGGTGTATCTAAAACATCCAATTGTGGATGAACATTTGCCCACTTTAAAGACATCGTAACACCCGGACGATTAGCTGAAACCATCAATTTCTTTTTTGCCAGTTGATTGATTAAGGTTGATTTCCCTACATTAGGTATCCCAACAATCATTGCTTTTAGTTTACGTGGTCGTATCCCTTTACGTTTCCAACGTTCTAACTTTTGTGTCATTGCGACCATCACCGCATCAACAACTCTTTGACGGGTATTATCATGTAAAACATCTAAGCTAATAACTTCAGTTTCATCTTTTTTAAGATAGTCCATCCATGCTTCTACCTGTTTAATATCTGCCATATCTTTTTTAGTTAACACAATAACTCGTGGCATATTTTGAGCGAGTTCTAAAAGTAAAGGGTTTAAACTTGAATAAGGACATCGCGCATCCCTAAGTTCTATCACACAATCAACTTGTTTTAGTTTTTCTTGCATTTCACGTTTTGCACGTGTCATGTGTCCTGGAAACCATTGAATACTCATGAATTAGCTCCTAAGACGAAATGGATTTCATTGAAAGGATAAAAGACAATGACATCCTTACAAATAATATCTGAAACTTGAAAAGCGCCATAATCACGTGAATCAACGGAGTACATGCGATTATCTCCCACTAAGAAGACTTCACCCTCACCTACGGTTAATGGGCCAAAATCACGGTTAAAATAGCCGAATTGGTCCATAATATCAGCTTTATATTGTTCATTTATGAAATTCTCTTCATAGGCGATTCCATCGATATATAAAATATTATCTTTGAACTCAACCGTTTCCCCCTCTAAGGCAATGACTCGCTTAACTAAATAGTCATCAATTTGAGGTGCATAAAAAATAACTACATCAAAACGATTCAATCCAAACAATTGATACATCAAGATATTTGAAAAACCCAACTGTTGATCTTTAAGGGTTGGATACATACTTGATTGATTTACTTGTATTGGTTTAATAATCCATTGCGTAAGCACAAAAACAAAGACAACGGATATCACTAATGATTTAATAAACTCTATAATCGGGTTTTCTTGTTTTTCCATACCTTACCTATTATATAAGAAAAAAGCCGGAATAACCGGCTTTAAACTATCGAATTTCTTTAAGACGTGCTGCTTTACCAGATAATCCACGCATATAGTATAGTCTACTACGACGTACTTTACCTTTACGAACGACTGTGATCTTTTCAATAAGTGGTGAGTGTACAGGGAATGTACGTTCAACACCGATTTGAGAAGAAAGCTTACGAACGGTAAAAGTTTCAGCGATCCCTGATCCGCTACGTGCGATAACTAAACCTTCGAACGTTTGGATACGTGATTTGTCACCTTCTTTGATATGTACGTCAACTTTAACTACATATCCAGGTCTGAAATCTGGGAGGTCGCTTCTGAGTTGGGACTTGGTAATTTGATCTACTAAGCTCAAGTTCATGATTTTACGCTCCTTCTAATGTGTTTTCTCACAGTTCATCCACCTTATTGTTTCGGTCAGCGGAACTGCCTAGCCCATAGGCTTATCTAAAATAGCATACTCTAAGGCTATTTATCAAGTTTTTTAAGATTTTCTTCTAATATTTCAATAAGGAATTTAGTTTCTTCTTTATTCAATTCATAATCTTTAAATAAATCAGGGCGAACAGTCCATGTTTTACGCAAAGATTCCTTTAATCTAAACTTGCGAATATTCTCATGATGACCTGATTTTAAGACATCAGGTATAACATCACCCTCATAGTCTTCAGGTCGTGTGTAATGAGGATATTCCAAGAGTCCGGTTTCAAAACTTTCATCTAAATGAGAATCTTCTTTAATAACCCCTTCAAGTAAGCGAGTGATCGCATCCGCAAGTACCATCGAAGGAAGTTCTCCACCTGTGAGTATATAATCACCAATTGAAAATTCTTCATCAACAAATTTCATAACACGTTGATCTATACCTTCATAATGACCACATAAGAGAATAATATGTTCTTCTTTTGAAAGCTGACGCACTTTGTTTTGATGTAATGTTTGTCCTGAAGCTGAAGCCATCAACACTTTACTTAAATCAGTTCTAACACTTTTTAGCGCATCATCAATGGGTTGAACTGCCATCACTAAGCCTTGACCACCCCCAAATGGATAATCATCAACACGATTATGTTTATTGGTAGTAAAAGAGCGAATATCAACGAGTTCAAATTCAACTAATTCTTTTAAACGCGCTTTTTTAATGATGGATGTATTTAAGAAACCATCAAACATTTCTGGAAAGAGTGTTAATATGCTAATTTTCATAGTCCCTCCATCCAACGTACAACAACCCGTTTGTTCTTCAAGTCTTTTTCTAAGATAAAGTAATCAACAACGGGAATTAAAACTTCACGATCTTCCGTTTTTACACGAAGCAATCCATGTGCTGCCCCTGCTTCAAAGCGAATGACTGTACCTCGTTTTTGATTACTTTCATCAAAGACGTCACAATTCTCATATTCAAAAGAATGAAAGCCTTCATTTTCACTGATTTCATCAACACTGACCATTAAATCACCACGTGGTAATTTTTCAAGCGCTGTTAAATCAGGTATATTTTCATACGCAATTAAAGCTTGGTTCTTATGATAGCGAACAGATCTTATCTTTAGTTCAATCTCTTGGTCATCCGTTTTTAAGATGAGTGTTTTTCCCACTTGAAAACGTTCATCCGCAAAATCACTGATGATATGAACTTTCATTTCACCTTTTAAACCAAAGGTGCCTACATATTTACCAACTCTAATTGTTTTTTTCATACTTTCCTTCATAAGATAAAAAGGATGTATTCACATCCTAGTAAGATTCAAACTTGATGGACAAGCGTTTATGTTCTAAACGCGCCGCAATTGACATCATGTTACGTAATGCAGTAGCCATAACACCTTTACGTCCTATTAGACGTGCAACATCATTACTGTCTGCATAGACATATAAAACAATTTCGTTATCATTTAAGCTTTCCATTTCTTTAACACTAACACTGTCTTTGTGATCACAAAGAGGTAGGACTAAATCATAGAGTGCTTTTTCTAGATTCATTTAGCTTTCTTGCTTTTTGATTCGTGAAATTGTTTCATGATGCCCGCATTTGAAAATAAATTGCGAACAGTATCAGATGGTTGAGCTCCATCATTCAACCATTTCATTGCGAGTTCTTCGTTGATCTTAACATCAACAGGATTTACCGTTGGGTTATAGTAACCGATTGCTTCGATAAAACGTCCATCACGAGGATAACGTGAATCAGCCGCAACGATACGGTAGAAAGGTGATTTTTTTGCGCCCATGCGCTTTAAACGTAGTTTAACTGCCATAAATATATAGCCTCCTAATATTTTTACCTTCGTTAGTATACCTATAATCAAAAAGACTGTCAAGGGGTAAACCTTGACAGCTTGTTTAAAACTTCATATTTGGGTTATTTTTCATTAAACGTTTAAGATGTCTCATTTGTTCTTTAGACTTTTCATACTGTCTAATTAAACGATTTACATCCGTAACAGTAACCCCTGCCCCTTGTGCAATTCTGTTTTTGCGAGAAGCACGTAAGAGATTTGCATTATCACGTTCTTCTAAAGTCATACTTAGAATAATTGCTTTATTCATCTTAATCATTTTTTGTGAATCTTCATCGTTCACTTGTTGAGCCATTTGTCCCATACCTGGCAGCATGCCCATTAAATTTTTTAGAGATCCCATTTTTGTGAGTTGATTAAATTGAGTTAACATATCGTCAAAAGTAAACTGACCTTCCATCATTCTTTGCATGGAACGCTCAGCTGCATCTTGATCCATTTTATCTTGAGCTTGTTCAACTAAAGACATCAAATCGCCCATGCCAATGAGTCGATTTGCCATACGATCAGGATAGAAGATATCAAAGTCTTCAACCTTCTCACCAGTACCCACTAGTTTTACAGGCACTTGTGTTAAAGCTTTAACCGATAGCACTGCTCCACCCTTTGCATCTGAATCAAATTTAGTAACGACTAAACCTGTAATATCTAAGCGTTCTTTAAAGGCTGTAGCGGTATGTATAACATCTTGACCAGACATTGAATCAACCGATAATAAGATTTCATCAGGACTTAATATATTGGCAAGTTCTACCACTTCATTCATTAGAGCTTCATCGACGTGTAAGCGTCCAGCTGTATCAACAATTAATGCATTACAATCAGATTTCTTAAACGCTTTAATTGCTTCTTTAACAATCTTTAGAGCTGATGTTTCTTCTTCATCTGTAAAATAATCCACACCAATCGAATTGGCTAAGATTCGTAATTGTTCTTTAGCGGCAGGCCGTTGTGTATCTGCTCCAACTAAAAATGCTTTCTTACCATTTTTCTTGAGTAGTAATGCTAATTTGGCAGCTGAAGTAGTTTTACCACTCCCTTGTAAACCCACAAACATAAAGGATTTCTTTTGTGAGTTTGGCCATTCGAATTCAGGACTTTGTGGACCTAAAAGTTCAACTAATGCATCATAGATGATTTTCATCAGTGCTTCATTCGCATTCAATGAACTAAAGATTTTTTGTCCTAAGGATTTCTCCTTGATTTCTTTCGCAAAATCATCCACAACCACACGGGATACATCTGCATCTAAAAGACTTGATTTAACTTCTAATAAAAGTTCATCAAGTTGTTTTTCATTAATACGATCACGTTTCGTAATCTTACGAAATGCTTCATTTAGTTTATTGGATAGACTATCAAATGCCATACATTATCTCCTTATAAGTAATCTTCTTGTCGACTTGCACTGATGTACTCAGTGACTTTTGTATCATAAGCTTCTTGCATTAGTTCATCTAAACCTACACATTTATTTTCCTCTACTAAGGTAAAATCAAGTCTTGGTTTAGTTTTTGGATTAGATACCGCAAAGAGTGAACAACAATCTTCAAATGGAAGAATGGATGTTTCATAGGTATTAATCTGTTTAGCTAAATTTACAATCTCAAGTTTATCATAGGTTAATAAAGGTCTAAACATCGGTAACTTAGAAACTTCTTGTATAGTTTGAATACTTTCAAGTGTTTGAGAAGCGACTTGACCAATACTATCTCCTGTCACAATCGCTAAACATTTTCGCTCTTCTGCAATCCAATTCGCTATACGCACAAATGATCGACGCATGAGTGTAATCCCATAGCTATTATCAGTAGGACGATAGAGTTCTTGTTGAGTTTTAGTAAAATCAACAACATGCATTGGGATAACTGGTTGAAATTTTGTTAAGTGACGAACAAGTGTCTCAACTTTATCCATCGATTGAGGGGACGTATATGGTGGTGTCGCAAAGTGAACACATTCGACTTTCACACCACGCTTCATCATAAGATAAGCTGCCACAGGCGAATCAATCCCACCTGACATTAATAATAGTGCTTTACCACTCACCCCAACCGGTAAGCCTTGTAAACCTTGATAGGTTCTTAAACCAATTAAGGTTTCATCTGCATCAACTTCGATACGAATACGAATATCAGGATGATGCACATCAACCTTATGATCAGTTGTGCTTAATACTTTAGATGCGACAATTCGATTGAGTTGATCCGAATTAAAAGGTAATGTTTTAACCTTGCGTCGCGCAACAACTTTAAAAGTAGATAAACGCTCTAATGACATATGAAAAGCTGTCAATTCTGCAATCTTATCTGGATCGGTTTCACATTTTACAATCGGTGTAAAATTGGCTATCCCAAAGATATTTTTAAGGATTTCAATGACTTCTTCCATTGGTTCATCATGTAGTTCAACCAATATCCGATCGTATTTATCCAAGACTTTAACATTTGGATATGCTTTAAGTTGTTCCTTAATATTAAAAATAAGCTTTTGAACAAAAAACTTTCTATTTTTCTTTTTTGTTGATAATTCACCATAGCGAATTAGAATGTGATCTATTTTAGCGAGCATATGATTTGATTCCTTTTTCTAACACTTCAATTAAGCGATCCATATCTTCAAGTGTTTCCTTAGATGACAAAGAAATACGTAGTACACCTTTAAGCACTTCCGCAGACTTATTCATCGCAGATAAAACGTGAGACGGTTTAAAACTACGATCAGAACACGTTGCGGCAGCTGAAGCAAAGATATGATTCTCACCTAAGATATTTAACATGACTTGTGAACCTAAATCAAGCACTGAAAAATTTAAAATATAAGGGGAACACAATTCATTTGGACTATTTATCACAATTGAATCAATTTCTGATAATCTTGCGCGTAAGTATTGATTAAGATGTTCGACATGTTTATAAGACTTTTTATATTCTTCTTTAGCTAAACGATATGTCTTAGAAAAAAGGATATGGGCTAAAGCATTCGGGGTTCCAGGAACCATGCCATTATCTAAGTGACCTCCACTTAATATGGGATGTATAAGTAAGTTTTGTCTTAAATAGATTAAACCACTGCCCTTTAAACCATGAATTTTATGCGCTGTAAAACTAGCCGCATCAACTTTACTTAAATCAAACTCATGTTTAACTAAAGCTTGTACGGCATCTGTATGAAAATAAGCTTTTGAGTTTTGATGAACAATATCTGCATATCTTTCGACAGGTAAAATTAAACCTGTTTCGTTATTAACAGCCATAATAGAAACTAAGATGGTATCGTCTCTTAATGTTTTTTTTAAAGTTTCTTCTTCGACTAAACCAAATTCATTAACGTCTAAAATACTACATTCAAAACCATCATATTTTTCTAAATCTTTAAAGCACTCTAAAACTGATGCATGTTCAATGCTAGAAGTGATGATATGTTTACCTCTATTTTTAAATTGATGTGCTAAACCTTTGATTAAAATATTATTGGCTAAAGTAGCCCCAGATACAAAAGTTAGAGTCCTTTTGTCAACTTGCATTTGTTTCGCAAGCGAACTTTTTGAGTCCTCTAACATCTTTGATATTTTTAAGCCTGATTGATGAAGGGCATCTGCATTAGCATAATGTTCATTTAATAAATGAGTATATGTTTGTATAACTTCTTCATAAACCGGAGTAGAACTAGCATAATCTAAATACAAATCATTAAGCTTGCGCACTTTTTGCATTCTCACTTATTAGATTTTCATAATGATCAGGGTCAATGCTTTCAACCGCTTCAATGGCTACTTTGATGGCTTGTGTATAATCCCCATTTTTATAGAGTAATTCAGCACGGGTTAAGGATGCATCAAGTTCTGCATCATAAGGACGGTATTTATTGCCATAAACAATTGTGTTTTCAACCATCTCAACCGTACCTACTAAATTATTAACGTTATTGTATAAACGATAGATAAAATCGATACCATCATTAACGGTCGCATTTAATAATCGAATATCAATTGGGTTTTCAGTAAGGAGTTTCGCAATTGAATTAACATATTGATACGATTTTAATAAATCTTCTTCATATGTTACAGAAATAACTGGTAAGCGATATTTACGGATTTTAACCTGAATTTCATTCATGATTAAATGTAATTTTAACAGTTGTTTTTGAGCACGATCTTCATCATTACGTGCTGTTTTTAATCGATTTGATGCATGATCTAAATCACTTTTAACATTATTTAGCATTTGCATTGCCTCCCGAATTGACAACATCAATGTTGATGATGGTACAGAATGCTTAGAACTCGCATTATTGTATTTCGTCACTTCTTTCACTAACTTTTTGAGTTCTGTATCTTTTGTCTTTAATAAATTATTAAGCTCTTCCCAGCCAAAACGATCCGCATCTTTTTTAAGCATATCTTTAAGTGAAGCTAAAAGTTTTAAAGATGAATCCAAGTCTGATTCTAAAGCATGAAGTTGAACTTCAAGTTCTTGATGTGATTGTTCTTCTTTTAAGAGTTGAGTATGTAGTTGAGATAATCGCTGTTGATTCTCTTTCAGATGTTCATTCACGTCTTCAATATTTAATCGTGCTAGATTATTCTCATCTTCTCGAGTTGTTTCTTCAATAAATTGAATGTTCTTTTCAACTTCTAAATGGCTTACATAAACACCATTATTTTTAAGTCTCTCAAAAACACTTGTTATTTCTGTGACTTGCTTAGGTATAATTCCTTTCGCAATACTGATCATTTCAGGTAGTGAACTTACAATTTCACTAACTGATTTTAAAGATTCTGAAATTTCTTCCATTTTTTCTTTAGCTTTACCAAATTCAGAAGCATACATCCACTCTTCGAAAGTACTAAAGGCTTTTTCAATATCTTCTAATCTGATTTCAATATTAGGAAGCGCTAATGCGATATTAACTGAACGTGCTTGAACTTCAGACTTGAGTCGTCTAAAGAAATCTTTTAATTCTGTAATATTAGTACGTTGTTGATTTTCTTCTTCTAAGATTTTATCTAATGATTCATTGAGTGAATTCACTTGTTTTTCAGCCGCACGAAGCATCCCTGATAAATCAGCTAAATTAAGTCTGACTTGTTTACGTTTACCGATGATAATCGCATCTTCAGTTTCCGCTAAAACATGAGCTATTGATTTAAGGTTTTCTTGGATTTGTTCAAAACTATTTTTATAGTCATTGACCATTTCTAAAATAGAATCATTAACACGCGCTAAAGCCACTGCCTTATTTAACTTAAAAGGAAGTGGAATACTTTTAATTGATGTATACTGAGTTTCTAGTTCAGCTAAGCTTTTTTTAAGCTTATTTAGGGAGACTCTTTTACCAATAACGATACTTAATGCGAGTATGATTAAGAGTGCGAGTGTTATTTGTACTTCTAGTGTATTAAATAGGTCTAAAAAGGCTTGTAAATCCATGGTTTCACCTCGTATTTATTTTAGCATAAGAACCACGAATTCTAGACAAGCATATGCAATTGACAAAAAAGACAAAGCGACTTATACTTTACAAGCGTCAAATAGCAGCAGATGAAGTGTTGTTGAAGTGCGTTGATCCCCTTAAAGGTCTCTTAGTAAGCTAGTGCTTCTTAGCCGAAACGATCTAAGGTCAACACCTCACATCTATGATTCATCCCTGATTTGATTAGCCAAAACCATCAGGAGGTATTCATTATGGCACGCATTAATGGTCCGGTTTATAAAAAATCGAGACGTCTAGGGTTCTCTACCCTTGAAACAGGAGTTGAATTTGCAGCTCGTCCTGGATTTAAAGCACGTACAAGTGCACCTGGTAAAGCACCAGATGCTCGTACTGGTAAATTATCCAACTACGGTCTACAACTTCGTGAAAAACAACGTATTCGTTTCACTTATGGTGTTAACGAACGTCAATTCTACAATTTATTCTTAAAAGCTAACCACATGAAAGGTAACAAAGGTCATAACTTCTTATTCTTATTAGAATCAAGACTTGATAACGTTGTATACCGCATGAACTTCGGGCGTACACGTCGTGCTGCTCGTCAGTTAGTAAACCACGGTCACATCTTAGTTGATGGTAAAAAAGTTGATATCCCTTCATACAGCGTAAAACCTGGTCAAGTGATTTCAATCAAAGAAAAATCAAAAGATCTATCAGCCGTTAAAGAATCACTTGAAGCAAGTGTTTCAACTGTAAACTACGTAACTGTTGATAAAGAAGCAAAAAAAGGAACATTCACACGTTTACCAGAACGTACTGAATTAAACTCCGAAATCAACGAAGCACTCGTTGTTGAATTCTATAACAGATAGAACTGATAAAACCACGAAAGTGGTTTTTTTGTTGGCCTATTAAAAAAGCGTTTAAATTTCTTTAAGCGCTTTTATTTCGTCTTCTGTCAAATGGCGATATTCACCGGGCTCTAAACCCTCTACATTAAGAAAGGCAAACTGTTTTCTATTTAGCTCAACAACTTCATTATCGCAAGCTAACATCATCCGTTTAACTTGGTGATATTTCCCTTCACTTAGAATAAGTTCAATATACAGATCGTCTATCACCTTTATTTTTGCAGGTAAACAAACATCTTTTTCATTAAGTCGTAAACCCTTTTCAATTTCACTTATATATTTTGGATCAAAGGGCTTAATTAAAGTGACTTCATAGACTTTATCAACATGATGTTTAGGCGATAATAAACGATGTGCAAATTGGCCATCATTAGTGATTAACAAGACACCGGTAGTATCGACATCTAAACGACCAACCGGTTGAGTATTAGGTAATACATTTTCATCAATTAAGTCTAGTACTGAGGCATATAAACCTCTATCTTGAGAACAAATCGTTTCTTGCGGTTTGTTGAGTAAAAAATATTGGAAAGCTTCATAATTTAAACTTTCATCTAAAAATACAATTTCATCTTCAAGTTCATTCACGTGAAAATCATCATCTAAAATAATTTCACCATTCACTGAAATATATCCTTTACGAATATACTGTTTTACTTGTTTGCGTGAACCGTAGCCTAAATGGGCAACTAATTTATCTAAGCGCATCAGAAAAACCGTTTCTTTAATCGTTTAAAATCGATATGAAATAAATCTTGAGGTAATTTAAAGAAAGCTGTTATACCAATATAAATTGCTAAACCTAGAAGACCATATATTGTAAGTTCAAACGTAGCGATTAAACGATTTTGATCAATAACTGTTAAACCAATAAAATCTAAAAAATAAAAACTTAATTGCATCCCTAATAAACCTAAACTCATCATTAAAACAGGTTTTAAAATCGCACTAAAGTGGACATTAAATGAGTGCCTTAGTAGATATAAATTAAAACTAAACATAAACAAATGAGTAAAAACTTTTGATAGTATAGAACCTGAATATCCAATCCAAGCCAAAAGTGGAATAAATGTAACAGTTGCGATAAAGACAGCTAATCCTATTATACTTAAGTTTTTCTTACGTAATCTTAAAGCCATCATAAGTGCATTGGATACAGATGCTAAGTTAAAAGTGACACCTGTTAAACTATTGAGTTGTAAAACGGTACTTCCAAGTTCTAAATTCGCATCCCCATACATAACATAATAGATAGGTGCAGCAATCCCAAATAAAAAGTAAGAAAGTGGTAGAGATAAGTAAAATACAACCAACAAACTTTCAATAATATGTTTGCGCATCGCTTCAAAATCCCCTTTTTCAAAAGATGTTGTCACATAAGGAATAATGGCTGTAATAAAGCCTGGCGCTACCACTTGTGGAATGGATGTTAATTTGAAAGTGGTGAACATAATCATTGAATAATACAAATCAGCTTCTTGAATACTATTTCCATGCATGAGTAATGATTGATTAAAAAAGAGTAAGTTCACAAAATTTGCGACTGAATTTAAAAGTACATTTAATAAAAATGGAATCGCAAAACCATAAAGTTCGATTAATAGTGATTTTGTACTTGGTAAAACTTCATCACTTTGTTCAGCTTTATCTTTAATTTCATTTAAAACTTTACGATCTTTAAAAATAAATAAACCAATTGAAACTAAAGACGCAACTGATGTAGAAAGAATAGCCGCATAGACTGCCCATATTGGATCATAACCTAAAATAACAACCAACAGGAAACCTAAGCCTAAAAGGAATAAAACACGCGCGATTTGTTCAATGACTTGCGATGATGCATAGGTTGTCATTTCTTTTAAGCCTTGATAAAAACCACGATATGAACTTAATAACGGAACAGTAAATACAGCCAATGCAATAATCATCATGACATTACGTGTACGTTGTACTTCCAGTGAATCAATGGCTCCACCCACAGATAATTGCGCAATCGGTAAGGCAAAAAGCATTAATAATGCCATCATGACTAAGCCCATTAAAGCTAATATGGCTTTAGATAGTTTTCGTACCAATAATACTGTTTTATATTTTTCTTTTAAATGATATTTCGCAACTAAAGTCGCAATCGCATAAGGCATCCCCGCAATTGAGACATTTAAAACAATTTCATAGATATTATAAGCACGTGCATAATACGATAAATTAGCCTCTGTCGCCATTGCCGTAAAAGGAACGACATAAACAATCCCTAATACTTTTGTTAAAAATATCCCAGCACTGCTCGTTAACCCACCTAAAATCAGTGAGTTTTTCATTCTTTCACTCATATTTAAACGCTAACTTCGATCGCAAAGTTTTCTTTATATGAACGTATTTTAAAATAATCTTTCCAAGTCACTTGAACTTTAATGGTCGCATTTGTATCATTGGTCACACCATTTAAATTAAAGCCTTGAACATAACCTAATTCAGCATTAACTTGATAAGGAATCATCGCATATTCCTCTGATCCATAGATACCAACACTTGGCATCATTTGATTAGAAATCATCAGTAATCCTTCATCGACGATTGCTAAAATTTCAATGTCATACATCGCAATCTTTGCATTGTCGACAAAGACATCATATCGATACTCTCCCCCATCTAATCGAGTTAGAGTCGCTGAAATATCAAAATAATTTGAACTTGTCGAAAAACTCGTTGTATTCAAAATGTTTTGATACATTGTTTTATATATTTCATATTGAGTTTCTTCTTCACTTACATTTGAACATGCGCTAAGAAGGAGTAAAATGCTAAGTAATAAAGTGATTTTTTTCATCTAAAAACCTCGTAGACAATTATAACACGAAAAAAAAGACGCTTATTATTTCTTAGCGTCTTTTATTGATTTAATATGAGCTTTCAAAGCTTCAGCATAAGCATTAGGTAAAACCATTTCTGTTTTGTTTAAAAGTAATAATTTAGTATTACGTTTACCCTTTGCTTCATATTTTTTAATACTACGATATTTTTGAGTTTCTACACCATATAGAAAAGCACGAGAACTTGCATATAACTTAGCATTCATCAATGCATTTAATAATTCAGTAAGAATTAAAACTGTAAATACAATTGCCATTGTAACGCGCTCAAGTAAACTAGTACCTGCAATAAAGGCAACCACAAAGATAATCGCAGCCATTGCTAGATAGATATACATCGCTTGTTTATCTTCTAGAATAACTTGAACATCTTTTTCCTTATCAATAAATTCCGCCACCATCTTTTGATGGTTGCGATAATCTTGTACACGTACGAATGTAATAAAAGCTGTTAGGATCAATGTAATCCCTAATAATAACCAATTAAAATCTAAATTATTGAATATTTCCATTAATTAAATAAAACCGCACAGTAGGTTTTCTTCCCTTTCTTAATCACTGCGACTTGATTGTAAAGTGCATTTTCTTTTTTAAGCACGAAATCTAAATCAGTTTGTTTTTCACCATTGATTGAAACTGACCCATTTTGTATTAGTTCACGTGCCTCACGTTTACTTACTGCTATTTTCGCATTGACGAGTGTATCAAGCAAGTTTTCATCAGCACTTAGTTCATAAGTCGGTGCTGATGATAGTGCTTCTTTCAATTCACTCAAACTGAGTTCACTCCATAAATTACTAAAGAAAACCTGAGTAATCTTTAAGGCACTTTCTAAGGCTTGTTTTGAATGGACTAGTTCAGTTAATTCTTCTGCCAACGCTTTTTGAGCTGCACGTTTATGTGGCTCTTCTTGAACACCCTTTTCAAACGCCATGATTTCATCAGGTGTTTTCATGGATAATCGTTTCATGAAATCAATGATGTCTGCATCAGCTACATTCACAAAATATTGATAGAAAGCATATGGAGATGTTCTTTCAGCTGATAACCAAATGTTTTGACCTTCAGATTTACCAAATTTAGAACCATCACTATTCGTAATTAAGGGTGATGTTACGCCAAAAACTTTTGAATTTTCAACTGTTTTACGAATTAATTCAGTCCCGCTGGTTAAATTACCCCATTGATCACTCCCACCAATTTGGCACTCACAATTATAGTTTTTGTATAGATGCAAGAAATCTATTGCTTGTAAGATGGTGTAGGTAAATTCAGTAAATGAAATTCCTGAATCTAAACGAGACGCAATGGTATCTTTCGCAATCATATAGTTGATATTAAAATATTTACCATAATCTCTTAAAAAGGATAGTAAATCAATTTGTGATAACCAGTCATAGTTATTTAAAGATAATAAAGCATTATCCCCTTCACTACTACAAAATTTATCAAGCTGAATACGAATATGACGACCATTTTCACGAATCTGTTCTAAGGTTAATAGTTGTCTTTCAGAGGTTGGACGAGGATCACCTATCATTCCTGTTCCACCACCTAATAAAGCTATTGGTGTATGACCTTGATCTTGATAACGCTTTAATAATAAAAGTTGTTGTAAAGATCCAATATGTAGTGAATCTGCGGTTGGATCAAACCCACAATATAGTGTCATTGGTGTTTTTAAACGTTCTTTAAAACCTTCTAAATCAGTGACATCTTTGACTAAACCACGCCACTCTAATTCTTCAAAAAAATTCATGTTCTTCTCCTTAATCAAATAAAAAGCACCCGCTAAGGGTGCTTGATTTGCACGGTACCACCTTAGTTAGTTCTTAAAACTTAAGAACCTACTCATCACTTTAACGCAGTGTTACGACTTTACTTTTCATAAAGTTGCTCAAAGGTGTATTCATAAGTAACCTTGCAATTGTTTTCAGCAGCCACAATTGTCTCTAAATTTTACCGGTCATTTATTACTTAATCTTCTCAATGCAATTTAATTACTATACTAGTATACGACTATTTTGTAGATTGTCTAGGCGTATATAAATAACTCAATTCAATTTCTTTTTCATCAACTGGATCTTGTTTCAACATTTTAGTCATTACACGCATTGAAACAGCCCCTAAATCATAAGATGGAATGGTGAAACTAGATAGTTGAGGTCTAACCATCGAATTGTATTTTGTATCTACGATACAAACAACTTCCATTTCATTTGGAATGCTAATTCCATTTTCACTGGCCGCATTATTGATAGCCAAGGCTTGTGAATCACGATGGGCAATAATAAGTTCATGCTTATGATCTTTTAGATATTCTTTTAAATACGTGTAAGATGAACGATATTCAGCAGGAATTTCAATAAATTGTTTAAACTCTTTTCCTTTTTCACTAAAGGCTAAGGATGCGCCTTTAATCATTTCATCAATCATATATTTATTTTTACGGTCTTGAATAATCGCAATATCTTCAACACCTTTGTCTAAGTATTTCTTTGTTAATTCATATACCGCTTTACGCAAATCGACAAATACAGAACAGATATTTTCAGTTGACATTTTATTGCCAATCATAACAATTG
Organism: Erysipelotrichaceae bacterium; assembly: GCA_963676105.1. GTDB lineage: Bacteria > Bacillota_I > Bacilli_A > Erysipelotrichales > Erysipelotrichaceae > UBA2212. The sequence continues at coordinate 599,698 of OY781039.1, forward strand.
GGAAATCATATTTGGTTAAAGCACCCAATTCAGTATCCATCATTTTATCGTTATAAATGACCACACCATCAACTCGTGATTTAATGATATTTTCAATAACATCCGCGATTGAAACAATCCCTTCAGATGCAGTATGCAACATAATATTATATTTATAGATTTTTGCGACATCCAAAATACCATTAATAATTTGACCTGTATAAGAAAAACTTGCTTCAGGTACAACTAAGGCTATGGTTGTTGTTTTTTGTAGGGCTAATCCTTGCGCAATCGCATTTGGTTTATACCCTAAACGATCAATCGCATCATTAACACGTTGTCTAGTATCTTCACGCACAATTTCTAAGCCATTAATGACACGTGAAACCGTTGCTAAAGAGACTTTAGCTTCTTTGGCTACATCATAAATCGTTACGCGCTTCATTCTTCAGTTTTCTCTTCTTCTTTATCTTCAGGTTTTAACCAACCTTTTAGTTTGTCAACGCCTTTGTCAGCTAATTCAATGGTTTTATCTTTAGCTTTGTCGATGTTTTTTTGTACATCTGGACGCTCAAAGTATTCTTTAGTTTTACCACTGACATAGTCATAGGTGTCTTCAGCACCTTCTTTGACACTATCAACAACTTTTTTAAAAGTTTCATTTTCATTAACTTTATCAGATACACGTTTTGCACTTTCAACCACTGGATCAGTTAAGTCTTTGAAACGCTCACGCACTTCTTCATCTTTGGCAACTTCACCCACTTTTTTACCTAGAACTGACGCAGCTTCTCTCACTTTTTGGTAAAATTCGTCAAGTCCTTCTTTTAGATGTACATCTTCAGCGAAAGCTTTTGAATGTTTGGCTGCTTTATCCATGACATCTTTAAAACTTTCTTTTTCACGAGCTTCAGATTCAGTTTCCATTTCTTCAGCATTCATTTCTTTATTTTCTTCCATCATAAATTCCTCCTGATGTTATATCGAATCGCCTTCTTCAGGCTCATAAACACTTTCTTCAACGTTCATATCAGTTTTATTAAATAAAGCCAAGAACCAGTTTTTGATTGTGTCATAATTTTCAACGACTAGTTTTGCTAATTTAGTTAATGATTGAGAAGCCATTGCTCCTGCTGCATCAATTCCATTTGTAACTGCACGAACAGTTTTTATAGATGCAGATACATCATCCATTGCTTCATCTACAACGCCAAGTGTTTTCTCGAGATGCTCTACGGTCGCACTAGCTTGCTTTATCAGATCAAACACATTCTTGAGTAAGACCAAAAGAAAAATCAGTACGCCCGCACCCAAAATTGGTAAGATTAGCACTGATACTTCCCTTAATATTTGTAGTAATTCATCCATATCTGCACCTCTTTAAAATCATTATAGATATAAATGAAAGAATTTTCAATGATTTTGGTAGCGCTTTAATAAATCTGAAAGAATATAGATATCTTTTGATGACATAAACAGATAAACGGCAGGTTTTAAGCCTTCTAAAATCTTAGCTCCTGTTTCATTTTCTTCAATAACCATAGAGTCATCAATACGTTTTTGAAGATAGTCAATGGTGATATCATAGCCTTCTTCTTGATCATCAATCGCATTAAAACCTACTAAGTAACAATCATCGGCTTTTCTTAACGCTTTCGCAAAATCATCCACAAAATGATACAAACGAGACACACGATGTGGTTTAAAAATCGCAACTAATCGTTTATCAGGATATCTAAGTCTTGCCGCATCTATCGTAACGGATACTTCAGTAGGATGATGGGCATAATCATCAATATAGACATTATCGCCAATTTCTTCGACGACAAATCGACGTGCAGCATTTTCAAAGCTGGCAATTCCCTTTTGAATGACATCCATTGGAACACCTTCTGCAATCGCAATAGACATACAACCAATCGCATTCCAAACTAAATGACGACCAGAAAATGGTAGTTCAATAATACCTTTATCTTCACCACAGTAATTTAGTTGCAGTCTTGTATGCACTTTATCTTCAGATAAAATCGTCCCAACAATATCATTATCAGGATTTAGACCATAGGTATACGCTTTACAATGTACATTTAGTGATTTAACTAAAGGATCATCACCGAATAAAAATAAAGCTTCTTTGATATTTCGTGAATACTCTTCATAGGCATGACGATATTCATCTTCTGTTTTAAAGAAATCAACGTGATCATAATCCACATTGGTAATAAGAGCGAATTTTGGATGATAGGAATGAAAAAATCGACGATATTCGTCAGCTTCAACCACAAAGTATTTATCCGAACTACTCAAATGACCATGACCATCACCTATCAAATACCCAGTATTTTCATAAGCACTTAAAACAGAGGTCATCATTTTAGTGGATGTGGTTTTACCATGTGATCCACTGATGCCGATACTAGTGTACTCATTCATGAGTAATCCTAAATATTCATGATAACGATAAGTAATCAAATCATCACGTTCTTTAATTTTAACAACATCTTCAAAATCATCTTTAAAAGCATTACCGATAATGACGGTTGCGCCTTTATTAGGACATGTTTTAAATGGAAAAATGGGAATATTTAACTCATGAAGTTGTTCTTCTGTAAATAAATGTTTTTCAATATCAGAACCACTGACAGTATGACCTAAGCTTTTTAAAATGCAAGCTAAAGCAGCCATGCCCGATCCTTTAATACCTAAAAAGAAAAATTCAGCCATTAGTTTTCATCAAATAAAGAAAATTGATGTGCATCTTCATCATTGAGTGGATTTGATTCTTCCACTTCCTCTTCTTTAACCGCTCCTAATAAATCATCTAAATCCATACTTTCATAAACAGATTTTTTTATCTCATTTTCTGCTTTTTCTTCAACAATCAATTGAGTGTCAACGACTGTTTCCGATACCTTTTCAGGCGCTTTATTTGATTCATGCTTTTTTTCTACTACACTCTCTTCTACTGTGTCGTGAATCATATCCACAAAAGGCTCAGATAAAACATCTTTATAAGATTCAGAATGTTTCTTAACTTCTAAGTCACCATAGATGGGTGATATAACCGTATTAATCACAGAATGTGGTAGCGTCGCATGAGTCTCAGATATAACTCGAGGTTCACTATCATGATGTTTAGATTCTGTTGCGCCAAACATCGGCGAAATAACTGGATGAAATTCATAAACTTTCTTCACTGTTTCAGTTTCAACTTTTGCGTGTCTTGCTTTATTGACTGAAGGTTCATCTACAGAAATGCCAAAACTCTTTGATTGAACAGGTTCTTCAATGACTTCTTCTAAGATTTCTTCTAAATCATCATTAAGTGGTTCAATGTCTTCAACAATGTCTTCTTTGAAATCATCTGCACTTGAAAGTTCTGGATTCATTTGCGCAATCACAGATTTTTTAGTCTTTTTAACTTCATTTTGTTCTTCGAAGTTATCATTTTCTTCAATAATTTCTTCTTCTTCTTCAAACAATAGAGATTGTAATTTTTTCCACATAAGTGCGTCTCCTTAGTCTTGTAGAATTTCTTCTTCAGTTGGTGAATCATTAATAATGTTGTAGTAATCATCATCTAATAGATCGGTTTCTTCACCTTCAATCATATCAACAATGGTTCCAGATTCAGGAGCCATTTGAGAAAACATATTTAAATTAACTTTTTGATAATTAATCGTTTCAGTGTTTGAGTAATTAGCTAAGATTAAACTTCGATCAATCACTACACTACGTGCTAATCGTACCATTTGATACGCTGTTTCTGACACTAAACCGAGTTTTACTCTAGAGGTAAGAACAGTATTTTGTGTTTGCACGACAATTAAATAGTCTGAATTATTCAAATCAAAGAGCTGGGCACGATAGTATTGGTCAAATCCACGTCCATCTAAGGTTTTCCCATCAATACTAGAAATAGCTTTAGATTCATTGAAGACAGATCTTAAATCACTCGCAGCTTCTAAACTACTTCTTAGTACGATATTTACGATATCAAGTTTCATTAGTATTTCTGTATTTGATGATTGTAAAACAACAGAAGTTTCCGTGGACATTTCTCGTCCCATCGTGATGGGTAAATAATAATCAAAGTAATTTGCTGAATGATTGGTCATTTTTGTGACCTCAGATGCAGCCGCATCTTCAATGGCTAAATTAAAAGAGCGCTCAATGGTAACAGCACTATCTTGACATCCACTTAGGATGAATATTGTTAATAATACACTCAGTAATTTAGTCAAATTTCGCATTTATTGATTAGCCTTTTTAATCGTGTCTATTGTACCATTATTCAATGATTTAAGAATGGCTAGTATCGCCTTTAAGGCATTTTCATAATCATCGACATCAATGATACTCGATGGAGAATGGATATTTCTAGCACAGATGCATTGAGTTAAAGTTGGGATACCATCATATTGTTTGTGAATTGCTCCAGCATCCGTACCACCCATTGATTGATAATATTGATATGGTATCTTTTCTGATTCCAAGATATCTTCATAAAAATTGATAAAGCCGCGATGTGGTAGATAATTCGCATCAATAAAGCGAACTAAAGGACCTTGTCCAAGTTGTCCAAAGGCATCCTTTTCACCACTTAAATCATTTGCTGGAGAACAATCTAAGACAATCGCTAAATCAGGTTTTAGTAAATAAGAGGCTGTAGTCGCACCACGTGTTCCTACTTCTTCTTGTACATTTGCCCCGATAGCGACATCAACATCTAAGTCTAAATTTTGCAGAGCTTCTAAAACTTCAATACCCGCAATACAGCCATAACGATTATCCCAAGCTTTGGCAAGCAATCGTTTGCCTTTATCTAAGACTTCAAAAGGTCCTTCTAAAATTAATGGTGATCCAGGTTTAATCTTTAATGCTTCTACTTCTTCTTTTGAATCACAACCAATATCGACCAACATATTTTTAATTTCCATTGGTTTATTACGTACCTCAGGACTTAATAAATGTGGTGGAATAGAGGCAATAGTACCTTTGTATTTTTGGCCATCACGGGCTTTAACTAAGACACGAGAACTTAATAATACTTGAGACCACCAACCACCAATTGGCGCAATTTTAAGAGCCCCTTTTTCATTGATCGATTGAACAATAAAACCAATCTCATCGGTATGACCCGAAATCATGACTAAAGGTGCATTTTCTTTACCACAACGTTTAATCGCATAAATTGATCCTAGTTGATCATAAAGTATTTCATCACTTAACGGCTTATAGTAATCATAAAGGATTTTTGTTAGTTCAGATTCATCTCCACTGATTGCCATCACTTGTGTGATTTCTTTCATCAAATCTAATTGTTTTTGACTCAACATTATTTCTTCCTCCAAACAGCTCGATAAATGGGTTGACCGAGTTCCATAAAGCGTGTTTCATATTCTGTTATCACATCTTCTGGATGCTCATCACGTCGATAATCCACACTAAATTCAATCATTTCTAAAGGATAGGCATCCCACAGTAAAATGGTATATTCAAATAATTTTTGATTATCTGTTTTAAAACGTATCTCACCATCATCTTTTAAAACATGTAGTAAACGTTCAACAAACTTATCCGATGTTAAACGACGTTTTGTATTTCTTTTCTTTGGCCATGGATCACTGAAGTTTAAGTGGATACGATCCACTTCACCTTTTTCAAACCATGCTTCTAAGTTTTCAGCATCACCATTAATCCAATGGACATTATCAATGATTTGGTCTTCTACTTTTTTAAGAGCTACTGCAGAAACGCTTTCATCTTTTTCAATGCCAACCCAAAATTCACTTTTTTCTTTTTGAGCCATATTGAAAATGTAGTCACCTTTACCACAACCTATTTCAAGAATTAAGGACTGATAAGGTTTTTTTAACCACTTTCCTTTATATATTTCACCATCAAAATCAACATTTTGAAGTTCTTCTAAATAATCTTTAGCCCAAGGCTTTTTACGCATTCTCATATTATTGAGCTAACTCGTAAATGGCTTTCGCATAAATCGCAGTTGCGAGTAAAAACTGTTCAATTTCATAGCCTTCATCAGCTTGGTGAACTTGACCAACCCAAGATGGTCTTTCGCGGGTTGGAAATTCTGCCCCAAAGGCGACAAAATTCTTAAATGCACGCGCATAAGTACCACCACCCATGGTGAGTAAAGGTGTTTCGTTATCACCTGAAAAATCACGGTAGATATTTTCTAAGGTTGATACTAAGGTGCTCTTTGGATCAACAAATAAGAAGTCTTTGTTTTGAATAAGTTTAATATTTAAAGAAGACTTTTTAGATTTAAAAGCAGCTTCAATATTATTTAGTATTGTTTTTGAATCAGTCACATTAGGATAGCGAATATCTAAAACAATATGTGCTTTTTGATTTTCAATTTTCATCACACCAATATTCATTGAAAGATAACCCATATGTGATCCAAAGGATTTAATTCCAAGATTTGCACCACGCCAATCAGCTAAAAGATAAGCAGTATCTATCGCAAATTGATCTTTGTAAGCTGCCCCTACAAAGTTAAGTAAATGCCAAGCAGCATTCACCCCTTCATCAGGACGTGATCCATGGGCAAAAGCCCCTTTTAAATAATATTTAGATAGGCCATCTTTAGATTCACAATGACCTGTAATTTGATGAGATGTTTGATAGAATTCAAATTCATCCTTTTTAAGTTCCCCATCAATAATAATTTCTGCTTCACCAATGACAATATTGGGTCTTTCACCGGCGTTTATTGAATGGATAACTGTTTTCACATCACCATCTAAGCTTAAATTTAAAATCCCTTTTTCACCATAAATAACAGGAAAATCTGCATCTGGCACAAAACCAAAGTCAGGTTGTTCACCATGCTCATTATAATAATCCATACATTCCATACCACTCTCTTCGTCACATCCGACAATTAAGTGGATACGTTTATTTGGTTTAAAACCATTTTCCTTTAAAAGTTTCATCGCGTAATATGCGGCAATAGTTGGTCCTTTATCATCTTGTGAACCACGAGCCATGATATAGCCATCTTTTATTTCTGCACCAAATGGATCAAATGTCCAACCTGTACCAACAGGAACGACATCTAAGTGACCTAAAATCCCCATGATTTCATCACCTTCACCCCATTCAACAACACCCGCATAACCATCGATATCCTTGACTTTAAATCCATCTTTTTTCCCAAGATCTAAGACATAATCTAATGCTTGTCTTAATTCTTTCCCAAAAGGAGCATTTTCAGCTGCTTCAGACTTAAGAGATGGTATTCTAAGCAATCCTTGAAGATCTGAAATCATCTCATTTTTACGTTGTTCAACTTCTTTTTTAAAATCCATATTCTAACCTCTATTTCTCAAATATTTTAACATATCAATTATACGCTAAAAAAAAGGAAACCTAGCATTCTAGGCTTCCTATAATCAATTATTTATCTGATCTTGGTTTGCGATCACGTGGTTTGCGATCACTTGGTTTACGATCATATGATTTACGTTCGAATTTCTTCTCTTCGTAACCTTCAGGTTTTTCTTCAAATTCACGATGTGATACATTTACACGTCCTCGATCATCAATTTCAGTCACCTTAACTTTAACAATGTCCCCTAAATTAAGCACATCACTTGGTTTCTCAACACGTGTCCAATTGATTTTAGATACATGAAGTAGTCCATCTGTACCTGGGAATAATTCAACAAAGGCACCAAAGTTTTCAATACGAACAACTTTCGCATCATAAACTTCACCCACTTTTGCTTCTTTAACCAAGTTTTCAATGATTGATTTTGCTTTCGCAATGGCAGCACCATCTGTGTGATAAATAAGGACACGACCATCATCTTCAATATCGATCTTGACTTGATCACAATCTTCGATGATTTGGTTGATCACTTTACCACCCGCACCGATAACATCTCTGATTTTATCTGGAGCAATTTGTAATTTTGCGATCTTAGGGGCATATGTACCAACTTCTGGACGAACTGCATCAATCGCAGTCAACATGTTTTGCATGATGTGCTCACGGCCAACTTTAGCTTGAGCTAAAGCTTCTTTAAGAATTTCTTCAGTTAAGCCAGCAATTTTAATATCCATTTGTAAAGCCGTGATACCTGACATAGTACCTGCGACTTTAAAGTCCATATCACCGAAGTGATCTTCCATACCTTGAATATCAGTTAAAACAGTATAGTGATCACCATAAGTTACAAGACCCATGGCAATACCAGCTACAGGCGCTTTAATTGGAACACCAGATGCCATAAGAGCCATTGAACCAGCACAAATGGATGCTTGTGATGAAGAACCATTAGATTCTAATGTTTCTGCAACTAAACGAATTGCATATGGAAACTCTTCTTCACTTGGTAAGACTTGAGCTAAAGCTCTTTCGCCTAACGCACCATGTCCGACTTCACGACGGCCAGGTGATCCCATACGTCCTGTTTCACCCACTGAATAAGGTGGGAAGTTATAGTGATGCATAAAGCGTTTATAATCAACAACACTTAAGTCATCAATAATTTGGTTATCATTTAATGCCCCTAAAGTACAAACAGATAAAACTTGTGTTTCACCACGTGTGAAAACAGCTGATCCATGAACTCTAGGTAGTAAATCGACTTGTGAGTCAAGCGGACGAATTTCATCAATTGCACGACCATCAGGACGAATCTTTTCAATTGAAACTAAACGACGTACTTCATCGGCCACAATGCCGTGAGTAATTTCTTTAACTTGTTTAAGTGCTTTCGCATCATCCAATTTTTCTTCAAAGTGTGCATATGTATCTGCTTCAATATCATCGATTTTGCCATAACGAACGAGTTTTTCTTTAATCGCCACAGCTTCACGCAAGCCTTTTTCACAATAGTCGCGAACTTCTTTATCTAAGTCAGCATCAATACTGTAAAGTTTAATTTCACGTTTTTCTTTACCAGCTTTTTCACGAATTTCTTCTTGGAATGCACACAATTTTTTAATGTATTCATGACCAAATAACATTGCTTCTAACATTGCTTCTTCACTGACTTCTTTTGCGCCAGCTTCAACCATATTAATCGCATCTTTAGTCCCTGCAACAATTAAATCAATATCTGAATTTTCGAGCTCTTCAATACTTGGATTAATGATGTATTCACCATTAACACGTCCAACTGTTACCCCAGCAATAGGTCCATCAAATGGAATATCACTAACACATAATGCAGCGGATGCTCCAAACATCGCAGCCATACGTGGTGAGTAATTGTTGTCTACAGATAAGACTGTATTAACAACTTGAACTTCATTACGGAAACCTTCCGCAAATAGTGGACGGATTGGACGGTCAATTAAACGTGCGCTTAATGTCGCAAATTCGCTAGGACGTCCTTCACGTCTTAAGAATCCTCCAGGAATCTTACCTACTGAATAGAGTTTTTCTTCATATCCAATAGTGAGTGGAAAGAAATCGAGATCTTTTGCATTTTTTGAAGCAACAGCTGTTGATAACACCACTGTGTCTTCATAACGGACAAGCACGGATCCACCGGCTTGTTTGGCAATTTCTCCCGTTTCCACTTGTAGATTTCTGCCACAGAAATCTAAATTAAATACTTGTTTTGCCATTTCTTTACCTCTTTAACAAGCCCTAGTATATCATGTTCACAAATTTATATATAGATATAAAAAAAACAGTCGAATTTCGACTGTTATTTACGTAAACCTAAGCTTGCGATGAGATCAGCGTAACGCTGTACATCTTCATTTTTCAAGTAGTTCAATAATGAACGACGATTACCAACCATCTTAAGTAATCCACGGTTTGAGTGATAGTCTTTTTTGTTGACTTTCATGTGCTCAGTTAAACGTTCGATTTGAGCAGTTAATACTGCGATTTGAACTTCAGCTGAACCTGTATCACCTTTAGAACGTGCATACTTTTCAATGATTGCTGTTTTTTCTTGTTTTGATAACATGTGCTTATCCTCCTATTTATTTCTGTCCTTCATCACCGAGTCTAAGGTTGGAGATTCCACTAAACCCAGTCATAAAGCCTTATTACTTTATCATTTAGTCTTGTATAAAGTCAACTAATATCTCGTGCAAGAGTTCTCGTCCTGTTTCACTCGCTTTCAAATAACCATCTTTAAGAACTAAATAGCCATTTTTGATGTGTTTTTGTATTACAGAGTCATAATCTTTCAATAAATCATGATCTGTTTTTTGATTAAAACCCGCAATCTCTATTCCTGTATCGACTCTTAAACCCATCATTAATGATTCAAAGGCAAGTTCATAAGAACTTAAATCAATGACTTTTTTAAGATTTGGATTTTTAATGTAGTCATTAAAATTTCGAGTATTCTCTAAGCGTTGACAATCTAATTTACTATGGGCACCAGGACCTAAACCTAGATAATTGTCATACGCCCAATAATGAAGATTATGAAGTGAGGGATTAGCTTTTGTGAAATTAGAGATTTCATAATGACGGTAACCATATTTAAGTGCTTCTTCACATATCAGTTCATACATATCAGCTTCTATGTCTTCATCTATTTTTTGTCTTTTTTGTCGACCCCACGCAGAATTTTCTTCGATGGTTAAAGCATAGATAGAAAAATGAGGTAAATCATAGGCAAACATTTGTTTTAAACTAGTTTTCAAACTATCAATTGTTTGTAAAGGCAGTGCATACATTAGATCAATTGAAATATTACTTAGACCATGTTTACCTAACAGTTCAATTGAAGTGGAAATATCATTTGTTGTGTGTTTTCGATCCATTTCAATCAACTCATTTTGATTGAAAGATTGAACCCCTAAAGAAACACGATTGATGCCTCTTTCTTTTAATAAAAGCACTTTTTCTTCAGTTAGCGTTTCAGGATTAATCTCAAAGGTAATTTCTGTAGCTTGATTGATCTCTTTTTGAAAGATATCAAATAACTGTTTAAGTTCTTCAATATTTAATACTGAGGGAGTTCCACCCCCAAAATAAACGGTATCAATAAAATCAGTATTTACATCTTCATACTCGAGTCTTAATGCATTTAAATAATCTTGAACAAGTTTAGGATGATATCCAACGCGCATAAAGTCACAGTAAGCACAAATGTGCGCACAAAAAGGTACATGGATGTAGAGTGCTTTAATCGACATCTTTGTACCTTTTATCTACATCGATCCATTTTTCTTCGATAATGTCTTCGATATCTACATTTAAATCATTAGCTAAAGAGATGGCGTACATTAGTACATCTGCTAGTTCTGATTTCACATCGTCTAAATTTACAGTTTCATCCATAAAGCATTCTAAAAGCTCAGCGGATTCAACAACAATAGATTTAACCAAATTGTGAGGAGTATCAGTCTTATCCCAGCCTTTTTGCTTTCGATAAGCTTCAATTTTAGAAATGAGGTTCTCTTTATTCATCCATTGATAAAACAGCCATAAACGCTTCTTGTGGAACTTCTACAGAACCTACGTTTTTCATCCGTTTCTTACCTTCTTTTTGTTTCTCTAAAAGTTTACGTTTACGAGATACGTCACCGCCATAACATTTCGCAAGCACGTTCTTACGTAAAGCTTTAATATCACTACGGGCAATAATCTTATGATTAATCGCAGCTTGAATAGGAATTTCAAATTGTTGTCTAGGGATTAAGGTTCTTAGTTTTTCAACAATCACTTTTCCACGAGGATAAGCAAAATCACGATGAACAATCGTCGATAAAGCATCAACAGTATCACCATTAATCATGATATCCATTTTGACTAACTTACTTTGTTGATAACCAATAAATTCATAGTCAAATGAAGCATAACCTTTAGTGACTGTTTTGAGTTTATCAAAGAAATCAAAAACGATTTCCCCTAAAGGTAATTCATAAACTAAGTTATTACGCGTGTTATCGATATAAACCATATCGACATAATTACCACGTTTCTTTTGACAAAGTTCCATCACTGGTCCAACAAATTCCTTTGGGACCATAATTGTAGCCTTAACATAAGGTTCTTCCATATGTTGAATACGTGTAACTTCAGGTAAAAAAGCTGGATTATCAACTTTAACCATAGATCCATCGCTTAAATATGAATGATAAACAACAGATGGAGCTGTCGCAATTAGATTAAGGTTATATTCTCGCTCTAATCTCTCTTGAACCACATCCATGTGTAATAGTCCTAAGAAACCACATCTAAAACCAAAGCCTAAAGCCTGTGAACTTTCAGCTTCAAATTTTAGGGAAGCATCATTAAGTTGTAGTTTTTCTAAAGCATCACGTAAATCATTGTATCGATTCGCATCAACCGGGTATAAACCACAAAAAACCATGGAATTTAATTGACGATAACCTGGTAATGCTTCTGATGCAGGATTTTCATCTAAAGTGATCGTGTCACCGACATGAACATCTTTAACAGATTTAATGCTTGCGGCTAACCAACCAACTTCACCAGTGACTAATTCTTTCTTTTTAATTTCTTTAGGTGTACGTACACCCACTTCAGTGACGGTATAAGTCGCATTTGTAGCCATAAAACGAATTTCATCACCGACTTTTACAGATCCCTCTTGAATACGCACAAAACAGATAACACCACGATAGGACTCATAGAGTGAATCAAAGACTAACGCTTTTAGTGGTGCATTTAAATCCCCACTTGGAGCGGGTACGTGTTTAACGACTTGTTCTAAGACATCACGCACATTAATACCACTTTTGGCAGAAATGAGTGGTGCTTCAGAACAATCTAAACCAATCACATCTTCTATTTCGTGTTTTACACGCTCTGGATCAGCTGCCGGTAAATCAATTTTATTAATCACCGGTAAAATTTCTAAATCATTGTCTAGTGCTAGATACACATTCGCTAGGGTTTGTGCTTCTATCCCTTGCGCCGCATCAACGACTAAAACAGCCCCTTCACATGCCGCAAGTGATCGAGATACTTCATAAGTAAAGTCAACATGTCCTGGCGTATCGATTAAATGTAGAACATAGGTTTCACCATCAAGTGCTTTATAAGCGATTTGAATCGCATTAAGCTTAATGGTAATGCCTCTTTCTCTCTCTAATTCTAAAGAATCTAAAACTTGAGAAACCATTTCACGGGTTTGTAGAGTTTCAGTCATCTCTAAAATTCGATCAGCTAAGGTAGATTTACCGTGATCGATATGCGCAATAATTGAGAAATTTCGTATTTTTGATTGATCCATAAGTTTTTTCTAAAAGTTTTTCGTTAATCGTTTAAATAAAGGTAATAAGCTATAAGCGAGTACAGCACAAATTAAACCTTGAGCAATATTAGCCATAAAAGAAGGAATAAACATCGCTATTGAACTGGATAAGAAAGCATCGGTTAAACCATAACCAACCGCAATCCAAGTCCCCGCTAAAATATAAGCATAGAACGGAACAGTATCCTTTTTAACAAAGAAGGCAATAATCGCTGCTTCTGATGATTTAATAATAAGGGTAAATATGGCATATTGACCCCAACCCAATAAAATATCAGCTAAAGCAGCTCCTACCCCAGCAAGTAGTGCTAGCGGTAAGCCTAATGTATAAGCCATAGACATGACAAGTACATCTCCAAAATTAAAATATCCACCAACCACAGGAATAGGCATTGTTGGCCACATTGTAAGTAATACAATAGAGGCAATAAAAACAGAAGTTAGAGCAAGTGTTTTGACTTTCATAATGTCTCCTTAAATGTATGTTGGTTCAGACTTTCAGCATTACCAGCCCATACTGAATGTGCATCCATTCGTTTCTTCCCTTCGAGTTGAAGATCAGATACAAGTACACAGCCATCTAAAGTTTTAATCGCAATAGATTTGTCAATTAAACCTAATATGGTTCCAGCAATTTCTTCCCCTTTGTATTCTTTTTCTTTCGCAATATAGAATTTAATTTTTTTATCGTCTAAGATACCATATGCCACTGGCCATGGTGATAAACCATTGATGTGATTGACGACATCTTTAGACTTTCGATTAAACGATACAAATTCCATCTCACGAGAGATATTTGGCGCAAAGCTAACACACGTTTCATCTTGAGGGTATTCTTTGATGTTTTCATCAAATAAATCTTCAAAATGTTGCTTTAATAAATTCGCACCACAGACTTGAAGTTTATCATGTAATGAGCCCATTGTCTCGTCTTTTTCAATGATAACGCTATCTTGAAATAGAATAGCTCCAGCATCCATTTTTTTGACCATGCGCATTAGTGTAATTCCACTTTCTTTTTCACCATTAACAATCGCCATATGGATGGGAGCTCCCCCTCTATATTTAGGTAGTAATGATGCATGGACATTCACACATTTATACATTGGTAACTCTAAAATTCTTTGTGGGATAAATTGACCATAAGCACAAGTCACAATTAAATCTGGATTTAAAGCCTTGATTTTTTCATAAGCATCGCTGATTTTTTCTGGTTGAAGAACAGGAATATTTTGTTCAACAGCTAATTGTTTAACAGGTGTTGCTTGTAGTATTTGTTTACGACCCACCTTACGATCTGGTTGAGATACGACCGCGATAATCTCACAAGAAGTTTCTAAAAGAGCTTGTAATATTGATGTCGCAAATTGGGGTGTTCCCATAAAGATAACGCGTTTTTTCATGCCCTTTTCCCTCCTTGTCGATTAATTATATCATAAGCTATATAAGCTTAGTTGTTCTTATCTTGCATTGCATTTTATAGTTTGTTATAATGCATAGGCAACTGTAAAAAAGGAGGTGTCGTTGTGCCACAAATCAAATCACAAAAGAAACGTGCATTGACTAACCTCAAACGTGGTTTAGCCGTCACATCTGAAAAAACAGCTTTAAAAACAGCTATTAAGAATGTCTTAAAAGCTGTCGAAGCCAAAGATGCTGCTGCTGCAAAAGAAGCGTTTGATGTAGCTAATTCTAAATTAGACAAAGCAGTCAGTTCTGGTCTTCACCACAAAAACTATGCTGCTCGTCAAAAAGCTCGTTTAGCAAGTAAAGTTAATTCTTTATAAAAATCAAAACAATCTCAAATTCGAGATTGTTTTTTTATATCTATTCTTCTATAACATCCACTTCTTGTGCTAAACCTCCTAGTGAGGTTTCTTTTAATTCACGTACGATTTTTTGACCTGTATAGTTCATTGTGTGCACGACTTGATCAAAGGATATTCGATTTGGTTTTGCCTTTGAAATGGTTTTTGCCATTAGCACTGCATCCATCGCTCTTAGAACTGCCGCAGCATTTCGTTCAATGCAAGGAATAATCACATAGCCACCCACTGGATCACAGGTTAAACCTAAATGATGTTCCATCGCAATTTCTGCCGCGTAAGCTATCACATCTACACTTAAACCCAAAACATAAGCATAAGCCGCTGCCGCCATTGAACAAGCTGAACCTATTTCTGCCTGACAACCACCTACGGCACCAGAGATTGTCGCATTCTTCTTAATCACATTGCCAAATAAACCAGCCACTTCTAAAGCTTCTATGAGTTTATGGCGGGTAATTCCTAAATCATAATAGAGATGATACATTAAGCTAGCCATTACGCCACTTGCACCTAATGTAGGTGCAGTCACAACCATATGACCACTTGCATTTTCTTCAGAATTGGCATAAGCATAGGCGATTAATTTTAAACGTTTCTCTTCATGTTCATCATCTTGAGATCGAGCTTGTAAATACAAAGATTTTGCAATCTTCTCTACTTCAAGTTTTCCAGGCATCACACCCGATGATTCTAAGCCACGCTTAACAGCTGAAAACATCGTTGTTAGAACATCCGATAAATGCTCATGTAAATGAGGCTCATAAGTCCATACTAATTGTGGAAGTGTGAAATGAAGTCGTTTAACTTCTAAGATAATTTCTTCCATAGAAGCGTACGGATACACTGTATGAGCCATTACAGTGGGTTCTTCTAAGATTTTAATGCTTCCACCACCTAAGGAAAAAACGGTCCATTTCGCAATTTCTGTGGCACGTGCATCGTATGCTCTAAAAATTAAACCATTGTCATATTTATATTCCCAATTCAATCTAAATTGAATGGTACATGGTTTTGGCTTAAAGGTATTTATGATGATTTGATCTGTCATATGACCTTTACCCGTTAAAGATAAAGAACCATAGAGTTCAACCGAAAAACTGACTGCTTCATTGTATTTTTCTTTAAACAAGGTCGCAGCACGCCATGGTGCAATGGTATGGGATGATGATGGTCCTGGACCAATACGATAGAGTTCTTGTATAGATTCCATTAGATCATCGCCTCGATTAAAAACAGTTCAAAACCAAAACGTTTATCCACTAAACCCATCTTACTTTTTTGATCTAGGCTTGCGAGATGATTTAAAACTTCTAAAATACGATCTGGATTTGTTTTACGTGATAGTGCTAACATACGATTAACGCGTCCAACATTAATCGTTGGTGTACTGACAGATAATAGATTGATCATCTCTTCACGATGATATCCTTCTTTATTTAAAAGTGCGACTTGATACATTAAACGAAGTTGAGATGCGATTAATCCAACAAAAGATAAAGGTTCCATATTTAATACCATCATGTCTGTCCATATTGAAAATGCACGTTTCATGTCTTTATCCATAATCGCATTTACTAAATGAAAGACTTCATTATCTAAAGGACGTGATACTAAAGCTTCAATATCTTCTACGTCCATGTGTCGTCCATAGATTTCTAATTTTTCAATTTCTTGATGGGCATTGGCTAAATTCTCATCTAATCTAAATATTAACGTTTCAAAGGCAGGTCGAGTCATTCTTAGACCTTTTTCTTTGATTAAACGTTGTACTTCATCTCTAAAGTTTCGTGTATCTAATTTTTTAACTCGAATCACTTCTGCATGTTTTTTCAACTCTTTAACATAGGCTTTATTGGTATCGATATTATCGTTATCATGCATAAATACTAAAGTTGACTCAGGTCTTTCTTGATTTAAAAAACGTGTTAATGAATCAATTTCATCTTTTGTGAGTGATTTAGATTTCGTTAAAAAAACGGCATTTTTAATGACAACCACTTTGTGATCTGAAAACATTGGTAAAGTATCTGCATCATCGAGTGCCGCTTGCAAAGAAAAAGGTTGAACTGACGCATCATAAACAACCGTATTCATCGCAAAATCTGCACCCAAACGATTATTTAATAAATCATTTAAAGCTTGATTTAAGAGATAGCTTTCATTTCCATATAAAAGTGTATTCATACTCACACATTATAACAAGAAACAAAGTCTTCATTGTGCGAAAGTCATATAAAAAGATCGCTTAAGCGTTTTCACAAAAAGAAAACCCTTATAAAAGCGTAAAATACTATCGCCGTCTTCTAAACTATTTAAAGTTTCTAGATGATATTTACTTAATGATTCAAGTACACTTTCACTTGGATGCCCATAATTATTTCTTCCTACTGATAGTAGCGCAAGACTTGCTTGTACTTGATGAAGCAAATCTAAGGACGTCGATGTATACGAGCCATGATGTCCTAGTTTTAATACATCTACTGATAAATTCGGATATGTTTTTATGAGTTGTTTTTCAACTAAGGTTGAAACATCCGCAAGAAAGAGAAACTCAATCCCTTCACTATTTAAATAATAGACTTTTGAGTTATCATTTTCATTACTGTATAGCATTTCATTAATTTGAATGAGTGATGTGTCTGAGAACACTATTTCTTCATCATAAGACGCAATCTTTTTGACATTTACAAGATCCATCAATGCATCAACATTTGCGCTATGATCAGCATCTGCATGTGTAATCGTCATAACATCGATTTCTTTTAAGCCAAAGTAATCAATTGCCGCAATAACATCATTAAAGGCATAGGCATTTCCTGTATCTAATAGAATTACCTCTTGATTAAAGGCTGACTGAAACAAGAAACTATCACCTTGCCCCACATTAATCATCGTTATTTGATTAAAGAGTGGAAGTATTGTGATTGGATTTAAGATAAATACTATAAATACAAAGATACTTAACCAATAAACATTTTTTATTCTTAATTGAAATAAACAAATCACAGCACACAAACTTAATAAACTTAGATGTCCATTGATTAAAATAAAACCTTTCACATGATTTATCGAATCATTAAAGAGTTTCATCGAACTTACAAATGGATTTTGTAAAAAAGGTAAACATCTAGCAGCAAATACAAATAATAAAATAAATGGAAATAGTTTTCTTAAACTTTGATATAAAAATATAAAAATTAAGCTAAAACGCATAGAAAACGATAAAAAAACCATTGATAAAATAGACCCTAATTCGATTATCTTTTGTGCTTTAAAACTAAAACGCGATAAGGCAGATAAGGCTAATGGTAACACCCAAGAAATCTGTGTTAAACCGATCGGTTCAATTAAATAAAGCAAAATAAAATTAAAAAAGAAATGATGATCTTTGCGTGGAATAACTTGTCTAACGATTCTAAAAATAAGTATTCGAATGAGCGATAGTGGTTGACCCAAGACATACAATAATAGAAATATAAAACAGTATATAATAATATCTTTGGTTTTAAATGACTTAAGAATTTGTTCTAAAAAAGAAATTAGCGTGCTAAAAAGAATACCAATGGAAAATAATATTCCAACGACACTATCATGTCTCACTTGAAATAGAATATGTCGATACCATTCTTGAAATTCGATATTTGAAGCATTTTCATAAGACAAAAAACGTAAGACAGGATTTGCTTTTTGAATCGTTTTTACATATTGAGCATCGGCAATAATATGGTTTGCTTGTGCCCATTGATTTATATTGAAGCCAAATAGATGAACTTCATCATCAATGTCTTGAATATTATTTACACTAATGATATCCCCTAGTGAAACATCATTTAAGTCGATATTATAAACCAATTCTTTCATAACACCATTTTGTATGATGACAGATGATTGATTAATTTCTACGACACGACCTTCATCAAACTGTTCTATATCAAAACCAATATAAAAACGCAAGATTAAAATGAAAGAAAAGAAAATAAAAGGTAGTTTATAAACACGTTTTGAAAATATTAATATGAGAAATATAAAAATAAGATTATATAGAACATTTTTGCAAGTGACTTGTATAAATATCTCACTGGCTAAAGCCGCTAAAAGAGAAGTCATAAACAAATATAAGCTTCTATTTTTGCGAAGAGTTTTTCCTTAATTCCTTTGATTAACATAATATCTTCAAGTTTTTGAAAGTAACCATTTGAATTACGATAATCAATAATGCGCTCAGATAAAGCAGGACCAATGCCTGGAAGTGTATCGAGTTCGTCCAAAGTTCCTTGATTAAGTGAAATACACTCATCACTTATTTCATATAAAACAATTACATCATCTGGATGGAGTGCACTTTGTGGATTTAAACGCGAAAAATCGCAGTTCTCACAATCGATCAAATCTAAAAGATCTTCAACGGTACTATAAAGTTCTAATTCAACTTTTTCACTTCTTTGATCAGGATATGTAACAGTGACGCTTATCATATCTACCTGCAATGAACTTTGAGTATCAAGTTTTGTGCAACTAGACATCATGAAACAAATAAAAAGACATAAGAGAGTTCTCATGCCTTAGTATTTGCATTAATTTGTAATAGTCCTACTCGATTGCTAGAATTTTTACACTTTCACGTGGTTCTACTTCAACTTCAATCCATTCATCAGATACAGCTCTATCCATAAGCGCAACGGCTAATGGTGTAACGTTTGAAAGTTTTCCGTTAAGAGGATCTGCTTCTACAGATGAAACAATTGTGTAGGTTTCTTGAGTACCATCGTTTGATTCAATGGTAACTTTAGCACCTAATTTAACAAACAGGTTTTTACCAGCTTCAGCATCAATGATTTCAATGTTTAAAAAGATGTTTTCTAATTCTCTAATACGTGCTTCAACACGAGCTTGTCTATCACGCGCTGCATCATAGTCAGCATTTTCTGATAAGTCCCCTTGAGCACGAGCCGCTTGTAAGTCTTCAATAACTTCTGCACGGACGGTATGGATTAAATGATCTTGTTCTTGTTTTAACTCGTCGTAACCGGCTTGTGTTACGCGTACTTTTTCTTGTGCCATTTAGTGATCTCCTTAATTAATTTGCTTTGAGATTATAGCATATTCGCGACTAGTATGCTACTGATTTTGGTGGTAAGCAAGTCCACCGCTACTTCATTTTTACCACCTTCAGGGATAATCACATCCGCGTATCGCTTTGATGGTTCAATAAATTGGTCATGCATAGAGCGAACCGTAGACATGTATTGCCCAATCACATTTTCTAATGTTCTACCACGATCTCTTACATCACGTGATAAGCGACGGATAAATCGAACATCCGCGTCGGTATCTACAAATAACTTAATATCTAATTGTTCACGAATCTTTTCGTCTTCTAAGACAAATAGTCCTTCTAAGACTAAAACATCGCAAGGTGCAATCTCTTCAACTTCTTCTGCTCTGGTATATTCAATAAAATCATAGGTTGGTTTATTAATTGAAACTCCTGATTTTAGTTGTTTTAAATGCGCTGCCAATAAATCATTATCAAAGGCAAATGGATGATCATAGTTCACTTTTAAACGCTCGACCATCGTCATATCCGCTTGATCTTTATAGTAATCATCTTGACGAATAATCGTAATCGATTGCGTATCTTCAAACGCTTTTTTCAAACGTTTAGATAGTGATGTTTTCCCTGATGCAGATCCCCCTGCAATTCCGATAACAATCATAGACTCTCCTCTTATTTTAAATATTTTTCAACATTAACTAAATGCTCTGCATAAGTCTTTGCGTAAATAACCGTACCATCACCATAAATATCAGCAATGAAGAATAAGTAATCATTATCAATTGGGTTTAAAGTCGCAACAATACTTTGTTCACTAGGATTAGTAATAGGTCCAACCGGTAAACCTTTATACAAATACGTATTATAAGGTGAATCGATTTGCTGATTATCTAAATTCTCACAATCACGCCAGCTATCATATTCATAGAGTGCATAACAAACAGTCACACTACTTTGCAAAGCCATATTGGCATCCATTCGATTTAAGAATACTTGTGAGATCATTTGCATATCTTCAGTTGTCTTAGCCTCAAATTGGACGATAGAGGCAAATGTTAAGACTTCATGCACATTAAAATTCGATGCATCAAAAGCAGCTTTATTTTCATCATAGACTTTTTGTGTTTGATTTAAGATACGTCGTGTTAATGAATCAGCTGAAGCTTCAGGATTCATAAAATAGGTTTCAGGCATTAAATAACCTTCAAGCAATACCTTTTCCCCTTCAACAAACATGTCTTGAGTTAAAACAGAATAAGTTGGCATTAAGGATCTGATATAGTCTTCGTCATTCCATAAGCTTAATAAATCATCAGCTGTGACATTAATACATTGTTCAGCAAGTTTTTCAGCGATTGTTTTTGCCCAATCGCCTGGAGCAATGGTAATAATGACATCCTTAGGCACAGCCGCCGTTGGATCATTTAAAACCGTAAGGATAGTATTCGCATCCATTCCATAGTTTAAATAATACACACCAATTTTAAAATCAGTGAGTTCAACATATTTTGCGTATTGTTCAAAGACAAAGGCATTAGAAATCAATTCTTTTTCAATCAATTTATCGGAAATCAATCCTAAAGTATCCCCTTCTTCAACGATAAAAGAAGTGACATCTTCACTTGATCCTATTGCATCTAAATTTGAATTAACATAATTGAGGATAAAAGCACCACTAGCTAAAATAATGACTAGTAGTGACGCAAAGATCCATTTAAGCTTGAGCTTCTTCTTGTTCTTCTTCGCTACGTACATACGTTTCGAATACCTCGTCTAATTTTGCCCACTCTGCTTGATCTTCAACCGCTCTTAAGTGGCCATCGTCATCATAAGCGGAAACAAAAACTTCGCCTTCTTCATCACTAGGATCGATATAAAAGACATATTTTTCTTTTGATTCTTGATCTTGATATACATACACCACTTCCATGGTAATTTCGTTGCCTTGATCATCAATGATCACTAATGTTTTTTCTGCTTGTTCCATACTATTTCACTTTCTGTGCATCTAAATATTCTTGAAGCATTTGAACAGCTGCGACTTGATCGACCACTTTCTTATGCTTTTTTTGTTTTTGATTGTTTGAATGCAATATTTTATGAGCCGCAACAGAAGTTAAACGCTCATCCCATAAAATAATCGGTGTTTGAGTGAATTGTTCCATCTCTTCTTTAAAGAAAAGTGATCGTTCTCCCGAATAACCGACACTGCCATCCATGTTTTTAGGAAAACCTAAAATGATCGCATCCACTGGGTGCTCATTTAATAAGGCTTCAACTTGATTAAGCGCATCATCATAATCTTCACTTTCAAAACGTAGTGTCACAAGTGGTGATGCTAAAAAACCGGATGGATCACTTATCGCAACCCCCACGGTTTTTGTGCCTAGATCTAAAGCGACTGCTTTCATTCGCCTTCTTCCAGATAAGTTTTTACTAGTTCTTCAATGATTTCATAACGTTCAACCGTTTGAATTAAACTACGTGCATTCTTATGGCTTGAAATATATGCGGGATCATTGGAGATTAAGTAACCGGATAATTGATTGACCGCATTATATCCGCGCTCTTCTAAAGCGTCTTTAACTTGTTTTAAGACAGATTTGATATTGTCTCTTCTAACTTGTTCAGATTTAAATGCGACGGTTTCTGTGTTTGATTTACTCACGATGAACCCTCCTTTATATATTTATAATACCGTAAATATGTTTATTCATAAACAATAAATCACTTTAACGATAGAGATTTAGTGCTTCATCTAGCTTAGAAGCATCCTTACCACCTGCTTGCGCAAAATCAGGACGTCCACCGCCATTACCACCGCAAAGTGACGCAACTTTTTTAACGACATCACCCGCTTTAAAACCAGCTTCAATCGCTTCTGGTCCACAAGATGCGACAAACGCCACTTTATCATTAAAACTTGATCCTAAAAGAATAAAACTATTTGGTACTTGTGCTTTTAAGTTTTCAGCTAAGAGTCTTAAATCTTTCGCATCCACATCAACGCGTGCGATGAGTTGTTTATAAGCCCCAACACTGACCATATTATCTAAGAGTGATTTACTTTCAGCACTGGCTAATTTTTGTTTCAAAGACCCTAATTCTTGTTTAAGGGCTGTATTTTCTTTAAGACTTAAAGACACGCGATTTTCTACATTTGAAATTGTATTCGCTTTAAAGTATGAAGCAATTTCTTCAAGTTGTTTTTGATAAGCTAAGAAATCTTCATAAGCACTAAAACCTGTTTTACCCACAATACGTCGAATACCTGAACCAATGGATTCTTCAGAAACCAATTTAAACAGCCCAATCTCTTGGGTATTATCCACATGACATCCACCACATAGTTCCATCGACACATCACCCATCGTGACAACCCGTACTTCATCCTCATACTTTTCAGAGAACAGTGCCATTGCGCCTTTCTCTTTAGCTTGATCAAGTGCCATGACTTCTTTTGCGACAGGAATATGACGTGAAATAGCCGTATTGATTTCTTCTTCAATTTGTTTGAGTTGATCATCATTGACCTTTTCAAAATGGGTAAAGTCAAAACGAACATATTCATCTGAAACAAAAGATCCTGCTTGGTGAATATGATCACCTACAATTTTTTGTAATGCTGCTTGTAGTAAATGTGCAGATGAGTGATTCGCAATAATACGTTGACGACGATTTGTATCAATCGCTAATTCAACCTCATCCCCGACTTTAAGTTCACCATAGACCAATTCTATTGAGTGTAAATGTTGTTTAAGCGGTGCTTTTTGAACATCCATAACATTTGCAACGCCATCTTTAAAATGAATGGTTCCAATATCAGCGACTTGACCACCACTCTCAGCATAGAAAACAGTTTGATCAAAGACCACTTCACCACTTTCATCTAAACTATCGACTTGTTGTCCTTGTTTAAAACATGCGATAACTTTTGCGTTTGTTTTAAAGGTTTCATAACCGATAAATTCACTCTTTGCTTCAAAGTTCATTAAGTCAACCGATTGTGAACCCATCGACTCTGTTTTTTCAACAGCAGCACGCGCACGATCACGTTGTTTTTTCATTTCAGCTTTAAAACCAGCTTCATCCACTAAAAAGCCTTTTTCTTCTGCAATCTCTTTGGTAAGTTCATAGGGGAAACCATAGGTATCATAGAGTTTAAATGATACTTCACCATCTAAGGTATCGCCTTCATTTAAATCATCTAAAGCATTCATTAAGAGGTTTTCACCGGCATTAAGTGTTTTATGGAATCGTTTTTCTTCCGCTAAAACAAGTTTTTCAATGTATTCAACTTTTTCTTCAACATAAGCATAGAAAGGCGACATCATTGAAGCAACCGTTTGTACGAGTTGATGCATAAAAGCACCTTCAATCTCTAATTTAATCCCAAAACGTACGGCTCTTCTTAAGATTCTTCTTAAGACATAACCCCTGCCTTCATTAGAGAATAAAGCCCCATCAGCTAAGGCAAAGACAACCGTTCTAATATGGTCTGCGATAACGCGATACGCCATTTTATACTCATCTGAGTATGGATGCTTCGCAAGTTTTTCGACTTCTTTAATAACAGGCATAAAGACATCTGTATCAAAGTTTGTTTCAACGCCTTGAACTAAGGAGATTAAACGTTCAAAGCCCATTCCTGTATCGATATTTTTTTGTGGTAACTCTTTATAATCTTCACGAGCTACCCCTTCTTTACCATCGTATTGTGAGAAAACAACATTCCAAATTTCAATATAGCGATCATTATCAATTTCTTCAAAAAAGAGTTTTTCACCAATATTTTCTGGATCATAGTCTAAACCACGATCATAGAAAATTTCTGAGTTAGGACCACATGGACCTTCACCAATTTGCCAATAGTTATGTTCAGTTTTTAAGATTTTCTTTGGATCAAAGTGAATCACTTCAGTCCAAATGCGATACGCTTCATCATCACTTGGATGAATGGTGACATACATTCTATCTTTATCCATCCCAATGTATTCTTCAGATGTTAAAAACTCCCAAGCAAACTTAAGACCATCTTCTTTAAAATAATCTCCAATTGAAAAGTTACCTAACATTTCAAAGAATGTTTGATGACGTGCTGTTTTACCCACATTCTCAATATCATTAGTACGAATACATTTTTGCGCATTCGCAATACGATTATTACTAGGTCTTACACTCCCATCAAAATATTTCTTTAAAGCCGCAACACCACTATTAATCCATAGTAAAGTTGGATCATTTACCGGTACTAAAGAAGCACCAGGTTCGATCATATGACCTTTTGATTTAAAGTAATCTAAGAATAATTGTCTAACTTCATTTCCACTGCGATATTTCATATCTTTATCCTCCAAAATATAAAAACGTCCCTAAATAACAGGAACGTTTGTTTAAACACACGCGGTACCATCCTGATTCATGACAATGTCATGCACCTTGATTACTTTATAACGTAAGTGACACGGATCTTTAGGATCATAGACTTTGTTGGCTTTCGTACATGTGATTTTTCACCAAGACATCACTCTCTAAAGGATACGTTTTATAGACAAAGCAGTTTTAATTACGAGTTGATTATACCAAACTAAACTTAGATTTCAATCCCTATTGCTTTTTGAACCTTAAGTAAAGTTTCATTAGCCACTACACGCGCCTTTGCTTCACCTATTCTTAAAGCTTCATGAACTTCATCTTTATCCATGATTTCATGGTATTTAGCTTGTAAGCTTTCAAGTAGTTTGACCACTTCTTCAGCCACCGCTTTTTTAAAGGTTCCATAACCTTCGTTTTCAAATTCTTTGACTAAATCCTCAATACTTCTTCCTGATAAAGAACTGTGAATAACAAGTAAATTTGAGATGCCAGGTTGATTAATTGGATCATAAGCCACTTTAGCCAATGAATCAGTAACGGCTGACATAACTTTTTTATAAGCTACTTTAGGATCATCTAAAAGATAAATACAGCCCTTATCACTCTTATCAGATTTACTCATCTTTTTAGTTGGATCAGATAAACTCATAATACGTGCCCCTACTTTCGCAATTAAAGGTTGAGGAACATTAAAGAGTTCACCGAATTTATTATTCATACGAATAGACACATCACGTGTTAATTCAACATGTTGTTTTTGATCTTCACCAACAGGGACAAAATCAGGTTGATACGCTAAAATATCAGCTGCCATTAAGGTTGGATAAACATAGAATCCAGCCGTTAGACCTTCTTCTCCTTTGGCTTGTCGATCTTTATATTGAGTCATTCGATTTAACTCACCTAAGGATGTATTACAAGCCATGATAAAACCAAGTTGAGCTTGTTCCATGACATTTGACTGCATGAAGATATTGGTCTTTTGTGGATCAAGACCACAGGCTAAATAAAGCGCAACCGTATCGTATAAGTTTTTATGTAGTTCTTTTGGATCTTGATAGACTGTTAAGGTATGTAAATTCGCAATAAAGACATACATCTCATAATCATCTTGATACTTAACAAACTCTTTTAATGCGCCAATGTAACTTCCTAAAGTTAATTGACCTGATGGTTTAATACCACTTAACATACGTTTCATACGTAAATTCCTCCTAAAAGTCAAAAAAGCCCGATATAAGGACGATTTTCTCGCGGTACCACCTTATTTATCAAAGCTTTGATCTCTTCTTCATAACGCTGAAGTCGCGTAAGTTTTCACTTCGATTCCATAAAGCCCAATTCATGATTCTTACACTCTTTCTTTTTCAGCATCTAAGAAAGTCTCTTTTTTAATGTAATGAAGCACTACTTATCTTTATATCAACATCTTTACAGAGTGTATTTTATCATATATGAATGAAAGTTAAACCTTCTTTTTTGGTCGAATAAATAAGCCTAAGATGATCACGATAATGGATAAAGCTAAGTACAGCGCAACTTTAGGATTAGAAAAAGCCCCATATAAAGCCGCAATCGCCCCAACAATCGCAAAGAATGGATAAACTAAACCATTAAGGGTTCCTTCTACTTCACCATTTTTATAATCATTAATAATGCCCATAAAGATGGCTAATAAGAAGACATACATCAACATTATAGAAATTTCATCAATGGATATTCCTGAAAAGATCGACCAATTTAAATAGATGACAC
Source organism: Erysipelotrichaceae bacterium (assembly GCA_963676105.1). GTDB lineage: Bacteria > Bacillota_I > Bacilli_A > Erysipelotrichales > Erysipelotrichaceae > UBA2212. The sequence goes on from OY781039.1 coordinate 626,928, forward strand.
CAGTCGTTGTCCCAAAGTGAATCAATAACCAAAATAATGAAATGATTAATGTTAGTAGTGCAGATGTTTTTGGAATATCTGTCTTTTTATCTAATTTAGATAATTGCTCACTCATCGGTAATTCATTTCTTAATGCGAGTGCATAAGGTAGACGAATATACGCTAAGATTAAACCATTTAAAGTACCCATAATTGAAATACTAACCGCTAATAAAACTAAGCGATAACCCATATCACCAAAGATCATTTGTGCAAATACAGATACAGCGCCATCCCCAAGTTCTAAGATTTTATCAGGACCTAAAACCGCATTTATACCTAAAAAATACGCTACATAGATACTCATAATGATGAGTGGACTAATACTGAGCGCTAATGGAAGATTGCGTTTTGGGTTTTTAATTTCGTGGGCAATTGATGGCGCAACTTGCCAACCATCATAGGCAAAGGCTATGGGAACCAAAGCCACAAAAAAACCACCAGAAATGATGCTTAGATCTTGAAAATGAATCACTTCAGTTACAGATCCTCGACTTAAGCCAAAAAAAGCTAATAAAACTAAAGCTGATAATTTGATGATCATCGCAATGGATTGAAATTTTCCTGCCCATAGCGTTTTAAAACTATTAAAGGTATAAATACCTGCAATTAAACTTAAACTTAAGACCCATTCATTCACTGAAAACGGAAAAGCCCAGTCAGGTAAAAAAGTTAAATTTAGTCCAAAAACACTTTGTGGTTCTGTCCAGCCTAAAAGCATCGTTAAATACATTGCGCTTACCCATGATAAGACAGCCGTTAATATTGGATAATAAAAGACCGTTTGAAACCAACCAGCTAAATAACCCAGATGCTTTCCCCACGTCATTTCACAATAAGTAATTAAACCACCTACATTTTCATCACGTTTGGCTAAGACCGCAATACTTAGCGTTCCAAAAACAATTCCAATACCCCCTAAAACCCAAGCTAGAACCCCTAGTAAGACTGAACCATTAACAGCTTCTAATATATTATCTGTTTTAAAAAATATCCCTGATCCAACAACAATCCCCACAATCATCGAAACAGCTGTTAATAAGCCAAACTTTCGAATTTGTTTCTCTTGCATACAAACACTCCTTAGTAAATAAGACTAAATTAGTAAAACACTTGTGACATTTTTCGTCAATATCATTTGCATTTTTCACACTTCGTGTATAATGATTTATACGTAAGGAGGTGCACATGATTGTTGTTTATACATCACCTGGTTGTGCGAGTTGCCGTAAAGTTAAGCAATGGCTTAAAGACCGCGAACTTAAATATCTCGAAAAAAACATCTTCTCAACGCTCTTAAATGAGAATGAGATTAAACATCTTTTGATGCGTAGTGAAAATGGTACAGAAGATATCATTTCAAAACGTTCGAAGATTATACAAGAAACTAAAATTGATTTAGAAGAAATGTCCGTTAAAGAATTGGTTAAGTTTATCCAACTCAACCCTTCTGTTTTAAAGAGACCAATTATCCTAAATGAAAAGAGTTTCCAAGTTGGATATGACGAAGAAGAAATCGATGCCTTTGTGCCTAAAGAACTTAGACGTGTGGCTAAAGAAGCCTGTACGATTGATTGTCCAAATTACCCTATTTGTGGCGATTGTCATACCGATACAGACTTAGAAAAAGCAGATCAACCAAGACTTAAAATCACTCCGTAATAGAGTGATTTTTTATTGTGCTATAATGTGAATACTTTATGAAAATACTTGTTGGATTATCAGGTGGTGTCGATTCAGCCATCGCTGCCTATTTACTTAAAGAAGCAGGTCATGATGTGACCTGTGCTTTTATGCGCAATTGGGATTCTTTAACCAATAATGACATCTTAGGTAACCCAACCTTAGATGAAGCGATTTGTACCCAAGAACAGGACTATGAAGATGCGAAAGCTGTCGCAAAACAATTAGGACTCCCTTTAGAAAGAGTCGATTATATACAAGAATATTGGGACAATGTTTTTCAAACGTTTTTAGATGAATATGAACATGGACGAACACCAAACCCTGATATCCTCTGTAATAAATACATAAAATTTGATGCCTTCTTTCAATATGCACAAGAAAATGGCTTTGATATGTTGGCAACGGGCCACTATGCTCGGGTCAAACATGAGTTAGATCACTCAGTGATGTTAAGAGCGATTGATTCCAATAAAGATCAATCCTATTTTTTATGTCAAATATCACAAGATGCCTTAAGTAAAACCCTTTTCCCTTTAGGTGAACTCACAAAACCTGAAGTACGAGAAATTGCGGATAAATTACAGATTAAAGTTGCCCACAAAAAAGATAGCACTGGCATTTGTTTTATTGGTGAGCGTAACTTTAGACAATTCTTAAGTAATTATTTACCTGCTAAAAACGGGAATATTATTAATCTAGAAACTAAAGAAATCATTGGACAACACAAAGGTGTGCTTTATTACACTTTAGGTCAACGTAAGGGTCTAGATATCTCAGCCCATCGTGGACCTTGGTTTGTGCTTGGCAAAGATATCTATAAGAATGAGTTATACGTTGTTAAAGGTGAAGATAATCCATGGTTATTTAATACCTCCTGTGATGTTAATCAAGTCAATTGGTTTAATCCCATTGATTTATCTCAAACGATTAAATGCACTGCGAAATTTAGATATCGTCAAGCGGATCAAGATGTATATATTCGACAAATTGATGAGCAAACTATTCGTGTTTCCTTTCCACAAGGCATCAAAGCCGTTGTGCCTGGACAAGAAGCGGTCTTCTATGATGGTGATATTTGTCTGGGTGGTGGTGTGATTGATGTCATTTATAAAGAAGATGTCGATGTCAGAAAATTGATCAGTGAGAAACTCAAATGATTAGTGATTTAAGTAAAAAACAACAAGCCATTCTTTTTATTCATTTAACTTTAGGACAAATGTTTTTATACCCACGGGGTTATGCTGTCATTGCTGATCTATTAAATATGCAAACATGGCTTAGCACTGTCTACATCAACCTTCTTTTTTATAGCTTAATTCTATCTTCAAGTTTAATCTTAGCGAAAGATTTATATCTTAAAAGTTGGCAAACATTTAAATCAAATATTAAAGAAAATATCTTTTTAGCCTTTAAACTCTTACCACTGCTTTATCTCTCTAGTATGGTCTTTAATGGTTTAGCCATTTATCTAAGTGGTCAAGATATCGCAGGAAATCAAGCTTTACTCAATGAAATGTATCAAACAAGTCCCCTTTTTATTATTGTGGCCGCAACGATATATGCCCCGATCATGGAAGAGCTTTTGTTTAGAGGATTCTTTTTTGGACTTTTTAAAGACAAGAATGTTTATCTAGCGCTTTTCATTTCAGGACTTACATTTGGTTTTGCCCATATGTATACACCAGAAATGAGTTTACTGGATTTTGCCTTTTTACCAAGTTATTCAGTATTAGGCATGATTATTGCTTATAGCTATCATAAATCTCAAAACATCTATACCCCTGTACTACTACATTTTCTCAATAATTTTATTGGGATAGTTCTCATGTCTTTAGTTTAAATGGAAAACAAGATTGAAATAAAAGGTCAATTTGGCCACATCATTTATAACGATAAAAAAACGCGATATACTGTCGCGCGTTTTCGCTTATACGAACTTAATGAAAAAATGATTACCGTAACTGGCTATCTACCTGATTTTCCTAAAGATATGATGGTTTCATTAAGTGGTGAGTATGTTGAACACCCACGCTTTGGCTTACAGTTTAAAGTCAGCTCATATCGAAGAATATTACCGACAGAACCAGATTCAATTGTTTCCTTTTTAAGTTCACCTTTATTTGTGGGAATCGGTAAGAAATTTGCGCAAGTGATTGTCGATACTCTAGGTGAAGAATGTTTAGATCAACTTAAAGCAGATCCTGATCTTTTAATAAAAGTTAAAGGTTACACTGAAAAGAAACGAAATGCGATTATTGAAGGTTTTGCCTTAGCTGGAGAAGATGAAGAAGCACTTCGCTTTTTTAGTACCCATGGCTTTGGTATTCGTAATGTGATGCGCTTAGAAAAAGTTTATGGTAAGAAAGCCTATGAAGTGATTAAAGAAAACCCTTATCGCATGTGTGATGAAGTCGATGGAATTGGCTTTAAAACAGCTGATAAATTGGCTTTATCTATGGGCTTTGACATGGATGATGAAAGACGTCTAAAAGCGGCTTGTTCAGCTTTAGCCATGGATATCTGTATGCGTACAGGTGATTCATTTGTTGATTATGATTTATTACAGTCACGCTTTGTAAAACAATTTCCGCAAAGTGATTTTGAGAATATCATTGAACAGTGTTTAATTGAGCGTAAGTTAGTGGATGAAGATGGCATGATTTTCCCAGTCTCTCAATACATTGAAGAACGCTATGTTGCCCGCATATTAAGTCAATTCCCTTATGAATCACTGCCTGAAGTGGATGAATTAAAACTCGAAGAACAAATCAGCATTTTTGAATCTGAAATCAATATTGAATATGATGAACTACAAAAAGAAGCGATTCATCAATTTTTCAGTGAGAACTTTATGATTTTAACCGGTGGTCCAGGAACAGGTAAAACAACTGTTGTTGGGGCTATGATTCACTTGTTTAAACGCTTATACCCTGCTTACTCATTAGCTTGTGTTGCGCCAACCGGACGTGCCGCAAAACGTTTAAGTGAAATCAATGAAGTACAAGCTTATACGATTCATTCCCTTTTAAAATGGGACTTAGAAACCAATACCTATGGCAAAAATGAACAAGAACCCTTGGAAGTCGATGTTTTAATCATTGATGAGTTTTCAATGGTGGATACCTATTTATTTGCGCAACTTTTAAAAGCATCACAAAAAGTAAAGAAAATATTAATCGTGGGAGATCGTGATCAATTACCATCGGTTGCGCCAGGTAATGTTTTATCTGACTTAATTGAGTCACATCAATTTCATAGTGTGGCTTTAGAAACCATATATCGTCAAGCTGATGGCTCAGATGTGATTACACTGGCTCATCAAATACGTCAAGAAAGCATTGATTTCTCAAATTTAGTCAAAGATATCAGTTGGTTTGAAGGAAGCGCTTATGAATCTAAACAAGCTTTAATTCAAACGATATCTAATGCCTTAGATGCAGGTTACAGTATTCATGATTTTCAAGTTGTATCACCGATGTATTCAGGTGTGATGGGAATCGATAATTTAAATCATACCCTTCAAAAGCTTTGTAACCCAAGTGATGAGTTTAAACGTGAATTTAAAGTCGGATCAATTACCTTTAGGGAAGGTGATAAAATCTTACAGCTCAAAAATCAGCCGAGTGATGATGTCTATAATGGCGATATTGGCGAGTTAATTGAAATCATTTTTGCGAAAGAAGATGATGCGAAAGAAAACCGACTAGTGGTTGATTTTGAAGGACGTATTGTTGAGTATACGTCTGAAAATATCTTAAATATCGCCTTAGCTTACTGTATTTCTGTTCATAAATCACAGGGTTCTGAATACCCTATTGTGATGATGCCAATTTTAAAGGAACACAGTATTCTACTTAAAAAAAGGCTTATATATACAGCCGTGACTCGGGCGTCTAAAAAACTTTTATTATTTGGTGATTCAAATCTCTTTATTCATAGCACTCAAGAAGCGATTGAGCGTAAACGGTGTACAAGATTACTCACCCATTTACAGGCTTTGTGATATAATTAACACATGAAAAATCGAAGACAAATAGCTCGTTATTTACTGATGGGATACGCAGTTGTTTTACTTGGATTAGTGCCATTTTTACCTAGTGACATACCGATGCAATACTCCATTACAGGTGGTGTAAATTATACACTACCTAAAATTTTGGCTGTTTTTCTCATGCTTGCATTGAATATTGGATTAGTCGTTTTATTTAACGTCCAAAGTAAAAATGAAGACTACCCTGCAAAACATCTTGTCACTCAAGGCACACTCATCGTAGTGACCTTAATTTTATTAGTGAAGAATTTATTCTAGGAGATTTTATGATTGAAATTAAAAATGTATCAAAAACGTATTCTGGTAAAGTTAAAGCCGTTGATCAGTTAAGTTTAAGAGTGGATGAAGGTGAAATTATTGGTTTCATTGGTCCAAATGGAGCTGGTAAAACAACCACCATTAAAATGATGACTGGCATACTAGACGCAGATGAGGGTGAAATTGAGCTTAATGGCATTTCCATTAAAGATAAACCACTACTGGCCAAACAACAATTTGGTTATGTCGCCGATAACCCTGATTTATTTTTACGTTTAAAAGGCATTGAATATATTAACTTTATGGCTGATATATATGGTGTTAGTGCTGAAGATCGACGCGAACGTATTGAGAAATATTCAAAAATGTTTGAGATGGATAAAGCCTTAAATGATAAGATTCTCTCTTATTCTCATGGGATGCGACAAAAAATTAATTTAATTGGCGTGTTAGTTCATGAACCATCGATTTGGATTTTAGATGAACCTTTAACAGGTTTAGATCCGCAATCAGCCTTTTCACTTAAAGAAGCGATGCGCCAGCATGTTTCTAAAGGTAATACTGTCTTCTTCTCTACACATGTTTTAGAAGTTGCGGAAAAACTCTGTACAAAAATTGTCATTATTGATCATGGAGCCATTCAATATAATGGAACACTTGAAGAACTCAAGGCTTCATACCCAAATGAATCCTTAGAAAGCATCTTCTTAAAGGTTGTCCATAATGGCTAGACTCTTAAGTCTTACAAAAGTTAGTTTAAAAACCGTATTAAGCTTTCGTGATGGCAAAGTAAAAAATACAAAATTAAGAAAATTTCTACCTTTATTACTTTTTATCATCATGATTCCATCACTTGGATCATACGTTTTTCTCATTCGTGAGCTCGTACTAGCATTATTACCCATTCAACAAGAAGGTTTAGTCATTGGTTTATTATTTTCTGCCTCTGGTGCCATGATTTTCTTTTTTGGGATATTCTTAGTCCCTTCTGTCTTTTATTTCTCTAAAGACATTGAAACACTCCTTAGTTTACCGCTTAAACCTTATGAAATTTTAACAAGTAAATTATTGGTTGCGATTGTCTATGAATATATTACAGAAGCCATACTCTTCACCGTCGTTTTGGCAGCTTATCTACCACTTGTGCAACCATCACTCATGTTTTATGTTTACCTCATTCTTATTTTTATCTTTTTACCGATTGTTCCACTAATCCTTGATGCGCTAATTATTATGTTAATTATGATGTTTTTACCTTTTGCGAAAAACAAAGATTTCTTTAACTATCTTAGTGGCTTTCTTGCCTTAGCTTTTGCGATTGGGATCAATGTTTTAATTCAAGGACAAATGGTTCAAATGAGTGAAGTCGAAATTATAAATATGCTTCAAAGTGGAAACAATTCACTTATGAATCTGTATGCCGTTGCGATTCCTAGTATTCCTTATGCGGTTAAAGCTTTAGTCAATTTAAGTTTTATTGATTTCATAATTTATGTCGGTATAACTTTAGCCTTTATGGCTGGCTTTATGATTTTAGCGCAAGCCATCTATTTTAAAGGTGTTATTGGCGTTGGTGAAACAGGCGCAAATCGTAAGTCTCTTAGTGAAAAAGCCTATACGAAATCTACTTCAGTTGGGCATCCACGTTTAACTTATGCCTTAAAAGAATTAAAATTATTAGTAAGAACACCCGTCTATTTCATGAATAATATTTCTACGATTATTATTATGCCAGTTATCTTGGGTGTGGCGATTATCCCTAATGCTTTATCTGATGGCAATACAACGCTTTCTCAATTATCAGCAATGTTGCCTTGGCATACAGGTGAAATGGCCGTCTATGCTTTATCACTTGGTTTAGCCGCTGGTTATTTCATGTCAGGTTTGAATTTGATTACCACAACCGCGATTTCACGTGAAGGCTCTAATGTTTGGTTTATGAAAGCTATTCCGATGTCATACTTCGATCAAGCGCTTGCGAAGATTTATCCAGGTTTATGGGTATCTGCCATCGGTGGCTTATTACTTGTTCTACCTGTCGCATTACTTCTACAAGCGGATATCATGTCTTATGTTCATGCCTTTATTGGATTAGTCTTATCCATTATTGCGATGAACTTCTGGGGACTACTCGTTGATATTTATCATCCAAAACTTGTTTGGGAAACTGAGACAGCAGCCGTTAAACAAAACATGAATGCGGTATTTACGATGTTACCAGGTTTTGCTTTAGCGGGAGGACTTGTTGGCTTAATTATTTATTTAAGTAATTGGAATTCACTAATGGTTTATGCTTTAGTCTTCAGTATTGCCTTAGCACTTACAGTTATCAGTGTTTATGCATTAAATCATTACTGTGAAAAAGGCTTATCAAAAATAGACGCATAGAAAGGAGTCTTTCTTTATGAGTATGTTTATTTGGTTATTAATTGCGGTTGGGGCGTTTGCGGTTGAAATGGCAACCCCTTCTGCCTTAGTTTCCATCTGGTTTGCAGTGGGGGCTGTTGTCAGTGCACTACTCGCTAACACCATCAATAATGATGTGATTGAAATTCTCATCTTTGTGGTGGTTAGTGGAATCAGTTTTGTCGTCTTTAGACCTTTGATTATGAAATATGTCAAAGTTAAAGTCGAAAACACAAATGCAGACCGTCTCATTGGTTATCGTGGACGCTTATCTGAAGCGATTACTAAAGAGAAATGGGGAGCGCTTGAAATCTCAGGCTTAAGATATTCAGTTAGCTCTAAGAATCAAGAAGTCATTGACGAAAATCAATGGGTTGAAGTTGTTGCGCTTAAAGGTGCACGACTTATTGTCGAAAAGACAAATGAAGGAGAATAATGTATGGAAAATCTATTAACACTTATTTTTTCAATTATTGGTGCCTTGGTATTTATTTCAATCTTGTTGTATACCGTACGCATCATCCCTCAATCACAAGCTTATGTGGTTGAGCGTTTAGGAGCTTATCAAAAAACCATGGATCGTGGTTTACACTTTATTATTCCCGTGATTGATCATGTTTCCAACAAAGTATCTTTAAAAGAATGGGCACGTGACTTCCCACCACAACCAGTTATCACTAAAGATAACGTTACAATGATGATTGATACGGTTGTTTACTTTCAAGTCTTAGATCCTCAAATGTATACCTATGGTATTCATAATCCGGTTTCTGCGATTGAAATGTTAACCGCTACGACCCTTCGTAATATCATCGGTGAACTAGAACTTGATGAAACCCTCACATCCCGTGAAATCATCAACACAAAGATGCGAACCATCTTAGATGAAGCAACGGATCCTTGGGGTATTAAAGTTAATCGTGTTGAAGTTAAAAATATTAACCCACCAAAAGATATTCAAGATGCGATGGAAAAACAAATGCGTGCAGAACGTGATCGTCGTAGTTTAATCTTACAAGCTGAAGGTGAAAAACGTAGTGCGATTCTACAAGCTGAAGGTGAAAAAGAGTCTGTTGTCTTACGTGCTGAAGCTAAAAAACTTGCTTTAATTGCTGAAGCTGAAGGTCAAGCTGAAGCGATTAAACGTGTCTATGAAGCTCAAGCTAAAGGGGTTGAAATGATCAACAAAGCTGATCCAAAAAACGGTTATATTACCCTTAAAGGCTTTGAAGCTTTAGAAAAAGTCGCAGATGGTCAAGCAACGAAAATCATTGTTCCATCTAACCTACAAGACTTATCTTCCATAACCGCTAGTTTAAAAGCCTTATGGGAAGATCCACAAGAATCTAAGAAATAGTTTAAAGATAGAGATACAACATGTGTCTCTTTTTTGTATAATGAGATTTAAGAGGTACATGATTATATGAAATTAATGTTGATGTGTGGTGCGGGTATGTCGAGTAGTTTATTAGCTAATAAAGTAAATGAAGCCATCCAAAAAAGAAATTTAGATGTTGAATCTTGGGCGATATCAGAAGTTGATGTCGCAAAATATGTTGGCCAAATGGATGTCGTTTTAGTGGCACCACAAATTCGCTTTATGATGAAAAGAATCAAAGATGTCTTGGGTGATGTTCCCATTGAAGTGATAGATTTTCAAGCCTATGGTTCAATGAATGGTGATAAGATCGTTGATCATGGGATTCGTGTTTATGAACAAAGCAAAAAGAAATAGCCTCTCGGCTATTTTTTTAATTCAATAATCTTTTCCCACGTAAAACCATCGCGACCGAAATGTCCAAAGTTGGCTGTGTTTCGATAGATGGGTCTAAGTAAATCTAATTCTTTAATGATATTAGAAACTGAGAAATCAAAGTTTTTATCAACAATTTCATAAATTTCTTCCATCTCAACTTTTTCAGTTCCAAATGCATTTACATAGATTGAGAGTGGATGTGTTAAACCAATCGCATAAGACACTTGAATTTCACAACGATCCATTAAACCATTCGCAACTAAGTTCTTTGCGACATAGCGGCAATAATAGGCAGCTGAACGATCAACTTTAGATGGGTCTTTAGAAGAGAAACAACCGCCACCAATGCGTCCCATACCACCATAGGTATCAACGACAATCTTACGTCCAGTGGTTCCACTATCACCAAAGGATCCACCAATCACAAAGCGTCCACCTGGATTAATATCAATCTTCAAGTCTTTAGAAATCCATTTTGGATCTAAGACTTTATCAATGATTTCAGTTTTTACTAAATCATATAGATCTTCTTGGTTAATATCATGAGCATGCATCGTAGAGACAACCACATGCGTAATTTCTTTTGGTTTATCATCTTCATATAAAACCGTAACTTGTGTTTTCGCATCAGGTTTTAAACGACGATCTTCAAATTTAAATTCTGAAATTCTTTTGGCGAGTTTATGAGCGGTATCAATGGCTAAAGGCATGTAGTTTTCGGTTTCATTCGTCGCATAACCAAACATAATTCCTTGATCACCTGCCGCAACTTCATTGCCTAAGACAACTTTATTAAAGATGTCTGCTGATTGGGCACCAATCATGGTTAATACCGTAAAGTCTTGTGTATAACCAATATCTTTTAAGACTTGTTTAGCCACATTTTCAACATTTAAACTTAAATGAGAGAACTCACCTAAATTTTGTTCACCATAGATGACTAAGGTTGAATCTTTAATGGTACATTCAACGGCCATTTTAGCATGTGGATTAATTTTTAATGCTTCATCCAAGATGGCATCTGCGACTTGGTCACAGATTTTGTCTGGATGTCCGTCAGTAACGGATTCTGATGTGAAATAATAACGATTCATGGGTTTTTCTTCCTCCTATAACAAATAAAAACCCCGCATACAATACAGGGTTTAACTTGTTTAATATTGAAGTTATCCCTTATCGAAGTTAGCGGTACCACCTTGCTTGATTCACAATACTCAAGTAGGTTGGCGAGGGGTCATAGAGCTAAATCTCTACCCCTATCTCTAGATAAGACTCTTAGAATATAACATGTGCACATCAATCATTCAAGAGGTGTTTGATGATAATTCCCAACAATTTTTTCGGTATTAGATACAGAAATAAAAACATTAGGGTCTGCTAAGCGGGCATGGGTAATGACTTGGTTAACTTGTACTTCTTGAACCACCATAAAGAGTAAGCAGCGTTTCTTTTTAGAATAAGCGCCTTCTCCCCATATTTTAGTAATCCCATGGTGTGTATGCGCTAATATCATCTCGCTGACTTCATCAGGAAATGAGGTAATCATATACAAGGACTTACTTTTATAACGCATATGACGTGAATTAATCACTTGTGTAGAAACAAATTGTAGAATAATGGAATAAAGGGCTATTTCAACCCCATAGAGCAATCCTGCGATTAAAAGCAGGACAACATTCACACCCATAATCCAGGACCATATTGGACGTTTAAGGCGTTCTGATAAGAAGATCGCAATAAAGTCTGCGCCCCCTGCACTAGCGTTTCTTTGAAGAACCATCCAACCTGATATCCCACTTAATAGACCCCCAAAAATGGCTAAAAGAATCATGTCATAATCAAGTTTGATTATTGGGAAAAATAAGGTAATAATGGACACTAAACTATAGTTTACAATTGAAAAGATTGTAAACTTGCGACCCACTTTATTCCAGACTAAATAGGTTAAAGGTAAATTAAAAAGAATGTATAAAAGTCCATAGGGAATATTTAAATCTAGATAATCTTTTGAGACACGTACAATCAATAAGGAAATGCCACTAATCCCACCTGGATAGAAATTACCTGAATATAAAATTGTATTAATGCTTGCCGCAAATATAAAGGCAGATAATGTCACCCAAACAAGGGTTACCAAATCTTTTTTTGTCCATTTAATCATAAAAATATTATAGTCCTTTTAGATAAAAAAAGCGGCTAAATTAGCCGCAACATGAACCATTACATCCTTCGTCTTCAGATTCTTCAGATCCACATGAACAATCATCACCACATCCCTCATCAGAACCGCATGAGCAGCCATCGTGTGAGTGTTGGTGTTGTTGAGCCACTTGTTGTTCATAAACAAGTGTATCAATCACAATTGCTTCAATTTCAATTTTAGCGTCCATTGGTAGAGCAGCTACTTGAACAGTAGAGCGTGCAGGATATGGATCCGCAAAATAAGTCGCATAGATTTCATTCATTTGCGCAAATTCTTCTAGATTAGACATGAAGACGGTTGTTTTTACAACGTGTCTCATTTCTAAGTTCATTTCAGCTAATACAGCTTCCATGTTTTTAAGAACTTGATAAGTTTGTTCTTGGATGCCACCTTCGACAATTTTTCCACTTTCAACATCCATTGGAAGTTGACCTGATAAATAAACAAAGTCACCTAATTTAGTTGCAGGTGAATATGGACCAATCGCTTTAGGCGCATTGTTGGAATGAATAGATTTTGTAAACATAGTTCCCTCTCTTTACCACTCTTGGTAGTATTCAATTTCTTCTTCTTGAAGTCGCTTAGCCCGGTGTATAAAGAACATTCTCAAAAGTGCATAAAGACTGATTGTAAGTAATACAACCAAGATAGCCATTGAAATGTAATCATTAAACGTTTCCATCATAAGCAATTTCTTCCTTTTGTATTATAAATGAGTCATTGATTAAACTCAACGAGAATACCCACATCATAAAAATTTTATGAATGCCAATACTGGTATCGCAATTCTAACAATCATCCATAGATAGATAATGATACCCATACTGTGAAAGAGCGTTAAGGCAAAATGTGTATTTGTCTGCCCTATTGAAAAAATGAACAATGCATAAATCAATGCTTGAAATAAAAAAGCTAAGACCAATTGAAACTTGGCATATAAAACAATTCTTTTATTTTCAATCAACGCAAACACTAAGGCAAGATCAAGTATAAACGCAAAGAATTCTAGTGCTTTTATCGCATTTACAAGTGAATAAAGTATTGAGTACTTATCAATCATATTCGCGAGAAATCTTGTCATGGTATTTAAATCAACAAAATTTGATAAAGCCGTTAATGTGCTGACTCGATCAAGATTAAAGAGTAAATACGCAAAGGGATACAACTGATAAGCTAAAATCAAATGAAGACATAACCATGTAACAAGTATCCCAATATTTAATAATCTATTCGACATCTAACCAATCTTTCCCTTTAATCACTTCAACTTTTGAAAGTCCAGGATAATTGAGTTGTCGATGAACTTCGTAGACCATAATCGCCACTGTATTTGAAAGATTTAAACTTCGGGCACTTTCAACCATTGGTAGTCTTATACAGTTTTCTTTATGGGCTCTTAAAATCTCTTTTGGTATACCGGTACTTTCTTTACCAAAAACAAGATAAATATCCCCTTTTACTTGTGTGTAATCAAATTGATTAGGATCTTTTTGGCCATAACGCGTAATAAAATAAAAAGCTCCAGAGTTTTGATTTAAAAACTCGTCATAGTTTTTATATGTTGATACAAAGGCATCTAATCGGTAATCCAGTCCAGAACGACGCACTCTTTTTTCATCAAGTTTAAAACCTAATGGTTCAATTAAATGTAAATGACAATCAGCTGCCACACAGGTACGCATAATATTTCCCGTATTTTGGGGAATTTCTGGTTCATATAAAACTACATGTATCATAGATAAAGACCTCTTAAAATGGCTAATAAAGCTAAATGTGTTGGATAAAAGATATAAAAGAAATATTTCTCAATCATATTATACGGATAAGCATAAACTTTGGGTTTATCAGTGTTTATTAAAGCAATTAGCACCAGTGAAACAATTGAAAAAGCTTGAACAAAATAATGCCATCCATGATTAAAGAAATCACTTAGTATCAGTGGAATATAAGACCAATTCGCAGGTATCATAAATGGAAATAACGTAAAGAAAACAGTCAACATACTATATGAGCTTGCTTGTAGAGAGAATTTTCCATGAAACTTATAAAAGAAATATAAAACAAAGATTCCATAAGCACCATAATCAATCCCAAAGAGTTCAGCGCTTAAGGCGATTAATATAATTGCCCAATCTAAGCCCCTATCCATTAGTTCAAACATGAATATTGATAGACCAAACAAGAAGAATATACTGATGATTTCACCTGCCCCACTTATAACCATTAATCCTTGACCAAGTATCGCCGCAACCCATATCCGTATCGCAAAGTTTTTACGATTGGAGGTATGACGATAAGAAAAGGCAAATAGATAAGTAAAAATGGGAAATGCGATTCTTCCAATAACTCTTAAAAAGAAAAGTTCAGGTAAAAGAAAGTGTCCTACATGATCAATGATCATCGTTATTAATGCAATCCATTTTAAAACTCTGGTATTCATTTAAATAGTTTCCCTTTTAAAAGATCATAATGCATAAGAATAATATAAGCAGACAAATATAAAGTTAACATGATAAAGATATTAAAGACCATATCGTAAAAGAAGTTGAGTTGATACATGACAATCATACGATCAGTGGCAGGATTAAGTAACCATAAATCATTGGTGAAAAAGACTTTATGGAAGCTAGTCCAAAACGCATTAAAGTCAATTAAAGCATAGAATGCGATTGCCGCTAGCAAAGTTCCAATGACAATCAGCGCATCATATAAACCTTGACGATAGGTTTTTAGTTTTTCTTTTGGGTATATAAAACTAGAAATGACGAATAAAAGAACAAAAGCCATTAAACTTAGATTACGCGCATAAACGCTATTAAGATAAAGTACCTTTACATCAACCATGTGATCTTTTTCTTTTTGGTTAAAGAATGATTCACTTTGACCATCAACCATAATCTCATAGTCCATATCATCAACACTATCTTGAACATAAGCTAATAGCTTAAAGTTTGCATTATATAAATCAGTTTCACTAATGTTTAAGCTTTCAGCCGTATTGTTTTCAGTAAATTTCTCAACAAAAAAGTCTGCATTAAAAATAACACTATGAATAGAAATTAAAATAATCGCAATTAACGCAAAGAAAGAGATTAAAAATGAGAGTAATCGTTTCATAGATTTAGACCTTTCAAATATTCAATAGCTTGTTTTAGGGCTGCTTGACGATGCGATATTTGATTGCGTTCAAGTAAACTTAATTCAGAGTAATGACGTTTTTCATTTTCTGGGATAAAGACGGGATCATAACCAAAACCACCTGTTCCCTTTTCTTCAAACGCAATACTTCCTTTTAATTCACCTAGAAAGGTTTTATGAAGATTATGATTGATCACGACAGAAACAGCACAAACATATCGGGCACTTCGATCTTCTTTATCACTTAATCGCTTAATCAATTCATTATTCTTAATGGTATACGGGGTATCGTAGCCCATATAACGTGCTGAATAGATACCAGGCTCATTGTTGAGTGCGCTCACTTCTAATCCAGAATCATCGGCAATACAGATTAAACCACTGAGATTGGATCCCCATTGTGCTTTAAGTAAAGCATTCTCTTCAAATGTCGAGCCTGTTTCTTCAATATCTTCAGTTATGTTTGCTTCATCCATTGAAATCACTTCTACATCAAAGTGTTCACCAAAAAGAGCTTTCATTTCAATAACTTTATTGGGATTGTGGGTTGCGAGTAATATTTTCATCGTTTAATTCCTGTGTTTTTTAAATGAATACTTTCTAAATCTTTATAGACAATAAATTCTATATCACTTTTTGGGTTAATCAGTATGACTGGTATCAGTCTATCATAGCTTTTATATTGCTTGCGATAGGCTTTAATGACAGCTTTAGTATCATTTATATCCAGTTCAAAAAGACGTTGAGGTCGCATTTTGTGGCTTAAATAATAGGCGCATTCTATTTTATATTGAGCATCTTTTACAATTTCTTTTAAAACTTCATGCATCGTAAGATAGAAATCTTTGATGGTATAAGGTTTGTCTAAGGCATCTATAGCTTGTCCCATTTTTACATAGGTATCAAAAGCAAATTCATAATCTGCTTCAAAGTGTTCATTTAACAGTTTTCTCAAACGGCCAGAATTATAGGCTTTTTCGATGGCTAGTGCCGCAAATTCAACTTCTTTAATATCATCTTGATTGACCCATTTATTTTGGATGATTTGATAAGGCGCTTCTTTTTCAAAAACATATTCATAGTCAGTGATATCTTGGTATAACATTGTGCCTTTTAAAAGTTTTAAAATGCCTAATTGTATCTCTAAAGGTTTAAGTCTGACCATTTGCGCTAAAGAATCTTTTAAACCCGCTAAGTCTTCATAAGGCAAACCTGCGATTAAGTCTGTATGTTGATGAGCATTTACCTCACTAAAATCTTGAATGGTTTGTTTAAGCTTTTCAATATTAGATGTACGTCCAACCGCAGTTAAAACGTCTGGATGAAAACTTTGCACCCCAATTTCCATTCTAAAACGAGTGATATGTTTAATAATGAAATCTTTTAATTCATCTGATATATGATCACCCACCAGTTCCAAATGAAAGGTGGTGGGCTCATTTACTTCTACACAAGCCTGTGCCAAAGCTAGAGATCTTTTTGGATGCAAATTAAAGGTACGATCTAAGAACTTAACTTGTTTAACTGGATGATCATTTAAGCGTTTAAACATCTCTAATAAATAATCCATAGAAAACTCACGTACTTTTCGATCAAGAGATGCTAGACAATAAGTACAGCCATAAGGACAGCCACGTGAAGTTTCCATATAGAGATATTGATTTAAACGATCTTTTTCATCAAAGTCTAAAAAGTAAGGACTATCTAGTTTTTCAAGTTCTTTTAAGTCTACTCTTAATACATCTGCTTTAGCATTCAAGTCTTTTTGAAAACCATTGGATACTTTATTTTGTAGTACATCCCAAAAACTAAACTCTGCTTCACCTCTAAATATGCCATCTACACCTGCTTCAAAGAAGGGTGCAGGATTATAGCTAGCCTCAGGACCACCTACATAAATAAGTATGTTTGAATTTTGTTCTTTAATCTTTTGTATTAGTTCGATACTTTCATTAATATTAAAAATAAAAGTACTTAAGCCTATCACATTAGGATTGTAGTCTAGAAGTTCACGAAGGCACTTATCAACACCTTTGGTAGTCCCTTCGATAATTTTAGCCTCAATGGATTTTGGTTTTGCGACATAAAGCCATCTAAGAGCTAGATTCTTATGGACAAAACTAACATTTAAACTTGTTAAAGCAACTTTCATGACTTCTATTTTACCATGTCAAAGCATGTTAAAATAAGCACATGAAAAGATCCATTAAACACTTTGTTGAAAAGACCTTAAATCATCAAATAATTGAACTAAGCCAAACCGATAAAGGCTTGACCAATCATAATTTTTATTTGAAAAGTGATCAAGGTGAATTTATCATCCGCTGGCCACATCAAGATGCGAAAAACATTGTCAATCGCAGCCATGAAGCAAAGGCAATGGCTTGTGTTAAAGACTTAGATACTGAAATTATTTACTTTGATGAAAAGACAGGTATTAAAGTTAGTCGCTATATCGAAAACTTAAAAACCTTTAATGAATATCAAGGTAAAGATAAGATTAAACGGACAGCTTTGCTCATGAAATCACTTCATCAAAGAAAAATTTGTATTGGAGAAGATTTTGATCCGATTGAACGATATGAAGCTTATGCAAAACGCGTCAAATTTCCCATGGTAGATCATGAAACAGCACAAGGAATTATTGAAGGGATTGCCCATCTTAATCGAGAAAAAACACTTTGTCATAATGATTGGGTTGAAGGCAACATCTGTTTTTCTAAATATCGTGATTATCTCATCGATTATGAATATGCTGGTGATAATGACCCTTTCTTTGATGTCACTTCTTTCTTAACTGAAAACGAACTGACACAAAAAGAAAAATGGCAGTTTGTAAGAGCTTATTTTGGTCGTAAACCAAATGAAAAAGAATTGGAACTTTTAGAGCGTTACGCACGTTTTCATAACTTATTATGGTGTACTTGGGGAATGATGATGTTTGAATCTCGAGAAGAAGCCATCTATAAAAACATTGCCTATGATAAATGGAATGCTTTACATCATAGAGTATTACCTTAACTAATAAATTTAGTATAGTGTATAATCTAATATATGGATTATATCAATATCAATAAACAGATTAGAACCCCTATCTATCGACAAATTGTTAATAGTATTTTAGATGCGATATCAGATCATCGCCTTAAACACAATGATCATCTTCCGACTGAAGAAGAAATGTGTGCGACTTTTGGCATATCTAATATTGTGGTTAAACAAGCCTATAAAGAACTCGTTGATGATGGTGTGGTTAAGAGGATTAGAGGTAAAGGAACTTATATTCATACTTTAAATCCAGAACTTATGCATCTCAAAGATTTCAGTGATTTTGAAAAGCGATTTTTAAATCGTGGTGTCATTAAAAGACGTGTACTACTAGAAGATGGGATACTTGGACCACGAGAATTAACTTTCATTAAAAACACAGACATTAAATACGTCCACCTTGTTTTTGTGGCTTGTTTAGAAGGTATTCCTGTATATGCTCAGTCTGTCATGGTACGTGAAGATTTTTCACGCTACTTTATTGAAACTGATGATGAAAAATTTAACACTCAAAATTGGCTATCACAAACACCTGGTACCCATATTCGTTATGAGTTTATGGTGGATGGACTGGTTCAAAATAACGCTAAACTTTTAAATATGAATGTGGGAGATGCCTGCCATCATATTCATACGACTTATTCACTTAATGACGAAGTTATTGCGATTATGTGCAACTTCGTACCCAATGAGTTTTTACACTTCCAATTCACACTAGGAAAAGCATCATGATGATAAATTTAGATAGACGCTCCAAAGTCAGCGTATCCGTACAAATCGAAATCGCTTTAAGAAAAGCCATCTATAATCACATGTATGCGAATGCATCCCTTTTACCACGTATTCCTGATATGGCAAAAGAACTAGATGTTAAAGAAAACGATGTTTTAAGTGCATATCGAAAATTAAAGGGTGAAAGATTACTAAAACAAGAAGGTGAAGACTTTATAATCCAAAAAGTCTTTGTCCCAACCTATATGTTTGATGATTTAGTTTCATTAGTCGACATGATTAAAGAAATCGGTTTAGAGCCCAGTATTGAAACACTCAGTGTAGACATCATAAAAACACCTAAAACACTTGAAGATCAAATCGATGATAAAAAAGTAATTTACGCAAGACGTATTTATAAAGGTAATGATCGTCCACTTTTCTATTTAGATATCTATCTCAATATTAAGTTTGAAGCGATTATCGATAGCTTAAAAAACAATGATCCGTATTATTATGAACTGTATCAAATGACTAAACTCGATCATTCAACACGCTCATTTGAAGCTATGAATGCAGCTAAAGATATTGCGGCTTATTTAAATATCCCAGACAACTCTCCAATCGTATATTCAAAAATTCAAAGTTTTGATGAAGATAACCAATGGTTTGAATATATTGAGTCGTATAATTTAGTTGAAGTTCAACACTTTGTCTATGAAACACAAAAATAGGTCTAAGAACCTATTTTTTAAAGTGGTAAATAAGAAATAATAAGTCCACCAATCAATAAACTAGCTAAATTGGCAATAAAGGCATAGAGCACTGCCCTTCTTTTACGATGTTCTTTTAATAAGAAGGCAAATAAAATCATTTCAAGTGCACCAATAATGATTTCTAAGAAAGCATAAACAAATATCCAATAACTATAATTAATCGATCCGCTAATACTAATATTTAAAAAACCTTGGGTGATTAAGTTTATAAATAAAAATGTTAACCAACTCCGTTTTGTTTTATACCTAAAAAACAGAAAGATTAAGCCTTCAATTATCAAAGTTAGTAACACACGTAGGCTAATGAGTAATGGTTGACGCCAAGCATTTTCACCATAAGTAATTGCTTGTTTTTCTAAATCTAATGTTAGAAGATTGTTGTACATTGAAAACTCATTCCAAGGTAGATCAATTTGATAAGTCTTATCCCCTGTTTGTACTTGTAGATAGCCATGCACATTTTCGTATACATCATCACTTTCATAGCTGTGATAGAAGAAACGATAATAATTTTCCCAAGCCTTTGTGTAAGAATCTAATAGGATAGGCTTATCATAGACATTTTCATCAAGGATTAATGATAGTTTTAAATCTTCAGGTGCATTGTTTACAATCACTGTAAACATCGGTGGTTCTGATGAATTTGCAGATATATTAAAAGTACTTAGTAGAACTAATAAAACAGTAACAAATACGAATCGGAAACTTTTCATAAGTTACCACCCTTCTACACTTAATTATAAATTAAAATTGGGTATAAAAAAGGTCCATGAGTATGGACCAGTTTAATTATTTCGCTGCTTTAGCAATTGCTTTTTTAGCGGATGTTACGACTGAAGCAAAACCTTTTTCGTCATGGATAGCCATTTCTGATAACATTTTACGGTTAACATTAATGTTCGCTAGCTTCATACCGTGCATGAGTTGTGAATAGCTGATTTCGTTCATACGAGCTGCAGCGTTAATACGTGCAATCCATAGACGACGCATGTCACGTTTAACTTGACGTCTGTCACGATAAGCGTAAGCAAGTGAGTTCATCACTTGTTCATGAGCTGTACGGTATAGTAAGTGTTTCGCACCAAAGTAACCTTTGGCTAGTTTTAAGACCTTTTTGCGACGAGCGCGGGTTGTAAATGAATTTTTAACTCTTGGCATTGTTAGTAGACCTCCTAATTATGAAGCATCAATTTGATGCGTTTGTAATCACTGGCACTAACCAATGTAGATTTACGTAAGTTACGTTTTTGTTTGTGGCTCTTGTTGGCCGCAAAGTGGGATACATAAGCATGACCACGTTTTAATTTACCGCTACCGGTTTTCTTAACACGTTTTGCCAATGCTTTTTTAGTTTTCATTTTAGGCATATTCGCTCTCCTCTTATTTTTTCTTTAAAGGGGTCAAAACCAAAGACATGGTACGACCTTCCATGGATGGGGCTTTATCGACACTCGCAAGATCCTTAACGGCTTCGACAAAATCATTCATGACTTTTTTACCAACTTCAATACGTGTCATCATACGACCTTTAAATCGCATATCTAACTTAACTTTATGACCTTCTTCTAAGAATTCACGAGCTTTCTTAAGCTTAACTTCAAAGTCATGCTTATCGATTACCGGAGATAAACGAAGTGGTTTAAGTTCTTGTTGGTGTTGGTTTTTCTTAGCTTCTTTTGCTTTCTTTTGGTTTTCGAACTTGAAGCGTCCATAATCCAAAATCTTGCAGACTGGTGGGTTTCCTTGTGGGGCAACACAGAAGAGATCTAAGTCTTGATCGTAAGCAGCTTCTAGCGCATTACGGCGAGACATAACTCCGAGTTGTTCTCCTTCAGGTCCAATCACTAATACTTCTTTAAATCGAATGTTTTCGTTGACGAGTTCGTCAGACTTGCGTTTTGATATAAGGCATTTCCTCCATTTCGCAAAAAAGCGGATATCCTAGTAGATACCCGCTCATGTCAAATCACCTTTAAATAGATAACTGTGGCATTGACCCATCGCTGTTCGCAATCGGGTGAGAAACGGGTGTTTCTACTTTCCTACATCTTTTGCTTGATAACTATATCATTGAGACTTGTTGATGTCAACACTAATCCTTATGGCTTTTCTTACGGCTTAAGGTTAAACCACCAAAGCCACTAATAATGGCCATATAGAAGCCTAAATCATAGAACCAACCGGTATTATAAATCTCATAGATTTGAATGTTCTTATTAAATAATCCTAAGATTAAAGAAATTGGCGCAATCCAACCATGCCAAATTCCCCAAAAGAAACCTGCAGGATTTGATAAAGTATAGGACCCATCACCTGGTACACAAGCCGTTAGTGAAAATAAGACGATTAAACTTATTATTAAAAGTTTTAAAGTTTTCTTTTGCATAACTGTATTATACAATAAACACTTTTACTTGCTGTAAAACAATAAATCGCTATAATACGAGTATGAATAAAATACATATGGATTCATTTGGATTACTTGAACTTGTTAGAGAAACAGGTATCGATGAGAAAATCATTAAAGATCTATTTACAGGTGTGATTCAATTATCTGATTTAGATCAAGAAGATTTTGAAAAACTCAAAGCTTTTTTAGATGGAAATGAAGAAGAAATCCTGGATTTATTAAGCTAATAAAGCTCTTTACCTTATAAGTATATGAGCTTTTATTGTTTTATAATAAATCACTTAAGTGTTATGGGTGTGTATGCTATAATTTTTAAAGTTATAAGAAGGTATGTTTATGAAATTAAAGAACAGTTTTTTTTACACATTACGTGAGAACGTAAAAGATGAAGATTCTGATAGTGGTAACTTACTCGTCAGAAGCGGAATGATCAAAAAAAGTTCAAGTGGTATTTATATGTATATGCCCCTTGGCTACAAAGTCTTAAAGAAGATTGAAAACATCATTCGTGAAGAAATGAATGCGACAGGTGCGCAAGAACTAATGATGCCATCAATGATCCCTGAAGAAGTGTATATCAACTCTGGACGTCGAGCTGGTTTTGGTAATTCTATGTTTTCTTTAAAGGATCGTTTTAATAAACCATTTGTCTTAGGTCCTACACATGAAGAACTCTTTTTAGATGCAGCTGCCTCAAAGATTCGTTCTTATAAAGATATGCCTTTTAATCTCTATCAATTCCAAAATAAATTTAGAGATGAACCACGTCCTCGTTTTGGTTTAATTCGTGTTCGTGAATTCATTATGAAAGATGCTTATTCTTTTGATACGGATTTAGATGGTCTACAAGTTTCATACGATAAAATGTTTGAAGCCTATAAGAAATCATTTGATCGTATGGGTATTGATTATAAAATTGTTACCGCTGACACTGGGGTAATGGGTGGTCTTCTATCTGAAGAATTCCAAGCTGTTACCGATATTGGTGAAGATACTTTAGTTTTATGTGATAGTTGTGACTTCTCTTCTAATTTAGAAGTAGCTCAGTGTGTGAGTGAAGAACCATCAAGTTATGATGATCTAAAAGTGATGGAAAAACTTCATACACCTAATGTTGGTAAGATTAAAGACTTAGTTGATACCTATCAAATTCCAGTCGAAAACATGACTAAATCCATGATTTATAAAATCGACGATGAGTTCGTCCTTGTCATGGTTAGATCAGATGATGAAATCAATGAAGTTAAACTCCAAAAATACTTTAATGCTCAATCAGTTGAATTGGCTGACAATGAAGATGTGGTGAGATTAACAAATGCAAAGATTGGTTTTGCGGGTCCTTATCAAGCCCAAGTTAAAGTCATTGCCGATAATAAAGTTAAATTCATGCGTAATTACTTAATTGGTGCCAATGAATCAGATTATCACTATGTGAATGCTAATCATGAACGTGATTTTGAAATTTCTGCTTATACAGATCTTAGAGAAATTAAAGAAGGTGAACTTTGCCCTAAGTGTGGTAAAGGTCATATTGAATTCTCTAAAGGCATAGAGATTGGTAATACCTTTAAACTTGGTGATAAATACGCTAAAGCTTTAGGTTTAAACTACTTAGACAAAGATAATAAACTTCAACCAGTTGTGATGGGATCCTATGGAATTGGTCCAGGTAGATGTATGGCTGCCATAGTTGAACAAAATCACGATGACTATGGCATCATCTGGCCATCTAATATTGCGCCATTTCAAATTGCTTTAGTGATTATCAATACTAAAGTTGAAGCACAAGTGTCTGCCGCTAATAAAATATATGATGAACTCACTGCTTTAGGTTATGATGTCCTTCTTGATGATCGTGATGAGCGCGCAGGTGTTAAATTCAATGACATGGATTTAATTGGTGTTCCAATGCAAATAACCTTTGGACGAGGTTTAGTGGATGGTGAAGTAGAACTTAAACTTCGAAAAGAAAATAACAAAACAAACGTAAAACTTGAAAAACTTATCCAATTTGTTCAAGAAAACTTATAAAACAAACTCCTTTGTGTAAACTAGAATCTATACAAAGGAGTTTTTTATATGACACGATCATTTCCAAAGCATTTTTTATGGGGTGGTGCCACCGCTGCCAATCAATTTGAAGGTGGATGGAATCAAGGGGGTAAGGGTTTATCTGTAGCTGATTGTGCCCCTGCTCATCCAAATGTAGATGTTAAGAATTATTCTAAACATAACACCATAACATCACAAGAAATCTATGATGCGATGAAAACGGATGATACTGTGCTTTATCCTAAGCGACATGGATCAGAGTTTTACTCACATTATAAGGAAGACATTGCCCTTCTAGCTGAAATGGGTTTTAAAACCTTTAGATTATCTATCTCATGGCCACGTATCTTTCCTAATGGTGATGACAAAGAACCTAATGAAGAAGGTCTACAATTTTATGAAAACGTTTTTAAAGAATTAAAGAAATATAATATTGAACCATTAGTCACAATCTCTCATTATGAGCCACCACTGAATATTCTATTAAATTATGATGGTTGGTATTCACGTGAAGTTGTGGATATGTTCACGAAATACACAGAAGTGATTGCGAATCGTTATAAAGACTTAGTGACCTATTGGTTAACTTTTAATGAGATTGATTCAATTATTAGACACCCTTATACCTCTGGTGCTTTAGTCGAAGACAGATTCCCCAATCAAAATTTTAAACATGTAATTTATCAGGCGATGCATCATCAATTTGTCGCATCAGCTTTAGCGACTAAAATCTTAAAAGAAGTTAATCCCAATAATAAAGTGGGATGCATGTTAACAAAACTAAGTTATTATCCACTTACACCACATCCATTAGATATTTTAAAAGCGCAACAAGACATGCGTAGTACCTATTGTTATAGCGATACCCAAGTTCTAGGCGTTTACCCTGCTTATTTAATATCACGTTATAAAACTGAAGGTTTTGAGATTAAAAAAGAAGCAGGTGATGATGAAGTTATGAAAGCTTATCCTGTTGATTTTGTTTCATTTTCTTATTACATGTCATCGTGCGTTGCCCATGATCCTGAAGGCAAAGAAACAACTGCTGGTAATACCATTGTGGGAATAAAAAACCCATATCTTGAAACCTCAGATTGGGGATGGCAAATTGATCCGGTTGGACTTAGAGTTTCTTTAGTAGATCTATATGATCGATATCGTAAACCTTTATTCATTGTTGAAAACGGATTAGGTGCTAAAGATATTCTAGAAGCTGATAACAGTGTTCATGATACTTATCGTATAAACTACTTTAAAGAGCATTTTAAAGCGATGTTAGATGCGATGGAATATGATGGAGTCGAACTTATGGGATATACCTCTTGGGCTTGTATCGACCTTGTATCTGAGTCTACAAAGCAAATGTCTAAGCGTTATGGTTTAATTTATGTAGATGCTGATGATGAAGGCAAAGGTAGCTATAATAGATATCGTAAGGATAGTTTTTATTGGTATAAAGAAGTTATTGATTCAAATGGTAAGTCACTATTTAAAGACTAAAGCGGAAATCACTTTCCGCTTTTTTGATAAACACTTTTACGATGATCAATATTAACAAGTAAAATAATAAGCTCATGATCTTTTATTTCCGCAATAATTCGATAAACACCAACACGATATGACCATAGATGATTCATATTGATTAATGCTTTACCATATTGTCTTGGATTATCTGTTTGATATAGATTCTTTTTAATA
Source organism: Erysipelotrichaceae bacterium (assembly GCA_963676105.1). GTDB lineage: Bacteria > Bacillota_I > Bacilli_A > Erysipelotrichales > Erysipelotrichaceae > UBA2212. The sequence continues at coordinate 653,160 of OY781039.1, forward strand.
TAACTGAAAATGAAAAACGTAATCTGTTGATCTAATTTCTTAAGTTGTTTGTTTGCCTTTTTACTAACGATGACTTTATAAGTCATAGCCTAATTCTTTTGCTAGTTCTTCAAAGCTAATACAATCTTCTTCTTTCAAATCTTTTAATATGTCGATAGCCATTTTTGCGTCAAATTCATCTTCAATGTGTTCAATCGCTAAATCACGCATAAAACGAGACAACTCAATATTGTGTAGTTTTGCATATGATCGTATAAGTTCATCATCCTCTTTATTAACTCGTACAGATATAACTGGCATAAGTTCACCTCTTTGTATGATATTGTCATACAGGTGAAGTTTAAACCCTTTCATAAACATTGTCAAAATCCTCCGATATTATTACTTTTATGAAAGAAATTTAAATATTCCTAAAAAAAGAAATTTTCCTAGATGGAAAATCCCTTTTTCATTTGTTTCATTTTGCCTGGTTTTTTTGAAATTTCTTCAATTTCTTCAGGTTCAAATTGAGAGTTATAGAGTTTCGCATAGAAGCCATCAGCTGCTAAGAGTTCAGCATGATTACCTTTTTCAACAATATCACCATGATCCATAACTAAGATAAGATCTGCATTTTTAATCGTAGATAGACGATGCGCAATAATAAAGCTTGTACGCCCTTCCATCAGTACATCCATGGCTTTTTGAATATGGACTTCAGTACGAGTATCAACAGAAGATGTCGCTTCATCTAAGATCAATACTTTAGGATCAGCTAAGATAGCACGAGCTATGGTTAATAATTGTTTTTGACCTTGAGAGATATTAGAGGAGTCTTCATTTAAGACCATGTCATAACCATCAGGGAGAGTTTGAACAAAGTGATCAACTTGTGCCATTTTAGCGGCTTCATAAACTTGCTCATCACTCGCGTCTAGATTTCCATAACGAATGTTTTCTCTAATGTTTCCATGATATAACCATGTGTCTTGAAGCACCATACCAAAGACATGTCTTAGATCATTGCGTCTAAAGTCACGTAAATCATGACCATCTACAATAATAGATCCTTCACTAACATCATAGAAACGCATTAGAAGTTTAACCATCGTCGTTTTACCAGCACCAGTTGGTCCAACAATCGCAATCTTTTGTCCTTTTTGAATATCCGCTTTGAAGTCATTAATAATGACTTGTTCAGGATTATAGCCAAATTTAACGTGGTCAAAGCTGACTTGTCCTTCTACATTTACTGCACTTGGATAATCAATTGGATCTGCAATCATTTCTTCTTCTTCTAAAAGCTTAAAGATTTTCTCAGTTGCGGCTAGCGTTGTTTGAAGCATCGTTGATTGAGATGCCATTTGCGCAATTGGTTGAGTAAAGCTTCTCATGTATTGAATAAATGATTGAATATTACCAATGGTAATGGTTCCCATGGAAGCATAATAGCCACCCATAATACTGATTGCGACATAACCTAAATTACCAATACTGTTCATGAGAGGCATCATTAAGCCTGAGAAAAACTGTGATTTCCAAGCTGAATCATAAAGATCATCATTGGCTTTATTGAAGACTTCAACAGCTTGTTTTTCTCCATTAAAGGCTTTTACTAAAATATGATTCCCAAACATCTCTTCAACTTGACCATTTACAGTTCCTAAACCCATTTGTTGAGCTTTGAAATATTTTTGTGAGAATTTAAAGATTAAACCAATCACACCCATTGACACAGGTAAAACTAGAATACCCACTAAAGACATTTGCCAGTTGATGGAAAACATCATAATGAGGATACCTACAACGGATACCACTGAAGTAATTAATTGTGATAAACCTTGTTGAAGTGAGTTATTAATCGCATCAACATCATTCGTGTAATGAGATAAGACTTCACCATAAGTATTCGTATCAAAGTATTTAAGTGGTAAACGATCCACTTTTTCGTGAATTCTTTTACGTAAGTTATAAGTTACATCATTGGCCACACGCGTCATGATGAAACCTTGAATATAAGCAAGTGCCGCAGAAACTAAATACAAACCTAATAGGAATGCAATAATATTTCCGATGGCTTCAAAGTCTATGCTTCCACTATTACTGATTTTTGCCATAATACCTTCAACTAAGATGGTTGTCGCATTCCCTAAAATTTTAGGGCCTAAAACGGTAAAGACTGTAGACGCAATCGCAAAGATAATGACTAAGATAATTCTAAATCGATAAGGTTTAAGTAATGAACCCAGTTTTTTAATACTATCTTTTGTATTTTGGGGTTTTTCACCACCTTGTGAGCCCATAGGTCCATGACCCATGCCCATCCCCATTCGACGAGGTTGTTGTTTTTGATTCGGTTTTTGACTCATAAGGCTAACTCCTCCGCAGATAATTGTGAGGACGCAATTTCTAAGTAAGTCTCACATGTTTTAAGTAATTCTTTATGGGTTCCTTTACCGACCATTTGTCCTTCTTCTAAAACAATAATTTGATCAGCATCCATTATGGTATTAACCCGTTGCGCAACAATTAAGATAGTTGTATCTTTTAGGTTTTTCTTTAAAGCAGTTCTTAATTTTTGATCTGTTTTGAAGTCTAAAGCTGAGAAACTATCATCAAAGATAAGAATAGGTGATTTCTTAACCAAAGCTCTCGCAATCGATAAGCGTTGTTTTTGTCCACCAGAAACATTGGCACCCGCTTGGGCAATATGGGTTTCATAACCTTCTTCTTTTTCAGAGATAAAATCAGTCGCTTGAGCGATTTCACTCGCTAAGACAACTTCATCTTTGTCAGCTTCAGGTTTACCATATTTAAGGTTGTAATCAATTGAACCTGAAAGCAACATTCCCTTTTGTGGGATATACGAAATTTCAGAGTGTACATCATGTTGCGTTGCTTCACGTACATCAACTCCTGATACTTTGATAGATCCTTTAGTCACATCATAGAATCTTGGAATTAAATTAATAAGTGTACTCTTACCAGATCCCGTTGAGCCAATAATCGCGGTTGTTTTACCAGGTTCTGCTGTAAAACTAATATCTTTAATAACGCATTCTTTAGCGTTTTTATATTTAAAACTAACATTATCAAATTCAACCACACCACGCTTGCTTTCAACAAAGGCTTTAGCGGTTTCTGGATCCTTAATGCTATTAACGGTTTCAAGTACATCTGCAATACGATTTGCGGATACTTGAGCTCTTGGCATCACAATAAAGACCATTGAAATCATTAAGAATGACATAATGATTTGCATCGCATACTGCATGAAGGCCATCATTTCCCCAATTTGTAGGGTCCCAAGATCAACTTGGTGTGCCCCAAACCAAACAATACCTACCACTGTAATATTCATAACTAACATCATCACTGGCATCATCGTGACCATGACACGTGCTACAAAGAGTAGAACATCGGCTAAATCTCTGTTGGCTTTTTCAAAACGTTCGTCTTCAAAACTTTGGTTACCAAAGGCACGAACAACCATTAATCCTGTTAGATTTTCACGGGCAACTAAGTTAAGACGATCAACTAAAGTTTGCGTTAACTTAAATTTAGGCACCGCTACCGTAAAGACAATCCCAATCACAGAAACAAGAGCTGTTACCGCAATCGCAATAATCCAGACCATACTTAAATCAGTACTGGTGATCATATAAATACCACCAATAGCCATAATTGGGGCATAGAATAAAATACGTGATCCCATCGCCACAAATCGTTGAATTTGGGTAATGTCGTTTGTTGTACGTGTAATCAGGGAAGAAGATGAGAAATGATCAAATTCTTCATTTGAGAATGTTTCTACTTTTTCAAAAAGTGCTTTACGTAAATCCTTAGCTACACCTGCTCCCATTCGAGAACCAAAGTAACCAACTAAAATAACCGCAAGTGCACCAATCAATGAAATTAGAATCATGATGCCACCAGTTCTTAGAATGTAATTCATTTGAATACTATCTAAATCGCCACCTAACTCACTGATAAAACCTTGTGCTAAAACAACTCCCGTTTGAGCAGTAAGCATATCTGATACTTCAGCAGCACTTTCTTGATAAGGTGCTAACATTTCTGCAGGCATCATCGCAAGTTGGTTAGAGAATGCATACAATTGAGTCACATCAATGTTTTCCATACTCATGGTGCCATCTGTTGTTGCGCCAGCTTGATCTTGAGCAAAGTTAATGAGTGTCCACACAGATTTACCAATAACCTGATCTAATACAACACGTTCTTCATCACTAAGATCATTTAAAACATAGACTGTTGAAGCAGCCTCAGGATATTTAGAATCAGAATAATCACTAACTAAAGTGTAGCCTTCTTCTAATAACGTTTTGTTTTCATTTGTACTTAAAGTGTAGACAAAGTTATAGGCGTCTTCACTTAATACATCATTGGAGGCATGTTCTATACCTCCTTGTTGAATTCCCGTCGAAACGATTTCTGACATGTAGTTTGGTAAATTCAAGTCTGCAAAAGCTTGAACAAACAAAAGTGTCAAAACCATAATCATTGAGAATATAAAGGGTTTAAAAAATGATTTTAATCGTAACATAGTTTTTCTTTCTATTTCTTGTCATTTAGACTTAACGCATAATCAAGGACTTTATCCATAATGGGTAAGATTACTTTTGTATCTTCTTCACCGATGTAATCAATCATTCCACCAATAAAATCAGAAGCTTCTTTATAAGCTTTACGTAAGTGTTCATTACCTTTATCAGTTAGACTCACCCACGTAACACGACGATCATTTTCGTCACTCTTACGTTGAACAAATCCAGCTTTTACAAGTTTATCAACCATCTGTGAACTTGCCGCATTACTCACATCCATTTTTTGCGCAAGTTGTGAAGTCGTAAAAGCTTCACCATCATTTATTTCGTGCATGGTAATAAGTAAAAAGATATACTTCTTTTTCCCATCATGGGTTCTTCTCATCACCTTTTGTAGACGTGAGAACTTTTCCATAAATTGATGAACCTGTTCACGTTTTTCTTCATGCATCATAAAAGTTAAACTCCTTAATAGTTAAGTACCTTAACTAATATACACCCAAATAACATAAATGCAAATAAAAATGCACGATTAAGTGCAAATTATTTATATATTCCTATTCAAAAAGAAAAAAAGATGTACTTTTGTACATCCAAATCATACTTATCTTTGAGCTAAAGCATCGTCCATTCGCATGATACCAATTGGTGTAGGTACTTTTTCTAAGCGTGTAATGATGTCATTAAGGGTGGCTTCTTCTTCAACTTGTTCATCAACATACCAACCCATGAGTCTAACCATTGCATAGTTTTGAGCTGCCATTGATGAAGCAAATAATTTACCAATACGTTCAGTTACTGTTTTTTCATGTGCTAGTGATTGTTTGAATAGATCAATGTAGTCAGCCACTTCAAGTTTATCTAAAGCAATTGGTTTTAATTCAACAGTTTCATCTAATTCTTGTAGGAAATGCATGAGTTTCATGCCATGTTCCATCTCTTCGGCTGCTTGTTTTTCCATCCAGTGTTTTGCGCCAGGATAACCTGCTGCATCTGCCCAAGCTGCCATATTTAAATATAGGTAACTTGATTCAAACTCATAATTAATTTGATCTAAGGCTAAGTCTAATAATTCTTTTTTCATGTTTTTATATGTCTCCTTGCTTACATCAATTATAACAAAGTCTAAGTATTCAAAACCTTTCGAATGATTGAAGATTTTTGTGATTCTATCTAAATTTACTTTTTAAACGCCATTTTAAATCCAAAGTTTTGGTTAATATCAATATAGGTCTCACCATTCACTAAAGCAATAGGTCCACTTGAACATTGACCTAAGCATTCAATGTATTGAACTTCATAGTCTTTTTGTTCTGCAATAAAGTCCATGATCTTTTGACTTCTCTTATATGAACAAGCACTACCATTACAGACTTGAATCAGTTTTTGTTGGTATTCAACAATTTCTAATTCATCATTTTCTTTAACACAGGCTTCTATCATGGCGAGTGGAATATCGTAAAGCTTAAATAGGATATACACTTCTCTTTCACTTAAAACTTTATTTTCTTTTTGAATATTGAGCAATAAATCTTTTAAAGATTCATTGTTTTCTTGATAGTTTAATACAAGTCGTCTAAGTGCTTTTGTTTCCATAAACGAATCCCCTTTTCTACAAAGACTACCCATAGTATCATCCAGATGCTTAAGGCAAATAGTTCTGCAATATCAAAGTTAACTTTTGCGACATAAAGCATATAGCCTAAGCCTGGTTGTACTTGTCCTAGTATTTCTGCCATAACCCCTACTTTAAAACCTAAACTTAAGGAAAGGATTAAAGCTTCAAAGATAAATGGTAATAAATTTGGAATATAAACTTTTAAGAGTGTTTCTAAAAAACTTTCTGGATAGATTTCCATCACTTCTATTTGATCGATATTTAAGTTATCTAAACCACTTATCATTTGGGCATAAGAGGCTGGAAAGACAATTAATAGTGCAATCACTGAAACTGATACTTCACGAGATAGCCAAATTAATATTAATAGAATATAGGTAATATTAGGTAGTGTTTTGACTAGCGTTAAAAACGGATTAATTAGAATACGATACCATTCATATTTATGACCCAATAATGCTGAAAAGAAAGCAAAGACTAAGGCCAAACCACTGCCTATTAAAACTCTAGATATACTTGTTAGAAAAGCAGTGTAAAAACTTATGCTTGATGCTTGCCCTATAAAGTATGAAAGAATACTAAAAAGATCAGGTAATATAATGGGTTTATTAACAATAAGGGCTAAAGCTTGATAGCCGATTAAATATACAATCCAAACTAAAGTCTTTTTAAACATGTCTAAAGTATAGCATTTACCTCGTAAATATCACGATATAGTTATACCCAAGCTTTTGTGCACATTCAGGGCATGTTGTATGAAATACAAACTGTTCTTTTATACTTATACCCTTTAGTGACCATTCTTCTTGGATAAGTCGTTTCCATTTTGGTATCTGTTTAACACTTCCTTCAAAGACACGTGCCCTAAAAACCCCTTTGACTTTCCTTAAGGGGAAGTTACTGATTTGATGAGGAACATGAAAATAATGTGTGGAAGAAAAGAGAGAATCCTTACTTAAACTAAAGTGAATATGATCTTTAGTTTTATCTTGTTTATGGATAAACTGTCGATATCTTTTAAGTACACTAAATAAATTAATATGCATGAAAAAGAAAGCACTAGATCCAACGCGTATAAAATCTAATTTTGAAAAATCAAAAAGTTTTCGATCCCATTGCCCAGGATCAAAGACGTGACAACATGAATCATTTTGATTATCATCTTCAATTTTCGGTAATAGATAATTGATTGTCATAGATATCCCTCCACTCTTTTGAAGAAGGATACCATAGTTTTCGATATGGATGGGTTATACTTGTATACCAATTAAGTATAAAAGAGAGTTATAACTTTAATACGCTTTTATCGAGTGAAAATTACAATGTAATTATGTCCATACGTTTTTGCGCACTTTGGACAGGTTGTATAGAAGACAAATTGTTCTTTGATAGCTTTACCTTTTGTACTCCAATCAGTTTCTATTTCTTTCATCCATGAAGGTATTTCATTGAAATTCCCTTCAAAGACACGTGCACAAAATGTGCCTTTTACTTTCTCTAAAGGCATCTTAGTCATTTGATTATTGACCATAAAATAATGAACTGAAGAAAAAGCAGACAAGTCTTTGCTTAAAATAAGGTATTGATGATCAGGTTGAGCATCATCTTGATCAATCTTTGCTTGTACCACGGTCATAACTTTTCCTAAGTTTAATGGCATATGCATAAATGATTTACTAAAAGCTTTCACAAAAGAAAGATCTGAAAAGTCAAAAAACTTTCGATCCCATCTTTCCGGATAAAATTTAGGGCAACAACCCGTTAACATATCTGCATCGCTATAACTTGGAATCGTTTTTAAAACAGTCATATTCATTCCTCTTTTTTTATATTATATCGTTTTGTTTACTTTAAGTGCATTATTCTTATCTTCACGTTAAAATAATGTCATGGAAAATCATACACACAATCACGATAAACATGATCATCATGAACACAATCATGATCACAATCATGATAAACATGATCACAATCATCATCACCATGATGTCACTCAACTCTCAGGCAAAAAGATTGCGGGGGTTACTTTATTAAATGCGATTATTACGATTACTGAAATTATAGGTGGTTTAGTTTCAGGCTCTTTAGCACTTTTATCAGATGCGATGCATAACTTATCGGATACCTTATCGATCGTCATTAGTTATGTAGCCTTTAAAATTGCTCAAAGACCAAAAAACAAACACAAAACTTATGGTTATAAACGAATTGAAATACTAACCGCAAGTATTAACTCATTAGTTTTAGTTGTTATATCTACATTACTTGTAAAGGAAGCGATTGATCGCTTTAGTAATCCTCAAGAAATAGATACAGGATGGTTACTTATTGTTGCGGTGATTGGACTTCTCGCAAATCTCTTTTCTGTTTTCCTTTTAGAAAAGGATTCACATCATAACTTAAACATTAAATCATCTTACTTACACTTGATGGCAGATACCCTTTCCTCAGTTGGTGTTATCATTGCAGGTTTAATTATTTACTTCTTTAATATCCTTTGGATTGATAGTGTAATTACATTGATTATCGCTATCTATATCTTTAAAGAAGCAGCTAAGATATTACTTGTTACCTTTGATATCTTAATGCAGGCATCACCAAACTTAGACTATGATGCGATAAAAACAGAGATTGAAACAGTAGATCATGTTAAAAACATTCATCATGTTCATGCATGGCGTATGGATGAAAAGAACATTTTCTTTGAAGCCCATATCGACTTTGAAGATTTACCATTATCAACCCTACAAAAATCCCTTCATAAAATAGATCATATTTTAAAAGAACACTATGGTATTTACCATACAACACTTCAAGCTGAATGTGATGCATGTAGTACCAAGGAACTGTTTTAAATGTTGTCTGTGATAAAAACTAGCATTACAGATTTAAAGGTTGACGCAATGGTTAATGCGGCCAATACATATCTCAGTCGAGGATCAGGTGTTTGTGGTCATATTTTTAAGGTAGCGGGACCTGAACTCGATCAAGCGTGTGCTCAAATTGGTTATTGTAACATTGGTGAAGCAGTTATTACCCCAGGTTTTAATTCTAAGGCAAAATACATTATTCATACTGTGGGGCCTAAATATTTTGAGAATCATCCTGATAAAGCCTTACAGCTTAGAAACTGTTATATAAACTCATGTCAGTTAGCATTAGATAATCACTGCACATCAATATCATTCCCAGCTATAAGTACTGGTATTTATGGCTATCCACTTGATGAAGCTGCTGAAATAGCTGTAAAAGCTTGTAAAGATTTCCTAGATAAAACAAAAGACAGTTTAGACATTGTCTTAACTGCCTTTGATGAAAATACGTATTTAGAATTAATGAAGCAACTTAAACAATAATTTCAATAAACTGCATGAAACTTAAACTGTAGAGGATTACCTCTACTTTTTTATTTAGGACTTATTAAACAAAAAGCGTAAATAAAAGTAAGTTCAAAATTAAATATTCTTGAATATATGGAATATATTCCATATAATAATAAGTAAATTGAACTTTGAATGGATAAGAATGAAATTTAAAGTTCAATATTATATTAAAAGTAATGGTGAAATCCCTGTATCAGATTTTCTCGATAAACTTGACTCAAAAATGCGAGCAAAAATGATTCGAAATATTCAACTTCTTGAAGAAAATGGAAATTATCTTTCTATGCCTTATAGCGAAGCTTTAAGCAAAGGATTATTCCAGTTAAGAGCTCAATCCGCCGGAAACATTACTAGAATTATTTATTTTTTCTACCATGATAATACAATTATTTTAACTAATGGCTTTATTAAAAAAACTAACAAAACACCTATTAAATATTTACTAATCGCACAAAAATACAAAGATGAATATATAAAATACATGAGGCACAAGCATGAAAACAATGAACTTTGAAGATGATTTAAAACGAAGATTAAAAGATCCTGAATTCAAAAAAGAATATGATGACTTAGAGCAAGAATACACTATTATCCAAGCCATCATTGATGCACGTGCTTCTAGAAACTTAACGCAAAAACAATTAGCAAAGTTAACTGGTATAAATCAAGCAGATATTAGTAAACTTGAAAGAGGTATGACAAATCCTTCAATAAAACTATTGAAGAAATTTGCTGATGGTTTAGATATGGATTTACATATCAGTTTTACACCAAAAATCCACCAATAATTATTTGATTTCAATAAATTGTTTTAATCTTAAACTGTAGAGGTAACCCTCTACTTTTTTATGTGGGTATTGAATTCGCAGTACTTCCATATAGTTTTCTATCTGTTCATGGTAAAGCTCAATAAAAGTTTGTGGATCATCTAGTCCATCGGTTTTATAGTCAATGCAGTAAACTGTTGAATCCGTTATCGCAATACAGTCCATATAACCATGTAAAACGTAATTATTTATCAAGGCATGGAAAGCATATTCATGTTTAATATCACCTTTTAACATTGACTGATAGATATCAGACTTATAGTAAGTCATAAAAGCCTCTTGATCAGATTCGCTTAAATCAGGCTTATACTCTAAAAGTACATCTATTGTCCAATCTCTTAATGGTAAATCTTCAAAGAGTTTATGGATTTCAGTTCCATGAACGGTTCCTTTATTTTGATTGAAATTTAAATGAACTTCAGTGAGTTTTGGATGGGTAGAACTTGGCGTTTTAAATTCTAGTGAATTGATTGGTTTAGCAGTATATTTAAACTCTTTCTTTTCTTTTATTTTCTTTTCATTAAAAGAATAAGTTTGATCAATAATTTCTAGAATATGTTCAACCTTAACTTTGCCTAATGATGCATTAATAGCGGCTTCAATTAAATAGGTACTTCCCCAACCATCTAACATGACACTATCAACTAAAGGAATATTAAATTTAGGTGTTTGATCAATAATGATTAGTTTGTCGACTGCACGCGTTAAAGCGACATAGATTAAACGAACCTGCTCTAAGATATCTTCCACCCTTGTTTTCATTTCAATCGCAATTCTTAATGGATTTTTACGTGTTCCTAAGTTTGGAAATTGAATCGTCTTCAACATAAAGCCAAGTTCACTATCCGCAATTAAAGCTGCATCATTATCTTTTACACTTGCCCTTAAACGTGACCAATATAAAACCACTGGAAATTCTAAACCCTTAGATTGATGAATGGTCATAACTCGTACGACATCATCTTCTTGAGTAAACGGTATCGCTTCTGTACTTTCAGTATCACTAACTGATGTTATTTGAGAAACAAACTCTGATAATGACATCGCTTGATCTCGATAGATTACAGTTTTTTCAAAGAGTAGATCTAAGTTAGCACGTGCTTGTTTATCACAGAAATCATCATAATAGTTGTTGTATCTGAAAATAGCTTTGATAATGGATAATAAATCTGTTGATTTAACAGAATAAATAAAGTCCATCAGTTCTTGGTGTTTTTCAGGAAAGTCTTCTTTAAAGACTTGTACGAAGAAGCGATTATGTCGATGTAATGCCATATTGGCCAAGTCTGTATCACTTAAACCAATAAACTTGGATAAACACAAGCCGACAAAGTTTAGATCATCATAAGGGTTTAAAATCGCTTTGATCATCAGTAATACATCTTGTACAGCTGGCGCATTAAAGAAACCCGTTTTTGCGCTGATATGATGCGGGATATTTGCTTTTTCAAATAAGTCTTGTAGATATTCTTTTTCAGCATTCGATCTGACTAAGACAACATAATCACTATATTTCTTAAACTCAGTTTCAGCTCTCATCTTTTCAATGGTGTTAACCATATGAATGACATGTAACTTCGCATTTGGATCCACTTGGGTATCTGTATTTGTTGTTTCATCAGAATCATCAGAATCATTCGATGACGCTTCACTCTCTTCTTGTTTATTTAAGAAGTGTACTTCAATCGCTTCACCACCACTTTGTTTCTCTGTTCCAATTTTAACCGTATCAGAAGCATGAAAATATGAACCTAGATTTTCAAAGTCCATGAGTTGTTTAAAGATATGATTATTAAACTCAACAATCGATTCTTTAGAACGATAGTTTTCATCTAAGAATAATACTTTATTGTTTTCATCGTTAATTCTCATAAGTCCTTGCATGAGTTGTGGTTGAGCATTTCTAAAACGATAAATACTTTGTTTAACATCCCCTACTCTAAAGACATTAGACCCACAACTAATGAGTTGAACAATTTGATTTTGAACTTCATTGGTATCTTGGAATTCATCAACCATGATTTCTTTGATTTTATCTTTGAAAACTTGATCAATTCTAAATTTCTCATTCTTTAAGATATCAATCGCTAAATGTTCCATATCATCAAAATCAATGGCTAAAGCTTTTGCCTTGAGTTCTTTATAGAGTTCCATGCTAAGTTGTGTTAAATCGATCAAAGTCTGTTGACGACTCTTTAACAAGCTCATATCACTAAACCAATCACTCTCTTCAAAATTCATATGAAGCATACGTTCATAGGCTTTTTTATATGTATCCCATTGATGTTTAAGAATCTCTTTCCCTCGTTGAGGTGGACCATCAAACTCAAATGAAGAAGACATTTCAAGTAAAACATTATGATATTTAGCATAGTCAAAATTAACACTCAATTGTTTAAGTTGATTGTAATAAACTGATTTTCTTAATTCAGTGTCGATAAAGATGTCTCGTTTTTCTAAATCTTTTTTATAAGATCTTCCTGCTTCTAAAAAAGCGACGTACTCTGCCCCTTCTACCACTTTCATAAGGGCACTATGGCGATATAAAAAGTGTTCAATATACCACTTATATTGCATATCAAAATAGCGTTTATGGCTATCTTTTAAATCAGCATAAGTTTGTATATCACCTAAAGCTAAACTCATTTCAATCCATGCATCTTGATCTTCGATGGTATTAAGTTTGTTTTTAAGTTTATCTACGGCTTCTTTTAGATTAAAAGAAGAACTTAAACCTAAATCAAAATGCCAAGCGAGTTCACTCATAGCTTTTTCATCTTTTAAAATCATGGTTTTATAAGCCTGTGTAAAAGCTTCATCCCATAATCTTTTCTTTGATGGTTCATCTAAGACATTACGTACCTGATTAGGATCAATACCACTGACATAAGAATAGTTTTCAATAATCTTTAAACAGAAGGCATGAATGGTGGTGATATAAGCTGAAGGTAAGAGAGATAATTGTTGAGTTAAATGTGCTTTTATTTCAGGATCATCAACTTTTTTAATACGTTTATTCAAGTTTTCAGCTAAACGCTTACGCATTTCACTAGCCGCAAGCTCAGTAAAAGTAATCGCCACTACTTCATCAAGTGATATACGATCTGTTTCTAGGCGTTTCATTAATCGACCAATTAATACTGCTGTTTTACCAGCACCAGCTGATGCACTAACAAGTACATTCGTATTTAAGGCATCAATCGCTGCTTGTTGTTTAGGACTCCAAGTAAAACTCATGATTGTGACTTCCTTAACTTAGAATTCTTCGTTGTGATATTTTTTAATTTAACTTCATCACCTCTATATTGACAGAAATGAAGATATGGACAATACTCACATGAATGATCAATGTTTTGTTTATGAATATCACCAGAACTCATATCTTCATAGATTTGAGTATAAATTTCTTTTAGTCTTTCTAAAACTAAAACTTCATCATAGGCATTCGTTGTATAGAGTCCTTTAGCTTCTGTATTTTTCCATTGATTGATGTGTGAAGCATTATCAAAGTCCACATCAATATCAAATGTTATACCTTTAAGCTGTCGTTTCTTTTGTTTTTCATCTTCAAAATTGAAACCTGCTTTTGTGGTCAAATCCACACGTTCTGGTTTTTGAGAAAAATAGCCTGCAAAGATAACTTTTTTATCAATCTTAGAATAAGCCCATAAATAAGTCGCAAGTTGTAGTGATAAACCTGCTTCAAAAAGTTTTTCACTAAAGTTCTTTACACTAGATTTATAATCAATCACGCTAAAGGCTGTAGAAGATTCATCTATTCGATCGATTTTACCTTTTAACTGAAGTGATTGATCATTATTTAAAATCATCTCATCATTAAATTCATATTCTTGTTTGTCAGGATTAAAGCTCTTTACATTTTCCCAATCCAAAAGGAATTCTAAGGACAGTTTTAAGGTTTCTATTAACTTATATTCAATAAGCTTTAATTCTTCCTTAAAGTTTGGATATAAGCCCTCTACAGCTTCGATATAAGGTTTTATACGCTCTTTAATTTCTGCTTCAAACATTGAAGCATAATCTTTACCTTTATCTTTAATTGCCATCTCTAAAAAGGAATGAACAATATTCCCTAATAAGGCAGAATCTAATTCATAAGATGGTTTTTCATACAAAGATAAGCCTCTTTGTAGAAAATACTTATATGGACAATGCGTATAGGTTTCAAAAGAAGTGATACTTCCTTTTAATCCATTTCTCATAAATAATGATTGACTTAATTCAGAAGAGAGTTGATGCTCACCTTCTACAAAGTCATTTTCATTCTCTATTAAATCCCAAGCGGCTTTATCCGCATCCTTTAAAATACTCTCTAATTCAAATGGCATCTTTTGTGCTTTACCATCATAAGAGCCAATCGAATAGGAATAGATAATCTCATCACTAATCTTTTGAGTATGGATTAATCGTTCCATATGATAGTTATAACGTTTACTAATATCATAGCCTTTGATTTTCTTTAAATAATCCAAATCAAATAAACCACTAACATTTTCAATTTGTGGATAGTTCTTTTGAGTACAAGCTAACCAAATTTGACGTTTAAGACCTGGAATTAAAGCATGTTTTAAATCAGTCAGGATTAAACCTGTCTTTGATTTGGATTTCAAAGTTAATTTATCTAACGCATATAAAAGAACATCAAGTTTTCTTTCACTTTGATCAATGTTTTGTAAATTAGATGATTCTAAGAACTCTTTTATGACATACATGGATGAAACTTGTTCATCATTCTCAGAATCTATACACTTTGTATAGACTTCAAAACACTGTGATACAAATTCAATAATTCCACTACTCTCATTAGATAAATCAGTAATAATCCATCTTAGTTCACTCAAAGCTTCTTCAGCATGAGCTTCTAAGATTTCAAAGTCAGCTTGTCGTACTAAACCTTTTAAAACATCATTATTAAAAGCTGTAGGCATGTGTTGTAGTTCATTCACTAAGTCATCAACACTTGGTTTAAAGACTTCACAGTATTTGATGAGTTCTAACTTATATTTGGATTGGATCACATTGTTGTGTAGGATTTGAATAAAGTTATCTAAACTTGGTTCAGCTTTAAACATCACTAATCGTTCAAACAAACGTAGCGCTGGATGTTTTAAGCTTCCACCTACTTTTTGATAAGGTACTCCATATTGATTTAAAAAGACTTCAACTTGATCCATCATTGATGAATCTAAACAAACAATCGATTGATCTTCATAAGCTAAATCATCATTCACAACAAATTGAACAGCTGCTTGTATTTCACTACGAGGATTTGAAGCATATCTCAATTTTCTTTTAACATCTTTTTCTTTAATTAATATTTGTTTAACACTACAATTATCTAATCGTGTTTGAATCGGATAATCATAGAAATGTTCTAATATAGAAAGTTTGCTTAAATCAGATTTTTCAAATTCAATCCATTGTCTAAATAGAGCTTTATAGATTGGCAATACAGTATCAATAACTAAAAATAAATCCTTCTCTTTATCAGTTTCAGTAGGTAAATCCCCTTGATTCCAGCCTTCATTTGCCATTAAAGATATAAATGATGTGACTTGATCAACAGTAATTGGAAACTTTAGTACATCATTTAATACACTAACTCTTTTATCATGACTCAATACTTCTAATGCAGAAGCACATTTAAACCAATTCTCTTCACGATGATTTTCACTTAGTGTATTTAGATACACTGAAAGTGATACAAATTCTGTATCACCTATAATGGATTGTTTCTTGAGTAAATCAAGAACATATTTTTGTTTAGATTGTGTTGGTAGTATGGTTTTCATATGTAAAATTTTCATATAATGCTGAATACATTAATATTAATTTATCTGAATTTGTTAAATCATCATGTAACTCAAAAAATTTAAATAAAAAATCTTCATAAAACAACTTAAAAGATTTACTCCCTATTTCTAAATTGTTACTTATATTTTTTAAATATAATATACTTTTTTCTACATAATAGTTATATATTGGTTTGTCTGTTGGTATATGTATATCAAACAATTTTAAAAATTTATGTTCATAAATTTTTTCATCTAAAGAATTTGTTGAATCAACAAATTCTTTAAAATGTTTTATTAAATCTTTTTTAAATAACATTACTAATTCTTTATTTTTTTCAATTAAATCTTCAAAGTTATAAATATCTTTAAATAGTTCAAGTATTATCACTATACTATTTTCATATCTCCTTTTATATTCAATAATTAAATTATCAATCGTTTCATTAATGTTAATGTGATTGTAATTAATGATTTTTTGTCCTGATGATAAGTATTCAATTTCAAGCTTTTTTAAATTTTCTGCAATAATTTCTATTACATTATATTTATTTGTTACATATTCAAAAAAATCTTTTTTTAGCAATTTAATTCTGACATCTTCACTTTTTCGAATATTCGAATATACTTCAATATGTATCATATGAGGATCAAAATTATCATCAACAAATGGTGTATATAATAATTCACCTTTCTTTTGCCATTTACTTTTAAATTTTGAATTTAAACTATGAGCATATACAAGTTTTCTTAGATGTTGAAAATATCCATCAAACTCATCATGATCAATCTCTAAATTTAATGAATCATTTAGTTCAGATATTCCTACACGCAATATATCGACATATACAAATAAAATTATGATATTTCCCATCCCTGATTTGGTTGATTCTGAAAATTCTAATTCATTTATATGACTAACTGAATCTTCAATTCTATCCATGAAAGCACAAATTAAATTCCATTTGTTTGAATTTTTCATACTCTCATAATAATAATTTGAAGAATTTATTAAATCTCTTAATGCTATTATTAATTTTGGATCTAAATATAATTTCATTTTATTTAATTCTGCCTTTAATAAAATTAGCTATCTCAATATTCACTTCATTAACTGCATCTACTTCATAATTTATAAATGAAGTTCCAATATTTACTGATTGTCGTTTTGAGTCTATTTCACCATTTTTATTTAGATAGTCCCATTGAAGATTATAAAATTCTTGTGATGATATATTTGAACTGAACAAATACTCTTCCATTTTTACTAACAAATCTGTATATTTCCCAATAGCAGATCTAACCTTACCATCTTCTTCAAAAACTAGACTTTGACTTTGTATTTGAGAAACTGTTGATGTAAATTTCATCCGATATTCAGTTTTATGATTAATTTTACTTCTAAAAAGTTTTTTTTCATTAAAATAATCTTCAATTATTTTTATCAATAGCATATGGTTTTCAATTAAAATTTTCCTTGTATCATTTAACATATGATATCTTTCTATTTTCTTTTCTAGTGAATACGAATATCGAAATGCTATAATAGCCCCTAAAAATAACAAAAAAATAGATATGAAAAAATCAACAAAATTAATTTTCATAAATAGATTTTCGAAAATATTTGAAATAAATTCACTAGTACCCGACATATTACATACACCTCCCAATAAAATAAAAACTTTTAAATAATAATTCCCTGTTTAATATTAAATAATATCTTCAAACCCCACTATACTTCTCAAAATACTCATACATTAAACTGATAATTCTATTCTTAATTTCATCTCTATTCCCTCTAAATCGTGGAATAGCTGGTAACACTTGATCTATATCAGTTCCAGATGTTTTCATTGAACCATCTGTCAATGATCTACTCATAAACCATAATGTTTTCTCTTCATTTAAGTTCTCAGAAATTATTAGATTACTTAAGTCTTTTTCTTTTTGCTCTTCAATGTATTGAGTCCAATCAGATTTTTCCTCTAATTGTAGATTTACTCTTTCTAAGAAACCTTCAATGAGTTCTTTTTTACTTCTTAGTTCTAAACTTGAACCAATAGCTTTTTGAATACTTACTAATATTTCTTTATCTTTGCAATTTGAATTAACATATTGTTCAATGAGTTTAAGAATATAATCAATATTTACTTCTATTTGTTTTATAAGCTCAATTTCAAAGACTAGATCATCATTGATATTTTCTTTTTCAGGTCCTGGTCTTCTTTGCCTATATAAATCAATGTACATACTTTGATAATCTTGGAAATCTCTTTCAGATAAGATTTGATTCCCTTCAAATTCATCAAAGGATACTAAGATATTTTTTATTTTAAGGATAGCTCCAAAAAGTTTTATAAATGCTTTCTGATCATCTTCACTTAAGATAAGTTCTCCTAATTTAAAGTCTCTTTGTAATCTTTCAATAAAATCAACATAACCTTCTTTATGTACATCTTGATCATCATATCCATAATAATAATCATTATAGGTTCTAAGTAATATAAGTCCTTTTGCTTCTCTATTACCAAATAAAGCTAATGCTTCATCAGTTGCTTTAGAAAGATTTCTAAAACAAACAATATTACCATAGGTCTTAACTGAGTTTAATATTCGATTAGTTCTTGAATAGGCTTGAACTAACCCATGATATTTAAGATTTTTGTCTACCCATAAAGTATTAAGTGTTGTCGCATCAAAACCTGTTAAAAACATATTAACTACAATTAAAATATCAATTTCTCTTTGTTTAACACGTAAGGATAAATCTTTATAGTAGTTTTGAAACTTATCACTTGTATCAAAATTAGTTTTAAAGTAATCGTTATAATCATGTATTGCTTTATCTAAGAATTCTCTTTGACTGGTATTTAATTGACTTGTATCTAAATCTTCATCAGGTAAGAAATCTTCTGGTTCATCTTCATTGATGGAAAAGCTAAAGATTGTCGCTATTTTATAATCTAGATTCTTTTCAGTTATCTGTTTCTTTAATTCATTGTAGTATCTCATTGCATTCGCAATAGATGACACAGCAAAGATTGAATTAAAACCTTTTTGATAAGTATTGTGAGCACTGTATACTTTGTTTCTTCGTGTCTTTTGATCAAAGTGTTCTAGGATATATGCACTCACTTCACTAATTCTTCTAGGATCTGATAAAGCTTCTTCTTTATCAATCGCTGATATCTTTTCATCATCGATATCTTTAGATGTTTTTATAGTATTGATAAAATCAACTCTAAACTTTAATACATTCCCATCATTAATCGCATCAATAATGGTATATGTATGTAACTTATCACCAAAAGCTTGTTCAGTGGTTTGTAAATTTGGGTTAGTCCCAGAATTCGCATTTACCGCAAATATAGGCGTACCTGTAAAACCAAAAATATGATATTTTTTAAAAATTCTAGTAATATCTTGGTGCATTTGTCCAAATTGAGAACGATGACACTCATCAAACACTAAAACCACATGTTTACTATAGATTTCATGTGTTTTATTTTGACTGATAAAATTATGGAGTTTTTGAATCGTTGTTATAATTATTTTTGCATTATTATCACTTAGTTGTTTAGTCAAAATCTTAGTTGATTTATTACTATTAGCAGCGCCTTTTTCAAATCGATCATATTCTTTCATCGTTTGATAATCTAAGTCTTTACGATCAACCACAAAGAGTACTTTTTCAATTGAATTATTTAAAGTAATTAGTTGTGCTGTTTTAAAACTCGTTAATGTTTTACCAGAACCTGTTGTATGCCATATATAACCACCAGCTTGTACTTTGCCCCACGTTTTATAATTGGATGAAATCTCGATTCGATTTAAGATTCTCTCAGTAGCGGCAATTTGATAAGGCCGCATAACTAATAATAAATCTTCACTAGTAAAGACACAGTATTTGGTAATGATATTTAATAACGTATGTTTAACAAAGAATGTTTTAGTGAAATCTTCTAAATCTAAGATTTGCTTATTATTTGCATCAGCCCAATAAGAAGTAAACTCATAACTATGACTTGTTTTATTCTCAGTTCCTTTATTCCCTTTAGTTGATTCTTCAATACGTTTAAAACGTGTTGTATTGGAATAATACTTAGTATGAGTACCATTACTGATCACAAAAATTTGGATAAACTCAAATAAACCAGAATCAGCCCAAAAGCTTTCTCTTTGATAACGATTAATTTGATTAAAGGCTTCTTTTAATTCAATACCACGTCTTTTAAGCTCTATATGAATGATTGGTAAGCCATTAATTAAAACAGTAACATCATAACGATTCTTATGAGTACCACCTTCTGTTTCATATTGGTTTATAACTTGTAGAGTATTATTATGAATATTCTTTTTGTCTATTAAAGTTATATTCTTAGTTAACCCATCATCTTTAACTAAGTTTTTAACATAATCAGTTTGTATAGTTTTAGTTTTCTCAACAATACCTTCATTCTTATTAGCTAAATAGTTTTTAACAAATTGATCCCATTCAGTATCAGAAAATTGATAATTATTCAATTTCTCTAACTGAACTTTAAGATTACTAAAAAGATCTTGTTCAGATTTGATTTCTAAGTAGGTATATCCTTGTCCTACTAGTTGTTGAATAAATTTATTTTCAAGTTGAGCTTCACTTTGATATTCAGTTGTTCGTTTTTTATCACTTGTGTATTCAGCAACAACTGTAGCCTCATTTGAAGCCATTACAATATTAAACTGTGTCATGATTCTAACTCCTTAAAAGTAAGAAGTTTATCCCTATAGTACTCATATTGTTTTTGTCTTGCTTCGATTTCAGCTGGTAAACCAATTTTGATATCATTCACTAATGAATCATATTGATCTAGAATTCTTACAATCTCTTCTTGAACTTCTAGAGAAGGAAATGGAATGGTAAAGTTTCTGATAGATTCAATTGTTAAACTTGCTTGTCCAGTTCCTTTTATATTATTTCTTATTTGGTTTTGTCCTCTTGCGGAATTCAAATAATGATAAATATAATCAATATTTATATTTTTATTAATTTTCAAAACACCAATTGCGCCACCTAAGAATGCTTTATTTTTATTAGGGAACAATCCAATATTTCCAATACTAGCACCAACAATTGATAATAATATACATCTATTATCAAGCACAATTTTAGGAAATTTTTCTGCAACTTTAATTGGTATGTAGTAATCAGTATTAAAATTAAATTGTTTGCCAGAAAAAAACTTGGTTTGAATATAAGGTAATGAGTCACGTGATTTTTTTAATGTTAATGATTTTTTTATATGATTAGAATAATCAAAACCAGTTTGTTTAGTAATAATGTCACACAAGCCTTCTAGTCTAATATTTTCTATTTTTGTATTATCAAAAAACTGATTAAGATAATACTCGTATTGTTTTTTTCTTGCTAAAAGTTCAGAATCAAGAACATCATTTAATTCAGTGAATTGATCTAAAATCCTAACAATTTCATTTTGAATTTCAATTGGTGGTAGTGGAATACTAAAATTTCTTAAACTCTTCATATCGACTGAACTAAAATTCCCTTGCACAAGATTATTCTTGCACCATTCACTTACTAGTTGAAAAGCAAATAAAACAAATTCAATATTTAATACATTTTTGTATTTCGCTTTAAGAGAAAATATTGTGAATCTTTGATTCGCGACAAAGTTTGTTTTTATTAAAGCAAATTCACCAATTGTTGCAGAAGTACTTATAATAATTGAATCCTTTTTAAATGGATTGTTTTTAGCACCTTTTAGTGTAATATGTTGTTCAGAATCATACAAAATTCTACCTTTTAATCTAATATCTTCAATCCGGTACCAAGGAACATTTCCATCATTCCAAAATTCTTCATTTTTCTTTGAAGGAGTGTATCCACCTTTAATGTCAAATAATTCCATTAAAGATTTAAACTCAACACCATCAGGACAATATTGTTGAATAAGCTCATCTAATTTACTCATTAGAATAGCCTTCTAATTCTTCAATAATTGAATCAATTGAGGATCTCAATTCATTAGATTTTAGTACAATTTCTTTAATTTCTTCATTTAGTACTTCGATATTAATAATTTCTCTTGTGTCTTCTTTTTCAACATAAGATGAAACAGATAAATTAAAATCATTTTCCTGAATATCTTTTAATGAGACTAATTTTGTTTTGTATTGAGCTTCTTCTCTATTTGAAAATAACTCAATAATTTTATCTTGATTATCTTGTTTGAGCTTATTATCTTTACCCTCTTTAATGAATTCTTGAGATGCATCTATGAATAAAATATTGTTATCAGTTTTTGATTTCTTTAAAACTAGAATATCAGTCGTTATGCCTGTGCCATAAAATAGATTTGAAGGTAGTTCAATAACCGCATCCACATAATTATTCTCAACTAAATACTTGCGGATTTGTTGTTCAGCTCCACCTCTATATAGAATGCCCGGAAATACTACAATAGCTGCTACACCATTTGGAGCAAGCCAATGTAAACTATGCATTATAAAAGAGAAATCAGCTTTACTTTTAGGCGCAAGTGTTCCAGCCGGTGCAAATCGTGGATCATTTATAAGTAATGGATTATTGTCACCTTCCCATTTAATGGAATATGGAGGATTAGATACAATTGCTTCAAATGGTTCATCATCCCAATGTAAAGGATTAATTAAAGTATCGCCTAAACCAATATCGAATTTATCGTAATCAATGTCATGTAAAAACATATTGATACGACATAAGTTGAAAGTTGTAGGATTAATTTCTTGTCCATAAAATCCTTGTCTTACATTATCTTTCCCTAATATCTTTGCGAATTTTAAAAGCATTGATCCTGAACCACATGCT
The DNA here is from genome assembly GCA_963676105.1 of Erysipelotrichaceae bacterium. Lineage (GTDB taxonomy): Bacteria > Bacillota_I > Bacilli_A > Erysipelotrichales > Erysipelotrichaceae > UBA2212. The sequence continues at coordinate 676,192 of OY781039.1, forward strand.
GGATCATATACTTTATTAATTGATGTTTTACCAACTAATGTAATACGTGTTACAACTTCTGATACTTCTTGTGGTGTAAAGAATTCACCACCACTCTTCCCAGCACCTGAAGCATACATACTCATTAAGAATTCATATGCATCTCCAAAGGCATCTATTGAATTATCTTGGAAATTACCTAAGTTCATGGACGCTACTCCATTCATTAGTTTAACTAATCGTTTATTTCGATCAGTTACAGTTCCACCTAATTTGTTACTGTTAACATCTATATCATCAAATAAACCCTTAAAATCTTTTTCACTTGGTGATCCTTGAGCGGATGCCTCAATATTATTAAAAACTCTTTCTAGAGTTTCATTAAGATTACTATCATTGTCAGCATTTTTATAAACATTTGAAAATAACTCACTTGGTAAAATAAAGAAACCTTTTGTAAGAATTAAATCTTGTCTTGCCTCTTCTGCTAATTTATCTTCTAGTAAACGATAATCAAAATCTTTAACTCCAGCTTTTATTTCACCAATATTTATATAATTAACTATGTTCTCTGATATATAACGATAAAACAACATACCTAGAACATATTGTTTAAAATCCCAGCCATCTACACTACCTCTAAGGTCATTGGCTATTCCCCATATTGTCTTATGTAATTCAGCTCTTTGATTATCTCTATTCAGTGTCATATTATATCCACCCTTTATTTCAACAATTCTATTTTACACTAAAAGTTGTTAATACCTTTTTAACTATCCAATATTTTGTACATAAATACTTCTTATAATTCATTCGTTTGTGATAACATTTTATTAATGAACAATAATATCCCATTGCATAACGATATCTTTAATGCAATTCAGAATAATCAGTTGGTTCTTTTTTTAGGCGCAGGAGTTTCAAAATCTTTGGGACTTCCTGATTGGAAAGAGTTAACATCTAAATTACTTCAATCCTCTATTGATGATGAAGTAAGTACTTTTCTTGAAAATGAATTAATTCAGTCTTACTTACAAAATGACTATAAAAAAATTATTTCAGTTATATTTGAGAAATATAAATTAATGAACAAAATAGATTTTTTTAATTTAAATCTTAGTCGATATTTAACAATAACAGAATTTGATAAAACAAACCCAATATATAAATTTATAGAACTTACAAATCCGTTAGTTTTGACTACCAATATTGATAATGTATTTGATAAACAATTCATGAAAGATAATATTTTCTATAAAGACAATTATATGGAATGGCCTAGAAGAGGCCCTTCTATAGTTCACATTCATGGAAAAATCAGTGAACCTGATACAATTGTATTTACTGCAAGCCAATATGTTGAGAAATATTTCGATTTAGATTTTAAATATTACCTAGAAAGTATATTTACATCTGAAAAAACTATTTTATTCTTGGGTTATAGTTTTAGTGAATTTGAATTATTAGAAAAAATATTGAGAACAATTGATAAAAAAGCAACATCTAAGATTTTCACTTTAAATGCATATTATTCATTTCAACAAACATTAAAAGATAATATGTCAAACTATTATAAATCATTAAGAATCGAACAACTTGATTATTGTCTTGATAATTTTGGTTATAAAAATTTTAACAACCAAATAGCAGATTGGGTACAATATTTAAAAAATCATTCTATTGATTTAACAAATCAAAAAAAAATCAGAGAGTATTTGAAAGATTACAATAAAGAAAATTTGCATTTATTAAAACAAATAATAAAAGATAATGAAGAATACAAATTTTATGCTTTTAAGAAAATTGAACAACTTGTTAATCCAACTAAATGGTTATTGGAATTTTCAAATAATTATTGGACTCCAATTTCTCGTGCGATTGGTTTAGATCAAAGTAAAACAAATGCAACTTGGTTTTATATTTTAACTCTACATAGAGTTTATTTAACTACCAAAAATAAGGAAATTAAAAAATCTTTAATAAATAAAATCTTATCGCTTTCAAATAACAAAAAAATATATAAAACAAGAATAAATTCTAATTTCATTGTGAATATTGTTTTAATCGTTATGTCATTCAAAGAATTAGTGAGCAATGAAGTAGTTAATAAGTTAATAATTTATTTTATTGATACTCAACAAGTAGAAGATGAATTTATTATTTACCACCTAAATTCAAAAGATTATGTTAAAAGAACAACAAAAGAGCTTTATCCATTTGAATTAAAAATTATCAAAAACTCAATTGTTTCAAATTTAGATAGTTCTATTAATAATTCTAATATCGAATTAATTACATATATAAAGAAAAATGATATTACTACATTATCCGGTTTCGAAATATGCAAATTATGCATAAACAAAATTAATGAATCAAATGATAATATTTTCTATAAATTCAACGAATTTGGAAGTATTAACAGAGTATTAAAAAACAACTATTCTTTAGATGGGCTTTATTTATTACATATTTTCTTTTATTTTTATGAAAATTTACTTACGAAAGACAAGAAAATTCTTTTAGAAATAATTATAAAATCAAGAAAAAAAATATCTAAAAACATTTTGTTATATCTAATTTTAATAGATTACAATGAAAACAAAAAACTATTATTAACTAAAAATTTTAACCCTTTTTATAATAGAAGTTACTTTAGTGAATTATATATATTATTAAAAGAAAAGCTTAATGATTTAGAACCAACTTTCATTGAATCATTAAAGTTCCAAATAGATTATTATTTCAAAACCGAAAAAAATTATGATGCACATCTTTTATATATGATTGATTCAGTTAGCAAATTACTAGGATTAAAGAGCAATGATCATTTTATTGATAAAAAATATTTTAATCAATTTGAAAATTATGATAAACCTGAGGAATTTTCAGTAACAATTAAATCTTACTCTTATAGTTCAAACGATCTTGTTAGTTTTTATCACAGTAATTTCAGTAATATATATGATTTAAAAACTTTAAATAATAATTTATATAAAATAGAAATTATCTTTCCATTTACTTTGGAAGATCATAAGCATGCTTTTGAATTGTATTTAAACAAACGAATTCACGAATTCAAAATAGATTTTTCTGAATATGAAAATTTCAATGTAGACTTTAAAGAAAATTTATTTTGGTGTATTGCAAATAATTTAGAGAGAATTGAAAAATCGCCAGTCAAAATTATATTAAATTACTTCTTAACAAACATTGAAATATTTAATATTAAAAACCTAACAAGATTAATAAATGTATTAAGTGAGAAAGAAATTGACTTCTACTTTAATAAAGAATTCATTGATATTAAACAAAAATTAATCACTTTAATTGATAAAGATAATTTAAAAGTTGAATTTTCTAATATTGATACTTATATTCAGAAAATAGAAAATAATTTTACATATTCTCTTTTTAGTCTTATTTTGAAGAAAGAAAAAGATATTAGCATACTAGAGAAATGTTTTAAGATTAATGATTTTTATTTTTCTTTTTTGTTAATAAATAATTATATTTTGTATGAATTAAATCCTGGTTGGTTTATTAAAATGTTTGAATCATTTATAAAAAATGCTTCAACAAAAGAAAAAAATAAATTGGTTTCACTTCTTTTTCTAAAGAGATGCACAGACAAAATATATGAATTAATAATATCAGAAAAATTTTTTATAGATTTTGTAAATTCTAACATCGATAAAGAAACATTTTATCTTTCACATTTAAAAAGAATATCTATACAATATATTTTACATAATCTTATTTTGAAAAATTATAAATCTGACTCGGTACTGTTATTAATTCTCAATAGAAATAACACTGTGAATATCGTGGATGCTTTTGATGTTTTAAGATATTTACAAGAACTATATTCAAATAATAAAAACTATTTAAAAATTACAAATAATATTATCAATTTCTATTTATGTGAGTTAGAGACAGTTGAAATCTCGAAATCTAACGCAAATCATGTTTATATTTACTTTATTGATGTAATAAACAAATTAAATGTAATAAATATTAATACATTGAATTCCTTAGAAAATTTGATAAGATTTTATTCAGGTAGTTATACAAATGAATTTTACAAATTACTACTAAGAGTTGTAAAAAAATATCCGGAAAAAGTAATTAATATTATGAAAATTACAGCAAATAATACAGAGTCTTACAAACATGATGAAAATAATATTGTTAAAATATTAAAAATTTTAATTAAAATGAAAATTGAAAATGCTCATCAATTAATCTCAGAGTATCAAGCCATTGGTTTTGACTTGGAAGACATAAATTTCTAATATTGGCTAATGTATAAATCAATTAAGATAATATCTAAAATTATGCAATCATCTATTCTAGTGATTCCGAATTTAACATTATTTGGATTTCCTGCATTAATAACTAACATATTTTTCATAGAACCTTTGTTAAATATAATTTCTTTTTATCGACTGGTATTTTTATTATTTCAGGTAGAACTCCTTCAATAGGCTCAGTAAATTATTTAGTAAATTATTGGATTTTTGTACTTTTACTATTTTTTACTGATTGGTTAATAAATTTTATTAATATTCATGCGCTTCTAGTGTTTTTATTATTTCAATAATGTATATTACTTTTTATTTAAAAGTAATAAATCAATGTTGATTCTGAATGATTTTTAATATAAAAAATCGCTTTCGCGATTTATAGTTCTAATAGATATTCAGCAGCTTTAATTGATTTGTTTTCAGGTTTAGGAATAGATTGACCTAATTTTGATGTAAAGATACAGACAATAGATGTGTCATAACCTACTTCCTTAATTTTTGATACATCTAGCTCAATAAGCTTTTGATTTTGTTTAACAGTTTGTTTAGCTTTAACAAATGACTTAAAGTGTTTGCCATTAAGTTCAACGGTATCTATCCCAATATGAAGTAGAACTTCTAAGCCATCTTCCCTTTTTAAGCCAATCGCATGTTTGGTTGGAAAGACAAATAGTATCTTACCTGCAAACGGTGCGACGACTGTATTGTCTGACGGATCAATCACTATGGATGGACCCATGGTTTCTTGAGCCATAATGGGATCAGATAGTGTTGTTACATCTTTTATTTGACCTGTCGCAAAAGCAGTTAATGTTTTTGTAAATGCTTCTTTTTTGTTTAGAAATTTAAACATAAGACTCCTTATAAGTAGAGCGGCTTTTGGCCGCTCTTTAATTCTTTTATATTATACCGTTTCGACGTCGTCGAAGCCAAGTACCCAAGTGACTACAAAGGCTACTACCATCGCAATAATCATGGTTGCGATTGCCATATACATGTTACCTAGTGAGCCATCAGGTGCAATGAATGTAGGAAGTGCAAACCAACCTGGTGAAACAATACCATATTGTTTTAAACCAACAATACCTGCAAATAATCCACCAACTGCACCACCAGCAACTGCGCCAATGAATGGTTTTTTAAATGGGAGTAAGATCCCAAAGATTGAAGGTTCTGTAATCCCTAAGATACCTGTTAAACCAACAGATGAAGCTAATGCTTTGGTATCAGTAACTTTTGATTTAGCGAATACTGCAAGTGCTGCTGCACCAACAGCTACGTTAGCTGCAAGCATACCAGGCATAACAAAGGCGTCATAACCAAATTCAGCAAACGAAGCGATAACAGGTGGGAATAATGCTTGGTTCATACCAGTCATAACTAAGAATGGAGTAAATGCACCCATTAATGATACTGATAACCAACCTAAGTAAGTATTAACCCATACTAAGAAAGCTGCTAACCATTGGCCTGCAATAACGCCAATTGGACCTAAAGCAATTAAGGTTACAGGAACCATGATAATCATCACAAGTAATGGACGTAAGAAGAATTTAACCGCATTAGGTGTAAATTGATCAACATATTTGTCTACAAAGTACATCACGACAACACCAAAGATAATTGGTAATACAGATGAACTGTAGTTTTGTGCTGCAATACCCATACCTAAGAAGTTAAGTTCAACACCATTAATTGGAGCTGATAATAAAACAGCTGCTAAGAAAGCCCCCATGAATGGGTTTAAACCAATTTTACGAGCTGCTGAGAAACCAACAAATATTGGTAAGAAAGCAAAGCCTGCAGTATTAATGGATGATAAGACAGTATAGGTACCTGAGGTGGCATCCATTCCCATAAAAGTCGTACCGATGGTTAGTACAGCATTAATTAAACCTGCTGCAACTAAGATAGGTAGTAAAGGAACAAAAGTTCCTGATACAAAATTAATAATGGTTCCCCAAATGGATTTTGTTCCATCATCATTGACTTTTCCACCTTTTTTGAAGTTTCCAAGTTTTACAAATTCTTGATATAAATTAGGAACATCAGTCCCAATAACACATTGAATTTCATTTCCTCTTTCAACTAGACCCATGACACCTGCTACTTTTTTAACAGCTTCATAATCTGCGTTTTTTGGATCATTTAATGTGATTCTTAAACGAGTTGCGCAATGATTTACGCCTCCTACGTTTGCTTCCCCACCGACTGCTTCTAAAATATTATTAGCTAATTCTGTGTATTTACTCATTATTCATTTCCTTTCCCCAATCTTGTCCATTGGATTTAATGAGTTTTGAATACCAGTGATAAGATGCTTTTTTAACTCTTCTCAAATCTCTTACATCTTCATCAGTCGTATTTACGAATACTAATCCATAACGTTTTGCCATACCGTTTCCTGTGGAGAGGATATCGGTAAAGGACCATAAATTATAACCAAAGACTTCACAACCATCCTCAATTGCGAGTCCAATTTGATAGATTTGATCACGAAGGAAATCAATTCTTCCTTGATCATTGACTTCTCCGTTTTCATCCAAGTCTTCATGTGCCCCAAAACCATTTTCAGTAATGATCATTGGTAGATGATAATGATCCCAGACATAACGAAGCATATAACGCATTGCGACTGGATCAATTTCCCAATCCCAATCTGTTGTTTCAACAAATGGATTACTATCTAAGGCATATAATCCTGGATAGTTTGGATATTGGAAGTTTCCTTTTACACCTGATTTATTTAGACCTAATTTAACTTCTTTACTATCATGTGGTGCGTGTTTTGCGACATTTGAGCGATAACAATTAAGCGCAAAGAAATCAATCTTCGCTTGTTTAATGAGTTCCATATCACCTTCACGAATATCAGGATGAATATCATTTTCTTCCCAATACTTTTTCACAAAGCCATTGTATTCACCAAAAACATAAAGATCATTCCAAATCTTTTCAGTGAGCTCTTCAGCATTCATAGCTGCGATTTGATCTAATGGATTTCCACTTTGTGGATAAATAGGTACATAACCTGGTACAGGACCAATCTTTCCACCTTCAACCAATTCATGACAAGCAATAACAGCTTTGGCATGACATAAGTTCATGATGTGATTAACATCCCATTTATCTTTAAACCAATTGGTACAACCTTTATCAACACCTAACCAATCACCATAAACGATTTGCATGTTTTGTTCATTAATTGATAACCAGTGTTTAACACGATCACCAAACGCTTCAAAACAAACTTCTGCATAGTGTTCAAAAGCATCGATGACTTTACGATCGCGCCAGCCACCTAACTCTTCATCGACCCATACAGGCATATCATAGTGATATAGAGTTGGGATTGGTTCAATCCCATACTTTAATAATTCATTGATGAGATTGTTGTAGAAATCAATCCCCTCTTGATTTACTATGCCATCACTATGTGGAATAATGCGTGGCCAAGCAATTGAGAAACGGTAGGACTTAAATCCTGCTTCCGCCATTAAAGCCACATCCTCTTTATAGTGGTGATAATGATCAGATGCGATAGAGTTATCCGCATAAGGTTTCTTCTTTTGACTGTTTAAGTCAATAATCGCTGGAGTACGACCTCCCTCAGTCGTTGCCCCTTCACACTGCCAAGCAGCTGTGGAAGCACCCCAGAAAAACCCTTCAGGGAATTTTGGATTGTGTTTATAATACATGTCTTGCCTTTCTTAAATTAAGATTCTTTATAGGCATTTACATAAGCAGATAGAATAATATCGAAAACATAGTCAATTCCATATTTCCCATACATAAAGCTACTTTCTCCTGATACATCGTGTTTACTTAAGTGATATACCTTATCGTATCCTGCATTAAGCTTTGGATCACGATTTCCTGTATACAGTGTTTTATGAGCTTTTGAATCCTTAATAAAAGGATAAATTGCATTTGCAAATACCCCAGTAACCGATAGTGTTATCATGCAATCACGCTCATTTGCTTCACAAATCATGGTGTGATCTTCATAACTATCAGAAACTAAGTAAATAATTTTCCCATACAAAGCCATCGCTTGTTGGAAGTTTTTGATGACAGATGTCGAAGCATCTGACGTCAAGATAATGACATAGCGTGAATCATGTAGAACTTTGATAATTGAATCAACTTCTTCCGTATCCATACGATAATCTAGTTCTTCAATCATTTCATTGATTTCTTTCGTTAATTTCGAGCGATAATCTTCTCGTCCATAATGTTTAACAGATTGAGTCATCTTATCGTCGTATTCTTTAAATTCATTCTTGAGGTCTAAAAAGCTACCATAGCCTAAAGACTTACAAAAACGACGAACACTTGATCGAGAAACAAAACATTCTGCCGCTACATCAAAAATATTGAGTTTTGAAAGTTCTTGATAATGCTCCAGAAAATATTTAGCGAGTACTGCACTAGAATCATCTGGTGAATTGTCATTCAAAACGGTAAACAAAGAATTCAATAGGCCTAATCGGTTTATGCGCATAAGATCCTCCTATCAAGTCTATTCAATCTAGTTTCGATTATAGCAAGCGCTTTCTTTTGATGGGGTTCACAAACTGAACCCATTGAAACAAATATTAAATAAATCTTGGATATTTGTATCATTTTGGGTTCAATTTTTGCACCCAAAAATAATTCACTCTATTTTAACATGCAACATTATTATCAAAAATCACTATCTTGGAATAAGAATTGAATAGTTCTTTACTTATTTAAAGAGTATAAAATGAGGCAATCTAAAACCTTCATAATTTCGCATATAACACTTCTTTAAATATTTTTGAATTGCCTTGAATATTTTAATTTAAGCATTAATCAAGTATATCTCTCATCATTTCTTCAACTGATTTAAAAGTTTCTTTAAAAAACACTCTATTGAGTGTCATTCCCCTACCATCCCATCATTGTCTCCATCAATCATATAAGGATATAACCAATGATCTGAATGAATAGGCATACTAAAACCAGCCGCCTTTGCTTCAGCTATTGTGATGGTCCCGTTATGGTTTGTATCAATTGAACTAATATCATTGGTATCAGATATTTCTGAATTGTTGGCTGTTGTCACAGGATTAGGATTAACATTATCAAATTCGTCTGTTGTTAGGTGGCCATTGATGATATAGGAAAAATTATAATGAGACGGAATTTGTGTTTGAGTATTTGGATAAGTAATGATCGCAATAAACTGTGTCACAGCTAGTGCTGATCGAATACTGCTTTCCATATAGGCTTGATCTCCAAATCGATTCAAATTTGAATTTTGTGGTGTAATATTATAGGCATTCGCAACACCACCAAGTGAATCTGCAATGACATGCCCTTGGTCTAAATCAGGATCTTCTGTTCCTTCAACATTGGCTTCATCACGACAATAACGACCTTCTCCTAAAAGTACTTCTGTACTCTCATCTTGCCGTGTGATATGTTCTGCTAGTACAACTGTAAGTTGTCCATAATCATTGGTAAAGGCGTAATATTCACGATCACCATAACCGATATCAACGACTACATTAGCCTCTCTTCCACCAGATAAATCACATTTATCAACTTCAATTAAACGATGTTCTAATAAATCTAAGTGTGAAAGTTGATCAACTAACCAATCTGAGTCCATATCCAATTTTGCTTCATTGATATGAACGATTAATTGTTTTTCAAAATTATCAATCGAATAGCTAACCGTATAAGTACCTGCAAGTCGTGTGTTAACAGGATTGATGATATTAATATTTGGATCATTATTAATATAAGCTCTAGGATCAAAAACAGAACCATAGTCTAAACTTAATTCATCTATGGATAATAAAATCGGTTCTTCTATAACTTTTACAAGCAGTGTTTTTTCATCATTTGAACTTGAATAAACAACCTGATATTCACCTACTTGATTTATATCAACATTACTGGAAACACTTAATTGATTAATAATGGATGCATCTACGTATTCATAGGGATCAAAGTCATCACCAATGATAAGTTCAATGGAATCAAAAAGTAAATTGATACTCAGTGTTTTATTTGAATTGACCGAACTTATTTCTTCATTTATACCTGTTGATGAACAAGCAGTTAATAATGTAAAAAACAAAAGCGTTAGAATGCTTTGTTTATGTAAAAAATGTTTTATTTGATTTAACATACACACCACATCACCTAAATATAGAATAACTTAAATAAGTTCTAAAAAAATATCATATTGTAAAAAACACTTGACTTGGACTTAAGTCCAACGTATATAGTAGTGCTTGGAGAAATAAACTATGAAAAATTTGAAGAGATTATTATATGTCTTTGCATCAATGAGTTTTGTCATTGGTATGACAAACTTTATCTTTAACGGCATTCTAGATAAAATCGCATTTGATTTAGGTGTAAGTATTGCTGAGGCAGGTTTACTCATTACTTCTGCTTCATTAGGTTCTGCCTTTGGTGCACCATTAGTTGTACTTGTTTTCGCTAAAGCGAATCGTAAACACTTGATGTTAGGACTTTTAATCATTAGTGCATTAACAATGGCAATTATTGGTTATGTACAAGACTACAACACCTTATTAATTATACGTTTCTTTAGTGGTTTAAGTATCAACAGCTACGGTATCTTATCTTTCGCATCTGTTATATCTTTATCTGATCCTAAAAGACAAGGAAGATCATTGGCCTTCTTAATTACAGGAACTACCCTATCCTTAATAGTAGGTATTCCTTTAACACGTATTTTAGTTGATGTGATCAGTTGGCGTACTATTTTCTACGCCTTTGCTTTAGTCACCTTAGTGATTTCAGTTTTATTCTTTTATATGTTACCTAAACCTAAAGATCATTATGAACGATTAGCACTAAAAGAAGAATTTAAATATCTAAAAAACGGAAGGATTCTATCCATTTATTTATTTACAATTTTAATGTTTATAGGTTATGGCGTGATTTTAACGTATAGCACACCTTTTTTAATTGAACGCTTCACCTTTTTAGAAAAATGGATGAGTTTAATTTTAGTTGCGCTTGGATTTGCTACATTCTTTGGCAATAATGTTGGCGGTCATTTAACCGATAAGATTGGTTATGCGAAGGCCATGTGGTTAGGCTCAGTGCTTCAAACTGCTTCAGTCGCCTTCCTGATCCTTTTTGCCTCAAATGGGATTCTAAATGTTAGCTTTGTCGTACTAATCTATTTCTCAGCATGGTTAACAGGTCTACAAATGAATATTGGAATCATTCAACTGAGCCATCATGATGCAAACTTTGTATTATCAATTAATGGTTCAGGTATACAACTTGGCGTAACCATTGGATCATATTTAGGATCATTGATTATTGTTTCATTTGGTATTGCTTATATTCCTTATTTAGCTCTAGCTTCAGCACTCTCAATTCTCATCCTACAAAGTATCGTCATATCACAAAAATAAAAGCTCATTTCGAGCTTTTTTCTTATAGACTATTCGCAAAATTTTCTTCAATATTATTGATGTGATTACGAAAAACAACAATAATAATGATACCTAATAATAAAGGAATTATCATTGCTAACCACATGATTGAATAACCATAATTCTCTACAAAAAAGCCAGCAATCAATGGACCTATTAAATTAGATAAATCAATCCCAATAAAATTTGTAGATGTTGCTGAACCACTACGTTCTTCTTCAACTGTTTTAATGACTAATGTTTGGATAGCTGGAAATACAGCACCAAAACCAAATGCATTCACAAAGGCAGCTAGTAAATAGGTGTATAAACTATGCGCTTGACTGATAATAATAAATGACAAGACTGTCATGAGGATGGCGGGAATACCTATTTTTACAAAACCAAATCGATCAACAAGATTAGTAATAAGAGGTCGTGAAACAAACATCGTTACGGCATAAGTTGTAAAGAATAATCCAATCCCATTCACAACCCCATTTTCTGCCGCTGAAACGATTAAAAAGGCATTGATTGTCACAAATACCATTACCACAAAAAATGAGATCATCGTGGGTATAATCGCCTCTTTCGCAATGATACTATCAAGGCTAAAACTGAATTTACGTTTTAGTCTAAACGGCATCTGCATGGATAAAGTCAATATTGCAGAAACAAACATGATCATCGCATTAATCAGATAAACGTTTGAATAGCCCACAAGATCAACCAAAAACAAACCGGTAGAGGGTCCTAAAGCTTGCGCCACAACCATAGCCAAGGAATAATAACCAATGCCCTTATTAAAGTGTTTTCGAGGAATGGCTTCTGTCGCAATCGCAAAACAACTAACCATCCCAAAGGCATTACCTATCCCTTGGATAAGTCTAAATAGTATCAACATTTCATAGGTTGTTGAAAAACTAAAACCAAGGTAAGAAATGATCATGATAATAATTGAAAACAAGAGTAAATACTTTCGATTCATTGAATCAAGTGCAGGTCCTGCAACAAATCTAAACGATAAACCAGTGATTGAAAAAACACCCATTAAAAATCCGATTTGAGATGCTGTCGATCCTATGGAATGTGCATATACAGCTAATAATGAATTCGACATCATCGCCCCTAACCCAAAGGTCATATTTGCTAGAAAAACGGTCACAAAAAGTTTGTTGAAAATCTTGTCATTATCTTTCTCTTTATAAATTACATTTTCATTTTCATATACAGTCATAAAATTCTACTTTCAATCATTTAATCATTCCGACTTAAAAATAATACTTCTATTTACTGTTTTTGAAACAGAAAAAAATGCATATTATCAAACAAGTATAGAGTCATATTTTATAACTATCATAAATTTAATTATCACTAGATACATTTAGTTAAATATATCTATAAACTAAAAACATGCGACTGATTCTTTAATAAAAAAACTCAAGATTGAGTTTTTTCAGTTACATACAATTTGGTTTTTACCTTGGTGTTTAGCTTTATATAGACGTTCATCAGCAAGCGACAATAACTTATCACCTGCATGATCTTTCAGTTCTGATAAGCCACCACTAATGGACATCTTAATATGATCAAACTGAAGTTTTGAAACAGCTTCACGTATACGATTAGAAACAATACAAGCATTTTCTAAAGACGTCTCAGGTAGAATGACTAAGAACTCTTCCCCACCATAGCGACCAATTAAATCGGTATCACGAACCGATTTATATATACTCTTCGCAACTTCTAAGATAACTTTATCCCCTTCTTGATGACCAAAGGTATCATTGATTTCTTTAAAGTCATCTATGTCTAACATGAGAATGGATAAGTCTTGTCCATACCGTTGTGCTTGGGCAATCGCTTGTTCCATTTGAAGCAAGATACTTTCATGATTATAAAAGCGTGTCATCGCATCTCGTTTATTTAATTCTTCGAGTTGTTCATTTAAATCAACTTGACGTTTATGGTTATACCAAAGTTCAACCGTCTTCTGATTAGATTTAATCCCTAAATACCAAGCAATCACGGTAAAGACGATAATATTATCGACCATGTGAAACATCGATTCTGGGTTATTGGACAATATGATAATAAATACAACATTAATAATCAATGATAGTACTGTTAAAAAGGTTAATGAAACAACTGGTATATAGACTGTAACTGATAAAATCATAATCGTCGCAATATACATATGAACAAAATCAAAACGATTAATGGTCACAATATTTAAACAAGTCGCAAGTCCAATAAAATTGGCAATAATAATATGTTCTAGTTTAAACATGCTCATAAAATCAGACTTAAAGTGATTTCGTTTATGTTTAAAAGCTGGGATTAATAAAAGACCATTGCTCACGACAAACGCCATTGAAACATAACGAATTTTAAAATCTATACTAGGTAGAAATGCTAAGATAATTTCTAAGATTTCTAGGCCAATCATGATTTTATAGATCTGCTCAAAATTCTCTACTACTTTTTCATTTGAAAACTCATCCCGATAGTGTTCCATTTCCTCAGCTGTGTGGGTTGGTGATACTAAATGATAATAGAGATTTTTCACAGAGTTATTCATACATTTAATATAGCACTAGACATTACAAAAAAACGTAGTAATTGTATTAAAATCTTATTTTTTTATACAATTTATATCTATATTTAATGACTTTTAGATATTTAATCGAATTTGATTTTTACCACTGTGTTTTGCGGCATATAAATTCTTATCAGCTAGTTTTATTAAATCTTTACTACTGTGATTATTTGATTCTGATATTCCACCGCTAATGGTTATTTTAAAATCTTTAAATTCAATATTTTGTACAGCTAAACGAATACGCTCTGCAATTTCATACGCTTGATTATGGGTCGTTTCTGGGAAAATAATCATAAACTCTTCCCCACCATAACGACCAATTAAGTCATTATTTCGAACTTGTTGACGAATGGTTTTAGATACTTCGATTAAAACAGTATCGCCATATTGATGACCATAAGTATCATTTACGTTTTTAAAGTCATCTAAATCTAAGATAAGAATGGATAAGTTTTCTTTGTTTAATTTCGCTTTTTCAATCGAGTTATCAAGGAGTTGGAAGATCTTTTCATGATTATAAAATTGTGTCATCGAATCTTTTTGAGCTAATTCCTCAAGTTGAATATTAGCTTCTTTTTGATTATGGTAATTCATCCAAATAATAATACGATTACGATTTGACAAAATACCTAGATACCACGCAAGCGCAATGAAAATCACAATATTCATAATTTCAAAGCGAACTACCAGCGGGTCAGTATGATAATACAAGACTCCGATAATATTAAAGATTTGACTAATGATTGCTAGCCAAGCTAGTGTATCTGATTTGATGTGCAGTATAACAGATGCAAAAACAAAGAACACAATAAAAAGATGCACTAAAACTAAACGATCTGCTTCAAATAAATTATAAATACTGGTTAAGAAAATAAAGTTTATAAGAATTAAACTTTGAACTCTTAACATTGATTTATAACGAACACCGTAATTTCGTTTTCTAAAGTTATAAACAATCATTAAACAAAATGCATTCACAATTAGAAAAAATACAATCGCTAACTTTGTTTTGTAGGCAAAATCAAAAAAGAGTATCCCAATTTGAACAAAGTTTGAAATGAGCATTAAACCCCATAGATGCTCTAAATTGATTTTTGTTTGTTCAAAAAGAAACTCAAAGCGATATGGGAATACAGCTTTGTGTTCAGGTTTCGGATAGGCAAAATCATAGAAGAATTCTATAAATTTTTTAATCATAAACTAATTGTATCGAAAAAAGATTATATAAATATACTGACATGCACTTAATCGTATGAAAATACTTATTTTATCGTTTAATGTGATTCTATTCTATTCTTACCCATGCTTTTAGCTTTATATAGACGACTATCTGCTAGTTCAATCAGTTCATCTCTTGTATGATTATCCAATATTGATAATCCACCTGAAATGGTTAGTCGGATTTTATCTATTCTCAGATTCTCAACGGTCTCTCTTATTCTTTCGGAAACATTTAAAGCTTGATTAAGATTTGCGCCTGGAAAGATAACCATAAACTCTTCACCACCATGGCGACCTAATATATCTTGTTCTCTGACATTTTCACGAATACATGTTGATACCGCTAATAAAACTTCATCTCCTTTTAAATGTCCGTATTTATCATTGATTATTTTAAAATCATCAATATCAATAATCAATATAGCTAATGAGCTTTGTTTAAGAATGGCATCTTTAATGGCATGGTCTAAGAGTCTAAAAATATGATCATGATTAAAAAATTGTGTCATTGAATCTTTAACCGCAATATCTTGAAGGAGTTCATTTTCTTGTTTATGTTTTTGTACATTGAGCCACAACAACATACGATGGCGATTATTCACAACCCCAAAATACCAAGCGACACTTATGAAGAAAAGTAAATTTATAATTTCATAGACAATTGTGAACATATTAAAGTCATGCAAGATTAAAATACTTAAAATATTCAATCCTAAGCTAATCAAACCAATCACAAGCATGGTAAGTGCTGGAACATGAAGAAGTATTGCGGTGTAAGCATACACGATAATGTAGATATGTATATTAACCATATCGTTATAACGAAACGCATTAAAAGCGCTCGTAGCATATAAAAAAGATAAGATTACTAGCATTTGTACAATAAATTGCCATCTAAAAGAAACCTTATAATTAATCCGTTTCCAATAATAAATAGTGACGGTATAAAAACTTGCAAAACAAACAAATACAATTAAACTTGCTTTCAATAAACCAGTTATACCTGGAAAATTTAGAGCGATGAGGGTTGAAATGATTGAAAAAATCAAAATTCTAAATATCTGATTTAAATTATGAATCGTATACTCACGTAAAAAAGTATCCAAATATGGAAGAATTTCTTTATGTTCATTTGTTGGATATAAAAAATCATTAAAGTTCTTTTTAAGATTTTCCCACATGCATCAATAATACTACTCTATACCTAATTTAAAAATATTTATTTAATATTTAAACACTTTTTTATGTAGTTTATATGGAATATATCTAAATTTAATTTATATGCGCTACTTTCTTGATAAGATTTAATACATTGGTTTAAAATAGATTTATGGAATGGTTACACTTATTAGGCTTATCCACCGCAACAATCGCATTCTTAGCGCTTATTTTATTTAAGGGTTTTTCATATTATCAATACTATAAAATCTATAATAAGAAACGAAGTGAAGGCACACAAAAGATTACTTATAAAGAATATGAAAAATATCGTCGCTTAATGGAAGCACAAATGAAAGATAAGAAAAAATAAAAGACATTGATCTGTGAATGAATCAATGTCTTTCTTGTTTATTAATGATAGAAATCTAAACCATTGAGTTTAAAGAGTTCTAAGAAAGCTTCTACGGCATCCTTTGAATCTGCTGCACTCTTAACTTCGATATTTAAGCCTTCCCAAGCTTGTGAAACCAGTTCACCACTTGGTACACCTAAGACATCAGCCCCTACGGTATTGATTGGCTCAATTACTGTACTTGCATCTGCATCAGCATTTGAAATAAATGTTTGCATACTTTCAAAGCGTGCTGCGACTTGAGCAAGCGCTTCATCACTTAAATCAGCTTTTACAAATAAAGCAGCTTGTGGATAGTTATCAAAACCAGTTTGTTCTTTCCATATGGCTTGAACATCGTCATAGACTTGTAAAGCCACATTGCTTGACTCTGCTTTTGCTAAAGTAGCTGTAACCAGTGGTTCAGCCAATAAACCTACAGTATATTGACCACTTAAGAGTTGAGCTTGTACATCTGAGACAGAATTAAAGAAATCAGCACTGTATTCACTGCTATTACCAAACAACTTATTGTAGATGATACCTGGAACAGCTTTATCGCCAAAGGCAGCTAATTTCCATGGTTGATCACTTGCTTGAACTAAAGTTCCTACGATATAAAGGTTACCCCAAGTCAGCACACCATAGAGTTTATAAGCTTCATTCCCTTTTGAATACAACATCGCTCCTAAGTTAACAGGCGCAACAATCGCATCATATTCCCCTTTAACTAATTCTGCAGATAGTAAATCCGCTCCATCGACAAAATCAATTTTGTCCACTCCATTTTCAACTAAAGGCGTTAGTGCTACAGCAGGTGCCCCTTTAGGTGATAAAATACTTAAACTATTCCATTCAAGCTCTTTCGCACTTTGTGCTGAACAGCCGCTTAAGAATAAACCTACAAACAAAACTAAACTAAGAATTTTCTTCATTTATCGTTTCTCCTTGACTTCACTTGTTAATAATATCACAAGTTCTTCCACTGTCAAGGTTTCACTATCCTTTTGTCCATATTTACGTACATTTACGGTGTTGGCTTCAAGTTCTCCATCACCAACAACGAGTTGATATGGAATTTTCTTCATTTGAGCTTCACGTAAACGATAACCTAGTTTTTCATTACGATCATCAAGTGATACACGTAAGCCTAAGGCTTGAAGTTTATTGAGTAAGTCATTCGCATATTCATTATGGAATTCTGCATTAACCGGTAAAATCACCACTTGTTTAGGTGCTAACCAAAGTGGGAAAGCGCCTGCATAGTGTTCTATTAAAATACCGATGAATCTCTCAACTGAACCAAAGACTACACGATGTAACATAACCGGTCTTTGTTTAGATCCATCAGCCGCAATATAGGTCATATCGAAGCGTTCAGGTAAGTTCATATCAAGTTGGATGGTTCCACATTGCCACTCACGACCAATACTATCTTTTAGATGGAAGTCTAATTTAGGACCATAGAATGCGCCATCCCCAGGGTTAATCTTAATATCTTTACCAGCCGCTTTAACAGCTTGTTCTAAGGCTTTTTCTGATTCATCCCAGACTTCAATAGAACCAATGAATTTCTCTTCAGGACGTGTGGATAGTTCAATTGTGTAAGATAAACCAAAGAGTTTATAGAAACGGTCGAACAAATCAATCATACGAACGATTTCACCCTCAATTTGATCTTGTGTCATATAAAGATGGGCATCATCTTGTGTAAAGGCACGGACTCTAAATAAACCATTTAAAGCACCAGATGCTTCATGACGATGAACTAAACCGAGTTCTCCAACACGTAGTGGAAAGTCTTTATACGAGTGTAAATTGTGTTTATACGCTAAGATACCCCCTGGACAGTTCATTGGTTTAATCGCAAAGTGACGATCATCAATTTCTGATGTATACATGTTTTCTCTGTAGTTATACCAGTGACCTGAAATTTCCCATAACTCTTGAGATAACATCGTTGGTGTTTTAATGAATTGATAGCCTTCTTTCGCATGTTCTTCATACCAGAAGTTCTCTAAGATATTACGAATAATCATCCCATCAGGTAGCCAGAATGGGAAACCTGGACCATACTCACTCATCATAAAGAGATCTAACTCTTTACCCAATTTCTTATGATCACGCTTTTTCGCTTCTTCTAACATATACATGTGTTCTTCTAAAGCTTCAGGTGAATCAAAACAAACACCATAGACACGCTGAAGCATCTTATTAGAGGCATCACCCTTCCAATATGCACCAGAGACTTTTAAAAGTTTAAAGTTTTTAAGCTCTTTAGTCGTATTCGCATGAGGTCCACGACATAGATCTTCAAACTCATCTTGTTTATAAGTACTAATGACTACGCCATCCATATTTGAAATCAAATCAATTTTATACGGATCATCCTTAAACTTCTCTAAAGCTTCTTCTTTAGATAGTTCAGTTCTTGTGATACGTTTATCACTTTTTGCGATCTTCTTCATTTCTTTTTCAATCGCAGGTAAATCTGCTTCTGATAAAACCGTATCGCCTAAGTCCATATCATAGTAAAAACCTTCAGTAATAACCGGTCCTACCCAAAATTGTGCCTGTGGATACAAACGTTTAACCGCTTGAGCCATCATGTGTGCACATGAGTGATTAATAACGGATAGTCTTTCATCTTCTTTAATGTTAATCATTTTTTATTTCCTCCTTATAGAAATATAAAAGCACTCCATCCAATAAGGACGAAGTGCTCGTGGTACCACCTTAATTTATAAGTTATAAAATATAACTTACCTCTAATCCTTTAACGCAAGATTCACGCAAGTTTTCTAACTTGACCACTTAAGTGGTAGTCTTATTTATTTAAACGAAAGTTTGCACCAAACACTTTCTCTCTAAAGATTAAATAAATAAACCATGTCTTAAGTATGGGTTACTGAAGATAGTTTAAGCCATTTTCAAACTTAAATCAAGCGCCTTAATCTTCATTGACTGTCAAAGATTTTACGATTGCTTTCCCTCTATTAACATACGCTGTTAAAGCTTCAATCATATAGGTGTTCAAACTTACATTTTCCTCAGAGGCTTGTTCAGATATTTCTTTATGAAGTGTTTTAGATAAACGTAATACGAGTTTCCCACTAAAGTCTTTAAGTTCAATATCTGGGGTTGGTATGCTTATTCCTTCTTTAACCATATACTCGATCGCGATAGAAATAGCTTCATTCAGATCAGTCACTGCTTCATCAATTGTATGTCCACCTCCTGATACATATTTAAAAGCTGGATATTTCGCTACAAAAATCAATCCTTCTGATGTTTCTTCTTGAGTAATAATTAATTTATAGGGATACATTTTTGTTTAACTCCTTTAATTTCACCAATACTGTCCTTAGATCTTTTACTGTATTTGGATGGATTGTAGCATTGTTATTATGTCTTGATAAAACGATTACATCTTCAATCAAAGCATGTCTAATTATGACATGACTCCCCTTTGTGTATCTAAATTCAAAATCTAAACATAATAGTAAGCTCATAAGATCTTTATATCGAATATCAGTTCTTAAAGGATCTTGCTTAAGAGCACTCAAAGTCTTTCTTTGTTTACTATTCATATGATACTACATTTGATACTATTCATCAATTAGATCTCCTTCTCTGTTACTTTTTATTACGTAACAAAAGATGAATCTCCTCAAAAAAAGAGTTCAATTAAGAACTCTCATTATTTTTGTTTGCGCCAGATAAAGGTATGAATTAGTTTTAATATGCCGTAAATGGCTGCCATCGCGATGGCGACAATCCTGTTTTGAGGTGTTGATGCATTCACAATGAGATGCACAAACATCAAGACATAAGATACATAGGCAAAGCGTTGAAGTTTTTTCCAGTTTTGTGGCGTCATTTTCTTTCTAACACTTAAGTAAGACGTAATCCAGAGTGGAATCATAACCACATATGAAATCACACCATACCAAGGTATTTCACGAGTACCTGTTAAAATTTCACTTGTGTAAAAAATTGGATGCGCTGTTAATAGGACAAAGCCTAAAATACTGTACATCCCTCTGACACTAAATAATTTCTTAGTCAGTGTCCACTTAGGTGGAAGTGCACCGGTAATGGCTACTACAAAGAAGAGTGCATAACCAATGAATCCTTTGACAAATGGTGCCATAAACGGCGCATTTCTCAAGATGATTTCCAGCGCTAATACGCCCCAAACACCATAGGTTAAAATTTTACGATGTTTGAGAATTTTTGGCGCAAAGAAGAAAGCTAAAACCATAAACAAGGCTGCAAATATAGGACTTAACATAATTTATTTCCCTTTCTTAACCCTAAGTTTCTTAGGGATCAAAACTTTATCAAATAATACAATTAATGGTGGCAGTACTAAGAATGTTGAGAGTAGTGCCAGTGAAATATTCACCACTGTCATAATGCCGAAATCTTGTAAGATAACAAAATCTGACATCAGTAATACTGCAAATCCACCTACGGTTGTAAGCCCTGAAGCTAAGACAGCTTTACCAATCTTTTGAATGGATACAATCATTGCTTCAGTTTTATCAAAACCATGATTTCTTTCTTCTAAATAACGCTCCATCACCATAACCGTCATTTCAGTACCCATACCTAAGATGAGTGCACCTAAGGTTGCGGTAATTGGGGTAAAGGCAATGTCGTAGGTATACATGAAGAGTGATGAGAAACCAATAATAATCGATACTGGAATAATTGGAACTATCGCTTTAAAGAGATTGCGATAGATAAGTAGTAGAGCTGTAAAGACTAAAGCTAAACCATAGAGGGTCATTTCAATACGACCTGATGTTAAACCATCAACCATGACAACATCTAAGACTGATTTACCCGTAAGCGTGTATTCAAATGGTGCACCAGCCAGTAAATTATCAACACTTTCAACCAAGTGACTTAAATCATCTATGGCTAAGTGTTCGATAGAAATCAAGATCACAGCTTTATTATCTTCAGAGACAAATAACTTACGTTGATTCTCTGGTAAATCTAAAATCTGTTCTTGAATGTCATCAGCATATAAATCAATTTCACTATCCATGTTTTTCAAAATCGATGTAATGGATTGAACATCTGTAATTTCATCTGGATAACGATTTTCTAAAAGTGTTTCAATTTCATCTAAGTAAATAAGATTAGAAGTTTCTAGAATGTCATCATCTTCGATATAGACCGCGATTTGATCTGTACTTGCGAGTGCATCACGAACCGTTCTAATATCTTCAAGCTCTGCAAGATCTTGAGGCATAAATGTTTCAATGTCTGTCTCAACCGCAATCTTAGAATCAACTGAGAATCCATAAGCCGCGATGGCTAATACAATAATCAGAATAATGGCACCAAGTTTAAGCGTCCATTTTGTCCAAAATGCGAAGAAGCTCTCTAATAAACCTTGCTTAACTTCAGTGGATTGTGTTTGCACTTTCGTTTCATGGTGCTGACCAGCTCTTAAAATAGGCATTAAGATAAACATGGCCGCAAATAAACTTATCACAACCCCTATCGTCAACATCTTTCCAAAGTCTTGGATCATTGGAACAGGTGACGCATACAAGGAAATGAAACCAAGCATGGTCGCAATAACTGCCACCGCGACTGCTGGGGCAATATTGATCATCGCTTCTTTCACATTTTGGTTTTCTTGGTAACGGTTATGAAATTGAATTGAGTAATCAATCCCTAAACCTATGAGTATTGGGAAGACTGCCATCGAAACCATCGTGACCGGTACATCTAACCAAGACATAAAGCCTAAAGTCGCCATAACCGCGATAAATATGGTCAAAAGTGAGAGTAATCTCCATTTAACTTTAAATACAAGTAATAAAATCAATAACATCAGCCCAACAGCCATGCCAACCATAGCCTGCATACTGCTTTTCATCTCTGTTTTTAAGGCTGAATCTAAGATTGATTTACCTGAAACAGTGATATCAATATTCTCTGTATTTAAATCTAATAATAAATTAGAAATATCTTGTGAAACTTTATCTTTAACAGAATCACTTAGATTGCCTTCAAGTTTAACCACCATCATCATTTGATGATCTGACACAAGAATGTCATCGAAAAGTGTTCTAAGTTCTGCATCTTCATAAAGTAGTAAGTCTAATTCTTCTTGGCTTGCAGGAATTCTGGCTTCCATCATCCCTGATTTATCATAGAACATCCCTAAGGCTTCTGAGATATCGTTGAGTTTTCCACCCATTTCGATAAAGCCATCAGCCATATTCATTAAATCTTCTTTACTTAAGGCTGATGATAAATCACCCTTCATTTCATTTAACTTTGTGCTCAAGTTATCTTCTATGGTGCCTAAAGCTGTAGCGGTATTAGAGGTTCCCTCTTGTATACCTTGTGTATTGGTTCCCATGGTATCTAAACCAACGGATGTGGTATTTAGATTGGTCGCAATCGTATTAAGTTGAACCTTTAGAACATTTGGACTGTTATCAGGTAATAAATCTGGTTGAGAAGCTGCTAAAGTTGCGAGTTGACTAGACACTTCAGCAATCCCATCTGATGTTTGATATAAAGCAAGTTCTAATGTATGAACACCATCAGTTAAAGCTGTTTGTCCTGTTTGAAGTTCTATAAATTTAGCGGATATATCTTCGAGTTCACTTAACTCAGCTAACATTTCTTCAGGATCTTTAATATCTTTCGCTTTAAGTTCTTCACCTAAGTCAATCATCGTTGATCCCATAGACTCTAAACCATCAGAGAGTTCAGCAACTGTTTCAATAATCATCTCTGCTTGTTTATCCGTCATTTCATGAAGTAATGATGTGAGTGATAAAACAGAGAAGACATGATCCGTTTCTTCAATACGTGTTTGTACATCGTATAAATCATTTAAGAAAACAGGATCTAGAATAGGATCTAAGTTCTCTGCTTCAAATAAAACAAGAACTGCATCTCCCCCAAAGGTATCTTCCATCTCGACATTGGCAATATAGACCGGGTTGTCGGTTTGAACCAGCGTGTCATTTCCGGTTGCTAAGCGAAGTTGAGTCGCACCTGCAACCATCGCTACAACGATTAATAATGTAATAAATAGTGTTTTAAAAGGTCTTCTTTCAACTAAAGAAGCCATTAAGTTGAATAAGTTTTTCATAATCTAAGCCAACAACTCTCCTACAACATAATCTGTATATTCTTCAATTCTTTTTAGTTTGTTATCAGGATGATAAAGGAACGATAGAAACATCCCCATTAAGATACGTTGTTTAAGCTCAATCTTTTCTTTAACTCCGTATGAGAATAAAACTTCTTGCAGGGACTTAACCATCTCTTCAATGACATTTTGATACTCATTCAACAACATTTGTTCATTTAGAATGAGCTTAATCACTAAGTGATGTTTGTTGATGTATTGAACACGCTGAATAAGCGCTGCTCTTAAAGCATCTTTAAACTTTTCTTGATCAACATCTAACTTCAACATATTTAATGATTCTTCAATCACTGGTTTAACACTCAACATAAAGATTTCATCTTTAGATTTAAAATATCTAAACAATGTCACTTCTGAAATATCTGCAACACGAGCAATCTCAGCGGTTGTGGTTCCCTTATAACCTTTTTCGATAAAGACGTTTAAGGCTGCTTGAAGCAGTTCTTTTTCTCTTTGTTCTTTGTTCATATTCACCTCAAATGTAAGTAAGTACTTACATACATTAACAAAGAAGTAAATAATTGTCAAACAAAAAAAAGACATTTTTTCAAATGTCTTAAATTACTTAGTTGCGACTTGGTCGTGTTCCACCAGGTTGAGAAGCACTTGAACCGAAACTTGTGATTGTTTGAGAGATTGAGAATGTTCCAATACTTGTATAATCACTAAGTGTTCCAGAAGTAGAAATATTGTTTTCATAAGTCGCATCTGTACTTCCACCCGAAACTAGTATGTAATCACCATTGACTAGATTAGTTCCACTATAGACGATTGAGTTAAAAGCTTTAAGTGCTTGTACAGAAACAATGATATTTCCACTTTCATCAATAATACTTACTGTTTCTCCTGCAGATACACCTGAGAAATTAATAAGGACTGAGTTTTGAGTTGATGAGGATGCTTGTTCAGCCATACCAGATGATCCAACCGCTAAGAGTGTTCCCCCATTAAGGGTAAATTGACCATTATAATCAATCGCACCATTACCATTATTGGTTGGTCCAAAGACAATCACTGTACCATCATTCATGATCAGTGATCCATTAGAATCTAGACCATCACCTGATGCATCCATGACTAGTGTTCCACCATTGATAGTTACACTTACACCTGACTCAGCACTCATACTTTGAGAACCAGAACCAGAAGATCCATTAATCCCATCATCGAATGATGTTAAGTCAAGATACCCATCGTTTAAAGTAATGACACTCGCTTCAATCGCTTCATAGGATTCTTCAATCGTAATATCACCACCATTGATGGTAATACTATTATCAGCATGAAGTCCATCATCACCAGATGATAATGTAATAGTTCCAGCATCTATGGTTAAAGCACCATTGGTATGAATGGAATCATCTTTAGCTGTGATAATGATGTCACCTGCATCAATGATAATTTCATTAACCGCCTTTAAACCTTTACCAGATTCATCCCCTGACATCAGTGTACCTGAGGTAATGACATATGAACCTGAATCAATTTCTAAGATGTTTTCAGCTTGAATACCATCTAAACCTGCATTGATTGTGATATTAGAATCAGCGATCAATACATTCCCGACATCAGTACTTTCAGCATTAGAGGATACAATTCCATCACCTTCAGCTGTGATATTTAAAGTAACACCTTGTGCCCATACCACATCTTTACCTTTGATCGCATCATTCGCCGCATCAATGGTGATATTGACATCAATGAGTCTTAAATCGTCTTTAGAATAAATCCCATGATTGTAGTTAGCACTAATGACTAATTCACCAGTACCGTTAAAGGTTAAATCAGATGTAGAGAAGATAGCCGCATTGGGTTCTTCTTCAGCTTGCACATAAGCACTTCCATCTTTAATCACATTTGATGTGCCTTCAGCTAAAGTGATAATGACTTTATCACCACCTGTGATCACAATTGCAGATCCATTGGTATTAGTAATAGATGCATTATCTAAAACGATATGAACTTCTTCACCCTCAGTTGCGTTTACGATGATTTGTCCATCACTTAGGGTACCTGTAATAATATAATCCCCTTCAGTATCAATGGTAATCACGGATCCTGAGATAGACACATTATTCCCATCAGTAGAAGCAGATGTGCCATCTAAGGTAATGATTTCAGCATCATAGACTTCAGTTCTTAAATCTTCTTGGGTAAAATCAAAGCTTAAATCTGCTGTACTTGTTGAATCAGAATCATTTGTTAGATCAACAACAGTTGATGTTGTGTCATCTGATGTTGTTGAATCAGTGTTGCTGGTATCTGTAGTATCATCTGTACTACATCCAGCTAGTAGTAAGGATAAGAGTAGTCCACTACTCATTAATAAATTTTTTGTTTTCATAAGTTTAACCTGCATAGTCTCCATTGTAGCTAACGAGTTGAATATTGGATACACCTTGAATGTCCGCAATCGCATTCACAAAGCCTGTATCTTGATCTTTTAACTGACACTCGTAAATCAGTTCATGTTCATATTTTGATTGTGTTTTAGATTTAACACGCAATTTTTTAGTACGACTCTCTAATATTCTAAACGCATCTTCTTCAGCACTCGCATTCTCAAGTCTAACAATCGCAATATAGGCTGTATTTTCACCAGCTTGTTTACCTTTAAAGACTAAGAGTAAGCCAATAAACATGGATCCAAAGATTCCTAAAGGAATCAGTCCTGCCCCCATAACAATACCACCGCCAATGGCCCAAAATAGAAAGACAAGATCTAAGGGGTCTTTAATTGCGGTTCTAAAACGAACAATCGATAAAGCCCCAACCATCCCTAAGGATAAGACAACATTAGAGGTAACCGCTAAGATAACAAATGTAGTGAGTAATGTTAGTAGAATTAAACTCAAATTAAAACTCTCTGAATACATCACTCCTAAGAAGGTACGTTTATAAATTAAATAGATAAACATGCCTAATAGAAATGAAGCAGATAAGGCAATCGCATAATCCACGAATGAGACTGTTGTCATATTTTCTAAAAACGAATTCTTGAAGACATCACTAAATGACGTTAATAACATATTTTTTCTCTCCTTTAGATTTGAGACATACGTCCCAATACATATTTTGAATGTGCGATCCGCGCTGGATCAAAATGATTGATGGAAGCTTGTATAAAATCAGGAATAAATCGATCATATTTTATTTCCAATAGATTTTGTACGCCCCATTTCGGTAAACAAACCAAATCCTTATCAAAGAACATTGATGTATTAATTGAGGTTTGAATCTTTCGATCAATGGTGACCCTTACATTTCCACTAGGAAACTGAAAGGCTTCACGCTCATAATCAATAATAATCATGGGTCTAAGTTGATTCATCTTCACATCACGCATAAACTCTTGAGCCAATTCATAGGTATTACCTTCCAAGAAACCGACATTTCCATCTAGAATCATTTGAACTTCATCTTTAGTTAAGCGTAAATGTTCTTTTCTTCCTTTATGGTAATTCTTTGACTTGCGTTCAAGTAAGAGGAAGTCAGCATTGAAGTTATACATCCGGATTCGATACTTACTACGCTTTGCCAATCCCATTTGATTTTGTTGAAGTGATCGATCATAAATATCATCGAAATAAACTGATCTTACATGATACATTCCATTAATCGCATGCTTATCATGTTTTAATACTTGTCGAAGCACATGGGATAAACGCAAGTTATCATCATGTTTGATTTCGTATTTAATTTCGTTACGATACATCAGCCCGTCCGCCTTTCTTGATTACAGTGTTAAGTTTAGTTTACAAATGTGTCTTAAATGTGGCATTAAAGGCACAAAAAAAAGGATTGTAAAAGAACATATTCCTAGACTTTTTGGAAGTAATCTGTGTATAATAAAAACCAACCTATAAGAAAGGTAGGTAACTACATGAAAACAATACCTCAACCCTTAGTTAAGCTTAATCAAAGCTTTGTCGCAGTATCAGCTCTTATATATTTAATCAGTCAAAACGGAGTATTTCTACTTCTTCCATTACTTAACTGTGCATCCTCTCTTTTCTTAAAAAAGAATGTGATTATGATAATTGGAAAGAAATTCTTAAATAAACCATTAAGTGAGTATCATCAAGAAGACGGTGCAGATCAACGCTTTAATAACTTACTTGCAATGTCCATGTTTTTGGTCGCCTTTATCAGTCACCAATTCAACTGGACCTTTAGTGCTTACTTATTTACATCAATGGTACTAATCGCATCAACCGTTGCGTTAATGGGTTTCTGTGTTGGCTGTTTTATTCGCTTTCAATACAGAATGTATAAATATCGTAGAGCTAATACATAAGACATTAAAAAAGCAGACTTCTTAGAAATCTGCTTTTTATTTATCATTTTTAGATAACGAAGTTTCCATCAACAAAGACTTGAACTTCAGTTCCATCTTGTTGTGTTCCAACAATCGTCATATCTTTGGTTCCAAACATAAAGTCTTCATGTTCCATTGAGTTATTAGAACCTGCTTTATCAAGTTCTTCTTGGCTCATTTCATGTCCACCTTTAATATTCATTGGATAAGCACGTCCTAAAGCTAAATGGCAAGATGCATTTTCATCAAAGAGTGTATTCATAAAGAGAATCCCTGAGTTTGAAATAGGAGAATCATAATTTACTAAAGCTACCTCGCCTAAGTAAGATGAACCTTCATCAAATTCAATTAAACTCTTAAGAGTATCTAATCCTTCTTTGGCATCATATTCAACGACTTTGCCATCCACAAACTTCAAGTAGAAATCTTTAATCAAGACACCATTATAGTTAAGTGGTTTAGACGCATAAACAATTCCATTAACCCCTGTTTTTAAAGGCATAGAGAAGTTTTCTTCAGTTGGCATATTGGCATTAAAGATAACCCCTTTTGTGCTTTCTTCGTTTCCACCTGCCCAAATATGATCTTTAACAAGTTCAACCACTAAATCAGTACCTAAACCAGATGTAAAGTGTAGAGATTTAAAGTTGAAGTCATTTAGAACTTTATTGTTGTGTTGTAGACGTTTTGTATGTGTGTCCCATTCAGCAACTGGATCATTATCTTCTTCGACACGTACAGCACTTAAGATTGCATTCCATAAGGATTCAACGGCTTCAGTTTCACTTTGTTCAGGGAAGACTTTTAAAGCCCAAGTAGGTGTTGGAACAGAGATAACGCACCATTGAGTACGATTACCCATGGTATGTTCACGCCACATTTTTAATGCTTTATTTTGGGCAATTGCGGCAGCTTGAAGCTTTTCAGGATCAATATCCGCCAAAAGACCAGGTGTTGTCGCATGAACGGCGATTAAAGCATAGCCTTTTTCAATGTAGTACTCATACTCTTTAACAAGATACTCAGGTACTTCAGTCAACTGTTCTTTTGTTTTATATTTATAACTTGAGTGTGATGTGATTTCATCATTCCATCGAACTCTAACATCACTTGCGCCAGCCTCATAAGCTTCATCAACGATGAGACGGACAAATTCTCTGACTTCTGTATTTGCGCTAATCATTAAAGGTTGACCCTTTTGTAGATTAACACCACTTAACACAGAGAGTTTTGCATATTTTTCTAATCTTTTAATACTAGGCATATTCACTACTTCTTTCTTTAAACTTAATGACCATGTGATATTGGAAGCATCGCTGCCCCAACAATTCCAGGTTCAGATAATTGAGCACGCTTAATCACCGGATTACGCATACCGACATGAACTAAACTATTATAGTAGTTTGTCATTTTATCAAAATAATAATCTTTAGACTTACTTACACCACCACCGATGACAAAGACATGAGGATCGACCACATGTGCAACGGCCGATAATAATGAAGCAAAGTTAAAAGCCATATTGTCAATAATTTGACTTGCTTCTTCATCCCCTTCATTCGCTCGATCAAAGATTGATTTAGCCGATGTAATGCCAGCGTCTAATTTGCTTTGTGCTTCTTTAACTAAGGCAGTACCTGAGAATAAATTCTCTGCAGCACCAACATTAAGATGGTTAATCTTTTCACCCTCACGAGTTAAAATGATGTTTCCAACTTCACCCGCATAACCTGAGCGACCTGAAACAAGTTTTCCATCAACCACTAAAGCTCCACCAACGCCAGTTGAATGGGTAACATAGTAAACAATTGGTTCACCTTTACCTGCTCCAACAAGCGCTTCGGCTAAGCCTGCGACATTCGCATCATTATCAACATAAGTTGGTAAGTTAAATTCAGCTTCAATCTCTTTGGCCATTGGGTATTCTTCAAAGCCTGGAAGATTTGTCGCCATCGTCATAACACCACGACGTGTATCTACAGGACCTGGTACCCCAATACCAATGCCTACTACATCAGTCATATCAATCTTTTTAATTAGATTTTTAAGATTATCCATGACTTTTTTTGTACCCTCTAAAGCGTACGATTCAGAACTTTCTATTTGTAGAATGTCCCCATTTTCACTGACTTTGGCAACACGTACATTCGTGCCCCCTAAATCAATGCCAATAACTGCTTTCATATGATGTCTCCTTATTTGATCTCAACGATCTTCATCATATTAGCGGTGCCCTCACCTGTCGGATATCCAGCTGTAATAATGACATAATCACCCGTGACTAAACCACGATCACGTGCAATAATCATTGCGAGTTCATCGTCATTAGTCATTTCATTTTGGACATCAGATAAAATTGGAATTACACCCCAATATGTTTCAAGTTTACGTTGAACAGACTTCGTAAATGTTACCGCAAAAATAGGCACACTTGGTCTGAACTTAGAGATACGACGCGCTGTAGATCCACCTTGTGTAAAAGCCACAATTGCCTTAACTTTTTCAAGTTGTAAAGCAGTATCGGCAACAGATATACCAATCGCATCTTGGATTGTATGACGTGATGTTTTGATAGACATCCCTAAACGATCACGGTAAGGAATAATATCTTCCATGGTTAAAGCAATTGTGTTCATGGTTGAAACAGCTTCAATTGGATATAATCCTGCTGCTGTTTCACCAGATAACATAATCGCATCTGAACCATCTAATACGGCATTGGCAACGTCATTTGCTTCAGCACGTGTTGGACGAGGATTACCCATCATACTTTCTAGCATATGAGTCGCAGTAATAACTGGTTTACCCAATTCATTAGCACGTTTAATAATTGATTTTTGATAAATAGGCACTAAAGCTGTTGAAACTTCAACCCCTAAATCACCACGCGCAACCATTACACCATCAGCCACTTCTAAAATGGAATCAAGATTGTCATAGCCTTCTTGGTTTTCAATTTTCGCAATAATTTGGATTTTAGCTTTATTCTCTGAAACTAAGATTTTACGGATATCTAAAACATCTTTTGCACGACGTACAAAGGAAGCTGCAATATAGTCAACATCTTTTTGACAACCAAAACGAATGTCTTTTTCATCTTTTTCAGAAACGAAAGGCATCGATAATTTAACGTTAGGTACGTTAACACCTTTACGAGATTTAATCCATCCTGGATTTTCAATACGACAAGTTAATTCACCTTTTTTAACTTCTAAGATAGTGAGTTTCATTTTCCCATCATCAATTAGAAGATAGTCATCAACTTGAACATCATCAAAAAGTTCAGGAACAATTACTTGGAAGCGTTCTTTATTTCCTTCTACTTCTTTTGAGACAACTTTAACGATGTCCCCTTTTGCGAATTCAACACCACCATTTTCCATCACACCACAACGGATTTCTGGACCTTTGGTATCTAATAAAATGGCTAAGTTATAACCTGATACTTCAGACACTTGTCTAACGGTATCCATACGAGCACCCTGTTCAGCATGATCACCATGCGAGAAGTTTAAACGGGTGATATTCATCCCTGCTTCTGCCAACTTTTGAATCATTTCAGCTGATTCACTTGAAGGACCTAATGTACATATAATTTTTGTTTTACGAATTTTATTCATTTTATCTCCTAAATTAAGCGAATCTGCATATCAAAGAATTCGCGTTTTGATGCCTTTGGCATGGCTAATGCTTCTACAATTGGGAAAGAAACAATCTTGTTTTCCTTTATCCCTACACAGTGCCCACCAACACCACTAGCGATTAATTCAACAGCTTTATCACCCATACGAGTCGCAAGTACTCGATCAAATGCAGTCGGTGATCCACCTCTTTGAATGTGACCTAGAACCGTTGCGCGCCCTGAGAATGAGGTCGCATTAGAAATCTTTTTAGCTAAGAGTTCTACATCTGTGATTTTTTCACTGATGACCACAATCGCATGTTTCTTCTTACGATTATCATCTAAATAATGTAAACGCTCTAACATCGCTTCTTCATCATAGCCTGTTTCTGGTGTAACCACAATTTCAGCGCCACAAGAAATCGCTGAGAACAAAGCTAAATCACCACAGTGATTCCCCATAACTTCGACCACAGAACATCTGTGATGCGATGAGGATGTATCTCTAAGTTTATCAATATTTTGAATAACAGTGTTTAAAGCTGTATCAAAACCAATTGTGTACTCAGTACTAGTAATATCATTATCAATTGTACCGGGTAGTCCAATACAGTTGATTCCCATATCAGTTAATGCTTGAGCCCCTTTATAGGTCCCATCACCACCAATCACAACAACGGCTTCAATACCATGTTCTTTTAAATTTTCAACCGCTTTATTTCGAACTTCTTCTAATCTAAATTCGGGTAAACGAGCAGAACCTAAAATCGTTCCACCTCTAAATATTATGTCACTAACACTTTTGGTTGTCATCGGATATATATTTCCTTCAACCATTCCTTTATATCCATCTTCGATGGCCATGACTTCTATACCTTTTGCGATGGCTGATCTTACAACAGCCCGTATCGCGGCATTCATGCCAGGTGCATCACCACCAGATGTGAGTACGCCTATACGTTTTACCATTTGTTACGCCTCCAAACCACTTTACATTCTAGCATTAAAATCAAAAAGTTTTATAAAAAAAGGGTGAAATTTACCCTCTTCTGTTAAGTCCTTCTATGGACAAGCTTTGTGAAAGCGTTTGAATTCGCTCTATCATACGCATTGACTTAATTTGTTCATCATCTGCTTTGTGATTAAAGCGATAATGGTTTGCTAAAGCAGTCATTGAATGATTAGACGTGAAAAGTGTTAAAGCTTTATTTTCCATACGTGCATTTAAGATTGGAAATAAGACTTCATCTCTAAAATAAGAGGTATAAGTTTCAGCTCCAATATCATCAAAAACCACACAATATGCCTTCTTTAAAAGATGCATATATTGTTCTTTTTCAGGCCCTTCATAATAACTATTTGGAAACTTAGACGCTAAAGTGGGCACATGCACACAAGCAACCTTCTTGTTTTTTAAGGCGAAGTAATTGGCAATCGCCATTGCTAAATGAGTTTTACCAGTGCCTGGTGCCCCGTAGAAATAGAAACCTTTATCTGTTGGTGCTTTAAACCAATCAATGACAGCTTTTAATGAAACCTTATAATTGGTATTACTCTTTTGATCAAATAACGATTCAACACGTGCTTCTAAAAATGATTCATCACACTCTAAAATTGAGTATTGTTTCTTATGAGCACGTAATCGATCTTGTTTAGCTTGATAAGCACAAGCTTGATACTCACGTGAAAAAAGTGGTTCAGTTTGTATTCCTAAGACAAAACCTTGATGATCTTGTTTACAGGCATGTAAACCAGGACAGTTATCACACTTAGCTTTTTCAAGTGCATAATCCGCTAACATTTGAGCTTTTCTTTCAATCACAGATTCATCTAAGTGATGTTCACGCAAAAAAGATTGAACAATTTTGTTCTTCTTCAAATCATTAATCAACACTTGTCTTTCTTTTTCTTGTGTTTCGCTAAGTTTAAAATCAAATTTTACTTCTTGCATATTACTTTATATCTTTTAAGGCTTTTTCTAAGGCAATAAGTTCTGCCTCACTTAGATCTTTCTTTTGACTTACGTAATCAGTCTTTACTTCTACTCGACGTCCTTTAGATGTTTGCTCTGATACTTTCTTTAAAGCTTCTTCTTTTGTGTGAACATTTAGGACGGCCCATTGAATGGCCGTTTCTTCTAAGACCTTTGTATTTATTTTAGAGCGATATTGTTTAAAATGCGACTCTAATAGAACATTTAGCACTTCTGGTTTTAAACCATCTTTACTAACTAACTTCACTAATAGGTATTTTTCTAAAGAAGTTGGCGCAATGCCCTTACGTAATCGTTTAAGAAATATAGCGGGCGGATACTCATAAGGGTCATCCTTTTCTTCACTGTCTTCAACATCCACTTTAGCTGCAAATTTACGCAATTTATCAACATTTAAAATGTCATCATTTTTTGCGCTTGCCTTACCAACGAGTTGAATCATTTGTTGTACTGATAAGCCATAAACGGCTCCAATTTCTGCAATTTGAGATAAAGCGAGCTCTGTTCGTTTATGATTTGGAAAAATTAAAGGACTACATTGATTTAAAAATCCAATTAAATCGAAGGCAAGTGTCTTTGTCTCGTGTTTTGGTTTATGTTCTTGATTAAAGTCTTTTTCATCTTCTGCTGACCAGGATGTTATTTTTTGACGTGCATCTAAAGACTGATAATCCTGATAACCTTCATCAGATAAGTGATGTTCTGATTCAAGTTTTAGTTTTTCAAAACTTTCAGATCCAATTTTCTTTAAAAGTTGTCGACCTAAAACATCATGTGTACATAGCGCTTTTAAACTTAAAGGTGTTTTAAATTGGATTCGATAATCTTTTTGTTTTTTGTTGGATACCTTAATTTCTAAAAGTTCTACATGGTACAAATCATCAATCGCATTATTGACCTGAGCTAAGTTTAAATTTGTCATAAGACATAGATCTTTAAAACTCATATTTGTCTGATTGGAAGTTTTCAAAACTTGATAAAGATAGCTTGCTTCAGGTCCAATCAATATTGCATATGAGCGTAAAAAAGCACTTGAAACGGGTTCAAGTGATGTTTTGATTAAAGATAATGTGTCTTGTTCATTTATTTTCATCGTTTAATTGGTGTAAGTATTGTATCACTTTTTCTTTGAGTTCTTCCTTGCTTGAGTTGTTTTCAATCACAGTTGTTGATAAAGCCATCTTTTCTTCAATGGACATTTGATGTGCCCAGCGCGCTTCTATTTCTTCGTCACTTAAGCCACGACTCTCTTTTAATCGCTTTCTGGCATGACTATGGTCACAGACAATGCATAGACTATGATCAAAGTAAGATTGACCACTTGTTTCAAATAAAAGTGGCACTTCTGAAAAGCACAAATCATAGTTTTTTCCTTCATCGTGAAGTTTTTGATAAACCAGTGGATGAATAAGGGCCTCTAATAATTCTTTTTCGCGCTCATTGTTGAAAATCCTAAAAGAAATATATTTTCGATCTATTTCATTCATGCAAGTTAAAGCATGTTCTCCAAAAAGAGTGACCATTTTCTGCTTAATGTCATCTGTCTTATATAGATCAGATACAATTTGATCTGCACTTAAAACAGCCACATTTAAATCTTTTAAAATTTGAATTACTTCACTTTTTCCTGATCCCATGGACCCGGTAATGGCGACGTGCATGTTGACTCACTTTCTGACACTTTGGACAATAGACACTAGAGCGTCCATTTACGACAACTTTTTCTAATTCACTTTCACAGACTTTGCAGTTTTGATGTGCTCTTGAATATACTTGAAGATGTTGTTGAAATAAACCATTAATTTCATGTGTAACCGCAAAGGATTTAATTGTGGTACCACCATCCTCTAAGGCTAAGTTTAATATTTTACGAATTGAGATGATCAGTTGATTAAATTCAGATAAACTCACACGCTTCGCTGATTTAAGCGGTGAGAGTTTCGCATCAAACAAGCTTTCATCTGAGTATATATTACCAATTCCCGCGATCACACTTTGATCTAAGATAAAGGTCTTGACTGGAATTGTTCGATTTTTTGCTTGTGCTTTTAAATAAGCAGCCGTTAGATTTTCATCAAAGGGTTCTAGACCGAGTTTATCTTTGAAGTAATCGTCTAGATTTTTTGTATAATCAATTCTTCCAAACTTTCGAGTATCATTGTAATCTAGTCTAAATTCCTTAAAGAAAAAGGATGCATGTGTATGCTTATCAAGTGGATGAGATAATTCTTCGACAAAGAATTTCCCTTCCATTCTTAAATGAATAATACAATAGCCTTCATTTAAGACAAAAATAATATATTTACCCCGTCTTTTAATATCTGTAATCACTTTCGATTTTAATACTTTATTTAAATCTTTGTGATACGCAATTGGAGGATAATAAACATCTATTTTTTCAATCACTTGCGAAATCAGTTTTTCCTTTAAGTGATTGATAATCGTTTGAACCTCAGGTAGTTCAGGCATTATTTTGCCTCGTACCAGTTATTTCCAACTTCAACAGATACTTTTAAAGGCACTTCAAGTTTGACTGCATTTTCCATTGAATCAACGACAAGTTTCTTTAAAGCTTCAAGTTCATTTTTTGGACAATCAAAGACCAATTCATCGTGGACTTGTACAATCATCTTTGCTTTAAATTTTTGATCAATGAGTTTTTGATGAATATCAATCATCGCAAGCTTCATAATATCTGCAGCCGTTCCTTGAATCGGTGCATTCATTGAAGCCCGCTTTGCGAATTCTCTTACTTGATAAGACTTATTATGAATTTCAGGAATTTCACGTCGTCTTCTAAAAAGTGTTTCAACATAAGCATTTTCTTCACAAAAGGCAATCGTATCGTTCATGTAGGATGAGATTCCACTGTAAGTACTTAAATATTTTTCAATAAAAGCTTTCGCAGTTTTACGATCAGATCCAATTTGTTGCGCCAAACCAAAATCAGATATGCCATAGATAATCCCAAAGTTAACCGCTTTTGCGCTACGTCTTGCGTTTGAATCCACTTCGTCCTTACTTAAACCAAAGACATCCATCGCCGTTTTAGTATGTATATCTAAACCGCTTGTAAATGCTTCAATTAAAGCTTTTTCACTCGCCATATGCGCTAAAACTCTTAGTTCAATTTGAGAGTAATCACAAGCGAGTAAAACATTTCCTTCATGAGGAATAAAGGCTTTACGTATGGCACGTGATTCTTCATCACGAACGGATATATTTTGTAGGTTAGGATCACTTGAAGAAAGCCGTCCTGTTTGAGCCGTGGTTAAGTTATAAGCTGTATGAATCTTTGAATCCGCTTGGATATATTTACTTAATCCAATCGCATAAGTCGAATAAAGTTTTTGATACTTTCGATAGTCCATCAGTTCAGCAATAATGGGATGTTGATCAATTAAACTTTCTAAGACATCAACAGATGTTGAACGTTTACGATTAGCTGGTAAGCCTAAATGATCAAATAAAACTTCTGATAATTGTTTAGGTGAATTAATGTTGAAACTCATCCCTGCATGTTCTGTAATGGATTCAGTTAATCTATTGATTTTAATTAAAGTAGAATCCGCAATGTCATTTAGAATTGAGGCATCCACTAAGAAGCCCTCTTTTTCCATTTGATATAAAACCTCAATCATTGGATAATCAATCTTTTTATAAACATCTAAAATATCTTTTTCGTCTAAAGATTTTAACAAGTTATCACTTGTTTGATGAAGAGCTAAGGCTAACTCACGAACTAAATTTTGATTCGCTTCATCATTTTTTGCGATTGCTGCACTTGGCCAATTAAAAGCCTCAGCCATTTTCGCATAATTATTTAAACTCGAATCTTCAATAAATGCACATAAAGCGACATCAATAAAATTTTGATTAAATTGAAGTTTCTCTGTTTGTGCATGAAATAAAGCTTTCACATCTAAACTGATGATATCTTCTGTTGTTTTTAAGTACTTTAATAAATCATCATTATTTTCTATTTCTTCTAGTTCAAAATAAGCAGACTCTTTTCCATCGCTCATGCCTAGTCCAAATAAAGGATGTGGCCAATCACTATCTAAGCGATAATGACCAACAATGGATAATGGTTTTGATGTATCAAAGTCTTTAAAGGAAACTGATTCAGATAATTCCAGTTTAGGTGCATCAAGTTCTTTTATCATTGACTTCATTTCATATTTTTCAAAGAACTCATTGGCTTTGTCTTGAGTTGGATTAAAGAGTGCATCCTCTAACTTTACCGCAATATCCCCGTCTGTCTTAATTGTCGCCAACCACTTAGAGAAGGTCGCCTTTTCATGTAAAGTTGAGACGGTTTCTTTAAGTTTCCCCTTTAATTCATCAACGTGTTCAATAACACCTTCAACACTGTCATAAGCCGCTAAAAGTTTTAAAGCCGTTTTTTCACCAACACCAGGTAAGCCTGGAATATTATCAGAAGCATCGCCCATCAAACCTTTTAAATCACAGATTTGCTCAGGTCTAAGCCCCATAGACGTCATTAAAGCAGCTTCATCCATCTCTTCAATTTGAGAGATCCCTTTTTTGGTTAGCCAAACAGACGTGGTTTTATCAATTAACTGTAATAAATCTTTATCAGAAGATAAGACATTAATATCCCAGTCAGGATAACGCTTGACTAATGAACCGATAATATCATCCGCTTCTAAACCATCTTGTTGGTAGTAACAATACCCCGCACTCTCACAATATTCTCTTACTAAAGGAAATTGTGATATTAACTCTTCAGGTAGTGCTTTACGTGTCCCCTTATACTCATCATAAGCTTCATGTCTAAAGGTCTTTTTACCACTATCAAAGGCAATGACCATCGCCTGAGGTTTGATTAAATCTAAAGCTTTATTGAGCATATTCGCAAAGCCATATACCGCATTAGTTGCTTGACCAAAAGAAGTCGTTGTCATACGCGTATAAGCCGTCGCATAATAAGCTCTAAAGAAGAGTGAATTTCCATCCACTAATAACATTTTTTTCATAGTAATCCTCGCTCATCTATTTTAACATAATGACCTAAAGAAAAAGCCCAATGGGCTTTATTCTGTCGTTGTTGTTTCTTCGTCTGCATAAGCTATTGGCAACATACCTTCTAAGGCATCTAAGTTCTCCCACATCAAGGTAATGTAGTTTTTATTGTTTTCTATATTGGCATCCGTTAAGAAGGCAATGTTGTGCATCTCAACTGATTGCAGATTTAAATCATCTTTAACTCGTTGATAAAGTTCTTCCATATCTTCTGTTAGATTTGGTTCATGAACAATGTATTGAACGCCATCTGCTTGAATACGTGCTTCAATTAAAGCCAATTGATCCTCAGTTGGTAAAACACCATAACGAGAAAGAATTAAAGGATAAACATTGATTCCAAAGGATTTTTGCCAATTCCCAAAACTTGGTGTGACAGAAACAAAGGCTGTTTCTTGATTCCATAATTCTTGATAATCAGCATCCATACGGGCTAATTCTAAAGCTAAAGCTTCATAATTTGTCTCAAAGGTCGCCTTTTCTTCAGGATAATAGGTAACTAACCAATCCCTAATACTACCTGCGACTGAAATCATGGTAATTGGATCTAACCATAGATAAGGATCATTTTGATACATATCAATATGATCAAAAACAGCGCCTTCATAATAAGCAGATTCTAAGGTTACACGTGTATTAGAAATATAATTGGTGTCATAGCGTTGGAAAGCGTAAACAGAAGCCGATGAACTTAAGTCAACCATAGCAACACCTTCATTTTGTAGAACCTCATTATAAACAGAAAGATAAGGTTCTAGATTACCAAAAACAAAGAGAACATCTAAGCTTTCAAGTAAAGTTTCATAATCACTCGCAATTTGTGCACGGGTTATCGTTTTACCTTCACTTAGTTGAGTAACAGTGACTTTATTTTGGGCAATTCTTTCAACTAAATATTGAACTGGATAAACAGTTACACCAATATTTGGCTGGGATAATTTACATGCACTTAAACTGAGTGTAAGTACTGTAATAAGAAGTAATTTAAATAAGGTTTTCATGTCTAAAATATTATAGCACAAGCATGCTTAAGCCTTTCTACGATGACGTGATAAAGTTGATTCTTCTTTAGTACGTGCTTTGATATTTGAATCTAAGATATTCAAACGTATTCGATTGAAATAGATGACGAGTAAACTTAGAGGAATATGCATCAATATTGTTAAAAATGCACGATAGATAAACCATGTACTTGGATAAAGATTTGTTAAACCCGCAAAACTGAGTAAAGAATATTGTATAAGTTCTTTTAAGAAGACCACAATAATTGATAAAATCATGAGTTCTAAATTGGACTCATTAACTTGATTTGACCAAAGTCGTGCTAAAACTAATGTAATACTAAAACTTAAGGCCGATAAAAAGAAATATCCATAACGAACAAAGTCTAAGGCTAATCCTACACTAAAGGCATAAATTAAAACAGTTAAGAAGTCTTCTTTTCGAATCGTCAACATTAAAGCGATTAAGCCAGTATTAAAAACGACAAACAACCGTCGATATTCAAAATCAACTGGGAAAATACTTTGTAAAATTAAATCAAAGATAAAGGCTAATAAGATAAACGCAATATTAATCAAACTATTCATAGCGTTTTACCACAGCCACATAGTCAATATTATAAAAATCAACGGATGGATCAACTTCAATACGTAAACCAATCGCATTACTTAAAGATTCAACACTTGAAACCTCACCTACAATTAAACCCGAAGGAAATGCACCACCAATTCCTGAAGTAATAACGCTCATGCCTTCAGTAATCGATGATTGGGTATCTAAAAGGGTTAAGATATAAGCTTGCGCATTTGGATCATATCGCTCTAAAATGGCTTCAGCCGTTTTCGCCGCATCAATTTGAATCTTAAGTGATACTTTATTTAAACTTGTTTCTGTTGTTAATAGTAGAACCGTTGATTCATTTTCAGTCACATCAACTACTTTACCAATTAAACCACGTGATGAAATAACCGCATCATTGAGTTCTACCCCATCACTTGATCCAACATTAATGTTTAAACTATGGTTAAAACTATCCATAGATCGTGAAGCAATTTTTGCGGATATTAAATCATATTGTGAATAGGTACTCTCTAGATCGACTAAATCTTTTAAGTCTTCAATTTCACGATACGTCTCTTCTAGTTTGGCTTGGTATAAAGCTAATAGTTCTAATTCTTTGCGATAAGCTTCATTTTCTTCTTGGACATGCCAAAAGGATGCGATTCTTTCACTCACATCCGAAAGACTTGATAATGGCATTTGAAACAAAGCTGAATTGACCAGAGAAAAAAAACGATAACCAGGATCTGTTAAATTCACCGATGGCGCAGATACCTGTAAGGTATTTAAAATTAAGATTAAACTCACAACAATTCCCGCAAGCCATGCGAAAAACTGTTGGATTGGGCTCATATTTTTCATGCCCTTCTATTATAGCCTATTCTTTTAAATTAGATATCATAGAACGAAGTGAAGTATAACCATTTTTTGAAATAATAATATGATCTAATAGTGGAATACCCATAGTTGATCCTGCTTCTTCTAAGACTTCAGTCACTCTTAAATCATTTTGCGAGGGTGAAGTATCACCACTGGGATGATTATGAACCACAATAATACGCGCTGCTGATACCGCACAAGCATGTTTGTATATTTCACGCGGATGTACAATCGAGCGATCTAAACCACCTGTAAATAAAACACGATGGCCAATGACATGATTCTTTGTATTTAAAAAGGCCACGAAAAAATTCTCTTGGTCGAGTGCACCAATTTCTTGTCTTAACCAAACTATTAAGCGTTGGGGCTGATCGACCACATCCACTTTCATACTTTGTGCTTTAGCCATACGTCGAGATAATTCCCCAATCGCACATAACTCACTCGCCTTTGCTTGTTTAATTCCAGGTATTTTAATTAAATGTTCATAACTTAAGCGAGAGAGGCCTAATAAATCTTTAGATTCATCTAATAAAGTCTGTGCTAAATCTAAAACGGGTAACTGTTTTGTACCTGTTTTTAAAACTAAAGCAATCAGTTCTGTATCACTTAAACTTTGTACGCCATAACGAATGAGTTTTTCGCGTGGTAATTCTGGGGTAAAGACGGAAAAAGAGGTCATGCCTCAATTTCCCCAAGTGAGTTCAACACCTGGAATTGAAACACGCCCTCTACCACTAGTTAAAACTTTGTAGATGGCCGCAACGCCTGCAGCAATTGCGACATAAACAAGAATCGTAGATGTTGCCATAAGATGACCTCCTACTATTCTTATTTGTTTTAAATGTTTATTCTCCTAAAATTTTCTTTAAAAGATTTATATTTTTTTCAATTTCTAAAACAGCATTTTTAAGTTGTTCCTCATTGATTGGTTCATGTTCCCACTGAACACTTTCCATAGTTTGGCCACTCTCAATAGAAATCTTATGAATCAAATTTTCAATCTCACTGCGTTTTGTTTCTAATT
This sequence comes from Erysipelotrichaceae bacterium, assembly GCA_963676105.1. GTDB lineage: Bacteria > Bacillota_I > Bacilli_A > Erysipelotrichales > Erysipelotrichaceae > UBA2212. Next base: position 718,926 of record OY781039.1, read on the forward strand.
TCATATACGACAAGTGTATACTAAATTTAGTAAATAAGGATAAAATTATGGAATCTATTCTAAGCAAAAAAGAGAAATGGGCTTTTGGGTTAGCAGGATTAGGACAAAATATGGTCTATAATTTCGCGACTGCATACATTATGGTTTTCTACACAGATGTGGTAAAACTCTTACCTTATGCGGTTGGGACGATGATGTTGGTGGCGCGAATCTTTGATGCGATCAATGATCCTTTAATGGGATATTTTGTTGATAAGCGAAAAAGTGGAAATGAAAAACTTCTACCCTTTTTAAGAGCCATCCCTATACCGATGTTTATCGCAACCATGATGTTATTTTTAATTCCTTTTGAAAGCATGACTGCACGACTTGTGTATGCCTATTTTAGCTTTATCCTTTGGGATCTCGTTTATACTGTATCAGATATTCCATTTTGGGGTTTAACTGTTATGATGACCCCTCAATCAAAAGAGCGATTATCACTAATAACCTATGCCCGGGTGCTTGCGAATGTTGGTTTGGCAATATCGATTGTTATACCTCCCCTCATGATTTCATCTTTAGGATCAAATCATACAGCCTATTTAGTTACTGGACTGATTATGGCAGGTATTGGCACCTTATTATTTGCCTTTGTGGGCTATTTCGCGAAAGAACGAGTTCATCCCGATCATAAAAAACAAAAAGGAAATATTCTTTCCTTACTTAAAAATAAACCTTTAATAATTCTTCAAAGTTCACGTTTACTTTCAGCTTTTAGAATGGTCCTCGCAACCTCTGGTTTATACTATGCCAAATATAACTTAGGGGATGAAGCACAATTCTCTATTATGGGTGGCTTACTGATTTCCTCAATGATCTTAGCAATGTTAGTTACTTTAAAACTCAGAGAAAAGTACACTAAAAAAGCCCTCTACAATTTTTCCTTAGTATTAGGCTTACTCGCTCATGGATTCTTATTTATCATTGGTGATATTTCAGTTATCATCACCTATTCTATCTTATTTATCTCAGGATTATCCTTGGGTTTAGGCGATATTACTTCTTATAATTTAGTGGGTGATACTGTTGAATATCACGCGCAACAAACTGGGCAACGACTAGAAGGCATGATCTTTGCGACTCAAACCTTTACCACTAAACTACAATCCGCCTTGGGTTTGTATACCATCGGCTTAGTTTTACATTACACAGGTTTTGTAGAAAACGCAGTACAAAGTGCCACTGCGGAAGCAGGTATCTTCTCACTTGTTTCACTACTTCCTGCGATTGCCTGTTTATTAAGTTTAATTCCAATGTTCTGGTTTAAACTAGATGATAATATTCATGTTTAAACTTCTTTATTCTTTTCTAAAATAAGCTGGGCAAATTCAGATACTCCAGCTTTTTTTGCGTCTGAGACAACGATATCTGCGACTTCTTTAATAAAGTCAGCTGCGTTATTTACGGCAGCGCTATAGCCTACTTCACTTAACATGATGCGATCATTCACTGAATCACCGATTGCGGCTACAGATGATAAATCGTGATTATGAAGTTTTAAGATTTCCTGAATGCCAGTCAGTTTAGAATGTCCAAAAGGCATTAAATCCATATAGGAGTCACTAAAACGTTCACAGTAAGCTTGATCTTGGTGTTTTTCAATAAAGGCATCAAAAAGTTCAGGATAATTATTATTTTCACGATGTAAACATATTTTAGGAAATGCTTTGGTCGCATGTCTTTTTGTAAAATCCATTGGAGCCACATTAATCTTACAATGCTCTTTTTCATAAAGAACTGAATGATCTAAATGTGAATAATACAGTGTGCCATCTTGTTCAATTGAAAAATGCAAACCTAGATCAATCGCATCTTGTATATATCGATTAATATCTTCCACACTATGATCATATTGGGCAAAAGGTTTATCATCAATAGCACGTTGAACCATGGTTCCATTAGCACCAATTAGATAACCCCCATATTTTTCAAGCTGAACAGCTTCTGCGACAACCATTAAAGATGAAATTGTTCGTCCTGAAGCTAAAATAAGTTTTACGCCTGATTCTTGTAACTCGATTAAAGACTCTATGTTTTTAGGGTGTATCCCTACTTCAACATCAAACAAAGTATGGTCGATGTCGGTAACGAAATATTTGTACATACAAGAGATATTCTAACATGATTAAAGCTAGCATGTTATAATTGTGCGGTATGAAAAATCTACCTAAAGCTCTATTCTTTGACTTCGATGGAACCATCGTAGATCCAAAGACTCACGAAGTGCCACAAAGCGCACTCGACGCCCTCCAACAACTCCATGAAAACGGCTATCATATTTGTATCGCTTCTGGTCGTGGTTATCCACTTCTAAAAGCTACGGGTATTATGGATCGCTTCCCATGGGATGGTTATGTTTTAAACAATGGTCAACTGATTAAGGATGAAAATGAGAATACACTTATCCACCACTTCATTGAACATGATGTTGTCTTAAAAATTATTGAAGAAGCCAATAAATTGGATTTGAACATTCAATTTGGCTCAACTGAAGGTGACTTCATGAATAAAGAAGCCAATGACTATGTTCATGCAGCTCATGAATTCTTCCATGAACCTATTGCGCCACTAGGAGAATATACTGGTCAAAACTGCGATAAAATATTGGTCTACAATGAATTCGGCTATGATTACGCTCCTTTTAAAGCCATAAAAGGTTTGGCAGTCTTCCCTGCTCGTAGTTCTTATGCTGATCTAGCGTGTGAGGGTATCTCAAAAGCCAGTGCCATCATTGAACTATGCAAACATAAGGGATGGGATGTACACTATGCAGCCTTTGGCGATTCTTTAAATGACATGGAAATGTTAAAAGGCGCAAGTTTAAAAGTTGCGATGGGAAATGGTGATGATGATCTTAAAGCCATTGCCAATGTCATCGCCCCTGAAGTTTGGGACAATGGTCTAGCACGTGTTTTAAAAGAAATTGGATATATTAACTAAAAAGCTGAAATTGTCTCAGCTTTTTTTATACATCGTTTAAACTTTTGTCACCATACATAGCTTTCCAATCAGTATTGAAATCTTTAACAGCTTTGTCTATGTTTGGATTATTAAACACAGCCATTAATAAGTCATAAGAAGCTGTAATACTATTGGCTCCAGCATTAAAGGCATCTTTGATTTGTTGAAGATTCTTAAAACTAGCCGCTACAACTTTGCAATCATAATTATCTGTCGCAATTCGATAGGATACGTTATCAATTAAACCATACGGATCAGTCCCTAAATTAGACATACGGTTGACGTAAGGTGCAATATAATCTGCTCCAGCCTCAAGCGCTAAATAGGCTTGCATCAAATCATAAACTGCTGTGGCAGTTACTTTATAGCCTTCTGCTTTTAATGCTTTAATGGCTTTTAAGCCCACTTTGTTAACAGGCACTTTAATATAGACATCTTTATCAATTGCTTTGTGAATATTTTTAGCTTCCGCTAAAATACCTTCATAATCTGTCGCAATCACTTGAATATGTACGGATCTCTTCTTACCTATAATCTTACGGATTTCACGCATATGATCATAAAAGTTTGCAGGTGAAACTTTTTTAACAATACTAGGATTAGAGGTTACACCTACCAGTGGCAAATACTCGATCGCATCTTTAATTTCTTCTAAGTTAATGGTATCAATAATAAATTCCATGTCACACTCCTAAATACTTTGTTCTGTTCTTTCAATGATATCATCTTGTGTCGCTTTTGATAAAACATTAAAGAAAGCTGAATAACCCGCCACTCGTACAATTAAATCACGATGCTTTTCAGGATGATTTTGAGCATCAATTAACGTTTCTTTTGATACCACATTATATTGAACATGATAGCCTTTTAAACGATTAAAGAAAGTTCTAATTAACATTTCTAACTTCAATTTATTTTCATCAGTCGACAACATTTGTGGTGTTACTTTTTGATTGAGAAGTACACCACCTGTAATTTCATGGGTTGGTAATTTAGAAACCGTTTTAAAGACTGCGGTTGGTCCTGACTTATCCATTGAATGGGCAGGTGAGCAACCTTCAGCCAAAGGTGTACTTGCATGTCGACCATCAGGTGTTGCTTTAGTTTTAATCCCTTGTCCCACATTGGCAGAAATTGATGAAGTACCGGCATATCGAAGTCCACCAATCGGACCACGATTATGACGCGTATTTGGATACTTCTTCATTTCACTAATATAAGAATCATAAGCATCAACCACCAATTGATCGACATAATCAATATCATTTCCATATTTAGGTGATTCCATAATTAATAGTTGTTGAATCTTTTGTGATTTCTCGGATGTAAAATCATCTTCTAAAGCTTCCCATAAATCTTCTGTACTTATTTTATTTTGTTCGAAAACAAGTTTCTTAATAGCTGCTAAACTATCGGCAGTATTGGCAATACCCACTTGTAATCCAGAGATAAAGTCATAAACTGCTCCACCTTCTTTGATCGTTTTACCACGTCCAATACAGTCTTGCGTAAGTGTTGAACATAAAATATCTGGTACATTTCTTTCTAGTGCTAAATCAACAGTATTTTCAACAATGACTGACATACGTGTAAGTTCTCGCACTGTTTTATCCCAAGCATTAGCTAATTCTTCATAGGATTTCATATCTTTGAAATGACCATAACCCTTTGTAAAGCGTTTACCACTGGTCACATCAATTCCATCGTTCATGGTGATTAAAAGAATACGTGGGAAATTCATATAACTCATACCCGTACAACGATATCCCCATTTACCAGGTACCGCTGTTTCTACACAACCAATCGCTGAGTAATTATAGGCATCCTCTTCTGATACCCCTAAATTAATGAAGGAAGGAATTATGATTTCATCACTGTTAAAAGCAGGCATACCAGTTCCCAACTTCATAACTTCTATACACTCATTCATAAACTTTTTATCTAACCCGGCATAGTATCGTACTGTTAAATTAGGTTGAGGAAGTCGTGTTTGCGCAACGGATCTTAAAACTAAATAAGACAAAGGATTTACTGCATCTTGTTTATCTGAAGTCTGTCCACCAATCGTAACGTTTTGATAAAGAGGTGAACCAGCACTTGAATACGTATGTGCTTGAGATCGAACTTTATTTACTGTATATGTTTTAATCCACAGATTCGTTAAAAGTTCTACAGCTTCATCTTCATCAATACGTCCACACTCATTGTCTGCTTTATAATACGGATAAATATATTGATCAAAGCGACCATAGGATAATGAGTGTCCATTCGATTCAATTTGTAGTATTAATTGTATAAACCAAGTCGCTTGAACAGCTTCTTTAAAAGATGACGCTGCCTCATAAGGTACCTTTTTACAAACATCTACAATTTCTAACAATTCAGCTTTACGTTTTTCATCTGCTGTTTTTGACATTTCAAGCGCAAGTTTCGCATATCGATGCGCAAAGTTTTTAACTGCTTCAATGGTAATTAATACTGAACGATAGAAATGATATTTATCGATGTTTTCAGGTATCGTTAAATCAAGTTCTTCTTTTAGTTTTAAGGTTTTTTCTTCATAACCTTTTAACCCTTGTTTGAGCATTGAATCATAATCAACTGCCAAGTGAGCATCGCCTGAGTTCAACTTACCTTCCATACCAAAGAAACCAGTTTCCATAAACACAGAAACTTCTTCAGGCAACATCGCACCACCTTTCGCTCTTAAATTGTTATTTTCCCAAAATGGCGCAATTGATCTAAGGTCTTCTTTAGTCTTTTCAGTAATGTAGAAGACATCACCATCTCTTTTTTCAAATAGATCAAGTTCATTCATGACAAACTCTAATGTGTACTCTGGAAAAATGGGTGCATCTTTATTAGATTCCGCTTGATTACCAACTAAAAGTGTTTCATCTTCAATATAAATTGTCATTTTATCTAAGATATTCTTAAGCATGAGTGCTCTTTGCATAACAACAGGCTCATGTTTGGCGAGTTTATAACTTTCTGTCGCAAGCAATGCTCTTTCTGCACTAATATAAGGTTTCTTTTCTAAAACCGACTCACGATAGTCATTCATTCTTTGTGTTAGATCACCAAAATACGCAATATTCTTCATAAAATCCTCCATTTATATTTCATTTGAAACTTTTTAATGTTTCTTTTACAAGTTTAGTTTATAATATTTAAGAATTATGTCAATCTTTATTTCATATGAAATAATGATATATTTCAGTTATAAATGATAAAATTTAAAAAGAAAAGTGAGTTGCAAATGAAACAAGGTGTTATCTTCAATATTCAAAAATTTAGTATTCATGATGGTCCAGGTATTCGTACAACCGTTTTTTTTAAAGGCTGTCCACTTAAATGTGAGTGGTGTGCGAATCCAGAGTCACAGAAATTTAATGTTCAAATCTTATGGGATGATCGTAGATGTGATAAAAATTTAAAATGTGTTGATATCTGTGAAGAGGACGCGATACATGAAATCAACGGACAAATTGTCATTAACCAAAATAAATGTACAAATTGTTTTAAATGTGTTGAAGCCTGTCCTACACAAGCTTTAAACATTACTGGTGATACAAAAGAAGTACAAGAGATTGTTGATATCTGTCTACAAGATAAAGACTTCTATGAAGAATCCGGTGGAGGCGTCACCATCTCTGGTGGTGAAGGCATGGCTCAACCTGAATTTCTAAAAGAACTTGTTCATGAACTAAAAAAAGAGAATTTACACCTAACAATTGAAACAACCGGTTATACAGAAACCGAAACATTCAAAGAATTAGCACCATTATTTGACCTAGTTTTATTTGATGTTAAACATCACTCATCCAGTGTCCATTTCAAATACACACATGTTAATAACGAATTAATTTTAGATAATCTAGAATGGGCTATTCAAAACGAGATTAATGTCTTAGTCAGAATTCCTGTCATTCCAAAAGTGAATGATGATATATACGATGCTTTAGAGTTCTCTAAGTTGTTTAATAAAATAGGCATACAAAAAGTGCAATTACTACCTTTCCATCAATTTGGTGAAAAGAAATATGAGATGTTAAATCAAGAGTATCTCTTTAAAGACACAAAAGCCCTCCATCAAGAGGACTTAGTAGATTATCAAAAAATATTTCTCGATCATAATATCGATTGCTTCTTTTAACTTAATATGACTTGGATACCTTTGGCCTCTAAGTCTTTTTTAATATCTAAGTCTATTTCATCATCTGTCACAACTACAGATATAAATTCTGAATTAATCAGAGGAACAACACCTGTTTGTTTAAATTTAATTGAGTCTGTTACTATAATCACTTTATTAGCTTGTAGTGCCATATCACGAACCGCTTCAGTTCTCATCAAATCATTTCCAGTAAATCCTACCTTAGAAGAATAACCATCTGTTCCCACAAATAACTTATCTACAAAGAAATTAGAGGCACAACGCTTAGTCATCGGTCCAACCATAACCTGAGATTCTAATTGATACTCACCACCTAATAAAATAATTTTTGTTTGGTTCACTTTACGCACATAATCAGCCACAAAAGCAGAGTTAGTAATAATGGTGATATCTTTACGATGATTCGCAAGTTCTAAGGCAACTAATGCACAAGATGATCCTGATTCAATCATCACGGTTTCTCCATCTTTAACAGATTCAATAGCTTTTTTCGCAATCTTTAACTTTTTATCATAGTGATAAGCCAAGCGTGTATTAATGTCATCCTTGGCATTAAGTGTCGCAAAACCATGTTCGCGCTTAATTAATCCTTTTTCCTCGAGTTGGATTAAATCTTTACGTATGGTTACTTGTGAGACATTAAAGGCAGCTGAGAGTTCTGTGACTTCAACTTTCTTTTTATCAGTGATCATTTCTAATATTTGAGTATGTCGTGTTTCTAGCTTTTTCATCTAAATTAAGAGTAGCACAAAAACTTTCATAACAAACAAAAATAACTTTCGAATATTTCATTTGAAATGTTTTCGAAAGTTATTATTTAAACTATTTTGAATTAATTAAAGTTTCTAGTAATGCAGTTGCGGTTAATTCTAAGTGATTCTTAGCCGCATCTTTAACGCCTAATCCTGAGTAAACTTCACCTACTTGTACACCTGAAGCATCGAGTGCATCAAAGTATTTATCAATCAGTGGATCACAGGTAGCTTGATCTTGCATTGGTCCAAATGGATTTGCGAAGTAAGTGACTGAGATACCTGTTTCATGCGTCGTAGCCATCGCCATACGTTTACCGTTAACAAATGTATCCTTGACTTCATTTGCACTCTTAACAAGTTTAACACCTGTTTGATTTTCATAGTTATTCGCATAGAAGAAATAATGAACAGGATGGGATGTTGAAATTGTTTCATACGTTGAAACTGGAATAATAACACGTGCATTGGTACGTTCAGGATTCATAAAGATTGAACGGTCCATAGTTTTATATGGTGTTCCGTTATCTAAGTCATCTAAACGGATAAAGGCACCGATTTCAGTTCCTTGGGCAACCACTTTTCCATTTTCAATTTGGAATGTTCCCATATCATCAAAGATAATATCGAAACCTAAGAGGTCTTCATGACCAAGTAGTTGCATTGCTTCGATGGTTTCTGATTTACCAGCACCACTATCACCCATGAAACATACACCGATTGGATCACGTCCTTTTAAGTGAACATTGATCATCGCACCGTGAATTGGTAACCAACCACGCTCCATAACAATCGCATTATGCATGGTTAACATCATTTTCTTCATGTATCCAAAGTATGAAATACGTTCGTGGTAAGCTACTTTAGCTGTCCAGATATCATTTTCTTTATCATGGAAATAAGATGTATCTTCTGAACCATCGTTATAACCAAACATCACGATTCCATCGACTTTTTTGGTTAAGATTTCCTCTTTAGTCGCAAGTTCAAATAAGTTTGCATTCGAAATGCCAGAGAAAGAGAAATCTTTATGGACATAGACATAGATTAATAATTGACCTACTTTTGCAGGATAAACAAAGAAATCATCTTTACTGATATTTAACCCAGCCATTGGATTGTCTTTAACAAGTTGGAATGATCCAAAACGTTTAGTACCCTTTGGTCTTAAGATTAATGGTGCACGAACCAACATTTGATCAATAAAAGGAACCCCTTTTAAATATTCATAACCTGTTGGAATTTTCCATTTAATATCACGTAAAACCATTGATGCGTTTGTGCCAGCTTGAAGTTGACGATAAACGCGATTTTTACTTCCTTGTAGTTTTTCTTGAATACCACGATATAGATTTAAAACAGTTGCGTTATAACGTGTATCCATTTCAACAAAGTTATCTGCATGTCCAGACATAGATGTTGAAACTTTTAGGATTGAAACACGGGATAGATTACGCCATGTGTTATAGGCATTTTCAACCACCGCCATTAAGCGTTTTGGTTCTTTAACAAGTTCTGAATCAATATCATCTAGTTCTAGTACACTAATTAATTTTAATGTACGAATCAAAGTGATCACGGCTTTAGATTGACTTTCACCTTGTAATAACCACTTATATGTTTTATTTTCTGAGACTTTTAATTCATCTAAGAATGTGTTTAAAAAAGTTTTGAAACTGTCATGTGACATTAACTCATCGGCATCTTTTGGGAAGAACGCAGAGAAGTTAACAATCGCTGTACCATCATGTATATATAATGCTTCTTTCATTTTGTACCTCTTTCTTTCAGTTCAGAGTTCATAATATCAAATATAAAGATAAAATGAAACTATTTTTGTAAATTAATGAAAACAAATTATGTAAATAAATGTAACAAAACTCAAGACATTGCCTGAGTTTTAATAAACTTCTTAATCCAAGTTTCAATTTCTTCTAATCCACTCTTATCAAGGGAAGAAAAAATAACCACTGGATGACCATATTTCGCTTTGAGTTCTTTTTCAGCTTTAAGTTTTTGCGAAAAAGATAACTTATCACTTTTCGTCGCAACCATGAGTAATGGATAACCGACTTCTTCAACAAACGCTAACATATCTTCATCATCTTCAGAGAGAGGATGGCGAATATCAATCACTTGAATCACAGCCATAATTTGTTCTCTTTCTGAGAAATAGTCTTCCATGAGTTTGCCATAAGCAATGAGTTCTGATTGAGATCGTTTGGCATAACCATAACCAGGTACATCCACAAACATCACTTGATGAGGCACTTCATAGAAGTTTATGTAACGTGTCTTACCTGGTCTTTTACCCACATAAGCTAGAGCTTTTTGATGGGTAATTGAATTGATTAAGGAAGACTTTCCCACATTAGATCTTCCCGCTAAGACTAGCTCAGGAAGATCTGTTTCTGGGAATTGTTCTTTTTTGACAGCTGTGGTGACGAAGTTAGCGCTTTGAAACAAAGCCATTACTTCACCAAGGCTTCTTTTAGAACCTGCATCACATTGGTTACAGGGACAAATTTTATCGCATCCTTAACCACTTGTGGTACATCATCTAAATCTTTTTTATTTAAATTTGGAATTAAAATCTTTTCAATACCAACTCTGTGAGCCGCTAATGATTTTTCTTTTAATCCACCAATTGGAAGTACATTGCCACGTAGGGTTACTTCACCTGTCATGGCTAAGTTAGCGTAAACCGGTGTATGGGTTAGTGCAGACACTATCGCGGTAGTCATGGTGACCCCAGCACTTGGTCCATCCTTTGGCACTGCCCCTTCTGGAACGTGTAAGTGAATATCGTGTGTTTCAAAGAATTTAGGATCAATCTCAAATTCTTTGGCATGTGATTTCACAAAACCTAAGGCAATTTCAGATGATTCTTTCATAACATCACCTAGTTTACCGGTAAGGATTAATCTTCCCTTACCTTCAAAGGTCGTAACTTCTACTGGTAATACATCTCCACCAAAGGAAGTATACGCAAGTCCTGTGACAACACCGACTTGGTTTTCACCCTCTTTTTTGCCATACTCAAAGATTTCTTTACCCAGGTATTCCATCATGAGCTTATCAGTGACAGTGATTGATTTCTTACCATCTTTTAAGATCGCAAGTACTGATTTACGGCAGAGTGCTGCAATATGACGTTCAACTTGTCGAACCCCTGCTTCACGTGTGTAATTACGAATGATATGTAAGATGACATCATCACTGACTTTAAATTGTGATTTCTTTAAACCATTTAAAGCCATTTGACGTGGAACTAAGTGATTGCGCGCAATATTAACTTTTTCATCTTCAGTATAAGAAGAGAGTTGAATAATTTCTAAACGATCTTTTAAAGCAGGTGGAATATCTTCTAGATAGTTCGCAGTTGCGATAAACATAACTTTGGATAAATCATAAGGTTCTTCTAAGTAGTGATCTGAGAAAAGTGCATTTTGTTCAGGATCTAAAACCTCTAACATTGCAGAAGAAGGATCCCCTTTATAATCAGAAGCCATCTTATCAATTTCATCAATTAAGAAGACAGGATTTACAACTTGAGCTTTTTTCATCCCTTGGATAAAACGTCCAGGTAATGAACCTAAATATGTTCTTCTGTGACCTCTAATTTCAGCTTCATCTCGAACACCCCCTAAGGATGCTTTGACAAAGGTACGATTTAAGGCACCCGCAATGGATTTAGCTAATGATGTTTTACCAACCCCAGGAGGGCCAACTAAACATAAGATTGGGGCATTCAATGAACCCGTCATCTTTTTAACCGCTAAGTATTCCATAATACGATCTTTTACTTTTTCTAAACCATAATGTTGTTGGTCTAAATGAGCACGAACTTTTTCTAAGTCCCCTTCATCAGTGGACTCTTGCCACCAAGGAATATTGAGTAACCAATCTAAGTAAGTACGAATAACACCTGATTCACCAGAAGAGGTAGGCAACATTTCATAACGTTGAATTTCTTCAAGGGCTTTTTGTTTAATATTTTCAGGATATGGATTTTCTTCAACTAAGCGTCTTAAACTATCCACATCATCAGTTGAGTTAGGGACATCCCCTAATTCTTCCTTAATCGCTCTCATTTTTTCACGCAAGTAATATTCACGTTGATTTTGTTCAATGGATTCACGAACTTTTTCATTAATCCCTTGTTCAATGGATGAGAGTTCTTTTTCTTTCTTAAGTGAACCAATGATTAAAAGTAATCTAGCATTTAGATTAAACTCTTCTAACATCGCTTGTCTTTCATCAAGAGGCATTGGGAAGTATTGAGCTACTTGATCAGATAACTGAGTGGCGGATACGCCTTTAGTTAATTGTTGGAAGACATCAGGTGGAAAGGAATTACCAATATTGGTAATGCTTTCTAAACCTTTTGCGATTTGACGAACTAATGCGGTTTCTTCTAATTGATCACCTAAAACATCTTCATGGGTTTCAATCGCCGCAAACAACATGCGATCATCTTCACTTAAACGAGCCACTCTTGCACGTTTTAAACCTGTGAAAGTGACACGCATAAAGCCCTCTTTCTTACGAGAACTTTTTATTTTACAGAGGGTACCAACTTGATAAAGGTCATTTTCGTGGGGTTCATCTACTAAGACATCTTTTTGAGAGACTAAGAAAACTTGTCCATCAAAGTATGCCATTGCTTCTTCTACCGCGTTGACGCTTTTCTCACGACCAACTTCAATCATGATGTCTTGATTAGGGAAAATTAAGACCCCACGGGTTGCGATCGCTGGTACATTTATTTCATGTTTTTCCATATGTTTTAACTCCTTATAAGTTTAAGGGACATAAAACTTAGGCAAAAATTAAATCGTAAGCTTTTCTTAAGCGTAGATCATAAGAGATTGTTTCTACACTTGCGAGTTGTTTAATTTGTTCAATATCCATTTGATATTGTTCGGATACATTCTTGTATTCTGCTTCGATTTCTTCAGCACTTACTTCAATTGCTTCTTTTTCAGCAATCGCGTGTAGTACTAAACGAACTTTTACTTTGCCTAAAGCATCCATACGCATTTGTTCACGTAGAGCTGCCATGTCTTGTCCTGTGATTTGAGAATATTGTTCTAAGCTGAAGCCTTGTTGTTGAAGACGAGCTTGGAAGTCTTGAACCATGGTGTCTGTTTCTTGATCAATTAATACATCAGGAATTTCAACAGTCGCATTGTCCATAACTTTTGTAAGAACTTCATTCTTGTAATCTTCTTCAACTTTAGTTGCTTTTTCTGCTTTTAGTTCTTCTTCAAACTTAGCTGTAAGAGCTTCTAAAGTATCTGTTTCTTTATGGTTAACTTCTTTGGCGAAATCATCGTTAAGTTCTGGAAGTTCTTTAACTTTGATTTCATTAACTTTAACTTTAAAGATAACTGGTTGACCAGCCAAATGCTCAGCTTGATAATCTTCTGGGAATGAAACTTCAACATCTTTTTCTTCACCAGATTTCATACCGATAAGTGCATCTTCAAAGCCAGGAATGAATGTATTTGAACCGATTTCAAGTGAGAAGTTCTCACCTTTACCACCTTCAAAAGCAACACCATCTTTAAAGCCTTCAAAGTCGATGACAGCTGTATCTTTAGCTTCAACTGCACCTTCTTCTTTTAAAACGAGTTCTGCAAATTGTTGACGAAGTTCTTCAAGTTTAGCTTCAACTTCTTTCTTCGTTACTTTTGCGCTTGCTTTTTTAACTTTTAAATCTTTATAGTCACCTAAAGTTACTTCAGGATTAACTGCGAAAGTGAATTTTAAAACTGTTTTATTAACATCAACAGATTCAACACCTAACTCAGGACGTGAAATTGGTTCTACTTTTGTTTCATCTAAACCAGCTTCAAGAGCTTCTTGAGCCACATTTTGAACAGCTTCAATTAAAATTTCTTGTTCAGAAATTTGTTTTTTAACCATATCTAAAGGGGCTTTCCCTTTTCTAAAACCTTTGATATTTACATTTTGAGCTAATTTTTTAAATGCTTTATCTTGAGCCTTTGCCCAAAGGTCTCCTTCTACTTCTACTTTCAACTCTCCGGTTGATTTTTCAATTACTGTCCACGTACTTTTCATGTGAGACCTCCTCATATTGCTTAATCATTATAGCATAGCCCTTAGCACTGTCAACTAATGAGTGCTAGAAGGAATACTTTCTTCTTTTAAACTGCCTTTCATGGCTTCAAAAGCCTTACTATCATACAATGCAGTGACCATTTTTTCCATGATTGTGATTGCCAAATCATAGCCTTCTTCTGCTTCATAGACCAGTGGTAATTTCAATAAGGATTGAAGATGTAATTCTTGAAGACATAGTTGGTATAAACTTGGTTCTTTCATACACCATTTTTCTAAATAGTCTTCAGCAATTTCAAAGCCATCACTATCTTCTGGCAACATTAAACTCATTGGGATAATTTCAAAGTGCATCCCATTCATTTCAAATTTAAACTCTTGTGCTAAAGCTTGTTCAATACAGATACGTATAAGTAATGCTTTCATTAGATCATCACTTAGTAAATCAAATGCTTCTTGAATCAAATCAATATGTTGTCTTAGGTTTAGTTTACTTAAAGAATCTAGCGCAAAGATGATTTGTTCATCATCCCCTTTTAAGGCTTTTAAGATGGCTTGTGGATCCGTTAAACTCGTCTGTATCTTTTCATTGGTTTTAAGTTCATTACGAATCTCTTTTTCTAAACGTTCAATCTCAGTTAAAAAAGCTTTAGGTACATATGGCATAGCTAACTCTTCTGAGACACGTGCATACGCTGCTTCTAATTTGTTTTCATTCATTAATTTCTCAATATCAATTAGACATTGTTTATAGTAAGTATCACTCATACAAAACATTATGCCATACACACATCTTTATGTGTGAAGTGATTTGTCTATGGTAAACTTTTAATAGATGAAACAGATGATATTTATTTTAGGACTTGCCCTTAGTGGAGCTGGTCTCTATATTGCCTATTTAGGCTTTACACAAATTGATGCATTAGACACTTTAATGTTAGGAGTTTATTTAGGTGGATCTTTCATCTTGATGACCATTGGACTTTATATGTCTTTAGTGGTCTTTATGAAAAAGAAAACAGTCAAACAGGATGAAAAAGATGAAGAAGAAACACTAGAAGAAGTTCTTTTAGATTTAGATGAAGATGAGGATGAAGTTCTTGATTCTGAAATTCTTAATATGAGTGAGTCTACCACCATGATTGAAGATACAATGGTGCTTAATCTTTTTGAAGAAGAAAAACCAGTTGCTGAAGAAAACACTCAAGAACAAGTCATTGAAGATACTATCGAAGAAGAGATCATAGATGAAAAAAATGATGACATTCAAACTGAAGATGATCTAGATGTTGAAGATCAATATCAAGAAGAAGAGATACTTGAAGAAGATGATGAGATTCAATTAGTTGAAGAAGAAGCAGTCATTGATGAGAAAGCTGAAATAAATGATAATGTAATCAAAGATGAAACGCTCGAAGAATTAGCTGAAGAACTTGAAGGAAAACCTTTAGAATCACTTATCGATGAAATTGAAGCACCTGTGCTTGAAGATTCAATAGAAAAGACTTTGGTTTCAGATGAATTACATATCACGAGTGAACAAAAAATCTTTAATACTGAATTTGTTGAAGCAAGACTCATTGGGATTGAAGGTTTTGGAAAACAACGAATCCTTAAAAAACTGACTGAAGGGACTGAACTGACCTTTAAAGAAAACCAAAAACATGGTTTAAAATCATGTGAGATCTTTTATCAAAACAAATCCCTTGGTTACTTATCGAAAGTTGACTACAACAAAATGGTTGATAAATTAGCCAATGTCTATAAAATAACGATTTCAACCTTTGTTTATGAAAACAATAAAGTTGCGACTGTTATGTTGAATTTCATGTTTAAACAATAAAAAACATCTCGCGATGTTTTTTTCTTATACTTTATAACGAAAGCCAATATCAGCTTTCGTGAAGCGTTTATAGTTTTTAATCAAACGTTTAATTTTGAAACCTCTAAAGATAATGATAGAGATAGCTTCCCATAAGAAGACCCATCCTCCAACAATGACAATCTCACTTAAGGTATAGGCAAGAATATGATCTCTATGCCCTACGCCTAGATAGGATGAAGTCAGTAATACAACTGAGACAAATAAGTAAATCAGAGCGTTCTTCACAATGCGAATAAACTTATTCTGTTCAAGTTCAATATAGAAACTATAGAAGGTTTTAAACCATTGTCTTAAAACTGCTTCCCTAGTTTCATTCTTTATTTCATCTGAGAAATAAAAACGAATGTCAATGGCTTCATTGATAGGAATATCATCTATAGAATCTTCTAAAAAACTTAAAAGTTCAGGATGAATATCCTTGCGTTTAAAGGGTGCATGATCCCAGTCATTGAAGATGGCAGAGTAATTAGATAATGAGATTTCAATGATAAAATTGCCATTATCTGGATTACGATCATATAACTTTTCAACTAAATGCTTGGTTTTGCTCATTGTGGTACACACCCATCTCTTCTTCTATTTCATCGCTTGCATATTCATATTGTTCTTCATAGAAATAAGAAACATCTAATCCTTTGAAGAAGATCACTATCATTGATTAATATCTTTCTTAAACTTTCAATCAATAAAGTACTATCAACCATAGATGTCTTCAAATGTCTCGTTTAGCAGTTGTTCTAAATGCGCACAATTTTCCTTAATAAAAGCGGTAATCGCAAATTGAAATCCAGACTTTGATAAATTAATTTATCTTATTTTTCAGCACAATCAAAGTTGTCTATAAATTATATTTCATGAAGCGTAAAAAGTGCTTGAATTTTAGCGAAATAAATCTTTTTTATAGTTTTATTTGGCCAAAAGCGAACCACATTTTGCTTACTAACTCGCTCTTCTTCTTTTTTTAGGACGGCATTTTTTCAATGACTAATTTATTATTTATCATTATGATTTACCTATATTTAAAGTATATCATGTCTAAAATCATCTGTTTGTCATTACATTTTGGTTGACTAAATATTGAAGATAACATATCATTCATAAGATTGTATTTTTATACAAGGAAAGGATTTGATCTAGATCAGCTATGTTTAATCCAAAAAAAATCTTATCTAAATTTTCAAATTTAAATACACATTCATCAAAAGAACAAATACTTAAAGAAATACTCATGAACGCCATCATTATCCAATTGATATTGGAAATAATGAATCAACGCTCATTCCTTTTAGGTTTAGCAACACCCCTTTACAACCCAATCATGTTTATATGTAGTGTAGCTTTACTATCTGCATTTTTATCTTTTGGCTTATTACTGCCTAAACGACACTTAGGTTATTTAATCGTGGATGCGATTTGGTTATTACTAGGTATCATTAACTTTATTCTATTAAGTTCACGTACAACTCCACTTACGGCTATGGACTTTAAAATGTTGACATCTGTCTTCACCGTTATTGGACGTTATTTAAATATATTTGAATTATCCTTATTCTTTATCTTTGTATTAATGATCATTCTTTTAATTGGTTTAATCGGCTTTAAAATGCCACGTACTAAATGGAATCCTCATCATGGCGTGATTGGGACAACCCTTTCCTTTATGTTGATGTTTACAAGTTTCAATTTTGCAGAAGCAACCGGAAACGTTTCAACAAACTTTGGGAATATCGCAAATGCCTATTTAGATTATGGATTAGCTTATAGTTTTGCGACAAGTGTTGTTGATAAAGGAATTAATAAACCAGCTAGTTATTCTAGTGATCAAGTACAATCTGTTCTAAATTCTATGAATAATAATGATATTGATACGACCGATCTTTCAAACACAGCTGTGAATGGTACGCCAAACATTATTTTTGTACAATTAGAATCTTTCTTTGATGCGAAACGTATTAAAGCTTTATCTTTTAGTGAAGATCCCATTCCTAACTTAACAGAGCTACAAGAAAACTACTCTTCAGGTTATGTTACGGTTCCATCCATTGGGGCTGGGACAGTAAATACAGAATTTGAAATCATTACGGGTATGAATCTTGACTATTTTGGAGCTGGTGAATACCCATATAAAACAATTCTATCTGAAACAACCGTTGAAAGTTATGCCTATGATTTATCAGAATTGGGTTATCATACACAAGCTCTGCACAATAATATGGGAACCTTCTATTCACGAAATACCGTCTATCCTAAATTAGGTTTTGATGGCTTTACATCCATCGAATATATGGAAAATATTGAATATAACGAATTAGGTTGGGCAGATGATAGTATGCTTGTCCCTGAAATCATAAAAACACTTGATTCAACCCAAGAACAAGACTTTATCTTTGCGGTAAGTGTACAACCACATGGTAAATACCCTGATTATCCTGTCATTGAAAACCCGGCAATTGAAATCTACGCAAGCTCATCCATTCCACCAATGAACAATATGGATTCTATTGGATCTTTACCAACCATTGAAGTTGAGGATGCTGTCACAAGTGAAGAATTCTCAATGGAAGAGGCAACGTACTATAAATATTTATATTACGTGAATCAAATTCACGAAGAAGATGAGTTTGTCGGTGAACTCATTGAAAGTTTAAAAGATTATGCAGAGCCAGTGGTTGTCGTATTTTATGGTGATCATCTTCCAACATTAGATATAACCGAAGAAGATCTCACAGATGGATCCCCTTTCCAAACTGAATATGTGATTTGGGATAACATAGGTCTAGAAAGAATTGAAAGAGACGTTAATGCTTATCAATTAAGTTCAATCCTTATGGAACGCTTAGGTTACACGAATGGTCTCATTAACAAATACCATCAAGAAATGGTTGATAATATTGATTATGAAGCTGAACTTGAACTTCTACAATACGATATGTTATATGGAAACAAAGATGCCTATAATGGTGTTAACCCATACGAAAAAACTAAAATGATGATGGGTATTTCTCCTATTAGTATTACTGATGTTGAGCCAATGGGCGAAGCTATATTTATACATGGTGAGAATTTCACCATGTGGAGTGAAGTCTATTTTGACAATCATCAAAAAAACAGCGTATTTGTTGATGAAAAAACCTTAATCGTCACTGATGGTGAATATGAAGATGGACTAAGTGTCAAAGTTAGCCAAGTCACAGATACAGGACGAAAACTAAGTAGCACAGAAGCGTATATCGTTGGTGATGTTGCTTATATTGTTGAAGAATCTTAATTAACGAGTCATCTAGAAATAGATGGCTTTTTATTATCAAGCGTTTATTTTTTTCATAAAAAAACCCATATTAAATGGGCTTAGTGAACTAATGGCGTCCTCAGAGGGAAACAAAAAATACGTTATATTAAAGTTCACCAAATTACATAAAACGTTATTTTAAGCCATTTTAGGACATTATCTTTTTTTAAAATTTATAATAATTTAAAAATTTTGCTAGACTTTTGCTAGACTTTTAATAAAGTATTTACTTTTCGTTCATTACCTTATTAGGATCTATTGTTTGTATTTTGGATTTTAAAAATTTTGTTAGATCATCTCTATCAATCAATTCAACAAAATTTGATTCTGCTAATTGTATTGCACTTTTGCTAAAGTAGTTATTAGTAACTACAATCGCATTATTACATTGATAATGTTTTTTACCAGCAACAACTTCTTGAACAGCTTTCAAGTTTACTTTAGAGTTAAATCTTTTACACTGAATCGCATATTTCAAACCATCTTTGTAAGCAATTATGTCAACACCAAAATCACCAGAATATTTAGTTCCCTCAACATCTTCATAATCATTATTTCTAAGATAATCTATGATTAACTCTTCAAATTCATAACCTGACATTACATCGATATTTTCTAACGTTAATTCTAAAGCATGATAGTAGATTAATTCTTTATTATTAATAAAACTATCTTGACGACTACTATTTTTGATTCTATTAAAAATAAAAATAATTATTTCTTTTATTCCATAGTAGATAAAATTTGCTAACGCTACTAATAATGCTCCAAATATCATTAATAATGCAGTTATAATGTTTTCAGCAGCTTTATTATTTGGTTTTCTTCCCTCAATACCCATAATTTCTCCTTAAAGTAAATACTACTTCATTATTTACTAAAATCTTAACAAAATATGATTAACATATCTAAATATTTTTTTACTACCATAAATTTTTATAAAACTAATTTTTAATTATGAAGATTTAGCAAACTAATATCATTGTTTGCTTTGTATTTAATAATATCGTTTATATCCTCCGACAATTTATAAAAATTAAATCAATTAATTTACTGATTAAAATTTAAACTAAAACTTTGAATTTAAGAAGGATCACAATAAACCAAAAATTTGATAGTAATACTTTTTTCATTAATTAAACTAGTGTTCTACTAGTGTTTTACATATGTTCTACATATGGAAAATGAAAATGAAAATATAATTATTATTTATTATTAAGCATTTAATAATAAAGACTAAATAATATAAGGATAGAAAAATAAAACATTTTATTATTGTCTAACTAAAATGGACATTTAAGTTTTAGTCATGTAATCTTAAAGTGTAATGAGGTATATATGGAAACAAATCAAAAAGGTAAAGTCTTAGTTACATATAAAAATGATAAACATGAATATGTTGAGTTAAATTCCGAAATGGAAGAAGCACTTGCTGGTTTAGAAAAAATTAAAGAAGATATTATAAAACTTAAGCTACTACGCAATGAGTTACAAGAAAGTCTAAAACAATCAGAAAAAAACATGGTAGCTGAATTATTAAAAACTAAACAGTTTAATTTGAATGGTAAAAGCAAATCAAAAAGACTTAATCTATACATTCAACCAGAAACACTTGAAGATATTAGAATTGCTGCAAATTTAATGAATATAAGTATCAATGAAATGGTTAACATTCTATTAGAAGATCGATTAACAGCAATAAGGAATATACCAAGTTTTATAAATGCCAAAAATGAACTAATTGAAAAAGAATGATTAAAATTCTTTTTTTTTGTTATTTTTAAATTTAGTGTTGTTTTGGCACTATTATAGTGCTACAATGGCACTATAAAAGAAGTGATAGTTATAGGTATACCTAAAATTATTTGGTTTTAAAAACATTCTACTTACTTTTCAAAAGAATCAAGAGGTTTAATAACATTGAAAAAAAACAAACAAATTGGTAGACCAAGAAAAGATCCAAATTTAAGAAGAAGTAATAGGCTTGTAGTTAAATTAGATCGTTTAACATATGAATCATTTATTAAGAAGTGCATCCATGATGATATTCCTATTAATAAAAAAATGACTTATTTGATTCATAGTTACTTGGACGAAGACATAAGCGAATAACAGGAGTGTTATTTACACTAGTCAGAGGATTAGATGTCGTCGTAAAACTGGTTATCATTCCTAAAAAAAATGAAAAGTTCTTCAGAGTTATTTATTAACTCAAATTCTTCGTAAGTGGTTAAAGTTCCACACAAAAACTATCTTTTAAGTTCATAGTTCCTTTCTATGATGGTTAGTATTCCAGTCAAAAATACAAAATTCCATAAGCTAATAGTTCCATGTTACTTATGGCATTACCCCCTTAATGGTTAGAGTTCCATTCAAAAACTCAACTATTCTATTTAAAAGGTAAATGATCCTTTAAATCATTAGTGGATAACCACTTAAAAGCTTTGAACAAAGCAAGAAAGGCAATTAAATGCAAAAAAGTAAATATGGTATTCAACAGTTTCTAAAAGAAAACAATCTTACCGAAAACGAATATAGACAAATTTTCAAAAAGATTGTTCACAATGAACCTCTAAACGTTCCGGAAACAAAATCAATGATTAATTTCATTGATAATAAAAACAACCCTGTAATGCTCCCGAATGAGCAGTCAGATGAATTAATTGATTCATCAAATAATAGTAGTGAACTAATAAGAAATTTAGATCATCTATTCAACATTAATAGTAAAGATACTAGATTCAGTTTCCCTGTTGCTGTTATTGAAGAATCTGAAAACACATTAAAACAATTAGAAGCAAGTTATAAGACAAGTGGATTATTTATCAAAATCTCAGAGTCATATGCTTTAACTCCTAATATTGATGACATTATCTTTATTGGATTAAAAAATCAATTTGTTAGTTTTATCGATTCAAAGGTTATTACAGCTGATGGTTCTGATTTATCACACTATGGGTTACCAGTTGCTGGTAGCGGAACAGATGGTGCTTATGTGCTTGATACAGATTTAGTGCAAACAACATCAATTACAGAAGCAAATTTAATAAGTTTATCAAAAATGGTAAAAGGACATCCAAAATCAAAATACATTATGAATGAAACTACATTTTTAGATAATGTCTTACCACTAATGGCAACAAGTAACTTCATCACACAAAACAGTGATGGGAAATACTTAATTGGGCAAAAAGAAATTATTTTAAATGAGAATGTACCAAGTGATGTTATTTATGCGAGTGATTTATCTTACTTAGTTGGTGATTACTCTTTAGAGTTTGCCGCAAGAAATCTAATTAAAGAATTTATGAATGAGTATAGATTACTTGTAAAAAGTGTTCTATTACCAGCTGCTGGTTATGGTGCATTTGCGAAATTAGAAATTGTTGCTGAATAGCAAATAATATTCATTATTAGCTGAAAGGCTTGGAGGGAAATATGAATACAAAATCGTTAGAAGTGATTCTTAATCAATTAGAGGAAGTAAGTTTAGAAATGGATAATCTCAAAGGTGTTCTAGATAATCTAAGTTTACATAATGCAATTAGTTTAGATGGACTTAATGAAATTAACGCTAAATCTTTCGATAGTGCTGCATTTGTAATTAAAACACTTAGAAAAGAAATTGATAATGTTACAGACACAATGAGACATGAATATTCTTCTAGATTTGATCAAGATACTTTATTAGAAATCAAATAAAGAAAGGAAGTGTTAATATCGAACTATTTAGATTATTTGGATCAATTCTTATTGATGACCAAGATGCAATTGATACTTTAAAAAAATCTGAAAAAAATGCTAAAGCATCAGCTAATGCTATGAATGATTTATCCAAAAAAGCAAGTGCAATGGGTAAAGCATTAGCAATTGGCGTTGGTGCAGCTGTTACATCACTTGGTGGGTTAGTGGCAAAATCTATTGATACAACAGATCGCATTGATAAATTATCTCAAAGTTTGGGAATGTCTACCGAAGGTTTTCAAGAATGGGATTATATTTTAGGACAAAATGGTGTTTCTATTGACTCTATGACAACTGGCATGAAAACACTAACAAACATGACTGATGATCTTAAAAAAGGTAGTAAAACAGCAACTGATGCATTTAGTCGTTTAGGAATTAGTTTTGATGATGTAGCGGGTAAAACACAAGAAGATATTTTCAATCTAACTATTGATGCATTGATGACTGTTACTGATGAAAGTGAAAGAGCTGCATTAGCAAATGATTTACTTGGCAAAAGTGGAGCTGAATTAGCACCATTATTAAATCAAGGTTCTAATGCTGTTGAAGAATTAAGACAAAATGCTCATGAACTTGGATTAGTTATTGACGAAGAAGCTATTAGTGCTGGTGTAGAGTTAGGTGATACTTGGGATGATGTAACAAGGTCATTTGGTGCTATTGCTACTAGAATTGGTACTGAAGTAATGCCAATCGTACAAGACTTTTCAAATTGGATTTTAGACAATATGCCAACAATTCAAGAAGTAACTAGTAATGTATTTAATTCAATTTCTAACTCAATTAAATGGGTTACAGATAATTCAAAATGGCTTATTCCAGTATTAGGTGGATTAGTTACTGGATTCATGGCATTAAGCATAATTGGATCTGTTACAGCATGGATGCAAAAATATGGTGAAGTTACAACATTTACTCAAATTGCATCAGCATTACTTAATTCAACTATGTTAGCCAATCCATTTGCATGGGTAGCGTTGGCTATTGGTGGATTAGTAGCAGCAGGTATAGCTCTATGGATGAACTGGGACACAGTTAAAGTAAAAGCAACTGAACTATGGGAAAGCATTAAATCAGTATTTGGTAAAATTAAAGATTTTGTATCGAGTGTTTGGGACACAGTTAAGTCAGTTGTTAAATTACCAAAGATAAATATTCAAGGAAGTTTAAATCCTTTAACATGGCTTACACAAGGAATGCCAGAGTTTAGTGTTAGCTGGAATGCTGATGGTGCAATATTCAAGAAACCTACAATCTTTGATACACAATTTGGTTATCAAGGTGTAGGCGAAGCAGGACCGGAAGTTGTTATGCCTTTAGATCGTTTAGATTCAATGTTGAAAAACAAAGGTGGTAATCAAATTACAGTTTATTTCCAACCACAAACAATGAGCGATCAAGAGCTTGATAATGCATTTAATTATATTAACAGACGATTTGGAATGGAAATATAGAACATGGAAAAATATTACTTATTCCTAATCGATATGACTAAAGGTAAACCAAAAGAAATACCAATTCCAATGAATGAAGAACAAATCATTAAATTCATTAACAAACAAGATGAAGAAACACTTAATAAAAATTTCATTTATGGATTTAGATTAGGTAAAAATGGAATACAAAACGTTAAGTGTTTCCATTATGCAAAACATAGCTATGCTTTTGTAAATGACTTCATTGATTCAAAGGTAAACGAACTTTTAAAAAATCATAAAAAAAATAATATGTTTAAGTTTATAAAACATCAAAAGGAATCATCTAATGAAAAAAATCAGAAGCATCGCTAAAGAAAACAATACTGAGATTTTGTATAAACTCTTATACATCAATAAAGTAACTGGTGAAACTAACATGAGTAATCGATATGTTTCAGAAGCTAGAGCAAAGCTTATTAGCGAAATAGATGAACACAAGAACACAAGGATCATTGGTATTCCAAATGTAAGTGTTGCTAGTGGTGATGGTGATAATAATTTCATTGTTTTCAAAAATTAATTAGAACCTTAATACCTGCCCCCATGTAACATGGTAATGGCAAAAGCATTCCACCGGCCGGGTACAATCATCTAACTCAATAAAAAATCGTTTAGGGTGGTGTGGTTAAAGCATCAAAAGAAAGAAACATTTAAACCGATTTCAAAGGATTTTGAGTGATATTGAAAAAGTTCAAAAAAGAAAACCCATTTAAAAAAGAAATTGAATGATTAATAATTTGAAATTTGAAATCACACTCCCCTATCAAATTTATTGATAAAAAAACAAATAACAGGAAACGGACTATAGCTATAACTCTAGAGAAATATTCAAACTCTCACATGATAAGGGGTTATAGAGAAAGGATAATAACAAGAATGATTAAAATTGAGCAAACACATAAAGAAATGCTTATTGAAAATTTAAATAATACTTTATTAGAGATATTCTCAACTATCGATGATAACAAGCTTACGATCATAAAACCATTAATCAACAAAGCTGCATTTATGTCAGTAACATTGGATGAATTGCAAGACAACATTTTAAAAAGTGGAATTTCTGAAACTTACAAAAATGGTGCAAATCAATATGGTAATAAAGAATCAACAGAAATTAGAGTCTATAACTCTATGATCAAAAACTATCACAATGTTGTTAAACAACTTCTGGATCTATTACCACCAGATTCAAGTGAATACGTTGTTGGGACAAGTTTATTAGAATTTGCAAACAGATAATAAGTTAAATAATAACAAGCCTGTAATGGCTTAAAAATGGCTAATAATAGCAAAATAATTATCAACCACTAATGGGTGCGTGAAAATAAAAATAAGAAACAAACGCACTCATTATAAATAGAAAGGTGCGTTTTAAAATGCAATACAAAACTACAAGAAAAGAAATGATTAGAAATACTATCATTCAGAGAAATATATCAAATAATGATTTTGAAATTACAAGATTATCTGAAATCATTGTTAGATTCTCACCAAGCAATTATGAATTAAAAAAAGGTCTAGATTTAATAATCAAGTACAAAGATAAGGTAGATAATCTAGCTGGATACACACATAAGATTTTTACAAATATAAAAAAGAATAGAGAAATGTATCATGGCTAAAGATCCTGCATTTCTATTCTATAGTTCTGATTTCCTCGTAGGTACTTATGGAATGTCAAACGAAGAAGTAGGACAGTATATAAGATTACTTTGTTTACAACATCAAAACAATGGGAAACTGACTCAAGATATTGTTGAAAGTGTTGGCATAGAAGAACATTCTAAAGTTCTTTCAAAATTTAAATTTGAAGACGGCTTCTATTTTAATGAAAGATTACTTCAAGAAACTGAAAAAAGAACTAAGTTCTCTGAAAGCAGAAGAAACAACAGATTAAAAAGAGAAGAAAATAAGAAATCTAACACTAGTAAAACACTAGTAAAAGATATGTTAAACACTAGTAACAATAATGATAATAAAGAATTAAATCAAAATAAAGATTTGATTAAAGAAATCATTCAATATCTAAATGAAAAAACAAACAAGAACTTTAGATATGTAAAGAAAACTAGTGATCTAATAACAGCTAGAATTAATGAAAAATTTACTTTAGAAGATTTTAAAACAGTAATTGATAATATGACTGATAAATGGCTTAAAGATAATAATATGAATCAATACCTAAGACCAGAAACATTGTTTGGCACAAAATTTGAATCATATTTAAATGTAAAAACTACAACAAGTAAAAACACATCCAATTACGGGGAACTAGGGAGAATTGTATGAAAAAAATAAATGAATTAATGAATAATGAATTAGATAAAAAAGAAATAAAAACAGAAAGTATTGATATAGCTAGTTTGAAACCATTTTTAGGGCATATCCCTTTCACAGTTGAACATGAAAATGGTTTGTGTACAGCTGGAATTTCAATAAATGGTAAAGCTGGAATTTATAACTTATTCACAGATGAAGAAATGATGATAAATCATAATTACGTACATTTGAGATCATTTCATGACAATATAAACGAAAAATTTATGCAAGGTAAAGTGAAATGTCTTGTTTGTGGTGATACAGGATACCAGCCTATTGCACTAAATGAATTAATACATATTAAAGGTACTGATTATTTAGTTAAACAAGGAGCATTAGAAAAAGTAAGATGCAAATATTGTGATATTAGCAACAGCAATCCATTAAATATGAATAATTTTAGGACAACATATCAATGGCAAAAGGATGCAAAAAATGTTGCATTATCATTTATAGAAGATTTAAATCACCTTAATTATTGGTTTTATTTCTCTGGACAAGTAGGATCTGGTAAGACTCATTTGAGCTATGCAATCGCAAATGAATTAAAACATAAATTTGGATATGAAATAGTAATAAAAAATTGGATGGAATTAGCAACATTTTTAAAAGAAAATACAAATACAAAATCATATAGCAATGAAATTAGTTATTTAAGCAAAGTTAAAGTATTAGTAATTGATGATCTTTTCAAAAACGGGAATAAAGAAAAACCAACTACAGCAGACAACAGAATTGCAATGCAAATCTTAAATAAGCGTTATGAAGCCAAATTAATTACAATTATTAATTCTGAATTTTCATTGGGTGAAATTATAAATAATTTTGATTCAGCATATTCAAGGATTTACGAGATGTCTAAGAATGGTAGTTATATTTTTCATATAAATAATGATCCTAAAAAGAATATTAGAATGAACCCTATGAAAGATTAGGTAACAATAGGAGGTTACTTATGGTTAGAAAGAATAAGGAAGGTGTTTACTATTTTTATGTCAGATACACTGATAATCAAGGTAATTTAAAACAAAAATACTCAAAGAGCAAGAAATGGAAAACTAAAAAAGAAGCTTTAAAAGCTGAAAATGATTTCTTAGAATCAGTCAAAAAAGACATTGATTTAGTTTTTGATAACATTACACTTGATAAACTTTATAGTATTTATTTTGAATCAAAATCACATCATCTTAAAAAGAAATCTTTATACACATTAGATCACGCATATAGGCGACACATAAGCCCAAAATTTGGCAAACAAATAATAAATACCATAACAAAGCAAGATATTATGATATGGCAAAAACATTTATTAGCAAAAGGTTTTAAAAATCAGTATTTAGAGAAGATACAAGCCAATTTAAGAAGTATTCTTATCTTTGGAGTTAAATATGACTATATTGAAAAAAACCCTTTTAAAATCGATTTTATAAAGGATAAAACTGAAACCAAAAAAGAAATGTCATATTGGAACTTACAAGAATATGAAAAATTTATTAGTCATGTAGATGATGAATTGTATGCAGCATTATTTGCTACTTTGTATTGGGGTGGTTTAAGAATTGGTGAAGCATTAGCTTTAAGAGTAAGTGATATTAACTTTAAAACTAAAATCATAAACATTAATAAAACATATAATAGCGTTCACCAGATCGATACAACTCCAAAAACGCATAATTCAAATCGAAATATCATTATGACAGATGGACTTTGTAATCAACTTAAAAAGATTGTTGATTCATATAAAAACTACGCTGGAATTGATACAGGATATGATCCAATTATATTTGGATATAATGGTAGACTTGCTCCAACGACAATAAAAAGAAAACAAAAAGAAGCTTGTGAAGAAGCTGGTGTTAAAGTTATCAGAATTCATGATTTTAGGCACTCTCACGTATCATTATTATTAAACTTAGGTGAAGATGCCTTTGTTATTGCAAAACGCTTAGGACATAGCGTAGAGATGGTAAACAACGTCTATGGACACTGGTTCTTAGACTCACAAAAGGAATTGGTAGATCGTTTGAATCAAGCTGAGAATAAAGCCAATAAATTAAGAGAAACTAGAATTAACTAGTTTCTTTTTTTATTCAAAAAAGTATTTCAATGTCATTTTAGTTTTTAAATAATATCTTGCTCCCACAGAATCAATTACATATACATCAATCTTTGCATTTAAGTCATAATCATCTTTTAACAAAAGCTTAAGATTTTCAATTGGAAAATATAGGTCATGCGATTCTTCAGATAAAAGAGCTATTGGCATATTTTCAGTTGTTAAAGTCATTGGATTTTGTGGAAAAAGTAAAAAATGCTGTTTTTTTATAATTAATCTCCACGATTGAATATTTACACTTCTGACACCAGTGTTAGATATACATAAATCTAAAAATTCCTTATTATATCCATTAGCATTAACAACAGTTGATTTATTCAAAGATAATTTTAATCTTTTAGAA
The DNA here is from genome assembly GCA_963676105.1 of Erysipelotrichaceae bacterium. Classification (GTDB taxonomy): domain Bacteria; phylum Bacillota_I; class Bacilli_A; order Erysipelotrichales; family Erysipelotrichaceae; genus UBA2212. Next base: position 748,122 of record OY781039.1, read on the forward strand.
TTATTATAATTGTGTTGGAATAAGGCAACAAACACAGCTAAAAACGTAGCAGTAGATCCAATTGCACTCCATAATAATTGTCTATCAATTAATCCTGTTTCATTATCAATAAATAAAACCAACGCTAACTTTCTAGAAAATATTATAAATACTAACATTACTAAACATAAGATACTAATATTTATGTTTTTTTTGTTTCTTTCGTAAAATTGATTAATTTTTCTCATATTTTTATCATCCTTTATTATTGATTTAATTATATAATTTTGCTTTTTTTTAATGTATGAAAAACACTTACATTACTATTTTTAGTAAAAACTGCTAGACTTTTGCTAGACTTTTTAATTTTTGTATTAAAAAACCCTTTATTTAAGGGCTTTTAGAAATAATGGCGTCCTCAGAGGGATTCGAACCCCCGACCGTGCGCTTAGAAGGCGCATGCTCTATCCAGCTGAGCTATGAGGACAAGTGCTTTACTATAATAACAAACTCTAAACCATTTGAAAACTAAAAGCGTGAAAAGAATCCTTTTTTCTTTTCTTTAGGTTCATCGATTGCTTTGCGTTCGACTGTAAACTTTCCATTTTGATATGTTATGAGTGCATAACTTGGTAAAGAATAATCACGATTATAGTAAATAGAACCTGGATTAACTAAAGTAATCCCATTCTTTTCTTCAACATGAAAGATATGGGTATGTCCATATAACATTAATTGGCAGTTTTCAGCATAAGCATACTCACTTAAACGATCTGTTAAATGCATTGGAGATATGCGATCACCGTGTTGAACTAAAATGCGTAAACCTTCAAGTTCAATAATTAAACGATGTGGATAATCAAAATACATATCATTATTGCCTTGAACACTCACAAAGCCATCTAAGAGATCTTCTGAACATTCACTATCCCCACAATTGATATACGCATCGGCAGTTGGATGTAGTTCTCTAAGTTTGCGATAGACTTCATTGCGACCATGCGCATCACTGACAACGACTATCTGCATTTAAAACACCACCTTTTCAAAGATTTCATCAATCCCAAATAAGGTTTTAGCTTGTGCCTCAGCATGGTTTTTATCACCGGTTGTGATACATCTTGATTGACCTTCGTCAAAGGGTTCATTTTTTAGTGAATTGACCATTGCTTGCTCAGAATCATAGACTTTGACCTGAAACTCTTTTTCAATGAGTTTTGAAATTAAAGGATAATGGGTACAGCCTAAAAGCATCGCATCATAAGATAAGTCTTTGATTAAGCTATGAAGATAGTCTTTAATGATTGATTCATCATCCATATCTTCGATGTAATTAACCAATTTTGGACAAGCAATCCCTTCTACTTTTGTATCAGGTAAAAGTGCTTCTAAACCTTTTTTATAGATTTCTGAATTGGTTGTGGCTTGAGTTGCTAGCACACAAAGAGATTCATGTTTTGTATTTTTTAAGGCATCAATGGTTGGCTTGACTAACTCATGGAATGTGATCATTTTAAACTCATTTTTGAGTTGATCTAAGATCATCGCATTCATGGTATTGCAGGCAATTATAACCTGATGGATATCCTGGCTTAAAAACCAGTTCATATTTGCTCTGGCAACATTTAATAATTCATCCCGTGTCTTATTACCATACGGAGCATTCTTTTGATCCGCTAAAAAAGTAAAGGCAGCTTTAGGGTACGCTTTATGTAAGGCTAAATAGATACGATAACCGCCTAAGCCTGAGTCAATAATTCCATAAGTCATATGTTGTATTATACCATTCTAAAGTGATTTTAAGGCGTCTTTTAGACCTTTAAGTACAGATTCTGGAACGATTTTTAAAAGTTCTTCATCACTCGCTTCACGCATTGCTTTTAAAGACTTAAATTCTTTGCGTAGTGCCGCTTTTCGCTTTGGTCCTAAACCAATCACATCATCTAAAATTGAAGCTACCTGGCCTTTAGATCGACGTTTCTTGTGATGTGTAATGACAAAACGATGAACTTCATCTTGCATACGTGTCAGTAGGAAATATAATTGAGGTTCATCACTCACTTCAATACGATTACCTGATGGATCCATTAAAGCCGACGTATTATGTTTACTGTCTTTAACTAAACCAAAAACAGGTAAAGATACATGTAAACTTTCTAAGCTTTTTAGCGCAGCTTGAATTTGCGTATAACCGCCATCAACCAGTAAACAATCAGGTAAATCTTGTTGTTCTTTGATTTTTCGTAAATAACGTCGATAAATCGCTTCTTCCATATTGGCGACATCGTTTGCACCATTCGATACATTGTATAAGCGATAATCTTTTTTAGAAGGACTTCCATCTTTAAAGACAACCACCGCACTTGAGGCATACGCCCCTTGGATATGTGAGTTATCGATCAGTTCAATGGTCTCAACGGATTCTAGATGTAATTTATTTCTTAATGAACTTAAGGCTTCTTCTTGAGCTGATTCTTTAAGTTTAAAGATCTCAGCTTTTTGTTCAAGCTGTTTTAAAGCATTGGTTTGTGCCAGTTCAATCAGTTTTCTTTGATTGCCACGTTGAGGTTGATGAATCTTAAGTTCTAAGTGTTCTTCTAATAAGGAGACATCAATTCCATATGGTAATAAGAGTTCATCAGGTAAATCATTTTGACTATAGAGCTGTGCTAGAAAACTAATGAAACTCTCATCTGCATCATCCACAAGTATTTGTAGCGCAAAAGATCGATCTAATATTTTTCCTGCACGTATCATTAAACCTTGTATCGCAATGACTCCATTTTTTTCAGCATAGGCAAAAACATCACGATTATGTTTGGATTCTGAAGCCACCGCTTGTTTATCTAAAATATAATCTAAAGCTTTTAAATCATCACGATATTCAGCAGCTCTTTCAAAATTTAAAGATTCAGTTGCCTCATTCATCTTTTTCGTTAAACGAAGTCTTAAGTCTTTATCGTCCCCTTTTAAAACACGGGTTATTTCATCAACCATTGATTGATAGTCTTCTTCTTTGACGTCAAACTCACACGGACCTAAACATTGACCTAAATGATAATACAAACAAACTTTTTTAGGCAGTGTTTCACATTTTCTTAAAGGATAGAGATGATTCATCAATTTTCGCATCGTATGAGCGGCTGAGGCATCAGGATAAGGCCCAAAGTATAAAGACTTCTTATCTCGTTTTTTATCTCTGACGACCTTTAAACGGGCATATTTCTCATGTGTAAGTTTTAGATATGGATAAGACTTATCATCCATAAACATAATATTGAAACGTGGACGATATTTCTTGATTAAATTAATTTCTAAAATTAAAGCTTCCTTCTCAGTGTGCGTCAAAATGTAATCGAAATCGACAATCTGAGAAACAAGCTTTGTTGTTTTATAATTATGAGCACCACTAAAATATGAACTCACACGATTCTTAAGTTTCTTGGCCTTACCTACATAGATAATCTTACCTTGCTTATTCTTCATCAAATAACAACCAGGCTCTAAAGGTAAAGTTTGTAGTTTAAGCTTTAAGTCAGTCATTTTGTGTGACCTTTAAAATAAACGACGGTTGCGCCATGACCACCCTCACCTTGATCACCTAAGCGATAGGATTCCACAAAGGATGCTTTATTTAAAAAATTATGAACGGCTGATCTTAATGTCCCTGTCCCATGGCCATGAATGATTCGACAAAATGGATACTTGGCTAAGATACAATCATCTAAGTATTGATCAATTAAAGGGAGTGCTTCATCAACGCGTAAACCAATACAATTAATCTCATGAGGAACCGAGGCAATCGGAGCTGTTTTAACGGTGAATTTCTTTTTCTTAATGGGTGCACTAGCGGCTTGAAGATCTTCTAGTTTGACTTCCATTCGTATACCATTGATGGACACATAAATACGCTTTTTAGCTTCAACCACTTGCCCTATTTGATTGGATATTCTAAGTTTGACCCATTGACCGACTTTCACACTCTCTAAGTGATCTTCTTCAGACTGAGGTGAAATGGATTGAATTTGTTCTAAACTAGATTTTGCAGATTGTAAGTTTTGTTTATGTTCTTTCTTTAAATCATCAATGATATTTAAAACTTCATCTTCTTTATCAGAAATAAAATCTTTCAGTTCATCTTGCGCTTTTAGATAAAGCTCATCTTTATAGTTGATATATACATCTTTTGCCTTTTCAACCTGTTCTTTGTCACTGAGCAGTTTTTCTTCTAAAGCTTTAAGCTCTTCTTCTTTTTGATAAAGCGTGGCCATTTGATGTTCCACTTTTTCAAGTTGTTTTTCAGCTAAAGATTTCGCATTTTCACGATTCTCTATCGCTTGATTTAAAATGTTTTCATTTAAGCCAAAGCGCTTCGCGATTTCAAAGGCAAAGGATTGACCAGGTAAATGTTCAACATACTTGTAATTTGGTTGCATTTTTTCCATATCAAATTGAACGGAGGCGATTAAAACATCGTCTCTTTGCATCGCATATTGTTTAAGACGCGTATAGTGAGTTGTCGCCACGGTAGATACAGACTTATTACGAAGGTGATCTAATATCGCTATCGCTAAACTTTCACCTTCAACTGGATCAGTTCCACCCCCTAATTCATCCAATAAGACAAATGAATTAGCTGTTGCCTTATCCGTTACTTCAATCAGTTTTGTTAAGTGTGATGAAAAAGTTGATAAGGATTGTTGAATCGATTGATCATCGCCAATATCGACAAAGATTTCATCAAACAAAGGAATAATCGCTTCATCGACCCATAGTGGTATGCCACTATAAGCCATTAAACAGCTTAAACCGATCACTTTTAAACTAACCGTTTTACCACCCGTATTAGGACCTGTGATTAAAATCATGGAGTGATCTTTATCTAATCGATAGGTATTAGAGATAACTTCTTTAGGGTCAATTAAAGGATGTCGAGCATCTTTTAAATAAAGGACTTTTTCTTCATTAACACTTGCACAAATACCACCGTTTTTATTCCCATAAATCGCTCGCGCAAAATGAGAATCCAAGAGTGCCATTGTATCTAAACTTGAGCTATAAATACTGACATAGGGTTTGATTGCTTGAGACAACTCAAAACAAATCTTTTCAATTTCTTGTGTTTCATGATACATCAACTCAGATATTTCATTATTGAGTTGAATAAAAAGAGGTGGTTCAACATAAGCGCTTAAACCTGAGGCACTTTCACCATGGATAATGCCGCCTAGTGTATTTTTATCACTATTCTTGGCAAGTACTACCACTCGATCATTTCGAATCGTGGAAATACTCTCTGTTAACTTAGAGGCATTAGAACTAATAAAGTTTTGAATCTTAGCTGTACGCTCACTATTTTTCTTACGTAGTTTTTGACGAATCGCATAAAGTTCTTTTGAGGCATTGTCTAACATTTCATTAGATGGCGAAAAACAACGTTCTATTTTTTTTGCTAAATCTAAATTGACATCTAAGGCCGAGATTAAATCCTCTAAATCACTTAAATCAAGCTCAGCACTTTTAAAGTAAGTTTGCACTCCCATAACTGAATGAGTAAATCTCGCAACATTAATGAGTTCTTCAAAATCTAACGTTTGATCTTTACTTGCCTTAACTAAACTTTCAGAAATATTTGTCATGCCCGGCATAGGTAAAGGACCATACAATCGCTCACATTCCATGGCTAACTGTGTGCGTTTATTTTCGCGTTGAATCCATAAGAGTGAGTTCGATGGTTTTAATGCATGTATGTGTTCTCTACCTAGAGAAAAAGTCGCATTTTTTGCGATTTCATCTAGGATTAAATCATATTGTAAAGTTTCGATTGGATCTTTCATAACTGTCTATTGATTAGTTTACTTTAAAAGCGATTGATTTGACAATGATGTGATAAACTTTAGACATGAATCTAACTAAAACATTGACTTTAACGTCTGATCAAATTGCTGATTTAAAGAGACAATATAAACACGCACAAGTACCAAATACAAATCAATATATTGACGCCCAATTTAAAGTCGATGATTGTACAATCACCATCTACACATCAAAAAAAGTTGTCTTTCAAGGACTAGAGGCAGAAAGTATTTCCTCACACTATCAAGCTAAACTACGCCCACAAGCAGGGAGTGATGAAGTGGGTACGGGTGATTACTTTGGTCCAGTGGTTGTGGTTGCCTGTGCCATTACTGATGAAATCATTGATCAAATTAAGCATCTTCCTTTACTCGATTCAAAAGTCTTAAAAGATGATGAGATAAGAAAAATTGCGAAAGAGGCTAAAGACATCGTACCCCATAGTGTGCTCGTCTTAGATAATCTTAAATATAATCAAATTCACGAAAAATATAATCTAAATGCGATAAAAGCATTGCTTCATAATCAAGCCTATAATCATCTTTCAAAAAAAGTAAAGATGCCAAACTTGGCAGTCATTGATCAATTCACTCCAGAAGCTTCCTATTATCGTTATTTAAAATCTGAAAAAATGATTTATACTAAACTTCATTTTGAAACAAAAGCCGAAAGTAAATACCCTGCGGTTGCGCTAGCTTCTATTTTAGCTAGAGCAAAATTTTTAGATGTCATGGATCAAATGAGTGAGCACTATGATTTCGATTTCCCTTTAGGTTCAGGAGCCCACGTTGATGAAGCTGGGATTGAATTTGTTAAACAACACTCCAAAGAAAAACTTAAAGAAGTGTCAAAATTACACTTCAAAAATACTGATCGCATTATAAAAGCCAAGTGATTTACTTGGCTTTCGACTTTATGCTTATTTCAACCTTTTCATTGGTTTGACTTAGTTTTATGCCTGCATCCTTACACATTCTTTTGGATGCTTTAGTGCTATCTGTATCAGCGTACTTATCAGATTCATAAATAATTTCTTTAATGCCAGATTGAATAATAGCTTTTGCGCATTCATGACATGGAAACAAGGATACATATATTGAACAATCTTTAACAGATCTTGGTGCATTTAAAATCGCATTGAGTTCCGCATGAACAACATATGGATATTTAGTTTCAAGCGTATCCCCTTCTCTTTCCCAAGGATATTCATCATCTGAAATACCACGTGGAAAGCCATTATAGCCAATAGATACCACCTTGTGTTCATCATCAACGATTACTGCCCCTACTTGAGTACTTGGATCTTTAGAGCGCAAAGCTGATAAATGGGCAATCCCCATAAAATACTCTGTCCAAGATATGACCTGTTTTCGCTTCATTATTGAGACACCTCCACATAATAAGACATTAAAGATTTTTCTAAATCATTGGCATACCAAGATAGATTTATGTCTCTTGCGATTTCAACAACTTCTGCATCATTTTTCCCATAAATTGGTGTCGCATCAGTGTTTTGAAAGGACAATACGCCTAAGGCAACAAAAGCCAAGGCTAAGGCAATCAGAGAATGTTGTTTAAGATGGGCCAGTTTAGACGATTTAGAAAAGCCTAGACCTAAAAGTAGACCTGCCACTAAACCACCAAGATGTCCAATCACAGATACTTGAGGGACAAAGTTAATAAAAATATTAATCATGACCATTCGCCAAATTTGTGCTTGTATTTGCGGTTGTTTGATTAAGCCTGTTTCATAGAGATAAACAAATAAAACACCCAATATTGCATAGAGACCAGCACTAATCCCAACCAGTAATATATTGCCTTGGGCAACATAAACAAAGAGTGCCCCCATCACAATGCCTGTAGCCAATGTGATTAAAAACTTCTGATAACCATAGATACGTTCCATGAAATTCCCTAAGTTAATTAAGGCATAGACATTCATCAATAAATGAAAGATATCGGTATGGATTAAACCATAGGTCAAGAATCTAAAGATTTCAAAATGAGCCGAAATAAAGATTTTATAATAGGCACCAAAGAAAATAGCGGTTGAAAAAATATCCGTTTCAAATAATAACGAATAGCCATTTATGAGTAAACTAATCATGACTAAAACAATGCTGGTATAAAAAGTTCCCTTAGGGAGCGCTTTAAAAAACTCTAAAATGTTTTGCGGTTTTTGAGTTTGTTTACGACGCTCTAGTACAGCGGTTGCCTTATCATAGGATTTATCATCCATCTCTTGAAAGATTTGAGAACATTTTGGAAAGGCTTGGATAAATTCATCAGGGATTTTAAAGGCAGAAACCTGCATCATTGACCCTGTTTCTTCTTCAATAAAACCACTCGCGTCCAAGGTGAATTCAACTTGAAGAAAAGATAGTTTTTGATGAAAGACTGATTTAATCGCATCTAAAATTTGATTTGTATGATCAGTACTGAGTTTTGGTGAATCCGCAAGATACAAGCGAACTAAGTTATAGTTCTTTAGATTTTGATGTGATAACCAAATTTCGTTTTTTAAATGTTGGACATCAACTCTTTGATAGCCATATTCATTCATTAAAATTGAAGCACAAAGACGTAAAGACTGATTTAATTTCATTGTTTAGCCTCTTGTCTAAGTTTTTCAATAGTTTCAGTAAAAATAGCTGGTGCTTCAGCTTCAAATTGCATGGTTTTTTTCGTAATCGGATGTACAAATTCAATTTGTCGCGCATGCAACATTTGACCTTCAGTATCCAAGGTATTTTGTTTGGTGTATTTATCATCACCCACTAGTGGATGACCAATATAGTTAAAATGAACACGAATTTGATGTGTTCGTCCTGTCTCTAATTGACATTCAACTAAGGTGGTATCTTTAAAACGCTCGATTACTTTAAAATGCGTTAAAGCTTCTTTCGCATTAATTGGTGTAACGGTCATTTTCTGACGATCTTTTGGATCACGACCAATCGGTGCTTCAATTTTACCGGCATTATGAGTAATAACACCATGAACTAAAGCTAAGTAAGTCCGATTTAAACTATGGTCTTGAAGTTGATCTGATAAACCTTGGTGGGTTTTATCATTCTTCGCAACCACTAAGCAACCACTGGTATCTTTATCTATGCGATGGACAATACCTGGTCTAAGAACCCCATTGATACCTGATAAATCAGTACAATGAGCCATTAAGCCATTGACCAAAGTATGATTGGGATTACCAGCACCTGGATGGACCACTAAACCTTTTGGTTTATTAATGACGAGTAAATCATGATCTTCATACAGGATATCTAAATCCATTTCTTCAGCTTCAACTTCAAGTTCAACTGGTGCTTCTAAATCAACAGTAATCCAATCACCTGATTTAACTTTGGTATTCGCCTTAACTTCATTATCATTGAGTAGTATTTCACCATTCACAATCGCTTTTTGTAGATGTGAGCGTGAAAAATCCGGTAAAAGTTCACAAATAACCTTATCGAGTCGTTGTAGATGATGATGTGCTTCAACTAAGAATTCTTTTTCGCTCATTTTTTACCTTCCAAAATCGTTTCTAATATTAATAAACCTACCCCTACATTTAAGACAATGTCTGCCACATTAAAGACAGGAAACATATACCCAAAAATATTAAAGGATAGAAAATCTCTAACATAGCCAAATTGTATGCGATCTATAAAGTTACCTAAAGTTCCTGCCATTAAGAAGATGAGGGAGAATCTAAAGAGTTTTTGTTCATCTTTAGAAGTGAAATAGAAATAACACATCCCCGCAAAGGCTGCTGGAGGAATAATCATAAATAAACCATCCATGCCTGAAAACATTGACCAAGCACCGCCTGTATTTCTTAATATGTGAATCCAAAAGAAGTTTTCAATCACTTCAAATGATTCACGATAGTCTAAGAAGGAAGTACTCCAAAATTTGCTGACTTGATCGAAAGCCAATAAGCCTAAGAGTAGACTTAGATGTAAACCATATTTTTTAATCAAGTTCATTAACGATTAGTCGCTCTTAAATCTTCTAAGACTTTATCATCAAGTCTTCTACAAAACTCAGTAATCAAAGTAACGGTATCCACATAATCTTTACGATGAATAATCGCACGATGTGAATGAATATAACGTGATGGGATAGAAATAGTAAGCGTCACAACCCCATCATGCGCTTTATGAATTTCACCTGAATCTGTTCCACCTGCCAACAACATGTCATGTTGAACATCTAACTTAAGTTCTTCAGCTAAATCTTCTAGATAATAAAGTAAACCTCTATGTCCTAAAACAGAGGAATCTTTAACACTTAAAGTAATTCCTTTACCCATTGGTGAGCCCATATCAGCACCTGGAATATCATTGGCTAAAGTGACATCGATCGCTAAAGCAACATCTGGATTAATTTTAAAAGCCGCTGTTTTTGCGCCTCTTAACCCGACTTCTTCTTGGGCAGAGCCTACACCATAGAGTTCACAGTTAAGGCTTTCATCTTTTAAGTTTTTAAAGACATCGGTAATAATAAGGGCACCTACACGATTATCCCAAGCTTTTGCCATAAGATAATTTGGATTAGCCATCACAGTAAAGTCTGATTTAGGAACCACCATATCACCTGGTTTAATTCCTAAACTTAAGGCTTCTTCTTTGTTTAATACACCGATATCAACAAACATGTCCTTAACATCAATGACTTTATTTCTCACATCTGCAGGTAAACCATGGGGAGGTTTCGATCCCACGATACCGGTAAACTTATCACCTTTGCGCGTTGTGATAATCACCGGTTGAGACAAAAGGACATGTCCCCACCAACCACCAATTGGCGCAAGTTTAATAAAGCCTTTATCATCAATACTACGTACGACAAAACCAATTTCATCGATGTGTCCTGACAACATCAACTTTGGACCCTTGCCTTTTTTAGTCGCAATTAATGATCCTAATTGATCATAGCTTATTTCATCTGCATAAGGCTCGATATATGATTTCATCACTCTAGACGCTTCTTTTTCACAGCCTGAAATACCATGAGCTGAGGTAAACGCCTCCATCATTTCTAAATCTACAACACCATATGCTTTTTCAATTTTACTCATAAAACCACTCCTTCTTAATACGATTCATCTTGTCGTTTATGATTTTTTTCATTCTTAAAAAAGTAAGCATCGACAATATCACGTGAACTAAAGCCTAAGGCAATGCCCACTTGACCAAAACGTTCGAATGCTCGCTCTAAATTGTAGTCATTAAAGTTCTCACTGAGTTCAATGACAGCCTTATAAAAGGCTAAAAATAACTCACTGACACTGAGCTTTGATTTTGTGACAGATAACATTAATTGCTCATAGCCTAAATCTAAAGAAAGTGAGAGTAAGAAATGCAAAGAATCAACATATTCTTCAATTAAGACATCCTTTTCAGATGCCCCTTTTAAGCTCCAATATTTAAAACTTCTTGTTTCATTGGCTAACTCAGCAATTTCAACCAAAAGTGCCAACACACGTTTGCGTTGGGTACTTTCCCGAGTTTGAGAATGCATCTGCATAATGCGCTCATCTAACTCAGCTTGTTTAACTAAACAGTTGGTTAAATTGATGTTCATGTCAACCTTTCTAAATGGAGTAATGATTGTTCTTGTTCTTGGTTAAATTGATGGGTATATAAACGATGATAATAACCCTTTAGAGTCATGAGTTCATCATGTGTTCCATCTTCAACAATTTTACCGTGTTTTAAGACTAAAATACGATCCGATTGAACAATCGTACTTAAACGGTGTGCCACCACAAAGGAAGTACGTCCTTTAAGCATTAAACTAATCGCATCTTGAATGATACTTTCAGTTTCAGTATCAATGGAAGAAGTCGCTTCATCTAAGATAAAGAGTGCAGGTTTCGCCAATATCGCACGGGCAAATGAAATCAGTTGTTTTTGACCCGTTGATAATTTAGAACCACCCTCACCAACATCAGATTGATAGCCTTCTTCTAAGTGAATGATAAAGTCATGTGCCTTAACTTGTTTTGCGGCTTCAATCACCTCTTCATCACTTGCATCTAGTTTACCATAGCGAATATTTTCCATCACTGTTCCTGAGAATAAATGTGGACTTTGTAGAACATATCCCAAATTTGAATGGAGATAGCCAATGGAAAGATTGCGATAATCCTCTTTATCAATGAGTAATTCACCACTTTGTGGTTCATAAAAACGACAGAGTAAGTTCACTAACGAACTCTTACCACTCCCTGTTTCACCCACTAAGGCAATCGATGAGCCTGCTTTAACTTTTAAATTAAAATCAGTAAAGATTGGTTCTTCTTTTTTATAATAGAAATTGATATTTTTAAATTCAATATCACCCTTAATATCTTTATATGTATGTTCGTGTGGATCTAATAAATCCCCATATTTTTGGATGACATCCTCACGATCATATAAGGTGATTGGTTCTTCGATTAAAGAAAGGACACGCTCAGCTGATGCTTGCGCTAATTGAAACTCAGCTAAGAGTCTTGCGATTTGTCTAAGGGGTTCAAAGAACTGACCCGCATAAGAACTAAAAAGTACTAAAGTCCCAAATTCAACCGTACCTAAAATAACCGCTTCGCCACCCTTCCAAAGAAGTAAACTACTAGAAAGTGCGCCAAGTCCCATGACCAATGGCATAAACATCGCTGATAATAAGGCTGCTTTAATCGATTCAAAACGCATAGACTTTGTTAATTCAGTAAACTCATCATGTTGAACATCTTCCATAACTAAAGTCTTTGCGGTTTTCGCGCCAGTAATTCCTTCAGAAAATGCCCCGGTAATCTTTGAATTGATTTTACGAGTTTCTCTAAATTTTTCTAAGATTTTACGTTGAAAATAAACGGAAATAAAAGCTAAGATTGGAACCGTAAATAACACCAGTAATGCTAATTGCCAATTCACAATCAACATGACAATCGCTATCCCTAAAATTAAAGCGGATCCCCAAAACAAATCAATCAGTGACCAAGAAATAATTTCCGCTAAACGACCAATATCACTGGTCATTCGAGCCATAATCCAGCCTTGTGGGGTTTTATCAAAATAACTAAAAGGAAGACGTTGAAGCTTTTCAAAACCACGCTTTCTAACTGTATAGGCAAAATCCATTTCTACCTTGCCTGCAGTATAAATAAACAAAAAGATGACAAGGGATGTGATAAGCACAAAGCCTAAATACAGACCAGCAAACTGCCAGATATTAGATGTATCCCCACTATTTGCGACATATGTATCAATCGCATACTTATGAAAGAGTGGGAAAGCAAGATCCGTTAAAGCTAAGATAATAACTAAGCCAAAGAGCGTAAATAAACGCGATTTTTGTTCCCATATTAATAGGAAAATACGCTTCCATAAAGAGGTATCAAGGGTATCAGTATTATAGGTTTTTTCTTCAAATTTTACACTCATGCTGCTTCACCACCAATCGCATCTTGAATCGCCACAATTCGTTTATATAGACCCTCTTGTGTAGAAAGCTCTGCATGAGTGCCTCGTTGTGTAATTAATCCATCTTCTAAAACTAAGATCATATCAGCTTCCATCGCCGTATTAACACGGTGAGTAATAATTAAAGTTGTCACATCTTTTGAGAGTTGTTTTAAACCAGAGCGAATTGCCGCATCTGTTTCAGTATCAACCGCACTTAAAGAATCATCAAAAATTAATACAGGTGAGTTATTTACAATCGTTCGTGCAATCGCAATTCGTTGTTTTTGACCACCTGATAAGGTCACACCTTTTTCACCCACTAAGGTTTCATAACCTTGGTCAAAATCAGAAATGACATTATGAACAGAGGCAATTTGAGCTGCTTTCATGACGCTTGTTTCATCCGCGTTGGGTGATGCAATTCGAATATTCTCTAAAATGGTTTTTGAAAATAGATAAGGTTCTTGTAGAACAATCCCCACATTTTTACGTAAGTGATGTTTAGAAACGGTTTTAATATCATGGCCATTAATGAGTATTTGACCATCACTACTTTCATAAAGTCTTAACATTAAATGAACCAATGAACTCTTCCCAGATCCGGTTGGACCAATAATGGCGAGTGTTTGTCCCTTTTCAGCTTTAAAACTAATGTCTTTTAAAACATCTGCTGTGCCATCATCAAATCTAAAGCGAACATGTTTAAATTCAATATCCCCTCTAAGATTAGCTTCTGATCCCTCATATAAATCTTCTTGAGGGGTTTCTAAAATTTCATTCAATCTAGATAATGAAACTAACATTTTCCCAAAGTCGGATAAAATACGTCCAATATGACGTATTGGCCATAAAATCATCGTTTCATAAGAAACAAATACGGTAAAATCACCTAAGCTAATATTACCTGCTTGGGCTTCAAAAATACCAAATAAAACAACCGCAAATACTTGCGTTAAAATGATTAGGTCACTACTTGCCCAGTAGTAAGCTAGATATTCAATCAGTCTAAAGGTTATATCACGATAACTTTGATTAGATTTATCATACTTTTCAAGTTCATAAACTTCACGATTAAATGCTTTAACAACCCTTACGCCTGATAAACTCTCTTGTAGAATAGTTGAAAGTTCCCCTTCAGCTTCATCACTCTTTAAAAATTCTTTTTGAATATTCTTAAAGAAAATATAGGCAATGATGAAAATAATTGGCATTGAAGCCACCGCAACCCAAGCAAGTTTGACATAAATCCCAAATAAAACCGTTAAGGCAATAATCGCAGTCGCAATACTATAAACAAGTTCAGAATATTGAGTGGCTAAAAAACGTCTGATTGTATCAACATCAGAAGTTACGCGTTGAATTAAATCCCCTGTTTTTGAATTAACATGGGTATGATAAGACCAATGCTGAATATGAGAAAAGAGTTCATTGCGCATTTTTTCCGCAAATCGCTCTGAAATAATCCCATTAAAGCGTCCTCTTAAATACATTAAAAACACACGGGCTAGAGTCACTAACATAATCATTAGTGCCCCAAGATATAAGTGTGATCGTATATTGTTCACGCCCCCAAAAACATTGGCATAAGCTTGAATAAAGCTGTTTTCTACCGGTAATCCATTAATAACACTGTCAATGATAAAACCGAGTAATAAGGGGGTAAATAAGACAAAAAACACCAAGAAGATAACGGTGCTTGTTAAAACTAAGCCTAAAAAACGATAGCCTTTTAAATAAGACCATAAAACTTTTAATTCTTTCACGAAAAATATTATACTCCTATTAATTCTAAAAGCTTTGAAAAAGCTTGCCTAAATTCTTAAACGTTTCAAGATTTCAATCGCCAACAGTCCTGTGAGTAAGCCTGTTGGTATACTTGAAAACCATAAAACAGGTAACCAATAAATCATATAGACCGTTTGATTAATAAAGATCAGTGCCACAATTTGACCTAAGCCATGAAAAGCCGCTGATGCCATACTGATCCCAATCACGGATAATTTGTTGTGTTTATATAAGACAATGGATATAAAGGTGGACAAAATCACACCGGTTAACGATAACCAAAAACCAGTCCCAAAGATAATCCCTTTTAACAATGATGCGATTAGAACACGCATTAAATTGAGGATAATCATTTCCTTAATCCCGAAAAGATACAAGGCAACTAAACCTAAGACATTCGCAAGACCAAATTTTACCCCTGGAACTGGAATGGGTAATGAGGGTTCAATCATGTGCAACATGATACTCATCGCCAACAACATCGTAATAAGTGTTAAGCGTCGGGTTGAAGATAAGCGTCTCATGAGATCACCGTATCTTCATTATTCGGACGATTATTAGATCCTTCTATTAAAATCACAATATGATTGGGTAAACAAACAATCGGAACATTCGCATATTCTACCCAACCTTGGATTGAACAGAGATGATATGGGGATGTTTCTTTTTCAACTCTTATTCTTCCATCGACCACTTCTATAAAGACGTCCCCAAGTGTTCCACTTACGGTATACGTATTATCACTACTCATATCAATTCTTAAGACTTCTTCATTTTTATACGAAACGACCGCAATTTTTTGCCCTGAGGTACTTGCGCGCACAAAAAATTCCATGGACGCATATAAAATAACAGAGGTCACAAGGATAAATATCATTAAAATTTTGTCATATCGATTTAACTGTTTCATTCGTATTCTTTATAAGAGAGTAATGCAGACACTGAATCTTTCCAGTGTTTAAGAGCTTCAGATCTTTGTGTCACACTCATTTGTGGGGTAAAGATCTTCTCTTCAGACCACTTATTGTATAAATCAAGTTCACTTTCAACCCAACCTAAACTTAAGGCGGCCATCATCGCACCCCCAAAAGCGGCAGTTTCATGAATCTTTGGACGTATTACGTTAAAGTTTGAAATACCTGATTGAAATTCTAAAAGAAAGTCATACTTAGAGAATTCACCATCGACATAGATTTCTTGAACCTTTAAGCCTGAATCCATTTCCATCAGTTTAATCATGTCGCGTGATTGAAAAGCTAGAGCTTCAACAGATGCCCTAACCACATGGGCAATCGAAGTCGATCGTGTAATCCCAAACATCGCAGCTTTTAAGTCAGATCGCCAATAAGGAGCACCCATCCCAACAAAGGCTGGCACAAAGACAACCCCTTCATCATCTTCAACAGATCTTGATAAGTTTTCGATTTCGCCCGCACTTTCAATGAGTCTTAAACCATCTCTAAGCCAGTGAATTGCTTCACCTGCACTAAAGACAGAACCTTCTAAGGCATAGGTCACTTCCCCATTTTTTCGCCAAGCAATCGTTGAGATTAAACCTTTTTTAGATACAATCTTTTGATCACCAGTATTCATGAGTAAGAAACAACCAGAACCATAGGTATTTTTAACGTCCCCTTTATGGATACACATTTGTCCAAACAAGGAGGCATGTTGAGAAGCAATCACAGACGCAATAGGGATTTCTGCCCCAAAGACATCTTTATCTGTGTGCCCAACAATTTCATTATTATCCACAATCTTAGGTAAGATTGACATCGGGATACCCCAAATATCACAGAGTTTCGCATCCCATTCACAAGTATCAATGTTCATTAAAAGTGTACGTGATGCATTTGACACATCCGTCACATGAACTTTACCGGCCGTAAGTTTATAAATTAACCAAGTATCCACTGTCCCAAATAAAATATCACCACAAGAAGCACCTACTTGACATTCCGAATGTTCATCTAAGATAAAACGAATTTTAGAGGCTGAGAAAATCGCATCAATCATTAAGCCAGTACGCTTCTTCACAAACGGTACATAGCCTTTCTTTTTCATATCTTCACAATAGAAAGAAGATTGACGAGATTGCCATACCAAAGCTGGCGCAATCGGTTCATGGGTGTTTTTATCCCACATAATTGTTGTTTCTCTTTGATTAACAATTGATATACCTGCTAAATCTGAAACTTTCATACGAGCTTGCGTTAAAGCTTCTTGTACGACTTTTTGAACAGATTCAAACATTTTATTGGCATCTTGATTGACCCAGGCAGGATGTGGATAATCACATTCGAGTTTGGTTTGGGCTTTAGCTACTATTGAAAAATTCTCATCAAAAAGAATCGCTCGTGAGAACGATGTTCCTTGTTGAATAACACAAATGACTTTAGCCATAACCCTACTCCTTATGTTTAAACATGTTTATGCAGTAATGCGCAAACATCTTCTACTAATTTGAGTGTATTCCCATTATCATTCACAGGATTAAACTCAACGATATCGAGTGACTTTAAACTTGTATGATCAAAGACATGATCAAGTACTTTTAAAATCTCTGTTTGATTAAAACCTTCTTTTACCGGTGTATTAACCCCTGGGATCAAAGCAGGATCCATTGAATCACAATCAAATGAACAGTGGACATTAGGATGTTTTACCATAAATTGATTAATTTCTTGGATACACCATTCTAAACCTTTTTCAACGATTTCGTCCATCCATATTATATTCACACCCCAGTCATTCATCAGTTTTTCTTCTTCTGTATCTAAACTACGAATACCAACGGTTAAGATATTTTGTGATGGGACATAATGGTCCATGATAGACACTAAATCAGCATGACCATAGCCTTGAGTGATTGCTAAAGGCATACCATGGATACGTTTTGAGATTGAAGACTTGTCAGTATTACAATCACCATGGGCATCAATCCATAAAACTGCCCAATCATCATTTTGTGCGCTAGCCGCAATTGATCCAATCGCCAAGGCATGATCACCACCAAAAACGATTGGAAAAGCTTTGTCTTTTGTGTGTTTTAAAATACTTTCTTTTAGGCGTTTATTTAAATCAGTGATTGCACTTAGATACAAAGGATTTTCATTTTTTAATAAACTTTGATTAATCTCTAGAATTTCTTCCATTTCAATGCTTTGATTTAAAACCTGCATGGCTTTCTCGCCACCTGCTAAATCACACCCTTGAACTAAATTAACACCGATATGTATAATCTTTTCCATACTTAACTATTATACTCACTCTTTTCTTAAAAAAGAACGGTTGACCCGTTCTATATTTTTCCCTTATACTCCATTGCTTCAAACTTTTTATTTTCCGCAATAACCAATAAGAAATCATCCCCATTAACCATATAATTCGCGGTTAAATCAACGTTAAGTTTACCCTCTTTTTCAGTACGATAGCCTAAAACGTTGACACCATATTCACGTCTTAAGTGTAAATCAATTAAAGCCTTGCCATGCCACTCTTCAGGTGCTTTGATTTCAAGTAAGGAGTAATCCTCATCGATATCAACCATATCCATAACGTTTTCACTCATTAAGGACTTCGCAACACGAACACCCATTTCTTTTTCAGGACGAACGACACGATCAGCCCCAATTTTAAGAAGAATTTGTAAGTTAATTTTATTTTTAGCTTTCGCAATGATATAAGGAATACCTAGTTCTTTTAAATGTAAAACAGCCATAATAGAAGCTTCAAGTTTTGACCCCGTCGCAATAATAGCGGTATCAACATCCGCAACCCCTGACATACGAAGTTGTTCAATATCCGTGAAATCAGCTTGAACCGCTTGGGTTACATAATCACTGACACGTTCAACATTAACCATGTCTAAATCCATCCCAATGACATCATAACCATTTTCACTTAGAGTTTTCGCAATCGTAGAACCAAAGATTCCAAGACCTAAAATCGCAAATGTTTTTCTTTTCATAACTTAACCGATGAGAATATCCGCTTTTGGATAATTCACTTCAATTCCTTTCTTCGTATTACTATTAATAGACAAGATCATGGTTAGTGGACCAATACGTCCAATAAACATCAATAATATAATAATCCATTTTCCTAAAAAACTTAAACGAGCGGTAATACCTGTACTTAAACCAACCGTCGCAATCGCACTCGCTGCCTCAAACATTATCTCAGGTAATGTGAAGTTTTCTGTAATTGTAAGTAGGATAATACCCACAAATAAAATACTGAGTAGAATAACCACAATAATAAAGGCTTTTCTAAATTGATCTCGACCAATACTACGATTAAAGACCGTAATCGAGTCTTTACCACGAAGTTCTGCGATGACCATTAAAATTAAAATCGCAAAAGTCGTTGTTTTAAAGCCCCCAGCCGTCCCACCAGGTGAACCCCCAATAATCATATAGATCATCATAAACAGTAAGGTATAGACTCTAAAGTTACCAACATTTAAAAATGAGAAGCCCGCTGTACGTAAGGTAATGGAATGAAATAGTGCATTTAAGAGTTTATCCCATAAACTTAAAGGGCCAAAGCTTTCTGGATTATTAAATTCAAATAAGACAAAGAAGATAAAACCACTGATAATTAAGCTTTCTGTCATAAAGATAACCAATTTTACGTGGACTTGGAAATGCTTAAGCACAAAACGAATTTTTTGTTTCCCTTTTAAGATGAGTTTTGAACCTTGGGAGAAATCAAACCAAACACCAAAACCTAAGCCCCCCATGACAATTAAAGATGCCACGGTTAAGAGTACAATTGGATCAGAAACATAATTTCCTAAAGAGTTTGCGCCAAATGGATCAAACCCCGCATTACAGAAGGCTGAAACTGAAATAAAGACTGAGTTAAATAAACCTTCCGCCAGCCCAAATTCAGGCACAAAACGTGTTGCTAGGACAATGACACCTAAAATCTCAAAAAAGGCTGTGTATTTTACAATTGCTTGAATAAAATGATGAAAGTCATGAAAGGTATTACGATTAACCGCTTCAGACATCGCCATTTTAGCCGATAATGTTAGCTTACCTTCAATAAATATGAGGAATAAGGCAATGAGCGTCATTAAACCTAAACCACCAATTTGCATAAGAACAATCATCACAATCTTACCGAAAACAGTAAATTGTGTTTGGACCACTAGAGTGGATAAACCGGTCACACAAACCGCTGATGTTGCGGTAAAGATATAATCAATTAAAGGGAGTAAAGGCTGTGCATTACTAATCGGTAAAATCAATAAAAAAGTCCCCACCAAAATAACCCCTAAGAAACTCAGAGCGATTTGTTGAGTTGGACTTTTAACTGATATCCACGCTTTAAAACGATCGTAATATTTTTTCATAAAACCTTTTTAATCATATGCCTTTTATTCAAAAAATCAAGAAACTAGACAAATTCAAGTTCTAATGTGATATCCGCAACCTTTGAAATGGTCGCATAAACGCTACAATATTGAGTTGCTAAATCCATTGATTTACGGATTTGTGCTTCCTTTTCATGTTTTGGGCAAGTCACCTTTATAAACACTTTCTCTAAAGTCGTGGGGGGTGTTTCTTTCTTTTCACCTGATACTTCATAATTTACATAATCGAGTTCAATTCTTTTCTTTACTAAAATATCTAGAAAGGTGGAATGCAAACAGGAAGCTAAAGCACCTTGAAGCATGTCATAAGGACGTGCCTTATCATCTTCAATTCCTATCCCTATTTCACCTTGTTTTAAAACAAGTTTTCCATTAAAACCTTTTTCAAAGTTGATTTTCGCATTTACTTGACTCATAAACTCTCCTTATTCACCTTCTTATAATAGCGCATTTTATCATCATACATCGCATGATCCGCTAAATTTATCGCTGTTTCAAAGTCAATATTACTTTCTTTATTGATCACAATTTTCCCAGAACTTGCGCTCAACTGAAAGCTTTCGACATCTAAGCTTTCAATTCCACTCAAAATCCGATTAATCATTTTATCTAAATCTTTTTCCGAAACATCAATACACATATATAAGAATTCATCGCCTCCTAAACGTATAAAGATGTCATCTTCTCTAAATTGAAAGACTTTTCTTAGACGTGAATTAAATTTATGAAAAAAATATTCATGAAGATAAAACCGCTTTTTAAAGCGAATATTTTGAATAATCGCTTGTGAGAATAAACGAATGGCTGTATCACCTGCTGCATGTCCATATTGATCGTTGATTTCTTTTAAACCATTTAAATCAGCATAGATAAGCGTTATCACATGATGATTATCCAACATTGAATTAAATCGTTCTTTGGCAATAGGCAAACCTTGAAGACGTGTATAAGCTCCTGTCATCTCATCATATTTTGTCAATGCTTCTTTATTTATGCGATTAATAAAGTAGAGATAGAGAATTATAAGTAACGAATTAAAGAGGATAAAACTATAAATAATCGTATTACGATGTAAATCAAATAGATAATCAATAAAATTATCCCACGTTTTATAAGGCAGTATCGTCGCATCTACTTCAGAAATGACATACCAATTCTCACTTAAGCTCAATTGTGATTTATCTAAACGATTTAAATTAATTTCCAAATCATCATATTGAATAACGTGTGAAAAATAATATAGTTTCCCATCAGCTAATATCTCTCCTTCTCCACGACTTTTCATTTCATTAAATACTTCTTCGTGTAAAGTAGAAAAATTCAAATTCTGATTAAACATAAAAGACCAATTGAGTTTTTCATCTTCTGTATTGATTAAAAATTCACCTTGATCGTTAACTAAATAAAATGCATCCGCATGAGAAGGAACCATATCACTATATAAAGTCTCAATCAAACTATTAGCCGTATAATTTAAAACAATCATACCCAATAATTGTTGATCATCATAAATAGTTTGAGCATATCTCAACATTGGTTTAAATGGAATTTCAACTTCATTATTTTCAATGTTTAAATCAAAATTTGAAATATAAAACATTTTTTTATCTAAATTAATCGCATCGATAAAATAATTTCTGTTTGCTTTGTTTTGTAGAGCATCATCACTCACGATATAGGCACCTAAAGAATTGTAATTAACTCGCACTTTTTCTTGACCACTTAAATCAATAAAGCGAATTTGATCATACACTTTTTTATTATCTGAAAACTTTAACCATACATCGAGTAGAATAGCTTCATTTTTATTATTGGAGATTATTTGAAGATAGGTATCTTTAATAAACCCTAAATCATTTAAATTAGAACTAATTTGTGTATTAATATTTTTAACTGCTGCATCGATCACAACTTTTTCATTTTGAAGATAATCGATTCTTGTTAAGTTGTTTTGTGACTTTTCAACACGATAAAAACCTACAGTACTTAATCCAGTGATAATAATTGTTAATAAAAGTGCCAAAATGAGGGCTTGTTTTCGCATGAATTACTCCCATTTCCCCATTTATATTGTAAACCTTTTCTATTATCGCAAGCGAATTTTTGTGTGCTATGATTGATTTGGCATTTTGGAGGTTATCTTATGTCAAAGCATGTTGTGATTATTGGTGGTGGTATATCAGGATTAATGGCCGCAACCCGTTTAGTTGAATCCAATCAAGATTTTAAAGTCACTCTTTTAGAAAAAGGAGCTGATATTAAAAATAGAGTTTGTCCAATCATACAAGGCAAAGTTGAATCTTGTATTTCATGTGCCACCTGTGGTGTCATGGAAGGCTTAGCTGGGGCTGGAGCTTTTTCTGATGGAAAATATATTATTTCTACAGAATACGGTGGTTGGCTAACTGATTTCTTAAATCCAAATACTGTAATAAACTACATTGAACAAGCTGATCAAATCCTGCAAAAACATGGCGCCACACAAGAGCGTTATATGCCTAATGATGAACTTAAAACACTTTGTTTAAAATATGATTTACATATGCAACAAGCACAGGTTAAACATTTAGGCACCGATGCCAACTATCAAACCATGATTCATATGGTCGATGCTTTAAGAGACAAGATAACACTCTTAACCCGTGCTAAAGTCACAGATGTAGATCCAGAAAACAAAACTGTCACTTATATCAAAGATAAAGAAATGCATAGCCTTCAAGCTGATGAAATCATCTTTGCGGTCGGTCGTGCTGGATCTTCCTTCTTTTCTACTTGGGCAAAGGAACATCAAATCCCTTTAACCAATAATCAAGTTGACATCGGTGTCAGAGTAGAACTTCCTTATGAAGTTTGGAAACATTTCTCAGAAAAAATCTATGAACCTAAAATTTGGTATCGCTCTAAACAATATGGTGATCGTACACGGATGTTCTGTTTCAATGAAAGAGGTCATGTGGTTATTGAAAATACCGATGATATCTTAACCGTTAATGGACATGCCTTTAAAGAAGAGGATCGTAAAACACAAAATTCTAACTTTGCCCTTCTTTCAACGATTCGTTTCACAACCCCATTTGATGAACCTATTGAGTACGCAAAGATGATTGCTTCTTTAGGTAATCGCATCTCAGGTGGTTCAGTCTTAGTTCAACGCTTTGGTGATTTAATCAAAGGACGCAGAACGGATGAGAAACGTTTAGCTCAAAATTCAGTCATCCCAACTCAAAAAGCGGTGGCGGGTGATTTATCCTTATGTATACCTAAAAGACAATTAGACAATATTATCGAAACCATACAAGCACTAGACAAAGTGGCACCCGGTACAGCCAATGCCGACACCCTTTTATACGGCGTTGAAACCAAGTATTATTCAGCTCGTCCTGAGACTAAAGATTTTGAACTTTTAAATCATGAAAATATCTATGCAGTGGGTGATGGTGCAGGCTTTACGCGCTCATTATCACAGGCTGCCGCAAACGGTTTATATGTGGCCGATAAGATTATTGAAAAGTCTTTGAAAAATTCTTGAAAATCTTATGAAAAGTCTTTGACTAAGATAAGTAGATTTGGTATATTTACAAGTGTAAATTTGGACAGCACATGCTGTCCTATTTTTATGAAAGGGAGGGTATTTATGATTAAAGCTATCGTTGGCGCCAACTGGGGCGACGAAGGAAAAGGTAAACTAACAGACGTATTTGCAGAAACTGCAGATGTCGTTGTTCGATTCCAAGGGGGAAATAATGCTGGACATACCATCATTAATCACTATGGTAAGTTCGCACTCCATATGTTACCTTCCGGTGTGTTCTATAATCACACCACAAACGTTATTGGAAATGGTGTTGCGCTGAATGTTAACGCATTTCTAAAAGAACTACAAAGTATTGTCGATGCAGGCGTACCAATGCCTAAAATCATTGTCTCTGAAAGAGCTCAAGTGGTCATGTCTTATCATGTTCTCTTCGATAAGTTAGAAGAAGAGCGTTTAGGTAAAGCTTCCTTTGGGTCTACTAAAAGTGGGATTGCCCCTTTCTATTCAGATAAATATGCAAAAATTGGTTTCCAAGTTTCAGAATTATTTGATGAAAAATGGCTACATGAAAAAGTGGATCGTGTCTTAGGGATTAAAAACGCATTACTCGTTAACCTATATG
This sequence comes from Erysipelotrichaceae bacterium, assembly GCA_963676105.1. Taxonomy (GTDB): domain Bacteria; phylum Bacillota_I; class Bacilli_A; order Erysipelotrichales; family Erysipelotrichaceae; genus UBA2212. The sequence goes on from OY781039.1 coordinate 772,739, forward strand.
CTCATGTACCACTCACACATGATGAAGTCTTTAATGAACTCATTGAATATCGTGAAGCAATTAAACCATTTGTGACTGATACGGTTAAATATTTCCAAGATGCGGTTGAAGAAGATAAAACTATCTTACTTGAAGGACAATTAGGTGCCTTAAGAGATCCTGACTTTGGAATTTATCCGTATTCAACATCGTCTTATACACTCGCTTACTATGGTCCAATTGGATCAGGTATCCCTCACCCACTTAATGAAGTGTGGGCAGTTACTAAAGCGTATTCTTCAGCCGTTGGTGCAGGCCCATTTGTGGTCGAACTTGAAGGTGAAGAAGCTGATGAGTTAAGACGCAGAGGTGGAGATGCTGGTGAGTATGGCGCAACAACAGGTCGTCCTCGTCGTGTTGGTTACTTCGATGCGGTCGCAACACGTTATGGTTGTCAAGTTCAAGGTGCAACCAATGTTGCCTTAACAAACTTAGATGTTCTAGCTTACTTAGATAAAATTCCTGTCTGTGTTGCTTATGATACAGAAGGAAAACGTCGTGAACACTTCCCAAATATTACCCGTTTAGATGTATCTAAACCAATTTATGAATATTTCGATGGTTGGGGCACAGATATCACTGAAATCCGTGATTACAACGAACTACCTGAAAAATGTAAAGCTTATGTTGATGCTTTAGAAAAAATGATCAACGTACCTATTACCTTAGTATCTAATGGTCCTAAGCGTGATCAAATTCTCACTAGAGTTCCAAAAATTTAGATTTAATAAAAAGTTCTAAGACTCATATGAATCCTAGAACTTTTTTTATTTAATACCTAATTTATTAATAATTTCATCAATCTGTTCAGTACTTAAACCAATCGTACTTAAGAAACTTGCGACATCTTCTTTTGTCCAACCTTCATCTTTAACATATTCAACGACGGTATTAATTTCATCTTGTGATAAAGCTTCTTGATTAATGAGTTTCTCAAAAGGTCCTTGAAGTTCTTCAGGTAAGCCTACTTGGGTATACCATTCAGGAATATTGATGAAGTCATCCGTTGTGATGCTTTCACCATCCATGACTTTTTGAATAAGTCCACCTGTTTCAGTTTGGGCATAAATAGAATCTAGGGCATAATCAGTTAAATCTGTAATAGGCGCAAGATAAGATGCCTCAACCACACTTCGTCCATTGATAAATAAAGGACTACTTAAGACAAAGGTTGCGATAATCGCAATAATTAGTGGCGCAATCATCCCAAAGACTGCCCCTAAGAGTCGATTGAGTGTTTTCGCAATAGGAATCGCATGGATCGTTTTTGCGGCTGGTTTGACCACAAAAGTCATGATCACAGAGACAGCAATAAAAACCAAAATATACCAAACGACCGTATTTGAAATTTGATGTAGACTATCTCCAATTAAAGGCGTTTGAAACCAGTCTAATGTCGATGGAATAATTGGAACGGTATTTGCGAGTTGTGGCGCAAATAACCAAGCTAAAACTAAAGAAGCCAGTAAGCTTACGATATCTAAAATCTGCGCAACAAGACCACGCATGTAGCCCATCACAATGAAAAACGCAAAAACTGCGAGTATGATTATATTTAAAGTATCTGCAAAATTGTACGGTAATGTCATAATATAAACCTCACTGAAAGTTTACAATAAATCCTAATTTCTTTCTAGTAAAAGACGTTAAAAAAAGCGTAATTACTTACGCTTTGAAATGAGTATTTTTGCAGGATTTCCGCCAACCGTTTGATTATCTTCAACAGAGTGAAGTACCACCGCATTAGCTCCTACTTTGACGTTATTACCTAAAGTAATATTCCCTAAAACTTTAGCACCTGCGCCAACCATCACATTGTTTCCAATCGTTGGGTGACGTTTAACGTGTTCTGTGCCTCGACCACCTAATGTTACTCCATGATAAATTAAGCAATCATCCCCGATAACACTGGTTTCACCAATCACAACACCCATGCCATGATCAATTAATAGACGCTTTCCGATAATCGCCCCTGGATGAATTTCAATCCCCGTTAATGAACGTGATAATTGAGAAATCAATCGAGCTAGAAAATAGAAATGAATCTTATAAAAGAAATGCGCAACACGATGTGTTAATACCGCATGATAACCAGGATATAATAATATAACTTCTAAAAGCGAATGAGCCGCCGGATCTTGGCGTTTAATCGCTTTAGCTGTGTCAAAAAACATTTATTCTCCTAAAATCGTTTCAGCTAACCAATGGAAATCCTCAGAGTCATAGGATTCAATATCCCCCGCATCAGCTAATTGTACAAGTTCTGGATCAATTGGTAATTGAGCCAAGAGTGGAATATCATAAGCAGCTGCTAAGCCTTCACTCTTAGGTTCACCAAATGGGAATAAACGCTCCCCATTGTGTTCCATATAAGCCATATTTTCAATAATACCTAAAATAGGAACATTCATCTTATGTGCCATCTCAACCGCTTTAGAAACAATCATCGTAACTAAGTCTTGCGGAGATGTGACAATAATAATGCCACTAATAGGTAATGATTGGAAAACAGTTAAGGCAATATCCCCTGTTCCAGGTGGCATATCAACGACCATTAAGTCTAAATCACCCCATAATACTTCAGAATAGAAGTCTTTTACTGCATTGGTAATTAAAGCACCACGCCATAAAATAGGTGTGGTTTCATTTTCAACCAACATATTAGAGGTCATGACTTTTACACCACGATCACTAATGGCTGGATCAATGCCTTCTTTAGTCCCAAAAACAGGATGATGAATATTAAAGAGATGTCCCATTGATGGACCAACAATATCTCCATCAATCACACCAACTTTATAACCATCTTTAGCCGCATGTGAAGCAAGCAAAGCCGCAACCGTAGATTTACCTACACCACCTTTACCACTAACTACTGCGATCATTTTTTTAACATTTGTACTTTTCTTAGCTCTTGTCTTGAACGGGTCAAAGGCAGGATCTAAGTCTACTTTAATATCTTTTTCACTCATTTTATAAACTCCTTTTGCCTGTGTATTATACCCAAGTTATGTCACTTTTTCCAACAAAGTGATTAAAAAAGCACCTACAAAGTAGATGCTTGTGAATATTCTAATAAATTGTATGGAATTAGTCTTCCATTGGAAGAATCAAGTTAAGCGCTACACCAACAATCGCCGCTAAAGCCGTTCCAGATAGAGATGCTAAACCAACCAGTTTAAACATTGCACCACCTAGTCCTAAAACCAACATACTTGCCGCAATAATAACATTACGTCTTTGTCCAAAATCAACTTTTTCATCAATTAGAACACGTAAACCATTAGAGGCGATAAAGCCATAAAGTAGAATACTCATTCCACCTAAAACAGCTGAAGGAATTGTTGAAATTAAAGCAGACATTTTTCCAATAAAACTAATCGCTATAGCTAATACCGCTGCACCACCAGTAACATAAACAGAGGCAACACGTGTTAATCCAATAACACCTGTATTTTCACCATAAGTCGTATTAGCAGGTCCACCTAAGAAACCAGAAATAGCTGTTGCTAATCCATCACCAACTAAAGTACGATCTAAACCAGGATCTTTTAAGAAATTACGGTTACAGATTTTACCTAAAACAGTGTGGTCACCAATGTGCTCTGAAATCGTCACAATCGCAATCGGGACAATAACCCAAGTTTCAGGACCAAAATATAAAGAATAAGTCCCAAAATCACCAATTTGAAATGGGAAATAAAACTCAGGAACAGCTAACCATGGAGCAGCCGCAACTGCACTAAAGTCTACCAATCCAAAAGCCACCGCTACTGCGTATCCACCAAAGATACCCATGATAAATGGCACTATACGTAAGAAACCTTTTGCTAAGGTCATGACAGCAGCTGTAATCGCAAAGGTAATAATCGCAGTCCAGATAACTCTTGGATCACCACCATCCACAAAACCTGCAGATGACACCGCTACGGATGCTAAACCTAAACCAATAATGATAATCATTGGTCCAATAACAATTGGAGGTAGTAGTTTATCAACCCAAGCCTTACCAATCACTTTAATAACTAAAGCTACAATCACGTAAGTTAAACCAACTAAGATTAAACCTGTTTGTGCTGCCGAGATGTCACCGCCCATGCTTTCTTTTGCGATAATAACCGCTGAAATATAGGCAAATGATGAACCTAAATAAACAGGAACTTTAGCTTTTGTTGCCGCAATATAAATCAAGGTACCTAAACCTGATGCGAATAAAGCAACGCTAACTGGTAAACCAGTCAAGATAGGTACTAAAACAGTTGCCCCAAACATCGCAAATACGTGTTGGAAGCTAAGCGCAATCCAAGTACCTGTCTCAGGCTTATCATGCACATCGTATAATAATTCATTCTTCTTATTACTCATACCCTTTTCTCCTCTTGCCAAAGCCACAATATAAAAGGACATTCTCATGCCCTTTTTAAGTAAAAGTATTGTCTTTACCTTATCAATCTCTCTGGATTGAATTAAAGGACTTCGCGCTAGTAAAAGTTTAGCACGAGGTCCTCAGTGTGTAAATAGTTATAAACCTAGTTATAAACAAATATCAACCACAATTATCGCAATAGATTGTATTTGTATCAAATAATTTATCTTCATCAAAACCAAAACTATACCATTTATGGTCATATGTATTTATCCACGACATGTAGTTACTACCGACCGGATTATCATCCCAATCATCAATAGTATTTTCATCTAAATACATAATTCCAACCAATTTAGTACCTTGATATACATCAACTCGATCACCTACAGCAAAATCACCATCGTTTGTTAATGGGACAGAATCATGACTATAATTATCAACATAAAATAATAAATCGTCATGTACAGTAACATCAGTTGAAAAAGTTATATAAGATTCATTAAGTAAAATTGTTTGTTGATTAGAAATTGTTTCAAATGTTAAATACATAGGAACATTTGAACTCGTCCAAGTATTTGAATTTCTCATAGCATAGAAATTCATTGGAATTGTTGAAGTTAACACAAAACGATATTTATCGTTTGAATCAGTTGCGAAAGCTGGATTCGCAACTACAGGTTGATATCCATCTGAATATTCTAAATAATTTGTACCAGCATCGTTAACAACACTCCATCCAGTTTCATAATAGAGACCTTCTAAAACAAAACCATCAAGAATCATATTAGATCCAGACACATCAATATCAGTATTTAATTCAGGTGTATATTTTTTATAAAGTGACTTTGAATATGCATCTAAATCATAATTGTAATACATAGTATAATCATAAATATAACCATTACTATCAATATTAGTATTGTATTCTATTGTATAATCTTCATTTTCAATATTGATTTTTTCAGTTCCTGATGAAAAATCATTTGTAGTAGTAAATCCTAATGGTCTAGTTTCTGGAGCATAATATATAGTGTAACCATAATCTTCTTGATCATGTCCTTCAGATTCAACAATATATCTATCATCGTTATCATACACAATCAAAGTATGTGTTTCAGTACCTAATAAAGCAGGTTCTGGCCAGTACTCTGAATCAAGATATTCGAATTCTGAATCACGCATATTTGTTACAGTAAATACACCATCAACATATGTTCCATAATAGACTTCGAATTGATCATCATCTACTACATTGTCTCCATATTCACTAAACGTATCAGGTATTTGAATACGATTATCAGATGCCAATGTATATAACTGAGCCGTAAATTGATCATTTATGCCTATTGTAATGCCTGCAGGATTATCATCAAAATTACCATCAATTGTAAGTGCAGAATAAGCTGATAAAATTCTTACTTCAGTATAATCAACATCAGTCGCATTTACTCCAGCACTGTATTTAATATTACTAATATTAGGCGTAGTTGCGATTTGTTGAAGATTACCATTATCATCTGTCAGTACAGTCGGAATAATTTCTTCAACTACTGTTTCTTCTTCAACGACTGGTGTTGAAGTCGCTACAGTTTCTTTAGGCGCATCTTTTTCAATCTTAACTCTGTAGGCTGTTAAAGCTGATGCATCACTTGATGCATTACCTGCAGTTTGTCCATCATAAGCGTAATCCCACCAAGTACCATTCACTTGTGGTTGAATAGAAACATGATATTGATCAAGCCCTACAAGTCTTGCTTCTAGTGCAGTAATGTAATCTCCACCTCTTTCAGATCCTAAGACTGTCATATTACTTACCCAGTTTGTCCAACCTGAGTTTTTATAGTAGGCACGATATTCTAATTTATCATCTGCAGCTGATGAGATAAGTCCCATCTTAACGGTATAGATTAAACCTGAACCTTGTGTTTCATTATTGTGTCTAAGAACCATTTCAGTTCCACCCACATTACTTTGATACTCAACCCCAATTTCATCAACTTTTACTCTGATCCCTGTAATAGGATTCTCAGCACTTAGTTGACCTGATGTTGACCCATTAGATTGCCATGTGCCCCAACCTAAGCCTTTGCGATAGGTTTGGTAGTAAACATTGGCATAATCAAAATCAGTAAGTTGAATTTGTACACCTAAGATGGCTTCACCATTACCAGCGATGCCAAAACTAGGCGTCCAATCAAGCCAACCTGATTGTGTATAAACACGATATTCTATGCCTGCTCCATAAGGAGCTGAGTCTAGATTAATTTCTAGCGCTGTTAAAGGATCTACTCCCTCACTACCGCCTAGGGCTCCTCCCCAAGCATAATCAAACCATTCACTTGTTTTAACTTGATACCCGACGTCTACACGAGTATACTCTGTCGCTAAAACAGGTGTTGTAAATAAGGAAATAAGCATGGTTAAACTTAATACCCATTTAAAAAGTCTCTTCATAAGTGTCCGCCTTTCACTAATATGTATAGTTTAGTATATTTTTAACCATTTGTCACTAATTTTATATACTTTTATAATTACTTTAGTACTAGATAAGATATGTAGACATTAAAAAAGACACTTAATTTTGGGATTAAGTGTCTTTTTGTTTAGATTTTTGTTTCAAATCTTACATAGAATGAATCTGAAATGGTGTAATTGATTAAATACTCCATAAGTTCTTCATCTTTATCTAAGATAGTTGACTCCAAAAGATTGGCTAATGGATTATTGGTATTTAATCGATCCATTAGTTCATCATCCATAATGGCGGTACGATAACGAATTTTAATATGATCAAGTTTGACATTATAGGTACTTAAAAGATATGGCCACGTTTGTTTGTTTTCCATGTCCACCTTATCAAAGCCTTTGAATTTTCGTAGTGGATAATACAGATAACACCACATCAATGGTTTATCATCACCATAATAAAGTCGTTGAAATTCAACAAACTTTCCTTCTTCATCTGGCATCATTTTAAGTAAACTAGCTGGCGCATTGACGGTTTTAATACTAAAGTCTTTAAACGAAGCTTTATAACCATTCATTTCTATTAATTGAATAATGGTATTAATTTTATTAAAGAAAATACTTGGCATTTCAAAGTGAAGTAAAAGGTATTTATCTCCATTTTTCTCAACCACATTTTCTTTTACAAGTTCATCATATACAGCCTGTGCTTCAGCCACAGTAATTTCATAAGCTTGCGCAAATTCATGTAAATCCGGCATGGCTTGATTTCCTTGTAGATGATGTGTATTAGTATACTCTTTTACCCCTTTAACAAGTTGGGTTTGCATACTATCATTACGTCTTCGATCAATATGTAAATTAAGCATAAATTGTATCACTCTCCATTATTGTAAATTCACTTGGTAAGTAACGTACAATAATCGCAATCACTTTGCCTTGTGAGTCAGAAAAGATACTTTCAACCTTAATCATGGGACTACCCACTTCAATCTCAAACATCCGTGCGAATTTAGAATCCGCAATAAAACCAGACATAATGTCTTCTTGTTTAGCTAAATCACATTTTGGACAATCAAGTAAAATTTCTGAAATTGTTTTATCCATATGAACATCTAAGACTAAACGTCTAAAATACGATTCATCAATAAAACTTTCTTCTAACACGACTGCATAGTAGTAATCTTTATGAAGTCTTAAGCAATGAAAAACAGACTTGCAATCAAAATACTTCGCGACTGTATCATTAAATGTTGATCCATTTAAACTTTCAATCAACATATTCTCAAAAGGTAATTTAGTACTGCTTGTTAGTTTAAGATCTTTAGGTGTAAAAATATGGCTTGCGCGATTAACAACATAGGAGCCTTTACCACGTGTACGCCAAACTTTACCTGTATTCTCTAATTCAACAAATGCTTTTTTTACCACACCTAATGAAAGACCATAAAGATCGGCAATATCTTTTTCAGTGGGAAGTTGATAATGATGAACGAGCTTTCTCTCGTCAATCGCTTCTTCAATCGAATCAGCAATTTGTCGATATATTGGCTTTTTTGATGTTTTGTCTATATAGATATAATCCATATTAGTATCTTAGCACACTTATCCTTTCTTTAACTTATTTAAATGATTTTATGTTTTTTCCATATTTTTCAAGGTAAATAGGTCTTATTTTCCTAATTCAATATAAACTATTTTAAAATTTCAAACAATTCTCTACGGAAAAGCAAAAACAAGATTATCACGATGTGTAGGAAAAGAATCAGGAATAGTTTAATCTTGTCTTCACTCATATATACTAATGTACATATTTTAGTATGTATTGTCAAACAATGGATAAAAAAAGGACTCACAAGAGTGAATCCTTAATGTGTAAAGTGAATTTATCTTAAATCACAAAGTGAACAATGAAGACAAACATTAAGACCCATAAAATAACAGGTACATCTTTTGCGCGTCCCGCAAATAAACTTGCGACACCATAGATAATGAAACCAACCGCAATCCCTTCAGAGATAGAGTAAGTTAAGATCATAGCGGCAATCGCAATAAATGAAGCAGATGCGACCACGAAGTCTTCCCAGTCAATTTCTTTGAGTTGTTGAGCCATTAAGATACCAACCACAATAAGGGCTGGTGCAGTTACAGCAGAAGTAACGACAACCAATAATGGTGCGAAGAAAATTGATAAGAAGAATAAAACAGCTGTTGTGACAGCGGTTAAACCTGAACGGCCACCCACTTCAACACCTGATGCTGATTCAATGTATGAAGTAACTGTTGAAGTACCAAGCATAGCTCCTACAATCGTACCAACTGAGTCAGCTAACATCGCTTTATTAACATTCTCTAATTCACCTTTTTCATTGATAAGGTTTGTACGGTTCGCAACCGCAACGAGTGTACCTGCAGTATCAAAGAAATCGATGAATAAGAATGTAAAGATAACAATCATCCAATCAGAACGTGAGAAGAGTTCTGAGAAACCTGATGCGAAAGCACCAACAGTTGGCATATCAAATTCAAAACTAACAATCGCAGATGGAACTGAAGGCATACCTTCAACACCCATTACACCTAAGATTAAACCAACAACAGCTGTTGTGACTAAACCAATAAAGATGGCAGCTGGTGTTTTCTTTGCGAGAAGTGCAATCGTTACGAATAATCCAAAGACTGAAAGCATAACGGTAGGTGCACTTAAATCACCTAAACCAACTAAGGTTGCAGGATTATCAACAATAATCCCCGCATTAACTAAACCAATGAAGGCAATGAAGAAACCAATCCCTGCGCCAAACGCAAGTTTTAGATCTTTTGGGATCGCATTGATGATCATCGCACGAACACCAGATACTGAGATAGCTAAGAATACAGCACCTGATACAAAGACAGCTGCTAAAGCTGCTTCCCAACTATAACCAAATGTTAAAACAACGGTAAAAGTAAAGAAAGCATTAACGCCCATGCCTGGCGCAAGTGCAATTGGGTAGTTCGCTAAAAGACCCATTACAAGTGTTGCGACACCTGATGATATCGCAGTGGCTAAAAAGATGGATTGTACAGGCATCCCAGTGGCACCTAACATTCCAGGGTTGACAGCTAAAATGTAAGCCATCGTCAAGAAGGTCGTAAGACCGGCTAAGATTTCAGTACGTACATTGGTACCTAATTTCTTAAGATTAAAGAATTTTTCCAAGATAAATCTCCTTTTTCTTGTATTCTTTCCCTTGATGATGTCAAATTCACAAATAAAAAAGTCTGGGGAATGAGTCCAGACCAAGTTTAAGTGCTTAGTTAACATCAATTCGCCACAGTAGTAAAATCATTTACGGTGATTTTGTAGAGACTGCCTCACCATATTAGAGGCATTATAGAGTAGTGTTTTTGTGAATACCATAATAGTTTAGACTAATTCTGTTGATTTTGTCCATAAAATTCGAGTTTTATCACAAAAAATTCAAAGATTTCATTTACTAAATCGATTTCTTTTATAAAATAGGTCTATGACTGAAATTCGTAAAGGTTCCATCTATATCTTTATTGCTGCAACCCTTTGGAGCTTTGGGGGACTTTTAGGTAAAGCGATTCCCCTAAGTGGTTTAAGCATTGCGATTCTTAGAGGTGGTATCTCTGCTTGTACGATTGGGATCTATCGCAAAACATTTAAGGTCCATTTAAGCAAATCTGTGATTATCGCAGCCATTTCCTTAAGTCTAACCACCCTCTTTTATATGATGTCTAACAAACTAACCACTGCAGCCAATGCGATTTTACTTCAATACACATCCCCTGTTTACATTATTTTCTTTGCTTGGTTACTTTATAAACAAAAACCCAAGAAGATAGATATTTACGCACTAATCGGTGTTTTCATTGGTATGGGCATCTTCTTTTCTCGTGAATTATCAACCGGTCATCTTTTAGGTGATCTTTTAGGTTTAGCATCAGGCATAGCCTTTGCAGGTGTCTTTTTTGCGAATAAACTCCCTAATGCAAATCCAGTTGATGCGGTCTATTTAGGCAATGTGTTTACTTTTTTCTTATTCCCTCTTGTTTTCTTTGATTCTAATCTTTATACATTGAATCTAAATAGTACGTTGATGTTAATTGTGATGGGAGTCTTTCAACTTGGAATTGCGTATATTTTATTTTCGATAGGAATAAGTAAGGTATCTGCAACAAGTGCTAATATCATCGCCACCATCGAACCTGTCTTAAATCCAGTCTGGGTATTTATCTTTCTTAATGAAGTTCCTAATCCAGTAGCGCTATTAGGTGGAGGGATTGTCCTCATCACCGTTCTTATCTACAATCAAATCAATTCAAAGACTGCAACATAAGTTTCAATAAAGGTTTATACTATTTTATAGAGACATAAAACATGAATCAAAGAAAACAAAAACTATTTGCCCCTATCATTATCACAATTCTCTTTTGTGCATATTTTATATTTTGGGCATTTTTTATTTTTCAAGATTTTTATCTATCAACCCTCGTCAAAGTGTTAATGGCACTGATCCCCTTAGCCTTTGCGGGCGTTAATATTCATGTTTTATTAGAGAGAATCAAAGAAATAAGGAGTGGTGAAGAAGATGATCTTAGTCAATACTGAAACAATTAATGGAAAAGATTTAGAAATGTTAGGCTTAGTTAAAGGAAGTACCATACAGTCTAAAAATATTGGGCGTGATATTACACAAGGTTTTAAAACCTTAGTGGGTGGTGAACTCAAAGCTTATAATGACATGATGAATGATGCGAGAGCCCTCGCAACCAAAAGAATGGTCGCAGAAGCAGAAGAGTTAAAAGCGGATGCGATTGTCAATATTCGTTATGCTTCCTCAGCCATCATGCAAGGGGCTGCTGAAGTCATTGTTTATGGAACTGCTGTAAAATTTAAATAGTTAAAAAAGAACACCTACTTAATCAAGTGGGTGTTCTTCATTATACTTCTTTGTTTGAATTTCATCTTGTTTATAAAGATAGAATGCAATCCCTAGATAAAATGGGACAAAGATTGCCATTAAGGCATAGGATAACGGTGATCCAAGTTGAGGATATTTTTGAGCATCTTTATACACAAAGAATCCTGCGACAATCGGTACTAAAATAAACATAATCACAGCCATTGAAATCAGCAGCGTTAAGATAAAGGTATTCATGATTTATAGAGTTTAGGATAAAGCTTTTGATCCATATTAATAAAGATAGGAAATATCAACATCAGTATCATCCCAAAGCCAAAGATAATAAACCAAGCATTATTATAATCGATGTAGTTTAAAGTTCGTGAAAAGGCAAATTGACCAATCCCAATCATAAGACTTGAGAGAACTCCAATACTTCCTTGAACACGAGCTCGATGACTTTTAGGAATACGACGCGTCACATAGGCTCCACGTGTGATCGCAAAACTAACTTCACCCATGGTAAATAACCACATCCCAATCACAAAGACAATCCAGTGATCATAAAGTAGTGCGAGTAATACAAAGGTAATCATATATAAAGCCGTTCCTAAAACAAAGCGTTTGATTTCAATCGTTCTTTTTAACCAAACCGTTAAGAGTGGAGTAAAGATAATAACCACTAAGCCATTAAAACTTGATAGAATCCCAAAGAATTCAGAATAATTTGTCATCAGTGATTCAAGTTGTAAAGGCATTAAGAAATTCATCTGCATATACATAACTTCACTGATCGCAATCATAAGCATATATAACCATAAAACACGGTTACCTTGTATCAATTGAAAGATTGATTCATGTTTGCTTTCTGCTTCATATTCACCTATTTCAACATGTTCCCCTTCACGAAGACCATCTTGAATATAGATGTGGATAAGAACTGTCCCAAATAGAGTGGTTAAACCATCAATGATAAAGGCTAAACCTAAATAATCTTGAAAGAGGAAACCACCAATACTTGGTCCTAAGATAAAACCTAAGTTAAAGCCTAAATAAGATAGAGAATAAGCTCTTTCACGATCGTTTGAAGATGTTTTGTCCGCAATTAAAGAATGAGATGCAGGATGGGTTGCGGTCCCCGCAAAACCTGACATAAAGAAAATGACAATCGTATGCAGTCCTAAAGGTAATAGTCCATTTATAAAATAGCCAATCACCATTAGATATGAAGAAATTAAGATAACCTTTTTACGACCATACTTATCTGCCCATTTACCCCCTAAGGCTTGAGCAGGCATTTGAATCGCTCCACCAACCAATAATATCAAGGCAATCGTTGGCGCATCATAGCCAAACTTTGCCGATAAGATCAGTGTCATCATTGGCCAAATAAAGGTACCCATAGCTTGTACAACACGACCGATAAATAGAATATAAATATCGCGAGACAAGCCTCGATATTGATCAAATATTTTTAACATGTTAAATTCCTAATTGACTTAATAAACCATAAGAGAAAATAAGCATAATACTTAAAGCCATAAATAAACCACAAAGAATAGCTAACATCGCTTTTGAACGTTTAATTTGAAGCATTTCTGCGACGAGTGCTCCCGTCCACGCCCCTGTGACAGGTAGTGGAATACCAACAAATAACACTAAGCCAATAAATTCAGCATTTTTTATACTGCCAGATTTATGTTCAGCTCTTTGTCTAAGTTTATGCACTAAAGAAACTAAGATATTATGACGTTCCATAAAATCAAAGATTTTTTCAATAAAAAACAAAATAAAAGGAATCGGTAATAGATTTCCCAGAATGGAGATAATAGATGTCGTCATTAGATCCAAACCTAATGTATAACCGACCACAACCCCACCACGAAGTTCTAATATAGGCAACATGGAAGTCACAAAGACAATGCCTTCTTTGGATAATAAATTCGAAAATAAATGGATCACTGATTCTACAAGTGTATCAAACATACGGTAATTCCTCTTCTTCTACATCAATATGTCGTAAATAAACAAAACCTAAGAAAGCCGCTAAGAAATTGGTCATCAAATCATCGACATCAAACATCCCAGCACGGGTTAAAAATTGAAGTATCTCAATACTTAATAAAATAATAAAGACCGTTCTTAAATAATTGATGGGGTTTAAAAAGCGTCCCCAAATTCTTGGCATAAAATAACCTAACCAAGCAAAGACAAACATATGCGCAACAATGTTCTCTAAGATGGCATTGATACCGGTTGCGCGATTCATCTGTATCACATAACTTGTTAAGTTTTTAAAGGGTATAAAGTTTGCATAGTTTTCTAAATCACTAAACAAATCCCCTTTTACAATCCAGGATAAATCCATTTCACGATGATACACAAACAAAAGATAGGCTAAACCTATACAATATAATCCAAAAAAGAATTTGAGTGTATTACGCGTAAACGTACTATCCATGTTTTCCATCATAAGTCCTTAAAATTATACACAAGCTAGTGTTTCAAAACAATCTTCAACACTTTCACTTGCGTAATTAATCTTCATTTTCTTTAAATCATTGAAATCTCGATATCCCCAAGCCACTGCCATCACATCCATACCGGCATTATTAGCGGCTAGAATATCAACTTCTGTATCTCCAATAAATAAGCACTCATTGACATTTAAACCTAAGGCCATTGCCGCATTCACTAACATATCCCCGGCTGGTTTTTTAGGAACACTGGCTTTAGCACCACAGACATAATCAAATTGAATCTCATTAAAGTGATCACGAATGATTTCTTGAGTATACTCATCTTGTTTGTTAGAAACCACGGCTAACTTTAAACCTTTTTGTCTTAAAACTTTTAAGCCCTCTATCATGCCATCATAAGGAAGTGAATCGATATTAAAACAATTCGCATAGGCTTTATGGAAATCATTTAAGGCAATTTTCTTTTCTTCATCAGTACATGACTTTAAGGCATCATCGACTAAGCTTTGTATCCCATGCCCCATTAAAGCTTGGGTAGCTTCTAAACTTGATTTTTCAACATTGAATTTTTCTTGAACTTTATGTAAAGCTTTTTGTAGATCAGATGAGGTATTCATTAAGGTTCCATCTAAATCAAAAAGGATGGCTTCATAGGCTTTTATCATGACTTTAGTGTACCATGCTTAAGCTATGTTAAACTTTAAATATGGAAAAAATAAAACTCGCAATATTCGATATCGATGGCACACTTCTTAAGTGGGGTTCTGATACCATCGAAGCGTCTACGGTAGACGCCATTCACAAACTCAAAGAAAAAGGCGTTGAAGTCTTAGTTGCCACAGGCCGTGCATTCTACTTTATCAAACCACATGTTAGAGAAGTATTAGACTGTGATTACTATGTGACCATTAATGGTGCATGTTTACTCAACTCAAAAGGTGAAGTCTTAAAAGAACATATTATAAAAGATGAAGATGTTCAATATGTATCAAGCTTAGTGGACAAATACAAAGCATCCATGGCTTTAAAAACCTCTAAACAGATGATTATTTATCGTGATTATCCTCACTTCTCAAAATTTTATGGTAATGGCTTTACGATGGATAACCTCTTTATCGATGATAGTGATAATCGACAATATCATAATGAAGTCGAGAGCGCTAAAGGTATCTTTGTCTATAGTGATAAACAGAGTGAACTGGTTGAAGCATTAAGACAAAATAAAAACCTACTGGTTCATGCAGTAGGTGAATTTGGCATTGATGTTTTCTCTAAAGACAGTGATAAAATCCATGGCATTGAAGAAGTCATTCAAATGGCAGGACTCGATTGGTCTAACACAATTGCCTTTGGCGATGAAGATAACGACTTAGGCATGATTGAAAAAACTCAAATTGGGGTTGCCATGGGTAATGGCAGTATCAAGATGAAAGAAACGGCGGATTATGTCACCGCAAATGTGGATGAAGGTGGCATAGAGAAAGCTTTAAAACACTTTAAACTTATTTAATTTTTCTTTAAGACAACGACTGTTTCAAGTAGGGCTGTTTGCGAAAAGAAATCAAAAGGCTGTATCGATTCTATGCGATAGAGCTTTTTTAAATCCTTTAAGTTTTTGGCCAGTGTACTTGGATTACACGATACATAAACAATCTTTTTAGCTGGATTCTTTAATAAGACTTGAATCATTGAATCATCTAACCCAGAACGTGGAGGATCAACGACGACGACTTTATCTTTTAGTTTTACTTTTTTAAGTTCAAAAGCCGCATCATTGGCCACAAACTTTGCATTCTTGATTTCATTCAATTTGGCATTACGATTTGCGGCATAGATAGAATCTTTATTGAGTTCGATACCTAATACAGACTCACACTTTTTAGCTAACATTAAACTAAGTGTACCTACTCCGCAATAAACATCTACCACATCTTCTTTCGCATCTATTTGGTCTACCACATATTCAAAAAGTCTTTGTGCTTGAGCTGGATTAAGTTGGAAGAAGGCTGTAGGAAGAAGTTCTAAGACTAAACCTGCATAATCAAAACGCAAGGTTTTAAAACCAGCCTTATGTTCAACACTTTTCCCAAAAGTTTCAACACTTTTTTTAGATGAATGAAGTGAATGATAAACCGAACTAATACCTTCAATGTCTGCAATCTCATCAAAGACACGCTGATTAATTTGATCTTTACCACTGACAATCGTCACTTGGGTAAAGCCATCAAAATGACGCATAACTAAGGTTCTTAAACCTTGTTTTGCGGGTGGATTAAAAATGTCTAAGTGATGTTTATTTAAGACTTTTAAAATTTCTTTGCGTTGCTTTTCTATAATCGGTTCATGAATGATACAAGTATCCACACTGACCATGTGATTGGTTCCACTCTTATATAAACCATTTTCTAAAACCTTACGTTTTTCAAATGGCATCTTAATCGCATTACGATAGCCTAAGGGACTAGGATTCGTGATAATATCATTGATTAAATTAAAGTCAAAGCGACCATTGTATTTAAGGATACTTTGTTTAAGATTTTCTCGTTTAAGATAAATTTGATGTTTATAATCCGCAATCATTAAAGGACAGCCACCACATTGACTTTGTACCTTACATTTTGGATGGACACGATATTTAGATGCCTTTTGAATAGATTTAAGTTCGCCAATGGCGTAACGACCCTTATCTTCAACAATGTCTGCATCGACTTCTTCTGTAGGGAGTGCTTGTGATATAAAAATCGGCTTTTGTTTCCAATAACCGATTCCTTCCCCATTGATACCTGATTTTTCGATTTTGATTTTCATATTAATCCGTTATTGCCCATGAAGGGACTTCGTCTGAGCGACGAATAAGTACTGCTTTTTGATAATCTGTTTGATTCACGAAGCGAAGAATCTTATCTTCTTCTTCAGCGCTACAACCCACTAAAAATTTGACTTCAATATCTTTGTTTAAAATATCAGCCGCCACTAAAACCGCATTGACATGATGCGCTGTGATCGAGCCTTTAAACATTTGAATCCCTTGTTGATCAGGAGACAATGTGTCTTGTAAAGTCCCATAATTCACCGGATAAATTAAGCTTTTATCTTCAGGATGAGTACTTCCTGCAGCTTGTTTAAGTTCAAAAGATGACGCAAGTAATAATGTATCTAGTTTTTGCCAAAAAAAAGCGTTGTTTTCAATTGAGTTCATAGCACACCTCGATTTGTTGTATTTAACATTTTAAGTGATGTAGGAAACAATGTAAAGAATTTCATTTTCCCAGTGCTAAAACAAAAAGCCACCCTAACAAAATTGTCCTTCATGCACGATCAATATTCTTAAAAAAAAGTAAATCAGTTACGATTTACTTTTTTATTTAAACAATTTTTTTCGAGTATCATCGACTTTTTCAAAAATGCCTTTTCTTGTGATGAGCGAAATCCCCACTAAGATGATGAGAATTGGCAATACAAGTTGTGACGTTGAAACACCAACAAGTAATCCCATATTTTGCAGTAGGAATATAACCCCTACAATTAATAAGGCAGATGAGAATAAAAAGTCTTGGCTCTTTTTAGAAAGCCCAATTAAACCTAAAACAATCAAGATTAAACTCACACTATACTCAGAAAAATTAATATTTGGGTATACCTGTAATACATCTAATAAATACAATACACTGACCACAATCAACAAAGATGCAAATGTTTTTCTCATTTTAACTTCCTCCTATTATGTAGTCATATTAATACATATTAATACATTATGCAAGTTCTGTCCCTTTTTTCATAACCGTCGTTTTTTTAAATGTAATAGAGAAATCCATTCTTCTAAGTCAAAGACTTGGCTATCAATCATGGAATAGAGCGCAATCATCGCACTTCCCTTCGCATCTGATAGGGCTTCATGATGGTTTAACTTTACCCCTAAAAAATCACAAACCGTATTTAACTTATGATTTGGAAGAAACGGATATGCCTTACGAGATACTTCTAAAGAATCAATGTATTGAAGTTTCGGTTTTTGAAGTCCATAGGTTTCAATTAAGCTTCTTAAAACAGCCATATCAAAGTTGGCATTATGCGCCATTAAAATAGAACCTTCAAATAAATCCAAAAGTTCTGTATAAACACTCGCAAAGTTTGGCGCATCATGTACCATATTTGGTGTAATTTGATGAATACTTATATTAAAGCGATCAAAGTGATCATAAGCAGGATGAGGTTGAAGTAAAGACACCCATTCTTTTAAGATCACACCATCTTCAATGACTAAAACGCCTAAACTACAGGCGGAAGACATATGACGATTAGCTGTTTCAAAATCAAGGACACATAGTTTCATAATTCATTAACCCTTTGAATCGTTAACGCTAAGAATATCACATAGTAAGGTGTCGTATAAATCATCGTATTTCCAAACATGGAAGAGATAAAATAACTTAGTGCGATGCTAAAAATTGAAAGACTGATTAAATTTATGTTCTTAAAATGCTTAATCATTTTAATCAAAGTTGAAACTAAGGCAGATAGATATAAGAGAGCTGATATTAATCCCATACTAGTCGCAAATTGAATGAGTTCGTTATGCGGACGATCAATGGATATATTAACGAGTTCATATTGTTTCGCTAGATTATCAATACCATATCCAAAGAGTGGTCTTTGTTTAATAAATTCAATTCCATTAACCCATAGTTGCCAGCGCGCTGAACCAGCTAAGCCAACATCATCTGCTTCTTCAATAATATTGCCAATATCATTCCCTAATCTAAAAAAATCATTCAATAATCTTTGACTAAATAAATTGCTTAGCAAAAGCGTTATTGTAAAAGCTATTAATAAAATCCATAAGTATTTTTGATGTAGCACATGACTCATTTTCAAGAGAATGACAAGTGTACTTATTCCAACTATCACCGCCAACATTGGCCCAAATGATCCATTAAAACTCAAGGCAGATACTAAGCCTACAAAGATAAATAAATAGATAATCTTCAATTCATTTAAGTACAGATAAGCTGAAGCCATAATGGCCATTGATAAATAATAAGCAAAGTGATTTTGATTAAAGAATACAGAGGTTTTAAATGAAATATTAAAAAATGAATTGATGGCTTCACTATTAATAAACATCAATAAAACTAGAAAACTTGCGACAAAAATAAAGAATTTTAATAATGTAGTCATATATTTCTTTTCTTTAATTTGAGTGGCTAAAATAAATATTCCTGTATACATTAAATAAGCATATAAGCCTTCTTGGCGATGGGTATTGCCCATCCATGTCAAATCTTTTTCTGTGTTAACTAAAAATGAAAGGATAGCCCAAATGATAAATAAAGCTAATAAGATAAATTCTAGATGTCTAATACTCAATCTAAATGTTTTTCTTTTTAAGTGAATTATAACTAAGATAAATCCCACACCTAAGCCCATTAAACCCACTTGAATAAGTAGCGTTTGCCAATAGGAAATACGATGCATATTATTCAATAAAAGTGTAAATGGATCTTCATTAACTGCTTCTTGTAGATGAAACAGAATAAATAGTGGACTCAATATCCAATAGATTAAGACAAAAAAAGAAAATCTTTGTATTCCTTTTGGATGTATAAAATCAATGAGTTCATCGATTGTTTCAAGTTTTTGAATTTGTTTCCAAACGTTCAACATATCTCTATTGTACCTAAAAAATTAAACATAAAGCTTACTACCTTTGGACTATTTATTTATCCTAGAATATATCGCAAAATGGTATTAAGAAAATAAGCGTAGCTTGTGGATTTTTATTAAGCGCTTTATTTTAAAACCAAGGAGTTTTTATGAAAACATTTTTAAATGATTTTAAAGCCTTTATCCATCGTGGTAATGTGATTGATTTAGCGGTTGCGGTTGTTTTAGGAGCTGCCTTTAATAAGATTGTTTCTTCCTTTGTGAATGATGTCTTAATGCCGCTTATTTCAATTTTATTAGGTGGTTTTAGTTTTACAGAACTTGTCTATGTGATTAGTGAGGCAACAGAAACAACTGAAGCTGTGACTTTAAACTATGGTTTGTTTATTCAAAACATTGTTGATTTTGTGATTATTGCTTTCTCAATCTTTGTGGTCATTCGGGTCTTTGCGAAGTTTGAGAAAAAACAAGCCGTTGAAGAAGAAAAAGCACCCACAGAAAATGAACTGTCAGTGCTTAAAGACATTAAAGATTTACTCGAAAAGCGATAGAAATATCGTTTTTTTTAGCTAAAATTAAACATCAACCACTCAGGTCTAAGTACCATAAGTATCGCAATCGCTATCATAAGTATTCCACCCACAAGATGAGCGGTTCGAGCATATTTAGTCGACATCCCTGTAAGTTCTGATGTCTTCATTGCGAGTATAAAAATGACCACATCATCTAAGATGAAGAAGAAAATATAGATCAACATGTAAATGCTTGTCTCAATAAAATTTAAATGATTTAAACTTAATACTTGGGTAAATAAAACAGGTAATCCAGCAGAACAAATCATTTCTACTAAGTTAACAGAAATAGCTAGAACGATAATACCCACAACCGCTAGGGCAAAGACTGGTTCTTTAGCAATTTGTTTAAGACGGGTACTGACTTTTTTACGTTGCTTATCATCCATGACTTCACAACCTGCTTTAGTCGTGAGGTAGCGATGAATATTATAAGCACCACCAATTAAGGCAATAACGGCGATTAATAATCGAATCCAAGATAGGGTTCCAAAAAGCAAGGTAATATTTAACCACGACACCATAAAGAAGAGATACATAATGGCTGTGGTAGCCAAGAATATAAAACCTAAAAAATAGCGTTTCCAACGCTCTTCGATATGAAACAACATCGAGATTAAAAGTAATAATACCCACATCGCACAAGGGTTAAAACCATCAAGTGCACCAATAACTACAGCTAATATTGGGAGTGAAATGCTTTTTGCCTCAACTTTACCAAAAAATGGGAGTGTCACAACAGATGATTCTTGTAGCTGTGCATCACTGACATCAACAATGCCTAAGACTTCACCAATGACATCTTTAATGACATTATTTTTCGCATAATCAATCTCATCTACTATGACTTGATCTGTTGTTCCTTCGACAAAACCGACGATCACTTTTTGCCCAATCACTAAACTTGGTGTCATCGTGATTTCTGTAGGAAGGAGCTCTGAAATTTCTTCGACAAAAGCTTGATTGTCTTTATCAAAGGCAATTTCATAGGAATGCAGGATTAAACTGCTATCTTCTTCAATTAAAGCATCTAAAAAAGCTTCCTCTAAAGCACAGGTTGAACAACCTTGGGCATGGAAGTAATATAAATGAACTTCTTTATCTTGCGCTTGTACCTCTAAGACAAGTGTAAATACAAAAGCTAAAGTAAGAAATAAAAAACTAAGTTTGCGACGCATCTAAGAGTCCTTTCTCAAGTTGCGCTAAATCACATTCACCTTCAAGACGTAGAACTTCTTTTCCATCATTTTCAAAAATAATGACAGGTAAAACCTTTTGTACATTGTAGTTTTCTGCTTCATCATCTAGATCTAAATCATAGTGAATGATTGTAAGTTCTGGGTGGGCGGATGCGAATGCTTTAAATGTTTTTTTCATATATAAACAAGCATTACACCATAGCGCACTTATTATAATAACTGACATCTTAGAATATTTCCTTAATTGTGTTCACAAAATCATCAATTTCTTTTTGACTTGTTAAGTGTGAAAGAGAAATGCGATAGGATGTTTTCGCATAGTCTGTATTTTGAGTCAGTGCAAAAACTGACTTAGAAAACTCCTCTTGTCCACTGCACGCTGATTTAGAAGACAGATAAAAACCTTTATCTGATAGTTTCATTAAATCCTTTTCAGGTATAGAGTCTTTAATTGAGATATTAAAAATATGAGGGATAGAGTGCTGTGTTGAATTAATATGAATATTATCTAAATCCTTGAGTGAGTCTCTAAGATATTGATTGAGTTCTTTTACTATATCAATTCTTTCATCTAAGTTTGTATAAGCAAGTTCAATGGCCTTCGCAAAAGACGCTAATAAAGCATTCGTTGGTGTAGAAGATCTAAAAGCTGTAAAACTATGACCCCCATGAAGTAGCGGTACTAACTTTACATTTTTCTTTTTAATTAAAGCACCAATGCCTTTGGGTCCATATATCTTATGGGCAGACATCGAAACTAAATCCATATCACAAAAATCGATATGACACTTACCTAAGGCTTGAGTCGCATCACAATGAAATAATACCTTGTGTTCTTTACACCACTGAGCAATGGCTTCTACAGGTTGTCGTATACCTGTTTCAGAATCCACAGCCACACAAGAAATCATTAAAGTATCATTTCTAACTAATGATTCTAATTGTGAAAGATCATATAAACCATTTTCATCCAAAGGTATAAAGTCAATGTCTATATCTTGTGAAGCAATTGCGCCAACGATAGAAGCATGTTCATATTCTGATGTGATGATATGTTTTTTTTGTGGATTTTTAAGTAAACTTCCCTTTATCGCAAAATTATTAGCTTCGACGGCAGAAGATGTAGGAATGAATTCTTCAGCTTGAATGTTTAGTATATGGGCTATTTTTTGGATGTTCTCATCATTAAAAGCTTTAGATTTTAAACCTAAAGCATGACTCGAATTCGCATTCGCAAAAACGCTTTTTTCCGCATCCACCCAAGCATCCAATACGTCTGGATCAATGGGCGTCGTAGCTGAATAATCCAAGTAAACCATTAGTCAGTGATTACCGCTGTACCAGAACAGGTTACCATCAACATGGATCCATTTTGACCTAAGACTTCATAGTCTAAATCGACGCCAACAATCGCGTTGGCACCCATCGCTTTTGCGCGTTGTTCCATTTCACTCATGGCTTCATTTCTCGCTTGAATCAGTTCACCTTCATAAGAATTTGAACGGCCACCAAAAATATCAGACATGCCAGCCATAAAGTCTTTCACAAAGTTAACCCCTGTGATGACTTCGCCAACGACAAGTCCTTTATATTCTTGAATGTTTTTTCCTTCAATGTTTGGTGTTGTGGTGATAATCATAAATTTGTCTCCTTAAATTTTATATTTTCGCCATTCACTTTCATCCTCTAAGGCATATGGAATGGTAACTAAAAATCCTTCATCTGACTCTCTTATCTCACAGTGTGAGTAGACTTTTTTCAGATCATTTAATGCATTGATATTCTCATACGGAATTAATAACTGTGTATGATATTGAATCCGTTGTAGTTCAAGATCAATTCTTGAAATGAGTTCATCTAGATTCTTACCTGTTTTTGCGCTGACGCATAATCCAGGATGCTCACTAATATCCCCTTTATTATATACCGTTATCATTGGCTTATTATCGACTTCTAATTCTTTTAGCGTTTCTAAAGTGACCATCTGTTGATTAAAGGCATGCTCAGACGAGGCATCAATCACATGAATCAGTAAGTCTGCATAGCGTACTTCATCTAAGGTAGAATGAAACGCTTTTACCAAACTATGAGGAAGATTAGAGACAAAACCTACGGTATCAGTTAAAATCACATTCTTTTTATTGAGGATACAATGGCGTGAAGAAGTTGATAGAGTTTCAAATAAACGGTCATTAGCTTCAACATTTTTATGTTGATTATGAAGTAATTTTTCAAGTAACGCATTCATCAGTGAACTCTTACCGACATTGGTATAACCCACAAAAGCGACCACTAAGGCATTAGACTTACGTCGAGCTTGCGCTTGAATATTATGAGTATGCGTGCTTTTTTTAAGTTCACGTTGAATTTGTTGGTATTGTTTTAAAGCTGTACGACGTCTTAAATCTAAAAGTCTTTCCCCAGCCCCACGTGTACGTGCTGAGCCCCCTTGTTGACGACCTGTATGTGTACGATGGGTCTTTAAACGAGGAAGTAAATAACTTAAACGAGCGGATTCAACTTGTAGTTTCGCTTCTTTACTGGAAGCTCTTCGACCAAAGATCATGAGAATTAATTGTGTACGATCTAAAACTTGAAGGTTTAGATACTCTTCTAAATTACGGTGTTGTGCTGGGGATAACTCATCTAAGGTCACCACATAATCAATTTCATCTTTTTCAGTGATTTCTTTAAGTTCATCTAACTTACCTGAACCCACATAATAAGGCATTTCTTCTTGCGTAGCTTGGGTAATATATGAAACCAAGTCAAAATCAGCAGCTTCAATCAATTCAGCACACTCTTGTAGACGATGGTTAAAGTTTAAATCACTATTTAAATTAATTGCGACTAAACAGACTTGAGATTTATTCAATGACTTTCCACTCCAATTCCAAGTCGACATCAAATTTCTCTTTAACGCGACTTTGACACAAATCTAATAAGGCTGATACATCAGATGTTGATGCATGTCCTTCATTAACGATAAAACCAGGATGTTTTGCGCTAACACTCGCATCTCCTATTTTATAGCCTCTTAATTCACAAGCTTCAAGTAACTTCCATACATATAAGCTTTCACCATTTTTTTGTGGACGTTTAAAAACAGATCCCGCATTCGCAAATTCACGCGGTTGTTTTTTAAAGCGATTCTTTTTATAGGTGTAAATTTGATCTAAGATTTCTTCTTGAATGCCCATTTCTTTTTTTAGGGATGCTTGAAGAATGATTTGATTTTTGTGAAAGGACGAATGTCGATACGAAAAGAAAAGCTCATCTGGTACGATATGTTCGATTTCATGCGTTTCTATATTATAGACATCAACCCAATTCACATATTGACCAATCGTAAATTCATATTGCCCCGCATTCATCATTAGTGCCCCACCCAGTGTTCCTGGAATGTCTTCACAAAAGGCATAGCCCTTAATACTTTTTTGACAAGTAATCCAAGCTAAATCATTTAATGAAAGCCCACTTGATACAATGATTTCATTTTCTTTGATTTCAATGTGATTCATATGATGGGTCACAATAAAGGCATAGCTTTCATCATAATAATCTTTCTTTAAAAAGATATTAGAGCCTTTACCAATGAGGATATTCTTTTGATGTTTCTCTTTTAAGACAGACACTAAATCATCAATTGTGAAAACAAGATAGACAAAAGCTGCAGTCGCATCTAACTGCAGTGTATTAAAGTTTTTCAGTGAATGATCTTTTAATAAATATGTCATGAATTTTTAAGACGAATATACTTATGTGAGATATTAGGGTTTGAGGTTTTGCGTGATTGAATCTCAAAGACCTTTAAAGAACTCACGAGCGGTGTTAACTTGTGATAACCATAGTTACGCGTATCAAACTCAGGCATACGTTTAGATAAGATATTACCCACTTCACCTAAGAATGCCCAACCATCATCATCAGATTGTTCATTGATAATGGTTGTTAACATTTTTTCTAAAGCTTCAGTTTTTTTAGAATTACTTTTTCCATTTGTCTTAGGCTCTACTGTTCCAAGCAATACTTCTAAATATTTAAATCTTTCACAGGCTGCAATAAAGGCTGAAGGTGTTTTCTTTTCACCCATGCCAATGACTAACTTTCCGGCTTCTCTTAATCGTGAAGCCAATCGTGTAAAGTCAGAATCAGAAGATACAATGCAGAAACCATCCACATTTTGTGAATAAAGGATATCCATCGCATCAATGATCAAAGCTGCATCTGTGGCATTCTTTCCAGTTGTATAAGCGTATTGTTGAATGGGAGAAATCGAGTAATCTAATAAGACTGATTTCCATTGGGCTAACTGTGGTTTAGTCCAGTCCCCATATATTCGTTTGTAGGTTGGTGTTCCATGATTTGAAATTTCATCAAACATGGCTTGTACGTATTTTTCAGAGACATTATCAGCATCAATTAAAACCGCTATTCTTAAATCTTTTTCCATAAAATCCTTTCATGTTTTGCTTTATACACATTATAGCACCCGTTTCTTTATTCCTTTGTTGAAATCAAGTCCATTAATACCTGTTGAGCAATCAATAATCCAGCGCTTGCAGGCACAAAAATCATGGAGCCATTCACAAGTTTATCTTGATAATCGACTTTGGTCGAAGGCAGTGCTTTTTCACTTGAATAGACCACTTTACAATCCCCTAGTCTTTCTTGTCGTGCTAAAGTTCGTATTTTCTTTGCTAAAGGATCCATTTCAGTTTTGGATAACTTAGAAATCTTGAGTTTGCTTGGATCAAGTTTGCGGGCAGTACCTAAACTCATGATAAACGGAATTTTTCTTGTATTACAGATTCTGAGTAACTCAAGTTTAGACTGAACATGATCAATCGCATCTACGACATAATCAAAATCATCAAAATTCAATTGATCTTCTTTTTCAAAATACATGGGATAAATATTAACGATACAATCTGGATTAATAGAGTGAATTCTTTTCTTCAATTCATCAACTTTGATCAAATTGACATTGTTCATATTTGTCATCAGTTGACGATTAAGATTAGTGATATCAATTTTATCAAAATCAATCAAACTGATCTCACCAATTCCACTTCGTACTAAGGCTTCAACCACAAAGGATCCAACCCCACCAACGCCAAAGACAGCCACATGTTTTTGACTGATCAATTCATTATTTTTATCCCCTATAAGGTAGCTATTTCGTGTGTTAAATTTCATCTTGTTTATAAAGCTTCTTTCATATACAATACCAAAGTATCACATTAAATAAGGAGTTTATACATGTTTAATACCAAAACCATGATTAAAGTTTCGCTAATTGCGGCCATTTATACAATTTTAAGTTTAGTGCTTGCCCCTTTCTCCTTTGGTAATATCCAAGTTAGAGTTGCTGAAGCATTAACACTACTTCCAATCATCTATGCACCATCGATTATCGGCTTAACCCTAGGTTGTTTTATTACCAATCTTGTTGGGGTTGCGATGGGGGCTAACCTTTTAGGAATGATGGATGTTTTGATTGGCACAAGCGCAACCTTAATTGCCGCGTTAATCACTTATCAATTTAGACATGTTGAATTTAAAAATATTGCACTCATTTCTGTTTTAAGTCCGATTGTCGTTAATGCCCTTATTATTGGCGCAGAACTAGCTTATGTACTACTACCTACAAGCTATGGCTTTATGATCTTTAGTTTAGATGTTGCTTTTGGACAAGCCATTGCGATCATCTTGATTGGTTTACCACTTTTAGCTTGGTTTAAAAAAACACGACTCTTTGATTAAGATCGTGTTTCTTGAATTTTCTTTACAATATGTGAGGCAAAGGTTCGAGGCGTAATCTTGGTTAATAAAACTAAGAATTGATTCCGTAATCCTGGCACACTAATCGCTTTATTAGCATGCAGATCACGCATGCTTTTTTGTACAACTGGCAATGATTCCATGGTGAACTTTTCAAATAAAAGTGAAGGTCCATTTTTCGCCACTTTAAAGAAATTGGTATGAGTTGGTCCAGGACACAAAGCAGACACTTTAATATTGTAGTCACTTAATTCATCTCTAAGTGCATTTGATAAAGATAAGACATAAGCTTTAGAGGCATAATACTCAGCCATATACGGTCCTGAAGAAAAAGCAGCAACTGAAGCCACATTTAAGATTTCCCCTTTTTTAAAGACTTTCATCTGTGGAATAAAATGATAAGCCAATAAGCTTAATGCTTCAATATTGACTCTAATCATACTCACAAGCGTATCTTCACTTTGATTCTCATAGGCAGAGTGATTGCCAAAACCCGCATTATTAATTAAGCGTGAAATAAAAATGTCTTGTGGTAAGTTATGAATAAAGTCATCTAACTGTTCTTTATCACTTAAATCAACTTTGTAGATTAAAATATCAATATTGTATTTACTTAATTCATGTCTAAGTTCTTCTAACAATTCAAACCGTCTTGCGACAAGGATTAAATTCTGTTTTTGTTTCGCATACTCTCGCGCAAAATCTTGACCTAAACCAGATGATGCGCCAGTGATACATGTATATTCTTTCATGTGTGACTCCTTTTTTGTGCACAATCTTTACATAAACCTTCAATTTCAATGCGATGATCTAAAACCACAAAACCTTCTGGCGCATGAAAGTGTAATGGACAAGTCTCTAAGATGACTTCTTGTCCACAATCAACACATTTCAGCTTATGTTGATGTTTGTGTGAATAGCGCTCATAACGTCTAACTTCTGGATTAAAATCATCACTTAAACGAATGACATTAGCTTTAGAAAATTCATCCACGATACGATAAAGGGTTGCGAGATGAATTTCAGTACATTTATTATGTAATTCATCAACCGATATTGATTCGTTTAAGTCCATAAAGATTTCAAAAACCTTTAAACGCCCTTTGGTCTTTTTTAAATGACTAGGAAACTTCATAATTTTTTTAGTCCTTTTAGGGGTAATACAATTAGATAAATCACAACGGATAGTAAAACAACCGCACCACCAGGTTTAAGTCCAAAATAGAAAGACAGTGTTAATCCAACAATCATACTAAAGACTGAGAAAGCAATCGCATACAACAAAGTTGTTTTATAACTCTTTGCGATTTGTAAGGCAGAGGCAACCGGCAAAATAAGTAAAGAACTTAAAATCAATGAGCCCACTGTTTTAGCGGCGACACTTAAACTAATCCCAAGCATTATCATAAAAAGACCATTCACAAACTTTACATTGATACCGGAGTGTTGTGCATCCACTTCATCAAAGGTCATCGCAAAAATTTCTTTATAAAATAAAACATATAGAACAATAATAACTAGAGCCACAATACTAATCCACATCACTTCACTTGGCGTCGTTGCGACAATGGACCCAAAAAGAAAGGCTGTAAAATTGGCTGAATCAGAGACAAATGAAGAAAGTGTTCCCGCCAATCCAATTCCAACTGCCATTAATATTGAAACAGCGACTTCGGCATAATCAGGTAATCTCTTACGTAATAGATCAATAAATAGTATCCCTAAGATAGAAGTAACAATCGCAGATATAATCGGATCAATCCCAATCAACATCCCTATCGCAATCCCAGCTAGTGTTGAATGCGCAACCGCATCAGATACCATCGATAAGCGTCTTAAAACCAGGGTTTGGCCCATTAATGGCGCAACAAGCGCAATAAGGATACCCACGCTCATGGCTCGGACCATAAAACTATACTCAAACATGATGAACTCCTATGTGTTGATGACGATGCGCCAACTCTTCTTGAATACTATGCTCATCTAACTCTAAAACATCGTGTTCTGAAACACAGAGTATTTTTTGTGAAACCATTTGTGCTAAAGCTAAATCATGGGTCACCATTAAAATACTTAAACCTTTATCTTGAAAGGCTTTAAGATGTTTCAGTAAATCAAGGGTAAAGTGTGGATCTAAGGCAGAGGTTGGTTCATCTAAAAAAAGAATATCTGGTTTTGAAAGAAGTGCTTTCGCAATAAAGACTCGTTGTCTTTGTCCACCTGATAATTCAGATAAGCGCGTATGGATTTCTTTTTCTAAACCTAAAGTAATTAACATCTTTTTGGCTTCTTCTTTTTGATCGTGCGTCACACGTTTAAAGAACCCAAGTTCAGCCGTAAAAGCACTTAAGACTATTTCAAAGGCCGTAGCAGGAAAACGATTATGAATGGAAAAATCATGTTGAGCGACATACGCTGTTTTAACATCATCTTCAACACGTATCACACCAGCTTGCATTGGCATTCTTTGTGATATCACTTTTAACAATGTACTCTTACCTGCTCCGTTATTACCAATAAAAACGATCCACTCACCTTGATGGATCTCTAGATTAAAATCCTCAAACAATGTTTTTTGAGGATATTTATACGATAAATTGTGAACTGACATTAAGCGCGTCATTGTAGTGCCTCTGCTAAGTGAATGATATTTTCTTCTAATAAATCAATAATATCTTGATCACTGTTTTCATCAATAGATTCTAATGAAGATAAAAGTTGAATATTAACCCCTGTTTCTAAAGCCAGTGTTTCCGCAACATCTGTTTCAAGTGGATTTTCATAGAAAATAATCTGTATATCATTATCTTTTATAACTTCAATCACTTCTTCTAAGTGATGTGCATCCACTTCATGGGCATGCCCTGCTTCAGCCACTGATACCATTTTTACTTCATATTCATCCGCTAAATATACAAAGGCTGGACGTTGCGTAATAAACAGTGACTTGGTTTTAGATTCAAACAAAGCATCTGTATAAGCTTGTATTTTCTCTAATCGATCTAAAATCAATTGAAGATTTTCATCAATCAACGACTCATCTTCAACAATTGTTTTTAAATACTCTGCAATATCGATACTGATTTGTTTAAAATTACTTAAGGATGTCCAAATATGTGGATCTATCTCCCCTAATGAATTATTAAGTAAATCAATATTCTTTGAAACATCCAAAACATTGGCATTATCTGGTTTCACATCTTGATATGCTTCTTCATACCACGTTTCAAAACCATTGCCAACAATGATTAAATTTTCTTCGTTTGTTAAGTTAATCATATCGTTAGAATCAAGCTCATAGGTATGAGGATCTGCGTTATATGGCAAGATATTAATAATATTGACTTGATCTTTAGCCAAAAGTTCTGTAATGGCTTCTAAAACATAAAAACTCACGACTACGGTGGGTTTATCGTCTGATTGATCAAGGTTTTGTGTACAGCCCACTAAGACCATACTCATTAAAATTAAACTAAAAACTATTTTTTTCATAAAACTCCTAAATGCGAATCATTTGCATTTAAAAGTATAACACGTTTATTTTTTTAAACCATTCATATGCTTAGAACCATTTTTTCTTTTTAAAATATAAAAGGAGTGATCCGGTAATACTCAACATTACCAACCATACAATTGGGTAGGCATAGGGTTGAGAATACTCAGGCATATACAAGAAATTCATCCCATATAAACCGGTGATAAAGGTTAAAGGAATAAACACCGTTGAAATAACAGTTAAGACTTTCATAATTTCATTGGTTCGATTGGATAAAGAAGATAAATAAACTTCAACCATTGTATTTACAGTTTCTCGATACAGTTCTAATTCATCTAAGACTTGAATGAGATGATCTTGTACATCACGATGATAAAGCGCAATCACGTCCGTCATAAAGTCAATTTCTTTATGGGTAATCCGACTTAAAACATCACGCATAGGCGTAATCGATCGATAAATCATAAAGAGTTCTTTTTTATAACTTTGAAGTGCCTGCATATGATCCTCATCACTATGTGAGAGGAGTGCTTGTTCAGTCTCATCAATATGGGTAGACCATTCATCAAAGACAATATTATAATCATCCACTACGGCATCTAAGATGGCGTGTAGTAGGGTATCCATTTGTTTAAATGGTTTATCTTGAAGTCTAAGTTTTAAGTCATCTAAACCTTTATATGGTTTCTCAAATACCGTTAATAAAACATTTTGTGAAACAATTAAGTTTAATTGTGAGACTTCTATATGATAATCACTGGTACTTAAGAGTTTTAAAACAATCGATGAAAAGTAATCAAAGATTTGCATCTTAGCTCGTGGATTTAGTTCTTGTAGATCTTCTTTTAATAGTGGATGGACCTGTTTAAAAAGGTCTAGCTGTAAAACTTGATTGACCTGATCAAAGCCATTGACCTCAATCCACACTAAATCATTTTCTAACACATTTTCTTCATTGAAGTTTTCAAAATCAGTGACAATTAAATCTGATCCTCTTAACTGATAGATACGTACATGGTGATGATTCATAAGCTTAACCTCTTATTCATTATAGACCTTTAGAAGAAAAAACACCTTTTTAAAGGTGCTTCACTAATAATTTTTTAAACTAGGACCCGTTGGTGAGAATAAACGCTCAATGGCCTTAGTATCTAAGACTTTACCCATCGAGACTACATTTTCATCGACCACTAAAGCAGGTGTACTCATAACACCATAAGATAGAATCGTATCAATGTCAGTCACTTTCTCAAAAGTGGCAGTCATTCCTAAATTTTCTAAAGCTTGTTTTGTGTTGGCTTCCAATTTATTGCAATTGGGACAACCTTTACCTAAAATTTTTATATTCATCTTCTTTACCTCCTATAGTAAGAACATTTGAATGTTGTTGAAGACAAAACCAATAATCATAATCCCAATCGTACAATAGACTGCAAATAGGACTAAGAGCGGCATTTTAACCACTTTTTTAAGCAGTATCATTGAAGGCAGTGATAATGTTGTGACGGCCATCATTAAGGCTAAAACAGTTCCTAGACCTACCCCAACTTCAAGTAAAGCTTGCGCGATTGGTAATGTGCCAAAGATATCCGCATAGATTGGAACGCCTAATAAAGTCGCAAGAACAACTGAATACCAATGATTTGGACCAAGTACACTCATGATCCAATCAAGTGGGATTACATTATGAATCGCTGCCCCAATACCTACGCCAATTAAGATATAGATAAACACTTTTTGAACAATATCTTTAACTTGAGCCCAAGCAAAGTCATGACGATCCCGTTTAGTCATTTCAATTTCTAAGTTAGGCATAGCCCGTCTATTTTTTGCGAAATCTTCAACATATCGATCCATTTTAAAGACTGACATGACATAACCACCACTTATCGCTAAGATTAAACCAACCACGACATAGGCAAAGGCAATTCTAAAATTAAAGATAGACGCTAATAATATAATTGATGCCATATCAACTAAAGGTGAAGAAATCAAAAAACTAAAGGTTACACCAACAGGTAAACCTGAAGCCGTAAATCCAATAAAGAGTGGTATAGATGAACATGAACAAAATGGGGTAATGGTTCCAAGTAAAGCCGCAATCGCATGAGCACTAAATCCATTATATTTTCCTAATATTTTTCGTGTTCTTTCAGGTGGAAAATAAGATTGAACCCAAGAGATAGAATAAATAAGTGTGACAAGTAAAATTAAAATCTTAATCACATCATAGGTAAAGTAAACCGCAATGTGAGTTAGATTACTGTCTGGTAAATGTAAAAGGTTGATAAAAAGATACTCAATCGTTTCTGACAACCAGTTCATTTTTAAGAAAATGTCATTAAAGGCACTAAAGCCATCTACTATATATCGATACATATCGATATATTAACACAAACATTTCATTTTTTGTTGATATTTACTTAAATTCTTTTGACAAGATTCAAAAGCTTCTTGGTTAATACTAACATTTGATCTGACACCTTCTTTTTCAATCGTGATCAAACCAGCTTTATGAAGAACAGATAAGTGATGCGACAAGGTTGATTGAGAAATCGGTAAATCAGCTGTAAATTCACAGGCGCATCGTGTTTGATCAATTAAGCTATCAAGAATTTTCAAACGCATGGGATCAGCTAAAGCTTTAAGTTGATTCACAAATTCACCCTCATCATCATTTAATGACAAAGCAAATTTAAAAATATCTAAGGCATAAGGCTGTAGACGTATGCCTGACCAATGACTCTCTTCTAAGTCAGCAGTTTCTTTTAAATTATCAAAATCAACATGATGAAAACTAAATTGAAAACCATAGATTTCTGCGGTTAAAACATTTTTCTCTTGACCCAATTTAACTAAACTTCGATCAACATTCTTTAAGGCATCAACAAGTTCTTGTTTAAAGAA
Organism: Erysipelotrichaceae bacterium; assembly: GCA_963676105.1. Lineage (GTDB taxonomy): Bacteria > Bacillota_I > Bacilli_A > Erysipelotrichales > Erysipelotrichaceae > UBA2212. The sequence goes on from OY781039.1 coordinate 806,628, forward strand.
ATAATTATCTTCAAAGTGTTTATCATGACTTTGTTTAACAAAGGTATTTAAATAATTGGCAGCCGCTAAAAGAATAAAGATGGCATCTTCGTTTTCAACATTTTTCTGTTTCAAAATGCACTCAGCTTCTTGCGCTAATTTCAGCGGTAATCGACCACTTTCTTTTTTCCGCTGTGAATTTACACGTTTTTGTAGTTGTTGAAGTTCGCTCATCTGTCTTAACCTTTCAAATTGATATTGTTATAATATTACTATGGATACAAGTTTAATTGCTCTGTCACTTTATTTACTCATAAGTTTCATACTTTTTCAAATGACCTTTAATCGTAATGTTTCTAAAAGTTTTCTAAAGAAGACAGATGATTTGTCACAAGCTGACTGGTCATTTTTTAAGCCTGATCAAGCTTGGCTCATGAGTCAAAATCCTGAGATGCTTGAAATAAAAGTGAAAGGTCAAAAAAGAAGTGCTTATTTTTTAAACACTTATGGGCAAGATGCTGAAACCGCAATAATCATTCATGGCTATACTTCTTCAGCCATCAATATGTCACTCTTTGCGAGAGTCTATGGTGATGAATTTAAGATGAATGCCCTACTTATTGATCTAAGTGCTCATGGTTTATCATCAGGTTCACTCATTCGCTTTGGTTTAGGTGATTATCAAGACATAAATCTGTGGATTAAACAACTTAATGACTTAGGTTATACAAAAGCTAAAGTAATTCATGGAATTTCCATGGGAGGCTCAACGGCTTTATTTGCGCTTGCACATAACTTGCATAAGGATGTACGAGCTGTCGTAACAGATTCAGCGTATACCAATTTAGATCCTATCCTTAAAAAACAAGCTATGAAAATCTATAAGGGTCCTGCCCTCCTCTTTATGCTTGGTTTATCTATTTGGATGAAGATACTATTAGGTTTCACCATTGATCAAATTAATGTGTATAAAAAACTTAAAGACATTGATCGTCCACTCCTTCTTATACATGGCACAAGTGATCATTTTGTTCCTTATACTCAATCTGTTCATTTTAATGAGAAGTTTTCAAACACTCAGATTAAACTGTTTAAAAATAGTCAACACGCTTGTAGTGTTGGCGATTATCGTGAAGAATACATTGAAACACTAAAACAATTTATCAATTAATACATTTCACTTTCCACCATCATATGACTTAATATTAACGGCAGTATTTTAAACGTCTCAGCTACTGAGATGTTTTTTTCTTTTCCATTTTCAAGATGTCTAAAATCTAGATATTGTTTAAGTTGTTTAAAACCTTCTTGATCAAATTGACTTTGATGTTTTTGTATCGCTTGAAATTTTAAATCAACTGTTGAACTTATATCAATCACCGTATTTGGACAAGCAGATGCATAAAAAGCGATTGCACTTACTCTATGTGAATGATTATTTTGATCAGGAAAAGGAAAATGTTTATTACCTGAAAATAAACAAGCATCTAAAACAGCTTGTCCTACTTTACGATGTGTCGGATGTGCTTCATATTTTAAATAAGGGTCAACAGTAACAACACATTCTGCACTAACTTCTCTAATAACATTTACAATTTTAGAAACCAATTCTTTTTCATCAGGATAATGTGATTCAATCAAATCTAATTGGATATAGTTTTTGACACCTAAAACCGTTCCAGCTGCTTTAAGTTCTTTTTGTCTGATTTGAACTAAGTCCTTAGATGAAAGTGTTTCTGATCCACCCTGTCCTTTTGAGACCGTTAAGTAAGTAAGTTCAACACCCTTTTGAGTCAATAAAGCAATCGTTCCGCCTGCCCCAATTTCATTATCATCTGGATGAGGTTGGACAAAGAGGATTTTCTTAAATGAAAACAAATCAGGGACCGCAATTAAATCTTTGATATCCACTATTTACTTCCTCTCTCTCTGTCATAATAGGCAATAAATTCATCTAGACTCATGGCTTTTGTTATATTTTTTACAAGTTCAAGATCTATCTTTTTTTCATTTCTAAAACGAATACAAGATACACCATGATCAAGTTTGCCGTAGGTCTTTTCATAACGTGTCTTCTCTTTTTCAAAGAGTTCTTTTAATCCATATGATGCAAGTGAATAAAAGGCATAATGATTTTTCTGTTTAGCTAGCGCAATATACGAAACAGGTACTGCGGGATCATTTAAATAGCCTTGTGGATATTTATCTAAGGGTACAAAATAGCTAATCATGCCATACTGCATGCCTTCGACAAAACCTTCAGGTAAAACGTCTTTAATTGACTTACGAAGTTTAGTTAATACCGCTTGTTCAGCTTCACTAAACTCACTTATATATTCATCCGCTGTTTGCGCACTACTATGCATTGTCATCCACCTGTTTAATTCTAAAGACTGTCATCTTTTTTATTAAATCCATTGGTAGTTCTTCCTCAAGCGGAAATTGTATGGATCCACGACCATAGGTATATTGAGAAATCTCATCTTCAAAATACTCAATTACATCTCCTCCAGGATAAAAGCCTATGTGACGAGGATAGGCAGACATATGCACTAAGTTTTTCTTCTTATAAACAAAGGTTGGTATGCCATAAGCAATTTTTTCATCACATTCACATAAATTGTGGATTTGTGCGCGTAATGCTTCTAATTTTTTCTGTGTAGCTTCAGGATACTCCTGAATAAAGCTATCTATTTCGTTCATGTTTATTCAAAAAAGCCCTATTGGGCTTTATCCTTTTCTATGAGTTTACGAATGGCTTCAACCGCAACCTTAATCGCGATTTCAGTATCGTGCACTTGAATATCTTCTAAGCCCATTTCACGTCGTGTTTGATTTGCGACAACCAGTAAAACAGATCCCACTCTTAATCGTCTTGTAGACCCCACAATAAATAAAGTTGCTGATTCCATTTCAGAGGTTAATGCACCAGCTCTTTTCCAAGCATCCCACTTATTAATCAGTTCATAACCAACCGGCATAGAACTAGGATCATGTTGACCATAGAAATTATCTTTACATTGGACAACACCTAAGTGATGTCTTGCGTTTAAATCAATGGAAGCTTCTTTTAAAGCCATTACCACATCAAAATCAGCCACAGCTGGGTATTCAATTGGGACATATTCTTTAGAGGTTCCATCTAATCGAATGGCACCTGTCGCAATAACGACATCACCACCTAAAACTTCTTCTTGCATACCACCTGAAGTCCCCACACGTATAAAAGTTTTTGCGCCTATATGGGCTAATTCTTCCATCGCAATTGAAGCAGAAGGTCCACCGATACCAGTTGATGTTACTGATACTTTTACACCATTTAATGTTCCAGTATAGGTTGTATATTCACGGTTTGACGCGACTAGTTTTGCATCATCAAAATGTTTCGCAATCTTCTCACAGCGACCAGGATCTCCCGGTAATATAACGTATTCCCCGACATCCCCTTTTTTTAGTTGTACATGATATTCAATATCAGAATAAACAGTTGACATAATTAACTCCTTGTAAGCGTTTTACTTGTAGTTTAATTGTATCATATCAAGCACTTTAGCTTAATTTTTAAGCTAGATTATTGCTTAGCCTGCATTTTCTTTTGCATCATTTTCTTTGTTGCTTCTAAATCAGATTTTAGCCATGCTTTTTCTTTATCTTTATTTAAAATTACTTGCATTATCATGCCCATTACAATTAAAGCTAAAAGTGTTAAAACAAAACGATATACTGCAAACTCTAAGCCTAAGAAACTTACTTCCATCATCATTTGTGGGATTTTAAGCGCAGCCCATGCTCCCATAAATAAAATCATGTTTTTAATACTTGCTCCCTTGCGTAAGAGTTGTGCCACTAATGGAAAGGCTGCATATAAAGGACCAGTAGGTAGAGTTCCCATAATAAACGCAATAATAGATCCCATGATACCAGATTGATGACCTAGATATTTTTGAATTTGATCCTTTGGTACCCAAACATCAATTAAACCCATTAGTAAGAACACAGGTGGCATTACAATAATCATTTCTTTGATAAAATTAGCTGTTACAGTTGTTGATCTAACGGCTGCAGATTGATCGATAAAAAATAATGCAATAAAAACAAAAAGTATAACGATAACCCATTTATATTGTTTAATCTGTTTCATTAGAGTAATACCCCCATAATCGCCGCAATTACTAGTGCAAAGATAAAACTTAAACCATTTCTTAAAAAGGTAAATTTCTTACCTAAAATCTTAATTTCCATTGGCATGGTCACAAAGCCAACCATCACTAAAGTTGTCACAAAAGCAGACATGGTCGTTAGAGATGCTCCATTCTCCAAAAGAGATCCCGCTAAAGGAAATGCCACAATGGAAGGGATTAAAGTAACTGCGCCTAAAACAGCCGCAACAATTGTGCCAATAAAACCAGCTTCTTCACCAATAAAACTCGCAATAATTTCAGGTGTTAGTAAGCCTAAAGTTAAACCTACAATTCCAACAACCAGTAAAATACTTGGCAATGTTTTCAAAAAAGCTTTTTGTCCTATCTTAAAAGCTTTCATTGTTTTTTCTTTGCTTTTAACAAGTGATGTGACTAGCGCAATTAAACTTAAACCATAGATTGTTATATAAGTTGTCATTTTAAATCTCCCTTTTCATATTGATGTATTAAATTCTCTAAACTTTGACGACGATGATGAATAAAAGTCATACGATCATTTAAGTTAGTTTTTCCTAAGTCAGTCAAATGATAGATTCTTTTTTGAGGGCCTTGATCACTATCAATCCAATCAGATTCAATATAGCCTTCATTTTCAAGTTTTCTTAAACTTCGATACAAAGCTCCAATATTAAGTGATTCTGAATCAATTCCAAAGGGTTCTAAGTCCTCTAGAAGTTGATATCCATAATTAGATTTCTCTTTTAACAAGACCATTAAACAGACTTGTAAGAAGTGTTCTCGATTTAATTTTGGTCGCGGATCTTTCATTTCACCTCACTATATACATTTTGTATATAGTGTAGTTATAACTTATGTTTTCATTCAAGTCAAATAAAAAGCATCTGTTAAATGCTTTTGTATCGATCTTTATAAAGTGTTCGTGCACGTTTAGTATATTTTTGAATAAACTCAGTTTTCGCATCCGTGTAATGTTCTCGATGATGTTTATATTGAATCGCTAAGTCTTTCTTAAGTTTCTCATATTCACGTACAATATCAGGATGTTCTAGCAAATAATCTTTGAAGTAAAGTTCATGATGATCATCAAAGAATCTTAAATGCAAATGAAAGACTTTCTCTGCATAGCCCTTAATTGTATAACCCTTATTCAAAACATAAGCATGATTTTCTGTGTCTTCATGCATGATAATCCACTTCGATTGCGCTAAAAGCTGTGCGACTTCATCAATATTTTGATGTGTTTCAAGTTCACATAATATATCAATCGTTGGTTTAGAAGCTAGCTTTGGTATAGCTGTACTACCAATATGATTCATTCTTAAGACCTTATAATCTTTTAATAAAGCATTTAATGAATTTGCTTCTTCTGTGTACCAATCAGGATAATGCTTGTTGTAGGGTTTAATGATAATTGGGAATAATTGCCATAATTCATCAAGTGATAAATCTTTTAAGTCTTTACTCATACAACAAACCGATGTGCCCATCGTTGACTCTCATGGATGCAGTCCATTTGATGTTGTTTAACATTATTAAACCCATGAATAGAGAATAAACGATTATTCTTTTCAATTAATTGCTTTGCATTATCAACAAAGTTATGTTCAAAACCACTATGAGTGTAGAATAATGCGACTTCTTTATCTCTAATTTTATCTAATAATAAAGTTCTAATGGCTGGTGCGACATTAAATGCCCAAATAGGTGTTCCCACATAAATACGATCATAGCGACTAAAATCAACATGAAAGTTATGTAGTTGTGGTTTGCATTTATCTAAAACTAATCGTGCGCCGTCAATATACTGCTTAAACTTTGATTGTGAAATATCATAGACTGGTTTAATACGACAAAGGTCAGCATTTAAAGAGGATGCGATATTTTCTGCAATAAATTGTGTATTCCCATCAAATGAATAATAGATGACTAATGTTCTCATAAACTGACCTCCTTTTTAAATTCATATAAACTCTCTTCACACCACTGCACATAGGCTTTATTAATCTTGATTCCAAAATCTAATATCCGAATCAACTCTCTTTGATCACTTGGATGCATCGAATCTTTGAACGCTTTTAATCGCCTTAGGTCCACATCATGACTTTCTTTAAAGCCTTCTAAGTAATCAATAATAAATTCTTTGTTTCCAAAATTAGAGAAGTACGTTTTTAAGAGTATTTCTAATCGAACGCTTTCTTTCTCAGGTTCAATTTCTAACCAAGATTGAAGCACTTTTTGTCCGCTTTTTGTGATGGAATAAACAGTATTTCGTCGGCTATCTTTTTGTTTATCATCAACTTTAATGTGTCCTTCTTTTAAGAGTTTTTTTAGTTCTGGATATATCTGCCCATAAGATTCATTCCAAAAAGCCTTAAAGTTCTCATCTATATGTTTCTTTAAGTCGTAACCTGTTTGTGACTTTTGCGATAAAAGTCCTAATAAAACATAACGTGTTTTCGTTCTCATATATCTATTAGATATATTATGACACATTTTAATCATTTTTGTTTAAACAAATAAAAAACTAACGAAGATTCGCTAGTTCATTAACATCGTCATAATCACAATAATGACGATTAACCAAATTATTAGGATTGGGATCGCATAAAACCACTTTTTATTTAATCTTAAATCCTTTTCTTTGGCTTCATCTTTACATCTTTCAATGATTTCATCTGGAATCATTAGTAAGGTAAAGTAAATTAAAATTGGGACAATAATTAAATCATCTAATAAACCAATAAAAGGAATAAAATCTGGAACTAAATCAATCGGAGACAGTGCATAACCCACCGCTACTGCAGCTGATAGCTTTGCGATAATTGGTGTCTCTTTTTTACTAAGCGCTAAAAGTAATATCGGAATAAAATCAATTAACTTATCGGCTTTTTCTCTTAAATTCATCTATCTCTCCTAACACGTAATACAAAACTTAAACTAAATACTGAAATGGCGAGCACATAAAACAGAAATGATATGCCAATATGTTCTGCAATATAACCAAAGATTGGCGCAAAGACAATCATCAACATGGCTGTCATTTGTGACTCAATTGATAACACAGTCACTCTTTGTTCTTTCTTCATCACATCATCTACAACATCCACAAATACTGGTCTTCTCGCATCTTTCATTAAATATAAGCATAAGTAAATAAACATCGTTAATACAGCAAAGTTCATTTGTACACTAAACGCTAATAGCACAAAACTAATAGCGAGCATAAAGAAGAGTTGCTCATATAAGTTAATCGCCGTTTGTTTCTTGAGTAATCGATAGACATTACGTGAAGCATATGAACTAAAGATATAAAACATCGCATACATTAAACCTAATAGAATTTTTAAACTATCATCAGCATCAAAACTAAATAATGTACTCATGGATGCTGATACAAGTAATAAGGCAAAAATCGCTTGAATATAATCTTTAATCGTTTTAAAAATTGAATCATAGATTGAACTACTCATCACGATTTTGACAATATTCCGATCCTGCACAATCCCTTTTATTTGTTTAAAACCAAAATTAAAGATATTTTCATGTGCACTTAATGTTTGTTTTTCATTGAGTCTTTGTGGATAGGTCGCAACTAAAACAAAATCAAATAGATAAGGAATAATTGAAAGGATAAAAATCCATTTAATCATTGGTAAATTTAAGATAAAAAGTATGGATAAGAGGGCTGAAATAGATGAACCTAATAATGAGTAAGAACGTGTATGACCATAAATCAATGTTTTATGTTTTTGCCAATCCTTTTCTTCTAAATAAGCTAAAATCATGGCTTTATGATTGCCTGATCTAAACGCTTCACCTAAACCGAAAAACATCATCGCTATCGCTAAGATAATGAAATTCGAGCCAATAAAATAAAATACAAAAGATATCATATAAAAGACAAAACTGAGTAAAAGTGTATTTCTTTTCCCAAAGATATCGGCCACAATCGCACTTGGTACTTCAAACAGATAGGTAAAAGTCGCACGTATGGATAATAAAATGCCCATATAAAACAAATCAATGTTTAATGAGTAAAGATAGATTAAAAGATAAGGTTCAAAGAATTTTAAGTTCTTAAAGAAACCATAGAAACTAAACTTAAGAATGAGTTTATCTTTTTTGATTAATGATTGAATATCCACCTTTTTATTATACCTAAATTAAAAGAATGATTTCTCATCCTTTTACAATTTTATCTTCGATTAGTTCGACACAGAATTGTGCACAATCAATATTTCTTTGAAGTCGCTTATAGATTGATGTTTCTTTAGAATGTTTTTCCTGTGCTTTCATATTCTTTCTAAGAATTGATTTCATTGGTTCTAAAGCTTGAATTAAATCAACCTCTACCCCTTCTTCTTTCTCAAGTAGAGAAAGTGAAGTTTTAAGTGCAAATAATCGATTTTTAATAAGTGTCGCTTGTGAACTTCCTTCTTTAAATTTATCTGCTTGAGCTTCTACATTTTGGATGGTTGATTCTAGCCAATTCAAAACGTTTGAATTATCCATTGATTTTCGCAATGACTCGGGTTGGTAAACCTGTCCAATCTTCAAAGTTTATGGGATATGTGTTCATAATACATTCATGGTCAACTAGTTCTTTTAAATTGACTAAATTCTCAATGATGAATATTCCTTGATCCGCACATTTTTGATCAGTAGGCGTATGTTCAATACCACGTCTTACTCCTGCCGCATCAATCCCAATGATAGATACTTTCTTTTCACATAAGAAATCGATGAGTTCAAAGGATAGATGTGGATGTTCTTTAAAATAACGAACCGTTCCATACATTTCCTCTTCAATAAATCCCGTATAAAACGCTACAAACTGATCTTTTTTAATTTTACTTTGATCAATATCAGTTAGATCAATATCTCTATCTCTAATCTTAGAAACATCAAAAACGATGCCATTTCTTTCTGTAAACTCTAGCGGAAAAACTTGATTCATCACATCAAAATGGGTTCCTAAATGACCACTGAGTGCTTTTGTTTCATTTCCTTGAGCATCCGTTCTCATTTCTTTTGTGACCTTTAAACTACAATCAATTAACATAATCATTCTCCTTTTTCTATAATGTCATTCTTCCAACAAATTTAAGAATTCTACTTAAACCTGGAAGAATTTCAACTTGATTCCTTTTAAGACCTCTCATCAGTGATTTGACTAATTCTGACACTGATAAAGTTGGCATTTTATTTGATGATGAAAACAAAGGTGTATCCGTTTTAGGCGGTGCAAGTTCAAATACTTTAACAGATGTGGACTTCAATTGTTCTCGCAGGATTTTAGTGTAGGTATGAAGGGCTGCTTTAGAAGCACAGTAGATGGGTACTTCAGCATAATTAATAAAGGCTAAACCTGAGCTCACATTGACAATAGCAGCTTTTTCTTGTTTCAATAGCAAGGGTAAAAAATATTCTATCATATGAATTGGACCTTTTAGATTGATATCAATCTCTTCACTAAAATCATCATGATCTTTAAGTAAGTTAATTCCCTTCATCACACCAGCATTATTTATTAACATATTTAATTGTGGGAATTTAACATTAATCTTTTCATATAAATCTTTAATCGATTCAAGATGGGATACATCACAAACATAAGTATGTATTTTGGGAAATTGTGCTTGCACCCTTTCAAGTTTGGCTTTATTTCTACCTGTAATTATAACTGTATTTTCTTGATTCAAAAACTGTTTAGCCATTTCTAAACCAATTCCAGAACTTCCACCAGTGATTAAAATGGTATTGTTTTCTACTTTCATAAGTTTATCCTTTTAAACGTTACACTTGTAACATATACAAGATAAATGTATAGTTCAAATAGACTAAAGTCAATCCATGTGTAACAAAAGGAGCAAAGTGTAATGTCTGAAAAATACTCTGAAACTCAAAAACGTATTAGTAAAGAATCTCTATTTACAAGTTTAATTCTACTCTTGGAAACTAAAGAATTTAATCAAATAAATATTAGTGAAATCACCAAAAAAGCAGGTGTTTCACGACCTGCCTTTTATCGAAACTATCAAAGTAAAGAAGCTATTATCATCGATTATCTTAAAGAATTGTTTGATCAATTAATCTTTCAAATTGAACAAGAAAAATCTCAATCAAAACGTGAGCGAACTCATTTATTTTTTATCTTTTTTAGAACACATCGACAAATGTTTCAAACATTTATAAAGGCAAAATTAAGTTTTCTTATTTATGATGTTTTTTTAGAATACATGGATCTCTTTTTTAGAACACAGACGACTAAAATTGCTAAATCTGATATACAGCAAAAATATTTTACATCCTACATCGCTTCAGGTCTTTTCAGTGTATTAATCCAATGGATTGAATCAAATTGTCAAGAGAGTGAAGTTGCTATGACAAACTTTATTATGAGTCTAAGTGACTAAAAATCAAATGAACCAAATTTGCCTGATTGATAATCAAGATAAGCTTGTCTTAGTTCATCTTCAGTATTCATCACAAATGGGCCACCAGCCACAACTGGTTCATTCAGTGGTTTGCCACTTAAGACAAAAACTTCGGCATCTTCTAATGCATTAATTTCTACTAAACCTGCTTCATTTCTAAAGAGTACAAAATCACTTTCTTGTAGCACTTTGTCTTCATTAACTTCAACTGAGCCACTGATGACTAGAAAACCTAAATTAAAATCATTGGGTTCATTAAGATCAATGTGCTGTCCTTTTCTTAAAGCGATTTTAAAGATGTTCATTGGACTAAAGGTATTCGCAACACCCTTATGATTAAATGCTTCACCGGCGTACAGAATAACTTTTGCGCCACTCTTTTCATCCACAAATGATCCAATATCACCTTTTGTAAGTGCTTGATAATTGGGTTGAGTCATTTTATCTTTAGCAGGTAAATTAACCCATAGTTGAATCATATGGAAAACACGATCATGTTTTGCCCATTCTTTCTCATGAAATTCTTTGTGTAAAACACCTGATCCAGCAGTCATCCATTGAATATCACCTTCTTGTATAACACCGCTATGCCCGTGATTATCTCCATGTTCAACCTTGCCCTTAAAGGCAAATGTCACCGTTTCAAAACCACGATGTGGATGGATATCAACCCCTACATCATCATTTGTTCCTTTAAATGTTGATGGAGCATTATAGTCCATTAATATAAAGGGTGAAAATCGCTCCATAAAAGACATTCCTTGTCTTGATGGAAAATACTGTTGGACATTAAAGCCATTTCCTACCCAATGTCGTGATGGGTTTTGTATTGTTTTTTCAATTCTTCGATAGTGTTTCATAAATAAACTTTCCTTTTGTAAGTCCATAATATGAAATCCTTGAACTGATTTCATTTCATATGCCCAATAAAAAAGTCCAATCATGGATTGGACCTAAGCGATTAAACCTTAATGAATTTGTCGCCAGCTAAATTACAGATATCGCATTTTTCTGGACGAGATTTTTCGATCTTACCACATACTGGGCAGTAATAGTAGAATACTTCTTCTTCTGAATCTAAGTTTGCAAGTGCATCTTTGTACATTTCTGCATGTGATACTTCAGCTAATTTTGCCCATCTGAATGCGACTTCAGCAGCTTTGTTTCCTTCAGCTTTTGCGATTTCTTCAAATTCTGGGTACATTTCGCTGAACTCATATGTTTCACCTTCAATACCAACTTGTAGGTTTTCAGCAGTTGATTTAACATGACCAGCTACTTCAAATTCTTTTAATGCGTGAAGTGTTTCAGCTTCTGCAGCTAATTTAAATAATTTAGCAGCGTTCTTATAACCTTCAGCTTCAGCTTTGCGTGCAAACGCAGTATACTTACGATTTGCTTGTGATTCACCAGCAAACGCAGCCATTAGACATTCATATGTTGTTTTACTCATTTTTAATAAGCCTCCTAAACAATATTATAATGATTCTAGTGAATAATATCGACTGAAATTTTGTAAAATTTCGCTTTTTATCGTTGCATCCACCCCCTATGTGAGTCTTGTCACAAAGATTTAACCGTTTTTCGTATAAACATTTAATGATTTGCCTTTTTCTGTTTTATTTCGCGTTTCATATGATACATTCTTTCGTCAGCCATTTTCTCTAAGGTTTCAAGATCAAAGTCATTGATTTCTTCAATGGAAGCAATCCCAAAGGAAAAATCACCTATGAAATGTTCATGTTGAAAGAAATTGATAATCTCATATTTCGCTTCCATCAATGAACGATGTAGTTGATCATAATTTTCTTCAACGACAACTAAGATGAACTCATCACCACCGACTCGATATAATCCTTCATGCTCATGCACTTTCGATTGAATAGAATTTACAGTTGACAAAATATATTCATCCCCTTTTTCATGTCCAAAAGTATCATTTACATATTTCAAATCATTTAAATCTAAAAAGACGATTTTAAGTTTTTTATCCTGATAACGGATTTTCGCATAAGTAGTAAAAAACTTATGATAAGCTAAACGATTTAAACAACCAGTTAAAACATCAAAATAGCCTTCTAAATGTGTTCCAACATCATTTTGTTCACTATCATTCAAAACATTTAATAGCTCTGAATACATCAGTGAATGACGCTTGAATTCTTCAGCTTCTTGATTTGAAAGTTTTAGTTCACGATCCATTAAGTAATAAATTAAACTCCCCGCTAAAACACCAAGCCCTAAATACATATAAGCATTTATTGTCAACATCAATTTATCGGTTGAAATTTGACCCAAATCAAACTGTTGATTTACTAGATTGATCCTTAAAACAATGACAATCACTGTATTTATCAAATGTAAAAGCAAATGCCACCAGCGATATGAAATAAAAATCCATAAGGATGTGATAAATGAAAACATACCCACAATGACCACATCATCAACATCCACTTGATTAAAATACGTGAAAAAAGATAAGAAAATAAAAGCGAAGTACAAAGGCACAACATGTGAACTATGACCTCTTTGAATTAAAAAATAATTAAAGATTAAAAAGAAGATAACGCCAATAAAAAAACCTTGATTTTCAGTTGTTTGGGCAGTGTGCAAAAATGAATTCATTAGAATAAACGAAGCCATCACTAAACATAGATTAATGACGATGATGTTATAAAATATCTTTCTTTGAACAAACAGTGTTTCATGTTTAAATTGCTTTGTTGTAAACTCAAAATACTTTGAAAACCATTCAAATACGAAATTCATAAATGTCCCCTATATTTACACTCATATATAAGTCAATTGTACACCTATAAACAAATCTCATAAAAAAGCGATAATCTCTTATCGCTTAATCTTCATGTAGTACTACTTTATTTCGGCCTTGATGTTTCGCATCATAGAGCGCTTCATCTGCACGTTTTAAACTTGCCTCTAAATCATTAATACTCTTTAGTTGAGTTAAACCTATACTAATGGTTTGTGTACCCACTTTAGAAAGCGGATGTTTCTCAATATTCCCTCTAATTTTTTCACAGACATCATGCGCATCATCAAGAACAGTATCCTTAAACACAATCACAAACTCTTCCCCTCCAACACGAACAATCGTATCAGTGTGACGAATTGACTCTTTAATAATATGAATCGTATGTTTAAGAAGTTCATCTCCAACCACATGTCCAAAAGTATCATTAACTTTTTTGAAGTGATCTAGATCTAACATCGCAACACAATATTTTTCACCACGATTTGCTTTAAAGTCTTGAAGGAATCGTCGGTTATAAACACCGGTTAATGGATCACGTGAACTGACTTCTTTAAGTTCTGCAAAGTCAGTTTCTTTCTTTATTAAATCACTCTGTAGTTGTGTGTTCTTATTTTTTTGTTCAATCAGTTCAGTAATATCTAAATTAGTTCCGATAATACGAATTGGATGTCCACTAGGATCAGTGATTAATCCACCACGAATCGCATTCCAAATATATTTGCCTGACTTTGTTTTAACACGTACTTCGAGGTTGACATTCTTCTTGCCACCTTCAACCATATCACTAATCATACCTTCAAGTTTAGCTTGATCTTCAGGATGAACAATGGATACCCAAGCTAATAACGTTGCCTCTAATTCATGATCTTTATAACCTAAAATATCTTTCATCTTAGGTGAGAAATAAACTTCTGTTGTGCGAACATTATAATCCCATAAACCAGTTTCAGCACCTTCTAAAGCTAAATTAAAACGTTCTTCACTACGCACCAATGCTTTATTCGCATTAGATAAACGTTGACCCATTTTAATGACTTGATCTTGCGTTTCATTAAATTCTTTAACATCGGTATTTGTCACTTGCACTTTATAATGTCCTTGACCAATTTCTTTAAAGATGGCGTTTAAAGCAGATAATGGAGTAGAAATAAATTCTGACATTGAGCGTGCTCTTTCAGCCATAAACAAGAAGAAGATAATATAGAAAACAACCATACCACCTAGAATAAAGTAACCAATTCTAAATAGCTCGTCTTCAATTGTATTAATTTGTCCAACGATGGATTCTGGTTCCAACATTAAGACCAACTTCCAATCTGTTTCTTCAATAGTTGACCAAGATAATGTATGTTCGTCACCGTGAACATTAGTTGTGATTATTCCTTCATCATTTGTTTTTATTTGCGCAACAGCACTTGTATCTGGCATCGCAAGATAAAGATTAAACTCAGAAGGTTTATAAGTATCTTCTAAAACGGCTTCATCATAGGTATGATCGGTATATTCAGTTAAACCCCAATCTTCTTCACCTAATGCAGGTAAAGCTAAGATGGTTCCATCTTCACCCACCAACATCGCATAACCATGATATGGAACATTCATATTTAAAATTGATTGGGTAAAGGTCTTAACTGTGACGTCAATCCCTACAACTCCTTCTAGAAAATCGTTGCCAGTATAAACAGGCGCAATCGCAGAAGCCATCCAACCTTGGCCTGCAGGATCTAAATAGACATCTGTCCATTCAACCCCTTTATCAGGATTATGTTCTAAATCAGCTTCGTAATAAAAGTTATAATCAGGAATATTCATCGCAACAGGATATTGATTAATCGTATCGAAGTATGGATAAATGATATTTAATGAATCAAAGGTATTGTAGTAAATTTGAGTTACTAATGGTTCAGTTTCTAGAAGATTGATCATGTCATCTTCAATAACCATGAGTTGACCTAATTTAGCTTTTTCTTTTTCAGTGACATATACAGCCCCACTATAGAAAATCGCAACACCACCTTCATCTGAATCAGATGTTGTATATAGTGCACCATAGTCTGTCATAGCTAAGCGTGATGATAAATCACTTGAAAGTGTTGCGCCAGATGTATGAGCTGCTTGTGTAAGTCTGGAATAATAAGCAGTATAGTTTGTAATGGATAAAAGTTTAGCTTGAATGGTATTTGCTTCAGAATTCGCAATGATTTGAATTTCTTCTGCTGATTCTTCAGTGACATAATCCACCATTAAATCCGTTGAAAAAGATTGCGAAGAAAAGTAAATCGCAATAAAAACAATTTCAATGATAAAAAGTGGCACAACCGCTATGCGCCAAAAGGATCGCCATATCCACTGATTCAAAGTTAAAAGAGTTTGTTTATTCTTAGTCATAAATATCTCGTTCTATGCTTATTATAAAGCGATTTTTGATTAAATATGATACATATTTATATATTTTATGTGTTTTTGTGTTTAATTTTTAAAATATGGCCATTTTTAAATCTTAAAGTATATAAATTAAGTCAGTATGCTATAAAACACTATTTAATTTTACTCTACTTTTATGCATAATTGAGCGAATGCAAACAAGCGTATCAATTATTTTTGTAGCTTTGCGACTTGTCCACGTAATTTTAAGCCCAAATATTCATCATGTTCACTAAAGTTTTTGAGATAAATATTCAGGTTTTCATAATCTAATGTTGTATCAATTAAAATCATTTCTAATTGTTGACGAACCATTTGCGCATTACGATTTCGTTTTTCATCATTGACTTCTTCTAAGACTAATAATGTATCCGCTAAGACATGTAAAACTTCATCTTTATCAAAGGGTTTAAAGGCATAATGATGTTTAGAAATCGGTGTCTCATCAATTTCATCAGCATTATTTAATGATTCTTTTAAAATTTCTTTCGCATGACCAATCGCACAATCTTTTCCTAAACATGCATTACAGTAATGTTCACCCATGCAGATACTATCTAAATGATGAGACGCATGTTGATAATAGTTATAAAGTTTTTGAGAAGCTAATCTAAATTGAGATACCACCAACTGATGATGTTTATAAAGCTTAATCGCCATCGTACCAGCAGTAACTAAACCTAGACCTAAAATGATAAGTAATGGTATTAAATCCAATTGACTATAGAGTTTTTGAAATCCAAACAATAAAAAGATGCTTGATGCTAGATATTTAATCGCAAGTTCAGGAATCTTATCACCTAGTTTTTTCCCAACGTAAATGCCTAGCGCGCCTGTCGCAATCATCCCTAAGACTGTACCCAAAAGAATAAAGGCTGGATAACTGGCTTCTGATGCGAGGGTGATGGCAGTTAATTGAGTCTTATCGCCTAATTCGCCAATGAAGAACGCAATAGAAACCGTAATAACTGGTCCAAATTGTTTTTTACTTGTTTCTTCATCTTCCTCGTCTTCAATCTTCAAGGTCCATAAACCAAAACCAACAAAAGCTATTCCGGCAATCATCTGCATTAAATCAAAATCAATGACAGTTGATAGAAGCGCACCTAAAATAACCGCTAAACCATGATTTAAAAAAGCACCGATTCCGATGCCTGTTAATACTTTTAATATGGGATATTGTGTCGCAAAAGCCATGGCTAAAATTTGAGTCTTATCACCCATTTCTGCCACAAAGATTAAACTAAATGCTTTGACAATTTCCTGAATCACTACATAATCCTAACACAATTAGGCAATAATTTGTCTCAACTCGATTTGTCCTTCACCCTCACCCATAGGATCAGGGCAATCACTAAACCATTTCATAGCTTCTTCTTTTGACTTTACTTCAATGATAAAGAAACCTGCAATTTGCTCATTAATAAAACTATAGGGTCCATGAAAGATTTGTTTATTACCCTCTTTATCAAATTTATAACGAATCGATTCATCCGTCGGAACTAATCCATAAGCCGCTCTTTTAACACCTGCAGCTTCTAGTTTCTCATTATATTCATCCATTTGTTCTCTTAAAGGTAAACTGGGTCTTTGTGAAACTTCAGAATGACGAGACGCCTTTACAATTATCATATATAACATTTTTACATCTCCATTTAAATCAATAATCATTTTCCTTAACCAGTCTCACCAATGCGTCTACAACTTCTGTACTATAACGAGTTCCTTTGTGACTTATTAATTCATCTAATGCGACGTCCTTTTCCAAAGCTTTTCGATACGGACGATCTGAAGTCATTGACTCATAAACATCCGCAACACTGACAATTTTTGCTTCACGCATAATATTTTCATTTGTTAATCCATAAGGATAACCACTGCCATCTAACCGCTCATGATGTTGAAGTAATATATTGGCAATAGGTCTCATAATTGAACTTTCTTTTAAAATATCAAAACCTGCTTGAGTATGTGTTTTTATGAGTTCATATTCCATTTGAGACAATTGTGCGGGTTTTGACAATATTGAACTTGGTATACCAATCTTACCAATATCGTGAACTGACGCAGCTTGATATACACGATTACAGGTTTCAATATCTAATCCCATGGCACAGGCGATATCTTTTGAAATCTTTGCGGTACGATTTTGATGACCTGAAGTATATAAGTCTTTTTGTTCAACCATTTTCGCAATCGCAAGTAATGTAGACTCTAATGATTCAGATAATTGTTGAGCTTGTGTTTCAATATTTTCTTGATAAGATACATTGTCCATGGCTATGGCTGCCGTATCCGCTAACATCTGCATGATTTTAATTTCTTCTGAACTTGCTTGATGTTGATCTTTCCAATAACAGCCAATCGCACCAATTGGATCTTTTGTCTTAATTGGGACCGTTACTAAACTATGTACAAAGGTTTTACGATACACATCAATGGGAACACGATTATCCTTATAAATATCTTCAATAACAGCTGGCTCTTTATGAATCATCGCCCATCCACTGATACATATATCCATCGGAAAACGTTTTCCCTTCCATAAGGGTGAAATGGCATCTTCCTCTACGTAATAACATTGATCTTGATCCTTTAAGACAAAGGTTGCCCCTTGTGCACCTGTTAATTCTCTGGCCGCATGGCGAATAATATCCATAATAGTCTCTAAGTCACGGGCTGCGGATAATTCTTGAACTGTTTTCAGCAAATGTTCAATACGTTTGTTGTAAATTGTTTTATTGTTTGTGTTGTTCCTAAACTCTTTTTCCTTCATTAACACCTCCAAAACAAATCAAGATTATATTTAATTTTAAATAAATGTAAAGACTTTTACATCATCATTCCCTACATCCATCTTAACAAAGCACATCCACAATTCAAAATTATATAAACATAAAAAAGCAAACATGTTCTCTTGCCTAGTTCTTTAAGTATAAATAGAGTTATTTTATAATTAATATTTTCGAATAATCTTTTGCGCATAACAGATTAAGTCATTAAATTTTAAATGTTTACTGTAATAAAAACCTTGAACAATATCAAAGTGATTCTTAAGAAGACATCATTCACATAGATGATATTTTATTTTCATCAGTAAAAATAATAGCTTCATCACTAAGACTAAGCTAAATCAATGGTCGCATTTAGGTTTACATATTCTCTGAAGTTTTTGACATAAAGTTTTGTT
Source organism: Erysipelotrichaceae bacterium (assembly GCA_963676105.1). Lineage (GTDB taxonomy): Bacteria > Bacillota_I > Bacilli_A > Erysipelotrichales > Erysipelotrichaceae > UBA2212. The sequence goes on from OY781039.1 coordinate 825,594, forward strand.
TGTTTATTCAGTCATATTCAAATCTAGATAAATGTTCAAATGGTAGAATTAAACGGCCACGATAAAGTCCGCAACCATCATTGATGAGCGAATTATCCATGGCCTTAAACATATTCACATCTAATTGTGAGAGTTCTAATTGTTGAAGAGAGGTCACTCTTTCATAGGCATCATCAAAGTATTTGTTTTCACCTATCGGGATTGCTTGTCGTTTTGCGCGCTCACTCTCTTGGCGTTTTTCATAGCCTAAGTGATTAGCAGGTCCTATTTCCGCAAAATCATCCATTGTTTTCGTTCTCATTTGAACTTCGATATACGATCTTGAGATATTGTCATAAAAAGTAATATGTAAGGATTGATAGCCACTCTTTTCAGGGTTTGCGACATAATCACGATAATAAGGTCTGACCTCTTCAGTTAATAAAGGTGATTGAATTGGTCCATCAAATGAAGAAAGTTCAGCTGTAAAACCTCTTTCTTCTAAGAAACCTAATAGTTTATTCGCTACATCATAAAGATACTTATTTTCTTCATCTTCAATATTTTGTCCTGCTTTTAAATTGCATTTTGGTAAAGAAATAACGATTCGATACGCAATCAAATCTCTAAAGAAACTTAGATTATTTCTAAGTTCAACCAAACTTGGATACTTTTGATGCTTTTGAACATAATCATAGATATATTCCACAATATAACCATTGAATTTGTTTTCAGCTCGTATTAATGATTTAATCCGCCCTTTAAAAGTAAAGGCTAAAAATGGATAGTCTTTAGCCATCATTTGATAGAACTCACGTATACGTTGGGATTGAGAGGTTAAAAACTCACGATGTTGAAGAAGTTCCCCAATTTGCAGAAGAAAATTACAATGTAAAAGATCGATTTGATTATCTGTTTTTATGGCTGACTCTTTTAAGTCTTTAGCATAGCTTTGAATAATCTTCAAAACTGTATCGCCTGAATATAAGTAATCATTTAGTTTTTTCATCGCTGTCCTCTTTGATTAATTTTAGAATGATTATGAGAAATAATAAAGTCTATCGGCAATATTTTCAATTTCATAACATGAATTCAAATTTATTGCCGATATAATAAATCAACATTTAAAAACATGTCTTCCTAATGTAAAATTAAATTAAAGATTTTAGAATTTAGATCATAAAAATGTAGGAGGCATATATGGACTCAGTATTTATACAATGGGATTTAATCAGTGAATTTGTTGAAGAAGCATTTGTGGGCTATGGTATTCCACGTGAAGATGCGAAAATATGTCGTGATGTATTATTAGCATCCGATATGAAAGGCATTAATTCTCACGGGGTTAATCGTTTTAAACCAATTTATTTAGATCGTATAAAAGCAGGCATCCAAAACCCTGTCACAGAATTTGAAGTCGTCAGAGAAACCGCTACAACCGCTGTGGTGGATGGACATGATGGAATGGGTCAAGTCATAGGCTTTAAAGCCATGACTATGGCTATAGAAAAAGCTAAGAAGTATGGTATGGGTATGGTTGCAGTTCGTAACTCAACTCACTATGGGATTGCAGGCTATTATACTGATATGGCAGCCAATGCAGGTTGTATTGGCATGACAGGTACCAATGCTCGCCCTTCTATTGCGCCAACTTTTGGGGTTGAAAATATGTTAGGTACCAACCCTTTAACGATTGGATTCCCAACTGATGAAGCCTTTAATTTTTACTTAGACTGTGCAACATCCATTACTCAACGAGGCAAGATTGAATACTTCGCTCGAACAAATCAAGCAACCCCAGCTGGTATGGTTATTGGTCGTGATGGATCAGCATTGACTGATTCTGAACAAATTCTTAAAGATTTAGTGGCAGGTGAAGCAGCTTTAGCCCCACTTGGTGGCATTGGCGAAGAATTAGGTGGTTATAAAGGCTATGGTTATGCGACCGTTGTCGAAGTACTATCCGCCGCCCTACAACAAGGAAACTTCTTAAAGATGTTGACTGGTATTGGCGAAAGTGGAGAAAAAGTACCCTATCATTTAGGTCATTTCTTTATTGCGATTGATACAGAAGCCTTTATGGGTTTAGACGCCTTCAAGAAAACAGCTGGTGATATCTTAAGAGCTTTAAGAAACTCAGAAAAAGCTCCTGGCCAAGATCGTATTTATACAGCCGGTGAAAAAGAACATGATGCATGGCTATATCGAGAAGATAAAGGTGTACCTGTCAATGCAGAGGTACAAAAAGAACTCATCACAGTCCGTGATGAGCTCAATTTAAATCAATTTAAATTCCCATTTGAATAAGAATTAAACCTTGAACATATTGTTCAGGGTTTTTTAATCGTGAATTTTCTTAGAAACAACCATCTTCACAAATTCAGGATCAAAGTGTTTAATAGCGGTTCCAACATAACCTTGATCTAATGAACTAATTTGTGTCATTTCATCATCCGAAAGTTTAAAATTCCAGATATCAAAATTTTGTTGAATACGTTCTAAATGCACAGATTTTGGAATTACCACAACACCTCTTTGAACATTCCATCTTAAAATAACTTGTGCAACTGTTTTCCCATGTTGATCTGCAATCCCTTTTAACATTTCATCATCAAAAGGATTATAGCGACCACCACCTAGTGGTGCCCACGCTTCAGGAATCACATCATATGATTTCATGACTTCTAACGCCTTATCTTGAATGTAGTATGGGTGTAGTTCAACTTGATTTACCATCGGTTTAATACGTACCGTTTCACAAAAGTTCGTGAGTGTATGTGGATAGAAGTTAGATACTCCAATTGCTTTTAGTAAACCTTTATCATAAGCAGCTTCCATTGCCCGCCAGGCACTAAAATAATCACCCATTGATTGATGTAGTAAATAAAGATCTAAATACTCTAGATCAAGTCTACGTAAAGATTCAGTAATCGCCTTCTCTGCCAATTCAAAATTTTTCATATCCTGAACCCAAAGTTTTGAAGTAATAAACAAATCTTCCCGTGTACAATAACCTTTAACAATGGCCTCTTTAATCGCTGCTCCTACCGCTTCTTCATTGCCATAAACAGCGGCAGTATCAATCAAACGATAGCCTGTTTTAATCGCATCTAAAACAGATTGCTTACACTCCTCTTGATCACGAATTTGAAAAACGCCAAAGCCTTCCATTGGCATTGTTAATCCATTATGTAGTTTAGTATGTTCCATAAAAGTCCTCCTTTAACTACTATAGACCTTGGAGTGAACTTTAAGTCAAGAGAAATATTTTAAGATATAAAACAATAGCGCATGGCAATGATACTTATACTCTATTTCTAGTCCATTTCATAATTTCAACAATATTTCCTTCAATATCAGACGCATAGACTGCACATAAGTGTCGTCCATCTGGATAATCAGCATGGATAAGTTCACCGACCATTTGACCACCATATGATATAAGTTTTTGAAGCGTTTCTTCAACATCATCTACTTCAAATGCAACATGAGAAAAACCATATGCATTAACTAAATGTTTTTGATTACCTTCCATCATTTCATAGGTAAATATCTCAAGGGTTGGACCCCCCTCATCAAAACCTGGAAGCAATAGATGCTCACCTGTGATATGAACATTTTCGATACCTGTTAACTTATCAAATACATCCCCTTTTAAGTCTCTTTTTTGTCCAATACTTTTACAGCTAAAGACATCTTTGTAGAATTGAATTAATTTTTCACTGTCTTTCGCAATAATATTGGTATGAACGTATTTACTCATAGAATTTCCTTTCCATCACAATATATGTTTGTTGATCCTTTATAAAGTTTTGATCTGTTTTAATTAAGCCAAACTTTTCATAATAATGTGCTTTTTCAATTCGTGCATTACACCATAAATGATTAAACTCTAATTGTTCATTTAAATTGATGACATACTCTAACAAAACCGTTCCATAACCTTTATTTTGATAGTCATCTAAGGTCGCAAACTTACGAAACTGAGCTGATTGATTATCTTTGAATAGTGAAATAACACTGATACATTGATCATTTAAAAAAAGACCAAAATGAAAGCCATCTTGATCATGTTTTAGTTTGATATATTCAATGTCTTTATTTGGCCACATTACTTGATGACGTATCGGCCAAGTATCTTCTGCTTTGATGCGTCGAATATCCAAAACTTATTCCTTAATATATGAACAACAGTAGTCTGTTACTTCAGAAATTTCCATTTTAAATTTAGAGTTTGCAGAAACTTCAAAACTTGTTCCTGCGATATATGTTTCCCATGTATCTTTGCCTGGTAATAAGGTTTTAATCTCACCCGCTAAAACTTCCATAATTTCTTTATCAGCAGTCCCAAATTCATATTCACCTGGTAATAAAATTCCTAAAGTCTTCTTAGTTCCATCAGCAAACACAACAACACGACTAGTGACTTTACCATCAAAGTAGATATTTGCTTTTTTAATAACTGTTACATTCTCAAATTGTTCCATAACAATCTCCATTTCTTAATTAACCCTAAGTCTAAAATACATTATATATTAATCAATACTTAATTGTTTTATTTATCTCAAAGATAATTTTACGACTGTCTCCACATGAAAGGTATGTGGGAACATATCCACGCAGCTGATGTGTTTAATATCATATAGCTCACCAAGTTTAACTAAATCTCGACTTAGTGTACCTGGATCACAGGAAACATATACAAGTGTTTGTGGTGCTAAATCAATAATACTATTCAGTGTTTCTTCACTCAAACCTTTGCGCGGTGGATCAACAATAACCACATCAACTGTTTTATTTAATTGACTAAAGGCATCTTTAGCATCACCACAAATAAACGATAGATTCTTTAAATCATTAAGTTTAGCATTTCGTTTCGCATCTTCAATCGCTTCAGGTATCACTTCTACCCCAATCACTTCTTTGGCTGATCTTGCCGCAAAAAGAGAGATGGTTCCAATGCCACAATATAAATCTAAAACCGTATCAGACGCTTTTATATCCGCATAATCAATCGCTTTTTGATAAAGTGAAACAGTTTGAACTGGATTGACTTGATAAAAACTAGCAGCTGATATTTCAAAGTGCAAGCCATCAAGTGTATCGGTAATCACATTGGATCCATAGATAACTTCAAAATCTTTGCCTAAGATGACATTGTCATCTCTGTTATTTAAATTAATTTGAATACTTTTAATCTGTGGAAATGCTTTAGTTAAAGTTTCAACAAACTCGTCTTTCAAGTCAATTTTCTTTTTGCGAACTATTAATACGACCATCAACTCATTCGAACTAAAGCCTTTTTTAATGAGGACGTTACGTAAATTATCAAAAGATAAATGATTTTGTTGATAGAATTTTTGAATTGCTTTAAGAATTTGATCAGCATCCTCACTTTGAATTAAACAAGATTCAAATGGCACAATGTCATGAGAGTGTGAGCGAAAGAAACCATAATTCCCTTCTTCATTAAATGGCACAATTGATTTATTTCGATATTGATTAGGTTTGTCCATACCAATGATTTCTTCAACTTTTAAAGACTCATCTTTAAGTGCTCTTTGAATTAAAGATTCAACATGATTTTTCTTGAAGATTAATTGGTGATCATAAGACATATGTTGAAGCTGACAACCCCCACAAATATTCGCAATAGGACATTGTGATTCAATTCGATCATTTGATTTTTCAATCAGTGTTTTGACTTTGCCAAAGGCATGTGACTTATTCACCTTTACAATCAATACATCTGCCACTTCATCAATTAACATATTTGGCACAAAGACCACAAAATTCTCGCTTTTACATACAGCGAGTCCTTTGTCGGTATAATCAATGGCTTTAAGTCTAAGTATTTCGTTCTTTTTCATAAGTTAAAAAGAGGCCATAGCCTCTTTATTCAGCACTTGTGTCTGTGTTTTCAGAATCCGTTGAATCAGTAGGAATATTGGTTGTTTCCTCTTCAACTGGATTATTTTTAGCTTCCATTGCGGCGATTAATTCTGCAGCTAAGTCAGGATTAACAGCGGTTGAGACATCTTGAATGGACCACTCAGTCATATTACCGTTTTTCGTTAAGATAGTATGTAGGTTTACATTTTCATCAGCCATACCTAAGTTATAGACATCAATTTGTAAATCATACATTTTCTTTGAATCGGTAGATGTGAAATATGTATCAATAGCAATATTATTATCGACTACTTCAACTGCGTCTGTTGCGATTAGCGCAAAATCTTCAGAGGTGAGTTCTGGATCAACTTTAATGCTGATAATAAGGGTTGCCGCATGTAAATTTACACTGACAGTTTGAACATCAAGCGCTTCTAAGTTAGTCGTCGTATTTTCTAACATCGAATCTGTAATCGCTGGATCCAAATCATTATTGAAACGATTACCTTCAATAACATTCCCTGTTGCGAGTGATGATTGAAGTAAAATTACCGCCAATATAATCAATGGAATTGAAAAGAAAATAAGGCCAGCCCATAAAACGCCATTCCCTTTAAAAATTTTATTAAAGAGCTTACTGTGTTTTTTGCTTTGTGTTTGTGTTTTTTGATTTGTATTTTTACTCATAACATAGTCCATTATAGCCTAAAGGCACATCTTTCGCACTAGCATCTTTCTTTTAAGGCTTTAAGTAATAATTCGTTTGTTTTTTGAGGGTTTGCTTGACCACGAGTTTTCTTCATGATTTGACCCACTAAGAAACCTAATGCACGGTCTTTACCATTATGGAAATCAATAATGGATTGTTCGTTTTCATTTAAGGTTTCATCAATCAGTGTTTGTAGGGTTGATTCATCAGACACTTGTTCAATACTAAACTCTTTGACAATCGCTTTATAATCTTTTCCTTTTAATAAATGAACAAATATTTCTTTTGCTTGTTTAGAGGATATTTCTTTTGAACCTAAGGCATTCAACATTTGCCCAAATTCTTCAAGTTTTAAGTCATAGTTTTTATCAAAAATCTTCTGTAAATCAATGTTCGCAATCACTTCGGTTAATACCCAATTACATGCGATGTTTGCTTGTGTTGTATGCATCATTAAATGATCAAAGAAATCTGATAGAACTTTATTTGCGATTAAACGATCTGCATCTAAGTCATTTAAACCTAAAGCTAAGTATCTTTCTTTTCTTTCAGAAGGAAGTTCTGGTAAATTTGAAATAACTTCTTCCATCCATCTCGCATCGATTAATACCGGTGGAATATTGGGCTCTGGGAAGTATTTATAATCAACTGTTCCCTCTTTTTTACGCATAAGTACAGTTGTTTTATTCACATCATCATAGCGACGTGTTGCTTGTTGAACTGCTTCACCTTTATTCATTAGGTCTGATTGACGCGCAATTTCAGCATCCACTGCTAAGGCGATATTAGAAATAGAGTTAAGGTTCTTAATTTCTGTCTTTACACCAAATTCTTCTGTACCAACAGGTCGAAGTGAAATATTGACATCACATCTTAGTGAGCCTTCTTCCATCTTGCCATCAGTGACACCTAAATAAACAAGCATTGCCCGTAGTTTTTCAACATACTTCATCGCTTCTTCAGCACTACGCATATCAGGTTCAGAAACAATCTCAACTAACGGCGTACCAGCACGGTTAAAATCCATCCAGCTTTCATCTTCAACATGGTATTGTTTCGCGGTATCTTCTTCCATATGTAATCGATTAATACGAATGTGTTTGGTTCCCGATTCAGTTTCAATATCAATGTGACCTGCAGATCCTATTGGATGAAACTGTTGTGTAATTTGAAATCCTTTAGGTAAATCTGAATAGTAATAGTTTTTACGATCAAATTTAATAAGTGGATCAATTTTTAAATTAAGCGCACGACAAGCCATAATCGCTAGTCTGACCGCTTCTTTATTAAGTGAAGGCAGAGTTCCAGGATGACCTAAATCAATTTCATTGGTGGCGGTATTAGGTTGAGCCCCTACGACAACAGGTGCCGATGAAAACATTTTTGTTTTTGTCTTGAGTTCACAATGAATCTCAATTCCTATAACTGTTTCGTAATTCATTTTGGCTCCTTTACTTGATCATGAAGCCCTGTGACTTTTTCAAAGCCATAGGCAATATCTAGAAGTTTTGCTTCTTCAAACGCTTTTGCATTTAAGTTAACCCCAACCGGTAGTCCATCAACAAAGCCCATTGGAACGGTAATACTTGGTGTGCCTGCAAAGTTTGCGAGTGCCATAAAGTTTTCCGCAATTAAATATTCAGAAGATAGTTGATCCACAGAATCATCTCCCACTTTAGGAGCACCTTGTGCTGACGCAGGTGCGATAAGCACATCAACTTGTGTCAAAACATCATTTAAGTTTTCGACAATTAAGCGTCTTACCTTTTGTGCTTTTCTAAAGATTTTCTCTTGGTTTTCAATAAATAGAGCATAGGATCCAATGACAAAACGTTTACGTAATAATGGACCAAAGCCTGCTGTACGTGAGTTTGTCATGACTTCTTCAATATTATTGCCTTCTTTTGCGACACCAAAGCGTAAACCATCTAAATTTGAATGGTTAGCGGTTGCTTCTGCATTCGCAATAACATAATAAGTAGGCAAGAAGGCATGCATTAATTCGTCTTTAAGTCGAATAGAAACGATTTCAGCCCCTTCTGCTTTAAGCTTTTCACATAAGTCATTAAAAAGCGCTTTTGTTTCTGAGATTTGAATCGCATCTAAGACATTTTCTAAGATACCAATTTTCTTCCCTTTTAAATCACCTGTTAAAAGTTCACTATATTTTTCAACAGGCTTAGTGGATGAAGTCATATCACGCTCATCACGACCTGCGAGCACTTCTAAAGTAGATGCCGCATCACTTACATTTTGAGTAAAATAAGCAACATGATCTAAAGAGGAAGCATATGGAATAACCCCATAGCGTGATATACGTCCATAACTTGGTTTAAAACCAACAATATTATTAAAGGAGGCAGGTTTACGAACACTATCACCTGTATCTGAACCAATCGCCATTGGCACAACACCACTTGCGACCATAACAGCTGATCCACCTGAGGAGCCACCTGACATACGGGATAAATCATAAGGATTATAAACTGGCCCAGTGGCAGCGGTCATATTGGTTCCACCCATGCCAAAGGTATCACAGGATGTTTTCGCAATAATAATCGCACCTGCTTCCTGTAATTTTTCAGTAATTGTCGCATCATAAGGTGAGACATAGTTTTCTAAAATCATGGAAGAACCAGTTGTAATAGTCCCCTTCATATTGATTAAATCTTTTAAGACAATTGGCTTACCAAATAAAGGATGTTTATTTTCTTTGTCTTCTAAGTCTTTTAATTGCTTATTGGGATCAATAAAGTTAACTACAGCATTTAAATCAGCTTGAAATGCTTTTGCCTTATCTAAAGCAGGCATCACTGATGTGATACTTTCAAAATCTTTAATCGCCATTATAAAACCACCTTCTTCGTCACAAAGAATCCATTCTTTTGATCAGGTGCATTCTTTAGTGCTTCTTCTTGTGTTAAGACATGATCAACCACATCTTCTCTTAAAAAATGAGTTGCCGTTTCAAAGGGATACACCATCTCTTCTACCCCTTCAGTATCAATTTGATCTAGAAGATTCATTTGTTGAATGAGTACATCAAATTCATAAGCAATATCATTTGCTTCATCATCGCTTAAATCAAAGCGTAATTGATGCGCTAAATTTTTAAAATATTCTGCATCATAAGTCATAAAAATATCCTCCTAGTCACTTAAGATAACACTGATTTCACCTTGAGCATTACGCTCAATCATCGCGAGTGTATCATCTATACTTTCAATCTTAACGATTATATCATAGCCAGCTAAATCAAACTCTTGAAGTAATGATGCACTATATTGGGTTAGTGCATAGATTTCTGCATAGGTTTTGGCTTGTATATGAACAAAAATATCTAAGCTATTTAAGTCATTATCCACATAATGTGCATGACCAATAACGCCCACATTTTCCGGCACAAAATCTTGTATGGCTTCTTTGAAAACACTAAAGCTGGCATCCATCATTGGATCTGATTCACTCGCACTTGTTGATGGGAATAAACGCCACTCTTCAGTGTTTTCGCTAAATTGTCCACTACGTCCATCAAAATATCCATCACCAATATAATGACCAGGTAAGGCATTATCAATGCTTGCGGTGGAGTAAAGTGTGATATACACTGGAATACTTTCCATATTCGCTAAGGTTCTAATGTAGCGCTCTAACTTGCGTCCCATATCACTTCCGTACTCATATAAACGTGTTTCAGTCACAGATGTATAGCTTCCATCACTGGTTCTGAGTTGATCATTCAAGACAATCGCAAATGCTAAACCCGATAGTTCTGGGTTAGATGCTGAGCCACTATAGAAATCGAGTTCAACCACATCCGCAATCGCAACTGCATTTAAGACAGTAATATCACCCACACCTGTCACAAATTCAGACCCACTTGGTGGATTTAAACCATAAGGATTATCACTACTCTCTCGCGTGACTAAATCAGTCAGTTCATCAATATCTAAGACCTGCCCTTCAGACATGTAATAGTTATCAGGATCAAAATAATCTTTTGATTTTTCACTTAAGCGAGCACCCACTTCCATAAAGTCAGCTTTCCCTAAATAGGTTCCATGATAAGCTCGTACAGGTGAACTTTCAAACGGAATTAGAACAGCGTAATCCCCTTGACTATTTGAGTTAATTAAATTGAGGTCAACTGTCGCATCAGTGTTAGATGAACACGCTGTTAAAGCAATTAAACTTAAGATTAATAGGATTTTTTTCATCTGTTTACCTCATTTAAGAAATCTTCAGCACGCATGGTTTCAACACCTAAATCAGAAGCTTTAGCAAGTTTAGAACCAGCTGCTTCACCATAGATGACTAAATCTGTTTTCTTAGACACAGAACCTGTTACTTTTGCACCATGAAGACTTAACCAATTTTCAGCCTCACTACGACTCATGCCTTCAATGGATCCAGTTACCACAACCACTAAACCACTAAAGCGTGATTCACTGATTTCAACGACATCTGTTTCCATACGAACGCCAAAGTCTTGAAGCTGTTTGATCATCGATTGATTATGTTCTTCATTAAAATAATCTACGATTCCCACAGCTGTTATTTCACCAATATCTTTTAGTGCACTTAAGGCTTCAACATCAGCCTTTTGTAGGTCTTCCATTGTATTAAATGCTTGTGCTAATATCGAAGCTGCTTTTTCTCCGACTTGTCGTATCCCTAAACCTGTGAGTAATTTTTCTAAAGGTTCAGTTTTACTATTTTCTATGGATTGAATTAAGTTTTGAACTGATTTATCTTTCCAACCAGGTAAATTTAAAATCGCTTCTTGTTTGTCCTTTAATTCATATAAGTCAGTTATTTTTGAAACTAAACCAGCTTCATGTAGTTGTTCAATGGATTTGGCTCCTAAACCATCAATGTTTAAGGCATCACGTGAAGCAAAGTGTGCAAGTGATTCAACGATTCTTGCAGGACAATTCACATTAATACAAAAGTGAGCGGCTTCATCTTCTGCACGGACTAAGTCACCCCCACAGTTTGGACATACACTTGGGAACACATATTTAACTTGTGTGCCATCTCGTCTTTCAGGATGTGACATCACCACTTCAGGAATAATTTCACCAGCTTTTCTGACCGTCACAATATCACCAATACGAATATCTTTATCTGATATAAAATCCTCATTATGAAGTTGCGCAAATGAAACACTTGTTCCCGCAATTCTGACTGGTGCTAAAGCCGCATTAGGGGTCACTTTTCCTGTTCTTCCAACGGTAATGAATATATCGTTTAGGCTTGTTAAAACTTCTTCTGCCGGAAATTTATAAGCGACTGCCCACTTAGGGGTTTTAGCGGTAAAACCTAAATCATTTTGAACACTAAAATCATTGACCTTTAAAACAATCCCATCTATTTCATAATCTAAAGAATGACGTATTTCAGTAAAGTCTTGGATACATTTCCACACTTCATCAGCATTTTTACATAGACGTGTATGTTCATTTATTTTAAATCCTAAGGATTTAACCCATTGTAGAGCTTCATAATGGGTTCTTAAATGATGACTTTCCCCATTAACCAAGTAATACCAAAAAGCATCTAAACGTCTTTCAGCTGCCACTTTTGAATCGAGTTGTCGAATGGTACCTGCCGCTGCATTTCTTGGGTTGGCAAATAAGTCTTCACCCTTTTGATTGCGGTTTTCATTAATCCGATTAAATTCAGCTTTGGGTAAATAGACTTCACCACGTATTTCAAAGCTTTCATTTTCTTTAAGTTTAAGTGGGATTGAGCGAATTGTTTTAACGTTATGAGATACATCTTCTCCCACTTCACCATCCCCTCGCGTTACAGCTTGAATAAAGTTTCCATTTTCATAGTGAACCGACATCGCTAAACCATCTATTTTAAGTTCACAAACCCATTCTACGGGACCTGTTTCTTTTTCAATACGACTGATAAAATGTCGCACTTCTTCTTCATTAAAAACATTCCCAAGTGACAACATCTGTGCCTTGTGTTTAACTTTCGTAAAACTATCTAAGACTAAACCACCTACTTTGTGACTTGGTGAGTTTTCATCATCATACTCAGGATAAAGCGTTTCAAGTGTTTGTAATTCTTGCATACAACGATCATATTCTTGATCCGATACACTTGGTTTATCCAGTGAATGATATTCGATATTGTATTGTCTGATTAATTGTCGTAATTCATCAATTCTATCTTTACTCATAATTTATACCTTTGTGATGGATGGGTGCTCAACCATGAGTTTTTTAACACCATGTGGATAATCAAAGGCAATCTCAGCTAGAACACCATCTAATGTTAGAATAACACCTTGTCCAAATGTTGTGTGAGTGACCATATCTCCCACTTTATATTTTGATTTAACTTTTTTACGCATACCATCATTAAAAGTAGGTTTTGTGCCGAATTTTTGTTTAAGATTAGCTTCACGTGGTTTTTTATAATCATAGTTCACACCAATGTGATCCATATGTTTTTCATCAACTTCATCTACAAAACGAGAACGTGAACGTACTCGATTTAAAACGAAAGAATAGCCTGAAACTTCAGTTAAATAAAGTTTATTTTTAGCACGTGTATAGGCAACATAGGCTAAACGTCTCTCTTCTTCTAGACCTCTTTTACCTTCACTCATACTTCTTTCATTAGGGAATACACCCTCTGATAAACCGACCACAAAGACCGTATCAAACTCGAGTCCCTTAGCCGCATGAATCGTCATCATTTGAATGTATTCTCCTGATGTTAGTTCATTCTTATCTCCATACAATGAAACCATTTGAAGATATTCTTCTAAACCTGCTTCAGGGTATTGATTCTGAAAGGTAATCACGTCATTGATGAGTTCCTTGATATTTTCTAAACGATCAACTTCATGGTTTTCTTCATACATATGACGAATGCCACTTTCATTAGCCACTGCTTCTAAAATATCTAAGATCGGTTTTTCATCAAGCATCATTTGTTTAAAACGTTCTATCATTTCGACAAAACGATCGATGGTTTTACCTGATTTTCCACTAATTGGATTATTGGAAGACACGAGTTCATAGTATGAACACTTAGCTTTCTTAGCTTCTTGATGTATCGTATCAACGGTTTTATTTCCAATCCCTCTTTTAGGCACATTAATAATTCGTTTAAAGGCTAAATCATCAGCTGTACTTAACATTCTTAGGTAAGCTAACATATCTTTAATTTCAGCACGATCATAGAATCGTGTGCCACCATAAATGACATACGGCACTTGGGCATCTAAACAGCCTTTTTCAATGGAACGAGAAAGGTAATTTGAACGATAAAGAATCGCCATATCTTTATAAGCTAAACCCGCATCATGTTTCTTCTGTATTTCAGCTAAAACCCAACGTCCTTCTTGTTCTTCATCCGCAAAAGCACAATGGGTGATCTTTTCATCACTGACTTTCTCGGTAAAGAGTTCTTTATCTACCCGATATTGATTGTTTTTAATTAAAGCATTTGAACCTCTTAAGATATGTTGAGTCGAACGATAGTTTTGATTCAAAATAATGGTTTTCGTAGGTTTAAAATCTTTCTCAAAATTCATGATGATATTGACATCAGCCCCACGCCAGGTATAAATCGTTTGGTCGGGATCACCCACAACATAGAGTTGATTCTCTGCCCCGGCCAATTGTTTAATCAGTTTATATTGAACGCGATCGATATCTTGGAATTCGTCCACATGAACAAAGTTAAAACGACGTTGCCACTTATCTAAGATTGATTCATGGGTTTCAAACATCTTAACTGTGACTAAAAGTAAATCATCAAAGTCTAAGGCATATAAAGCTTTTTGACGTTCAACGTAATATTTATACACAGCTGCTTTATCTTTTTCACCAGGATGATTACCCGCTAAAACAGCCGCTCTTTCAACCGAAACTTCTGCACCTTTATTGTTAGAGATATAATCCAACATGGAATTAAGTGATATCTTTTGAACTTCAAGTCCTATTTCTTTATAAGCTTCTTTTAAAATGCTTTTTTGATCATCTGAATCCATAACCGTAAAGTTACGTGGTAAATCCATGCTCGGACTATCTTCGCGTAATATACGCACACAAAGTGAGTGTATGGTTGAAATATGCACACCAGCTGATGTAGATCCCATCATTTCATCTAGTCTGTATTTCATTTCATTCGCTGCTTTGTTGGTGAATGTAATCGCTAAAATCGATGAAGGAAAAACGCCCAAGTCTGTAATTAGGTGGCGTATTCTTTCAATGAGTACCCGTGTTTTACCAGATCCTGCTCCAGCAACAATACGAACGTAGCGATCTTGGGTAAGAACAGCTTCGTTTTGATTTTGATTAAGTTGAGTTTTTGTAGACATATGCATATAGTATACCAAAACTTAGGGCTAATAATAGGTCATGTGTCCAAGAAAAAACCAAGTGAATTATTCACTTGGTTCTATATAAGCTTTTAGTTTTTCAATTCCAATTTTTGTACGACGAATACTTTCTTCTTTACCAATGATATATGGAACTTCTAAAGCACCACCAGGGGTAAATTGTTTACCAGTAATCGCAGTACGTACTGGCCAGTAATATTGGCCATTTTTACATTCTAATTTTGCTGGCACTAACTGCATTTTTTCATGTAATTCATCCACAGATGTCCAATCTTCAATCTCTTCATAACACTTTAGACTTGCCTCAAGTGCCGCAATTGAGTTTTCTTTATTAGTTTTCATCTTTTTATGGAAGAACATCGTCACATCATAGTCTTCATTAAATGTATCAATGAAATCAACCATTTCAGGGATTTCAGAAAGATATGCAACACGTTGCTGAAGCATCTTTGCGACTTCTAATAAATCACAATCAAGTTTTATACCCTCTTTTATATAAGGTAGGGCTAATTCATAGAACTCTTCTAAAGATTTAGCACGAATGTATTGACCATTCATCCATTTAAGTTTTTCTATATCAAAGATAGCTGGTGCTTTGGATACACGTTTAACATTAAACGCTTGCGTTAACTCTTCTAATGTATAGATTTCTTGATTAGTTTCAGGTGCCCATCCAAGTAGTGCAATATAATTTAAAATAGCTTCAGGTAAATATCCTTTAGATTCTAAGTCTTGGAAAGAGGCATCCCCATTACGTTTGGATAATTTATGTTGCTCATCCTTCATAACAGGAGGTAAGTGAACATAGGTTGGTTTTTCCCAACCAAAACTTTCATAAATTAAGTTATATTTTGGGGTAGAAGATAAATACTCATTTCCACGTACCACATGCGTAATATTCATTTGATGATCATCAACAACATTCGCAAAGTTATAGGTTGGAAAACCATCTCTTTTAAGTAAAACTTGTTCATCTAAAATTTCGCGCTCTACTTCAATATCTCCATAAACTTCATCATGGAAAACAGTCGCAGCTCCCTCTTTGATACTTTGACGGATAACATATTCTTGAGATTGTTTCTTTTCTTCAATTTCTTCTTTACTTAAGTGATTACATGGATCATTAAATTTAAAAGGAATGCCAGCTTTTTCAGCTGCTTCTTTTTGTGATTGTAAAACGGTCTCATCACAGAAACAGTAGTGAGCTCCACCCTTTTCAACGAGTTCCTCTGCATAGCCTTTATACATCCCTAAACGCTCAGATTGAACGTATGGTCCATAGTTGCCTGGTTTATCTGGTCCTTCATCATAATGAAGACCTACTTTGTTTAAAGTGTCATAAATGACATCAATCGAACCTTCCACTAAACGGGCTTGATCGGTATCTTCAATTCTTAAAATAAATTCGCCACCATCTTTTTTTGCGACTAGATATTCATACAATGCGGTACGTAAATTACCGATGTGCATATAGCCGGTAGGAGATGGCGCAAAACGTGTTCTTACTTTGTTTGTCATAATTAAATCCTCGCGTTTCATATTATACATTAGATTTATCCCATATCCAAAGAATTAAAGCTATAATAGAGGACATGAAACATACATTAACAATTCCTCAATATAAAATTATTGATACACGTGAAAATGAAAAACTAGAGAACATCTTAGGTGTCGAACTAAGGCGTCCTGATACTAATGCCTTAGGACCAGTTGCCAATGGTAATCTTTGGTCACGTCCTGATGTTTTTTATAAACGTCAAAACAACCGTAGTGGTGAATGGATTATTCAAAAAGATATACCAGAAAACTGGGTTTACCCTTATAAAGACTTAAAGTTTAAACTCCAACTTTCAAACAATAAACATATAGGTTTATTCTTTGAACAAATCTCTAACTGGGAATGGTTGGATTATCAAATCAAACATGCGAAACGTCCAATCAGAGTTTTAAATCTATTTGGCTATACCGGAGCTGCTTCTTTAGTCTGCGCTAAAGCAGGTGCCGTAGAAGTGGTCCATGTCGAAGCATCTAAATCTACCTTAAACTGGTTTAAAGAAAACAGAACGTTAAATAATATGGATGATTATCCGATCCGTCCTATTCAAGAAGATGTCTTTAAGTTTGTCGAGCGAGAAATAAAACGTGATCATAGATATGATTTAATCATCTTAGATCCGCCTGCCTATGGTAAAGGACCTAAAGGTGAAGTTTGGAAATTTGAAACAGATATAGAAAACCTACTTAAAAGAATCAATGTCTTACTATCTGATGATGCCTTTGGACTATTAATGTCTGTTTATGTTGAAGGTTTATATGGTCGTCGTTTTGAAGGTATGGTTAAACAAGGTTTAGATCAACGCTCTAAAAAAGTTGAAATACGCGAATGGTATATTCCCATTGAACATAAAGAAGATGCGATGCGTGCGGGTATGAGTGCACGAGTTTTGTTTAAATGAAAATCATCTTTGAAGACAATCATTTATTAGTCGTCGAAAAACCGGTCAATGTGCCTATGCAGGAAGATGAATCTAAAGACTTAGATTTACTCAATATGGCAAAGGAATATATCCGGGTTAAATATGACAAGCCAGGACAAGTTTATTGTGGTTTAGTTCATCGATTAGATCGACCTGTTGGTGGGGTAGTGGTTTTTGCGAAAACCTCTAAAGCTGCTTCACGACTATCTGATTCAATGCGTAAAAACACTTGGCATAAAAAATATGAAGCCATAGTCGTAGGCGATCTTCCTTATTACCCAGTCTTAAAAGATTACTTGTATAAAGATACAAAAACCAATACATCACGTGTCGTCTCACAAGACAAAGGTAAATACGCTGAATTATCTTTTGAATTATTAAATAAAAAAGATGATTTAAATCATCTTAGAATTGATCTTAAAACTGGACGCTCTCATCAAATCAGAGTTCAATTCGCTTCACGTAATTGTCCTCTATGGGGTGATCAAAGATACAATAAAAACGCAAAAGTGGGTCAACAAATCGCTTTATGGGCCTGCGAGTTATCATTTCCTCATCCAATCACAAAAGAAGTTTTAACATTCACATCTACTCCACCAAAAGAATTTCCTTGGATCTAAAGACAAATCTATTTCAGATTTGTTTTTTTAACGATAAATAGTTGAAGAATGAAAAGGATGATAATGCTTTGCATTAGTTTTGCCATATATAAATCAAAATAGATTTCATAAACATCATAGATATAGAAATTTAAAACAACATTTAAAATATGACCAATAAAGACAATACTGATGATTGAGGGAATGAATTTTATTTTGTTTAAAACGATGCGATAATACCATTTATCTTTAAATAGATAAAGAAGTATTGAAACGATAAATAAAAAAGCAAAGGCAGATGTGATTCCCTCAACAAAATACTTTTGGTTTGAACTAATAAGATTGAAATAGTAAAGAACAGTTGGAAATATAAAAAGGAATGAACTAAGTCCCAGATCTCTTACGCCAATTTTTAAGCTTTGTTTATTTTTATTAAATCCTTGTGAATCACACTCATCTAATTTCTCTTTGATTTTTAAATAGTTCTCTTCACTTAAAGTTTTACTATCATATCCAAAAAAGAGTGTTAGAACATAAGTCACACCATTAATCATAAACCAAATAAAAAAACCACTTAGATAACCAATGACATTAGATAAAGCCATCAATGCAATAACTGAAACAAACCAAGCAAAAATACGTACACTTTGTTTAGGTGAAATTTGATGATGACAATGCTCACAAACGCTTGCACTATCAACAAAAAATATTGAGCTTTTACTTAATTGATTATGACAGACTGGACATTGTTTAAGGTTTATCATCTGTGTGTTCCCTTTGTTTTTGTAGAACAATCGCAAGATAAGCTAATGCGCTTAATGTTGGAAGTAAAAACAGTCTCATTTGATTGGTAAAACCATAATACGAAAAAAAACCAAAGGTTGTATTAAAGGCAAAGGCTAATAAAATAAATGCATTCCAATAGCCTAAGTATTGTTTCGGGTATTTTTTAAATTCATAAATCCATTTTTCATTAAAGAATAATCCGACTTGAAGCAAAAAGTAAATGAGTGAAATTGTCATGGTTATTGCCATAATTTGACCTTCAATCATATGGGCTAGATTTACATAATTAAAAATAATTAAAGGTGTAATTAATAAGAATATAAACAAGAGAAATGCTTCAAAGATAAAACTCCACTTTTCAGTCTTTGTATAGTGATATATAGGAACATCAATCTCTTCTTGATCTGGGTTTAATTCATTGTTGTTGATGTCAAAAAAGACTTCAACTTCTTCAGTACGATAGCCCATGATTTTTAAAACAGCATATTGTGATACATAAAACATCGGCAAAAATAAGACACCCATTCTTGAATCACCCAATTGTGTAAAAAACAGCGCAAATAGTATGGCTGTTAATACAAAGGCTAGTACTCGTTGAAATAAAGACGATGATGATTGTGTTCTACAATTAAAACAGGTACTAGGCGTTACAACTGCTAGTGGTATTTCATGTAGACAATTTGGACATCTTTTTAAATCATGCATATGTTTTCTCTCACCCAAATTTAAATTTATTATAACAAATTCATCATCTTTAAAATTAAACTTTTGTGACTTTGCTACGAACGATTGCTTTTAAATTTTTTGAAGATGTAAGACGCATTGCTTCTTTAAGTTCGGCATTCAATTTTTCTGCGTATTTAAAGACACCCTCACTGCCACCACCAATCGCAGCATGTGAGAACGGACGTCCAATGAGAACTCCATCAGCTCCAAGTGCAAGTGCTTTAAAGACATCAAAACCTGAACGGTAACCACCATCAGTAAAAACTAAGCAAGCTTTACTAACATAATTAACAATCTCTTCTAAGACATCAATACTCGCCATGCCTTCATCCATGATACGGCCGCCATGATTAGAAACAATAATCGCATCAGCACCCGCATCAATCGCTTTTTGCGCATCAGATGTACTCATAATTCCTTTAATGATAAAAGGACCATTAATCATATCTTTAATTTGTTTAAGATCTTCAACCGTTTTAAATTGGATAGGTGTATCTGAATCTTTCAAGAAAACAAGTCCTGATGCATCCACATCCATCGCAATCCCTAAGCTTGAATGTTCCTGTATTAAATCCATTTTTTGTTTAACGATATCTAAGCGCCAAGGTTTAATGGTCGCAATCCCATAGTTGTTTTGATTAATCGCTTTTGCGCCAGATTCAAAAAAACGAGGATGGACGCCATCACCAAAAAAAGGCAAGATATTGGCTTTTTTGGCACCATCATTAATCGCTCGTGCATACGCGTCTTCATCCATCTCAGTTCCATAGTGTTGTAAAACTGAAGCAATTGGCGCAATCATGATGGGTGAGCTATAGGTCTGATTAAAGAGTTTAAAACTTGTATCAACTTCATAATCTTCACGAATGACTTCTTGATTTAATCGATATTGTTTTAATGATTGAACATTATTAACAAATGTTTGACCACTACCTTTACCACCAGGACCTGGAATCCAACCTCTGCATACTTCGCCATTACAGATCTTACACATCTTACAAATGCTCATGTTTTCTTTTGCTTGTTTAAATACGTCTTGCATACTATCTCCTTATAAAAAATGAAACAAATGTTTCATTTAATGTTTGAAAAAAGCGATGATTTCATCCTTTTTTGCTTCGCAATCGGCTTTGGCTAATTCATACATCCCATTGACTTGATCGTAGGTTGCGGAAAAACGTTTTGCACCAAAATCTTTTGTGGGTTGAATTAATATGGCTTTACCATCAGCTTCAAGTTGTTTAGCTGTTGCCATTTCTGAGTTATATACATCTTTTCGATTTCTAAAATCTTGAAGTAAGGTTTTATATTTGTGATATAAAAGATCTAATAAAAACTGAGTAGTCGGTGAATTATCTTCTCGCACAAAATTACGCGGTTTCGTCACAACCACTAACATCTTATCAACTTTATGATGTAAAGCTCGTCCAACAGGAACCATCGTGGTGACACCCCCATCCATCCACCACTCACCATTAACTTTCACATTTTTGCCGGCAATTGGAATGGTACAAGCTGCCTGCATGAGTTTGATTTCATCATCCATGTCTTTTTGATTTAACCAAATGGTTTCTTGTGTTTTTAAACGATAAACACCATATTCTACCAATGGTTTTATTTTTCTAAATTCTTTGACATCAAATTTTAAACGATGAGTAAGGATATCTTTAAACATCCGATTGTAAGCAACCGGTGTCCCTTCCTTTAAGATGGCTTTTAAACCAAAGTTTTCAGCTTCTACTGAGGCATTAACTGAGATATCATGCAGCATTTTAACATCTTTCATGGCAGTCAATCCCGCGTACATGGCACCTGAAGAGATTCCAATATAGATATCAAATTCTACGTTATTTTCAACAAGCCAAGCACAAACCCCAGCTGTATAGGCTCCACGTAAGCCACCGCCTTCTAATACTAATGCAGATTTCATTTAAGCTCTCCTAGAATAATGCCGCAAAGACATTCATAATTGCGCGATATATTTTAACAAGAAATGGTGTATTAATCGCCATTTCATAGGTAATCTCTTGTGATTTATTAATGGTTTCTACATAATCACTGACCACATCTTCCAACATTGGTGAATCAATAATGAGGGCACCACATTCAAAGTGTAGATAATATGATCTAAAGTCTAAGTTACTGGTTCCAATAATAGCCATCTTGCCATCGGCAACCATCACTTTACCATGGACAAATCCTGGCGTATATTCATAGATTTTTACACCGTTTTTAGTCAGTCTTTCATAATTTGAACGGGTCACTGAATAAACATATTTCTTATCAGGAATCCCTGGGACTAAGATACGAACATCAATCCCACTTTTAGCCGCATTACATAAGGCTGTTTCCATTTCAAAGCCAATGACTAAATAAGGGGTCATAATATAAAGATAATGTGAGGCTGTATTAATTAAGTTTAAATGTGCATTTTCAGAAACAGCTTCATCATCTGTTGGTGAATCGGAGAAAGGTTGAACCATTCCTTGGCCCATGTATACTTCTGTTTCAACCTTATATTTTAAGTAATCTGATTTAACTTTATTGGTGAAATCAAAGAACTGAAGAAACATTAAGCTTAAAGAATACACAGCTTCTCCTTCAATTGAGATAGCCACATCTTTCCAATGACCAAAACGACTTTTTATATTGACGTACTCATCGGCTATATTGGTTCCACCTATAAAACCAATCTTTCCATCAATAACCGCAATCTTACGGTGATCTCGATTATTCATACGAATCGCAAGTACAGGACGGATTGGATTAAAGACAGCTACTTCAATACCAGCTGCAATTAGTGTTTCTTTAAAGTCATAAGGAAGACTGGTTGCGCCCGCATCATCATACATAAACTTAATTTCAACACCAGCTTTGGCTTTTTGTTTAAGTAGATCAAATAAATGAGATAAGACAACCCCTTCTTTAATAATGAAATATTCTAAGAAAATAAACTTTTCAGCTTTTTCAATCGCATGGATCAAAGCTTGAAACTTAGCTTCACCAGTCGCATAATATTCCACTTTTGAGTTTTCATAGACTGGAAATCCTGAATTACGCAAAATATACTCCACATTACGTCGATCAACCGCCCGTCTAACTTTAACTAAGGTTGGTTCATCTTGAAGTAAAAGTGGTTTTTGATCAACACTCATTTCATTTATCCCAACTCTGAGCTCTTTGGGAACTTTTCGACCACCAAATAAGAAATAGGTCACAACCCCAACAACAGGCACGCCTAAAATAAACATGATCCAGGTCATTTTATAAGATGGGTTATCAAACTTATTTAGGATATAAACAACGACTGTAAAGTTAACAAGGAGTTGAATAAAGTAGATATATTCAATTCTTTGGCTCAACATAAAAACCACAATATAAATCGTGACTAATTGTAATAGGATTAGCACAGTTACACTAAAGGGTTTTTTAACCAGTTGATGAGCCAGTTTCTTCATTTACATCTCCAATTTCTCTATTATTTCAATCCCCAAATCTTGAAAGTCTTTTTCCATTGTTTTAAAGAAATCAGCTTTTTTAAGGTATTTTGGATCATGAGCATCAAAACCAATAATCGCTTTAACTTTGTATTGACTAGCGATTTTCCAAAAGTTTAAGTTTGGATACTTATAAGTCTCTATTCCATTATAAAGGGCTTTGCCGTGTTTTGTCCCTTTTAGGTTGATTTCTAAAGGACAATTAAACTTTTCAGCTGCTTGACAGATACGATGAGCAGCATCATCGCAGGCTTTTGTCCACGTATCTCTTCCTAACATAAAGTAGGATGGATGGGCAATAAACTTAAAAAGACCACTTTCAATGGCTTGTACCACTTGATCAGCATATGAAAGCATATCTTCATCCGTACAAACTACATCATAAGCGTACTTATCTAAATCTTTATAATGTTGACCACAGATCATATAGTCCACTTTAGCTGACATTTCTTTATACAAGTCCATTCTTTCAGGATAAAATTCTGTTTCAAAACCTGTGTAGATTTTAATTTGATTTTTATATTTTTCTTTTAGGCTATTTATACTATTGATATATTCATCTCTTTGATCAAATTCCATTCTATCCCCTGGATTAGAAGCATCAGGATATGGCATATGATCTGAAAACCCTAATGTATCAAGTCCTGCTTCTATAGCCGCTAAGACATAGTCTTCATCAGATCCTACTGCATGACCACAACGTATGGTATGGGTATGATAGTTAGCTTTAATCATTATTAGCTTCCTTAGCGTTATATTCTAAGACAAAATCAATCGCTTCAGCGACGCTTTCAACAATGTTGTTAGCTGACTTCTTAATGATTTCATCAGCATGACTCATTGAAAAACTAAAGGGGATGACTTTCAACATCGAGATATCATTCATCGAATCACCAATACATGCGACTTCAGTTGGTTTATAGCCTTTCAGTTCAATGAGTTCTAATAAAGCTTGACCTTTAGAAATACCCATTGGCATGATTTCAATGTTGGTTGGACCAGAGTAGGTAATATCAAAGCGATCGCCAAACTTTTTATTGAATTGATCCATCATTTTAGTGCGATCTTCAATAGTCCATATTAAACCAACGACTTTATTAAAAGGCGCCTTATTTAAATCATTGATCCATTCATCCATATTAATTTTTGGGCACTGTTTAACAACCCCTTCACTCTCTAATTCATGAAAACGAATATAAGGTTCTTTATTGGTGTCATAAACCACATAATCACCGGCATTGGTAATGCCTAAGAAATTTGAATCAAGTTTACACTCATGAATCGCTTCCATTAAATCAAAAGAATCTTGACGAGTTAAACCATGATTCGTGATTTCAATATTATCAATAACCACATTACAGCCATTCATGCCAATCGCATCGACTTGAAAACCAAATTCTTTTTCTAAGGTATGACGATAGAAAACATCACGTCCACTCGCCATCATAAAACGAACACCACTGTTATGGAGTTTTAGGACCGCTGTTTTATTTTCATCTGTTATTGAATTACTATGTTCTACCTTAGGATCATGTAAGAGTGTACCATCCATATCGGATACAAAAAGTTTAATCATAAACAACCTCATTTCTCACAAAGTCCATTATAACAAACCCTTCTTTGGTAGATTTGCCATTTTTCATCATTTAATCAATGACTTTTTTAAAGATGGCTTTTTCACGATCCCCTTGCAGGTAAAGTTCATGATTAACAGGGACTTTTTTAAGTGTTACAAACTCACAGCCTGCATACTGACAGGTTTTAAAGGATGCGAGATTATCCGTATTACAGGTAATAATAAGTTCTTTCATACCTAAGACTTTAGCTTGTTTAAAAAGCAGTAAACAAGCATGTGTCGCATAGCGATGACCTCGATAGGGTTTATAAATGGTATAGCCAATATGACCCGCTAAATCAATGGTGTCACCCTCACCTACGCGTATATCACAGCGACCTATGATGCGATTCTTTTCAAGTTCATAAATATCATAGATATAAGAAAGACCCCAACCATCAGGGTTGGAATCATTGTGTTTCGTAACGAATTTTAGTTTGATCACGCCATCACTCAAACTTGGTTTAAAAAGTTTGTTTAACATCTATCTCTATTATATCAATAAAAAGAGCCACATCAGTGACTCTAGTTGGGCATTATTTAGTTGTAGTTGTTTAAGCTTCTGCTTCGCCTTGTTCTTCAGCGTATTTTTTCTTATCCCAAGCTGCGATGAATGGGAAGTAGATTAAACCAGTAACCACAAAGTTAACGAGTTGTAGAAGAACGACACGAACATCCCCATTACCGATATAGAAACCGGATAGAATAATAGGCATAGTCCATGGAGCTGCAAGACCTGGTAGACGTCCTACCAAACCTGAAGCAATCGCAAAGTATGAAATAAAGGTAATGATCATTGGAGCAAAGAAGAATGGAAGCATCATCATTGGGTTCATAATGATAGGTAAACCGAATGTGACTGTTTCATTAATGTTGAATAGCCCCGGAGCAATGGATAAACGTCCAATATATTGAATTTGTTGAGATTTAGCTAAGAAAGCCATAATGAATGCTAATGATAATGTAGCACCTGAGCCACCTTGATAAATCAAGTTAGAAATAAATTCACGAGTAACAATATAAGGCAATTCTGAACCAGCTTGGTAAGCAGCTAAGTTTGAAAGTGTAGCTGCATCCCAGATAGGGTTGAACACAGAACCAACAATCGCTGCACCATGGATTCCAACAAACCAGAAAGCTGAGTTGAAGAAAATCGCAACCGCAGTCCCGGCAATACCTGTACCCACAGCTGTGAGTGGTACTTGTAGAACTTGAAGGATAAAATCAGAGAATGTGACATATGAAGTTTGCATAAATATGAAACGAACAACTGTCCATCCAACTGTAGTAATAGCGGCTGGTGTTAAAGCTAAGAATTGATTAGAGATTGCAGGTGGAACTTGTTCAGGCAATTTGATTGTCCAACCTTTTTCTAAAACAAAGACATAAACTTTAGCGGTAACGATTGCAACGACCATACCAGCAAATAAACCTTGTGAACCTAGGAATTGAGTAGCGTAACCGCCACCTTCCATTTGGTGTAAAAGAATAAAGAATCCTGATAATGAGATAACTGCACCAGGAAGTGCTGGTTTGTCATAAGTCTTAATAAGAGCATAGGATACACCAACTGATGCAACCATACCAACAAGACCCATTGTTGAAGCGAAGATTACGCCCCAGTTAAACCATTTCCAGCCGTCTCCAAATATTGAAGCCATCATGTTTTGATAAGCGTCGACTGGCATTTCTGCAATAATAATCGTAAATGATCCAACAATCATTAGAGGTAATGACATAACCAAACCATCACGTAATGACATGAGGTAGCGGTTTTGTTGGATTTTAGCTGCTATAGGAAGAAATTTTTCTTCTAATACGCGTGTAAAACCATCCATATATTATAATTCCCCTTTCGGAATGAATGGAGTATCTAACTCACTTGCCCAGTGTGATTTATACTCCATGAGCACATCTGTCGATGTCTCTATGAAGATTATAATATAAGCGCTTACATTACACAAGCAAAATATGGAAAAAAATGTGATAAATTCACTTAATTGTGTGAGTAGACAACAAAAAAAGGACATTTCTATCAATAAATGTCCTTAAATTAAGCTAATTTTTAAACAGTCACTTTAGCGAAGATATCTTCGATACGACGTGTTGCGAAGTGACTCATTTTCGCAATGCTGTAAGGAATGCCGTTATCATCTAAATATTTAACAATTTCAGCTTGCCAAACAATTGTTTCTGGTCCAATGATCGCAAAATCAGGTTTGAATTCATCCATTGGTCCAACAAAATCAGGATGTAAGATTAATTTTACTTCGTAAGGCATTTCACCTTTTTCTTTACGAATTTCAATAGCTGTCATAAATGCATTGGTTTGATTAGATTTACGGCTAATAACTGCAACTTTTTTCATATGTTTCTCCTCTTTAGAAATGTCCGAGCTCGAAACCTGATTCACTCACCCAATCTAAGAGTTCTGGGCTTGTTAAAGTTTCAAGTTCTTTGACTCGATTACTATTATAGGTAGAGATCTTTAGTAAATCAACATCGATAAAGGCAACATGACACATTATTTCAAGTAAATTGTTGTTTTTTGAGCTATTTACCACACTTTTAAAATCTTCAATCGACACATGATCGCCATAAAAGTTATGAACAAACATTGGATGATCACTTAATGCTCGAACATATTCAATATCATATTCTTTAGCCAAGCGGAGTGTGACATCTTTTGTTTGGTCTAAAGCTTGAGTATGATGATGACCATCAATATGCGTTGGTTTACGTCCAAACACTTCAATAAATCGCTCCATTTGTGCTTTATATTCACGATAGACTTCTTCAGCATCGATTTCAGATGCGTTTAATACACTATTTTTTAAGAAATGGCCATTATCATCCACGATTGTTTTATGATCTTTTAGTAATGGAAAACCCGCTGTAAGTACTAAGTGTAAACCAACCCCTAATTCTGGATTCGCCTTAGCTAAATTTGCCGCATGTTCAATAGCTGGCATATTAACCATCGCAGTGGTCGATCTAAGTACACCCTTTTGAAGTGCTTTAATGACTCCATAATTCACACCTTCTGTTAATCCAAAATCATCTGAGTTAACAATTAATTTCATCTCTATTTCTCCTTTATTAAGATATTTAATTTCTCAAGAGCTTTTCGAATGCCTTCTTGATTAAAATCATCAGTAATCATTTTTGCCTTTTCTTTGACTTCTACATTTGCATTGCCCATCGCAATACCCACGCCAACACCTTCAAGCATTTCTATATCATTATGACTATCTCCAAAGGCAATAATATTTTCTTTTGATATATTTAAATAATCAGCTGCCTTGAGTACAGCTTCTAATTTTGTGATGCCTTTAGGAATGACATCTACCATATATCCATGATACCTGTGGATGATATATTGTGGTACAAGATTTTTTAATTCTTGATCATATTTGGAATCATACGCCAACAACAAAATATGTTCATAAGGTAAGTTTGCTTGATGAGGTCCATAGTTTTCAATTCGTTTGTAAGATATATGATCAACAATATTTGGATCCTTTGGCTCGCTTCCCCTAAATATCCCGAGTACTGAATGAACCCCAAATAGTGTTCCATTTTTTTCTTCAACCCAGTCTTCCAGTTGTTTCCTAATTCCTGGATCTACTTTATTTTCAAAAAGAACTTTATCAAAGACTTTAACGTATTGACCATTATTGGTCACATACACATCCCAATCAATATCAAAATTCTTAAAATAGAAAGCTGCTCTGCCGGAGGCAATACCGATTAAAACATCTTCTTTCTCTTTAAGTTCTTTTAATACCTGAATTTGATATTCAGGTAAAGTCTGATTTTGCGAATCATAAAGGGTATCATCCCAATCGAAGACAATGAGTTTTTTCATATGAACAAAAGTGCCCTTTTAATGGGCACTTAGTAATCTCTATTTAAAGAATTTTGGAAGGTATTCTTTATGTGCTTCCAACATTTCATCTAAAATCACTTTAGCCAATTTTTGATCATGAACAAGTGGATTGATTGTCATTGCAGTTAATGCTGTCTTATAATCCCCTGATACTGCAGCATCTGAACCAATTTGTTCGAAAGATTTAATTGATTGAACCAAACCATTGACTGCCGCAGGAAGTGGTCCCATGACAAGTGGTACTGGTCCTGCTTTAGTAATCACACAAGACACTTCAACCGCAACATCATAAGGTAAATTATAAATCGCACCTCTGTTGAGTGTATTAACAGGTTGAATATCTTTCGTATCGTTATACATACTTGCGATTAGATTACATGCCGCATCTGAATAATATGCACCACCACGTTTTTCTAGTTCAGCAGGTTTTTCTTTCAGATTAACATCTTTGTATTTTTCAAAGAGTTCAGCTTCAACTTGTTTAACAACTTGGGCACGGACTTTACCTTCTTTAGCATCTTCAAGGACATGTTCTAACATTGCTTTACCTTGGAAGTAATAGCGGTGATAGCCACATGGCATGACGCCTAAGCTATCAATGAAGTCTGGATCCCATGGCGTATCATGAATGTTTGCCATAGATTTCTTATCTGTTTTAAGTAGTTCTAAAACTTTTTCAGTGACTTCAACACCATCTAAATAGATATGATGACCAAAAACCATATGATTTAAACCAGCGAAATCAACACGAACGCGATCCATTTCAACTTCTAATAAGTCAGCAGCTTGTCTTTGCATGCCAATAGGAACATTACATAGACCTACAAATTTATTCCAGTTTGTATGTCTGAAGACAGCTTCAGTGACCATACCAGCAGGATTGGCAAAGTTAATTAACCATGCATCAGGACAGAGTTCTTCCATATCTTTAATAATATCTAAGATAACGGGAATGGTTCTTAACCCTTTAAATAAACCACCAGGTCCATTAGTTTCTTGACCGAGTACGCCATGTTTTGATGGAATGAGTTCATCTTTAATACGTGCATCTAACATTCCGACTCTAAGTTGTGTTGTAACAAAGTCCGCATCTTTTAAAGCACCGCGCCGATCCATTGTGAGATGAATCTTCATATCAACACCTGCTTTTTCAACCATACGTTTAGCTAAATTACCAACAATATTTAATTTTTCTTCTCCAGCTGGAACATCTACTAACCAGAGTTCTTCGACTGGTAGATAATCATAGCGTTTAATAAAACCTTCAACGAGTTCTGGTGTATAGGATGAACCTCCACCAATTGTGACAATTTTTAAACCTTTTTTACTCATAAATCCTCCTTCTTTTTAAGTTTTCTTATGAGAACGCTTTCATTATAACAAGCCCATTCACTGTAAACAATGAAAGTACTACTGAAAAGCATGAAAAAAAGTGCCAAAATTTTGACACTTTAATTTACAGATTAAGAAATATTATTTCTTAGGGTTTTCAGCCATTAGTTTTAAAGCTTGGTCTAAAACTTTAGGTCCGTTACATGATCCGTAGTCCATCATATTGATAACATCTACTGGAACACCTAATTTGCCGCCCTTTTCTTGAGCTTCTTTTAAACGGAAACGAACTTGTGGGCCTAGAAGACAAACGTCAACTTCACCTAATTCTCTTTCATACTCTGATTGTGCAACAGCCCAGATTTTTAAATCATTAAGGCCACGAGCTTCAGCTTCTTTTTGCATTTTGCTAACTAGTAAACTTGTTGACATACCAGCTGCACAGAACAACATAATTTTACGCATCCTAATCCTCCTGAATTTTTTGTAGGTATACTGAACATAATATACCACTGCACTCATACAAGTTCAAGAAAAATAGGGCTTACATGATGATACATTGTTTCAATTTTTAACTGTTGAGTGATACAAAAATCTTAGGTATAATAGACCGGTGAGGTACAAATATGTCCAAAACTAATAAAAAGGTTGTTCAATCAAAAACTGTTTTAACAGCGCCAAACTTTAAGCGTCTTACAGCATTCGTGATTGATTATGTGATTGTATACATTGCTTTAGCCATTGTCATTACACTCGCACGTAGTTCATTAGATTTAGAAAATGCATCTGCGGGAATCCAAGCTGGTGTTTATCTATTCTTAATTGTCTTATCATTAGCTTACTTTGTTTTAGTTCCTACCCTTATCTTTAATGATGATCGCAAAGGTCAAACCATTGGTAAACGTGTGATGGGATTAAAAATTATTCGTGTCAACGGGACTGAAGTCACGATGTTAACCCTACTTATCCGTACATTGTTTATGTTATTAGGTGAAGGTATGGTTATGATTTCTACTTTATATGTATTAGAAATCGCTGGATTATTGGGTATGCCTATTAACTTTATTGGTTATTTGGGAACTGCCTATATTATGGTCACTTTAGTTTCATGTACGATTATGATTATTCGCCCTAATCGTCAAATGTTCCATGATTACATTGCCAATACCGTCGTCATTCTATACGATCAAAAAGTGCAAAGATAATGTTTGAAAAACTAAAATCTAAATTCTCTACTGAGAATCTTAAAAAACGTGCAGAGAAGCGTAGACAAGGCGGACGCGCTAATCGTTTTGCAGCCTTTGGGATAGATCATTTCATCCAACTATTTACAGTCAATATTCTTATCCTAGTTGTTTGGTTAATTCTATATGCCTTTGGTCAAACGGTTGGTGGTCAAGATATTAACCTCTATACCATTCCTGAAAGCATGCAACTCCCAACTATTATCTTAATAATAGGGATTCCGTTCTTCTACCAAGTGATTTTGCCTTTATTTATAATAGAGGGTCAATCGTATGGAAAACGTTTGGTCGGCCTTAAAATCGTTAAAACAAACGATGAGCCTGCTGAACTTAAAAACTATTTACTTCGTTTCTTAGGTATGATGTTGGAAGGTCATCCAAACTTCTCAATTACAGGGACCGTTGTATTCTTCTTATATGCACGCTACATGAGTGATGAAATGGCTCAAACAGTGGGTATTGTTCTTGGATATGTCTTTGCGGCAAGTATTATACTCGCTTTAATTCAACGACATAGACGTAGTATTCATGATTATATTGGTGGCACAAAAGTTATTCCTGTTACCCCAGTTGATCTAACGGATTACTCCCGCGCAAAAGATATTAAAGTAGACGTTTCACATATGTAAAACAAATGAGATTCAATCGAATCTCATTTTCTTTTGGTTTACAATATATCTATGATTACGCGTGATGAAATATGTGCTTATGTATTAGATAAATATCAAACGATTCCTGATTACCCTTTTGATGAGGACTTCAATACGATGTGTTTAAGAAACGCAAAAGGTAAATGGTATGCACTCATATCACACGTTGATCATAAACGTTTAAATATCAAAGAAGATGGTATAAGTGAAATTATTAATCTTAAGATAGAACCTGAACTCAATCATTTCCTTAAGGGACAAGCAGGTGTTTTACCGGCTTATCACATGAATAAGGAGCATTGGATTACAATTATCCTTGATAGTGAATTTGATCAACGTGAACTCTTAAATCTCATCGATATGAGTTATAACTTAGTTACTTTTAAAGCAAAAAGAAAAGACCAGTAATGGCCTTTTACATTTTATCGACGTCTTGAGTTAACACTTAAATCTTTAACTAAAGCATCATATTCTTCTTTGGATATTTCTCCACGAGCGTAACGTTCACGTACAATACTTAGCGCTTCATCATCACCTGATGTAAAGCCTGTGTGATTTGAGCCAGTAAAGCGTTTAATCGCCCAGATGATTAACCAAATGATTCCGACAAAGACGACTATGCGTCCTGCAGCCATTAACCAGAATGTCCAATCATTATAGTAGTATCCACCACTCATATAGGGTGTGAAAGAACTGAATGTGTGCATCTTATGCCTCCTTGTGTCAGGTAAATTACCTTACCCCCATAGGGTATACCTAAATTGTGACAAAAGTGTTACAAATGCTCAAATTTTTATGTATTTTAGGTGAAAAATTAAGAAAGGGAGATTTTTTGTCTCCCTAATCTATTATGCGTATTCTTCGTCTTTTTTACGTTTACCTAAAATAAACCAGATAAGTCCTAATAAAGCAACTACGAAAGCTGATCCATAGAAAATAAACATATTTGATGATTCTTCAACCACTTCTTCAACAGCTGCGCTGACTTTATCAGCCATAACCGCATAGTAAGATAAGTGATTGATTCTAAATTCTAAGTAAGCAATACCATCGACATCTACACGTGTGCTTTCAATGACTTGAGTTGTGCCATCTTCAGCAATGTAGACAATTCTATGATTAATATCATTCATTAAACCATCAGGAATTGGTAATCGAATAATGAGTTCACCTGTGATATCACTGTTTTCAATCTTAGTTTGTGTCACTGTTCCATCTTTACTTGTGACAGTTTTCAATAGTGATAAATCATAAACGAAATCAAATGATGTACCATCTTCAGCCATGATTGCGAGTGAATTCTTTACTGAATCATTTAACTTCTCACTACTTACTGTATTTTCTTCACTGATAAATTCAATGACTACAGACTCTGTGTTTTCATCATTTTCTTCAGGAATTACAACAGCTGTACTGATACCAGCAATTAACGGTTTTGTTGTAATTGCAGATTGACCACTAATCGTACTTGATCCATCAACATTCTTAGTGACTGTTAAGGATGAGAAGAAACCATTTTCAACTGTTACATCATCTGTGTTTGTTTCATCAGTTGTGTCAGTTGTATTTGTTGGATTAGTTGTTGTGTTGGCTACAGTTGTAGTTGTTGAAGCTGTTTCAGTTGTTGTCGTTGTACTTGAACTTGTATTTGAAACAACTTTTGCATTGACACTTAAACTAGCAACACTTGATGTTAAAGAAATAAATTCATCTTTAAGTGTATTAGTAACAATCGCACGATATTTATAGCCACTCATTGATGTAGTGACATTACTTAAAACGAGTTTATCACTTGTTTCACCAGTGATAGTTGTCCATGTTTCACCACCATCAGTTGAAACTTCCCATGCATATGACAATACTCCTTCATCAGGACTTGTCGCATTAGCATAATAAGTAACTGTATTACCTTCTGTTGTTGAAACAACAGGCATTGATTGAGTAAATTCAGGATATTTAACAGCGACTAAATCTAATGTCGCAACATCAGTCTCAATAACTTCAGTTGTACCGTTTTTTGTGTTTGTAATGACTGCACGATATTGTACTTCATCATCAGCTGTTGTTGGATTAATCGTGTATGTGCTTGATGTTGCGCCAGAAATATCACTCCATGTTGATCCATTTGTTGAATATTGCCATTGATAAGTAATTTCACCCTCATCAGTACTTGAAGCTAAGGCAGTAAATGTTACACTTCCACCTAATGTTTCTTTAACACTTTCAGGTTGTGTATCTACTGTTGGTTCAACTGCAGGAGGATTAACAGTTAATGTAACAATACCAGAAGCTTGTTCTGCGGTTGTTTCATGATATAAATTTGTCGCAACTACTCGGTATTGATACCCATTCATGTCATATGTCACATCATTTAAGGTTAATTGACTATAGATTGATGGTGTAGCTGTATTATTGTTGATATCTGTTGCACTTGTATCTGAGAGATCAGTCCAATCAGCAGTAGAAGATGTACGCACTTGCCATACATAAGTAACTGTTCCCATACCTGCACTTTGAATGTTGGCAGTGAATTGTGGATCAGCCCCAATATTAACTGTAGATGATAGATCATTAATCAAAGAAGTGTATATAGGTTTTGAAGCAGGTGTATGGATATTTAAATAAATTCCATCAGATGCTTGAACTGCTGTTTTACTTCCTTTTGTATTTGTTACTACTACTCTAAATTGTGCTTGATCCATAAGGTAATTAACACTTGTAAGGTCAAGACTAGAATTAGTTACACCAGAAACAGTCATTAGTGTATCTGTATCAACTATAAAGTTACCATTACTTAAATCTTTCCATGTATTTACATCCCAATATTGCCATTGATAAGAGATTGTGCCTGTATCACTTGCAGGTTTAGACACAATAACATTGTAGCTAATGTCTTTGTTTGGATTTATATAAGTATCATCATTGGATGTATCCGTTAATGAGTCAATCGTTGGCTTAACAGGATTAATATAGAGTTGAACAACATTTGATGTCACTGAACTCCAGCCATCTGAATCATCACCAACTTCATTGGTAATAATGACTCGATAATAATCATTATCATTAGTAGATGTAACATTACTTACGATAAGTTTACTTGGATCAGTCCCTGTATTTTCAACATCAGTCCAATTTGAGTCTATATCACATTCAGTTCCATAATCACATACTTGCCATTGATAGGTATAAGTTGTGACAGTTAAATCTTCAACGACAACTTCTAATGTATCTGAATTACCATCTAGTTCAGCATAAACATCATTAGGTTGAGTGCTAATAACAGGTAGTTCTGATTTATTAACTGTTAAAGTAACTTCATTAGATACTAGTACTTCACTTGAACCATTTTTTGTATTAGTCACAATTACTCTATAGGTACTGTTATTCATTGGATATAAAGCACCTGTAATTGTTAATGTCTGACTTTTGTAACCTGAATATATCGTTCCTGAATTAAGATCATTAATATTTACAAATTCTTCACCATCGAGAATTTGCCATTGATAAGTAATATCTCCATCATCACCTGAAGATGCAATAACACTAAAGTTTGTGTCACCTAAGATAGAAACTGTCTTATCCATAGGTTGGTCTTCAGAATTAATAGTAGGAACATAAGTAGATACAGTTAATGTTGCTGAACTTGAAGGATAAGTTGTCCAACCATCTGCATCATCACCAACTTCATTGGTAATAAGGACTCTGTATTGACTACCATTATCCCCTGCAGCGACATTGTAAATTGTGTATGTACTTGAAGTTTGTCCACTAATATTTGTCCAAACACTGTTAACTAATTTTTGCCATTGATAAGTTATAGTGCCTGAACCTTCAACTGAAACACTGAATGTAGCATTTTCGCCACCCGCAACTTCAGTACTTACAGGATCAAGGTTACCATCAACTTCAGCACTTGTTACTTGAGCTGATTTGTTGACAGTTAATGAAACAGGATCAGATTCTGTGTCATCGTTAACAACACCATTCTTGGTATTCAAAACAATTACTTTATATAAGTTCCCGTCCATTCCATAGGCTAATGAACTAATAGTCAGTGTTGATAAGCCATCAACAAGTGAAACACTGTAGTTTGATCCCTCACTGAGATCAACTTGATTCCATGTTTCACCACTGTTTTCACTAACCCACCATTGATAAGAAATAATACCATCATCATCAGATGTTGATTTTGCACTATAACTGACTGAACCTTCAATATCTCCAGTTGCGTCTACAGGATATTCACCTGATGTACTACTAATCGAAGGAACTAAAGGATTTAATTTTAATGTAGCAATGCTAGAATCAGCACTATCTCTTGAATCATCACCTAAAGTATTTGTCACAACTGCATAGTATTGATCGTATTCATTTTCACTTGTAACCACGACTGATAAATCATATGAATCTGTACCTGTTTCAGTCCAAGTATTCCCGTTATCCGATGATACAAACCATTGAACACTTTGTGTTCCACCATCATTTATGCTTTCAATTCCTACGCTTAATGTGATTTCTGTTCCACTATCAACAGGTGTAGTACTTAGATTTGAATTAAACGTTGGTGTTGTCGCAGGATTAACTGTTAGTGTAGCTGAAGACGTTTCATAGGTAGAATAATTTGTTTCAGATTTTGTATTCGTAATAACTACGCGATATTTATTATTATTCATCGCATACAATGCATCTGTAATAGATAGGGTTTTAGTCGTAACACCGCTATAAGATGTTGTATTAGGAACAGGATTTTCTGTATTAGATAAGGATGACCAACTTGATCCTCCATTTGTAGACATTTGCCATTGATAAGAGATTGAACCGTCAGTATATGTTGATTCATCGAAAGTGATGCTAAATTGAGTATCACCAAAAATATCTACATTAGCATTTGTAGGACCTGAATCAGACTCAGAAAAACTTGGTTCAGACGCTGGAATGATTAATTGAGCAGGTACTGAATTTGCAGAGGTTGATGTCTCACCCGTTAAATTGTTATATACAACAACTCGATAATAATGACCATCATTGCTTGAACTTGCGACGACTGAATAACTTGTATTTGTTTCACCAGTAATTGTTGACCAATTTTCTCCATCCGTTGATTCTTCCCATTGATAGGTTAAATCTCCACCTTCTGGTGAATTAGCCTCAACATTAAACGTTGCAGTTTGACCACTTTGAACAGTTTGGTTCGTTGGATTTGATGAAATAAAAGGATCACGTAAAGGAAGAACCGTTAAAGTAGCTACATCAGATGTTGATTCAGCTGTGCTATCATTCCCTGCTGTTGCCGTTACAATGACACGATATTGATAACCATCCATTGAAGAAGTAACATCAGTCAAACTCAATGTACGAGTCGTATAGTTTGAGTATTTTGAATTGTCTGTTAAATCTTTTATAAATGTCCAATCATTAGAATCAGCTGTACAACTGTCACCTGTGGTACATATTTGCCATTCATATGATAAATCTTCACTGCTGTTTATAGCACTAGCATCGACACCAAAACTTGGATCAGCATTGATTAGTACGCTTTTATCTTCTGGTGTTCCACTTGTTAAAGTAGGTGCAGTTGCATTATAGCGAATAATGGCTGTATCACTTGCGGATTCTCCATCAATAACACGTGTTATCACAGCTTTGATATCATCAAAACGGAAATCAGTGTATAAACTATTGTAATCAAAATAAGTATAACTACCTACTTTTTTTGTTTGTAATGTTAGAGACGATTTTACAAAAGCATACCCATCACCTGATACAAAAGTTGGATTTGTATCTTCATAAATTTTCTCATAGGTAACATAATTATCACCATCGTCGATATAACTTACATACCAATTAACTGTATATTCTAAATTCGCATAGGCACCTATTTGCAAATATGCATCAAATGTTACATCACTATACGTTTCACTAGCATCAACATAACGATCACTCATAGAAGTATCCATAAATTGAAGTGGTACAACCGTTAAAGTGGCTGCATTAGATTCAACTGTATTACTATCCACTGAATTACCAATAACAACTTTGTATTGGTAATTATTCAAGGTGTAATTTATTGAACTTACACTTAATGTATTTGTTGTGTAGTTGGAGTAGGTGGATCCAGCATTACTTGAAGTAATATCTACCCATCCATTAGTTCCATCGTTTACTTGCCATTGATATGTTAGAGTTTGACCACTTACCAATGAGTTTGCACCAACATAAAAAGTACGATTACTTCCTGTGGATACGTTTGATTGACTAATTGGATCTGAATAAATTTCCACCCACTCATTTGTCACAAGTGCTGTAACGCCTAAAACAAAATTGTTGTTAAAGCTTGTTATAAGCATTAAGACTGTTAATAGCTTAATAAAAAATCGATTAAACCTTTCTTTCATAAGAATCTCCTTGTATATACATTTATTTACATACTTAGATGTATTATCATGACTAATATAGTCTTTTTAATTTAACTAGTCAATAATTTTTAGTATTTATTTGTATAGTTTAGTATTTATTATATTTTTAACAAGATAAATAGGTACTTAAGTATATGACTAACTATTTGAATTTTGTGTATTCCATTAAATAAAGATAAATAAAACGTCTAAATTGACGCTAAAGGTGGGCTATGATACTGTTTACTCATATTTGTTGAGGTACACATGAATACACATGGATTTATCGTTAAAAATGGACAATTACAAATTGGTTCATTCAATGTTTCAGACATCGCAAAAAAATACGGAACACCCCTTTATTTAATGGATGAAGCTCGTATTAGAAATCAAATGAAGATCTTTAAGAATCACTTTAAACATGATTCAGTTCAAACCGCTGTTTGTTATGCATCAAAAGCTTTTTTATGCAAGGCAATGGCAAAATTAACAAACGATGAAGGTTTATATATAGATACGGTTTCTGGTGGTGAACTCTATACTGTACTTGAAGCTGGTTTCAATCCTGATCATATTGTGTATCACGGAAACAATAAAACACATGATGAAATTGAATATGGGATTGCTTCAAAAGTTGGTTTCTTTGTATTAGATAATATTGAAGAAATAGAACAAATAGAGAAAACACTTAATGGACGAAATATTAATGTATTACTTAGAGTTAATCCTGGAGTAGAAGCTAAAACCCATAAGTATATTCAAACCACAACTTTGGATTCGAAGTTTGGGCTTAGCTTAGCTAATGAGAATACACTTAATGTTATTAAACGATTAATCGCAAATCCAAACATAAACTTTAAAGGCTTACATGCACATATTGGATCTCAAATATTAAATGCTGATCATTATAATGAAGAATTAGAGGCTTTCTTTAAAGCCATTAAACAGTTTAAAGATGAAGGCATAGTGATAAATACCCTAAACTTAGGGGGTGGATTTGGCGTTAGTTATACAAAAGATGATGTAGGTGTTGATTTAGAAAAAACATTACCACTCATTATTGAAAAAGCACTAACATATGCGAAAGCACATGATGTGACTTGTCCTATGTTGATGATTGAACCTGGAAGATCAATTGTGGCTGAATCAGGTTTAACCTTATATAAAGTAGGAAGTGTTAAAACAACCCCTAATAAGAAATTTGTTTTAGTCGACGGATCTTTCCAAGATAGTATTCGTGCTTCCTTATACCAAGCAAAATATGAAGCGATCTGTGTTGATAAATGTGATCAAGAAGAAGAAACTGGTTATACGATTGCAGGAAGAGCTTGTGAGAGTGGTGACATTATTGTGCATGAGACAAATTTAGTGAAACCTGAAGTAAATGATATTGTTGCAGTCTTTGTGACAGGTGCCTATCATTATTCAATGGCGAATAACTATAACCGTTTTACTAAACCAGCTGTTGTCTTTGTCGATGGTGATAAAGATAGAGTCGTTGTGAAAAGAGAGACATACGAAGATTTAGTTCGTAATGATATTTAAGGAGATAAAAAGATGAGAGTCGCTGTTGTTGGCGCAACTGGAATGGTTGGGCAAAGCTTTATTAAAGTATTAGAAGAATATGATTTAAAAATGGAAAAGATTCGTTTCTTTTCTAGCGCAAGATCTGCAGGTAAAGTGATTAGCTTTAAAGGTGAAGATCATACCGTATTAGAACTAAACGAAAATAGTTTTGATGAAGGTTTTGATTACGCTTTATTCTCAGCAGGTGGTGATACTTCAAAGCAGTTTGCACCGATTGCAGCTGAAAAAGGCTGTATCGTCATTGATAATTCTTCTGCATGGCGTATGGATGATACAGTTCCGTTAATTGTGCCTGAAGTTAACCCAGAAGCTTTAAAAGATCATCATAATATTATTGCGAATCCTAACTGTTCAACGATTCAATGTATGTTGCCTTTAAATGCTTTAAAACCATTCGGAATTAAACGTGTGGTTTATTCTACATATCAAGCGGTTGCTGGTTCTGGATATAAAGGGGTTCAAGATCTACAAAATAACTTAGAAGGCAAAGAAAGTACTTTATACCCTACTCAAATCTTACATAACGTGATTCCTCATATTGATGTCTTTTTAGAAAATGGAAATACCAAAGAAGAAGAAAAGATGATAAATGAAACACGTAAGATTTTAAATTTAAAAGACTTACCAGTTAGCGCAACATGTGTACGTGTCCCTGTCTTTATTGGTCACTCTGTTTCAATTAATGTCGAATTTGAAAAAGACTTTACAATGGATGAAGTACTGAGTGCTTTAAATAAACAAAAAGGCATGAAAGTTTATGAAGGAACTGACTACCCTACTCCTCTAGAGTGTGAGGGGATTGATACAACCTTAGTCGGTAGAGTAAGACGTGATTCATCAGTAAAATCAGGACTTAACTTATGGGTGGTAGCGGATAATATCCGTAAAGGTGCGGCAAGTAATGCTGTACAAATCTTAAAAGTATTTGAAAATATTGATTAGTTTATAAAGGGTATGTTAGAAATGACATACTTTTTTATTTATTCAAAATAGAAATTGCACGAAATATCTTCAAGTGTTATGATAATGACATATTATGACACTATATTTGGTGTCATAATAAAATTATTAGGGGGATTATGGGTTCTAATTCGAAACTTATTAAGAAAATTCTAAGGAAAGAGACTCCTAGTGATATAACAATAGATG
This sequence comes from Erysipelotrichaceae bacterium, assembly GCA_963676105.1. GTDB lineage: Bacteria > Bacillota_I > Bacilli_A > Erysipelotrichales > Erysipelotrichaceae > UBA2212. The sequence goes on from OY781039.1 coordinate 866,491, forward strand.
AATTAGATCGGCTTTTGATTTATCTTGGGTTCGTATTACAAACTCAAAACAGTTCACACAGAAACTACAAACACCAGGGTTTAACTTACCTATTAACAATAGCTACTCACGGCAATAAGTCACAAGTATTAAAAATATATATTAAAAATACAAAGAAAGCCTTTCAAGAATTAGGAATAAATGGAGAGAGTACACGATGAATTACAAAATGATAATATACAAAATGGATAATGGAGATGGATTAGACTTTGTTGCGGAGTACCCTGCACTAAAAGGCGTTTCAGGCGTTGGAACAAATCCTCAAGAAGCTATTGAAAGTCTAGAGCTAAGCGCAAAATTCAATATTGATGCATTAAAAGAAGCAGGTTTGCCTATCCCTGAAGAAGATGCTTATATTGAAGACGATTATAGCGGAAAAGTTACTTTAAGACTTTCAAAAGGACTTCATCGTAAAGTATCGGATATAGCAAATAATCAAGGGATTAGTCTTAATCAATATTTAAATGAAGCAATTTCTTCTTATTCAAGTGTCCAAGTATTTGAAAATCAACTGGTTAATAAAACATTTGATTTTATTCTATTATCCACATCAACAAATTTTAAGACTTTTGACTTTTTTACAAGTACAGAAAAGTTTACAAATGAATATTCAAACAATAACCCAAATTTATTCCCATTAGAACAGGAGTTCAGTCATGACAAATATACCTGCTAGGCCTAAATTACACTTCGAAAATGTAAATATAAAAATAAAAGATATTAACTATCAAAGTTTAGATTCAAAAATTCCAAATGGTAAGATAATTCTTAATGATAAATATGATATCGAATCCATTTCTAAAAAAGAAATCTTAATGTATGTTCAAAGAACAGTTACCACTGATCCAAATAAAATTTTTGAATTAAAAGTAAAAATTGAGCTAAAATTACCATTAAACCAAAAAGATCATAAATTTGATGGATCAATTGAAGAGCTCAGAGAATATATTAAAAAAAATGTTCTCATCATCATTAATAATAGTAGTTGTATGCAAACAGTCAGTTTGTTAATTTCACAAATCACATCAGCTTATGCAAGAGTACCAGTCATAACTCCACCTAATTTCATTTCTAACATTTCTAAATAGATATATATGACTTAAACTAGCCTAGATTTCTAGGCTTTTTATAAGTCTTTGTTGTACAATAGTCTATAGGTTTAAACTATGTTTCAAACAATACTTAAAAAATTTCAGAATACCCTTCTGTTTCTATTAGCCTTGATTACATATGCCACAATCTTTGGAAGTTTTATGTGGATTTTTCATTATGCTTATCCAGAGCTTCTTATGCAAACCCGTGAAGCTGCCGTGGTATCCATTACTTATGTCTTAACCTTTGGACTAATGTTGAATGCCTATGGTGGTTTTGATGTCGGTGAGAAACAAACACGACAGATTATTTACTCACTCATTATTGTGACCTTTATCGCTGATATCTTTGCTTATGTGGTGATTCAAATTACCAATCCAAGCATTTGGAATATTTGGCAATTTGGTTTTTATTCCATACGTCGTTTAGTCTTTACTTATGTGATTCAAGTTGTTTTGATTATTGCCTTAACATATTTAGGAAATAAACTTTACTTTAAAATTAACAAGCCCAAGAAAACTTTAATCATTCATGCCTTTGATACAAAACCAAATCGTATTGTAAAGAAGATAAAAAGTAACACCTATAAATATGAATTAACGGATGTGATTGATGATACTAATGTAATGACATGCAAAGAGTTGATAGATCAAAATGAAGTGATTGTTTTATATAACATTCCAAAGGATGAGCGTATTCAATTCAATGAATATGGGTATAAAGCTAATAAAATTGTTTTATATAATGCTGAAATCATGGATGTGGTTGAATTTAGAAGTAAACATGTGATGATGGATGATTTATCCTTATTTACCACTAATATCTCTGATTTCACGATGGAACAAAGAATATTAAAACGAGTTTTAGATTTAATTGTAGCCATTGTTGGTTTAGTGATTAGTTCGCCTTTTTGGTTGATTTTTACAATTGCGATTAAATTAGAAGATAAAGGGCCTGTCTTCTTTAAACAAAAGAGAATGACAAAGAATAATAAAGTTTTTGAAGTTTATAAATTTAGAACGATGCGTGTCAATGCTGAAGCGAATAAGTCAGCCATGAAAGATGATGATCGTATTACAAAAGTGGGTAATATCTTACGTAAAATTCGTTTAGATGAATTACCACAAATATTAAATATTCTTAAAGGTGATATGTCAGTGGTTGGCCCACGTCCTGAAATGTTAGCGAATGTGACTAAGTACACCAAAGAAATGCCTGAATTTGAGCTTCGTTTACGTGCAAAAGCTGGATTAACCGGCTATGCACAAATCTATGGGAAATATAATACATCGCCTAAAGATAAGTTAATCATGGATCTTATGTATATCGAAAACTATAGTATTTGGTTAGATATTAAACTCATCCTTCAAACCGTTATGGTCTTTTTAAAGATTGATGATAGTACGGAAGGTTTTGATGACTAAGAAGAAACGAGTGGTTTATATTGCCTCCATGGGTGGCCATTTAAATGAATTACTTCAACTCTCACCTATTTTCGATGAGACAGACTATACCATTATTACTGAAAAGAGTCCTAGTACCCTTTATTTAACTGAAAAACACCAAGATAAGATTCATTATTTAGTTTCGGGCTCACGAGAACATCTTTTGTCTTATCTTTTTAAGTTTGCCTATAACGCATTCTTGAGTTTAATCTATGTTTTACGATTTAGACCTCAATCTGTGGTCAGTACAGGTACACATACGGCCGTTGTTTTCTGTTATTTAGCTAAAATACTTCTTCGCTCTAAAATCATTTATATCGAAACCTATGCCAATGTGAAATTAGCTAATATATCAGGGAAATTAATTCATCCGATTGCAGATTTATATTTGGTTCAATGGGAGAGCTTATTACCTGTATACAAAAAAGCAAAATATGTAGGGAGGTTGTACTGATGATTTTAGTAACTGTGGGAACACAAGACAAACCTTTTACTAGACTACTTGAAGCTTTAGAAAAAGCGAAACAAAATGGACTCATTCAGGATGAAATCATGGTTCAAGCCGGTTATACAGTATATAAATCTGATGTCTTAAAGATTAAAGATTATTATTCACAAACGGCTTTAGATGATTTGCGAGAAAAAGCAGATTTAATTATTACGCATGCTGGGGTAGGATCTATTTTAGATAGCTTAAAGTATCACAAGAAAGTGATTGGTGTTGCGCGTCTTCAAAAATACGGGGAACACGCCAATAATCATCAATATGAAATACTCGATAGTTTCACAGATGAGGGTTATATTCTAAGATGTGATGATTTTGATCACATTGATGAAGTGATTAAAGATGCTTACAAATTCGAACCAAAACCGTATCCATTTGATAACTCAAATATACTAAAAACTGTTTTAGACGCCATAAATAACTGAATTTAGTGGATTTAAGACAGTTTTTTTATACAATAATGCCAAATTTATCCTTCTAATGTATTTACAAATTTGAATTATGTTATTACAATTAATGCATAAATACCGTGGGGGTAAGTCAGTCATGAGTTCAAACTCGAAAAAATCTAGTCCAATAAGCAAAGCTGAACTTTTAGAAATTCGTCAGAATTTTGGAACTAAAGTTAAAAACTTTAGAAAAGCTAATCGCTTATCACAAGAAGATTTAGCTTTACGCTCTTCTTTACACAGAAATTATATTTCTGATACAGAAAGAGGTCGACGTAATATCTCTTTTGATGCTTTATTTAAACTAGCGAGTGGACTTGGGGTTAATGTTCGGGATCTGTTCTAAATGAATCAAGAAGCGCTGAAATGCGCTTTTTGATTGCTTGAGTGTTATAATTGTTTATGACTTATGCGACTATTACAAAGCTTACTTGTTTTGATATTTTCAATCTTCTTATTAATGACCTTATGGCCAGTTTTTGTATTTTTAGTGATTGTTTTTATTATATACTTTATTGTCATTAAAAATCGAATGACTCAAGCAATGAATGATATACATGAGATGAATCAAGATAGTAAACATGAAAGACCATCAGATCCTAATGTAATAGATGTTGAAGTCTTAGATGAACGAGAAGAAAAATAAATGATTAATCAGCATTTAACTGAAGATTTTATATTAGTTAGTACAGATGATATTCAAAAGATCTGTGATTATATTCAAAAAGCCAAGTACACTGAAAGCAACCACAATGTGGTGAATATGTTTCAATGGTTTAATCAATTCCCTTTATGGCAATATCATACTGAAAACTATATGTTACTTTTAGGTATTCATAAGGGGCATTTATTCACCTATATGCCTTTATGTGAAGAGAAATACTTTAGAGAAGCGATGTTAAAAGCACGCAGTCTTTATAAGCAATTTAATATTCCTTTTGAATTATCGTGTTATACAGAAGAAAATAAGGATAAAGCCCTATCAATCTTTCCCCATATGCGAGCAAGTGCAGAGCGTGAAGCTGCTGATTATATTCATGAAGTTGAAAAGTTAAGAACATTAAGTGGTAAGAAACTTCAAAAGCGTCGTAATAACTACAATAACTTTATTAAAACGTATGAAAATCGATGGACTTATGAAGAATTGAGTTTGGATAATCTTCAAGAAGTTAAAAACTACTTATATACCTGGAAGCGTGATATGACTGAAGAATATTTACGTTATGAAATTGAAGGAGCTGATAAAGTGCTCGATTTATTTGGTACCCTACCCTATAAAGGTGGTGTCATTCGTATTGATGGTGAAGTGAAAGCCTTTATTATTGTCTCTGCTTGTATTCCTAATATGATTCAAATCAATATTGAAAAAGCAGATCCAAGTATTCGTGGTTTATACCAAGCCATTGAAAAAGAATTTTTAATGAGACACTATCATGATGTCAAGTGGGCTAATCGAGAAGATGATATGGGAGATGAAAATTTAAGACAGGCAAAACTTGCCTTAAAACCTGATCATATGATTGAAAAATATCGCATTAAGGAACAGTTATGATAATACGTAAAGCACAAGAAAAAGATAAAGAGAGAGTTGAAAAAGCCTGGCGAAGTATCTTTGCCCATGATGATCATGGTCATAGTGACTTTTATTTTAAGTATGCATATGATCCAACACAGTGTTTTTTATTAACAGATGATCATGATGAAATGATATCGGCTTGTCAGGTCCACGAAAAAACCTTGATGTTTGCCAGTAAACCTTTAAAAGTTTCATTCATTGTTGGCTTATTGACTTTGCCACAATATCGTAAACAGGGTTATATGAAAAAACTCTTAACTGAAGTCCTAGATATTCAAGAACATAAACATCACTTTACGCTTATTCAAGCTTATGATCCGAGTTTATATTTAAAATATGGATTTGAACCGATTTATGATCGTGTGACTTATACCCTTGAAGCCGCTCAAGTACCTGTTATTTCAGCCAGTGGTATTACCTATCAAGTTAATCCACAAGACATGCTGAATCTATACAAATCATTTACAAAACACTTTGATGGCTATATCAGACGTGATTTAAATGATTTTAAAAAACTACAATCTGAAATGCAAGCACAAGATGGCAAAGTCATTGGCTTTAGTTCAAATGGACAATTAGAAGCTTATGCCTGTGTTTTATTTGAAAATGGCAAAGTTATCTTTGATGAATTGGTGTATTTAAATGCGAACGCCTTATTAAAGTGTTTAAATGCGATGACATCGTTAAATAAAAGCATTGAAGTCAAGGTTTCACCAAAGGAAAACTTAAAGAAAATACTGGGGAATGCTGAAATTCAGAGCGATGTTTATACCTTTGTGAAAATTAATGATTTAAAGTTATTTAATGAACTATTTAAGGCAAATGTTCATAATGCACAAGAAGCCTTTTTACTCACTGAAAAACCTTTATGGATTCGAGAAAATCAGTAAGCGATATCATTTGTTAATAAATTGACGCACACCCTTTTATCCCTTATAATAAGCATGCAATTAGGAGGAAAATTCAAACATGACAGCTAGAATTGCGATTAATGGATTTGGTCGTATTGGACGTTTAGCATTCCGTATTATGTGGGGCAATCCTGCATTCGAAATCGTTGCGCTCAATGACTTGACTGATGCTAAAACATTAGCACACTTATTAAAGTATGATACTTCACACGGTAAATTCAACGGTACAGTTGAAGCAACTGAAAATGGTATCCTTGTAGATGGTAAAGAAATTAAAATCTACGCAGAAAGAGATCCTAAAGATCTTCCTTGGGGAGATTTAAAAGTTGATGCAGTTATCGAATCAACAGGTTTCTTCACATCAAAAGACAAAGCTTCTGCTCACATCGATGCAGGTGCTCGTTACGTTATTGTGTCTGCTCCTGCAGGTAATGATGTACCTACAGTAGTATTCAACACTAACCACGAAATTTTAGACGGTAAAGAACACGTTGTATCAGGTGCTTCTTGTACAACAAACTGCTTAGCTCCTATGGCTAAAGCATTGCATGATAACTTCAAAATCCTTAACGGACAAATGACAACTATCCATGCTTACACAAATGATCAAAACACATTAGATGCTCCACACAAAAAAGACTTACGTCGTGCACGTGCTGCAGCAGCTAACATTATCCCAGCATCAACTGGTGCTGCAAAAGCTATCGGTTTAGTTATTCCTGAACTAAATGGTATCTTAGATGGTCACGCTATGCGTGTTCCTGTAACAACTGGTTCAATCACTGAGCTTGTTGCAGTTGTAGAAAAAGAATGTACAGCGGAAGAAGTTAACGCAGCTATGAAAGCAGCAGTTACTGAATCTTATGGTTACAACACTGATCCTATCGTATCAAGCGATATCATTGGTATGACATACGGTTCATTATTCGATGCTACATTAACTAAAGTACAAAACGTTGGCGGTGCTTGCATCGTTAAAGTTGCTTCTTGGTATGACAATGAAGCTTCATATACTAACCAATTAGTACGTACAGCTGAATTCTTATCATCAAAATTCTAAGTTTAAATAAAACTTACAAACTAAGCTCCTCTTAATAAGGGGAGCTTTTTTAATGGATATTAAGATTTAACAATTTCATACCAATTAGATGGAAATCCCATATGTTCCAAAAAAATTGATGACTCAACTGAAGTTATTTTATCTAAGACACTAATTTGCCTTTTTAATTCATTTGCCATTACACCAAATTCTCTTTTTGATAAAAGTACTTTTAAAATTATTATTACCGCAAATAGATCACTCTTCCCTTTGGTGTATTTTTGTTTATATAAAGGTATATTTAAATTTTTATGGATTAGGTTATCTGGGATTTCATACCCTCTTTCAAGTTTTACATTAAATAAACGTTCATCATGAGCACAAATATTTCGAATTACACCTAATACTTTTATATATTGATTTAATTCTTTATATGAAACATTAAATCTTTTTGCGACTTCTATACTCTCTTTTTGTTTCATTAATCCATAAAATTTACTGACTGTACCTAAAGTAAAAGTATTAATTAATACCCATAATGGAATATATCCATGTTCAACAAGATAATGTTTTATATAATCTTTTTTTAATGCTTGATTAGAAATAGTTTCTTGAATACTAGCAATCAAACTAGTTATACTATTAACTCTTTCCTCCACTTCTTTTTTTGGTGTACTTGTTTGAGATTTGTCATCAAAAGAATCTTTCTTTAGATAATTATCATGCCCATGTAATTTTGAAAATTCATATGCGATTGAAGATTTAATTTGAGTTTCTAAAACAAGAATATTCTTAAGAATTCCTATTCTTAATTCCCTATCGAAATTATATAGTGTCAGTATTTCATCAAAATTTACATTGTCTTTGAAACTTTCTTCTGTTGTGTCTTCCTTTAAGAAGGGAATTTTATAACCATTAATTAATTTATAGTAGTTAATATTTTCTAAATGTCTTAAAGGTGTTCCATTTTTAGGTACATTTAATCCCCTTTTTCTTAATATTGACAATTGTTGTCGATATGTCTTAAAAGTTTTCATTATTTCCCCCAAATATAATAAAGGCCTTGGTCCACACGGGATCCCAAGGCACAATCTACATGATTATGATATAACAATTAATTTCATTATTCAAGGTTTCTACTATATTAAATGATTTAAATTCTTTCCCACTTTCACTTCATCAAATTGATTACGTTCAATATAATCATTTAACTGATCTGCATCAATTTTATTGATGTCAAAGTAGATTGATTGTTTTGATGCAAAGTATAGTCCACACTCAGATGCTTGTGGATACATCATGTAGTTTTCTGTTAAGTTAACTCCAATATCTTCACCATTTAGTAAATCAAAGACTTTCGTTTTTTCAGAGTGATCTCTAAGACTTGGATAACCAATCGCTGGTCGAATACCTGTGTATTTAACTTGATGGATTTCTTCCATGCTTAGATTTTCATCTTTAGCATAACCCCACAAATTCACTCTAACTTCTTTGTGTAAATATTCTGAATAAGCTTCAACTAAACGATCTGCTAATAACTTCAACATTAAAGCTGAGTAATCATCTTGTTTACTTTTAAAGATATCTGCATTCTTATCTGCATTTATGCCAGCTGTCACAATAAAGGCACCAATATAATCTTTGATATGTGATTCTTTAGGAGCGATATAATCAGCTAATGAGCGATAGGTATCATCCTTACGTTGTTCTTGTTGTCTAAGCATATTAAAGGTTGAAATGATAGTTCCCTTTTCATCTAAGACTTCAATATCGTCGTTATTTGATTGTGCTTGATAAAATCCTATTACTCCATTGATTTGAAGTAGTTTTTCTTCTTTGATTTTAACTAAGAATTTTTCTGCTTCTTGGATGAGTTTATCAGCTTCATCGGTATTTTGTTTTAAACCCCAAGCTCTTAAGAAATAGAGCCAGTTAACATATGGTAGTATACAATCAATGTCAACATCCTTAAAGATTGTTTTACCCAATACATTTGGTTTTACAATATCTTCATTTTCCCAATTGATATTTGTTCCTTTTAATCTTGCTTCTTCAAGTGGAATAAAGGTTCTTTTAATGTTTTGTAGCTTATTAGCTAGAACTTTATAGTCTTCATAGACTTGTTGAGTAAACACTTCTTTAACTTTTGGATTCATCACATTACGAGCAATTTCTACCCCTTGTGATGCATCTTCACTATAAAAGACACCATGTGCATAATATGGACCGATTTTAAGGGCTGTATGAGCTTTTGAAGTCGTTGCACCACCTAAGATAAGTGGAATGGTTAAATTGGCTTCAGTCATCGCTTTTGCGAGGTCTGACATCTCTTCTAAAGATGGTGTAATAAGTCCTGAGACCGCAATCATATCAGCTTTCTCTTTAATTGCTGTTTCAATAATGACTTCACTTGGTACCATAACCCCTAAATCAATGATTTCAAAGTTATTACATGCTAATACGACAGATACGATATTCTTCCCAATATCATGGACATCACCTTTTACAGTTGCGAAAACAATTTTACCTGCAGATGTATTTGTACCCGTTGATTTTTCTTCTTCAATGAATGGTTCTAAATAAGCCACTGCTTTTTTCATAACCCGTGCAGATTTAACAACTTGTGGTAAAAACATTTTACCTGAGCCAAATAAAGTACCCACTTCATTCATACCATCCATCAGACAGCCTTCAATGACGTCCATGGATTGTTTTTGTTTAAGACGTACTAACTCTACATCTTCTTCAATGTTTTCAGTGATGCCTTTAATGAGCTTATGCTTAAGTCGTTTATAATCATCTTTTTCATAAACTTCTGTTTTCTTTTTGGAAACTGTTTCATCAGATTTGATGGTTTGGGCATATTCTAAAAGCGCTTCAGAAGCTTCTGGATATTTATCTAAGACAACATCTTCGACTTTTTTAAGTAAGTCTGGATCAATTTCATCATAGATTTGAATGAGTCCAGGATTAACAATCCCCATATCCATTCCTGCTTTAATCGCATGGAAAAGGAAGACCGAGTGCATCGCTTCACGAATGATATTATTTCCTCTAAATGAGAAGGATAAATTAGATACCCCTCCTGATATATGGGCATGTGGTAAATGTTTTTTAATCCATTTCGCTGTTTCTATAAAATCTACGGCATAATGATTATGTTCTTCTAGACCTGTCGCAATAGCTAAAATATTAGGATCAAAGATAATATCTTCTGCTGGGAAGTTTACTTCATTGACTAAGATTTTATAAGCTCGTTCACAGATTTCAATTCTTCTATTAAAACTATCAGCTTGTCCCACTTCATCAAACGCCATGACAACAACGGCTGCCCCAAATTGTTTAATGGTTTTGGCGTGTTCTATAAACTCTTCTTCACCATTTTTTAGTGAGATTGAATTAACAATACTTTTACCTTGAATGGATTTTAATCCTGCTAAGATGACATCAAACTTAGAACTATCAATCATGACAGGAACTTTAGATATTTCAGGTTCGGATGCGATCAGTTTTAAGAATATCTCCATTTCTTCTTTGGCATCGAGTAATCCATCATCAAAGTTGATGTCGATGATTTGTGCTCCATCTTCAACTTGTTTTTTCGCAATATCTAAGGCTTCTTCATATTTCTTTTCACGAATTAAACGGGCAAACTTTTTAGAACCCGCAACATTACAACGTTCACCAATGTTAACGAAGTTTAGTTCACTTGTCATTTCTAAATCTTCAAGACCTGCAAAGTGAGTATGTTTGTGTTCATGATTACAAACATGTGGTTTAAAATCTTTCACAGATTCTGATATGGCATGGATATGTTCATGGGTAGTCCCACAACAGCCTCCGACAATATTTAATCTTCCCTCTTTTGCGAGGGGTAATATCTCTTTTGCCATATCTTCTGGTGTTTCATCATATTCACCTAAAGCATTAGGCAAACCAGCATTAGGGTGGAAAGAAATATATAAATTTTCATGTTTAGATAATTCTCTAACATAAGGTACTAAATCTTTTGGTCCAAAAGCACAGTTTAATCCAACTGAAAGAATACGATCATGTTTAATGGTTTGTCTAAAAGCATCCAGTGTTTGACCACTTAGAATACGTCCACTCTTATCCGTAATCGTTCCAGAAATCATTAAAGGTATATCTAAGTTTTTAGCCGTTAATACTTCGTCACAGGCAATAATCGCAGCACGTGCATTTAAAGAATCAAAGATGGTTTCAATGAGAAGTAAATCAACTCCCCCATCAACTAAACCTTCAACTTGTGTTTTATAAGCATTCTTAAGCTCATCAAAAGTAATGTTACGAATACCTGGATTTTCAACATCTGGTGAAAGTGATGCAGTACGATTGGTTGGGCCAATGGATCCTGCCACATATCTTGGTTTTGTTGGGTTTTTTAATGTATATTCATCAGCTACTTTTTTAGCGAGACTTGCACCTTCATAGTTGAGTTTATACACTAAAGCTTCAAGTCCATAATCCGCTTGAGAGATAGCGTTCGCATTAAAAGTGTTTGTTTCTAAAATATCAGCCCCAGCTTCTGCATAGGATTGATGGATTTCACTAATGATATGTGCTTTAGTGATATTTAAAAGATCATTGTTTCCCTTTTGTGGATACGATGATTCAATATCACCTTTATAATCTGATTCTTGTAGATGATAGTTTTGAATGGCGGTTCCCATCGCTCCATCTAGAATCAATATTTTCTCTTTTATAATGTCTTTAATGTTCAATTTCTTCATATCGTGTTCTATTATAATCTAAAACACTTATGTATAATAGGGTGTATGAAATTAAACACACTCTGGAATGATAAAACTTGGACTTTTTCAGTTGAAGTTTTCCCACCTAAAAAAGATATTAGTGATTTAAGCAGTATTGAACATACCATCAAAGAACTTTTTGAATTAAACCCTGATTTTATTTCAGTGACTTATGGAGCTGGTGGTTCTACTAACAAAAATTCTTTAGGTTTAACAAAATTTATTAAAGACGCTGGGATTGAGCCTTTAGCTCATTTAACCTGTGCTAATGAATCCAAAGAAACCATTGATGCATATTGCGAACAATTAAAAGCAGCCAAAATTGAAAACATTATGGCTTTACGAGGTGATAACTTTAATCCTGATTTACCAAATGATTTTAATCATGCCAATGAATTAATGAAACACATCATTTCTAAGCATGACTTTATGTGTGCAGGTGCATTCTACCCTGAAATGCACACTGAATCTAAATGGATATCTGATGATATTGATGCTTATCTTTATAAACAAGAGGCAGGAGCTCAGTTTTTAGTCTCTCAACTCTTCTTTGATAATGAGAAATTCTATACAATGGTCAATAATGCTCGTAAACGAGGTGTAAATATTCCTATCCTTGCAGGTATTATGCCTATCACAAATGCGAACTCTTTTGTCCGTATACGACAAATGACAGGTGCGGCAGTTCCTGAATCCTTACTTACCATGGTAGAGATGTATAAAAATGATGAAAAATCGATGTTTGAATTAGGGGTAAGTTTTGCGGCTATGCAGATTATGGATTTAGTAGCCCATGGGGTTAATGGTATACACTTATATACGATGAATAAGCCTGAAGTTGCAAAAGCAATCTATGAAAGAATAAAGGTGCTTAGATAATGGAAAAAATAAAAAGTTTTACGGTAGATCATTTAGTCTTAAACCCGGGTATTTACGAATCTAGACGAGATCCTGTAGGTAATAGCGAAGTCATTACTTATGATTTAAGAGTTACTAAACCAAATGCAGAACCTGTGATGGGTACTGGTGAAGTTCATACCATTGAACATTTAGCCGCAACTTATCTAAGAAATCATGCAACACTTAAAGATAGAATTGTATATTTTGGACCAATGGGATGTCGTACTGGTTTCTACCTAATTACCAATGGTGAATTAGATCATGAAGTCTTATTCAATCTTATTAAAAACACCTTTGAATTCATCTCTACATTTGAAGATGAAATTCCAGGTGCTTCAGCTAAAGATTGTGGGAACTATCACGACAATAATCTTCCTAGTGCAAGATGGTATGCGAAAAAATATCTTAAGCATTTAAGTGAATTAAAAGATTATACATTTGAATATTAAAAAAGCTGGAAAACTTCCAGCTTTTTATATGACTTATTCAAATATTCTAGAACGATATGCATAATCATCAACCTCAATTGAAATTTCAGATAAAGCAACATCATTTTCATTATCATAAACAGTTAATACATGACCATCAGTACCGTATCCCCAACCAAATACATAATAGCCTTCACTGGTTAATTGTGCAGATCCTGTTGCTATTGACCAACGATCATCATAGGAAACTTCACCAAACTCAGTAACTGTCATATTTTCTTCATCTAACACAAAAGTTAATAAGCGAGTTAATTGCTTAGCATTGCCATTATCGAATAATAGAATTGTGTGATCATCGATAAACTTAGCATAATGCTGTCTAGAAAATAATTGTTCATTTGTTAATCCAAACTCATCAATTAAACCTCCAAGTACCCACATTGTTTCAGCAGTATCATGATTAATTTTTACTACAGTATCCGTATTTCTTAGAGAAACGATAAAGTTACCATCATTTGGATCAATATCAATACTATTTATGTGAGTGTAGTCAGATGCATATACTTCAGTATTTGTATAATCATTAGACTCTACGCTAGCTGCATAAAATCGATCATCCATAGTTGAATCCCATTCAAATATAACTTCACCATCGAGTACTTCTTGGAAGTAAGACGCCTTGATAACTGTTGTATTATCATAGCCATCAATTTGAACTGTTTTATCCATGGATCCACTAACAACATAATGGTTTTCATCAATCAATAAGAATGCATGATTTTCTACAGGGAAAGCATCAATAGTATCAGTCGCCAACAATTGAATTTTCTGCATGACTTCATACTTTTCATTCATCACAATGATTTGACCATAAGTCTCACCACGAATGATATATTCATCATAGCCATCAACTGGTTCAAAAAACGAATAGAAAACTTGTCCATCAATATTCCATTTTTCTAAGTTCATGACAGGATAAAAAGCAGTTCCTTCAGAATAATAGAATAATATTTGACCATCACTTGCCATCTTAATTACATAACTTGCTCCAGCTACATCAAAATAGTAATCACCATCAAAATCATAGTCACCTTCTAATGTAATGTCAGGGAAATTACTTGGAATGGTTCGAATATCGTAACGTCTACTTACATCTTCAAAAACGATATCTAGTTGAACTGTATTGTCATATGACAATTCTCCAATATTGGTAAATATTTCATCTTCTAATAACTGCCCATTAATATAGATTTCAATATCTTTATTCTCAGTATAATTTTTAAACTTAGTGTCATATTCTGCATTTAAAGTTTTCGCATCCAACAAATCATTATTACGAGTTAAATCAATATAGAAATATTTGTCATTGATTGTTAAACTAACAATTTCACTTGTTAATGCATCCTCTATTCCAGTTTCTAATTCACCAATTTCTGTTCCAACTTCTGGAGCAGAACTTGTACACGCGCTTAAAACAAGTACCCATGCAAGCGCTAGTGCACCTCCAATTAATTTAAATGATATTTTCTTTTTCAAAACATCCTCCTTTGATTTAATTTATATAAAATAACAATAAAAAGTGACAGAATTATGACAAAATGAGATTATAAATATAAATACCTTTAATTATTATTCAAATAACTTTACTCATTTTTACACAGTATAACATACGTATTTTTTTTATAGTTTTTATAAAAGAAACAAACATCAATTTCTAAGAATATAACTTGAGAATATAAGACATATGATAAGATACTTTTATGTTAAATTTATTAATTCCATCTATTAAAAAAAATAAATACAATATACTTCAATTTCTTATCATTTCTCTAATTATTTCTGCAATTTTTTACAATTTTATTTTTGCAGGAAAAACTTTTTTATTAACAATCGATCAACAACATTTATATAATCCTTTATATGAAGAATGGTTGCGTTTGGTTAAGCGATTTCTACTTTATGGAGAATATCCTTTTTATTCTTGGTTTAAATTCTTAGGTTCAGATTTTTACACTTCTTCAAGTATTTTTGTGACAGGTGATATTTTCTTACCTTTTTTACTTTTGTTTAAAAATATTGATAATGCATTATTATTCGAAACAATTGCTTTAATTTATATTTCTAGCTTTACTTTTTCTTATTTTTTAAAAGAATGGTCTATTCAAAACAAAAGAGTCATTTTATTAACTTCTATCTTTTATGCATTCTCTGGTTTTGCACTTTTATTTTTTACAAATTATATGTTTCACCGATTTTATGCATTCATGCCTTTAGCTTTCGCGGGTATACAAAAGATATTAAATAAAAAGTCTCCGCACCTGTTTATAATTTCCATTTTCATTCTTACATTAACATCACTATATTTCATGTTCCCGCTGACTTTATATTTTGTTATTTGGTATGTTTTTGCTTATTTATTTAAATATCATGAGTTTGAATGGAAATCATTTTTCTATCTTGCATTCAAACTAATTGGATATTATTTAATCGGATTTTTAATGAGTGCTTTCTTATCAATTCCAACAATTTTATACTTAATACAAAGCTCACGAATTGGCGTTAACTATGATCATTCACTATTTTGGAATATAAAGGTTTGGACTGGATTTATTTATTCTCATATGATTGCCCCATATTCAATTGTTCCAACTATTCCTAACATGTTTTACTATGGAACAAACGGTCATGAAACCTGGTATTCTGTTTATACTTCACTCATATCAATTCCTGTTATTTTAACCTATTTAATAAAGATTAAAGATTCTAAAAAGAAATATTTTACATTCTTAATATCAGCATTTTTAATAACTTTACTCATAAGACCACTTAGTTCAATATTTCATGGATTTTCTGTTTCTACATTAAGAATTTCATTTATTTATAATTTTATATTACTAATTTCAGTTGCCTATATTCTTAATAAATTTGAAAATATTAAGTGGACTTACGGTTTGATAATTTACTTAATTATTTTTTCTATAACAACTGTAGTTTTAATTATGAATGACATTTTCATTTATGAAGACTATAGTCAAAGTATAAATTTTGCGATTTTATCATTATTTCTAAGTATACTTCTAACAATTTTCTATCCAAAAAGCTTAAATAATTATTACCTAGTGATTAGTTTCATCATTACAGGATTTATCTCCTATCAAGTTTTAAAACCACTAGAAGATCTATTCTATGAATATACTCCTTCAATCACAAAAGAATATATTAACTACTATCAATCAATTGACGAAGACAATTTTTATAGAATGTATATCAATCCAGAACACCTATTACCTACAAGTACAATGAATTTAAATCAATCACTCTTGTTAAATTTTCATTCTGTAATGACATATGATACTGGATATGAACCGAATTTAAGTCAATTTAATCAACTAAATAATTACAATTGGCATTTAATTAACATAAATAAACCAAGTGTTTTAAAAATGCTTGGTGTTAAATACTATATTGTTTATTCTGAAGAAGAACTACCAAATAATTATAGTTTTGAATATATGTATGAACTTAACTTTTTGAAAGTTTATAAGTTAATTGATTATAGACCACTAGGATTTACTTATACAAATTTCGTCGATATAGATTCAGTAGATAAATCTTGGGATAGTTGGAATGAAATAGCTCTCATTGAAAATGATGATTTTTCTTTAATTGAAAACATTAATATATCTGAGTCGGTTAATTTAACTAATATTGAAATATTTTCTTATGGTGTAAATGGTCAAATTGACTTGTCTCAAAAAGAATTGTTATTCCTCTCAATCCCTTACAATTCAGGATGGACTATTTACGATAATGACGAAAAAATTGAAGCAATAAAAGTCAATGGTGGTTTTATTGGTCTAGTTTTAGATGAAGGACAACATGAACTCAAACTCAGATTTTTACCATATGGATTAAAAGAAGGTCTTGTTTTAACCTTACTTGGTTTTATAAGTTATGGTGTTCTAATAATTAGTTTAAGAAGATTTAAACATATACATAATTCTAAATAACTGTGCAAAAAATCGATAACTACTCTTATTTACAAGTTTAAAATATTTGTTTTTTAATCCTGGACCATTTAGATATGGATTGCTTTTCCAATTCGGGAAATTATTAACTAAAATACTATAGCTTAAATCTAATGTCTCAATTCGATCTTTTTTGTCTTTAATTTGGCACGTTCTTAAAAAAGAATTGCCTAGAAAGAAACGGATAAATAAATACTCTAATTCCATTTTGTATTTATCAAATAAATCTCTTTTATGATAAAAAGTTAGAAGATCTTCAAATACAAAAATCATATCTTTAACTTTTTCATTGTGGTTGTGAGTAATAGATCCTTCACGTTGTAGATAATGTACAAATGGTTTATTAACATATTCCCATTTATTTAAATAAGGAACTATTTTATAGAGGAATGAAGCATCTTCGTATCGATATCCTGTTGGAAACTGAATATTTAAAGATTTTACCCATTCAGTTTTATATAACTTATTCCATAGGGTTGCAAACATTGAAATCAATAATTCTTCTTTAGTAGTATGTGGGCCATCTTTCTGTATTTTTTCTTCTGTAGGATATGACCACCAAAAATCGCAAGTCACTAAATCAGCATCTGTATCAATGGCTTTTTGAACCATCTTTTCAATAAAATCAGGTTCTACTGTATCATCACTATCAACAAATGCAAAATAAGGACTAGTTACTTTTGATAAGCCAAAATTACGTGCATCTGCAATTCCACCGTTTTCTTTAGTGAAGACTTTTACACGCTTGTCTTTTTTAGCATATGATTCAATTATTTTTAAAGATGAGTCTGTAGAACCATCATCTATACATAGAATTTCAATCTCTTTAAAACTTTGTTGGACTAGGGAATCTAATGTCTTTGCGATATAGTCTTCCATGTTATAAAGAGGCACGATTATTTGTACTTTTACCATGTTCTTATTTTAGCATGACAAATATGAGTTATCGTGCAGTTTCTATAAACTTACGGTATAGTATTCTTATGTTAAATCAAATTAAAAGCCAATTTAAATTTAAAAATTGGTTTACTTATCTAGCTGTTGTATCAAGCTTTACTTTCTTTTATTATATAAGCCTTAAAACACCACTTGCAGGCGATGATTGGGGTTATGCCATAAATGGTATGAATAATAATCCGTTTCAATTAGCTTATGAATTTTATTTCTCATGGTCAGGACGCTTTTTTAGTGAACTTTATGGCTTTTTAGTTGCGCCAAATAAATGGTTTTGGAATATTTTAAATGCGCTTTTATTTTCGAGTATTGTTTATCAAGTGTCTAAAATACTTCCAAATAAAAATAAAATTCTAGCTTTAGTACTTTTTCTCTTCTTAATGGTTTCAGTTAAAGATGAACTAAGAATGGAAACGTATACTTGGATAATGGGAACAACCTATGTCATTCCATTAGCTTTAAGCCTAACAAATTTAAATCAGTTAAGAATATACATTTTAAATCACCGTAGGTTGAATGTTTTAACTTGGATATTCCTCATCATTTTTGCCTTCATATCAGGTTTAATGATGGAAAATATTTCCTTCTCAATGGCTATTATTTATTTACTAATACTAGTTATAAAAAGTTTTGCTGATCAAAGCTTAGATATTAAACTTCTATTTTTAACGCTTAGTTCATGGATTGCTTTGGTATTACTACGTTTATCACCTGGTGCAAGTGCACGTCTTCTAAGAGATAATCCTGATTGGGTGAAAATGGGTTTGTTTAATCAAATCGGAACAAACTTACCAAATTTAATTAAAATGACATTTATTGAACATAAGTATTTAATTTTAGTACTCAGTTTAGTCTTTTTAATTTTCTTATTCCAAAATACAATTAAGAAAAGAACAATATTTTTAGTTCAATCATCTATTTTAGTTATTGCTCTAATTTCAAGTGTTTCATTAACACTAAGCACGATTGAATCATTTAACTTTTTAATTTTCTTTACAGATTATACAAACTTATTCAATATAATTTTTTGGATACTTTATTCACTCAATGTTGTATGGATAATAATTACTTTGACAAAGGATAATCAACGAATTATCTTATTAATTCTATTTGTACTGGCTTTATTAAGTAATGCGGTTATGCTAGTCTCGCCGATATTTGGTTATCGTTCAAGTATTTATACAGTTATATTTATGATGGTTATAGCTGTCTATTTAGTAAGTTTATTAAATGTAAAATATAATTCGATATTTATTATTGTACTTTCATTGTTAACTCTAAAAGAAGCTTATAACTTAATTGAAAAATATAATTTGGTTCATACAGTTGATCAACTAAGAATGGAACAAATTACTTACTATCAAAAAAATCCAGACGTCAAAGACGCCTGGTTGATAAGATATCCTGTTTATACGATTCATAGCGGAGATATCGAAGATTGGGATATCTATCATATGAGTGTATTTAAAACATATTTTGGATTAGAAGATGATGTAATACTTCACTTCTACTTCCCACCTGAAGGTTATTAAGCTTTATTGTTTACTTGTCTTAAAAGAATCGCAACAATTAATGCCATCATTGTCGTCGCAAAGAACTGATCTAAGACATGCCCCGATTGATACGCACTCGCAAGCATTGCTGAGAATGAGAGTCCAAAGACTAATCGTTCCATGGTAATGCTTTCTTTTATTTTGCGTAAAGATTTAAATACTATATAAACTAATAAAGCTAACCATGGTCCGGTTAATAGATAGCCTAAATAACCATAGGTATATTGTTGCATCAAGAAATCTTGTTCTAATACAATTGAACCATTCATGAAACGAGAATAACTAAAACCAAGTAATTTTTGTGAGGCAGTCAATTTATTCCACTTATAATCAAAGAATATAGCTTGGAATTGTCGACCACTTGCCCGTTCATAGAGTGGATATTCAAAGATTAAGTCAACATAAAACTTAGGATCAATTTCATATGGGTAATACCATTCATAATAAATACTAGGAATGGTTAATAAGAAATAATATTGTTCAAACATGTATTGATAGAAATAATTATATTCTGCTGTTCCAGGAATCAGTGATTCCCCTTCTGCTGCAGCATCTTTACCTTCTAAACGTTGATAATCTTCATTAAGTACTAAACCATCATTTTCAGAGTCTATAGTTTGATTTACAACCGCAGGAGTATAATTAAACATCGAAGCGAAAATTGCGAGAATACTAGCTAAAATAATGATTTTCTTAAAATTAATCTTTTCTTTTCTAAAAAGATAGACAAGTGGATACATCACTAACATTAGGGCTAATATTAATAATGCTCCGTATGTCGCAACACGTGTTGCGAGCACATACATCGCTAAACCTTGAACAATAATTAATAAAGCATATAAGATAGTTTTTTTAGATTTATAAAAATAATGAATCAAAATTGGATAAATCGAAAATAAAACGATACCCGTTGTATTTCCTTCTGAAAAATAAAACTGAGTTGCAAGTTGTCGAGGATGAAACTCTTCATAAATACCAAAAAACCAGGAAATAAAATTTGCTTGTGTATAACCTTGATAGGTTGAAGGACCAATTACAAAGAGATTGCTTAAAAATAATGGGAATGAAATAAAAATTGATGTAAAAATTACAACACGTTTAACCATTTTTTCATTCGGATCAAGTTTATAAAAAGCATAAATAAGTGAAAAAGGAATGATTAGTTCTAAAACATATCTGAGTTCAGTAGTAACACTGTAAAAAAATCGATTAGTTAAATAGAGTTGTTCAAATAAATCTTTAACAAATAAATGGTGCAATACAAAATAACCACCATAAACCACTGCAACTAATACAGTGATGTAAAATATTTTTTTCTTATCTGTTTCAATAAATAAATACACCTTTAAGACAAATAATGGGTAAATAATAAAGTGCAAAAGTGTAGATGGTAGTGGTAATCCTATTTGATTTAGGACTCCATACATTAAATAATCTAAATCTAATACAAAATTTAGAATAATGATGCCAAAGGCAATTTGTAGTAACCACTGTTTATTAATAAATTTTAAAAGTTCTTTTATTTTTTTCATCTTGCTTATCTTATCATAGGTAGAGTTTTAGTCATTAAAGATTTTATGATATTGCTTTGCTATCTCATCATTTGAATAATGATATTTTTCTAAACTTAGTTTCATTTTTTCTATCTGTTTCTTTTGTGTGCTTATTTCTAACATTTTTTCTTGTAAAGCTTCAGTTGTATTATCAACTACCCAACCATACTCACTTTGTGTAATTTGCTCATTTATTCCAGCCACTTGTGTTGCAAGAACTGGTGTAGTAGATACTAAGGTTTCAATAACTATAGTTGCAAAACCTTCATAGAGTGAAGACAATACAAAACAATCAGCTTGTCGAACATAGGGATACGGATTCTTTTTTAAGCCTAATAATTCTACTGAATTTTCTAAATTAGATGCTTTAATTAATCCTTCAATCTTTTCTCTTTCATCACCATCACCAATAATCGTTAAAAAAACATTAGGATTTTTATCATAAACATACTTGAATGCTTCAACTAAACGATCGACAGCTTTTTGCGGATGAAACCGAGCAACCGTAATAAAGTGAAAATCATCGTGCTTTTTAAATTCAACTTTTTCCATAGATTTTCTAAGAATTGTCTCTGTATCGATAAAGTTATGAATAACTTCAAAATTTTTAGCACCAAACAAACGTTTGAAACTTTCAGCTGATTGAATTGATGAAGATATGTTTAAATCAATTTTCTTGAGTGCTTTCGTCAATAATTTTTGATGATTTCTTGCATAATTAAACACACTATAATCAACTTGTATCCAATTGATCTTCTTTCTAGCACTTCCTTCTGCTACAAATACAGTACAAAAGCCTTCTTTCGCACTCAATTCAACATCATATTTCCCTTTTATGAGTTGCTTTCTTTTTTGTTTAATTAATGTATTAATTAAACCTGTTTTCATATATGCAAAAAATAATAATTTCCGTATAAACAGAATTATATTTTTTTGTTTAATTATTTCTGAAATTGAAATATCCACAACATCAAAAAACTTATCAGATTCAAGTAAATTTACATAATCAGGAAATGCATCAAGCAATTCTCCATGTGGATGTAAGATTAAAACATCAATATCATATTCATCCGAACTTAAATGATTGATTAAATCTAAAAGAACTCGTGCAACACCACCCATTCTCATTTCATCATTTACAAATAATATTTTAGTCTTCATCTTTGTTCCTTCATATCATAAAGTTTCATCAATAAATTATCTAAACCAAAATATAACAATGTGAACATCAGCCATTTTTTTAATCCAAATTTCAATGTGAAACGATCAAAATACCAAAATGGATATCTTTTTGAAAGGTTTTTTCTATTTTCTTTAATATATTTACTGCGGTTGTTTTTATAATATCTAATTCTTAAAGTTGTATTATTTGCGCCATGTTGAATATATAAACGTTTAATGATTTTATCTATCTTATGATCACTATGTTTTACTTGCTCTGCAATTTTATCTATCGCTTTATATATTTCAAATATTTTAGGGTTTTCAGTATGTACAATTGAACCTTCCCTTTGTACATAATGATATAAAGCCTCATCTACTTTCGCGACTTTTTTTGCTTTGGCTAGGATGATGGGAATCGTTGCTAAATCTTCGTACCAAAGACCAAGAGGAAATAAATGCTCCTTAGCTAAAGAATATTTGATTAACTTGTTACACGCACTGTTGTTAATTTGTATCAAACTTGGATTTTCACTAAAATCAGTTAGTTTAAATAGACCTCCGCATGACTTTTCAGAATAGGTATCATATTCATACACCATGTCACAAACAACTACATCAATATCTTTATCGTAGCTTAATGGTTTAATCATTTTTTCAACATAATCTAAATCTACAAAATCATCGCTATCAACATATAATACATATTCACCAGTAGCTTTTTCTAAACCAAAATTTCGCGCGTCAGAAAGTCCGCCATTAACCTTTGTGAATGATTTTACGATTTTAGGATATGCTGTAACATAATCATCAATTATCAATTGTGAATTATCTTTAGTACCATCATTAACACAAATAATCTCAATATTTTGATATGTCTGTTTAACTAAAGTCTTTAAACAGCGATCTAAATATTCCTCAACGTTATAAATAGGAACAATAATGCTTACTAGACCGTTAAATGTTTCAATCTGTGATGAATGTACCTGATTTTGAATTGAATTTTGACCATCTTTAATTCGGTTATTAATTAGAATATTGATCGCATAATTTGAGGAAAATGGTTGTAATAATAATGCATTTTTAAATACATCCATTTTAGGCACTTGAGGTAACGAAAAATAGTATTTTAAAATTTTATGACGATGATTAATTAAAAATTTTAACAATTGTGTCGTTTCTAACAATTTTTCCTTTTTAATATTTTCATTCCCATCAATTTGCTCACATCTAAAGAATATATAATGAAATGCGATTAACATTTGAAAATAGAATGTTGCATCAATATCAGAGTATTTTTCAGACAAATCTAAAATAACATGATGAGCTAAGTTTAAATCATCTATTGATTTCGGCTTGATGTTTGTCATTGAATTACCTTCGCGGACAATTAAATAATTAGCCATAGCCTCTGATGTATATATAACTTTTTGACTATTAAAAACAGCTCCAAAAAATAAAATAACATCCGTGTAATTTGTTTTGTGTGGAAACTCTAAATCAGTTAATAGAGTTCGTTTATAAAGTTTACCGTGAGGAGCGTTCTCGATAAGATAAACTTGACTAAATGATTTAGTCCCTCTGATATAAACTTTTTTATCTTCTAGAAGAGCATGCGATGAATTAAACATTTGATTATAATGTTTTTCATTAGCATCTGAATAAATATCAAATCGTGCAGAACATACTATATCTGCATCGTTGTTCTTAGCTAAAGTAACTAATTTTGTAATAGCTTGTGGTTCTAAGTAATCGTCTGGGTCGCATACTAAAATGTAGTCTGCATCACTTGATTGCACCCCTAAAGAGAGTACAGATCCATATCCACCATTTTCTTTATGCGTATATCGTAATTTTTTAGGATATTTATTTAAATATGGTTTTATTATTTCATATTCATTAGCTGGTGAACCATCATTAATAATATGTATATCTAAATATTCATAGTCTTGGGAGAGTAATGAAAGAATACATTTTTCAATGTATGCTTCAACGTTATAGGTTGGTACAAGTATTGTTACTTTTGTCTTGTGCTCACTCATGTTTGCTCCTTAGCTTTATTTATTAATGAATCGTATAATTTTATGCCATAAACTTAGATTACGTTTATTTAAACTTTTTAAATAAATACGATAAGACCATTTTAATTGATTTACATGTTTGTTTTTCTTCCAATTTGGATAATTTATATTTAAATATTCTAAAGATTGTTTTAATAAATTTTTATAACTATCTGATTTAAACATTCTAAATCCACCATATAAAACCAAATGCTCAACATGTAGATATTCAATTTCATCTAAAAAGTTATTACTATTCTTGATTAAGGCAATATTTTCATCAAGTTTTTGAATTGATAAAAATA
Organism: Erysipelotrichaceae bacterium; assembly: GCA_963676105.1. Lineage (GTDB taxonomy): Bacteria > Bacillota_I > Bacilli_A > Erysipelotrichales > Erysipelotrichaceae > UBA2212. The sequence continues at coordinate 891,261 of OY781039.1, forward strand.
TATCTTTTAGTCTTGGATCATTCGTAGACTGCATGATTGATCCTTCTCGTTGTCTATAGTGAACATACACAGAAGAAACATAAGATATATTTCGACTTGATAAAAATAAAGGAATCGTAACTGGTATATCTTCATACCATTCCCGTGTAGGATATTTTAAATTCTGTTTTAAGAAAAAGGATCTATTATAGATTTTGTTCCACGAGTATAAAGGAGAAAGTAGTGCTGATTGTATTTGACTCAAATCATCTTTTAAATTGAGTCCATTCATTACATATAACGTTTTTTTATTCAAGTCGTTGAAAACATCAATATCGCAAACACTTATCTCACTATTTTCAGCGATTGCAATATTATATAGTTTTTCATATAAATCTAAGTCTACATAATCATCACTATCAATAAAGCCAATAAACTCACCAGTAGCATATGGTACACCAAAATTTCTTGCGTCCCCTAAACCACCATTTTCTTTACTTAATGATTTAATTTTTCTAGGATAAGATTTCACATATTTATTGATAATAGCTTGAGAATTATCGGTTGATCCATCATTTACAATTATTATCTCAATATCCTCTAAAGTTTGATGAACTAAAGAATCTAGGCATTCACTTAGATATTTCTCAACATTATAGACTGGTACAATGACACTAATTTTTACCTGTGACATTAGTTTTTTAACCATTTAGAAAAATCAACTTCAATAATTTGTCTTTTCCCATTTGCTACAGTATCTAATGTTAGTTTCGATTCATCTTGATTAAAGCGTGGATGTAAATCACATCGCGTTTCATTTTCAAATTTTAAATATGACTTAAATCGTGCGAGTTCAATTGCTTGTTTGAAAGGTTTTTTTGAAACAAAAAGCCTTTGATAGGTTTGATAATCAGGATATGTATCAGTAATACATAAATCTAGTCCATTTAAAGACATAGTAGAAGGATGTCCATCATCTATCAAGTTATCTAGTATTCTTTCAAATTTTCCATCTTTGATTCGATAATAGCCATCTTGTCCTTCAGGACTACGTAAATATCCAATTATTGTTTTGTTATCTTCCCAAAAACAATGTGATGCCATTTCTGTATCACTGATTAACTCTAATTTCTTCGACTTAAACTCATAAACAAATAATCGTGTATATTTTTTATCATGTTTTAACCAACGATGATAAAACATACATTTTGAATCATCTGGACTAATATCGATATGGTTAACTTTATGGGCAGCATCTTTCATCGTTTCATTTGGGTCAAAATGGATCAATTGTTCAAAATTGATTAAAATTTTTGATTCATTTGTTTTTAAATCAATGTAAAAGATTCCGTCATTTATATCTAGTTCTTTAATGTTTGACGTTTCAAGATTAAAGTATCCATAATCAGGTCGATATTTCGCAAGTCTAGAAAAATTTAAACTTAACGCAAAGTTTCCATTATGACTAAGTGCATAAATTGGTTTAGAAAAGTATTTTATAGATTGGTCGTTAATATTAATAAGCTTTGCTTGATATTGATTATCTTTAAACACATTATGAATAATATGTGTATCATCTATCCAATTCAACATTGAACCTTGTTGCCAATTCCAAGCAGTACTTTCGCTAATTTTTTCACTATCTAAAACAATATCAACGCTCTGTTTTAAATCTAATGAATTTGAATTGAGTCTATGATATAGATAATGTCCATTGCGATAGGGTGAACGATTAAAATAACCATAAAATGTTTGTCCAACAGGATCAATGACTCGATAACTTACACCCTTATGAGTCACAATCTTTTCAAGTTTACGTGCATAAAAGTATTTAGCATAGTGATGATACACATCATATAATTTTGATAATTGTTGAGAATTTAAAATTATCTTCTTTAATTTTTGTTTTGAGCTTAAAGTGAAATTCTCGTCACTTAAATAATCTGTAAAATACTCTGTTAACTGACTTGTATTGAGTGTTCTATTTAATAAAAACATTTTGTATTTTGGGTAATTAAGCTGTGGGAATAGACCATTATATACATTTATTACTTCTCTCTTTTTAGCATGTAAAAGATTTAAATAGTCATCAAATTCTAGTAACATCTCAACTTTAATATTTAAGTCAGTATTAACATATTTTGCTTTATCACATACAAACCAAAAAGCTTCGTACATACGATAATAAAAAACGTCTGGGATATCTTTTATTGATTCTGCTTGTTTTAATAATTGTGTTAATACTTTAATCCAACTTTTTAAACTGTTAATGGATACATCTGTACGTGTATTCCCTACTCTATTAATCAAATAATATGAATATGCCTTATTTGTATAAACAACGTTTTGTGATCTAAGTAAACTTAAGAAGTAGAGTACATTATCGGTATAACTAACTTTTTGTGGAAATTCTATTGAATGTAGTAGTTCAGTTTTATAAAGCTTTGCATGTGGTGATGGTTCAACAAAAAAAAGATATTTAAATTCATCATCACTAGGATGCAAATTTTTCAGAACAGGAATTTGAGGCAATGATTGTGAAATTGAAGGATCATATTTGATTTCATGATTATCAGAATAAATTAAGTTTTTAGCTCCAATCACGATATCTGTATCATGTTTTTCAGCAATATTGATTAATTCTTCAACAGCTGTATCCTCAAGATAATCGTCTGGATCACAAATTAAGAAATAAGGTGTTTTTATTAATCCTTTGGCATATTCTAAGACTGATCCATATCCACCATTTTCTTTTTCAATAAAGTGAATATTTTGATGCTTTTTTGTGTATGGCAAAACAATCGATTTTTCATCAGTTGGTGAGCCATCACTAATGACGTATGCATCAAAATCTTGTGATGTTTGTCTCACTAGTGATTCAACACAAGTTTCAATATATTCTTCAACTTTATAAGTTGGAATTATGATACTAACTTTGGTATTTTTCATCACGTTCATTGTACCATGCGACAAATTTTTCAATACCTTCATCAAAAGTGGTTTTTGGTGAATAATTTAAAAGTTTTTGTGCTTTTTGTATATCTGCATAGGTTTGATTGACATCACCTGGGGGTAGATCAAATTTGTTTAATACAGCTTTTTTTTGTATATATTTTTCAATCGTAGATACCATTGTATTTAAATCAACTGGATAATTATTTCCTAGATTGATAATTTCATAACATGATTCCTTTTGATATGAGTAATTCATTGAAGAAAAAATACCTTCCACAATATCTTCAACATAGGTGTAATCGCGACGTGTTGTACCATCGCCATAGAATGGAATTGGTTTATCTTGAGCTATCAAGTTTGTAAATTTATGGATAGCTAAATCAGGTCTTTGACCAGGTCCATATACTGTAAAAAAGCGTAACATGATGGTATTCAAGTCATAAAGTTTATGATAAACATGTGCCATGACTTCATTGCTTTTTTTAGTAGCGGCATAAGGACTAATCGCAAAATCAACATTATCTGTTTCAGAAAATGGAACTTTTTTATTATTACCATAAACACTACTGCTACTTGCGGCAATTAAGTGTTTAATTTTGTTTAACTTACACGACTCTAAAATACATTGAAAACCATGTACATTTACACTTTCATATTCTAATGGATCTTCAATAGATGGTCTTACTCCTGCCATTGCGGCCAAGTGTACTACAGTATCAATCTTATACTCTGTAATAATTGTATTTAATTTATCTAAGTCTCTAATATCAGCTTTAATACTAAGAAAGTTTTCAAATTTGTTTAATGCATTAATATTAAGTTCTTTATTAATGGGAGCATAAAAATCATTAAAATTATCATAACTAACAACCTTATACCCTTCATTCAATAGTTTTTTACATAAGTGGGAACCAATAAAACCTGCACCACCTGTTACTAAAACACTTTTCATTGTTTCACCTTCAACTTCTTTATAAAATAGTAACCTTTAAGTAGAAGCGGATGCAAATAGAGTTTTGCATTTGGATAATCAATTAAAGGATAGATTGATTTTTTATCATTTGGAAAATAGTCATTTAACAATTTATATACATCATCAATAAACTTAGCAATGAATTTAAACTCATTAAAGTTGATAAGTTTTCTAAATGAATAAAATAGATTAATAAAACTCAAGTATTTAAGTTCTTCATATAATTGTTCAAATAGCTGTCTTTCTTTGAATGAATCAAGATTGTACTTAACCATATCCACAATATGATAAATTTTTTGATCAACTTGCTGAGTAATATTATTAGGTCTATCCAATCGATAAAAATAAAGAGCTTCATCTAAATAAGCAATGTTTTTACAATAAGAAAGATAGATAAAAGTCGTTCCTAAATCTTGGTGTCGATAACCAAATGGATACTCTAGATTATAATCTTTAAAAATAGATGTTTTATACAGTTTATTCCAAGCTGCATTATTACTATACGCAAAAATGTCCTTGTCCTTTAAAGGTTGATATATTTTTGTTTCACTTAAATTTAAACTGATTTTTTCAGAAATATTCTCTTTTTCAATAAATTGTTGATATCCAAAAATGACACAATCCAAATCATCTGCAATTGCGATTTCCATTGAATTTTTAACCATATCCTCGTGGCAGGTATCATCGCCATCAACAAACATTAAATACTTTGATTTAACATGTTTTAATCCAAAGTTGCGAGCATCAGATAAACCACCATTTTCTTTAAATAAATATTTAAATCGTTTATCTTTTTTTGCGAAATCTTTTACAATTTTTGCGGAATTATCAGTTGATCCATCATCGACGCATAAAACTTCAATATCTTGATAACTTTGGTTTTTTAAAGAATCTAGACACTCTGATAAATAAGATTCAACATTGTAAATCGCAACAATTAAACTGACTTTTTCCATACTAATCCTTTTAATTTTGCGAACATTTCATAATGAAATGGTTCTTTAACAATAAATAAAATTCCAAAGTAAACAATACTTCCCGCTAAAGCTTGAAATAAGTTAGTGATGACATTTGCACCTCTAACATTACCAATGAAAAGTACTACCGTTAACATTGCAATACCTGCAATAAAATACTCAATTATGCTTAAGAATTTTAAATTAAATGTTAAATGCTTTCGGATAACGATAAACTGAATAATTGTCACAACTGCTTCAGCACAAACCACACTAATCGCTGATCCAATAGCACCATAGGTTGGGATGAGTAAAAAGTTTAAAATGAAATTAGTAACTGCACCCATCGAAACTGAGAATGAATAAGGTTTTAAACGATTGGTTGGGACTAAAAATTGAACACCAAAAGCATTTGATAAAGATATTAATATGACAATTGGACTAATAATCGCAATAAGTAAACCGACAGGTTTAAATTCAGCAGCTAAAAACCAATCAACAAATGTTTGCGATATTCCTATTAAACCAAACATCATTGGAATTGAAAAATATAGGGCAATATTTAAAGTAATCGATAAATATTCTTTAATTTTTTGGTGTCCACCCTTCGCATGCTCATTTGCAATACGAGGCAACATAACCATACCAATGGAAGTAATAAAGTATAAAAACATTTTATCGAAACGAATCGCTTGTTGATAATAGGCTAACTCCTCTATATTTGGCGCAAGAATACCTGTCATTGTTTGATCTAAGATACTGTATACACTAATTGCTATTTGAGGTACAAATAATATCAAATTGGCTTTCATATGATTTTTATAAGCTGACTTTAATGAGATTGGATAACGATCTATATATTTAGGTAACTGAAAAAATAAAACGATTTGCCCTATGAAGGCTGTTCCACCATTGATAATGACAAATAAAGGCAAATCATTTTCCGATTTTACGAGTAAGAAAATCAATAAAACATTGATAATTTTTAAAGCAATATTACGAATTGAAGCTGTTTTAAAATTCTCAATACCTAAATAAAACCAAGTAATATCAAATAAACTTGCGAGTAATACAAAGAATTGTAAGTAATAGATATTTTTGTATTCAATATTTGCGAAGTAGACAAATAATAGATACACAACACCCATTAAGGCCATATTTATAACTTTTAAAACAAAAATTTCTAAAAATGTTTTTGATAGTTTCTCGCGATTATCACTAACACGTGCAATCTCTTTATTCCCATACATGGTGACACCAAGGACACCAAAAATAATGAACCATTGTAAAACAGAACCTGTAAAAGCATTAACACTTAATGCGGTTGCGCCTAATACTCTAGTTGTATAGGGTACAAGAATAATAGGTGTTAAGACTTGAACAACCTGAAATAGAATATAGAATACGTAGTTTTGTACTAAATTTGCTTTCATTTAAAATCCCTATGATAGTTTACCAAAAAACAATGAATAATACATTGTTTAATGTGATTTATCTTCTTTTAATTGTTGTTCAAATAATTCATATAATTCTTTGATATATTGATTAATATCAAATTTAATCTCTCCAACTTCATTAATTAAACGATTAATATCTAAAACCATATAATCAATATCAACCAATCGATGTTCTTTATATGATACTTTTACATCTTCATTTGATATTGTTTTCAAGCTCTCTATTACTTGATTTAGACTTAAACCAAAACCACTACCAATATTATAGATTTGATAATTACGCTTATCTTTTAAACATAGTTTAATAATGTACTCACACATGACTTGAATTGGAATATAATCGCGAATAATATTGCCATCACCAAAGATTGTGATTTCTTCATTTTTTAATATTTTATTAATGGCGATTGGGATAAATCCTTGAGTAGCATGTGAAAAGGTACCAAATGGATTAGATGGTCTGACAATGAGTAAATTGATATCTAATGATTTACAGATATTTTTCAAATCATTTTCTAACAATACTTTGACTTCCCCATAATAATTAATTGGGTCTAACACATGATCTTCTTTAAAAGATTCTTTATGATAACTTTTGCCATAAACCGTGCCGCCTGATGAAAAAAATACAAATTCTGTTATTTGATAATTTTTCATTAGTTTTATGATTTCAAAAGTTGGTAAAATAACATTTTTATTTTCAACTTCTATTTGTTCTTTTGGACTATTTGGCCAAATAGTTGAAACTAAATGGATGACTCTTTTAATTGAATAATTTTTAAATATCTCTTCAATTTTATCTAATTCATCCAACTTACCTTCAATCCATTCATATTGACTGAATGTTTCAGGTGTATTTGTTATGCCATACATCAAAGGATGTTCACCTTGACGAATTAATTCATCACTTAAATGGCGCCCAATAAAACCGGTACCACCCAATAATAATGTATAAGATTGATTATTCATGTTTACATCATACCTATATTTAGACTAAACATCTAGTTTTATCTATTTAAAGTCGTACATATTAGGATTATCTGGAAAGATTTCCTTAAAGTACGATTCATATCGATTAACAATTTCTTCAGGAATTGTGTCCATTCGTCCATATACATAAACTTTTATCCCACTATTTAATTCAAACTCTTTTTCTAAAAAATAATATTTTCTTAACTCATCATCATTTAACATGCCATTCGCTAAAATACTAATCACATTTTGATGAGCGGGATTCACTAATTGAATTGGATCAGTAACTACAATGTATTTAAAGGTGAAAAAATAATAGGGTAATCCATCACGCTCATCTATTTGTTTGGTTGAATACAGAGATGGGATTGGATTTAATTGTTCTGGCAAATACGCATTTCTAAGTAATTCATCAGAAAAACGAGCTGAGCTAGCTAAAACATACGTATAATCATAAACATTTTCACCAGTTAATTCATTAATAAAATTGACAATTCGTCGAATATTATCTGCATCTGTGTTAACACGAGGTAAAACACGTAAGTTTGTTAAAAATTGATTCGTATATTGATAATAGACTGGTGGAACAATACTAAACGGAATAAATGTCGTCATAAAATTTTGACTAAATATAAAAATACATAGAACTGATATTCCAATTTTTAGAAACTTATGATGAATCTGAATGAGTAAACTAATCCCCATCAACATGATTAGTAAAATATTAGTATTAATCATGTAGTAATGATGTGATCCAAAAAGTTGTATTCGATTAAAAAAGAATAGAATAAAAATTGATTGAAACAATAGAGCTACAAGTGTTTCATATTTCTTGAAATTTTTTATTACATTAATCATACCTAAAGCAATAAATAAAACACCAATTGGACTATAAAATTGGATAAACCAATCGATTATTGCCTTAAGTGAAGAACTCTGATTATATTGATAAGCGTATGCATAATCATAAAACAACATTTTATCTACTAAAGGATAAAAGAATATCACTAAAATCAGTAGCGCAGAAATCCCTTGTATAAAATAATGAATTAATATCTTTTTCCAATCTTTTTGATGATAGATCACTCTTATTAAAGGAAAGATTAAAAAATAAGCTAAGGCAAAATATGCAAACCAACGTCTAATAAAGACAAGTAATACTAAATTTAGCGCAATGGTCAGATCATATTTAAATTGAAATTCTCGTTCAGATAAAATAAACAATGCAATTATAAAAGGTAAACCAACAGATCCAATATAACCTAAATACATTGGAATTAAATTTCCTGTAAATAAAAGGATTAATAGAGCACTTAATATTAAAAACAACTTTGAGCTATTCTTTTGTTTAATATTAAAGTAAATAAAACTAAGAATACTTGATGGCCATAAAAACAGTACTACATTGGATAATACAAATCTTGGATACGTGTCACCTATTAATCTTAATGGAATAGCCATTAATAACTGTGGAAATGAAGAGTACTCATCTACAAGTATTGTTCGATAAATATATTGAAGCACAGCTTGTGGTTCACTCTGAATCCGATTATTAACATCAATAGCACGTCGCCAAAAACCAGCAAAATCCCAGTAAGTAATAAATGATTCTTGACTTAAAAACCATATTGAAAATGAAACATAAAAGACAAACGACACGAATGAAAAAAGCAGAAAGACTTTCCACTGTTTTTTAATAGTGTTCTTCCATGTCTCATGTTTGAAAATCATATAACTTATGAAACACATTAGTATTGGATATATGGAATAGATTAATATTTGCACAACAACCTCTTTAATCAACGCACATATTTTATCATTGAAGGAAGTAAAAATACTGACATTTATACAGTATTTTTAAGAACCGTCATAGTTTTTTCATATTTTTATGTTAAGAATATGTTAAATTTTAAAGGGGTCATATTAGACTATGAAGAAATTTAAATTAAAATCACTTTATCAAAAACTATTGCTTGTCACTTTATTCACCATTATTGCTTATATATCATATGGTGAATATCATATAGAATCTGACTATGCATCTTATATTAATTATGCTTATTTAGCAATCGCATTATCATTATCATTCGTATTACCAAAATGGTTCGATGTAGTCTATCTAAATTTTTGGATGATTTTATTAAATGTCGGTTTATGGATGCAAACAGTCTATTTTAGAGCTTTTTTACAATATGGAAGAATTAGTGTTCTTATTAGTCAAAAAACAGAAGCCATTCAATCTTGGGATAGTATAAAAGAATTTATATCGATAAAAGACTTGCAGTATTTAATATATATAATTTTATTTTTAACCACATCAATATTAATAACAAAGTTTAGTAACAAAGCAAAGAATAAGCTTTATTTAATTTACGGATTAATTTCAGTAAGTTTTATTGGAATAGCCAGTTTTAATATTTATGAATTTTATCAAAAATTAGAAGAAAGTCGTCATGAAGAGTCTGTGTTTACATATTACAAAACTGACCACTATGAATACTCAATTAGATTATCAACCGCACCATTTGTTCAAAAATTTGGTCTAACAGGGTTATTCCATAAAGATATTGTAGATTTTTATATAACACCATTTTTCAGCAATGCTACTGAAGAGAATTCAGAAATCACTAATATTCTAAGTAATAAAATTTATTCTGAAAATACTGATTACACTGGTCTTTTGGCAGGTAAAAGTTTATTACTCATTGAGGCTGAATCATTGATGCATCTTGCAATTGACCCAGAATTAACACCAACACTATATAAATTGAGATTAGAAGGTTTAAATTTTTCTTCCTATAATTCACCACTATTAACTGGTTCTACTAGTGACACTGAATTTATGGTGAATACAAGTTTATTACCAGCTAATGAAGGCTTTAACACTTTTATGAGTTATGCTGAGAACACATATCCTGTCACTATTGCTGACTATTTTAATAATAGTGGTTATTCAGTTTTGGCTGCTCACAATAATTATGCAGAGTTTTATAACCGAAATAATATGTTACCAGCACTTGGATATAAATTTTGGGATGCAATTGATATGGGATTTCAAAATCAAATGGTGCCTGATTCAGAATTTCTTGTACCTATAAAATGGATATCATATGAAAAAGAGAAGTTCTTCTCATTTTGGATTACGTTTAACGGACATCAACCATATTCATTAGACGAAATGAATTCATTATTCTATCCTTATTATGAACAAGTAAGTACAAAGTATCCTGACTTGCCAGAAGCTGAGAAAGTCTATCTTGCTAAAACTATGGATTTTGATAAAGGTTTAGCTTCTTTAATTCAAGATTACACATATTCAGGAAAAATTGATGATTTAGTTATTGCAATCTATGGTGATCATTTTGTTAAAGGTGCATTTTCTGATCCAAGTATTGTTGATATGGTTTGTACTGATACTGTTGATAAATGCACTTATACACCATTTATCATTTGGTCTAATTCTATCGAACATGAGAATATTGATAAAGTAAGCAATCCTTTAGATATATTACCTACAATACTTGATTTATATGGAATTGATTATAACCAGAATTTTACATTAGGTCATAGTATCTTTGATGATACATATGAAGGGTTTTACTTTAATGCTTGGGGTGGTATTACAGTTGGTGATGAAGTATATGATACTAGTGTAGAAAATCCAAGTATACCAAGTGATAAAATACTTGAAGCTATGAACTTATTAGATGTAGGTCCAAAAATCGTTGAAAACGATTATTTTGCGTCAGAAGAATGTACTGCATCTTTTGGAGAGGCTTGTATTAAATAAGAGTGAAAAAATAGTCATATTTTATGCTAGGATGTAAGTAATGAAAACTGAGTTAACAGTCGTTGTCCCTTGTTATAACGAAGAAGAATCACTACATCCTTTTTTTAATGTATTAATCCCTGAATTAAAGAAATTGAAAGTTACATATGAAATCATATGTGTTAATGATGGTTCAAAAGATCAAACATTAAATGTTTTAACTGAATTACGAAAATCTATCAAGGAATTAAATATCATTGATTTTAGCCGAAACTTCGGAAAAGAAGCTGGTATTTTAGCTGGCTTAAGAGAAAGTAAAGGCGAGGTTGTTGTTTTAATGGATGCTGATTTACAAGATCCACCAAGTTTATTAGAAAAAATGTATACCAAACTTCAAAACGACACTATAGATAGTGTCGCAACTTACCGTGTCAACCGTGTTGGAGAACCAAAAATTCGAAGTTATTTCGCTCGTAAATTTTACCAACTCATTAATAAAATGAGTGATGTTGAAATTGTAGATGGTGCTCGTGATTACCGCATGATGACACGTACAATGGTGGATGCAATATTATCGCTATCTGAATATCATCGTTTTTCTAAAGGAATATTTGTTTGGGTTGGTTTTAATACAGAGTATTTACCTTATAAAAATATTGAACGAGTAGCTGGTGAGACTAAATGGAGTTTCTGGTCTTTATTTAGATATGCAATTGAAGGTATTGTTGCCTTTACGACAGTGCCATTAAGACTTTCAATGATGTCAGGTATTGTAATTTCACTAATTACTTTTGTTTATATGATTTTTATCTTTATAAAAGCGCTACTTTATGGGGATCCTGTAGATGGATGGCCAACCATGATGGTTATTATATTATTCTTAGGTGGTATTCAATTATTATCAATAGGGATTATTGGCGAATACTTATCAAAAACATATATGGAAGTTAAAAAACGTCCAAACTATGTTATTCGAAAGAAATATCCGAATTCATAAGGAAAACAATGGTGGGAAAAATATTAAATCACAAATGGTTCCCTTATCATATCTATGCACTTATTTTAGGAATCATTTCACTTTACTTCATTATTTCAAATCAGGGCATCCTGATTTTTTATGGTGATTCTTTTGAACAACAATATGCTTTTTATTTAGGTGCTTGGGAAAAATTCCATCAATTGGATTTTTCTTTATGGAATTGGTCTTTAGGTTTAGGATCTAATTACTTTTCTTACAGTTTTTATTTTGCGACCAGTCCGTTTCTATTTTTAGTACTGCTTTTTCCTAAAGCTTGGTTACCCTATCTATTTTTACCATTAAATATCATTAAGTTAGCTTTATTACTCGCCTTCTCTTATCAATGGTTTAGAAAATTAAATCCCAATAAGATTAATGCCTTTATAGGTAGTTTAATGATTACTTTCTCTGGATGGGTTTTATTCTTTTTTCACTACAACCATTTCTTGGATGCTTTTTGGTTATATCCTTTAATACTTTTTCAAATTGAATCAGATTTATTTATTAAACGAAATAGAATTTGGCTATTTTCAATTGGTGCATTAGGTATTATCAACTATTATTTCCTATACATGTTTATTCCTTTTTTGGGAATTTATGTCATCTTTAGATTATTTTCTGTTTATCAAAAAGCGAATAAACAATTATTTTCTGAGCTAATAAAAGGGATCGGTTGGTTATTATTAGGAATTGGATTATCAGCTATTGTATTACTTCCCTCTTTATCGATTGCTTTGTTAACACCTCGATTAGGAACAGCTATTGAATGGACTCATATCAATTTAAAAGATGCTTTTAGATTTATATCAACCTTATTTTCATTTGTTATGTATCGCTTTGATCCCAGTTATTTCATTAGTACTGATATCTTTGGAGGTATTGGTTGGGGCGGCGGCGTTTCTTTATATGCAAGTATTCTATCACTTATATTAATTCCCTTCGGATTTATGAAGTCCGATAAAAAATATGTAAACATCATACTTTATAGTTTATTAGCAATATTATTTTCATTTTTACCATTCTATAAATTACTACAAGGATCACTTGATGTTCGATGGTATTTCATGATTACCTTTTTCAATGTGACATTTGCGATAAAAGGTCTTGATAATATTGAAAAATACCCAGAACTTAGAAAATACCTAAAATTTGTTTTGGGATCATGGATTTTAATCATTGTAGCTTTCTTCAGCATAAGTTATTTAAAAGATTGGAACGGTAGTCATGGTAAGGAATTAGCGATGCTTGTTACAGCAGTTGTTGCATTATTGATACTTTACGGTTTTTTATTAAACAAAACAGAAAAATTTAAAACTGCCATTGTTACTTTACTTGTATTAGAGGTTTTACTTAGTTTTTATTTACCTGTTGCATATGATAAACCAATGACACTTTCTGAGTTAGAAGTTACCAATATATCAGAAAGTACTGTGGTTGATTATATTAAACAAAATGAAACAGATGAATTCTATCGAATCTTCTTTGATTCTGGTCGATATACTAGTTCAAATGATCCATTCGCAAAAAACTATGCTGGCTTATCTTTTTACTTATCTGTTTATAATTACGAACAAGAAGAATATTTAAACCGAATGAAGGGTACATGGTCGATGCCTTTTACATTTGGACGTACTTATACCTATCAGTTATTATCAGTAAAATATTATATTACACACGATCGACTTCATGAAGCACCTTTTGGTTTTGATTATCTTGAATCATTTGGTGAATACGAAATTTATCAAAACCGCTATTTTTATTCTCTTGGTTATTCAACTACACAAACAGTTAGTGAAGATGACTTTAAATCATTATCCTATTTAAACCAAGATCGTTTACTCATGGATCATGTAGTGACAGGTAAAAGTACAAATACTGAATACAAGTATTTTAATGAACTGACTAAACTTTATGAATGGGTACAACCAACTAATATTGAACTTGATTTAGAATCACTTGGTGATTCTGCGATTATTTATGCTGAAACATTTGATATTCCTATTGTGACTATTAGATCATATGCTGATAATTTCTTCTTTTATGAGCACTATATTAACAAATCATATACATGGCAATATAATTACACATCTACCTATATTCCTCGTGTGAGCGCTTTAAATGGCTTAGAAGTGATACCAGATAATTTATATAATTCACCAACGACCATCAATTTATATGTTGAAAACGACTTTAGTGCTTATGATTTATGGCGTAAAAACCTAAATACATTTACAAATACACAAGTTCTTAATGATGTGGTTAATGCAAGCATTGCAATCAAAAGCGATGAAGAATGGATTTTTACATCAATTCCTTATGATAAAGGATGGCATGTCTATGTTAATGATGAAGAAATTGAGTTTTCTAAAGTTGATTTAGGTTTTATTGGTTTTAAATTATCAAAAGGATCTTATGACATCCAATTTATTTATAAAACACCATATCTAAAAATTGGGATGGTTATTACATTAGTAAGCTTATTGTTTGTTTCATTTATTAAATTCTTTACACTGAGAAAGAAAGACTAATTTATAATATTCTTATGACTAAAAACAAATCCCGTTTACTTTTAATCACTCTATTAACCTTAATGGTGATAGGTGTATATATGCCATATTTTTTAACCAATACACCTTTTGAATATGGAGGTGATTTAAAACCTCAATGGTATCCATTTTTTATCGAATTTAAAGATCAAATTAACTTATCAAATTTACTAAGTGGTATATTACCATTTTATTCTTGGGATTTGTTTTTGGGTACAAACTATTGGGCTTCCATGAGCTTTTATGGTTTGTCTGATATCTTTAGTTATATCAGTTTATTATTTACGACTCACTTTTACACAACTTATATGATTGTTACGGGCTTTAAAGTTGTTTTAGCTGGCATATTCTTTTTTGAATTAAGTCATCAATTTAGTGAAAATAACATTGCAAAAGTAATTGTTAGTGTTGCATATGCTTTCTCTGCATGGATAATTTATTTTTATGGTCAAGGAACATTTATTTCTTTTTATTTATATGTTCCGTTATTTTTACTTACCGTTGAAAATGCATTATCAAAAAATAAATTCATATTCTTCACTTTGATGACTGCAGTCATTTTAATGGCAAACTACGTACTATTCTTCTCATTAACTCTATTTTTACCAATTTATGTCATCTATCGTTATTA
This sequence comes from Erysipelotrichaceae bacterium, assembly GCA_963676105.1. Lineage (GTDB taxonomy): Bacteria > Bacillota_I > Bacilli_A > Erysipelotrichales > Erysipelotrichaceae > UBA2212. Next base: position 906,517 of record OY781039.1, read on the forward strand.
TCTAATCAACAATGGCTTTAATGGTATTTTAAAAAAGGTGTTAACTCTTATTGCTCATTACATTTTAGGTGTAGGCATTTCTGCAGTTATCATTTTCCCTACTTTTATTTATATGATGAGTAACGATCGAGTAGGGTATACAATTTTAAATTTAACTTTTGATGATTTGAGAGTTTATTATCATTTACTTGTCGGTATGTTGGTTCCTTCGCATGTATTTATTTATGTAAATAATGTATTTGAAACAAATTATCATATTTCCCGTGAAATACTATTATTCTCTGGATCATGGGTTGTCTTGCTGTTAACACAGATATTCACTGAAAAAGATAAAACATTTAAGTATGCCACATTAATCGTTTATGGATTGTTATTTGTATTACTGTTTATTCCAGCAGGATCTTCACTCATGAATGGTTTAAGTGAATATTCATTTAGATGGACATATATTATCATTATCTTTAATTTATTAATCAGTCTTAGATATTTAAGTCATATCCAAGATTTAAATAAGAAAACATTGATATTCAGTTTAATAGTTCTTATTGGATTAATCTTAAGTATCATTCCAATTACACTACAATCACAAGATCAATTGTCACTTATCAATGATTTTAAGCCACAGATTCTGTTGTTTATTTATATTGTTATTCTGATGTCAATTTATACTTTACTCTTTGTATTTAAGCCAAAACACACCTTATTAATAGTATTATCAGTATTTGTATTAGAATCATTTGGATTTGCTTTTTATAATATTGGATACTTTAGACGTTTACCTTTAGATAATTGGGATCAGATACATCGAGCAACTCATGTATTAGAAGATAGTGAACAAGAATTAAATACTTATTTAAATAATCTTGAAGAAGGTAATGATACCTCTTATTTTAGAGTGTATATTCCGCGTGAAAGTCTTTATTGGAACTACAGTCATAATATGAATTTAATCTATGATTTAAAGGGTGTAATGACATATCAATCCACTTATCAAACAAGTTTAAATGAATTAAAGTATATTTCACCAAGTATTATGGATTTTAGAAGCAGTTGGATATTTAATATTAAAGAACCACAAATATTAAACTTTGTGAATGTAAAGTACGCTATTGTGACATCTATTGATGAATTACCTGTAGGAAATTATAAATTAATTGATGATAACTTTAGATGGGGATTTAAAGTTTATAAAAACATGGATTATAGAGAACTCATCACAACCTATTCAAATATTGAAGATATTCAACCATTATTTGATGTTCATACAATTGAAAATGCTGATTTAAATTCAATTGTATATGCACATAGTGAAGATATAAATGACATAAAAACTTATTTAAATGAAGGATCAACATCAACATTAAATTCAGTCTATTATTACAATAATGAACTTCATGCTTCATTAAGTACTTCTACTTCATCATTTGCGATCATCACAATCCCCTATGATGAAGGTTGGAAAGTGATAGTAAATAATCAAGAAGTTAAAACCTTTAAGGTCAATGGTGGTTTTATTGGTATTCCAGTCGAAGCAAATCAAAATAGTATTGATATGTATTTTGTCCCAGTTGGCTTTAAAACAGGACTGATCACATCAGTTTTTTCTACAATTATAATAATCATCTTAGGTTTAATAGAATTTAAAAAGGCTAGGTCTATTTAAGACTTAGCCTCATTTATTTTCTTATATAAATCAAGTGCTCTAAAGATAATCGCATCCATGTTGTAGTATTTATATTCAGCTAATCTTCCTGCAAAATAAATTGATTTAAAATCTTTAAAAGCATCAACATATTTATTATAAAGATTTTGATTTTCTTCAGTAAATACAGGGTAATAAGGAATATTGCCTTTTTCTGCATTTCTATCATAAGCGTATGGATACTCAACAGCACAAGTACTTCCTTGAGGTTGGTGTTCCATTAAATGCTTATATTCAGTAATACGTGTAAAAGCATGTTTCTCTACTGGTGTTGGGTAGTTAACAGTACCAACAGCATATTGTGTAGAATCATAAGATTTTAAATCAAATTCAAGTGAACGATAAGGAAGCGCTCCAAATCTATAATCTGCAAACTCATCCATGGCACCTGTATAGATTAATACTCCATTAAATGCGTCATTTTTAAATTTAACTAAATGCTTATCCCAATCTAAATCAATAAGTTCTTTAGCCTCTGTATTGAGCTTAATGGTGATATTTGGGTGATTCAACATGTTTTCAAATAATTTTGTATACCCTTCTTTTGGCATTTGTTGATAGGTATCTTGAAAGTATCGATCATCATAAGATATATGGACTGGAACACGACTCGTTACATTTGGATCTAATTCTTCAACCGTTAGTCCCCATTGTTTCATGGTGTAGTATTTAAAGACATGTTCAAAGATAAAATCAGCTAAAACTTTGATATCTTCATCCTCATTTTCTCTAAGTTTTAATATTGGAACTTTCTTTTCCATTCCATATAAACTGACTAATTTATCAATCATACGAGATGCGACATCTTCACTAAAACAAGTTTTAATAGATGTGAGATTAAAAGGTACTGGAACGAACTGTTCTTGTACAGATCCTAAAACTCTATGTTCATATGGATACCACTGAGTAAAACGTGATAAATATTCAATGACTGCTTTATGAGTTGTATGCAAAATATGAGGTCCATATTTATGAACTCGAACCCCTTTTTCATCGATATAGTCATACATATTACCAGCTATTTGAGCACGTTTATCAATCACTAATACTGTTTTATTATCTTCAGCAAATTGGCGCGCAAGTACAGAACCTGCAAAGCCTGCACCTACTATTATTACATCATATTTCATTTGTTAACCTCGACCACTATTAGTCTATCATATCTTAACTTTTTGAATAAGATATGATGTTATAATTATGGCGATAAGGAGTCTTTTTTTATGAGTAAAAATATTGTAGTTGCAGGCACAGGTTATGTTGGACTAGTAACAGCTGTTTGTTTATCTGAAGTGGGACATAGTGTTACTTGTGTTGATTCCAATGAAGACAAAGTTAAAACTTTAAAACAAAACATTTGTCCAATTTATGAACCACAACTTGAAGACTTAATGATTAAAAATAAAGATCGTTTAAACTATACAACTGACTATCAATCAGCTTATAAAAATGCAGATGTGATATTTGTTGCGGTTGGTACACCTGAACAAGAAGATGGTTCAGCCAATTTATCCTATGTTCATGCTGTCGCAAGACAAATCGCTGTAACAGTTGAAAACGATTGCGTCGTTGTCGTTAAGTCCACTGTTCCAATTGGAACAAACGATGATATTGAACAAGTTCTCATTAACAACTTAAAAAATAATGTCAAAGTTACAGTCGCATCTAATCCTGAGTTTTTAGCCCAAGGTAGTGCTGTTAAAGATACCTTACATGCTAAGCGTATCGTTATCGGTACAGAAGACAGTGAAACAGAAAAAATAATGGTAGAAGTTTATACCCCATTTAACATTCCTTTTGTGCTTACTAATCGACGTAGTGCAGAAATGATTAAATATGCAGCAAACGATTTTTTAGCACTTAAAATCTCTTATATTAATGAAATAGCCAATTTCTGTGAAATGATTGGTGCCAATATTGATGATGTGGTTAAAGGTATGAGTTATGATCCTCGCATTGGAGATAAATTTTTACAAGCTGGGATTGGCTATGGTGGTTCATGTTTTCCTAAAGATACAAAAGCTTTATATCATTTAGCATCAAAAGAATATGGATATGAATTATCAACTGTAAAAGCTGCCATTGATGTGAATACACGTCAAAAAACAAAATTGTTCTTTGAAGCTAAAAAACACTTTACATCCTTTGTGGGGATTGAAGTTGCTGTATTAGGATTAACCTTTAAACCTAATACAGATGATCTTAGAGAATCACCTTCGCTTGAAAACGTAAAAATGTTATTAAAGAGTGGTGCAAAAGTTACGGTTTACGACCCTGTAGGCATGGATAACTTTAAAAAGGTATTTCCTGATATTACATATGTAAATACTCCTCAGGAAGCTTTAAATGGCAAGGATTGTGCATTTGTCTTAACTGAGTGGGATGAAATTAAAAAATTAACACCAAATGACTTTAAATCATTAAAAAATCCTATCGTATTTGATGGACGAAATTGTTATGATCCAAAGGTTATGTCAAATGCTGATATCTTATATATTTCAATAGGCAGATAAAAACCCAGAAATTTTTCTGGGTTTTAGTTAGGTTCTTCGTCGACACCACCAGTTCCTGCATCAGCAGTTTCTGCATCAGCAGTTATATTGATGGTTACTGTTGCGATATTTGATTCAGCAGTGCCATCGTTAGCTACAAAGGTAAAGCTGTCAGTTCCGGTATAACCGGCTGTTACAGTATATGTAAATAATCCATTAGGATTTAATACTAATGTCCCATGGGTAGGTTGTGTTTTAGCTGAATAAGTTAAAGTTTGACTTGCATCCACGTCCGTTGCGCTAACTTGACCTGTAAGAGTGATATCAGTATCTAACATTTCAACAGTTTTAGCACTCGCAACTGGAGCAGTATTTACAAATGGACCAATAGATAAGACGACTCTGAGTGTTTCATTCGCAAACATAGTAGTGTTTTGTGTAACTAATTTATCGTTATAGTAAATTGATACAATTTCATCTTTTACATGTGTAGTTGAATAACTAGTTTCATACTCATAACTTACACTATTATATAAATGTTCTTTAACCCATGTTTCAAAGTCAGTTTTTAGCCAAGTATCTTCACTATTAAATATAAGTTCATATGGAATTTCTTCATATGGATAATCCGCTGTATAAATCGTAAGAGAACTTACACCAACCTGTGATAATTTTGTATAGGCAGATTCTTTTTGAGAACCAATTTTACCAATATTTGAAGTACTGTAACCTGCATCACCCTCTCTAAGATAGACAATATTGATAGGGAAATTATTTGCGCTTGACCATGAATTAGCTTGAGCTATAGTCATGCCTGTAAAGTCAGGAACAATGTATGCACATTGAGGATCACTTCTGTTTTCTACAATAGCACAATCGAGTTCATGTTTAATAACACCCACTGTTAATGATGAGAAGTTTTCAGTTTTAATTCCATAACGAACACTTTGGGAAATGATTCGATTATAAAGATAATTTTCACTATAACCATCTTCACCTGGCCAAATCTCGTCATAAGTCACATTAATCCATGAACGACTTGCTGCCCAAGATTGAACATCACTTAAGGTCCAAATGTTTGTACTACTTGTCATGCTAGGCATAAAATCAGGTAGTTTTTCATGAACTTGAGGTTCATCGTACCATTCAATAATGTAGTCAGGTGTCGCGTATGGCGATTCAATATTAAAACTAAATATCTTTTGATCATTGATTTGATAATCAATCATTAAGTTTTGATAAATAAGATTCTTATTAAATTCAATTGAGCCTTCCCAAGCTTTATAGATAGACAAAGGTAGTTGGAAAGTATCTGAATACATCCAGGAAAAATAACCAGTCACACGAGAACTCTTCATTTGGAGTAAATATTGTGAGTCAATAGTTGTGCTACTCATTTGCTTTATTAAAAATTGTCCTAATTGGGTTAAATCATTCAAAGAAATATTTGTTTTAATATTACTTCCGGCTGCATCAACAACATTTAATAATGTTGTAATATCTTTTGTTTCCATAATTTTGGCAATTATTGCTTCAATAACTTGTTGTTGATGTTCTTGACGATCTAAATCACCATTTGGCATGGCATGTCTTTCACGGGCAAATGCTAAAGTTTGAAGTCCATCCATAACTTGCCAACCTTCATCAACCCAAACAGTAAAATGTCCACGCTCACTACTTGCGTCTTGACCCACAAATTCAACAGGTGAATAAAGATATAAACCACCTAAGGCATCAACGATATCAACAATAGCTTGGAAGTTAACTTCAGCAAAATAATCTATATCAACATCTAAGAAATTAGAAACAGTGTCAATGGTACATTGGCGCGAAACAGACCTAGCATGGGTGATTTTATCCGAAGCTTGATCAGTATAACATGCGATAGGTGCATAAGTATCACGCGCAATACTTGTCATCGTAGCTGTCATAGTACGTGGATTAAAGGTTGCGAGAATCAAAGTGTCACTTAAACCATCCGCATTACCAATTAATAAAACAGTAAATGGTTCTGAAGTGATATTTTTATCGGACGCAACTTGACCTTCAATCGCAACTTCAGTTGTAAAACTATAAAAAGCTGTTGTTAAATCTAAGTATTCTTCATAGCCTTCATTCCCAATAAACATTGAATAATAAGCTTCAGGTAAAGAAGCAACATCAATTTCATTATTAAATAAGGCTAACAACATATCATTATAAGTTGGATATTCTACATAATTCACATTAATATTTTGATCAGTTAATAGTTGAGTTGGTAGTACATTCCCTTCTTGGAATTCTGTACTATTAATAATCCCAACATTCTTATTTTCAATATCACTTAATGAAGTATATGCATCAGTATCATAGGCAACAAAACTAGTTGTTATATCTTCATATTGTGTTTTCGTTGTATCAACAATCGCACCACTGATTGATGAATGAAGGCGTATAACATAATAATTCGCAAAGCCTACAAATAATAGCAATAATGCTGCGAATATAATACTTGGGTAACGCAGTTTATTATGATCTTTTGAGGCTAAATCTAAAAATGCAGAAAGAGCATTTAAAAGAATGAGTATTACTATACCTATGCTAAATAAAACAACACTTAGTCCAATATAGCTATATATATTAAATAATAGAAAAATAGATAATGCGATTGTTGCTATAGATACCCAAGTATTGATGTTAAAAAGACTTGGATGGAAATTAAATTTTTGTTTTTTCATCCTAACACTCCTACTCTAAGTAATATCGATATATTTCATATCGACCATCTCTATTTATTACACTAAAATATCCTTGTGTTTGATACTCAGAGTTATCAAATTCATCATTTGGTAAATATGTCCATTTTGCAGCAACATAATAACTCATGTACTCAACACCATCTATTTCATATTTTTTTTCGAAATCAACATATTTTATAGTTACTGAATCAACCTGTAATAGATTCTCAGATCCGTAAGTGTCTTGATAGTAACTTAAATCTTTATAAAAGAAAGCTTTTGCCTCAGTTTGAATATAAAGTGTATTCGGTGCATACACATATTGAAGCCCACCCACATCATAACTACCTAGCTTATTGGTCCATGTATAAAAACTCGCAATGAAATTTTCTACAACAATGGCTGCTTTCTCAGATCCAGTTGCCTCTGCGCTGTTTAAAGTTTCTGATAATTCGGCAAATAATTCTTTTTGATAATCAGTAGCGTTTTTGGGTTGAGTATAAATACCCCCTCCATCAATCACAATGGTTTCCACAGAATCTGAAACTGTTGCGAAATAATAAAAAACACCACTAAAAGTCACCAAAAGTGCTAGTGTGATATAAATTGTTATCATTTCGTATTTTCTATATATAATATGCCACATAAAGTAGTCCTTTCATATAATACCAATAACTAATAACAAAGAAAAGTGACAAAAGTATGAACCTCACTGATAATATGCTTTTTACCAATAAAATTGATAAATCATATAAGATTCATTTTCATATATCTGTGTCGCACAATCTCTAACTTTAAAATATACCGGAATAACTTCCCCTTTTTCATCCACAAAGTACTGTTCTTTACTTACTACAACAAAATCAATCTTTTCTGAAATTAGATAATCACATGTCTGACTATAGTTAATTTTTGAATCAAAGATTTCTTGTTCTATATAGTCTTTATTTAAAAATATTTTAAATAATTCAAGGATGTTACCACTAAGTTTATCTGAATCATCAATATTATTGATAGTATATTTATTAATTGATCGAATGCTATTATTTGAAATAGGAGTAACAACATAAGGAACATAAACCCTTACAGATTCAATTTGAGATATCACTTTTGCTTCTTGATAGTTTTCTAATATTATTTTAGATTTTAAAATCTTTAAAGTTTCAATTTCATCCGGATATAAGCGAAGTATTGAATCATAATTTTCACTTGGTATAAAAGAAGTATGATAATAATTTTGACTATATGAAATCGCACCAGGTATCATCCAGGCAATAATAGAAAATAGTATTCCATTTCTAAACCAAACATAGCTGATTTGATTAATCATGAAACTAAAAAACAAAATAATTGTAAATGGATTAAAAATGATTTCAAAACTTCGATAATAAACAACACTAAATAAATATTTTTCGACTAACATGCTTGAAATTGGGTTAATAAATAAAATAATTATAATTAGTAACAATAGAATAAAAGCTGATTTATTTCTTAATAAAAATGTAATAAGTGAAATGAATAATATAAAATTAATCAAGATATATGTACTATTAGAATAATTAAAATAATACCATACCATGTCGTAAGCTCGATGGTCATATAAGAAATCATGTGTCAATTGATACCCACTAAAAAATAAGTAAAAAGCAATTACTATAACTATGCCTGGAATCATTATTTTCATAATATGTGCAATATTATGAATAAATTTTTCTCTTTGTGTAAATTTCTTATAATACATAAATAATAGAAAACTATAAAAGATTAATAATCCTATCAAAATCATTAGAAAAAGTAGTCTATTATTTGAGCCTTGATAGAATAATACAAAAAGAGAGCTCGGAATCGTCAACCAAATTATAGTTTCAAGAATAACATCTGAATTTTTTATTAAGTGAAATATTAATATAAAAGCAGATGTAATAATAATAATTCCTAAAGGAAATCCAGAAGAGCTAACTGAAATCAAAGCAGAAGATGTAAACATCATTAAGACTAAATTACCAATCTCATGTTTTTCATTAACAAAATATTGATACCACTCAAACATTAATAATGCGACTATGAATGGTCGATAAGTATTTCCAAAAAACGCAAAGACACTGTTAAAGTAAATAAACGGAAAATAAGCTAATAATAGAATAAACAAAAAGACTTTTACACCATGATTCTTGATTTTTAAACTAAATACAAGCCCAAGTACTGTAGTAATTTCTAATAAATAAAATAATGCACTAGTAATCCAGAAATATGCTTGCGTAAATAATCCATATGTAGAATCAGAAAAGAAGCCCATTAATTTATCAAAAACTAAAATTAGTAGAGCTGAAAATGAATAAAAAGACTGATAGTCATAAGTTCTCATTATTGTGTCAATAGATAATCCTGTTCCATAATCCACATATGAAAAAGTTTGAGAATAAGCTAATTGCAAAGCCATTGACAAATAGTGATAGGTATCAAAACTGTTCTGCCCTAAAGTTCTATTTGATGATACTACAACTAATAAAAAAACATACATCAAAGATATACTTAAACCAATTATCATTTTCAGTTTTAATAATGATTTTATGCTTCCAATTATATGTAAAGAGCTTAAAACGATAAAAATGAGGCCAATAAGTATGAAATAAATACCGCTTGGCACTTGAAAATACACTGTAAAATAATAGATAAATTGTATTAAACCTAAATAGACAATGATCCCAACAGGTATATATAAAAATGTATTTAATTTTAATTTTAATCTTTTATTAAAACCAAAGCCAATGGAGTAAAAGCCAATGAAACTAGTTAAAGTGAGAATTATTAAAATCAAAATCATGTCTGCTTCCTCTTAATAAAGTAGTAAATACATGTAATCATAAAACTAATAACGGAAATAATAATCCCTTCCTTTAAGAAAGGCGGTACATAAGTAAAACTAATAGTATGCTTTCCTTTATCTAGATAAAAACCTAAGAAACCTTCATTTACCACAACTGTTTCAATTGATTCGCCATTATCCTTAATATTCCAGCCTAAATCGTAAGGAATATTTGTAAAAACTATTTCTTTAGAGTTACTTATTTGAATATCAGCAGTAATTTTATCATTTTCATTTATGATATTCTCAAATTGATTAAAATTATGTACTTGGTTATTTAAAGAATCGATATACGAATTTTTAACATAATAGACTGTAATAGGTGTATAGGCATAGCTAGTATATTGATTGTTACAGTAGAAATAGATCTTATCTGTATTTAAGTAAACAGGTGCTTTGGCGTAGCCATATTCTGTAAATTCAATTTGTTGAAAGATTTCATTATTTTCATAATAGTCAAGTAAACAATGTGTATATGGATCAGTATGACTATATTCAATTATTAAATAACCTGGTTCATCAAAACTTAAATTAACCCCTGCATTAATTAGATTAGCTCCAATTACTTCAGGATATGATATCTCAAAGCTTGATGTTCCGTTCTCTGTAAACACACCTTGATACATCGCAAAATCCATTTCAAAGGAATTAATCGAATTAATATAAGAATTATTAAATTCAACATCAGTGGCAAACCCTAATTCAATTGTATTTGGATTAATATACCCAGTAGTGCTTTCAATAAAACCATACGGAAGATTAGCTTCGCTTCCAAGGTAATATTTAGCACCTAATAAGTTTTTCGCAAGCTCTTTCGAATATGTATACTCTAGTTTTCTAAATGGCATAAAGCGATTTGTATAATAACTTTGTATTTGTGCACTGTAGGAACTGGAGTACATTAAAAATCCTGGGTAATTTTTCGCAACTGGTTCAGTTGTTATGCCATCTTCTACATCAATTCGATAAAAGCTATAATCAGATTCTAAAATTGTTTGAACATCCACGCCATCAAACATCGATGGTAAAAACACTACATTTTCTGAAGATATAAAATTTGGACTACCATTATGATAAAACCTCATGTTAAATGCGTAATAGCCTTCAGATATTAAAAGCAAGCTCAAAACAATTAGTGAAAATTTATTCTGTTTTTGACTAAACAACAAATGATAGGCAATCACCCATAAGATAAAAAACACAACATGATATAAAACTCTCTGTGATAAATCTTGAGTATAGTAGTTTTTAGTATAAGTAATACCGGCAATCACAATAATCGTAAAAATCCAAAATATTGCATTAATTATCCAATCTTTATTACTTAATTGAAATCGATTACTTAAACCATATACAGCCACTAATGCATTAACAAATACAATCATAAATGGCCAACGAGCATCATAGTTCCCATTAAACAAAGTATAAAAAAATGGAATAAACAACATTGAATACATTAATAAGGAAAAGATTAATAAACTTTTCTTATATTGATATTTTGATTTCACAGCTGGATACAAAGCTACAATAAAAATCACAAAGGAATAAATATAGGGTTTTATTAAATTTAAACCTGGTGCATAGTAACTGTAGAACAAATTATAATCATAATCACTTGATACCACTGAGACAAAAGATGTTAGTATCGCAAAAATCGAACGAACATTTAATTGAGGCATAAAATTAAATAAGTCGACATTTTCAATTCTTGGATTAGTTGCCAAAATATAAATACTAGGCAATAAAATGAAAGCAGATAAACCAATACCAAGTAAATAAAGTAATGCAACAGGTAATGATTCATGGATGAATTTTTTAAGTGTTTGAATTTTATTGAGTTGGATTAATCGGTATAAACTATAGAACACCAAAAACCAACTAAACATATAGAAATAATATGGATTTAGCGCTACTAAAAAGACAACTGAAAAACTAAAAAATAAATGTTTCCGATTTTCAAATACTTCTTCTACTAAATAAAGTAGTAATACAAACCCCATAAACGGATCGATAAATGGAGCATAATGAATCCAGAGCATTATATAACCTGAAAAAGTAATGATAAAGCTGCCAATAATCAAAGAAACTTCATCATCAGTATGATGTTTTAACCAGAGATATGAAAATACTGCAATAAAGATAAATCTTAAAGCATCAAACAATAAATTAATCTGCCCTAAATTTTCAACTGGGAATAAAGCCGCTAACCAAGTGAATGGGGATCCCAAGGAAATAAATAAACCTGCAAAAACATTGCTTCCTAATCCTAAAGCTTGATTCCAAAGTGGTATATGACCTGATTGAATCCACACGACAAATTGATGTAAATGTGGCCATAATTGCTCTAGTTCATCACCCCAAAAAACCAGTAAACCCTGGTTGTTTAATAAAATAGGAAAATAAGCTAGTACTAATACAGTAACAATTATTAATAATAATTTTTTCATTTAAAAGTTAATACGTTTTTCTTCAACAACTAAAGGTCTTTTTAATAACCTTGCATTGATGTTTAAAACATATTCCCCCAACATTCCAATAAAAAACAATTGGATTGATCCTAGTACAAATACACCTACTACAATTGCGGCTGTTCCAACAGGATAAGTATCCCAATTAAGTAGTTTCATGACTACTGTATAAGCACCAATTAAAAAGCTAACAAATGATAGAAAGAAGCCTAAAAGTGTCGCAATACGCATGGTTGATTTTGAATATGAAGTAATACCTAACATCGCTAAGTCATAAAGTTTAAAGAAATTAAACTTTGTTTCACCAAACTCGCGTTTAGCTTGTTCATAATATACATCAACACGTTTAAAACCTAATTCAGCCACCATACCTCTTAGATAAGGTTGCGGATCTTGAATGTGTTTTATCACATCAATGAATTCTCTTGAATATAAGGCAAATCCATTAAAATGTTCTATTTGATTGACTTCAGATAAATGATGAATAATTTTATAGTATAGTTTACGGACTAAAAACATTAAGACGTTTTCTTTGCTTTTTTTAACAATACCGGTAACAACTTTTGCACCATTTTCCCATTCACTGATTAAATCTGGAATTCGTTGTGGTGGATCTTGCAAATCCGCAGCCATTAATATAACCGCTTCACCTGGCGTTTGAGTTAAACCATAAAATTGTGACTTCACAAAACCAAAGTTCATCGCATTAAAAATAGCCAAGACATTCTTATCTTTTTTTGTTATATCTTCAATGATGTTACGTGTGCCATCTGTAGAATCATTATCAATAAATAATATTTGTGTCTTATATTGGTTTTGATAATCTAAAAGCACTTCATTAACTTGTGTGTATACATTGTAAATATTCTCTTCTTCATTGAAACAAGGAATACAAACACTTATTTGTTTCATGATTGTACCTTCTTTTTAAAATCAGAAAAAGTTTGTAAGTTCTTATCTTTTTCAGAGAGGATAATGTCTTCAACTAAATTTACAGGCCAATCAACGTTGATATCTTTATCATTCCATAAAATACCATCGTCATCTTCACCCACAAACACCTCATTACATTTATAAGAAACAATGGAATCCTCTAACACTAAATATCCATGACCAAAATGCTCAGGAATCAATAATTGATGATTGTTTTCTGAGCTTAGTTCAAACGAGATATATTCACCAAATGTTTTTGACTCAGGTCTTAGATCAACTACGACATCAAATACTTTACCATTTACACATCGAACTAGTTTAGCTTGTTCATGGGGAGTTTGAAAATGAATCGCACGAACGACACCTTTCTTAGAAATGGTATAAAAGACTTCTTTTAAATCATGATTTATCCCATTTTGTTTAAATGTATCCACATTATAATCTTTTATAAAAGAACCTCTATCATCATCTGAAATAAAAGGTTTTATTAAAACAACACCTTCAAATCTTGTTTTTTCAAAACTAAACTTTTGCATCAATGTTCTCCCCTATCCATCTATATGTTTTTAAAATACCTTCTTCAAATGAAACTAAAGGATTAAATCCTGTATCATTTTTAAGCGTTTCGATACTAAAAAATCCTTGATCCAAATTAACACCTTTATACGGTATATCTCCAAAATGTGGTATAACATCAGTTTTTACAGTCGTAAAAATTGTCTCTAAATAATTCCTTAATGCCATCGCTTTACCACTACCAATTAAGTACGTCGTATTATTATGACCTTTTTCAGCTATCAATCTAAATGCTTCCGCAACATCATCAATATATATAAAGTCATAAATTTGAGTGCCTGCTGTAAAAGCACAATATTCATTTAGATAAATCTTTCTTAGAGTAGAGTTAATCAAACGAGGTGAAAATTCGTAAGGGCCATAAGCATTTGTGATTTTTACCCAAACATGTTCAATATTTAACTCATTAGCTTTACTTTTACTAAATAGTTTTGCGCTTAGTTTTGCAGTTCCATAACTGTAGTTTTTGGGTAATGCTTTATTTTCTTTAGATAGTTCAAAACTTTCATCTTCCATAATACTCCCTACACCAATAAATTTAGTACAACCAAGAGACTTAGCGACTTCTACTGCATCAATCGTACTTAAAATATTTGATAGTTGTATTTCCGTATTTAAACGTTTTTCTCCACTAATACCTTCCCAAGCAAAATGAAATAAAACGTCATATTGCTCTTCTATTGTTGAAGTCAAAGATTTGATATCCTTCACATCGCTATATAAAACTTTTATCTTTTCAATGGGTAATCTTGATATATCTGAATTTTCATTTCTTAAAACTACGGTTACTTCATAACCGTGATTTATTAAATTACTAACTACAGCAGACCCAACAAAACCATTAGCACCTGTAATAATCGCTTTAGTCATTAAAATACTCCTGAATCTGCTTGATTGTCATTTCTTTCATATTTCCTTTATTGTAAAAGGCTTTATACCATACAACACTTTGGTTGACTGCATCTTTAGCATCCCATATTGGTTCCCAACCTAAAGTAGATGTTATTTTGTCATGGTTAAGTTGTAATAAATTTGCTTCATGTACTGATTCTTTAGATACATTCTTCCAAGAAGCATCTTCACCCCAAAACTCACAAAACAGATCAACTAATTTACCTGTTTGTAAATTATCTGAATCATTTGGCCCAATATTATAAGCACTCGCAAGTGTATGATCATCATACTGTTTCATGGCTAAAATCAAGTAAGCTCTCAATGTTTCCAAAACATGTTGATAGGGTCTTGTTGAATGTGGATTACGAACAATTATAGTTTCTTTCATTGAAGATGCTTTTGCACAGTCTGGAATAATTCGATTTTTAGAAAAATCACCGCCTCCAATAACGTTTCCACTACGTGCAGTTGAAACAGGAATATCTAATTCATTTAAAAATGATTTGATATATGAACTTGTAACTAACTCACTACAGGATTTACTGTTCGAATATGGATCATATCCATCTAATCGATCATCCTCTACATATGCTTGTTTTTGCTCGGTATTAAAATACACTTTATCCGTTGTTATATTGACTACCGATTTAACAGACCTACAGTGTCTAACACATTCTAAAACATTAACGGTTCCCATCACATTGGTTTCATAAGTATAAACAGGTTTCTCATAACTATCCCTTACCAATGCTTGTGCCGCTAAATGAAACACAATTTCTGGTTGATGTGTATCAAAAACTTTTTGTAAATGTTCTAAATCACGCACGTCACCAATAATTGAAACCATTTGTTTTTCATTTTGTGATAACGCGAAAAAAGACGGTACATTACTAGCTTCCAAGGCATATCCAATGACAAGAGCACCTTGTTCAATCAAAATACGTGATAACCACACCCCTTTAAACCCAGTATGTCCTGTAATAAGGACTTTTTTACCTTTATAAAAACTTAAATCTAACATTTACCAAACTTTCCAAGGAGCCTTTTTATTCTCCCATAAATCATCTAAATAATTTTTATCACGCATAGTGTCCATACATTGCCAGAAGTCTGGATGCTGGTATGTAAATAATTTTCCTTTTTGTACAACTTGATCAAAAGGTTCTTTTTCTAAAATGGTTTTATCACCTTCTATTAATTCGAAGAATTCAGGTTCAATCACCATGAAACCACCATTAATCCATCCACTATCACTCGCTTCTTTTTGTCTGAAACTTAAAACTTGATCATTTTCATTTGTATCAACAACACCAAAACGACCAGCCGGTTGGATAGTAGTAATGGTAACTAAGCTTTCTTTTTCATTATGAAATTTAATCAATTGATTTAAATCAACATTTGAAACGCCGTCACCATAAGTCAGCATAAATGGTTCATTGCCAATATAATCTTTAATACGTTTAACACGACCACCTGTCATTGTATCTAATCCAGTATCAACTAAAGTAACTTTCCAAGGCTCAGAAAAGTTATTATGAATGGTCATTTTATTTTGAGATGAGAAATCAAAAGTCACATCACTTTGATGAAGATAGTAATTCGCAAAATACTCTTTTATCACAAAACCCTTATAACCTAAACAAATCACAAAATCATTAAATCCATACTTCGAATAGTATTTCATAATATGCCATAAAATAGGTTTGTCCCCTATTTCAATCATGGGTTTTGGTTTTAAATGACTTTCTTCAGATATACGCGTTCCATATCCACCAGCTAAAATAACGACTTTCATAACAGTCCACCTCATCTATCTTCCCCTATTATAAACTAAACATGACGTTATTTAAAAAGGCTTTGTGATAAACTAAACACATGAAAATATTGATTGTTTCTCAACATTTTTATCCTGAACCATTTCGTATCAATGATATTGCTTTTTCACTCGCAAAAATGGGACATGACATTACCGTTTTAACTGGTTTACCTAACTATCCAAGTGGTGTTATTGAAAAGGAATATAAATCTAAGAAAAAAAGAAAAGAAACGATTAATATCGTTCAAATTATTAGAACGCCTATTATCGCAAGAGGGTCTAGTTTATTAACAATGGGTCTTAATTATTTTTCCTTTGCGATTAACGCAAGTTTTAAAGCTTATTTCATAAAAAAGAAGTTTGATAACATCTTTGTTTTTCAAACAAGTCCCGTATCAATGGTCCTTCCTGGTATTGTTGTTAAGAATAAACAAAATATTCCTCTTTTTGTTTATTGTTTAGATCAATGGCCAATCAGTGTTACAACTGGTCCCATACCTGAAGGAAGTTTAATTTATAAACTACTCTATTTTATAAGTACCTATCACTACAAAAAAGCAGATAAAATTCTATTGAGTTCAAAATCATTTGAAGACTACTTTCTAAAAGTTCTCAAACTACCTAAAGAAAAATACGGTTTAATTTATTGGCCATCTTATGCTGAAGATATTTACGGTGAAAGTATTTATCAAGAAAATGGAATATTTGATCTTGTGTTTGCAGGTAATGTTGGACCAGCACAATCTGTTGAAACTATTATAGAAGCTGCACATCTTCTAAAAGAGAAAACAGATATTCATTTTCATATCGTCGGCGATGGTTTAAGCTTAGAGAATTGTAAACAATTAGCTAATCAATATAATCTAAAAAACATTACATTCTATGGTCATCATCCTGTTGAAAAAATGAAGAAATATTATAACTTAGCAGATGCTTTTTTAATCACTATGGTAGATAATCCAGTTGTCAACTCAACTCTACCAGCCAAGATTCAATCATATATGCGTGCAGGTAAACCCGTTTTCGGAGCAATTAATGGTGAAGTTATGCGTGTTGTAAACGAAGCGGATTGTGGCTGGGTATCACCATCTCTAGACGCACAAAAATTAAGTGAAAACATAGTTAATGCATTTAAAAATAAAGATTTATCCATTCAAAAGGGACAAAATGGACTAAACTATTACCATAAGCATTTTGATAAAAATAAACGTTTAAATCAACTGATAGAAATTCTAGAAAGGTAAATTTTAAAATGCCAATAAAACTACAAATTGAAATTATCGGTTTTAGTCTTATCATGATTGCTGTAATTGTTAATCTTGTTCGAAACAATCGGATCACCATTAAATACTCTTTAATATGGATGTTTGCGATTCTTGGCATACTAGCTAGTGCGCTTATTCCAGGGGTGCTCCCATGGATTGCTACCCTTTTAGGATTTGAAACATTACCAAACTTTATCTTTACACTTATGATTGGAATTCTCATTGTTGTAAGTATGATGTTAACAATTATCGTTTCTGGTCAAAAGGATAAGATAAGAACTTTGACACAAGAGCTTTCACTCATGAAAGAAAAGATTAAATAAATCAGACAATTGGGGATTATGAAAGACAAAATATTATTTATTATTCCAGCGTACAACGAAGAAGAAAACATCCTTCAAACAGTACAATCCATCAACAACTACAATCCGAATTGGGATGTTTTAGTCATAAATGATGGATCAAAAGATAATACATCTAGAGTGTGCAAAGAAAACAATATTAAAGTGATTGATTTAGTTATGAATCTAGGGATTGGTGGAGCTGTGCAAACAGGTTATCTATATGCCTATCGAAATAACTATGATATTGCTATCCAGTTTGATGGAGATGGTCAACATGGCATCTCATCAGCTGAATCACTCATAAAGCCTATCATCAATAATAAAGCTGACTTTGTAATTGGTTCAAGATTCATTGATAAAAGAAGAGATAATTTTCAATCATCTTTCTTAAGACGAATTGGAATAAGACTTATCTCTGCAACGATATGGTTATTATCAGGAAGACCAGTACTCGATCCTACATCAGGTTATAGAGCTGCTAATAAAAAAGTAATTGAATTCTTAGCTTATAATTATCCAACAGAATTCCCTGAACCTGAATCAAATTTAATGTTGAATAAAATGAAATTTAGAATAAAAGAAGTTTTTGCGCAAATGCATGAAAGACAAGGTGGAACATCATCTATTCATACTTGGATTTCTGCCTATTATATGGTCAATGTTTTGTTTTCTTTATTCATTACGAGTTTAAGAAAATACGATTAAAAAATATGTGAATGTTATAATTATTTGCGATAGAAAATGAGGGCAATATGTTTAAAGGAAAAACTTTATTAATAACTGGTGGTACTGGATCATTTGGAAATGCAGTAACCACTCGTTTCTTAAAAACTGATATCAAAGAAATACGAATTTTTTCTCGAGATGAGAAGAAACAGGATGATATGCGTAAACTCTATAATGATGAACGTTTAAAGTTTTATATCGGGGATGTTAGAGATATCGCAAGTGTTAAAAATGCGATGAATGGCGTTGATTATATCTTTCATGCAGCAGCTCTTAAACAAGTTCCCTCTTGTGAGTTTTTCCCAATGGAAGCTGTTAAAACGAATGTCATTGGTACCGACAATGTATTAACTGTAGCGATTGAAGCTAATGTTAAAAAAGTTATTTGTTTATCGACCGATAAAGCGGTTTATCCTATAAACGCTATGGGTATATCCAAAGCTATGATGGAAAAAGTTTTTGTCGCAAAAGCTAAAACTGTTTCAGATGGCGGAACTGTAATATGTGGAACTCGCTACGGAAATGTTATGGCATCACGTGGTAGTGTTATTCCTCTTTTTGTCGATCAATTAAAACAAGGTAAACCATTAACCATTACAAACCCAGATATGACTCGTTTCCTTATGTCCTTGGAAGAAGCTGTAGAACTTGTCCTTTTTGCTTTTAAACATGGAAATGCTGGCGATATCATGGTTCAAAAAAGCCCTGCTTCTACTATTAAAGATTTAGCACAAGCTATTAAAGAACTTTTTAATTCAAATGTTGATGTCAAAATTATTGGAACACGTCATGGTGAAAAACTATATGAGACACTCTTAACAAAAGAAGAGTACTTAGTAGCTGAAGACTTAGGTGATTATTACCGTATTCCAGCTGATAAACGTGATTTAAACTACAATAAATATTTTGTTGAAGGTGATCAAGAATTATCACAAGAAGAAGATTATAATTCACACAATACAACACGACTAGATGTAGAAGGTGTTAAAAAAGCCTTACTAACTCTTCCCTATATTCAAAAGGAATTAATTAAAGAATGAAAATTGTGGTTACTGGATCAAATGGTTTTATTGGCAAGAATCTTGTAAGTGAACTTAACAATCAAGGATATACAGACTTATTTCTATTTGATCGAGATACTACGCTAGATGAGTTAAATTCTGCACTTGAAAATGCAGATTTTGTTTTTCACCTAGCTGGTATTAATCGACCAAAAAACACCGAAGAATTTAAAACAGGTAATTCTGATTTAACTCAGATAATACTTGATATGATTATCAAGCATAATAATTCCTGTTCATTTGTTATGACTTCTTCAATTCAAGCTAAATTAGAAAACCCTTATGGTCAAAGTAAGAAAGAAGCAGAAGATGCAGTATTTGAATTTCAAAAACAAACTGAAAATGATGTTTATGTTTATCGTTTACCTAATGTCTTTGGTAAATGGAGTCAACCTAACTACAATACAGTTGTCGCAACATTTTGTCACAACATCGCAAATAACTTAGATATTCAAATCAATAATCCAGATACTGTATTAACCCTTGTATATATTGACGACATTATTTCTGAATGGATAAGACTACTACAAACAAAACAAGCCTTAAAAGATGAACAATATTGTAAAGTCTTTCCTGAATATGAAATAACATTAAAAAACTTAGCTGAAACGATCTACTCTTTCAAAGAACAAAGGACAAATTTATTTGTTCCTGATTTTAATGATCTATTAAGCAAAAAACTATATAGTACATATTTAAGTTTTTTACCTGTTGATCAATTTAAATATCCTTTAAAAACGAATGTTGATCAACGCGGATCTTTTACAGAATTTGTTAAAACAAAACATTTTGGTCAAGTATCTATAAATGTTGCTAAACCTGGAATAACTAAAGGAAATCACTGGCATCATAGTAAAAATGAGAAATTTTTAGTCGTAAGTGGCAAAGCAAGTATCAAATTCAGAAAAATCGATGAAACTGAAATTATTGAATATATTGTCAATTCAGATAAACTAGAAGTTGTTGATATTCCTTGCGGTTATACCCACAATATTACTAATATTGGATCAAGTGATTTAGTAACGGTCATGTGGGCTAACGAGTTACTTGATAAAGATTATCCCGATACATACTTTTTGGAGGTATAAAATGTCACCTATTCATGTCATGACAATTTTAGGCACACGTCCTGAAATTATTAGATTATCTGAAGTAATCAAAACTCTGGATAAATCAGAAGCTATAAAACATACATTAGTTCATACAGGTCAAAACTATGACTATGAACTCAATGAAATATTCTTTAAAGATTTAGGTTTAAGAGCACCTGACATCTTTTTAAACGCAGCTGGGGAAACAGCCATGGAAACCATTGGTTCTATGTTAGCTAAAGTTGATATTGTATTAGAACAACAAAAACCTGATTCAGTTCTAATTCTAGGTGACACTAATAGTGCACTTTGTGCAATAGCTGCAAAGAAAAGACATATTCCAATTTTTCATATGGAAGCAGGTAATAGATCATTTGATGAACGTGTACCTGAAGAAACTAACCGTCGAATTGTTGATCATATTGCTGACTTTAATCTACCTTATAGCGATATTGCAAGAGAATATCTACTTAGAGAAGGTATTCATCCAGCAAGCATTATTAAAACTGGTAGTCCAATGTATGAAGTATTGCACGCTCATCTTGATGATATTAATACTTCAGATATTCTAACTAAACTTAATTTAGAAAAAGACAAGTATTTTATCGTTTCCGCTCATCGCGCAGAAAATGTTAGTAATGAAGAAGGCTTTAATGACCTAATGGAAACTTTAGAAGCTTTAGCCATTAAATATAATTACCCAATTATTGTATCTACTCATCCTAGAACAAGAAAATTGATTGAAGAAAAGAATGTACAACTAAATAAGCTTATTCGTTTTGAAAAACCTTTTGGTTTTATTGACTATAATAAGCTTCAGTGTGATGCTTTTTGTGTTTTAAGTGATTCTGGCACAATCAGCGAAGAAACTTCAATACTCGGACTTAAATCACTTAATATTCGTTATTCACATGAAAGACCTGAAGCAATGGAGGAAGGTACTGTCATGATGGTGGGACTTAAAAAAGATAAAATATTGAATGCATTAACAATCGTTTCCAATAAAAGTTTAAATATTGTTAAGGATTATAATGTCTCCAATGTGTCGTTGATTGTATCAAAAATTATTTTGTCATACACGACAAAACACAGTTAGAATATTTCTTTATATAGTTCAATATATTGTTTATAAACATCGATATCACTGAATTTTTTTGCTGCTTCAATACAATGTTTTGTGTAATAATCTTTACCATTAGTTTGAATAATTTTTATGGCATTAATCAGTGATTCGGTTGTTTTATCTTTTGTGACAATTCCTGTTTTATCATTTATTGATTCAGGGCTACCACCAGTATTAAATGTTATAACAGGCGTTCCACAAGCAAGCGCTTCTAAATTAGTTGTAGGGAAATTATCTTCTAGGGTTGGATTAACAAAAACATCTGCGCTATTATATAAATCAACGAGTTCATCAATATTATTCGTGGCCATAATTTTCGTTATATTTTTTGGCAATGTTAAATATTGATAATAGTTAAGTCCTACTAAAACAATTGCATAATCGTCGTTTAAGGCTTTGCTTAATTCAATAAAATATTTTAAACCTTTTCTTGAAGTCCAAGGATTTGCAATACCTAAAATTGTAAATTTTTGATTAACTTTACTATTGAGAAATCTGAATTTATTTAAATCGATTCCGTTATGTATGACTTTTTGATTATATTTATTTAAATAACTATCAGGTATAAAATTACCTAACCAAACTGATGGTGTAACTAAAGTTATATTTTTAATTTGATTAATTAATTTCTCTTTTAACTGATATTGATACTTAGAATTGTCATAAAAGAAACTATAAGGATAAGTTGTCTTTAAAGGACATTTATAGCAACCACTTTTCCACTTTTGACAAGAAATAAAGTCAAAATATGCACAATGCCCAGTCATTAACCATGCATCATGTAAAGTCCATATAACTTTTATATTTGAAGCACTAATATATGATAGAAATAATGGAACATTTACATAATATCCATGCAAATTATGAATATGAATTATATCTGGTTTGAATTCATCAATTTGTCTAATCAGTTTCATTGTTGCCAACTTTGACCCAAAACCATTCCAGCCAAAAAAACTAAACATCATGTGAACTAAAACTGAATAAGAAGATCCAATTTTGACAACACTTCTTTTGTGTTCGACGTCTGTTTTTCTTCCATAGATAGACAAAATTTCGATATTGTTCTGTTTAGATATTTGATGAATACCTTTGGCAATTCTGCCAGTACTACCAATTCCATAAACTGAATTTAATTGAATAATTTTCACTGTAACCTTCTTAAGTCAATTCTTAAAAGAATTTAAAATTCGATTAACATCTTTCTTTTTTAAAATTATAACATCTAAAAATTTTAAATTTTTTCTTTTACATATATGAATAAGAGAGCTAAACCTAAAAACATATATGAAATTACTGAAGCAACAGCTACTTTCATAATTCAAAAAGTTCTATACTGATACTCTAAGATTACTATATTAATTAGTTTTTTACTGTTTTAAAATTAAACAAAATTTAAAATTTCCCCTATTTACAGTAATATTATTGAATCTCTTTTTCTAAAAAACGATCCAATGCATCTTTCCAATTTGGAAGTTTATTTTTTTGACCTTTGGTAGATAATCTTGAATTTTTCGGTCTACTTGCCTTTGTTAAGTATTCTTTAGAAGGAATTGGTATTACTTTAACTTTGCTATCAATTTTATCAAAAATCTCATTACATAAATCATACCAACTACAGTATCCCTCACTGACACCATGATAAGTACCATAATCTGTTGTTTGTGCTAACTCAAGTACAAACTTAGCCAAATCTTTAGCACTAGTTGGACTACCGAATTGATCATTCACAACTTTAATTTCATTCTTACTTTTAGCTAAACTGAGCATAGTTTTTACGAAATTTTTCCCGTTTTTTCCGTATAACCATGCTGTTCTAATTATGAAATATTTATCGATTGAATTTTTTACAATATTCTCACCTAGTGATTTTGTATATCCGTAGTAATTTATTGGCGATACTTCGTCATCAGTTTCGTACGGTGCGTTTTTGCTTCCATCGAATATATAATCTGTACTTATGTATATAATTGTTGCATTTATAAACTTAGAACATTCAGCAATAACACTCGTTCCTTCAACATTTACTGTATAACATAACTCTTTTTCAATCTCAGCTTGATCTACTTGAGTATACGCAGCACAATGAATGATAATATCAGGTCGTTCTAATAATAAGTATTTTTTTATTTGTTCCTTATTTGTAAGATCAAACTCCTCCCTAGAAGGAGTTAATACATCAATATCTAATTTTGATTCATTTATTTTTGATATAATTTCACTACCAAGTTGTCCATTCGCACCTGTGATTAAGTACTTCATTCTAAAATTTATGTCACTATCCTTCAAAAAAGGAGCATTAATATCTTTATCAGAAAGAAATGGGTGTTCAATATTCCAATTTATATTTAAATCAGGATCATTATATTTAATACTTCTATCATGTTCTGGTGAATAATATTCATCAACTTTATATTGAATTTCCACATTATCAGTTAAAGTTAAAAATCCATGTGCAAATCCTTTGGGAATTAATAATTCTCTTTTATTGTTTTCAGAAAGTTCAATACTTAACCATTTTTTATATGTAGGTGAACCTTTTCTTAAATCCACCACAATATCCAATACTTTTCCTTTAGTACACCTTATAAGTTTTGTCTGTGCTTTAGGTGTGTTTTGGAAATGTATTCCTCTCAAAGTACCACATTTTGAAGACATAGAGTGATTATCTTGGATAAAATCTACATTAATTCCAGAATTTACAAATTTAGATTTTGAATAACTTTCAAAAAACCAACCTCGGCTATCTCCAAAAGATAATGGATCAATAATCAAGACTCCGTCTAACTTAGTTTTAGTAACTTTCATAACCCCCCATTTATCTCCACAATAAAGATTGATCTTTCTTATAAACAATCTAATTATATAATCATAATCTATATATAACAAACTTATCTAATAACGAATTCAAACAAATAAACGATTCTTTAGGTCGATGAATATTTGAAATAATACTTGTTCAAAAGTACCAATCCATATAAACAATTTAAAGATCATTTTCTTTACAAAGTTAATGTTATTGTATCTAGTTTGAAAATAATACCTAGAGTCACTCAGGATTTTAAATCGTTTAATATAGGTTTTAATGTTTTTGGATATTGTTGTACCATGAAAATGGTGAAAATATATATCATTTATTAATACTTGTTTTAAATCTAGATTTTTAATTTCTCTTGCTAAAATTCTTTCTTCACCATAAAGAAACGTTTTCTCATCTAAATATCCAATATCAGCAATAAACTTTGTATTTATTAAAAAACAAGATCCAGATAACACTTGTACTTCTACGATCTCAGAACTTTCAATATAGTCTTTGCTGTAGACTGTTCTATTACCAAAAATCTTTGTTAAAATAACAGAAGATAAAATCAAGTCATCTAAATATGTAGGGATTTTCCAAGCATTGATAATCTTATCACCCTGAATGTTTAACATTTTTGGTGCTGCAGCAACAATTTTATGATTTTCATTAAGTGCTTCAGTTAACTTCAAAATTACAGTTGCTGAATCAATTCTAACATCTGGATTGCAAATTAATGTATAATCTGACAACAAAATTTCATTAGCATATTTAATTCCTAAATTATTACCTGCTGCGTACCCACCATTTATTTTTGATTTTAAAATTATAACTTTTTTATTATTAGTATAATTTTCATCGAATTTTAATTGTGATTTATCAGTTGATGCATTATCTACTATAATCAAATATTCGAATACATTTAATAGTAGCAGTGAATTCACACATTCAATTGTTTCTTCATAGTTATTATAATTTAATACAACACCCGTTACTGACATTATTATCTCCATTTATTTCCTATAAACAAAAAATATAAATATTAATCTTTTACATTTTATCATTTTGAGATTGATAAACTAGAATAAATTTCTATGACTTAGATTTGTTACGACCGCCAATTAAAATAATGTTCAGTAATTGATACAAACTATTGTAAACATTACCTAACAATAGGTGATTAAAATTAGTATTTTTAAACTTTCATTTGCATTTTGATATTTTGAATCGTTTCAATAACATCGCTCTTTTTCATTAATATGTATATTACATAAGACATGGAATATACTATTAGAGTCATCCAAGAATCAACATACCAACCCAACAACACAAATATTATTGTCATGACAATTTCTGAAACAATATCTTTCGTTACCTTTATCCCCAATTTCTTAGACAAGTAGAACTCAGATAGTACTGACCTAATAATAAGCAGTACTAAAATACTAAATACTGTAATATTTAGGTTAACAAACACTTGAGTAGTAAAATATGTTAAAAGTATACTAATTAACATTGTGATTAAATTAATTCTAAGCATGATATTTTCTAATCTTAGTGTTTTAAAATAGGTATTTATTAACAGAGCTGTTTTACCTTCATAAATAAACATGGGAAATAGTAATGCCATGTACAACAAACTGTCAGAATACTGTGGAAGCCATATTGTCATTGAAGTCTTTAATGGATAATAGAAAACTAAAACACCTAAAAGAAGTAACATTAAAAAATCTCTAATTGTTTTATAAATATTAGATAATCTATCCTTACTTGTTCTTCTTAAAATTGGAAACAATATTATACCTACTGCATTTATGAATATCATCATCATGCTTGAAATGCTAAATGTCAATGATACTTTCCCAAATGTTGAAACATCCCAAGTTCTTTCTATACCAAACCTAATTATCCCTATTATTAATGCACTAGCAATATTTGCAAACATTAACTTCATTCCAACATTTATGTTATGTATCATTTCCTTAATTGTGAAATAGAAAGAACTAATTTTATTAAACACTATATCTCTGCAAACTAACATAGCGACAAATAGTGATACAAACTTTCCTAATAAGTCTGCAAAAATCATTATCTTGTAATCTTTAATTCCAAAAGCTATAAAAAAAATTACAAGTAAAATATAAATAATTCTATCTAGCATAGTAATGTGAGCATATTCTTTAATTCTATTTGTAGCTTGAAGAATATAAAGTAATATTAATCTCGTGTTAACTATTATCATAGAAACTGCTACCATATTCCAAATAAAACCACGATCTGCTTCTAAATCTAACAAAACAGTTAATCCCCAAATAAGTAATCCAAAAATAAATTGTGAAAAAAGCAATTCAAGAAATTGTGAAAAAAATAGTTTTTTATCTAAATTTTTATATTCTTCACCACCAAATCTTAAATATATACCATCATTTAAACCAAAATGAAAAAACCCAACATATGATGAATAAAATAAATATAGTTGCCAATACCCATATTCCTCAACTCCAATAAGTTTTGGAATTATTAAAATTACCAATGTTGATACGATTAATGAAATCAAATTTGCTGAAATAGTATAAGACATATTTCTAAAGAAACTTAGAGCTTTAATATTCAATTGATAATTTCCTTTCATTGCCTCAATATTTTAAGGATTTCTTTTGACTAATAAAAATCCCTTGTTATATAATGCAATACTATTTTTTATTTTTACGAGCAATCTTAACTATAAATTTTTTTAAGTTGAATAATACATACATACTTAATATTAATTGAATTCAATTGGGAAAAGTTTGGATTTTAATGAATCATATACACAACACTATTATATAAAAAGTAGACCTATGTACAATTAATGGTTTCAGTCAATTTTATTTTAGTTCTTTAGATTTGTTTTCGAATACTTAAATATAGTATTTATCTATTTTTGCGTTGTTAATCATAAAATATAAACGAGCTTTTTTAATTTAGATATTCTTTATATGATTTTTTAAGATCCAGAATATTTGCACTAATTTTAATGTTTTTATTTGCATTAATTCTATTTTCTGCTGGATTTCTATTTAGGTAGTTATTACCATAAATTTTATCTAAGTATTTATGATAATCTACTGGACATAATACATCTATTCCACTGAATATTTTTGTTATTCCAGTACCAAACCACTCTATAGGAAGCTTCTTTTCACTTTGCTTTCCATTTGTAATACAAACATAATCAGATACTTTTCTATTGGTATAATTTGATTCTCTCTTTTGAATTGATTTTTTATATGATGGAAAAAGAAATAGCGCAATGCTTTTAACTACAAAAATCATGATTCGTTTTATTGAAAGGTTGTCAGTATACTTTAACCTTAAATTAATTCTTATTGATAATAAAAACTCATATATTAATTTTATTTTATTATTAGTAACATAATCGATTGGGAATATATCTATATATATTCCCTTATTACAGTTATACTTTTCTAATACAGGTTGTATAAATGTAGTATTTGAATTTCTCATTTTAGCAAATGATAAAGGATAGTCATCATTAAGTGAAGATTGGATAAAATAAGGACTATTTAATAATTGATTCCCTTGTTCTAATAGTTTGTTGTAATCAGATCTAAATATAGCAATATCAATGTCGTCATCCTCAGGAATAAAATTTTCAATGGTGATTGCACCTAATAGTGACCCATGAACATAGTAATACTTGATATCTAAAGTTTCCATTACTCTTTTTAGTTCAATCATCATGTCTAATTGAACAGCATGTATTTCACTCATTTTTTTTAAATTGATATACATCTAAATTCTCCTTCAACTAGAATTTCTTAATATAGGCATGATGACCAACTTGTTTGTTTAAGGGTGGTAATTCATTTATATTACCATATCTATAATACAAATTTGAGTTATAGTCATTAGCAGCTTTTAGTTTTAAACCTTCAAATTCTAATTCTACAAGAGGAAATATTTTGTTGAAAAAATTATTAGGTTTTGGGTGATAGTAATTTCCTTTACGTTTCGTTTTGATACCATTATATTGTGTCATTATCTTGTTAAGACGATTAATAAAATAAGCGTGAGGTATACACCTCAAACTATAGTAAATTACGCTTCTTATAAAAGACATCACAACATCCTTTATAGAATTTACTGGGCGTCCTATATTTTTAACTTGTCTTACATAAAAGATTTTTGATAACAATGTAAATGATTTATATTGTTTCATCATTAATTGATTATCATCTGGAATATTATCAATCGGATAAATATCAAAATATACCCCATGATTCATTTTAAGATCATGAAGAGTATACTCAGCTAAAAATGTATCAGTACGTCTAAATTTGATATATGAAAATGGAGTTACATTATTTATTAAAGGATGTTGAATTTCATATTTATCGGATAACAGTGCAGGACCTTCTTTAATAAGTTTTTGATAATCATCTCGCATTAATGCGAGATCTAGATCATCATCCCAAGGTACGAAACCTTTATATTTAACTGCACCCAATAGAGTACCACCATATAACATAAAATCTATATCAAGGTTTTGGCACAGTTTAATAAAATACTTTAAAGAATCTAATTCGATCTCTTGTATTTTTTTAATTTCCGATTCAGAGTAGTATTCTTTCCATTTTTCTATCATTGATTTAAATATTAACACACTTTATATTTGATAATAAGCTACAATTCTCAATAACCACATTATTGTATAATGTTTATATTAATTAATGATATACACTAATTGAAACGCATTCAAAAAAGGACTACAAATGAACATTGGAATTCTAACCAATATGCCTACACCCTACCGCACTGGAATGTGGAAAGCATATTCAAAAGTTAAAGATGTAAATATCACACTTTTTTATTGCACTTCAAAAGAAAAAGATAGATACTGGCATGTTGAAAAAGAACATGACTTAAAAGAGATTTTTTTACCTGGTTTAACTCTTTTTAATTCTATTCATATAAATTTTAGTATTATTAAATATTTTTTAAAAAATGATGCATGGATTGTCGGTGGTTATAACTCCATTACATTTCAGATTATTATTATTCTTTCAATCATTTTTAAAAAACCTTACATTCTAATGATTGATGGTATAAATCCGCAAAAACTAAAACATAATGACAATTTTTTATTAGAATTTTTAAAGAGCTTTTATATAGAACATCAATTTTTGGCTTTAGCAAACGGATTAAGTGGTCAAGCATTTATGAGAAAATATAATCTCCCTTATGAAAAAATTATTAACCAATATTTAACAGTTGATGTGGATAGATTTTTCAAATTAAGAAAGGAAACAGATACAACATTACTTAAAGTAAGAGATTACTATCATATTCTTGAATCAGATGTTGTGATTTTATATGTTGGTAGACTTGTTAAAGACAAAGGTATACAAGACTTAATTGTTGCGGGAAGGCAAATCATTAAAGAAGGCGTACATCTAAAAATATTAATTGTTGGTGAAGGAAATTATAGACAAGAATTATTAGACATAACAGAAAATGATTCAAATATCAGTTTTTGTGGTGAAATTCCATATAATGAATTATATAAATACTATCTTTCATCTGATATATTCTGTCTTCCAACATATGAAGATGTTTGGGGATTGAGTATAAATGAAGCAATGTCATTTGGATTACCAATTATTACCACTACGTCTGCTGGTGCATATATGGATTTAATTCAAGACAACGGAATATCATATCAAGCAAAAAATATAAGTGATTTAAAAAAAGCAATTAAAACCCTCATTGGATTGAAATCATCAAATCTAGAGTCAAAAAAATCAAAAACAAAACTAAAGCAACTAGGTAAAAAAAGTTCTGAGATCATTAGCAAATATACTTATACTAAAAGTCAAATATCATTCCAAAAAGTCATTGATTCGTTAAGAGAACATTTAAAATAGTTATTACTTTGGTATTAACACTCTCATTTATTATGCATATTAAATAGTATAGCCATGCTATACTAATTGAAATGGGGGGGTAAAATGCCATTTCTAGTAATATTTGCCTATATATTGACCTTCTTTACACATTATAGATTACGTACAGATGATTTAAATGTATATATACCTTACATTACCAATATTCTTGATGGACGTCGACTGGGAGCTCAATACGATTATCAAGTTTTTTATTGGGTACTAGGCTTATTGAATAAAGCTTTTTATCACTTCTTTCCTAATGCAGATATATTACCAATGGGATTAATTGTAACTGCTAGTGCTTTTGTTTTATTTATATTCATTTATTTAACTTTCTTTTTCATCAAAAAAGTGATTAAAGTTATTGATTACAAAAATCATAAGTATCTAATTATACTAGTTGTCATTTATACACTTTCACAGTTTTGGTATATTGCTTATCCTAGTTATGGGAATACTTTTAGACGCTTAAGTGTCGTTTGGATTTTAATTGCTTTAATGTTCCATATAATCAAACCTAGTTGGAAAAATATATACTTAATGGCATTCTTCTTTTTAACTCTGGTTAACTTTTCATCTACTGGTATTTTTCTAAGTTTCTTTTTACTCTATGCTTTAAGTCATGTTTTTGCATATATCAACGAAGATGAGATGTGGAACAAACTATGGATTTTAAGTGTTCCTTTTAGTATTTGGGCTACATTATTTAATAGTAAATATTTTTACATTATTTTGTTTTTTCATATTGTTTTATTTGTACTTAATATAACAAAACAAATTCATAAGTTTGAAAATTTGTGGAAAAAATATCACACATATATTCTTGTTGGTGTTCCTATCCTTTTCTTTTTACTCGCTAATATTTTCCCTAATCAATTTGGTTATATACTACCTGCTACTAGTACAAAATTGCCTAGAATTAACTTCTTTTCTAACCCTGAATATGAAATGCTGATTAATTATTTAAGATTTGATTTTTCGAGTCTTAGGTTTGGATTTTTAAGCGTTGTAAATATTGTGCTTTGGTTTAGTATTGTATTTTCGATTATAAACATTAAAAAAATTGAAAACAAAGTTTATAAATCACTTATATATCTTATTTTGGTTTTATTAATTACATTTTTCAATCCTTTTGTATCCCGTTTTGTAATTACAAACTTAACCAGCATTGCTTACTTTAGAATTTATGATATCTTCTTTAATCCTATTATGATTTTAATTTATTTCATTACAACATTAAGTCTAATAAAAAATACAAAAATTAAATTATTTGTAAAAATTCTATTAATGTTCTCATTAGTTTTGGGTACTATCTTCAGCGATTTATGGCCATATTTAGACTTTAGAGAATCCTTAGATCACATACATCATGTAAATAAAAATGAAATTGAAGTATTAAAACAACTTGAAGATTATGTTCATATAGAAAATATTAACGAACCTGTAAATATCATTGTTCAAATAAATGCAGCGCATATATTAACTGACATGCAAATTGTACGTCAAACATCACAACGAATTGATAATCTAGCACTTCTATATGAAAGTGATTCTATAAGTGCAAAGTTAAATCAAATCTTTTATGTCAAGACGTATGAATTTCAATTAGGTAGTTATCATCCGCCATTTACAGAAACATGCACTTTAACAAAAGAAGTAGGAACACAATTTGTTATTGTGGAAGCTCAATACAATTGGGATGTTGAAAATGGACTTGGATATTGTGCAGAAAAAATATTTGAAGTTGGAGATTATAGAGTATTTAGAATGCGATATGAATGGTTGGATAATTAACTATCACTTTTTATAATTTATTATCAGTCAATACCAATTATGTTATCTATATATTCTATATAATATATAATCATTATTTTCATAGACATATGTATAACAATCTCGGACAACCCAATGTAAAGGTATATAATTATCAGATTTCTCATCGTAAATGAACAAGTCTTTTCTTAAAACAATAAAGTCGATCCTTGCGTTCAATACCTCTGTACATACATTACTATAGTCAGCTGCCTCCATAGGTGCAGTAAGTCCATCCAATGTAGGCGAATAAAACACATTGTATAAATTATCACTAAAATTCTTCTCTTGATATTTAATATAATTTCTTCTTTGTGGTGTTGTAAAATATATTTGCTGGATATTATCCATAAAGATATTTGTTGAATAGATTTGTGAAATAATCCGAGGATTATCATAATCCTCAATCTCAATAATGTTATTCAAATTGCTTAATATATCAACTTCTTGATTATCCATTTTATAAAGTGCATTAAAATCACTACTTGGTTTATAGTATTCTGGATACTTATATATTAATTGATAAGCTACTGACAAAACAGTGATAATTGTAAGTCCTATATATAGATTTTTTTTAATCTCTATTCTCTTAAAAGTTTTTAAATAAGAAAAAAGTGAAATAAGACCAAATGATAATGTAGTTATATTAAAGGCAACAAAAAAAGATCGATTAAATAACCACTTAATATATGGAAAAAAATACGGATAAAAGAATGGATTCATGTAAAATATAAGAATAAAAATAAGCGCAATAAATAGACTTCGATATCTTTTATTTAAGCTTATTGCTAATATTAAAATCCAATGTATCGTATTGGTGAGTATTTTATCAAAAGAATAAAAAGAGAAATAATCTATAACACGATCATAGTTTTCTTTTATTAAGAAAAAATCCTTAAAATAATACTCATAATTATAAGAATGAGATAATACATACTTAAATATTATTAACCATATTATTCCTAATGAAAATATAATGAATTTGTTGAAATATTTCCATGATTTTATCCTATGTAGAATAAAACCCAAAACTAAAAATAATAAATAGATTAAAATAATATTATCAAAGCTAATATAATTTTGCACATCGTTCAAGTAAATCATTATTCCAATAGGGAAGAATATAAATTGAAAAAGCAAATAACTATCGTGTTTTAAAATATTCACAAAGACAAAACCAGCTAATAATATTGTCGTATCAACTAAACCTGTTACACCTGATGCGAATAGACTTAAGTAAACAAAAGAAATTAAAGATAAAAGTCTTTTAGATGGATGGGTCCAGTAAATATAGAATAAAAAAACCAGTATAGACACAAACACGCTTAAAAATGTAATTCCAAAATTACTTAAAGCTAAATTAAAATAATAACCCCCATGATAAAAACCAACAAATGCAAGTACACTGATAATAAGAAAAAGATTTTTTATTTTTAAAAACTTAATAATACTGAGTAAAATCGATGCAAATGAAAAGTATAACAGTAAGCTAGAAATCCAATAATTAAATAAATAGGCAGGAATACTAGCTAAAATTGGAATTTTATATAAGAAATGAATAACAAACGAATAAAAATGATAGTAACTTAAACTTTCCTTGTAAGTTGAAATCTTTGCAGTATCAAAAATTTGACCTGTCCATCCATCAAAATTGTTTAAAACAGTCGCATCAACATTACGTGTAACTAAATTAAAAAGGTATGTATTATCACCTAATTCTTCACCTAATGTATATCTAGAAGAAATTAGTACAAAAATTGATACATAAAGAAAAAGATAAACGAGTTCTTTTTTTGAATAAGTGATTTTAAAATATTTTACCCCAAATATTATTAAGGTTAATGATAAAAAAAGATACGTATTAAATAATTGACTAGACGATGGATTATAAGGAATCATTATCATGTCGATTATAAATAAAAATGACAACCAAATCGCAAA
This sequence comes from Erysipelotrichaceae bacterium, assembly GCA_963676105.1. Lineage (GTDB taxonomy): Bacteria > Bacillota_I > Bacilli_A > Erysipelotrichales > Erysipelotrichaceae > UBA2212. Next base: position 941,089 of record OY781039.1, read on the forward strand.
ACCCAGAGGTTCTGGATGAAAAGAATCATCCAAATGCATGATTTTCAACGCTAAATTCCCGTATATATTTGTCACAAACAATATTAGTAGTGTTACTAACACAATTGAAAGTACAATGAACAATGTCCCACTCATGTAAAAAATATAACATATAATATTGTATTAAACATAAGATTGTGGAATTGACTGATATTTCAATTAAAATATTAGCATTATTGGTTGATTTTTGTTCCTGTACAATACTTAACAGACTTAGAAACAAGACTGATAAACCTAATCAAACATGTATTAAAATCATTTTTTTAGTATCAAATAAGATTTATCGAAAACTATCATCTTACGCAGATTTCTTTATAATTTCATTGGGTTTTGTTTATGTGGTGATTATTTAAATATAAGAGAATTAGACTTAGTTATTGTTTGTGTCATTTATACAAGAGGCTCTTATCTCCAAATCATGTATGATTTTTGGATTCCTAATTTAGTAGGTAGTGGTGCTATAAATGTTGGTAACAAAGTGTTTATCTTTTTAAAATCTTCTTATTTAATATTTGCAGCCATTGGTTTAGCACTACATGGTGGTTTAATCCTATTAATCACTTCTTATATATTATCCGTTTTGATTAACTGGTTATGGGCTCAATATGAGCTACAAAAGCATTTAGGGGATGATTATCTATTATCACTCCCACAAGACTCATATGACTCTAAAAAGGTGTTTAAAATCGTATGGCCTAATGCTAAACGTATGGGTTTAGTAAATCTAGGTTCATGGGCAACTAATAGAGGATCAACACTTATTAGTTCATACTTCTTAGGTTTAGAAGTAACCGGACAATTAGGAGTATCAATTCAACTCTTTACAGTGGTAGGTAATGTAGCTAATCTACTTTTAAATAGTTATCTTCCAGAATTAGCATCCACACGTACAAATCATGATGATAAACGCTTTAAACAACTCTTTATGAGAAGTATGATTGTTCAATAGACTTTAACCATTCTAGGTAATCTATCCATTGTATTTATTCTACCTATACTATTAAAACTTGTAGGTGTTTCAACAGAGTTATTACCTACATTGTGGTTAGGCATATTGGCAATTATTCTCTTCTTAGAACAAAATCACTCCAACTTTGCATTATTAATAACACTTACCAATAGAGTTCCATTTGTGAAGTCATCTTTAATATCTGGATTTTTAATAAAGATAATCTCACTTATATTAATGACATTTAACTATGGTATTGGAGCACTTATACTTACTCAAGGTTTAATCCAATTAGCTTATAACAACTGGTATTGGCCATATATAGTCTATAGAGAATATTTCGAAAAATAGTTTCTACTGTAGTTTTCACTATTATTAATACTATATCCCTGAATTTTGCTTAACCTGAATTCTTAAAGTAAATTCCGGAAAACATAAAATGGCTTATTTCTTAGACTTAAGTCGTTTTTTTATGAGGGAAACGGAAATAAAGTTAAGAAAAGTTTAGTTATTTACGGAAAGTAAACGAGTTAAAAAAGGTTAAATGAAAAACTAAATTCCAGTGATGCCTACACCCACTACATATGCAAGATTAACACCCAGTTTTAGTGCTTAACAAATCACCATATTTCATCTATACTTACATTACGGGCTCATGTTTGTAGGTTTATTTACATATGATTTCTCACATGCAGCTTGGACAATTTTTTTCTTTCTCTTCCATGTGAATTTTTTTGTATTTGCTACATCACAATCTTCAACTGAGCCAAATAGAAAAGTTTGATAAAACTCCTCAAGATCTGCTAAGAGCCATTCTAGATACAAAAGGTTATCTCGGACCGGTTTCCTTAATAATGAGTATGCTACAGTTACCTTACCCCTACTTGCACAACTTAGAGATTTGTAAATGAAAAAGCAAAAGTCTTTTAACAAGCTGAAAAAGGTATGATTCTTAAACATCTGTAGAGAAGTATCATGATGGTTATTTCTATCCATCCACTCAAACATATCCTCTGCCTTTTCAAAATCATAAATTATTTCCTCTGAATCAAACTTTATTTCAAAATCAGAGAGCCTAAGCTTATCAGCCTTTCTTAGCATATCGCCAAGAACATCATAAACAAATAATAAATAATGTAATCTGTTCAGCTTCTATTCCCACAGCTCCCGAAAAAACCTTAATACTTTCTATATTGCGTGGACTATGACAGCTAAAATACCATTCAACATCCTGCTTCTTTTGATTCACACTAATAATCTCTTTAAAGTAATCCCAGTCCACAGGAGAAAGAGAATGGCCAATTACGATTATCTGACTTACATTTGAAAGCTCATCAAAGAATTCTTGATGACCCTTTATAATATCCTTGGAGTATTTAGTAGTTTCATCATCATACCATGAAAGGTTTCGGGCTGCGGTTTCTACCGCTGCTTCCATCATATATCGTTTGTAACCACTCTTATGCTTTGGTAATCTATAGTCACCAACTGAACCAGTGTCTCCTGCGCCAGGAACATGTCCAAGTATCAATTTCTCTTTTTGTTGATATTTTACTTTTCTTCTGCAACCATGGATATAACAGATATTCTCTTTGTCTACTCCGTAGAGATCTTCAATAAACTCAGTATAATTAAAGTTCAGTGTTTTAGAATTTGTTATAACGTCAATAAGCGGTCTAAAGGACAGATCTGGCACTTTCAAAGACTCAACCCACATTCTAAATCTCCGAGGCAAGTCCTGGGTTGTTGTCTGTGACGGTCCGGTAGCTGTATCAACAGCTGCAAAGAAATCTGCTGCCTGGTCATCAGGATTATAGGCATCGAAGTCGTCAAGCCACATATCAACAACACCAAACATGGCATCTTTATTAATATGAGCTAAAGCATCCTAAAAATCAGCCCCACAATCTATGCACTTCAATAAATAGTCTGTTTTCTCTGCCACGACTTCACCTCTTTACGTGATACTGGTATTCATGAATAAGCGGACATGTTTACTGAGTCTGTTTGAAGGCTTTTAATTGTCCTTCATTTGCAACACTTTCTAGGGGCTCTTTTTCAAATGTCGTATGGTCTCCCTCAATATAATCGATTATTTCGGGATTTAGAACCATGAACCCTCCATTTATCCATCCACCATCTTCTTTTGACTTTTCCTTAAAGCTATCAATTTGGTTAGTGTCAGAGATATCAAGCATTCCAAATCTTCCTCCAGTTTGAATAGCTGTGATTGTAGCTAACTTCCCATGACTGTTATGAAAATTTACAAGCTCATTAACATCTACATTAGAAACACCATCAACATATATTAACATAAATAGCTCGTTTCCTATGTACTCTTTAACTCTTTTTATCCGTCCACCTGCCATATTATTAAGTCCTGTATCAACCAGTGTAACTTTCCAAGGTTCAGTATTATTATTGTGTACTACCATCTTGTTATCAGCCGAGAAATCAAATGTAACATCAGACATATGCAGATAATAATCTGCAAAAAACTCTTTAATAACATATTGCTTATATCCACAGCATATAATAAATTCGTTATGTCCAAAAGATGAGTAATACTTCATAATGTGCCAAAGAATTGGTTTCTCTCCTATTTCTATCATTGGTTTTGGAATTAAATGACTTTCCTCACTAATTCTTGTCCCAAATCCACCAGCTAATATTACAACTTTCATATTTATACCTCCTTATTTTGACGCAAATTAATGCGTATTTAATAAAATTAAAATCCTATTCTGATAATATACTTAATTGTTCCCTTTATTAATTCCTAAATAAAAATATGGTTCTCTGCCATATTTTTTTAAGGTTCTAGAATAAATGTTGGGGTGAATAGTCGTTCTTAATAAAAAAGGGACATAGGAATTGATATCCGATAAAATGTAGTTACCACACAAACATTGAAAGGATAAACAAAACCTATGTCTAATCAAAATAATATCATTTCGCTCCTAGAACTAAAAGATGTTGTGGTCACAGAAGTTCAAACAGAAGTCGATGAGAATAGAATATGTATTGAATTGCCTAGAATGAAAAGAATCTGTCCAGTGTGTGGTCAAGAAACAGATACGATTCACGATTATAGAATTCAGAAAATCATTGATGTTCCCTTGTATGAAAAGAAAAGTTTTTTAGTGTATCGAAAACGTAGATACAAATGCACCCATTGTGGTAAACAGTTTTATGAAACCAATCACTTTGTCCCTCGCTATTCTCATTGTACAAATAGGCTGAATCAAAAACTCTTTGAAGATCTTCATTCAGTGAGTTCTCAGGATTCAATCGCAAAGAAGTATTCAATATCACCGATGAGAATACGAAGACTCTTAGATAACTTTACACCTTCATTGCCCGACTTACCTGAAGCGCTAGGCATTGATGAGTTTAAAGGGAATACAAATAAGACAAAGTATCACTGTATCTTAACAGACTTAAACACAGGTAAACCCATCGATATTATTCATAATCGATCAGAAGCTTCGCTCTTTGTTCATTTTAAGAAATACCAGTACTCAAGCCAGTTAAACAACGTCAAGGTCGTCGTTATCGATATGTGGAGACCTTACTATAGTGTATTAAGAAAAGTCTTTCCTAATGCGATTATTCTCATTGATCGCTTCCATATGGTTAGACAAGCTATCTGGAGTTTAGAGGCAGTAAGAAAGAGAATTCAAAAAGAATGTCCTAAACCGATGAGAGTGTATTTTAAAAGTTCACGTACGGTCTTACTCAAGCGTTCTGATCGATTAACCAATAATGAACACATCAATGAACTTGCGATAAGAGACACCATCTTCAAGTATGTACCTGATTTAAAGATAGCTTATGACTTAAAAGAAGAGATTCTTTGGATGTTTCAAACAGTACACGATTCTCAAACAGCTCGACTTAGATTGAATCAATGGATTGAGAAAGCCAAGAACTGTGGCTTACCAGAATTCAAAACATCTATACGGGTTTATCAAAATTGGAAAGAACCGATAATCAACTCATTTAACTCACCTTATTCAAACTGTTCTACTGAAGGCTGTAATAATAAAATCAAAGTCATTAAACGTAATGGCTATGGTTTACGTAACTTTGACAGGTTCAGAACTCGTATACTTCTAAGTTTTAAATAGAAAAAAGGATCTCTAGTTTCCTAAAGATCCTTCGCTTAACACTACATCATTTATTGGGTTACCCCAACATTTGACTTAGAGCCTTTTTTAACTTTTCAATTGGTTTTAATAGATTTGCTTCGTTAATATATTTACGCAAAACATATTTTCGCCATAAAATGGGAATAAAATAATTCTCAACGACTTCTGATACCCATCTTAAAGATTCTTTATATGCGTTCTCTTCTAATCCATTAATTTTATATTCATCAAGTATTTCACCAATGATATTAAAATTTATAAATGGAATTGAAGATTCCCAAAGATCTTTACCTGTTTGAGTAGTCCATTCTCTAGTTCCTTCACCTACTGTAATCAATGGTTTACCACAATAATAAGCATTTTTCCCTAAAAAAGCTTTAGCGTATACATAACAATGAGGATAAGTTTTCTTCAAAGTATTAAATCCATTTAGATCTGCATTGCTCATATCCACTTTATCCCATAAAGATTTTCTAAAAATCCCAACCATTATTGCGCCTAAAAGAACATTCTTGTACATCGGCGCAATCAAATCATCCAATTTTTCTACTAAAAAACTATCATTAGGAGCATTGTGAGAAATAAGATAATCATCGTTGTTCAGTCTAGAGTATATATTACTATGTGATTCTTCTTCACCACTTTTTATTTTTTCATCAAGGTTCAACAAGTCATAGTTGCAAGCAACAAAATCAATTTCCTCGTTATTTGTAATAATTGAAATTATTTCTTTAACACCTTCTAATTTTACAAAATCATCACTGCCAATTATCCAACAAAACTCACTCGAAGATATTTCAACAACCTTTAAAAAGTTTCGGGCCAATCCTATGTTCTCAGCATTCCTATTGTAAACTATATCAATCTTTGGATATTTGATTCTAGCGCTTTTTATTATTGTTTCTAAATCTTCTTCTGATGAATTATCAGAGACTACAATTTCAACGAAATCTTCAAATGACACATAAGCTTTACAAGCCTGTTCTAAACAAGCTTTAAAAATATGTTTCCGATTATAAACCGGTATACAAATTGACGATTTTTTTCTTCATCTCATTTCTCTTCGTCATGAAATCCTATATATTTTTCCTCCACACAATTTTGTTTACTATCCCAGTATAACTTTGAATTAATTTAACTACTTTCATACCCACATTCTCATCTACATAATTTGGAACGTCTTCTCCAATATCTCCTTGAGCATTCATTTCTACTGCCATATCAACAGCTTGAAGAACTTGTTCAGTTGTTATACTTCCGATAACCATATTACCTTTATCTAATGCCTCTGGTCTTTCTGTACTGGTTCTTACAGATACTGCTGGGAATTTAAAATATGAAGCTTCTTCTGCAATAGTCCCACTATCAGAAACTACACAAAACGAATTCTGCTGAAGGTGATTATAATCAGCAAATCCAAATGGCTGCAAACTTCTTACATTTGAATGGAATTTAAATCCTCTTTGCTCTATGAACTTCTTGCTTCTTGGATGAGTACTGTAGATAACCGGAAGATCATAGTTTTCAGCCATGGCATTGACAGCATTCATTAAAGCGATAAAATTGTCTTCATTATCGATGTTTTCTTCACGGTGAGCGGATAATAGAATATACTTACCTTTTTCTAAACTCAATTTCTCAAGTACCTTACTACCATCGATTTTTTCTTTATTCACCCTAAGTACTTCAGACATTGGCGAACCAACAACGTAAGTCCTCTCTTTGGGAACTCCTTCCCAATTTAAATAATTCCTTGCGTGTTCTGTATAGCAAAGATTTACATCACTTGTGTGATCCACAATCCTTCTGTTAATCTCTTCAGGGAGATTTTCATCAAAGCATCTGTTACCAGCTTCCATGTGAAAAATTGGAATCTTAAGCCTTTTGGCAGAAATAACACTTAGACATGAGTTGGTGTCACCTAGCACAAGTAAAGCATCCGGTTGTTCTTGCACCATGATTTCATAAGACTTAGCTAATACATTCCCCATGGTTTGGCCTAAATTATCACCAACAATATTAAGATAAATGTTAGGCTCTCTTATACCTAGGTTTTCAAAAATAACTTGGTTTAGATCATAGTCATAATTCTGACCTGTATGAACTAATATATGCTCAAAGTACTTATCGCTTTTCTTAATTACTTCAGAAAGCTTTATAATTTCAGGGCGAGTACCCACGATTGTCATTAATTTTAATTTCTTCATTCTACTTGCCTCCTATTTGAAATAATGTGGATATAATTCTTTATGCTTATCTATCCATTCTTTCATCTCAGCTACCATAGTCTCATAACTAGGTACTTTGAATGAAAAATCAGTTCGATTGTTAATTAGGGATTTATCTAGTGAAAGATTATCACTTGGTAGAATCTCAATCTGACCATCTCTCATAAATTTATTGAATAGCTTTAATAACTCGTACTTACTTATAGTTTCATTATTAACCAGGTTATGAAGACCTGTTAGATTTTCTTTTAGGGCACGTTCCATTGCTTTTGCTAATGTCAATGTTGTTACTCCTGTCCATATAGCTTTGGTGAACCCATTAATCTGACCTTCTTGCTTCATGAACCAATTGAAAAGACCTATTCCCTTTTCGCTCATATCTGGACCAATAATTGAATTTCTAAAAGTTAAATCCTTATTATTTTCTAATTCCCCCAACGCTTTTGATCTGTCGTAGAAGGATTCTCCATCTCTAAATGATGTCTCTGAGTAACCACCAGTCTTTCCAGAAAAAACACAGTCCGTACTCATATGAACAACTCTCGTCTTCATTTCTATTGTCGTATCACTTAGAAAATGCGGTAAGTAACTATTCAATAAGACTGCATTTGATTTGTGGTCTTCTGCGTCTTGATTTAATATTCCTATGGCATTTATAATGGCATCATATTGACCTTCATTTATAAGCTTCTCTAGATTCTCAAAATCCGTGATATCACCATTAATATTTTTACAATAGTCTACTTTGCTTCTACTAAAAGCTATTACATCATGACCAGCTTCTTTAAAATAGATTGAAATGGTATGCCCTGCCATGCCTGTTCCACCTAGGATTAAGACCTTCATAATTTCCCCTCCTCATGCTAGTTATTATTCTTAAACCACTCTAAATACTCTATCAAACCATCGATTAGCTCTACAGATGCTGAAAATCCTAATTCATTATATACCTTCGAAGTATCCGCCTTACAATGTCTCACATCAGCCGGTCTTTGAGGTTCATACTTAATGTTTGAATTGGTTTTTGCAAGTTTTTGCATTGTACTAGCTAATTCATTTATAGTAATACTATGACCGCTACCAAGGTTATATTCTCCCGTCTCAACATCTGTAGTAGCTGCTAAATAGTTGGCGATTGCTACATCTTTTACATTAACAAAATCTCTTGTTTGTTCACCATCTCCATATATCGTCACTGGTTCCCCTGAAAATATTCTTTTTGCAAAAATAGGAATTACATTTCCGTATAAATCATATCTTTGATTAACCCCATAAATATTAAAATATCGTAGACAAACCCCAGTCATATTATATATACCGCAATATGCTAATATCATCTTCTCCGCCGCTAACTTACTAACACCATATGGTGAATCAGCATTCTGTGGATGGCATTCATCAATCGATTGAGTTTCAAGCTCTCCAAAAATTGCTGCTGAAGACGAGTAAACAATTCTCTTCACTCCATGTTTCCTCATACCCTCTAATAAATTTATTGTCCCTATAACATTAGTGTTCGAGTCCAGTACCGGATTATCTATTGACTTTTGCCTGCCAACACAAGCTGCTAAGTGAAATACTATGTTAATGTCTTTACAGACATTGCTCATTAATTCTGCATTGCTAATATCGCCCTCAATAAAATCAACATCTAATCCATCCAAGTTGACTTTATAACCTGAAGAAAGATTGTCAATAACCCTAACTTGCCACCCTTTATCTAGTAAGAAACGTGTTACATTCGATCCAATAAATCCTGCTCCACCAGTTACTAATGCTTTTTTATTAATCATTATAAATTCCACCCTTTCAGTTCTTCAACAACATAATCAAGTTGTAGTAATTTTTCTTTAATTTGCTCAATATCAAGCCTTTCTGTATTATGGGAGTTGTACTCATCTTCCGATGAAAGCTTTTGATCTCCTTCAATAAAGTACTTGTCATAGTTTAGATCCCTTTTATCAGCAGGTACTCTATAGAAACCACCCATGTCCTTAGCTACAACATGCTCTTCTTTTGTTAGAAGCGTCTCATAAAGTTTCTCTCCATGACGAGTACCAATTACTTTGATTTCGTTATCTGCTTTGAAAAGTTCCTTAACTGCTTGAGCTAAGTCCCCTATAGTTGAGGCAGATGACTTCTGAACCATAATATCTCCAGCTTCAGCATTTTGGAATGCAAATACAACAAGCTCAACAGCTTCTTCAAGACTCATTAAGAATCTTGTCATATTTGGATCTGTAACGGTCAAAGGTTGTCCGTTCTTAATCTGATCTATAAACAGTGGAATTACTGAACCTCTTGAAGCCATAACATTACCATATCTTGTACCACAAATAAGTGTTCTATCAGAATCAACAGTCTTTGCTTTAGCTACAAACACCTTCTCCATCATAGCTTTAGAAATACCCATTGCGTTGATTGGATATGCAGCCTTATCTGTAGAAAGACAAATGACCTTTTTGATTCCTAAGTCTATTGCAGAATTAACTACATTATCAGTACCAATAATATTTGTCTTAACTGCTTCCATTGGAAAAAATTCACAAGAAGGAACCTGTTTTAACGCAGCTGCATGAAACACATAATCTACTCCACGCATTGCATCTTTTATACTTTCTTTATTCCTTACATCTCCAATATAGAATTTCAATTTATCATTCTTGTAAAGCTTTCTCATGTCATCTTGTTTCTTCTCATCGCGAGAAAAAATTCTAATTTCTTTAATATCTGTATTCAAAAATCTTTTCATAACCGCATTTCCAAAAGATCCAGTTCCACCTGTGATTAATAACGTCTTTTCTTTAAACATATTAAAATTATCCTTTCATCTATTACTCATCTTTTGATTCAAAATTCATTATTGGGGGTTTTCTTCTGTAGAGATTTGATATCAGATCTTTCTCATATTGATTGATACCAATTTTCCACATTAATAAAGTGTATCCTGCGGTATAAGTAATGATTCTAATAGATAATATTGTCCATGAACTTTTATTAGAGATATTTAGTAATAGTCCAATAGGAATCATTAATAATGATACAGGAAGAATCCCTGATACTAGCTCCTTGAAATATCTATTTGTTTCTATACCAACATCTTTTTGTAATATATACGTTGTTATAATAAAGTTTACAAGTATGCCTAGCCCTGTAGCTAATGCTGCTCCTACTATGCCAACTAATTTAAGTAAAATTATTGTCAATATAACGTTTAATAAAGAAATAACTATCATTACAATCATTTTTTTCCAGTATATGCCTTTTGATTGCATTACGATATTTCTTAAATTCCCGATTAATTCTAGGGAGTATGGTATCAATGTACAAATCATAATATAGTAAGCTACTGTATATTGATGACCTACCCAAAGTTGTATAAATTCTTTACCAAACATAATGAGCCCAGACATCACAAGCATTAAAATAATAGCTTGGATTCTAGATACTCGTATAAGCATATCTGTTATTTCTCTTGGTGTTGCCCCCATATCTATTGTAATCATTGTTTTAGGCACCATAACCTTAGAAATGACTGTAGAAAATCTCATAAAATACTTGTGAAACGACATACCTATTGAATATACTGTAATCAATGTTGCACCTGAAATTAGACCTATTATAATATTATCTAATTTCCAAAAAATTTGATCGGCAATGATAATTCCAACCAAAGGCAACACATATTTAACAATCTCCAATAATTGAGTTTTTGATATACTCGGTTTAAAATTAATACCAATTCTAAATTTTTTTAAATAATATCCAATTTTTATCCCTATAATGGAGATATTCGTTATTGTAGTAACTATAACCAAAGCCAATGCCTTATAGCCCAATAGTAATATAGCTACAATCATTATCGTGGATAAGCTCAAGCTAATTATTTCTAATGTTTTTAAAAATACGAAACGTTGTTTTGCTACAAGGGCACCATGAAATACATTAAAAACTATATTGGCTGACAATTCTACTAACAATAAGATCAACATTCGTCTAGCTAATATTATCTCAGTATAATCAAATGTTTCTCCGAAAAATACTGGTATTTTAAACCATATAAATATACCACAAAATATAACAATCGCAGCCAATATTAAATTGATATAAAACATATACCCCATCACATTTTTTTGCCCATCAATATCTTTATCAGCTTCATACTTTATTAAGTATCTAATTGTTGTATCTGATAATGCAGAGTTTATTATTATTAGATACGAAGAAAATGATCCTACAAGAATATAAACACCATACTGGCTATCCCCAAGAAATCTTATCAAGAACGGGGTAAGAAGAAGTCCGATTATAGTTGATATAAAAATTGAAACATATGATAGTAATGCTCCTACTCTTCTTTGATTCATTCAATCATCCCTTTTCTATTAACTTGTATAGCAGCTGTATTTTATTAGAGTCGTTTGATATTGCTTGGGGAAGAAAATCATTTGAAATCTTATTACGGATCTCACTATTTGATAACAAACATTTCATACCTTCAAAAATGGCATCTTCATTGTTCTCAACAATATAACCATTCACCAAATGCTCAATTTGCTCAGTAATTCCAGAGAAACGAGTTGCAATAATAGGTTTGCCCATTATCTTGGCTTCATTTACCGTTCCACATAACCCCTCATAATAAGACAATGTTGCACATAAGTCTGAATAACTATAGTAAGGAAAAGGATTTTCTTTCCGACCCAAAAGTATAAACCCATTCTCTAAACCTAGAGATTGTATTTTATTTTTAAGTGCCTCAAAATCTGGCCCATCACCAACAATAAACCAATAAAAAAAGATTCCTTCTTTTCTCAAACGATTATAAACATTTACCATGCGAAATACACCTTTTGCTTTATCACTAATTCTACATACAGTAACTACTTTAAGCATTTGATTTTGATAACCAGAATATGGGTTGCCCCCCTCATTAGCTCTTGAGAGCATTTCAGCTTTTCCAATAAAGTTATAAAACACAAATGCTTTTTCTTTTAAGCTGGGAGCTTTATTAACAAGCGAATCATAAGTAGTTTTAGATACACAGGGATAGCCCCCTATATACTTTGAATACTTTATAATATTTTTTAGAACCCTACCTGTTGGGTCACAACCATTAAGATCGTTTCTGATCCAGTGCAACTTTACACTTGATTTTACGCAGCGAGCAATAAAATATGCATTAAGACCTTGGAACCCATTTATAGCAATATCATATCTTTTAAATCTATACTTTTGCATAATTATTAGTTGAATAATTTTACGAAAAAGCCATTTTAATATGCTTGTTATTTTATTATCATTTTCATTATATTTAAAAATGCCATTACTTAAGTAATGTATGTTAACACCTTCTGGTATTTGACTTTCCAGAGTTCCTCCAGATGATTTAAGAACTAAATCAACATTCCAACCATCTTTAAGCAAATATTTCATCAATCGAAGATTTGACATTTCTGCTCCGCCTATTGAAAATTTAGAGTAATATATTATTATCCTTTTTTTCATTTCATGCGCGCCTCCACCATATATGGTATTACTCTAAGTGACCTTGTTAATCTTCTTACTAAATTTCCTGAATAGAATCTATAAAATGCTTTTTCAACGTTTTTATTGGTCGTTATATCTTTTATTAATACTGGTCTCTTAATTGCTTTACTTAATTGAACATCAAATTTTTGAGTATTTGTATAATGAACACCTGTTCCATCATTTCCTATATCCATAACATAGGAAAATTTGGGAAAAATAGTAGCATAACCTTGTAATAACTGGTTTACACCAAAACGAACCGACCACGACTGGACATTATATTTCATTTGTCTACCTAGTCGAAAATATCTATCTGAACCACATAAGTTGAATTTTTTTATCATTTTATAATCTTTGGATATAATATTAAATGGCTTTTCTGACCAGTCTATTTTATTCCAACGATCTTCCCATGTAGCCCAACCAATACTATTTGTTCGGGATATCAAAAATATATCGTTTTTATACTCTTTTGGTATATTAATTGGTGGTGAATACCCCGATATAGAACCGACATAATTACTATTTTTGTAAAAATCTAGACTGTTATTCATAAAGTTTAAAAAGTAAGGTGATACCAAACAGTCATCCTCTAAAACTATGATTCTATCATGCTTTTTAAGTACTTCAGTTACACCATCAATTATTGAGTTCGCCAATCCTCTATTAACCTCTGCAGTAATTATATTTAACTCTACACAAGATTTCTTTTTCTTAAAATTGCTAAGTAAATCACGAACCTGATTTACTGCGTGGATATCCATATCGCTTTTAGCTGCATCAGAATAAATATATACCTTACTGTATTTAAATGCAGCATTAGCTTCTAGACTCGATAATGTTTTCTCAGTATGTTTGGGACGATTATAAGTAAATAATACTATTGGTGCATAATTCATTATATTAGCTTTCCCCCTTTATTATGTTTTCATATGCTTCAATTAACATATTCGCATTCTTGCTAGGATCATGAGTTGACTTAGCTCTTAGTTGAGCATTTTCAGATAAACTTATTGCTAAATTATCATCTTTAAAGATACTTCTTATTTTCCACGCCAATAATACTGGATCGTTACTCCGATATAACAAAGCTTCTTTATTATCAATTGCCATATCTGGGACTCCCCCAACATATGCAGCGACACAAGGAACCCCAACTAACATAGCTTCTCCAAGGCTATTTGGACTGTTTTCTATTGTTGAAGGTAAAACAAATATATGAGTTTTGACTAAATAATCTGTTATTTCATCCCCACTTGATATACCTATAAATTCTACATTGTCTTCTATGTCAAGACGCTTAATGAGATGGCGTAGATAAACCGAGTATCCTATATATTTTGTGGGGTTTCTTGATCCTTTTTGAATATACGGAGGTTCTCCAGCAACGTAAACCTTTACACTAGGAAATTCATCTTTTAAAAGAGATACTGCTTCAAAAACATGATGAGCACCTTTTAGAGCGTTATAACTGTTCCCTATAAATAGAGAATATTTTTTAATATCATCTAATCTCCATTCTTTTTCATAGAACGTTTCTCTTAGTATTCTATTACATTTATAATATGGAGCATTATGATTAAATTTGTATGCATGTGCTCTATCCCAAATTGTTCTGCCTAATAGATTTTTAGCCATCTTAATCGATTCTCTTTCATGATAAAGCCTTGGGGTAAAAAGGAACTTTTTTCTGAAGTGGAGAGACCAAGAAGTTAGTATTTTTATTGGTGATAAAGACCACATCATGTCACTTAAAGGTAATTCCCCATACTGATAAGATTCATAGCCATTAATAATGCCTTGTAACGAAACAACATTTTGACCTTTAAAACATTCAAGGAATTTCCTGGTATATGGAAATTCCGTTCCCTCCATGTGTAATATATCAGGTTTATAATCCTCTAATACTTGGATTACTTCTCTTTGTTTCACATCCTTCTTATTTAACTCAGGAATTATATAATAGGTTGTGTTACCTACCTTTTCTACAATTATCTCATCCACTTTTGCAAAACAAGCAATGGCTAATTGTATGTTACTCTTTTTTTCTATCTCAACACGCATAGTATCAATCCAACCACCAAAGTGAATTTTTTTATGGCCAAGTAGTTTTGATGCTTCTGATGGTATAATATTTACAGCCCATAATACTTTTATCATATTAGTCTCTCCTTTACATTTGTTACTTAGATAAAGTTGAAAAGAATTTTTTTGTAGGTTTTATAAAATTTTTATAACTAAACGGATTATCAGTGGAGCATCTACTCTTCATTGCACTTAATTCTTCTTTATTTAATTTGATTGCGTATTCAACTGCATCTATTAACTTCGTCAACTCAAATCCATTAAATAGGATTGCATGTTTACCATGTTCTAGGTAGTGGCCTATCTCTTGATATTCATCGTTTGCTATAACTGGAACCCCACATGAAATCGATTCAGATATTTTAGTTGCGAATCCTACCTTCGTTACTCTAGTATCTAATCTAAACACTATTGAGAAATCTGCATTTTTAAGCATACTAATCACTTTCTTATGCGGAACCCTCCCATAAAATATAATGCTATCATTGTTATTCAAGAAGCTTAGATATTTAGGGAATTGTTTGAGAAACTGATCTTTAGTAATCCCTACTATATGTAGGACATAAGGATTTTTACTTTCATCAATATTTGAAAATGCATTAATAATATAATCAACTCTATCTTTTTTCATGTTTTTCCCCGGTGATCCTGCATATACAAAACCTTTAACTTCCTGATTAATATCAATCTGCTCTTTATTCCATTTCGGATCACCGACATTAATTACATTTGGATTGAGCATTGTATTGTAACTTTTATAGTATTTTTGAATATACTGTGACGAACAAATGATATTTCCTATCTTTTTGTTAACATATCTCATCCTATACTCAGTTTGAAACTTCCTTAAAAGTGCTGAAACAAATTTTTTACTCGGTTCAAAAGCATACCATTCAGTTATTTCGCTTATAAGAAATATATTATTTTCTTTACAAAATTTTCTTAACTTATCCAGTGCTATACCAGGATAATTGTATGCAACTATTCCATACAGGCTACCTTGAGGGATTCTTTTTAATATTGAATATATAAAATTAATGTTAGTATTACTAAATTTTTTATACGCTAGATTGTATACATCATAATCATCCACTTTAAACCATTCATTTGTAGACTTATCATCCATCCCCTTACCTGCAAAAACTACTTTATATCCAAGTTCTTGAAACATCACTGCATTAGACATCACTCTTTGCGCAGAAGCCGTTCCATCTGGTAGCCGAAACCCTCCTATGTAGAGAATATAATTTTTATTGACTGTCATACTTTAATCCTCCATTATCTTTAGTAGATAAGTTCCAAATTAATGGATATATAATGAACAGAGAAACACCTAATTGTGCTGGTATATTATTAGTACCAGCGCTTATAATTAGACTGACAAGAACCACTGAAGATAGTTTAAATTTGCTCCCCACTGAATTCTTTAAAAATTTATAAGGTGTACCTAAAACTATTTTCATGAAAATCAGCCCCATAAAGATCCCATATTGTGCGAATGAGTCAATAAGAGCTGAATGCTTGCCTAATTCGGAATATGAAAGTTGACCAATTAGAGGATTCTGAAAGAATAACTTGATACTACGTATATATCGTTCTAGTCTTACTTCTACTGTGCCTAATGATGTAACGCCCCTAAGAGATGAGTATATATCAATAACTTTCAATTGATATCTTGTCCCACTTGCTAATGATATTAAAAAATTAAATATAATCTCGAAATTTAAATAAATGATAATTGAGATAATAAAACCAACAGAACATAATTTGAATATATTAACCCAATTCTTGTTTTTAATTAGAAAATATAGAAACATTGTTAAGATCAAATTGATTATTGCTAAACTAAAACCAGCATTCAAAATTAATGTGATTGTTACAATAATATATATAGCAAATAACAAGTTGTACCATATATTTTTATATATTCTTTTTTGTAATAAATATAATACTGATGGAACTAGTATTATCTGGGAATATATATGTCCGAAACCACCAATACCTTCGTTCATTAGTTCATTTGCTCCATCAAAACTTTTAGATAACATCCTGCTAGCATTACCCAATTCTTCATATCCATTTAATGTGGTAATATTCCATATAGTAAATAAACCAATTAAAGGAATTAATATGGGTTTGATGTGCAATAATCCTAACTTTGAATAGTGTAAATATACTATAAAGAAGAAAATAAAAATGTAAACTTGAAAATTCCTTAATAATCCGTCTATATCATGTAATAAAAAATTTATCGTTCCGGTAAACACAATATATAAAAGACTCAGAAAGATATCTTTCTTGAACTTTTTTGTACTCATAAACACAAGAATAAACCATAGAAAAACACAACCAATTGCTAGAATTCTATAAACCATTCCATATGCTAATACAGGAGAAATCGTCCATATAGCAACATAAACGATACATAAAAACTGTATTTTCTGTGCAAGGGTAAACTTTATTTTTGCATTATTTTTAATTCCTATATCCTCATTGAGTATGTTACTCATATTTACATCCTTTCTAAAAAATCCATAATTTTTTTACTCTGGATTTTGTAATTTTTTTCCTTAATTACAAATTCTTTAGCAATTCTACCTACTTGTTCTAAATCACCTTTATTACTTGATAATATTTCATTCAATCTTTTTGTTAATCCTTGTTCAGATTCATCTATCAACGGATATAAATATTGAAAATAAACTTCTGGTATTCCGGGTAACTTAGTTGAAATAACAGGAGTTCCAGAAGCCATATATTCTAATAACTTTGAAGGGAATGAATATTTAGTAAACTCTGAGTTAGAATATCTAATGTTTACTAATATCATCGCTTTCTTTTCTAGTTTTCGAATTTCTTCATTTGGTAATACTCCATAGTATTTTATTCTCAAGTCTTTTTTAGCTGCATTCTTTACCAAGTCCTCGCATTCTCCACTACCGCAAATCCATAGTTCATAGGATTTATCAGGCAAATTTAAAAAAACAGATATTAACTCATTAATTCCATTATCGTATGATAACCCCCCAGCATACATTATTGCTTTTTCCTTTACACTATTCATATCTATATCATTAAAATCTGTAGCGATTCCCTCCATTACTACATAAGGTTTCTTATTTCTATTAGTTTTTTCATTCATTTGCTCTGTAAGTAAAACGTATCCGTCAAAACTATTATCTAAAAAACTCTGTAGTTTATAAATTACTCTTGAAATTGGATTCTTAATTCTTCTAAAAGTACTTATTTCTGTGCAAATAGTAATCACTTTAAAATTTAATGTTTTTTTTAGCAATATTGCAGGAACAGCATGAAGAAGGTTAGTAGAATACATTAAAATAACACTATCTTGATTTTTATTCTTATAGCTCCATTTTATTAAATTAACTATATTTATAAGAATGGCCTTCACTACTGAAACAATGGATTTTTTATTACAATATAAAAATTTTATATTACTTGTATTGTTATATTTGCTTTTTATGCTTAGGTTTGTTGTAGGAATATAAGAGATAATGTCGCCCTTGGTTATTTTGCCATGTTGAACAAGACCTTTGATAATATTTTTTTCTAATTGATGCGCAGCATGTGATACGTCATAATTATTATTCGATAGAGTATTAAAGAAATCGTCTTCACAATAATATCCCATATAAAGCAGTTTCATGAATAAAGCTCCATTTCTAATTTAATAATAGAAAATTTATAAATTCTCCTTATACCATTCTATTGCAGCTTCAATTCCTCTATCAAAACTCCAACTTGGATCATAGCCTAACATCTCTTTCGCCTTGCTGATATCAGCATTACTATGCTTTATATCACCTTTTCTATCAGGGCCAAAGATTGGTTTAATATCTTTTCCAAGAGCTTGACAAAGGGAACTATATACATCGATTAAATATTCTCTTCCACCATATGCGATATTGAAAGCTTCACCTGCAACTTCTGAAGGTGCTTTACATGCTTTCAAGTTTGCCTCAACAACATTTTCAATATAAGTAAAGTCTCTACTTTGCTTTCCATCACCATTTATTGTCGGTTGCTCACCGGCAAGTAATTGCTTTATAAACTTAGGGATAACTGCAGCATAAGCACCATTCGGGTCTTGTCTTCTTCCAAAGACGTTAAAATATCTTAACCCATAAGTATCTAACCCATAAAGCTTTGAATATAGTTTTCCATATTCTTCATCAACCATTTTTGTCAAAGCATATGGTGATAGTAAATTCCCTTCTCTGCCTTCTTGTTTGGGGAGATTTGGTTCATCACCATAAACAGAGGAACTTGATGCATAAACAAACTTCTTCACTCCGTTTTGTCTAGCAGCTTCCATCATATTTAGTGTTCCTCGGATATTGATTTCTTCATAAAGCAACGGCATCTCAATGCTTCTAGGAACACTTCCCCAAGCTGCTTGATTAAGTACATAATCAACACCCTCACAAGCCTTCATGCAAGTATCTAGATCTCTTATATCTCCTTTGATAAAAGTATAATTAGGATTATCAATGAATAAGTCTACATTAGCTTGTTTACCATTAGAAAGATCATCTAGGCATCTTACTTTATAACCTTTAGCTAATAAAACTTCACACAAGTTAGAGCCAATGAAACCTGCTCCACCTGTTACAAGAAAAACACTATCTTGTTCAAATGTTATATTTTCATAACCCATGACATGCACTACCTTTCCTTAAAGTCTCCAGTATTTATATCCTGCTACTTCGTATTCTTTTCTATCTAAGATTCCTTTAATATCAAGCAACACTTTGCTTTCATTAGATCCTTCTTTAAACATCTTATTGAAGTCTTCTTGAGTAAATCTTAAGAACTGGTCATGTCCAACAGCTACAACAATTGCATCGATCTCTTTAATGTCTTCTACTGAATCAAAGTCAATTCCATACTCATTTTTTGCTTCCTCAGCATCAGCTTCTGGATCTGCAATCATAGGAGTCAATCCATATTCTTTTAGTTCATTTACGATGTCAATAACTCTTGTGTTTCTAGTATCAGGACAGTTTTCTTTGAATGTGAATCCTAAGATTGCCACTTTTGCATCTTTTACTGGCACATCTGCTTTGATAAGATTTTTAATCAAATTCTCAACAACGTATTTGCCCATATCATCATTGATTCTTCTTCCTGAGAGAATAATTTGCGAATGGTATCCTAGTTGTTCAGCTTTATATGTGAGGTAATAAGGATCTACACCGATACAATGCCCACCAACTAGTCCAGGGAAGAAGTTTAGGAAGTTCCACTTCGTTCCTGCGGCTTTAAGAACAGCTTTTGTATCAATCCCCATCTTATTGAAAATGATAGAAAGCTCATTCATAAATGCGATATTGATATCCCTCTGTGAGTTCTCAATAACCTTTGCAGCTTCAGCCACTTTTATAGATTCAGCTCTATGTACTCCGGCATCAACAACAAGCTCGTACACTTTCGCAATAATATCAAGAGATTCTTCATCCATAGCTGATACAACTTTTACTATCGTCTCAAGCCTATGTACTTTATCACCAGGATTGATTCTTTCTGGTGAATAACCCACCTTGAAATCTTCACCACATTTCATTCCAGACTCTTTTTCAAGAATTGGAATACAGATTTCTTCTGTAACACCAGGATAAACAGTAGATTCAAATACAACAATTGAACCTTTAGTAAGATTTTTCCCAACTGTTCTACTTGCAGATTCTACTGGCTTTAAATCAGGTGTATGATCAGCATTTACAGGCGTAGGAACTGCAACGATATGAAACTTAGCTTCTTTAAGTTTGGTTTCATCCGCAGTAAACTCAACAGTAGATGCTTTTATGACATCATCTCCAACCTCTTTAGTTGGATCGATGCCTTTTTTATATAATTC
Source organism: Erysipelotrichaceae bacterium (assembly GCA_963676105.1). Taxonomy (GTDB): domain Bacteria; phylum Bacillota_I; class Bacilli_A; order Erysipelotrichales; family Erysipelotrichaceae; genus UBA2212. The sequence continues at coordinate 961,951 of OY781039.1, forward strand.
AACTTTTTCTTTGCTGATATCAAAACCAATAACATCTGCCTTTTTAGCAAAAGCTACTGCAATTGGCATACCTACATATCCTAGACCAACAAGTGAAATTTTTTCTTCTCTGTTTTTGATTTTTTCGAATAAGTTCATTTTAACTACTCCTTCTCACTATATTAATCCCATAGTTTTCATAATAGATTTATTGACTAAATTCACATCATACTTTTCTTCAGCAAGTTTCAAGCTGCGTTCCGCCATAACCCTATTTGTTTCTTGATCTTCTATTAGGGTTCTCATTTTATCAACTAAACCATTTACGTCTTTAACAGACAAGAGGAACCCATTGTATCCATCTGTGACAGTTTCTCTACATCCAGGAGCATCACTAGTTATAATTGATCGCCCTATAGCCATTGCCTCTAAGACCGTCTTAGGTGTTCCTTCATGATACGAAGGCAGTACATAAGTACTACATTGTTTTAAATATGGTCTAACGTCGGTCTGCTCTCCAAAATACTCAATAATTCCTTGATCTATGAAAGGCTGCAACTCTTCTGGCTGTAATGCCGATGGATTGCTATCATAAGGCCCCACAAGCAAACATCTTACTTCAGGATATTCAGCCTTAATTCTCTTACAAGCTTCCAAATACTCCATTACACCTTTATCTTTAATTAATCTGCCAATAAACAAAAATGCCGGTGTATCAGGCAACAGTTCAGGCTTAAATTTCTCAAGGTTCACACCTGATCCATTGATAATCACGATTTTATCTTCTTTAATAAGTCCGTTATTTATAAATTCATTTTTATCATCATTATTTTGGAAAAACACCTTCTTGCTTGCATTACATGCCAAACGATATTCTGTCTTCATTATTGCTTTGATTATTTTGTTTTTAAGCCCTTCTCCCCTGAAAATCGATCCAAGACCTGCTATCAGTGGATATACTTCAGTAATACCATTAGCTTTTGCTGCAAGACTTCCATAAACTACAGTTTTTGCTTGGTAAGCAAATATTTTGTCTGGCTTCTCTTCTTTCATAAACTTCTTAAGCTCTCGATAAGTCTTTATATCACTAAACGGATTAATACCATTTCGTTCTACAAAGAGCTGTTTATACTGAACACCATATTTCTCAAACTTACCTTTCCAATTTGATTCAGGTTCTTGTCCTAAAGCTATGACAGAATGTCCATGTTTTATAAAATCTTTCATCATATCCATACGAAACCAAAATAGTGATGACGTATGGCTTGAGAGTACAGCTATTTTCATATTGTCAATCCTACTTTCATCACTTAGTTACTTCTTTAAATACTGATTCACTTCAAGTTGAATGCCCTCTTCAAAGTTCATCGGATTATAGTTGAAATCTTTCTTGGCTTCAGCATGAGGATAACTTCTATCCTCACCCATACGTTGAACTCTTTCTACATAATCTATTTTTCCAAGTGTCAGCACCTTGGCAATTTGAGCAAGTACAACCCCAAGTCCTAAAGGAACACTGACAAGTGTTGTTTTCTTATTGAGTTTATCGCTTATCATCTTAAAAACTTCTATCATCTGTAGAGGCTTTTCACCTGATAAGTCATAAGCCTTTCCAGCTGTTTTTTCAGGAGATGTCAAAACAGTATAAAATGCTTTTCCTAAATCCCTTGCATTTACTGGTTGTATTAAACTTCTCCCACCGTTGATAACCGGCATCATTCTAAATTTATCTATCATCTTAATGAATTTACTCATATTGCTATCACACAGATCACCATAAATCATCGTTGGCCTTAGAATAGTAACTTTAGTAGGAGAATTTGATTTTGAAGTCAATTCAGAAACTTTCTTTTCCACATCCTTATATCCTTGAGAAGCATATTTAAAGTTTGAGTATATTCCTGTTGTATGTACTAAGATTGCTCGCTTTACATTGTTCTCGATAGCTGCTTCTACAATCATCGGTGAATGATGGATGTTATAGATGTGCATAATAGCGTCTACTCCTTTGACAGTTTTTCTTATGAACTCCTTGTTGTTGAGATCTCCATAAACCTTCTCAATATTTAATCCGCTGTTATCCAACATTGAAGTGTCAGATGTTTCCCTAACAATGCAGCGGATTGGTCTTCATATTTATGATCAATAAGTTCTTGTAAGAAATAGCTGCCTGTATGTCCTGTAATCCCTGTCACTAATAACATCTTCCCACCCCTAATGTTTCGCTGACTCTTTATCAGCTTTTTTCGAACCAGTCCCACCTTCAACAACACCATCACTTCTAAGAACACTAAATATCGTCCCAAAGAAGCATCTGACATCCATCATAAACCCAATCTTCTCAGCATACTCTCCATCAAGTCTCGCCTTAACATCAATCTCAAGCTCGTCTCTACCATTAATCTGCGCCCAACCTGTAAGACCAACTGGCACGTCATTTGCACCATACTTGTCTCTTTCTTCAATCAAATCATATTGATTCCAAAGAGCCGGCCTTGGACCGGTGATGCTCATTTCACCCTTAAAAATATTGATGATTTGTGGTAGTTCATCTAAGCTTGTCTTTCTTAAGAACTTACCTACCTTCGTAATCCACTGATCAGGATTTTCCAAAAGATGTGTTGGGGTTTCCTTGGGTGTATCAATCCTCATTGTTCTAAACTTCAATATATTAAAATGACTCTTTTGGATTCCGACACGTTTTTGTTTGAACAGCACCGGGCCTGGAGAGTCTAGTTTAATCGCTATTATGAGTACTAATAAAACAGGAGATAAAATTATAAGACCGAGTGTTGAAAGTATGATATCTATTAATCTTTTGATTTTTAAGTAAACCATGTTTAGTTCCTCCTGCCCTATGTAAATGTATGTATGATGTGCTTGAGAGCACTTAATTTTCTTGATCTATATGTAGTGTTTTGATTGATTCTAGGTACTATATCTTGCATAATTCTGTGTTTTGATTGGATGCTTAGACGTGTAATGCTTCTGTAACATTAGTACATGTGTCTGTTGTTCTGAAACCCTTGATATTACTGACTTACAGCCTGTTTATCCTTTCACCATACTCACGTCGTTGTTATAATCCATTCATAAAAAAGGAACTTCATCATCTTCAGTTGATTCATCACAGTACATATGATTATTTGAATAGTAAATTAAATACTTACTTGTAAACTCACTATAGTTATCATTCAAAAAATCAGTCAATAATAAATCAGAATGATTAACATCGTTTTGAATAAGATGCAATTTGTAGTGGCTTTCAATAATTCTACAATTTTTTTCTACTTGAGTTTATTATGCTTTATGTATAAAGGAATAAATACTCGGTATTACTAATAAAGATAAGATTGACATAATTAATATAACAACTATTAACACGATTAGCGTAAATCCATTTTTATCTTTTAGAATCATCAGTATTTTTTACTTTATTGAAGGAACAAGTTGTTTTAAAGATTGTTTTAAATAATCAGTATTAAAGAGATCAGAGTGCAAACTATCAATCACTTTTAAAACATCACGATGAGTGATATCTTGTGCTTGAGCTATAAAGATTCCTTCTTGTTTTGTTGATTGAAGACCTTCTTCTTCTAAAAGAAGTTCTTCATATAGTTTCTCACCAGGTCTTAAACCAATGGTTTCAATCTTTATATCAACATTAGGTGTAAACCCTGATAACTCGATTAATTGCTTAGCGAGATCTAATATTTTTACAGGTTCTCCCATATCTAAGACAAATATCTCTCCCCCCTTAGCCATAGATCCTGCTTGAATCACAAGTCTACTTGCTTCAGGTATAGTCATGAAGTATCGCGTAATATCAGGATGAGTTATGGTAACTGGACCCCCTGCCTTTATTTGTTCTTTAAAAAGTGGAATAACAGAACCATTAGAACCTAATACATTACCAAATCTTACAGCTACAAATTCTGTCTGTGATTCCTTGTTTAGGGATTGAATGATTAGTTCTGCAACACGTTTTGTTGCACCCATGATATTAGTGGGATTAACAGCTTTATCTGTTGATATAAGAATAAACTTTGTGGTGTTAAATTCATTGGCACAGTTCGCAACATTTAATGTTCCCATAACATTATTTTTAATAGCTTCCGAAGGATTCTCTTCCATAAACGGCACATGTTTATGAGCAGCCGCATGAAAGACGATATGGGGTTGATAAGTTTCAAATATTAAGTCTAATCGTTTTTTATCTCTAACACTTGCGATAATAACTTTTACATTAAGCAAAGGATATTTACGTTTAAGTTCTTGTTGTAAATCATATGCATTATTTTCATAGATATCTAATATTAAAATTTGTTTTGGAGTATATGGTATAAGTTGTCTAATTATCTCTGAGCCTATTGATCCTCCTCCACCAGTAATTAAAACAACCTTATCTTCAATAAATGATTTAATACCAGAAATATCGAGTTTAACTTCATCTCTTCCAAGTAAATCCGTAATATCAATATCTCTAAGTTGACTTAATTCAATTTTCCCAGATAATAAATCAGATAAATTAGGAAGTGTTTTAACAGGCACTCCTGATATTTGTGCCAGTTGTGTAATTTCTTTAAGTCTAGTTTTATTAGCAGATGGAATCGCAATGATAATTTGTTGAAGCTCTTCAATCTCACAAACTTTTTCTATGTCTTTAATCATGCCTTTTATAGGAACACCATGAATTGATGTATCTTGTTTCCACTGAGCATCATCCAAGATTGCAATGGGTAAAAACTTACTGTCACTATTATTTAATAACTCCTTAATTAAATTAGCACCTGCATCACCTGCACCTATGATCAAAGTTCTTAGCTTATCTTTATGACTATCTGAGTTTTTAATCGCTCGATTAACACGTACAATTCGATAAGTAAAGCGTGTACCACCAATCAAGAAAATGGATAATATACCAGTTAGTAAAAGTACAGATCGTGGAATATTAGTTCCTAGCCCCCAGAAAACCACATAAGTTAAAAGTGTGGATAATGTTGACGACCAAAATATTCCCATCAATTCTTGAATAGACGCATAACGCCACATTTTTCGATAGAGCCCAAAAAGGATATTATTTACTAAGTATATAGCCACTATAACTAACACATTATCGAAATATTGAACAGAATAATTGCCTAAATTTCCATCAAATCGAAATAAGTATGCAGCAAAAAAAGCACTAGAAACCAAAATTGTATCAAGTGTTATTAATATACTTTTTCTGACTGTAGAATTCATGACCATTTCCTTTTTCCCCCATTTCAAATATAGCTTCGCCCACAAACATCTAAAAATGCAGTTAACTAATGCTATAAACCATGAAAGTCACTAACATGCCTAATGCAATGATTAATGACTCACACTTGTTTTGATAATACTTCTAAACTCAATTGTATAACTTGCTTTTGTCCTAGAAAATCAAATTCTAGATAAGCTAGTCGTTTATGTCGATCTATCTTGATAATCTGGCTTTCTTTACCAATTAAGGGACCTTCTGTAATGAGTACTTTATCATTAACTTTCAAACCCTTTGATGTTTCTACAATATTATCTTTATTACATAAACTTTGAATGAACTCTTTTTCTTCTGGCCATAAAGCTTCGGCATTTGATTTATGTTTTAATACTTTTATTACACCTTCTAAAGGGTTTAATACTTTTGAATAAAATTCATAGAAATGTGAATAGTTTTTTTCAGTTTCAATAAAAATATAACCTGGAAATAATGGAACATTTTTATGGTATGAACCACTTCTATTTTTAAAGATTTTGACACGTTTGGGATAGAAAATTTTATAAGATGAGTCTTGAGATGCCTCTATTGAAATCTTTTCCTCATATCCCCTAAATACCTGAATAACATACCATTTTTTCATAAACCAGATTAAGAGTTAGACAAGCACTTTCTCACTTTTCCAATACTGAATAAAAAACACTATAAATGTACCTATCATTGCACCTAAAACAAGTCCAATAGCCGTATTTAAAAGTAAACCATTATCAATTGGTTCTACTGGTTCACTAATATTTACAGGCAAAGTAATGGTACCTTTTAAAACATTTAATTTATCATTGTATTGATTGAGTTGTGCGATTTTATTTAATTCTTCAATATCTGCTTGATAAGTAAGTATTGTAGTTGTAATTTGAGAGTCTCTTAAAGCTAAATCACTTTCTTGATTTAATACCAAGTAATATAAATGATTATCTGCAGATTCTAATTCACTTACACCTTCATGATAAGTTAATGTTTCTTTATATGCATTTAATGAAATAATTTCTGTTCGTAGTGCATTTTGTTCAGAGTATAAACTATCAATCTGAGATTCTCTTTGGGCTATTAATGAATCAACAGCTAGCTGTTGATATCTTTCTTCTAAAACTGTTTTAAAACTTTCTAACCATATTTGATGAATTTGAACAGATAATGATGAATCTTCATATTGAACAGAAGTATTAACTAAATTAACACCATTGTTTACATCATAAGTGGAGTCTAAATAATCGTTTAATTCTACTCTACTTATGTTTAAACTAAGTGAATCGATAACTTTATCTAGCACTTCATTATCTGTTAAATAGATTGTATAGTCCGCAACTTTCGTTGATGGTAACTTATAAGTTCCATATTGTGTTTCTACATTCACTGGAATTGTAATATTAAAATAACTATTGGATTCATATAATACTGGTTTAAATCCTAATGTAAAAACAATGGCAGCAATTGTTGTTAGAACTGTAATCCCAACAATCCATTTCCAACCTTTTATTAATATAATAATTAGTTCTTTTAAACTAATTTCTTCATAATCCATAATCATCCCCCTATGTGATTTAAAACATTGTTATTATAACAAATTAAGATACTTTATACATATAAAGAATTAACAAATATTTTGTTCAAATTATTCTGTATTATCATATAAATTTAGAATTAATTGTAAAATTTTAGCCTAATCACCTTGTTTGAACATCATGAAACCCCTATAATCTAATAAACGAGGTGAGAATCATGGAAAAACTCTTAACATTATTAAAAGAAAATGCTAGAACTAGCGTTAAAGATTTAGCCATTATGCTAAATCAAAGTGAAGAAGCGGTAGAAGCCGCGATTCGAGCCTATGAAGCCCAAGGGCTTTTAAAAGGTTATACAACCATTATTGATGAATCACAATTAGATAATGCTCCAGTTAATGCATTAATCGAACTTAAAGTAGCACCTAAAAAAGAAGCTGGTTTTCAAGACATTGCAGATCGTGTTATGGCAATGGAAGAAGTGGAGTCTGTTTATTTGATGGCAGGTGTCTATGACTTAGCTGTATTTGTTAAAGGGAATAGTATGCACGATGTTGCGATGTTTGTCGCAAAACGTTTAAGTACTCTTGATGATGTACTATCAACCGCAACCCATTTTGTTTTATCTAAATATAAAGAAGGTGGCTTCATTCTAGATGATAAAAAAGATGTGGATTTAAGAACTGAGTTATCGAAAGAATGAAACATATCAATCAAAAAATGCGCTTACTTAAGCCAGGTATGTTGCATAAATACTTAGAGATATCATCAAACCCCGATATCTTATCTTTAAGCATCGGTGAACCAGACTTTGCCACACCTTGGCATATACGTCAAGCTGGTATTGATGCCATAGAAGCAGGTAAAACCTTCTATACGCCTTCTAAAGGCTTATTAAGTTTAAGAAAAGAAATCACAGCTTTTTATGAACGCAAATATCATTTAAGCTATGATCCCCAAACAGAAGTTCTAACCACTATTGGTGCTTCTGAAGGCATTGAAATGGCCTTGCGTACCCTTTTAAATGAAGGTGATGAAGTGATTGTGGTTGCCCCAGCATATTTAAGCTATGAACCATTAATCCTTATGGCAGGCGCAAAAGTTGTGACAGTTGATACAATTGCAGAAGATGGCTTTAGATTAAAAGCTGATCGATTACTTGAAAAAATTACAGATAAAACTCGTGTAATAGTATTGAACTACCCTAATAATCCTACAGGTGCGATTATGACTCTAGCGGATTATGAAGCACTAGCTGATGTTTTAGAGGATAAAGATATCTATGTTATCTCTGATGAAATCTATAGTGAACTTAACTATACAGAACATCCACATGCATCTATTGCCCAAATCCCATCAATGAAAGACAAAACGATTGTCTTAAATGGTTTCTCTAAAGCTTATTCAATGACAGGCTGGCGTTTAGGTTATATTCTAGCCAATAAAGAACTCATTGATTTCTTTGTGAAGTATCATCAAAATGCTATTCTATGTCCTCCTACTGTGTCACAGTTTGCTGGTATTGAAGCTTTAAAAAATGGGGACAGTGATATTGACTCCATGCGTGAAGAATATGACATTAGAAGACGATATGCAGTAGATAAACTAAATAACATGGGATTAACGGTTTCAAATCCTGACGGAGCTTTTTATCTCTTTGTCGATGTACAAAGTAAAACAGGTCTAAAATCTAATGAATTCTGTGAGAAACTCATAGAATCACAAAAAGTCGCTTTAATTCCAGGTATTGGCTTTGGTGAAGCAGGAGAAGGATTTATACGTTTCTCTTACTGTTATTCATTAGAACACATCAAAGAAGCAATAAGACGATTAGAAATATTTGTTCAAGAATTATCTTAAAGTCAAAGGGTTGATACCAATACAAGTATCAACCTTTTTTATCTATCTTATCGCATAAAACTGTTTAACTTCAACCATTTGATATGCACTATCTAAATAACCTAAATCAAAGTTATACCACATCCAATGTGCAGTATTATCCAGATTATAATTTACTTCATTTGTATTAAATGAGTCTAAGTCACCTAATCTATACATTATGTAATCTTTTCCTAAATTCGAAGCAATCGAAGTCCCAAAACATATATAAGCTAAATCATTTGAATCAAATGAATTATTCGACTTTAATAGATAATCAGAATCAATCGTTGGTCTTGATTCAAATTGACTTAGAGTATAAATAAAATATCCACCTTTTAAAATTAAGTGATTATGATAAGTACTAATAGATAATCGACGTGCAAATTCTTCTTGAAAAAAATAAATTCAATATTTGTTGAAATGAGATATCTTTACTCACTGAAACGTTTCTAAGCCTTTGTAAAATGGATTGAGTAGTATCGTAACTCATAACCACATTCCTACTCTATTTTCTGCTTTTTCACGGATATTAAATATATTTGCATATTCAATGAATTGCGAAATATTTTTTTTAGGATCATTTAAATAATTTTTAATGGATTGTGTAACCACTTCTTTTTCCAATTTATTTTCATAGCGCAAAACATCACAGATTGTACGATCTCGATTATAGATTCTTATTATTTGATGATTTAGCAAAAATGTACTTAAACCTATATCAAGAAATTCTGGTTTAATGTAAAAAGGTTTAATACTTGGGAAATCAATATTATATTTGCTTTTCTCTTCATTTTTATTTATAGCAATCTGCCACTCACTAGGAATTCTATTAGTGTATTCATAATGTAAAAGCGCACTTTCAAGAAAAATAACTGCCTTTGGATACAATTTCGAAATAATAATTTGATCTTCAACAAAATCGTTTACCATTTGGTAATAGCCTTGTTTTATTTTCGAAATGATTTGATCATTAACGAGTTTCTTGATTTGTCGACTACTCAATCCTAATTCATTTAATTGTCTACTCGTCATAACACCATTTTCTTGTGTGAACTCTTTAATCAACTGTTTTGTACCAATCATTTTGCACTTTCATACTCTCTTTTTATTTATACAAGCGTATATCTAAGTGCATTTTAATATGATTCAATTAGCTCAACAAAAAAAAGGATCTCTAGTTTCCTAAAGATCCTTCGTTTAACACTATATCATTTATTGGGTTACCCCAACATTTGACTTAGAGCCTATTAAATTTAAATCGATACGTAAAGTAAGCAACAATGCTTACAATTAATCCTAAACCTAAATACCAAATAAAGTTATTACTTGAAGTAGCCGTTGTGATTGTACTTGCTTCACTCTCATCAGGTTCGTCTACTCTAGCTTTCATTTCCTTTTTCACTAAAGTAAAGGTCGAGAACTTATCAGATACAAAGCTAAAGGTGTAATTATCATTTAATGTTACCGGGAGTATATCAACTTCACCATCATGGACACGTAAAACTTCAAGTTGACCAATACCTACAAATTCTGAAGGAAGGGATAAAGTAAACTCTAATTCACCCGTATTGCTTAAAACTGTTTCACCATTGCCATTTTTTTGAGTAATAGAAATACTAATAGGATAAATTAAATTTGAATTTAGTAAATGCTCATCCATATAGGATTGTGTTAGAGTTTTATCTTCTTCACTAATTACGGTAGAAACTGAAATATCATATTCGACCTTTTTACCAGAAATTAAATCATTGAAGTTTAGAATGTTTATTAAACCACTGACTTCAAATTCAACATCAAATTCTTTATTCAATGTTATTTGATCTTTGTATATATCTAAAACAATACTTTCTAAACTTACTTTTTCTTCATAAGTTAAATACTTAATAAAGTTTTCATTTGCATTAAAGCTCTCTTTAATAAGTTCTTTCTTAGCGCTTGTACTTAATGTATTTGCACTAAATAAATCTTGAAGTTGAGTAATCGAAGTCATTTGTTCCGTTGTAGGAAGTGTAGTTTGTGATGATACGGTAACTGTTGTCGTAGTTGTAGAAGAGCTGGAACTACTAGATGAACTATCAGTAATTGTTTCAGTTGTTTTAACAGTAATTTCACAGGTATCGATAAACTCATTAACCGTTAATGTAATTGTTGCACTACCAACATCTATTGCCTTGATATTACCTTTCCCATCAACACTTACAACACTTGGATCTGAACTTTCCCATGTAATTGTTCTTGGTTGAGTACTTTCTAATGGAAATACATCTGCATAAAGTTTTGATGTATCATCTACTTCCATGTTCAAACTAGATTCATTTATTGCGATAGATGTAATCAATTCACCTGTATAAGGCTGTTCACTTAAAGTCGCAATGTAATATTGACCATCTTTTTGAACTAATGCTTTATTATTTCCTAATAAAATTGCTGATTCATAATCATCAGACAAATCACCTACAACATTCCCATTCTCATCTAAAATCTCTAATGCGAATTCATCCTCAGCTGCATTGACATCCAAGAAGAATGTACTCATTAATAATTTCATAAATGGATTATAACTAGTGCTCGTATCAGGTGCAGTCCCACTTGTCCCAATCGCAAAACCATCAGTGTATTCACTGACTGAATCATATTTATTATTGAATGAAACAATGAAGTTTTTATCTTCATCCATTACACCTACTTGATAGGTTCCGTATGTACTATTATAGATTTCTAAGTTCCATGTATCATTTGTTGTATTTAAACTAATATTTGAATAGTCAAAATCAAGATATACACTACCATCACTATTTAAAATACCATAGTAATCATACATAGTATTGAACACTGTGTCATAAACTGAATAACTTGCGATAAAGTATTCATTATCAGTCGTACTTACTCTACTTAAAGAACTTATATCTAAATCTACATCTAAACTAAATGTTTCAATGTTTGAAGTATTATCACTTAAGAATGTTGTCCATACACTTCCATGCATTTGAGTATCGGTAATAGCACTATCACTTATAATCATCCAATTTTCATCGAATTTTTTGAGATAAAAATCTCCATCCAGATAATAGGCATATTGATATGCTGCTCCATCAAAGAGTTCACCATTTTTATCAGCTAAACCAGTATATTGATTATTATTGATTCTAATCAAACCTCGTTCATCAAAACTTGGTGTTAGACTTGTTAAACTTGTTTGTTTTGTCGAAGTAATAGAAGTATAAATCATATCTAATACGATACCATCACTTTTATTTACCAAACCAAAAGATGCATCTTGGTTAAATACTGCATTACCATCACCATCAAAATTATCAATGAGATCATATTCAGGTTCTAACATATATGTTCCATCTAAATTCAAAATTCCAAATTTTCGATTGCTGAAAGAACTTGAATCAATATTGTCATTACTTGTATCAGAATCTAAATAATTACCAAAGATGCCCACAACAACTACTCCATCTTTGACAAGATCACTAGAATTATAGCCTGAATTACCTACAGGAATATATGCTCCTGTAGAAATATCGAAGATATCAAAAACGTTCGCAATCATTCCATCCGAATTTTCACCAGTTATCATTAAATCAAATTGATTAGTATTTTCATTAAAACTTATGTTACCGCAAGTTAATTCAACAGGATCTAAACTTGCACATGCCACTGGGTTTCCTTCAAGATCGAACAGTCCCCAATTTTGAGACATATTCATACTTGCCTCAAAATAACCTTTTACAATATTTAGATTGTTAAAGTACCCAGTTGGTAATATTTCATTCCCTGCAAGATCATTAACACCATATGTAAAGTCAACTGCATATACATTGGTATCACTTCCACCTTTGACCATTAGTCTGTATGGGCCAGGTTGTTGTTCCCACAAGACATCTGTACTCAATTCACCCAAAGCATTTACAAACGAGAATCCATCTCGAGTATTTGTATCTAAATAGTTATTTTCATATTTAAAGCTAGAAGTATTAAAATCATACACATTTCTTAAATATAAATCTTCATAAGATTCACCACCATTGAAAGAAATCATAAAATTAGTTTCTTGTTTAACTTCTAATTGTCCATTTTCAATACTTTGACCTGACGCAATATAAGTACTAAGATCTGAAATTATATTACCGTTTAAATCATAAATCCCTTCATTCGTCCAATCCTGATAATACGGAAGAATGAAATTGTATTCTAAATTAATTTCGAATTGTTGGTATGGATTTGAATTATAAATATCAAACAAAACAGTTCCATCCTTTTTAATAAGTCCTGCTTTTGAGTAATCATTACTTCTTACTTCAATTAAAGTTGTACTTCCATCAACATTATTTCCGAATGTACCAGGATAATCTAAAACTGTTGTATCAGTTACTAAGGCAAAACCATTAACACCACTCAATTGATAATTTACTAAAATCCCACTTTGATAAATAGAATCAAAATAAACTGGATTATCACTATCATCTACAAAAGTATAATTACCATTACTATCAATGATCGTTGAAGTATTGGAAGTGCTTTGATAAATCACACCTTCACTTACACCGAAGCTATATGTTGTGGAACTTGAATCTTCAACCCACATCAAACCATTTACATTTAAAATACCTTCTTTATCATTTGATGTATTTACATATGTAAAATATTCATCACTAAAACTTGGAGAAATATTAATGCCTAAATCATTTAGAACATTGTTTGTTGCATCATAATACATATAACCATCACCAGAACTGGTAGTGTATTTATATAAATTAAAATTTTCTTGAGACCATGATGTAATAGTTTGACTAGTAATAGAACTAGGTAATTCATGGTAAGCCAATTGGCTTGAAGAATCTAAGTAATAGAATTTAATGGAATTGTCAGCAAAATAGACTAGATTCCCTTCAATATCATTAGCGTCTGTAATAACACCCAATGAAATATAGGATGTATCGTAAGCTGTTACTGCTCCATTTGTATCTAGTTTTAAAGCAATGCCATTTGTGTAGCTTGAAACGGCAGCCGCATCCGTTAAAATAGCTTCATTTTTCGTAATTCCATCAACAAACGCAAAAGTATTTGTTGTTTTAATTAAAGCTGGTTCCGAGCCATATTTAGTTGCTTGAGTTAAATCAACTATGCTGGTTAAAGTACTATCATTTAAATGGATATAATCATATGTTGAGTCTGAATTATATGTAATGACAAGATTTCGAACCCCATCATAGTCAAAATGATCATAAATTGCTGTAATCCCACTTGGATTTAAAACATAATTTCCACTGCCTGATGTATTTATTAAGCCATAATTTGAATCTGTAGTAGTGATAGTAGCATAACCACTCTCATTAAATTCAGTAATGTAAACAATGTCATTAAATACTTTTAAACCACTATCTGTATTATATGTAAAACCATAAGAAACATACGCGCTATCAACTAACGTTTGATAGGTTCCGCTTATTGTATCATTCATCGGTTCGTTGACAATTAAATTGTAAACATCATTTAGGATAAAAGAGCTTGTCTCTTTATCATACAAGCTTGATAAAGCATTCGAATCATCTATTTGTTCATAAACAACCTTGTAACGACCATAGGCTTGAAAGACACTACCATTATCGGTTAAACATGCATCAGAGGCAGATAAGTCCTCTAATGATTGTGTTGTAGTTACATTACTTAAATCAAAATAGTAATTTTGATATTGTGGGTTATTATAGGAATCATTCCCTAAATATTCCATAATATTTACCCAACCAGTACTATCAATATTCAAGTTGCCAGTTACATCAGATGTAAGTAACTTTACATAAGAACCATTACTCTTAAATAAAAGATTTGATGTAGTTGTTGTATCTTGGCCATTTTGAAGTGTAATAAATCCATCTCTATTTGAATAAATACTACTATAGGAATTACCTTCTCCAAAAAGATTTGTCTTACTTGAATCAGATGAATTGTAAAGGTATGAAGAACAATCTAAATTCCCACTTGTGTATGTACATGATCTTAATTCAGTTAAACTTGAATCTAAATAAGATGTGAATTCATAAGAAAAAACACCTGTCGGATCATATCCAGTAATAAATTCTTGTGTTTCAGGATCTAAACGACCAATAATCGTTGTAGTTCCAGTATAAGAAACCACTTCAAAATAACCATTAAAATTATCATAGAAAACATAATCATATTTATCAAAATCTATAACAGCATTTACTACTACAGTATCAGTCTCATCAACACTTAACTCAAACAAACCACTTTGTGTTGAAGCACCAGAATCCATACTAGAAGAATCTTGTTGTAATAAAACGACATAATCATGATTTTCTGATTTTACATATTGAATTGAATTATATGGCTCAGTAAAACCAATCAAATCACCGTTAACATCTACCAACCAAGCTTCATTAGTCGAATAACTTTGGCTATTATTTATACCTACATGCACAATACTATAATTATCAGAAATATTTTCTAGAAAGATATAATCATATTCACTAAGTGTTATCGAGCTTGGTTTCCCAATATCACTAAAACTTACATTCGTTGAATCATATTTTTTAACTTCACTTTTCCATACTTCTTGGTTATCTATAATCATTTTATAAGATAGTTGAATAATATTATTATTATCGATATTTGGAATATATGCATATTTAATTTCTAAAACTTCAGAACCATCAGTTTGAGAGTACAAACCTTGGTTTTGTTCAATGTTTTCGCCATTAACAACATACTGTGTTACTAAATAAAAGTTATTATTAGTGTCGAAAGGAATAATCTCATCATAGATTGGTGCAAGTTTAACAACACCACTTGAATTCATTAGACCATATTTGGTTTCACCTTCTGTTGTGGTGCTATCTGCAATAATCGCAATCCCATTTGTATTAAAACGATCAATACTGTCAATTGAATAACTACCAGTAGCTAAAGCACTACCATCAATTTCTAATACCATTTCTGTTGCTGTTTCAACCGCTTTAACATCTAAAACTAAAAAAGATGTAAAACTGTTTGTCGCAAGCAACAAACCTAAACTTACACTTAAAAATTTATGGATTAATGTCTTCATATTTCCCCCACCTATATTTATTTAAATATATATACTTATATTATAAGGAAATTCACACAATAATGGTAGAAACTGATAGTATGCATTTTATGCATATTATCAGTGTAGTTTTATGTATTTTGTACACGTATATATCCGCTTTCAAATTTTAGAGCAGATTTTTAAGTGCATTTTGAATATTTAATTTCGAAATCTAATTATTGAAATGCTCCAATAATTTGATTGTTCTATATAAAAACATATAAACAATCATCAATATCTTTATTATCCACACCCACTAAGATACTAATTTCATCAGTACTTTGGGCATTGGTTCGTGTGTCAATAAAGGGTAATTCAAAATTTTTTTAATTGTACTCTTATTAGACATACTAAATTGTATAAATATTTAAGGCCACTATTAACTGAGTGTAGAATGTTTATATAAATTCGTTTAAGTTAACTTCAACAATTTTATCGAATGTAGTGGATATGGCTTGTTATAAGATGTACATGGAAAGTCTCTCTTCTCTGATTTGTCGTAATTTCAGTATAAGAGATTTTCCGCTTTTTTATTTCCACACTTATTTTACTCTGTCCCTAGCAGTCCTTTCATTTCGCAAAACAGATATTTGTGCTATTATAATTGTGCAAGTACCCTGGCGGCTTAATGTTGTAAAACATGCTTACTGACTGGGGGCTTTTTTTATATCTTCTGGGGGAATTCATATGGCCGTAAAACCAACTAGTCTTCATAGTCAGTTAAAACTATTAAAAGATAGACATCTAATCATCGATAAGGATGAAGAATATATTTTAAAATTTCTTGAACAGAATAATTACTATCGTATTCGTGGTTATTTTGATCATTTATATGAAAACGAAAAACAAGACTCATTTATTAACGGATCTAGTTTTTCATATATTCAAAATATATATGAGTTTGACTCTACACTAAGATTAATAATAAATCATTTTATAGAAGATATTGAAATATTTACGCGATCAATATTTGCACATTATTTTTCTCTCAGTCTTAATGATGCTTTCTTTTTATACAATGATGATATTTTTCACTTTAATGAATATGGAAGTAAAGTAGAAAAGGTAAGGACAAACTTAAATCGATATATTCACAATCATAAAAAATCAAAAATCGTAAAACACTACACAATAGATGATAAATGTTTACTTCCCATTTGGGCATCTATTGAATTTCTATCATTTGGTGATATTTCAATGCTATACCAAAGCGTCCAACGACAATACTCAAAAGAATTTTTATCAAAATATTTTAAAATTGATCAAAGAAATGTCTCTCTAATATTAAACAGTTGGTTGTTTAGTTTGACTAAATTAAGAAACATTTCGCATCACTTTGAAAGACTTTTTGATATCAAGCTAAAAGAATCACCACCTAAACTTTATTCTATAACCAACTTAAATCATTTGTATTCAATGACTAGTGATAATCAAATGAGTTTGTTTAGTCATGTTTTTATAGCATCTCTTATTAATCCTAAATCTGAAAGTATTGATAAATTTATTGAAGGAATAATAAAGTTACAAATCGAATATCCTAATGTCAGCTTAGAAAATTATGGTTTCCCTTGTAATTGGGAGAATATCTTACGATATTCAATTAGTTATTTAGTTCATGAAGATAAGCGACAATAAAAACAATCCATTATCCAATGAATTGTTCATATAAAACATGCAAGCTATCTTCAAAATCTTTATTATCCACACCCACTAGGATACTAATCTCATCAGTCCCTTGGGCGATTGTTCGTATGTTGATTTTACTTTGTGCTAAGGCACTAAAGATTTTACCTGATACGCCAGCTTGTGTTTTCATTCGACGTCCAACACAAGTAATTAGCGCTAATTCATCTTCTATGTTTAAACGTTCAGGTTGAATCTTATGTTCAATCAGTTGAATCAGTTTCTCTAAGTTGTTTTTTAGATTAGCTGTTTTTACGGTAATTGTAAAACTATCGATTCCTTTAGTGAGTAGTTCAATGGGTAGATGCATATATTCAAAGATTTCTAAGACATCTCTAAATAGTTTTGGTGATTTAGAAATAGACTCTTTGTGTATCGATAATACTGTAAAATCTTTTACCCCTGAAACACCGGTAATAAATTGCTCAGTTGCTTCATCTTTAGGTAAGGTTTCTAAGATAATCGTTCCTGGATGATCAGGTTCATTCGTATTTTTAATATTAAGGGGAATATTAACTTTCTTAACCGGCATCATTGCTTCTTCATGTAAAACAGAAGCGCCCATAAAGGCTAGTTCTCTAAGCTCTTGATAGGTCATCTTTTCAATAGACTTCGCATATGGAATAATGCGTGGATCAGCCATTAGAACCCCTGATACATCTGTCCAGTTTTCATAAACTTCTGAATTTAAGGCAGCTGAAACTAGACTTCCTGTAATATCAGATCCTCCACGACCTAATACTTTTATTTCACCTTTTAAATTAGATCCATAAAAGCCAGGAATTACACATGGACCTACTTGATCATAGGCATCCTTAATTAAATTAAAAGTGGCTTGTTCATTTACACTACTATCTTCATTGAGTTTAATAATATCTTTCGCATCAATAAAAGGAATGTTTAAATAACGCGCTAAGATTTGCGCATTGGATTTCTCACCAAGTGAAACTAGTTCATCAATGGTTGTATATTTAGATAAATGAGCTTTAAATGTTTCTAACTCTTCACTGATTTCTAGTCCACATTCAATTTGTATCTCATTAAAACGTTTGATGATTTCATCAAAGTACTGTGAGATATCTTTTTCTTCTTGAAGCGCATCATAAGTCTGATACAAAAGATCAGTCATTTTAATTGGATGATCTGCATCCTTACCAGGTGCACTCACCACAATAACTTCTCGATCTTTGTTGGCTTCAATGATTTTTTTTATTTTATAGAACTGACTCGCATTCGCTAAAGATGTTCCACCAAATTTACATACAATCATGCTTCACTTACCTTGGCAAAGAATACTTCACCACTCTCTCTTAATAAGTGTAATACTTTATGGACTTCAAAAGAAGAGATGGTTGGCGTTAAGATATATTGCTTATTGTCAATATCCCATGTTTTTTCAATCCATTCAGGATTAATTTTTAAGCCTTTTTCTAAACGAATAAAGTACTGTGACTTTAACTCTTCGTTTTTAGCTGGCTTATGAGTAGTTGTTTCAGGTAACATTTCACTTTGTCCAGCACGGGTATAAAAGAGATCTCTTAAAACATTATTCGCAGTTGGTTCACCACCTGCACCTTGACCAGATAAATACACTAAATTACCACGTTCTGGTGTAATCACCGCAATATTATAGTTTTGTAGAATATTCGCTTCTGCACTATGTTCTTTCACTAAAGTTGGTTCAACCGACATATGTAAGTGTTTCTTAACTTTTTCACCCTTCGCAATTAAACGAACTCTGTAACCTAGTTTCTTAATTTCTTCAACATCTTGCGCTTGAATATGACGAATTCCCTCTATTAGTATAGATTCTTGATCAACCCAAGTATTTAAACCAACCGCAATCGCTAGTCGTATTTTATACAAGGTATCCATGCCATCAATATCACTACTAGGATCTGCTTCTGCATACCCTAGTTTTTGAGCTTGTTTTAAAGCAGTACTAAAATCAATTCCGTTTGTTTCCATTTCATCCAAGATATAATTACAGGTTCCATTTAAAATACCAGAAATAGCTTGAATGCCTAATGGTTTATTTTCTAAGATCGTAGGTTGAATTGGAATACCACCACCACAAGCAGCCGATAAAAGTAAACCTACTTTTTTCTTACGTGCTAAGGCAGATAATTCATCTCCATAAACATTAAATAAAGCTTTATTGGCCGATATGACATGTTTACCAGAATTTAAGGCAGCACGAATATACTCATAAGCAGGATGAATCCCACCCATTAACTCTACAACCACATCAATATCATCATTCTCGAGTATTTCTTGAGGATCATCTGTCATAAAGTCTTTAGTTGCTTTACCACGACGTCTTAAAACACGGACAACATTAATTCCGCTTTTTACGTGATCAGTTTTATTTAAGAGTTTTAGTAAGGCTTTTGAGACCGTACCATAACCTAGGACACCAACATTCATAAGTTTAACCTGTTTCTATTTCGAATACACTTGTATTCACATTGAAAACAGTGTAACCTAAGACCATAACAATTTCAAGGTGAATATATGAACTATTTTAGTACAAGAAACAAATCTATTACAAGCACTTCCAAAGATGCCATTCATCAAGGTCTATCCACTGATGGTGGTCTTTTTATTCCAAGTACATTTCCATCATTTGAATTAGCTAATTTAATCAGTGGAAACTACGCTGATATTCAAAAAAGAATCTTAAAAGCTTTCTTTGAAGATTACACAGATCAAGAAATAGAAAAGGCTGTTGATCATCAAGTCTCACGCTTTAATCATGAATTAGTTACACCACTTGTTAAAACTGGCAAACCTTATGTTTTGGAACTTTTTCATGGTCCTTCTGCTGCCTTTAAAGATATTGCTTTACAGATTTTACCAGAACTTTTAAAACCATCTAAACCAACAACCATTCTTACCGCCACATCTGGTGATACAGGATCAGCTGCGCTAGAAGGTTTTAGAGATAAAGAAAACATCGATATCATTGTCTATTATCCAACCGTCGGTATATCTGATATACAACGTAAACAAATGACCTGTGTTAATTCATCTAACACTCATGTCTTTGGAATTGAAGGTAACTTTGATGATGCGCAAAGATCAGTTAAAGAACTCTTTCAAACCAATCAAGATAAATCTTTATCTTCAGCTAACTCTATAAACATTGGACGCTTAGTCCCTCAAATTGCATACTATGTTTTTGCTTATAAACAACTCATTGATCAAAAAGCAATTACGTTAGGTCAAGAGATTGTGGTATCTGTTCCAACCGGTAACTTTGGTAATATCTTGGCGGCTTATTATGCAAAGAAAATTGGTTTGCCAATTAAACACTTTATCTGTGCGTCTAATGAAAATGATGTTTTAACTGAAGTCATTCAAACAGGCACCTATCATTTAGACAGACAATTTATGACCACCACTTCTCCAAGTATGGATATCTTAATCTCTTCTAACTTTGAACGTTTACTTTATGATCTATCCCAAGATAGTCATCGAGTAGCTGAGTTGATGTCCTCATTAAAAGATAATGGTTCTTATAAACTTAATGAAACTGAATTTGAAAAACTCAGTTCATTATTCAGTGCTCAATCTGTTAATCAAAAAGAAGTCAATCATACCATTGAAATGACTTATTTAAACACCAAAGAAGTCTTAGATCCACATACTGCCATAGCGATGCATGCAGGCTATGTATATAATCAAAAACACAAAGATGATGTAGTCATTATTGCCGCTACTGCTTCTCCTTATAAATTCCCTAAAACGGTTTTAAAAGCACTTAAACAAGATGTTCCATCTAGTGACTTTGAAGCAATGAAACAATTACATAAGCATACAGGTGTCAAGATTCCTGAATTCTTACATGTTTTAGAAACAGCTGATGAAGTTCATCAAACAGTGATAAAAACAAACGAAATCACTCAAAGTTTCGAGACTGTCTATCATGATTAAAATTCGAGTACCCGCTACTTCAGCAAATATAGGTTCTGGTTTTGATGAGTTAGGACTAGCTGTAGAACTCTATGCCTATGTTTCTTTTGACTTTGCTGATGAATATACTTATGAAGGACTAGAAGTACGTTATCAAAAAGATAACTTGATTAAAGAAGCTTATGAGTATACCTGCAAACAAGAAAACTTTGAGATTAAACCCTTAAGTATCCATTTAAGTTCTGATGTCCCTATTGCGCGTGGTTTAGGATCCTCTTCAAGTTTAATAGTAGCTGGTGTCACAGCTGCTTATTTACTCAATGACAAAGGCTTAGATAAAGATCAAATTCTAAAACATTCAGTCGACTTAGAAGGTCATCCTGATAATGTAGCTCCAGCCATTTATGGAGGCTTAATCCACTCTATTAAAGAAAATGGCAGCTATACCATTCATTCATTAGATTTAAGTAATGATTTAATTTTTACTTTCCTAATTCCTGACTTTGAACTATCCACTAAACTAGCACGTTCTGTGCTCCCTCAGACTTATCCAGATAAAATACTTGACTTAGCCTCACATAAACTAAAAAACCTGATCAAAGGCTTAAAAGAAGCTGATATGGATTTAATCAGTGATGGTTGTGATGATGTGATACATCAACCTTATCGTTTCCCACTCATCAAAGATGTTGAATGTATAAAAAAAGAATTGGCTAAACAAGCTATACAATCACTCTTTCTATCAGGAGCTGGCCCTACCTTAGGAATTATCACAAAAAAAGCATTGAAATTAGATTTATCACAGTGTGAAGCTGATTGGTCTTTTAATCAATTAAATATTGATCATGAGGGTGTAAAAATCTTATGAATAAGCAATATCTAATTGTAAATAAAAAGATATTACCTGATAACTTTGAAAAGGTATTAGAAGCTAAAGCACTATTAGATTCTCACAGCGCAAAAGATATTTCAGACGCCTGTAAAAAAGTCGGTTTATCACGCTCAAGCTTTTATAAATTCAAAGATATGGTCTTTAGTGCAGAAGAAGAGAAACAAACGCGTAAAGTCGTTATCTCTTGTAGTTTAAATCATACCCAAGGGATACTCTCAAATCTACTACATCATATTGCGGCTCATCAAGCTAATATACTAACGATAACTCAAAACTATCCACTACAAAATCATGCTTATGTGGTTATAATGTTAGATATATCAGATATGTTAATATCTGTCGAAAACTTAATCCAAGAACTAAATGGCATTGATAATGTGACTAATGTAAAACTGATATCCATTGAATAGATATCAGTTTTTTATTTACACACAACCAATACTATCATAATAATTTTTATACCCTATTGATAGTTGGATAAACAATGGTATACTTTAACTATCATAAATATTTTTATATTCTATTGATAGTTGGAGGACATATGGATTATAGCGATTTCCCTCTTAATAATAAAATATATTCTGGTGCAGAGAGAAAAATAGGAATCACAATACAAGATGAAGACTATATATTAAAATTTCAAAAGAAAACAGCTTTTGGATATCGAAACAATCATATCTCCGAATACTTAGCGTGTAGAATCATAGGGAGCATGGGTTTTAATGTGCAGGAAACTTATCTTGGTACTTATAATGGCCAAGAAGTCGTCGCAATTAAAGATTTTGTTGAAAATCATCAACAGTTTGTTGCGTTTAACGATTTAGGAGAAAGTAGTATTGAAGCAGATCGCAAACGTTTCACTTATTCATACGAAGATATCACTGAAATATTGAAATCTAATAATAAATTGAAGAATCCAGAAGATACCATACGTCAATTTTGGAACTTATATATATTAGACGCCTTACTTGGCAATTTTGATCGTCATGGTGGTAATTGGGGATTTATCAAAGAGAAGAATCAATATACACTTGCGCCAATCTTTGATAATGGTTCTAGTTTATACCCAAGTTTGACAGATGAAACAACGATGTTAAAGATTATGTCTGATGTTAATGAGACGAATAAAAGAATTTATACTTTCCCGACATCCCAAATACTACTAAATGGTAAAAAGAGTTCATATTATGAAGTTATCAATAGTTTAAGATTTAAAGAATGTAATGAATCATTAAAAAAAATTTATGCAAACTTTGATATGAACAAAATAATTTTCATAATTAATCAAACTAACTTTATCACGAATACGCAAAAAGACTTTTATAAATACATCATAGAAAAAAGGTTTATAACCATAATTAAATCCAGTTATGAAAGGCTAATAAGAAATGAAAGAACATAGTACAAAAGCTATTATATACGCAACAGATCAAAATAATGTAGACTATGCTGTTGCCACAATTGAACAAATCTTATTTGAAGATGATTCCTTCGAATACCGGTTCATTCCAAATTATAGTGTCATAAATTTAACCAATAGTAGTTTCTTTCAAGGAATACCAGGTTTGAATCTTGAATTAAAAAAAGAACAGTATGTTAGAAACGACAGTATTCCAACATTTATATATGAGCGTACTCCTCAAAAAAACAGAGAAGATCTTTGGTCTCTTTTAGAAGAAGTAAAACTAGATTATTATAATCCTCTAGAATGGTTAATTAGATCAAATAAAATCTATACAGGCGACAAACTAATTGTAAAACCTTATACTGAACCTAGCACAAAAAATACGTTAGATACTATCCATGCCAATGATACTTTCAATCTAAAAAGTATTAACGATATCGCAAACACTAATT
Organism: Erysipelotrichaceae bacterium; assembly: GCA_963676105.1. Taxonomy (GTDB): domain Bacteria; phylum Bacillota_I; class Bacilli_A; order Erysipelotrichales; family Erysipelotrichaceae; genus UBA2212. The sequence goes on from OY781039.1 coordinate 986,055, forward strand.
TTCTAAAGCTTAAAAAAACATTAGAAATTATTGTAAATGGTGCAAATTTAAATGCTGGACACTTTGTTATAAACGATGAAAACCGACAATCTTTATATACACTCATATACAATCTTTATATTAATGAGCGAAATTTTAGAAGAATAAAGCAAAAGCAAGGTATAGAACGTTCTAAAAACAAATATAAAGGTCGATCTAGAAAAAAAATATCCTATCCAAAACTTGTTGAAATAATGACATTGTACGAAAACAAAGACATAACAAAAGAACAAGCCATGTTATCGCTTGATTTACAATCAGAAGCAACATTTTACAGAAGATTAAAAGAATTTAGAATGCACTCTAAATAAACATATATCCCTATTATCAACACAAAATTCGCAATATTATTAGGTCATATTAATTAATTTAATTTAACAACCTTATAATCTACATAATCGTAAGGTTGCTAATTATTATAGTAAGTGTTAAATTAATGATAGAGGTATTTACTATGTTTATTGGAAGAGAAAAAGAACTAGTAGTATTAGAGAATCAATACATAAGTAATCATTTTGAATTCACTGTTTTATATGGCAGAAGACGAATTGGTAAAACTGAATTATTAAAGCAATTTATCAAAGATAAAGAAGCTATTTATTACATGGCTATTGAAGCAACACATCAAACAAATCTTGAAATGTTGTCAAAAGCAGTACTTATGAATAATTCACAATCTTTTGCGTCCTTTAAAGATTATGAGCAAATATTTAAATATTTAACTAAACACTCTTTAGATAAACGTTTAACGTTCATCATCGATGAATTCCCATACTTAGCACAATCCACACCTGAAATTGCGTCACTTATCCAACGTTTTTGTGATCATGATTGGAAAGAAACGAAATTGCATTTAATATTATGTGGGTCATCTATGAGTTTTATGGAGGAACAAGTTCTTGGTATCAAAAGTCCACTTTATGGTAGACGTACTGCTCAGATAAAACTGAAACCTTTTAATTACTTTGAAAGCGAAAAATTTTTAAAACCCATGAAAAAAGAAGATATTGCCATATTGCATAGTGTAACTGGTGGTATTGCAGAGTATCTAAGCTACATTGATACAAAAAGAGATCTAGAACATAATATTATCGAATTATTTTTAAAGGATTCAGGTCGCTTATATGAAGAACCAATTAACTTTTTAAAACAAGAACTTAGAGAACCTAAAGTTTATAACAGTCTTTTAAACGCAATTGCGAATGGCGCAAGTAAGAATAATACGATTGCGACAAAAGTGAGCATGCAAACAGGTTCTATAAGTAAATATATAAATAACTTATTGGAACTAGGTATCATAAAAAAAGAAACACCCATACTCAACACTAGTACACGCAAAACAATTTATAGAATTGCTGATGGAACCTATCGTTTTTGGTATATTTTCGTATTACCTAATTTAAGTGCTATCGAACTTGGTTTGGGAAAGAAAGTTTATACAGATATTATTTATCCAAAACTAAATGAGTTTATGGGCGAAGCATTTGAACAAATATTTTTAGATTATTTTGATCAATTAAATAGTTATTCAAAACTACCAGAACTCATTACGTCCAGAGGTCGATGGTGGGGCAACAATCCTAAAGAAAAAAGAGAAGAAGAAATCGATTGTATAGGTTTAGGTTTATCCACAACAATTTTTTGCGAAGTCAAATGGACGCATAAACCTATCGACTTGAAAGTGCTTGAAAACTTAATAAGAAAAAGTGAATTACTCAATAGATTTAATCCACATTACATTCTTTTCAGCAAAAATGGGTTTACAGAAAGTCTTATTACACAAACAAAAAAACATAAGAATATAAGCTTAATATCTTTTCTCTAAATCAAAAGTATTGATAATGTAACTAATGTAAAACTGATATCCATTCAATAGATATCAGTTTTTTTACAAATAAAATGAAAAGTCCCAAAATAAATCAATGACTCTATTGGGACTAATCAATTAGCAATAACATAATCTACATAATCGTAAGGTTGCTAATTAGTGGCTTATGATTCTGGATTAATCCCAACACATTCCATCTCATCAATTTCTGTATATGTATAGTCAGATGAACCCGCTGTTGTATTAATTGTAAACATATACCATGTACAATTTCCACCACTTACCCCATTTAAAACATTCGCAATTGTAGGAGCATCACCATCATAAGAAAGTTGATAATCCAAAGTTGTTGATAGCGATAGTGTTAATGAATGTTCTAACTCTGTGCCACGATATAAATTAACTACATCCCCAAAGTTATAACTACCACCTGATAATTCACCATAATAAATATATGTTCCTGTATATGAATCATAAGCAGTTGTAACAATTGTTTCTGTGAAAGGTCTGTTTGCTTCACTATCACTTTGTTCATCATTTAACAGCTCTACATTATGATACGTCATAAAGTTATAATAAACAGTTGTAGCATCATTCCCATCATCCACATTAACTAAGAAGTCCAAATTACCATCGGATGCCCATATAAATTTGGCTGTTAAATCCGTAGAAGTGTTTGAGACAGTGGTAGCAGGTGCTGGTGCAACATAAACTCTTTGTACAATCTCTATTCTATATGCAGTAAGTGCTTTATTAATGCCTGGTGCACCAGCTGTTTGTCCATCATAGACGTATCCCCACCACTCACCTTCTACTTGTGGTTGAATTTGTACACTGTATTGTGGTAAATCAACTAATCGTGCTTCTATTGCTTCAATGATGGAACCACTTGAACCTAGAACTGATCCATTACTTGCCCAATTAGTCCATCCACTATTTCTAATATAGGCTCTGTATTCAATAGAACCACTATCAGCTGATATTAGATTCATGGATACTGTTTCAAGTGAACCAGTTCCTTGTGTTTCACCATTCGCTCTTAAGACTTGTGTTACTCCACCAATACTTGATTGATAGTTAACACCTATTTCATCGACTTTAACTCTAAAACCAGTAATTGGATAAGCAGAGTTTAATTGACCACTTGTTGATCCATTACTTACCCATATACCCCAACCTAAGCCTTTACGATAGCTTTGATAATAGACATTCGCGTTTGGAAAGTCTTTAAGCTGTATTTGTAAACCTAAGATATCTTCATTATTATGGTTAGCTCTTTGCCAAGTACTAAACCACTCTGACCAACCAGATGCAGTATAAACTCGATACTCTACACCTGATGCATAAGGACTATCCACTAGATGAATTTCTAGACTATCTAAAGGATCTCCTCCTTCAGTTCCGGCTAATGCTCCACCATAGGCAAAGTCAGTCCATACCCCATCATTTTGCCCTTGATAACCAACATTTACATTAAAGTAGTCTGTAGCCAACACAGGCATTTGCATCATGAAAAAAGCACATGATGCGACTATAATCTTTATTATCTTTTTAAGCATTTCAAATGCCTCCCTTTTAATCACATCATAAGAAGGTGAAATGGAAAATTAAATAGAACGAAAGTGCTAATTTAGAGATTAAATAGTTCTATATAAGCTTAAAAGTATAGTACATGTAAAACACTAGAAATTATGAGTACTGATTTAACAAATAATTAGCAAAATCACAATATACAAGAACATGTTCTTTCTAACTGAATGTTATCTTGTATATATAGCAACAAGGAATCTAAACATTTTTATGAAGAGAAAAAGAACTAGAATTATTAAACCAACAATATTATTTAGATCAATTTTAACTTACATTAATCTATGAATATAACGTGTTGGTCTCCAATTTCCCACTTCTTTCTTATATTTTATATTATTCCTAAATTGCAATATCAAGTTGTCCACTTTTTGAAATAAAGAAAACAAGAATCATTAAGTTGTTTGTATTTGATTAAAGTGGAAGAGAATTGATTCAGTTGGTGTTTGATAGTTGAGTATCTTACGAAGTAAGTGGTTCATGGAATGAACCACATGGTCGATTGTTTATTTAGATATCGTTTTTAATGATTTGCCTTTAGGGATAGATCGTCTTATCAAACTATTATGTCGCTCATTAGTGCCTCGTTCCCAAGAAGAATAGGAATGAGCGAAGTAGACATCGCTTAAGTCATTTATCATTTCAGTTAATCCTGCAAACTCGGAACCATTATCACTGGTAATCGATTTGAAGATCTGTGGAAGATGTGGATGACTTTGATTTAGTTGTTTAGCTCCTTCATTAACAGCTTCTTCATATTTGCCTTTAATCTTAAGAATGATTTGATAACGAGTTAGTCTTTCAGTCATGGTAAGCAAAACCGATTCATCCTTTTTCTTCTTTCCGATGACTGTATCAATCTCCAAATATCCAAAGGTGCTTCGATTATTGATCGCTTGAGGTCTTAAATCGATTGATTGACCTACTACTCTACGATGATCTCTAACTTTCTTAGATTTGGTCTTACGTCGAAGTTTTAACCATAGATTTAGATTATTCAATTCTTTGATTAAACCTCTATCAATATAGTTGTATAGGGTCTTAGCACAGACTGTTTCAGTTTGATCAAATAAACCTTCTTTTAAAGCTTGCCCAACAACATTATCAGGTGATCATTTATCAACACTTATCTTTTGAGTAGCGTAACCGATGAAAGCTTGTACTTTGGCCAGCTTTGGCTGTGGTCTACACTTCCAACGATATTTCTCATAAAGAATTGGCCAGTCTCTGCATAGTAGTTCTCAGAATAATAAGTATAACCATTCACAATCTTCTTTTGTATCGCTAATCTACGTTTGATTTCATCATTAATCGTTGAGTGACTCCGCTTGAGATTTATAGCAATTCGTCGTTTTGAATAGCCTAATCGTTTCTGTGTTTGAATTTCAATTCGTTCAGACAAACTTAAATGTTGTCCTTTAGTTCTAGTCGTTATATCATTGTGTTTCATCATCCATAAGCCCTTTCTCATGTGTTTCACAACTTAATGAAACTAGGATTCTTATGAATGGTGCTTTTTTTTTTTTAATGGGTGGACGACTTCATTTTACAATCGAGGGTTTTTAATAATAATTAAACTGATAGTATGAATACAATAAAAAGTGAAGCTATTAACGCTCCACTTTGTAATTCTATCTATTCGAAGTTAATTAAGATGCAATCCAAACAAGGTAATTTTGTTCAGGATCAGTATCATCAATATCCCAATAACCATCACCATTGTCATTTTCTTCTTCATAAACACCTAGCATTACAATACCATTTAGATGTTCTGGATCACCACTTGGATAGACATCTGTGTATCCATCAACTGTTGAATCTTCGTTGTCAAATAAAATCATTGTATGCGTTGGAACAGGGTCTGTTAAATATGAATAGCTATTAAAATCACCACCTGTAATAGTAAAGATGTTGTCAACATAAGTACCTAAATAAACTTCATATTGGCTACTATTAACAGCATCGTCACCACTGTTATTAAAAGTATCGATAACAGGGATTTGATCGTCAGCTCCACTAAATTCAACAACTGTTAAACCAGTAACTCGATAAGGTGAGACTAATTGAGTATTACTCCAACTTACATTTTCAGTACCTGAACCAAACGGATCGTCAAAACCATCCCCATCAACATCCAACGTTAATGGTGTTGTGTTTATTGTGCTACCACCACCAACTATAACTGCAGGTTCTTCAACAACTACAACTGGTGCTGGTGCCACATAGACTTGTCGTACAATTTGTACTCGATAAGCTGTTAAAGCTGTAGTATAGGATCCTGCCATTGCACCATCATAAGCCCAGTCCCACCATACACCATCTACTTGTGGTTGAATACCGACATGATAAGAACTTAAACCAACTAATCGGGCTTCTAAACCTGTAATCACATCCCCTGAACGCTCTGATCCTACAACAGCCATATTACTTGACCACTCAGACCAGCCACTATTCATAAAGTGTGCTCTATATTCAATTAAATCTTCAGTATCTGATGAAATTAATCCCATTTGTACGGTATAGATTAACCCCGAACCTTGTGTTTCTCGATTGTGGCGAATACTTTGTACAGTTCCACCAACATTTGAGATGTACTCTACACCTACTTCATCCACTTGTACTCTAAAGCCTGTAATAGGATTAGCTGAATCAAGGGTTCCTGATGTACCACCATTTTCTGTCCAATTACTCCAACCTAATCCTTGTCGATAGGTTTGATAATACACATTCGCATGTGGGAAATCCTTCAATTGGATTTCTAAACCTAGAATTGCTTCATTATTGTTTGAAGCAGTTTGCCAACTACTAAACCATGTTGACCAACCTGAAGCTGTATAGACTCGATATTCAATCCCTGATTCATACGGCGAATCAATTAAGTGGATTTCTAATGAGTCTAAAGCTGCTCCGTTTTCTGTTCCAGCTAAAGCTCCGCCATAAGCAAAGTCACCTAAGACATGGCTAACACCTGCCTGATAACCAACTTGAACTTGAAAGTAGTCTGTTGCGCTAACAGGGACTAATGCGAATGATAGTAATACTACTGCAATAAACGTTTTAAAAATTTTACTAAACATCTTTCTTCCTCCTATAAAAAGGTTAATTAATCTATATTAATCATTATAACAAATTTATATATGTTGTTAGACTTAATTATTATATTATTTTGGGTATATTTATAGAATATTTCTTATTTCACAACTATTAAATAAAAATCCTAGCCTTTTTTGACTAGGATTATTTTTTATTCAATGGCTTTTAGTGATTCAACCAGCTCTATCTTTTTAAGTTTTCTAGATAGTATTCGATTCGTAATAAAGGTAAAGATAAATGATAATAGTACAGCTAACCCTAACATCATCGGACTTATCTTAGAATTAAGTACAAACTCTGAAGTTGATTCTAAGTAAGCAATTAACTTAAATAAGAGTGATCCTAGTGGTAAACCGCCAATAACACCTAAAATCCAAAGCAAATAGTTTTCAGTATATATTAAATGCCCAACTTCTTTTAAGTTATAGCCTAGTACTCTAAGGGTTGCGAGTTCTCGTCGCCTTTCAAAGATATTAATAGATGCTAAGTTATAGATAACAGTAATAGATAAAACTACTGAACCTAGAAGAATAATATAAACAATACGCATTAACATTCCCAACATCTCATTGGCATTGGCTTCAAATTGCGACTTTGAGTCAACACTCATAATTTCTGAGTGAGCTAAAAGTGTTTGAACTTCACTTTCCTTTTCAGATGTTGCACTTTGTAAAACAAATGTATCATGACTGAATTCAATACCTAGTCTTTGTGCATGATCTAAAGACATAATAATATCCTTACCCATATATTGATCGGTGATATTTGTGATTGTAAAAGTATAATCAAGATCATCCACACTTACATCGATTTCATCACCAACAGATAATGCATGTACTTCAGCTAAAAGTGAAGTCACCCAGATATCATTGGAGCCTAAATCAATTGGTGTATGACTCACATCTTTAAAATCATAAAGTGTTGTATGTACTTCATAGAAACTTAGAATAATATTGTCTTCATTAAATGTTCCTGTGGTTTTAGAAGTTGCTTCAATATCACTAATAAAGTTTGGTAAGACAAGTTCATCCTTAGATATGTCTTCTTCAAGTTTTATTGAATAATCAAAGTTATAAGTATCAACACTGGTAAAGATCATCCCATTGGCAGCATTTCTAAAATTTAAACCCACTGTTAATAAGGCTATTGCCCCTATAATTCCCACTGACGAAAACAACATCTTAACTTTGGATACTTGAATATTTCTTAGTATAAGTTTGATGGTATAAGGCAGTTTCTTCCATAAAGCAGGTATCTTTTCAAAGAAAGAATGACTGGTTTTCTTAGGAAGTTTCGGACGCATACCTTGCGCTGGTATTTCTTTTAAGATTGGTCTTAAAGCCAATAAGGTTGCAGCCGAGGCGAAATACATCGCCACCGCAAAAGCCCCTAAGAAAAAGAGTGGTTGATAGGTAACTTCTATTTCTGGAAAACTAAAGCGTGTTTGAAAAATAGGAATTATCGCTTTGGGAATTACTATAGATCCTAGTATCGCAAAAGGAATTGAACCAAAAAGGACAGACCACCATGCTTGCCATAAATACGTTAATGCAATGGTTTTAGGTTGAACTCCCATCGCTTTAAATATCGCAATCTGCATCCGCTCGTTTTGAACCGTTTTTGTCATGGTAATGAGAATGATAATCGCTGATACCGCAAAGAACATAAACGGGAATAAATAAGCCATAATGGTAATTGGTAATAAGATATTGAAAACTATCGCATAGGTAGGATAATCAGCTTTATCAATTCGTTTAATCAAAAACCCTTGTTCATCTAAATATGTTTCTAATTCATGAATACTGTATTCATTGCCTACTACTAAAAGTTCTGGTGTTTTAGAAACTGTTTCATAGACAGTATTGATGGCTTCAGTTTTATTACTTAAAATTTCTTCTTTTGCGGCTTCCATTTTCTCAAGTGTTCCATCTAAGCGTTTCACTTGTGCTGATGGTAATGATTTTAAACGGAATGTTAGTTCATCAATATTTGCTTGTATTTCAGATAAGGGTAGTTCAAATTGTTCATTGATTGAATTTATAGCTGTCATAGCCATATCAGAATGTTGAAGGATATCTTCAATAAGCGAATTTGTCACATAAACAATCCCAAAACCTTTTTTATCTGATGCGATATCACTATAATCTTTTGATTTATAAGCAAACTCAGGACTATCTACCGTTCCTGCGATAACTAGATCTTTAACTAAACCATTAATATTAAGTTCTATACTATCTCCAATAGCTAAGTTATTAGCTTCTACAAAGGATGTATCAACTAATACAGATTTATCATCAATCACTAAAGATCCTTCTCTTAAATCATAGGTATTAATTGAACTTCTCTCAATAAAACGATAAGTCACCGTATGACCTGAAAGAGCTTGTTCTAAATCTATATGTCGTCGTCCTTCAATCACTAAATCATTGAATTCTAATTGCATATCATGCACAGACTCATCATCCATCATTGAAACAACAAACCATGTATCCGCAATATTATTAGAACCATAATAATCATCTAAAAAAGTGTTTAAAGACGTAATGGCGGTTAATAACCCCATAAACACCGTTGTCCCAATACCAATAATTATGACTATCGATAAAAACTGTGAAAAGTTACTTTTAATACTTCTAAAAGAACGTCGTATCAAATACTTCATTACCAAGTAATCTCCGTAATATCTTTGCCAACTCGAGCATACTGAATATCATCAATTAAACCATTACGGACATGTATAATTTTATTAGCCATTTGCGCAATCGCCACATTATGGGTAATCAATACAACCGTTGTCTTCATGTCTCTATTTAATGTTTGTAGTAATCCTAAAACAGAACGCCCTGTTTCATCATCCAAAGCCCCAGTTGGTTCATCACACAACAAAAGTAATGGATTCTTCGCAACAGCACGTGCAATCGCAACCCGTTGTTGTTCACCACCAGATAGTTGTGATGGAAAATTATTAGCACGATCTGTTAAACCTACTTTTTCTAATACTTCTTTAGAATCTAAAGCTTGTTTTTTTACAGCTGAAGCAAACTCAACATTTTCTAGAGCTGTTAAATTTGTAATTAAATTATAGAACTGGAAAATAAAGCCCACTTTTTCTCGTCTAAAAAGCGTAAGTTTTTTATCATTATAGGAAGCAATATTCTCATCATTAACAATGATCTCACCTGATGTCACTTTATCCATACCACCCAACAAATTCAAAATAGTGGATTTACCAGCTCCAGAAGCCCCTAAAATGACTACAAACTCACCTTCGTTAATCGTAAAATCAATTCCCTTTAAAGCCTCAATTTTTACTTCACCCACTTGGTAGTGCTTCTTAACATTTTTAAATTCTATTAATGATTTCATATTTGATTCCTCTTCTACGACTTTTTTATTATACGCCTTTAAAAAGGAAGCCTTAATAGCTTCCTTCTAATTTATCTTCTTTTTTATCTTTTTTTCTTTTAAATAACCAATAAATGGCAGAAATAATCGCTATACCAATCGCAATCCCTAAGAATAAGACTTTAAGTGTTGCGCTTGCTGGATCGTCTTCTTTCTTAACACCTAGGACATAATAACTAAAGTGCTCTGTGAGAAAAACCATCGATTGATTAACAGGATCATAGACAGCCTTCATCGCTTGAATAGTTCCATCATCCGTATTATAGAAATACACTTCCATATTATTTGGATCATACTCACCATCAAGCTGATTTAAACCAATACCAACTTTGATCTTTCCACCTAATTCATGAACTGGTTCTTCTCTACCATCTGACCACACTTGGAAAAGTAGGTAGTCATAAGCAGCTACAATTTCCATATCTTCACCACTTAATAACTCTTCATTAATTTCGGCTTCTGCTTCAATAATTTGTGGTTGTACTTTAAGTGTTAAATATGCTCCATCTTCATGAGTATTGGAAATAATGTTATCTACCATTGAAACAGGAATGACAAACTGTACACTTCCCATTACGACTAAGATATTATCATTGGCATCTAATCCCATTAAATCTTTTTGTGTTATTTGAATACCATATTGATCAGGATTATCATCTTGCACTTCACCAATATATGTGCGTTTAGGTGTTGCATCAGGTTGAATTCCTGTTACATCCATTGATTTACTTGAATCATCAGGATAAGCATCACGAACATCAGGGACTCCATCATTATCAGTATCACTCAGTTGAGGTTTAAAGTTAATAGTATTTGAGCTTAGAGTATATTCACCATTTGAAACAGTTACTTTGATTGAATAGTTATCGTAAGCTTGCAAACCACTTAAATCAATATTCAAATCTGAGCCAAATGATCCGACAACCGTTTCACCTGTTGTTAAATTTGTTAATTCGTAAGTATATGAATTAATCACAGGATATCCTTTATCTATAACAGATAAATTTAATTGTGCGCCTTCAACATCAATACTGTCGATACTTAATTCACCAATCACTGGTGACTTATGTGTTCTTTCCCAAGATGCAACAATATTCAATGAACCTGTTGTACCACGAGCGACCCAGTTTTGGTTAACACCATTAATTGTCCATCCTGTAAATGTATAGTCAGTTCTTGTTGGGTTGTTTAAAGTAAATCCATCTTCGATGGTATAACTCGTAGGATTTGAGGCATAACCACCACCCAAATCATAGGTAATACCATAAGATACAGTGTTCCATTTCGCATAAATCGTTGTATTTTCACCTGGCATCACATCAAACTCATATACACCAGATAAACTTGAATCACTGCTCCAATAAGCAAAGGTATAACCTGTTCGACTTGGAGATGATGGCGCGGTTATATCAGTTCCTGCATTTTGTGCGAGCGGTGAAACATATGATCCACCATTTGTATCAAAACTCATGGTATAAGCACCAACAACCCACTTAGCATATAAAGTAATATCGCTAGTACCCATCGTTGTATTATCAAAATCAAATTCATTCAAGAATGTTTCATCATCCGTATACCAACCATCAAAGGCATTTCCATATTTTGTAGGCGTTGTAGGAGGAGTAATTAAATCACCAAAATCCACATCAGCATTCGTAATATCATTTCCACCATTGGTGTTATAAATCACTTGATTATATTGCGTTTCTGGATAACGTGCGACAATACTTCCACTATCAGCCGCATGGGTTAAAGAAGTTGTTCCACTTAATGTAAATGTGTTAGCCTCAATACCTAATAAGTTATATCCTGATTTAGCGCTAACTGTAATATTGGCAGTATATATGGTTCCTGCATGGAATTTACCATCTGTTTCAGCAGGCAACCATGACACCGTTGCAGTATAAGTATCACCACTAAAACTTGTGGTTTGTGTAGCCCCAGTCACTGGAACCGCAACACCTGATAGAGAAGTTGAAACAGTCCCAATGGTTGTAAAACTTACTTCATCGCCATAAGTTGTTCCATAGCTATTGATTGCATACGATCTAACATAATAAGTTGTATGCTCACTTAAACCTGTGACGTCTTCACTAAATGTACTAAGTCCATTGGTTTCACCAAAATCATTAACAACCTTAGTACCACTATCCGTTGTTGGTCCAGTAGAGGTTGCATATACAAAACCTCTCTCTGTAATTGGTGCTGTATCTTCTGAATTATTACTTGTAACTTCACCTGAGAATGTAGCAGTTGTTTTATCATAAGTACTCACACTATTTGTAGGTTCTACTATTGGTGCGCCATAAGCTACTAAGGTTAAGGTAGCTGATGAAATACTCGAATATTCATAAAAGTCATCACTAGTGTCACTAGGTGTTCCATTATCGTTAACATATTTTGTTACTAGATAGACTGTGTATACACCACCTTGAGTTAATCCAGATAAACTAAAATCATGTGCCACATCAGCAGTTAATGATGCTGTACCATTTAAAGCAATGGTTGCACCTGTATAATCAACACCTGCCGCAATTTGATCTTCAGTTGGTGCCGTTGACCCTTCAGGAACAACAATATAATATGCAGTCGCATCAACACTTGATGTCACAGAAAAATTTGCAGAATGATAATCAATATTTGTAAATGATGCTGCAGCAACAGATTGAATTGATGCAAGGGAACTAGATGCATTTGGATCAAGCGAAGAATAAAAAACAATTGTTTCCGATGCTCCAGCAGCTAATGTGCCAATATCAAATGTAATTGCAATTCCATTATCATCATGGGCATAACCATTATAATCCCCCGTTAAATCGGAAGATGTAAGTACATAGTTCTCTTCAATAACTGTATTTGGAACAGATGAATCATCCACCCAAAGCCCATTCATATATGCATCACTAGGGTCAAATGCAACAAAAGCGGATGCCCTCGCTCTATCATCAAAAGAAATGAAAAAATATGGTTCTAGTGTTTCATCACCTCTTGCAACTACCATAGCTGTTTGATTTCCACTGACACCCGTATTAGGATTGGAAATAACCTTTGCATAGGAAGCATAAGAACCATTTAAATCTTTATCTTGGTCTGGGTCAAATGATCTAACATATCTAACATTATCTACTGCAACTGAAGATAGATTTTCTATCGTAACAGTAGTCACAAAAAATTTATCATCGGTAGTAAAACTTACGACTTGTGTCATTTTTATATTTTCTTTTGTAACCCCAGTCGTGACTGCTCTCATCAAACCATTTGCTGTATCAGAATCATCTACTGTAGAAAGTGCTGTAATTGGAGAATTCCAATTTTCTCCATTTCTTTCAGCAGCAATATTATTATATGCAGAACCGTCAATTTTATAGGCTAAGATAAATCTCTCTTCTGGTGTTCCAGGCAAGAAAAAATCACCAGTTGTTGGATCATTCCCATTATCCCATCCATCACCATCAACTGTAAGACCGACATTTGAACGACTAATTGCATGAAAACCATCAGGTGCAGAATTATTTGTTCCAAAGGACCCTAAACTTGATACACCTACTTCAATGTATGTACCACCTAAGAAAACATCTCCACCAACAGTAACAGCACGTGCACCTGTTGCTGCATTAACATCAGTTAAACTAATACTCCATTGTGACAATAGAATTAATAACGCAATTAATAACTTTCCGATTCTACTCATATTAAACCCCTTTTATACATATATATCTATTATTATATAAATAGAAAGTCATTTAAAGGCTTTTATGTCTTTTATAAAAATGTATAAACGTAATTATGTTTAATTTATACTAATATAAATAAAAAAGTATCCGTAGATACTTTTCATACTTTAAGTTTAGTTTTGCTTATTGATATTTTGGTAAATCGATCATCGCTTTTTCAAGCGCATCAATACTCTTTAGCTCAACAACAATATCAATATCATTGTACTGTGTCGCAAATTGAAGTTCTTTTTTAAGATCAATTTCACCCTCACCTAGTGGCTTGTGATCCGCTTTCCCTAATACATCATGGAAATGCATATGTTGTATATCACTTTGATGAGCTTTTATAAAATCATCATCTACATAACCATAACGTTTATTATGACCACAGTCATAGGTTAAACCAAATACTGGTGACTTTAATAAGAAATCAATTCCTTGTCGTACATAAGGTTTAAAGCCTTCTGTATTTTCACAACAAACTTTTATGCCACTATCACCAATCGCAGCTTCCACTTTATCTCTAAAGACTTGAAGTCTTCCAATATAGTAATCAGTATATTTTTGATAGACATAAATCTTTTCATTAGGAAGTGTAAAGACTACCCCTGGCAACATATGCATCGTTAAGCGTTTAATGTTTGCTTTCTTGGCAAATTCAATACTTTCTAAAACAGAATTAATATAAGCATTACTAATCTTTTCATTCGGATCTGTAATCGATAAGTACTCATCTAGATGCATCGAAAAACGTATACCTGTTTTTTCTGTGATATCTAAAAGTTCTTGTGGATTCATTTTATCGACTTGAAACTCTGGGACATTACAGTTAATCTCAATAAAATCTAAGTTAAGTTTTTGACATAAGTCAACATTGGCTTGAAGTCCAGTTAACTCAAGCAGTGTGGGCATTCCAAATTTCATAGTGCTATTATACATGAAAGTTCAAATAAAAAGAGGAATGATGCTTAATCATCATCTTCCTCTTCTTCATCATTTTCATTTTCGTTATATGAACCATCATCTCGATCATCTTTGTCATCTTCATCATAAAGATCAGGTTTATCTGATTCATCAAGATAATGTATCGTTCCGTCTTCTAATATAATCATGTCATCATCATCGCCATCATAATCAGGACCATGATGATGATATAAATCTTTAATATCTTCAACTAAATCCTCTAAATCAACACCCTCCGTATTTAAACGATCTCGATAAGCACTCACATCAATGCCAGTGCTTTCAGCTTCAATCAATAAAGCATTAATAATGTCTTTTAATTGATCATCACTTTGATGTTCTGCAATTTCCTCTAATTGATCCATATAAGTAGAGTTCATCATAAACTCACTAATACTCATGGTTTCACCATTCACTGAAATCGTACGATTCACCATATACAAACCTAAGGATATTTCTTGTTCTTCAGAATGTTTATAATCATCTTCATCAGCTTCAATGACATAGGTCTTCACAGTACTATCTAAATTTTGATTTAAATAAAGTTCTTGTTGAACATTATTCAATAATTCTTGATTATCAACCCCAAAGGATACACTAGATACAACAATCACATCATTAAGTGTATCTTCTAAATTCATATAGCCTAAGGCAATTGCTTGCTCAATGACATCATCTAAGACTAAAACAATGTTTTGATTTAACCATGTTGAAGTATCAAAACTTTCAGCCTCAACGTTTAACATTTTTATATCAACCACATTTTGTTCCATATCCGTATAAAACTCAAAACTAGGATTTACATCGACACTGACAACACCATAAGCTCTTACTTGATTAGGTGAAATGATGCCACCCTCTTCTCTAATTGGATTAATATTAAAGAAAATAAGTAAAACCATAGCTATTGACATTACTGGCACCATCCAACGTAAACGTAAGACAGGTTTCTTTTCAGGTGTATCTAAAATGGTTTTTAATAGTTCGTCTTCATTTAAAAATGTTTTATCAACAGCTCTTTTTAAATTTCCCATTTTTTACGCCTCCTTTATTATCATCTGTCTAAGTGTCTCTAACGCTCTATAATATCGTGTCTTAACACTATTTTCTTTAACTATTAATTGCTCTGATATTTCTTTAAAACTCATCTCTAACTTAATCTTAGCGGTAATAATCCGCTGATCAAGTGGAGACAATTGAAGCAAAGCTTTTTCAATGCGTTCAATTTCATATTGATTGAAGACCGATTCTTCTAAATCAAAATCATCGACAACTTGCTCAAGTTTATCTTCCCAATCATCATCAACCAAAATTGTCTTTGATTTCTGTTTATAAAACTTTGATAACTCATTCTTAGCAATCTGAATTAAATAAGCTTCAATATTATCAATATCTAATGATTTCTTTCTTAACTGAATATATAAATTGGTAAACACAGAAGAAACCACATCTTCCGCATCGCTCATTTGAGGTACTTTAAAAATAACAAACTTAGATATTTGTCCAAAGTACTTACGATAAATGCTTTCAAAGTGGTTTACATTAAACTGCATATTTAATCGTCATCTTCCTCGTCATCGTCATCATGATCATCGTCGTGATGGTCATCATCATCTTCATCGTCATAATCTCGACTATCACCATCATTATGAGATTCATAGTGATCATCATCGTCGTCATCATCATGATCTTCTCCACCAACTGTTGCGCCTGTTGTCGTATCAGCGACTGCTGTAGTTGCACTTGTTGTAGGACTAGAGGTAACTGTTGTGGTCGTTGTTGTCTCATGGGTTGTGACTGATGCACCTGTTACCGTATCAGCTGGTGCAGGACTTGTACTAATCACAAAGTTCCCATTTGAATCAACACTTGCCGTTGAAGTTGTGGCAGTCGTTTCGTTGGCAGGGATAGTTGATCCTGTTGTGGTATCAGCAGTTTGATCGACTACAACTGTATTACCATTTGCATCTGTTGTCGTTAAGACTGTATATTGATTGCCTGTAATTGGATCAGTCATTACAGATTCTGTGGTTGCGCCTGTCGTCGTATCAACTACTTGATCAACCACTACTGTATTACCATTTGCGTCAACTGTTGTAAGTACAGTATACTCCTCACCAGTCACTGGGTCAGTCATAACAGTTTCTGTTGTCGTCCCTGTCGTTGTATCTACTGGAACTTCAACTAGTTGCGTTGTTGTTGTCCCATCAGGATTTGTTACTGTGATTTCTTGCGTCACTGTTTCAGTTGTGGTAGTCGCAGCTGTTTGTGTATCTGCAATACTCGCAATATATTGATCATATCGTTCTGTAAAGCTATTCAAGTTAGCGAGTTGAGGAATGGCTTGTACAATCGCACTGTTTTGACCAATGTCTGATTGGATCCATTCAATCGCTTTATCTTCGATAACACCAATCCCAACACCAACACCGATTGTGCCTACTGTAATTGATGTAATTTTTAAAATGTGTAAAAGTTTCATACAAATTCTCCCTTTTACTAACTACGAGTGTCCATTGAATAGAATAGTTTCAAAAAACATATATTTTTGTCTAAGTTTTGTGACATTTAAACTTTAAACTAAGTCTCGAGTTGAAAGGATAAACACAAAACAATCACATAAACAAAACCAAAGGAATCAAAATTTGTTCCTCTTTGCATGGTTTTGCGTAATAAAGTAATGGTTCCCTACATAAACCGCTTTATCCTTTCAACCCCTTAAAATCTTGGAGAAACATATGAAAATCAAAACAATTATTATTGGACTCGCGATTGCCTTGGTAGGTGTCGCAGCAATTTATTACTTAGAAACCGACGAAGAAGAACATGGCGATAATGAAGGTATTAGTTTAAGTCTGAGTGATGATGAAGGAATAAATGCAGAAGATGCTTATAGCATTTCTGGAAACACATCCATCTTAGAAGTATCAGAAGTATTCAATATTGATGAAGCCATTCTTAAAGAAGCTTTCTGTTTAGGTGATGAAGTTGACATCAGTAACTTTGAAACACGTGATCTTGAACATTACTATCTAAACTTAGATGAGAGTGTTGAAGTTGGTAATGAAGCAATGCAAGGTTTTGTCGCTTTGTATAATGGCTTAGACTTTGAACTCGAGGATATCTATTTAACAACAGAAGGAATTGCCTTATTAAATGAACATGGAAAATTAAGTACAGAACAACAAGGCTATTTTGAAAGTCACGCAGTTGAAATTACAGAAGTTAGCTTAGCTGATGTTGAAACAGATTCAGAATCAGATGGTAATTACTCAGGAAACACTACCTTACAAGATGTCATCAACTCTGGGATAACATTAGAAGAGATTGAAATGATTACTGGTATAGAAATTAGCGAAAAAAATATTCTACTAAGAGATTATGCTGAAGATAATGGTTTATCTTACGGTGGACTTAAAGAAGATCTACAAGATTACTACATTATTAATGTCTTAGGCATGACTTTAGAAGAATACGATGAAACGCACGAAGATGATCATTAAAAAATAACACAAAAAGTCCAAACTATTGTCATATTATTGTCACAATTCATTGGTATTCTAAGAGTGTACCAAAGAGGTATAGGTTAAATCCTTGCAGAAATAATGAATGCAACACAACAACCCATAACCCCACAAACTTATACCCTTTGGTTAACACTCCCTTTTTCATAAAAACCCCCTTTTATAAAGAAACTCAAATGATAAGCAGCATTTGAGTTTTTTTATTTCATAAAATTAAACGCCTATAAACAAGTTCACAAAACCTTCACAGCTATGTCTTATAATTGTCACATTCACTTGTTAAACTTTAATTGTTCAAAAGAAAACATCTATTGAACAAAAACTTTTTCATAAAAATCCCTTCTTAAAAATTCCGTATGAACAGCAGCATGCGGTTTTTTTATGTCAAAAAGCTAAGTGCTATAATGGAAATAAAGAAGTGTTGAAGCACTAATGTATAAACATAATAATTGTTTTTAAAAGTGTATTTGACAGTTAGTGAGGGAATGTATGAAAAAGATTATTAAATTTGCCTTAGTCATGTTTTTAAGCATGACTTTTTTAGTCGCTTGTTCAAGTAGCGATACATCGGGTGGTGAAGTCATTGAAGATGCGCAAGATGAAGTGATTGAAGAAGTAGATGAAACACAAGTCTATGCGATCGTACAACTTAGTGTAAATCCAACACTTGCCTTCAATGTAAACTGGTATAAAAAGGTCGTTAGTGTTGAACCAGTAAACACAGATGCAGAAATTTTAGATACTACAGACTATGTTGGCATGGATGTTGATGAAGCGATTGAAGCCTCAGTGGAGCAAATGGAAGAACTAGAAATTATAAATTTAAGTGACTTAGAAGCTGATTATGCACTCATTACTTCAGCCATCACTGATGATGCATCAGAAACGTATCGTGCAGAATTACAGGAAAAAATCCAAGCACGGATTGACTATACGGGTCCTTTATCATCGATGAATGTGGCACAGATGGAAATCGATATGGCGACTCAAGATGCCGCAGATAAAGCGATGATCTCAGCCATTGACTATGTTATTGATATGGATACATCTCATGAAGATGGTGAATACTTTAATATTGCCCGTATCTTTCAAGAAGAAAGTTTAACTGAACAACTCATGGCGACACATTCATTAAGTATTACTGAAGAATCTTTAGAAAATATGAGAGGTAATATTGAAACTGCCTTAGCGGATTTAGAAAGTCAAGGATATGAGGTAGAATATATCCGTCAAATGATGAATGAGGGAGAAGATACGGTAAACATGCTTCAAACGGTTCAATCAGAAATCATAGATTTTAGACAAGTTAAAGAAGAAGAAAAGAAAGCCGCTGAAGAAGCAGCTGCCAAAGCGGCTGAGGGCATCAGTGTTAATAATGTATCCATTTCAAAATCCGGTATGCCTACTGTCTTTAATATTACAGTTGATGCTGATGAAGCGGTAAGTGTTTATGTCTTAGTTGAAGCCGATAATGTCTATGCTTCAAATTCATACAGCGCATCACAAGTTATTAATGGACAATCTCCAGCTGCAGGACAAAATGGCTATATAGTTATTCATGAAGTATTTAGTCATTCAGGAAGTGGTTCACAAAGCTTTACTCTTAATATGGCAAACTATATGGATAATGATGGAGGCGATGCGCAGCCTGATGATGGAAATGGCCCACCAGAAGGTGAAA
This sequence comes from Erysipelotrichaceae bacterium, assembly GCA_963676105.1. GTDB lineage: Bacteria > Bacillota_I > Bacilli_A > Erysipelotrichales > Erysipelotrichaceae > UBA2212. The sequence continues at coordinate 1,005,891 of OY781039.1, forward strand.
GCGGTGGTGTACCAGTTGCCCTTGTTGTCTGTAAAGATGCAGATGGTAACGTCACAGAGATTACTGCTCAATAAAAACGTAAACGGATCAAATTTGATCCGTTTTTATATATAACTATTGACACAATCAATCCACAAACAAAAAGCATCCGTAGATGCTTAGTATCTCTTATCCAAAGTCAACGTGTTGACCTTTGATTTCATAAATAATATGTTCACAGATATTCTTTGTATGATCTCCTGCACGCTCAATATTTCTAAGCATGGAAACAGTTGGGATAAGTTTAGATATATCATCACCTTTGGTTTCTAAGTGCGCTAATAGTTTCTTAAAGGCATCATCAATCTTGTCATCTTGAGCAGGGTTTGTAAATGCTGCATCGACATCTAAATCTTCAAATGATTTGATTGTCGCATCATAGAAATTCAAGAACAACTCACCTAAAGGCTTAATATACTCCAAAAGTGAGTCATCGACTTTATCATTTTTAATGATAAAACGAGCCATGTTTTTCGCATAATCCCCTATACGCTCTAAATCTGTCGCAATCTTTATACCGGCTAAGATAATACGTAAATCTTTTGCGACTGGATTTAAAAGTGATAATACTTCAATCGCACGATCATTAATATCCTCATTGGCATTATTCACATACTCATCAAGTTCAATCACATTTAAGGCATTGGTTTTATCACCTGTAATCAAAACTTCTAAAGCTAAGACATACATTTTACGAACACGAGATGCCATTATCTCAACTTGTTCACGATATAAATTTAATTCTGTATCAATTTTAACCATTTTCTATTTCTCCTTTAATTAACCAAATCGTCCTGTTATGTAATCTTCAGTCCGTTTATCCTTTGGAATATGGAAGAGTTCCTTAGTCGGACTCTTTTCAATTACTTCTCCGAGTAGGAAGAAGGCTGTATCATCACTGATACGGGCTGCTTGTTGCATACTGTGCGTTACGATAACAATCGTATAATTTTGTTTTAATTCTTGAATGAGTTCTTCAATTTTTGCAGTCGCAATCGGATCTAAAGCAGAAGTTGGTTCGTCCATGAGAATGACCTCTGGTTCCATCGCAATCGCACGGGCAATACATAAACGTTGTTGTTGACCACCTGATAAACCATAAGCATTATCATGTAGACGATCTTTAACTTCATCCCATAGCGCTGCTTTACGTAAAGACTCTTCACAGACTTCATCTAGTTTCTTTTTGTTTTTAATATTTTGACAACGAAGACCATAGATAACATTTTCATAAATACTCATTGGGAATGGATTTGGTTTTTGAAAAACCATTCCCACCTTTGTTCGAAGATCTACGACATTTATCTCATTTCCTAAGATGTCTTTCCCCTCCATATTGATGTCACCATTAATCGTTACACCAGGGATTAAATCATTCATACGATTCAAACATCTCAGTAATGTTGATTTACCACAACCAGAAGGACCGATAAAAGCTGTAACTGCTTTATTTTTAATGTCTAGGTTTATTCCTTTAAGGGCTTGTTTTTCTCCATAATAGAGATCTAAGTTATTAATTTCAAATACATTGTTCATATCTTTCACCTACCATGTTTTTTGTAAACGTTTCGCAATAAGCTTAACGCTGAAATTCATTAAGAGTACGATTGCCAAAATAATAATTGAAATGGCAGACGCTAGTTGGAAGTTAGGTTGTTCACCTGACATCACTGCCCAAATCTGTACCGCTAGTGATGTCCCTCCATTTAGTAATGTTGGATTATCAGAGACAAATGTTCCCATTGTATAAATCAGAGCTGCGGATTCGCCAATGATTCGACCTATTCCCAGTAAGGTTGCGGTAAGGATACCTGGCATCGCTGAGGGCAATACAATTTTAAATATCGTTTGAGAGGTATTGGCCCCTAGTGATAATGATGCATCTCTGAAATTTTGAGGAACAACTTTTAAACTTTCTTCTGTGGTTCTAATGATCGTTGGCATTAAGACAATCGACATCGTTAGACCACCAAGTAGAATACTGGTACCACTAGCCCCAAAGACTGCTGTAATTGGGAATAGAACCAAAACACCCATTAAACCAAAGATGATTGATGGAACCCCTGTTAAGAGTTCAATTGAGTATCGAATATAAGGTGTAAACTTGGATGTTTTCGCATATTCATTTAAATATATAGCTGTGGCAATCCCTATCGGTAGAGCAAAGAAGAGTGAAATACCAATGAGGTATAAAGTTGAGATTAACGAACCAAAGATACCGCCACCTTGTGATTGGATAAAAGCAGAATCTAAAGCTACTGAACTATCTAGTGCGGCCACTGTTTCAGCAGCATTCATATTAACCACATTCCCGGCTGAGCGTGTCACGCCATTACTATTCACATATGCAAACTTTTCAACCCACATTGAGGTGCTTAGATTTACATCTTCGCCTTCATGTCCAGCTTGTAAGGATGTCGTAGTCCAATACGCTGAATCAGGATCTGCATAAACTATTTCTATGACTGCTTCATTATGTGGATCTACTTCATCAATCAAGGCAATCCCATAAGCAGTAGAGAAGTAAACATCATCCCCTAAATGTTCAGGTTTAACATAATTTGCAGGTGTTACTTCATCAAAAGACACCATATAATTATCAGACCAATATGAGCCTGCAAATAAATCAAAGCTCAAGGAAGAAAATCCTTTGGAAAAAATAAAATAGATCACTAAAGCTAATACAAAAACAGAAAGTGAGGACATGATATAAACAAGTCCGTTCAATAAATTATCTTTAAGTTTGCGACTCATTTTGATCCTCCAATTCTATTCTTAATAAAATTAATCGATAAATTCGATAAAAGAATAACAATCATCAATACAATCCCAACTGAGAAACGAATATCATAATCTAAACCTTGGGTTTCTTTTAAACCTGCCAGTAGGGTTGTTGTTAGAGTACGCGTAATATCAAATAAATCAAATGTTGGTCCAAACATTTTATTTCCAGCCACCATAGACACAGCTGTTGCTTCACCAAACGCACGACCTAAACCTAAAATACCTCCCGCAAAGATTCCTGATTTAGCTGAACTAAGAACCACTTTGAAATTAGTTTGAGTTGTCGTTGCGCCAAGCGCTAAAGATGCGAGTTCTAAATCACGATCAACGGCTTTAATCGCGGTAATTGATATTGATGTAATGGTTGGAAAAATCATAATCGCTAAAAGCAATATAACCGCTAAAAGTGAACTACCCCCAGCTGTTTGAACACCAAAATTGAGGGCTAAGTTTTTAACCATAGTCACGATATACCCTGCCGCAAAAACCCCATACACAACTGATGGAATAGAGGCGAGTATTTCAACAACTGTTTGAAAAGCTGCCCCAATTTTCTTTGGTGCAATCTTCACAATAAATAAAGCAGTCAAAACTGATACGGGAAATGAAAGTAATAATGCGCTAAACCCAGATATTACAGTGTTAATTACAATAAATAAAACCCCGTAAATGGCTTGGTCTTGACGCCACATCGTTCCTGTTAAAAATGCCCATAAATCTTGTTGACCAAATTCATAATTTGGCAAAAATGGTTGAATTCCCTTTTGAGCCACAAAAACAATAATCAAAACAATCATTAAAGAACTAATGAGGGCTGATGTTGTAAACAAAACTCTAAAGAAAGCATCTTGTTGAAGTTTACGTTTTAATCGTTTTTGATGGTCTATTTCGTGTACTGTCATAATTGTTATCCTTTATTTAAAAAACGTGTTAAAGACTTAAGTACATGATGTACTTAAGTCTAATCAATCTTAAGTTTTGTCTAAATGATTATTGTAATTCTTCCCAAGAACTTAGTGCTCCTGTGAAGACGTCATAGACTTGGGCTTGAGTGATTGATGTTAAAGGGTTGTTAATTTCAACGATAACCGCAATACCATCTTTACACATCACACCATTGATTGCGCCATCCGCAACCGTTTCTGTATCTTTAAAATCACGTGATGCGAAACCAATATCAGCTGCGTTTGCACCATCTTTTTCTTCACCTAAGGTACGTTTGAAACCATCACCTGAACCAGTTTGATCCATTGTGAATTGAACTCCGGTTAAAGCTTGGAAGCTCTCAAGGGCTGCTTTAACAGCTTTTTCGACAGAAGTAGAACCACCAGTTGAAATGGTATAAGCACTTAAATCAGTTGTCGCAATTGGGTAATCAGCTTTTAAGTCATCCCAGTTAAGAGCGTTATCGTAAGATACGATACCACCTGCACCCTCAACAACTTCTAAACCTTCAACAGACATTGTCATATAAGCAATAAATGCCAACACAACTTCTTCTTGTTCAGTTGATGCAAAGTCACCAGTTGCACGTGTTACGTATGAGAATGGACGGGCAAGCGTATAGTCACCAGCCACAACATTTTCTTGAGTTGCGTCAACACCTTCAAATTGTAAAGCTTTAACATTGTTTGCCGCAAAGTCAGTAGTCAATGAAGCATAACCAATCGCATTAGTATCTTCCCCGACCTTAACAGCCATATCACCATTACCAGAAACTTCAATCGCATTAACGGTTAATTCACCTTCAAAACCAATAATTTCTTCGAAGGCACCACGTGTACCAGATGATGCATCACGTGTGTAAACGTTAATATCTCCTGTAACGCCAGCAGGTGTAACATCTTCTTCAGCAGGTGTTGATGAACAACCTGTTAGGATTAAACCTAAAGTAAGAAGAGGTATTAATTTTTTAATGTATTTCATTTTTCCTCCAGAAACATCTCTTTGTTTCGTGTATATCATAAAAAAAACACAAGATGCTTTGATGTATCTTGTGTTAATTAAATGTAAAGAAAAATTAATAAAACTATTTTGGAAACTTAAGCAAGACGGATGTACCTTTATCTATTTCGCTTTCAACGCTTATTTCAGCTTGATGCATATTCACATAAGCTTTAACGATCGCTAGCCCTAAACCAGAACCACCACTAAGGCGTGCTCTTGATGTATCACTTCTGAAAAAACGATCAAAAATATGACCTAAATCTTCATGTGAAATCCCAATACCTGTATCAACTATTTCAATTAAAGTATGGTTTTTATCTTCATTCACATTAATATTGATTTTTCCTTTATACGTGTACTTAGAAGCATTACTGATTAAATTAGTCATTATCTGATGAAATTTCTCAGCATCCACTTTAATTTTTAAATGTTTATCACAATTCACATTGATTTGATTTTCATTCTTTAAAATTGATGGATATAAAGACTGAATAGCTGAATCGATAAGATCATTCGCATTGAAAACTTGCGTGTTCAAAATCACCTTCGCATTCGCTTGTTTCGATAATTCAGCCAAATCTTTAATAATATTATCCATTCTTTTTGCTTCATCTTGAATATGGTGTAAAAACTCTTTTGATGTATCATCATCTTTAAAGTTAGGTCGATTTAATATCTCTACCATACCTAATATTGAAGTTAAAGGTGTTTTGAGTTCATGCGAGGCATCGGCAATAAAACGTTTCTGTAAACGTTCACCTTCTAAAAGGGCCGTAATATCTAAAAACATCAACAAACAACCGTTGTAACGCTTCTCATCATAAATAGGGACATTAATCGCTTGCACATCAATCGCATCCAAACGCATATTTTGACTATAAGCTTCTTCTTTTAAATAAGCTGTACGTACAAAACTAGTGACTTCATCATTTATACTATGTTGACTATAAATCAAAGGTTTCGATGCATAGAGTTGATTAAAATGTTCATTTGTTAGTTTAAAATCCCCTTGAATATCTAACAAAGCAATTGGAAATGGTAAGTTTTGTACAATCGTTTCAAGTTGTGATGCTTGAACTTGAGAAAAACGTTCACGCACCTTTGAACTCGATTCTAAACTTGATAATTCTGTTTCATAAGCTTTAATTCGAAGTTCTAATAATTGTTGATATAAAAGATAATTGATCCCAGCCAAGGTCACAATGATTATCCAAGCTGGTACCACATTTAAAAAAGCTAGTATGATTCCCAGCCCATTTAAAAAAATTAAACTAATGGCTTGAATTCTCACTCAGCTACCTCACAACGATATCCCACACCGCGTAATGATGAAATTTCTACCTTTGACTTTGATAGTTTTTGACGCAACTTAGAAATATGGACATCAACAATGCGTGTATCACCATCATAATCAAAACCCCATAAATCATTAAGGATTTGATCACGAGATAAAACATTCCCTTTTTCTTTACCTAATAATAAAAGCAAATCAAATTCTACTTTAGTTAAGAAAATGAGTTCATTATTAAATTTAACTTCACGACGGACCGGATGAATAGAGACATTCCCTAATTGAATGACTTGATTTTGATTACTTTGTAGACGAGATAAATGCGTTTTGAGTCGAACAAGTAATTCTCGTGATGAAAATGGTTTACTTAAATAATCATCAACTCCTGCTTCAAAGGCTTCAATCAAATCTTCTTCTTCAGATTTAGCCGTCAACATGATAATGAGATGACTATCCCCTTTTTCTCGTAATTTGCGCACAAAACCTAAACCATCTAAAACAGGCATCATCCAATCAACGATATATGCATCAAATTCGTATGATTTTGTAGCCTCTAGTGCTTCTTGTCCATTTTCAAAACTAGACACTTCATAATTAGCGGACTTTAAATCATACGCCACTAAGCGTCTGATATTCTTTTCATCATCTACTAGACAGATATGTTGTTTTTTATCACTCATAATTAATTTAATTATATCTTATCCTGAATTAATAATTGTTTATTTACTGTAAAGATTGAAGTGATACAAATGCCCCACAATCTTGAGTACTCTCTAACCAAAGCTTTAAATCAATCTCAATTTTCTTTCCTTGGTCTAAAATCATTGCCTTACAAGTGTTTCCATCATAACTAATTTGATACAATACCACCCAATGCCAACGATCAAGTAAATGCTCATCACCATTATGTCGATTTAAAAAGGCAACTAAAAAATTTTGGCTTAATGATTCTTCTAGAAATGTTATTAATTCATCAATCTTAATTCGACTATTCTTATGTTTATCCACTAGAATATGACGAATATCATAATTAAGTTTGTACTTTTTTAAATAACGATTTAAGCCTTTTGTAAATTTATGATAGACATGAACGCCCATCATACCTGGGGTTATATGTTTCCACATACCATTCATAATTTGTCTTATACTCTCTTCATGGATTGGATTTTCTTCACACAAATCTTTGCGATATTCATACAAAATCAAATTAGAGGCAGCAGTTGGTCCACACCCTGACATCTTTTTCCATTTACTCGAATAAAATTCTTGTTGGGCAGCATAAGATACATTTCCTTGTTTATCTAAAATCTTTAACTTTTCAACTGCTTGTATAGATACCGTTTTCATACACTTATTTTAACATTTTCGTGGTCAATGTCTTTGTGAATGACTAAGACCTTTGTATAATAGAATAAGTGAAATAGGAGATTATTATGAACCCAAAATTTGAAAACTTAGTCACGACCCTTCAACATAGAACGATTCGTGCCTTTAAAAATGAAGCTTTAAAAGACGAAGAAGTTAAAGCCTTAATTGATGTCGCCCAAAGAACAGCCACATCATCTGGTCAGCAAGCTGCCTCAATTATTAGAGTCACAGACCCTGAAAAGAAACTCGCTATCTCGAAAATCTGTAATCAAACATATGTGGCAGAAGCTGCGGAGTTATGGATTTTCTTAGCTGATAATAAACGTAATCGTGATATTGCCCTCGCAAAAGGTAACGAAACAACCAATGCTGATTATTTCTATAAATTCATCCCGGCTTTTACAGATGCGATACTCATGTCGCAAAATGTCGTTAATGCGGCAGAAAACCTAGGACTTGGAACTGTTTATTTAGGCAGTATCCACAACGATATCCCTCAACTCATTGAAATTATGGAACTTCCAGAACTCACTTTCCCGGCATTAGGTTTAGCTTTTGGTTATGCTAATCAAGAACCACAACTTAAACCACGTATGGATATGAGCTTTAGACTCTTTGAAAACACGTATCGCAAGGAAGCTTATACAGTCGAAGAATTTTCTGATTACGATAAAGTAATGCAAACTTACTATGATTTACGCAACGCAAATCAACGTGTAGATTGCTTTACTGATCAAATCGCAAAAGGCTATAAAACGCCTTCTAAACGAAGTAACTTCTTAGAAGAAATCCAAAACCAAGGTTTCAAGAAGTAAAATGACTAAAGATCCTTATAATCCAAAAATAAAAGAACATTTACACGTCTTTGATTTAAACAATGATGAAGACAAAGTTTATGATACTCATTTTAAAGATATGAGATTATCTGATAGCTCAAACATTGATTTTGATGGATGTCGCTTTGAAAATGTCATTCTCGATTGTGATGATGAAACTCATTCATTTATCGATTGTGAGTTCATTAACTGTGATTGCTCAAATTCAAGTTTAAAGTCATCTTATTTACATCGCTGTAATTTTAAAGAATGCAAAGGTATTGGGACAAACTTTATTAAATCAAAGATCTCATATACAACTTTTAAGGATTGTAAGTTTTCATTAACCAATTTCTCTGAATCCATTTTCGATCATAGTCGTTTCATTGATTCAGAATTTTCACAGTCGACATTTGTGTACTGTAAACTTAAAGATTTCATAACAGAGAACATCGATTTTAGTGACAGTGACTTCAGTGCCACATCACTTGAGAATTGCGACTTTTCAACTAATCATCTACACAACGTTCGTGTTAGTGCAGATTTAGTGAATGGATTAAGTATCAATGAACAACAAGCCATTAGCTTTGCGAAGTTATTTGGTCTAATCGTAAAATAAGTCTCATCAGTTGATGAGACTTTTATTTAGGCTAGTTCTTGATAATGTAGTGCCATCCATTTAACATTCTCAGTATCACGTGATAAATCACCACTCAGTGTTTTTGGGATTTCAATCTCTAATACTTCTGGAATTTGATTTTGACTATAATCAATTGAATCTAAACCTTCTATGATTCTTTTTACTACTAAGATATGATCATGGTTCGCTTTATTTTCACCAATTTCCCACCGATATAAACCATCATAAACTAAATGAAGGATATTCTTTAAAGCCACCAATCGTTGAACTTGATGCTTAAGATGTATTCTTTCTTCATCACTAACTTTCTTTTCTTTTTCAACGATTAAATGTTCTAAATCAGATTTAACCAATTCAATATCATTAAAAGCAGAGGCTAAACAAGAAGATTGACCTTGCACAGCTACTCTTTTCTCATAAAAAGAACAGGCTGATTTTAACGCATCACTGACTTGTCTCTTTACAAATTCTAATCGCTTATTCGCCATTTTTTTATAGAATAACTTTGAATACACTACATTAAAAATCATCGCAATCAAAATCCCTATACCCAATGAACTTAAACGAACCGCTAAAGTTAAAAAGACATCTGGCTGCCCTAGACTATTCACTCTTAAGAGTTGTGTCATATATATAGATGTAAATAAAGCAGAAGGTGAAACCATACGATAATCAATAATAAGTGAAATATAGATGGTCATCCCTATACCTAATGTTAAGGCAATAATCATGTATTGATAATCCAAAGTTAGGATAATGAGTCCCGTCACCAAACCACCTAGAGTAGATGTGATCATTTGATCTTTAGCTGAACTAAAACCACGTCTGTTTACAGCTTCTAAGGAATACATAACACCCAACAACAAAGAAATACTATCAAGATATTGAAGTGGAATTAATTTCCCAACTAAAAAAGCAAGTGCTAAAGCAGGCATCGATTTAAAGATATATAACCAAGAATCCATTAAAAGAGCTTCTTGAGGTAATTTAATTTTATTAAGTAGTTTGGACATATCCTTATTATAAAGAAAAAGCATGGATTACTCCATGCTTAGTTTGTGTATTTAAGGACTTTCTGAACGATTGAATCAGCTGATAAACCATACTTCTTGACCAGTTCATCTGGTTTACCAGATTCACCAAAGGTATCTTCTATCGCTACCATATCCATTAAGACTGGATGGTTTTTAGATAAGGTTTCAGCGACTGCTGAGCCTAAACCACCAAACTTAGAATGTTCTTCACAGGTGATGACCACTTTAGATTGTTTTGCATATTTGAGTATGAGTTCTTCATCTAATGGTTTGATCGTCGCAATATTAATCACTGAGATGTCTATTCCTTTTTCAGCTAAGACTTCTGCAGCTTTTAAAGCTTCTTGAACCATCATCCCTGTCGCTACTAATGTAATGTCTTTACCTTCACGCATCACATGACCTTTACCAATTTCAAATTTGTAGGTGTCATCAAGGACTGTTTCGACATTAGAGCGTCCTAGTCTTACATAGAATGGTCCTTTAACTTTTGAGATCGCTCTGATAGCTTGTTCAGTTTCAACTTCATCACACGGTTGAATAACCGTCATACCTGGAATAGCTCTCATTAAGGCAATATCTTCAATACTTTGATGAGATGCCCCATCTTCACCTAAGGTAATTCCTGCATGAGTCGCACAGATCTTTACATTTAAGTGTGTATAACCAATTGAGTTACGGACTTGCTCATACGCTCTTCCTGCCGCAAACATGGCAAATGTTGATGCAAAGACCGTATTACCACACGTCGCTAGACCTGCCGCAATCCCCATCATATTCCCTTCAGCTATCCCGACATTAAAGTGTCTTTGTGGGACAGCTGCTTTCGCATCCGCTGTTTTAGTGGACTTCGATAAATCAGCATCTAAGACGACAATCTTCTCATCTTCTACAATTAACTTCGCTAAGGTCTTCCCATAAGCGACACGTGTTGCTTGTTTAGCCATTGTCTCTAGTCCTCCAATTCTTTCATTGCCAAGGTAAATTCATCATCATTAGGTGCGACACCATGCCATGCGTAGTTGTTTTCCATAAAGGAAACACCCTTACCCTTAACAGTCTTCGCTAAGATCATGGTTGGTTTGCCTTTTGTTTCTCGTGCTTCTTTAAAAGCATTCTCTATTTGTGTATAGTCATGACCATCAATTTCAATCACATGCCAATTAAAAGCTTCCCACTTCTCTTTAAAAGGAAATGGATTCATAACTTTCGTAACGTCTCCATCAATTTGTAGTCCATTGACATCTAATATTGCACATAGATTATCTAATTCATAATGAGCGGCACTCATCGCTGCTTCCCAGATTTGTCCTTCTTGAGACTCTCCATCACCGACTAAGGCATAGGTTCTAAAGTCATTTTGATGAATCTTATTATTTAAAGCCATACCAACAGCTGCTGATAGACCTTGACCCAAAGATCCAGTAGACATATCAACACCTTTAACATAGTTCATATTAGGGTGACCTTGTAGTTTTGAGTTAATGAGTCTAAACGTCATTAGATCTTCTTGAGTTAGAAAACCTTTTTCTTTGAGTACGGCATACAATAATGCAGAGGCATGACCTTTAGATAAAACAAACTTATCTCTCTCTAAATTATCAACATTATCTTGATTTACATTCATTTCATTAAAATACAAGCTAGTCAGTATTTCTACTGCACTGAGTGCACCACCGATGTGTCCACTTTTAGCGTTATAGACTTGTTTAATAATATTGCGACGGATATTCTTTGCGATACCCGCCATTTCACTATGATTTAACATGGCTAAAGCTCCTTTTGTTCTTTAACAATTGTATCTTATCTTTCACAAACTTTCACGCTTTATACCACCTTTTCACAATTGTGAAGGAATGTGAGTGTATGTTTTTGTATCAAATGAGCGATTTTGAGTGATATTTATGTGAAATCAATCATTTTCATGCATTTTATGACTGTTTTTGCTTGATTTTTATAAAATATCCCCTATACTGTGTTTATATCGCTCAAAAACACGCAGGAGGACAGCCAATGTTTGATAAAAAATCCATTATTCTGAGCTGCTCAGAAACAGAAAAAGTAAATATTGTTAAATTTCTAGCTAAAAAAGCTCATGAAGCAGGATATGTAAGTGACATTGATCCTTATGTAAGTGCTGTACTAGCACGTGAAGAAGAGTATTCAACGGGGGTTGGATTTGGGATTGCGATACCACATGGTAAAGCAGAATCTGTAAATGAACCCTTCGTTATGTTTACAAAAGTGAATAAAGTAGATTGGCAATCCCTGGATGGAACAGCTGTTGATATGGTTTTCCAAATAGGTGTTCCAGCTTCTGATACAGGTGATCAACACCTAAGAATACTTGCACAATTATCTAGAAAACTCATGAATGATGACTTTAGAGAAGCATTACTAAAATCCACAAGCGCTGATCAAGTCATTGATATCTATAAAGAATATGGATTGGTGGACTAATGTTAGCAGCTGAAAGAAGACATAAAATATTAGAACTACTTAAAGCGAATCAGATTATTACCGTTAGTGAACTCTGTTCAGTTTTAGAAACATCTGAAGCAACCATTCGTCGCGATCTAAATTTACTTGAAGAAAAAGGACAACTTGAAAGAACACATGGTGGTGCAGTCTTTAGCGAAAACCAAACAACCAGTGAAGCTAAAGTTAAATCTCGAGAAGTCATGGAAACACAAGAGAAGATTGAAATTGCTTCCTTAGCTTTCGATTTAATTGAAGAACACGATTCTATCATCTTAGACGCAGGGACAACAACTTTAGAACTCGCAAGACTGATTGGTCAATCTAAACTTCATTTAACCATTATTACAAATTCAACCATTGCTTTCTCAGCCTTAGCTGAAAATGAAAATGCAGAATTGATTATGTTGGGTGGTAAAGTCAGATCCAATACACTCGCAACTGTCGGAAGTTTCGCTGATGATATGTTAAAGCGATTCCATGTCGATAAAGTATTCTTGGGAACCAATGGTGTTACCTTAGATACTGGCTTAAGTACAGCTGAAATGGATGAAGCTTCAATTAAGAGAACCATGTTGAATCAAGCTAAAAAACGAATTGTTTTAGCAGACCATTCAAAATTCAATAAAGTTTATATGAACCAGATTGCTCCTCTTTCAATGGCTGATATTTTGATTACAGATGCGGCAACCAACGATGATTTATTAAACGCTATTATCGCCGACTATGAAATCGAAGTATTGAAGGGATTTAGTGTATGATCACAACTGTTACATTAAATCCAGCCATTGATAAAACACTGACCATTGAACAGTTCGAAGTTAATAAAGTCAATCGAGTCACAAGTATTTCAGAAGGCTTGGGTGGTAAAGGGATCAATGTTTCTAAAGTCCTTAATTACTTAGGTACAGTAAATAAAGCCATTGGATTTATAGGTGAAAAAAATTACTCACGTATTCAAACTCTGAATAGTGTCAATCCGATTGATACAGACTTTGTCTTAGTCGACGCCAATACGCGTACCAATACAAAAATTATTGATCCTCAAAATCAAAATACAACTGATATTAATGAAGCTGGCTTTGAAGTCAATTCAAAACACATTGCTCAGATAACACACTTAATTCAAGACTATTCACAAAAAAGTGAATTCATCGTCTTTAGTGGATCAGTCTGCAAAGGGATTGATCAAGCTATTTATCAAAACTTAATAAAATCAGTTAATCCAAATTGTAAAGTCGTCATTGATATCGATGGTGACATGTTAAAAGCAAGTCTAAGCACATCCCCATTCCTAATTAAACCTAATATTGATGAGTTAGAAAAACTCTTAAATAAAAGTTTAGATAGCACAAAAGCGATTAAAGATGAATGCCATAAGTTAATAAAAGAATACAATATCGAAAACATCTTAGTATCTTGCGGAGAAAAAGGTTCACTTCTTGTTAATAAAGAGAATTGTTTAGTTGCGAATGCACTAAAAGTCGATGTTGTATCTACGGTTGGTGCTGGTGATTCCATGTTAGCAGCCTTTATCTCAAACTATAGTGTTTCAAAAAGACTGAAAGAAGCACTCAAATATGCTGCATGTGCTGGATCACTTGCTGTATGTGACATCTCAACCGATGTCTTTAAAGAAAAAAGCATTGAAGAATATATTGAAAGCATAACAATCGAGAATTGTTAAAGGAGAAGATGATGAAAATTCTAGGCGTAACGGCATGTCCTACAGGGATTGCCCACACTTACATGGCAGCAGAAGCCATTGAAAAAGCTGCAAAAGCAAAAGGTTACGACGTAAAAGTTGAAACACGAGGGTCTGTTGGTGTTGAAAACGGACTGACAGATGAAGATATCGCAAATGCTGATGTGATTGTATTAGCTTGTGATATGACAACTCCTACCGAAAGATTTGTTGGTAAAAAACTGATCGCAGTCGGTGTTGCAGAAGCGATTAAACATGCTTCAGAAATCATTGACTTAGGCCAAGATGTTGAAGCATTTGATGGGACCGTTAAACAAACCAAACTTGGCGGTTCAAAAGAAAAAGAAGACAAAAAAGGTTTATTTGGCTTCTTGAAGAAATAAATTTGGTTCCAACCAGCGCTTGAACCACCGTGCAACCAGGATTCAAGCATTGGGGAATATATTCCATCTACATTATAAAGGAGAAAGAGATGAAATCAAACGCGTTTTATAAGCATTTAATGAGTGGCGTATCATTTATGATTCCATTCGTTGTTGCGGGTGGTATTGCCATCGCATTTAGTTTTGCATTCGGTTATGACGCTTTCCAAACAGAAGGCACATTAGCTGCCCACTTAATGACTATTGGTGGATCTGGTGGATTTGCACTTATGGTCCCAATTCTTTCAGGTTATATTGCATTTAGTATTGCTGATCGTCCAGGTTTAGCACCAGGGATGATTGGTGGTGTGATAGCAGGTAACATCGGTTCAGGATTCCTTGGTGGTATGGTTGCAGGGTTCTTGGCAGGTTATGTTGTCTTAGCTATTAAAAAATACATTGTATTGCCTAAATCACTACAAGGTATTATGCCAATCCTAGTTATTCCAGTATTATCAAGCATTACAGTTGGTCTACTCATGTTAATGGTCTTAGGTGCTCCTATGACAGCTATAAACCAAGCTATCACAGATTTCCTTAATGGTTTATCAGGCGGTTCTGCTATCGTCTTAGGTTTACTATTAGGTACAATGATGGCTTTCGATATGGGTGGTCCTGTTAATAAAGCTGCTTACGCTTTCGGTACAGCAACTTTAGCTAACTTAGCAGCTGGTGAAGGATCTGCAGTTATGGCAGCCGTCATGGCTGGTGGTATGGTTCCTCCACTTGGTATCGGTATTGCGACATTAATCTTTAAGAAAAAATTCAACGAGGACGAACAAGAAGCTGGTAAAGCTGCCTTAGTTCTAGGGGCATCATTCATTACTGAAGGTGCTATCCCATTTGCAGCAGCTGATCCTGCACGCGTTCTACCTTCTATTATGGCTGGTGGCGCTGTTGCTGGTGCGCTAAGTATGGCATTTAACTGTACTTTAGCTGTTCCTCATGGTGGTGTATTCGTACTCTTCGCTGTAGGTAATGTAGCGATGTATATCGTTGCGATCCTTGCTGGTTCTGCAGTAACTGCAGCACTACTTGGTGTACTTAAAAAAGATATCGAAGCATAAAAGAATAAACAAAAGCAGCTTTCAAAGCTGCTTTCTTATTGCTTATATCCTTCAATCAAATCAACATATTCTTGCGCATTGTGAGTAATATGTTTTTTTTCTTCATCACTTAATTCTCGTTTAACAGATGCAGGTGACCCCATAATCATCGAACCTGCAGGCATGACTTTACGTGGTGTTACTAAAGACCCTGCACCAACAATCACATCACTTTCAACTTTTGCGTTATCTAAAACAACGGCTGTTGATCCAATGATGACACGATCTTCAATGGTCGCAGAGTGAACATGTGCTAAATGACCAATGGTGACATACTCACCAATCACACATGGTACACCTGGCATACAGTGTAAAACCGAACCATCTTGTACATTTGAGTTATTACCAATAATAATAGGTCCCATGTCACCTCTTAGTGATGCGCCTGGCCAAATAGAGACATTATCTCCTAATATGACCTCTCCAATCACTGAAGCCGTTTCTGCAATATAACAATTCTTTCCTATTTTAGGTGTAAAGTTTTTGTATTTTTGTATCATAGTTTCCTCTTTTTCACAGTATATCATATGTTATTACATTTAAATCTTGTGTATAATGAAAGTACAATTATAAGGACAATTTGTTATATGGATCTACATTTCGAAATTAATAAACTATCAAGCGTACCTTTATATGCGCAACTAAAAGAGTCCATTAAGTGGTCAATTTTAGAAGGCATCTATGATGAAGGTCAACAACTCCCCACTGAAGAGCTCTTATGCAATCTCTATAGTGTTTCTCGTCCAGTGGTAAGACGTGCTTATCAAGCATTAATCGATGAAGGAATCGTTGAAAGGCATCAAGGACGTGGTACCTTTGTTAAGCGTAATCTAGTACTCTCAAATTTGCTCTTTAGAGATGATTATGAGGAGTACTTAAAAGAACTTAACTTAACCTCTAGTTCAAGACTCATCATGATTGATGTAGTTAGTCGATTCGATATTCCTGATTTAATTGATGAAGACTATGATGAATTTTATAATTTAAAACGTGTTCGTTATGCCAACAAAATTCCGATTATGTATGAAAATTTCTTTTTCCCAAAAGATCGCTTCCCTGATTTAGAAAATGAACTCACTGAAGATATGGCTTTTGATAAATACATTGAAGAAAAATTTGAAGGTCAAGAAATAAAAGTTATGATGCAGATCAATGCGATTGCAGCTGATGACTTTAACCAAGTCCTATTCGAACTTGAAAAAGGAGATGCGATGTTTAAACTAGATATTTATAAACGCCATGATGACAACAAACTCTGTTGTCATAAGATCTCCTATTTCCCAGGTAACCGTCACAGATTAGATATGAGGGCTGACTAAAATGGCTTGGCAATCAATCAAACTTGACCGTGACTCTTCGATCTCACTTAACACTCAACTTTATCGAGCTATTAAAAACTCTGTCCAATCAGGACAACTTCAACCTGGTGATCAATGCCCTACTGAGCAAGAGTTAATGGATACATTAAACATCTCAAGATCTGTTGTGCAACACGCGTATACACTTTTGATGGAACAAAACATCCTTAAACGCCATCGTGGAAAAGGAACCTTTGTCGTAGAGAAAACCATCGATTTAGATTTTTTACAAAAGATCCAACCAATGGCTGATTTAATCAAACGTTCAGGTGCAAAAGCGAATGTAGAACTAGTTTCTAAAAAAGTTTTACCGTTTAACTTTAATGATATGGGTAACTTAGAACTTGATGTTAAAGATGATGTTTTAGAAGTTACTCGTCTATATAAAGCTGATGATGATCCTTTAGCGGTCTTTCATTTCTATTATCCGCTCAAACGTTTTAAAGGAATTGATAAATTTGATTTCGATGCACCAACTTTGACAGATACAATTCATGAAACATATCCTGGTAAATTCAATACCAATTATCGTAGTATTTTTGCGGTTAATTTACCTGATGATATTTGTAAAATCTTTAAACTTCCTAAACATTCTGTTGGATTTAAGATTTTAAATATTGCCTATGATACTGAAGGTTTACCAAGCTCTACTACTATTTATTATATGAAGGGTTCAGGCACCAACATCAATATTGATTTCTATAAAAACATCAAAACCTAAGTTTTACAAAATAATCAAATAAAGTCACATTATTGTCACATTTATCTTATAAAATCAGTCGTGTTAAACAGGAGAAAAATACATGACTGATTTTTTAAATATTGGAATGGCATGGATTGCCGTAGGGCTTACATTCATATTGGCCATAGTATATATGACTCGTAAATATATACTTAAAACAAAAAACAAAAACTTATGGATTAATATAAATAAAAAACTAAGAGTTTATCATAAAGAACTTGGGATATTATTAATTGCGGTCGGCTTTGTCCATGGCTTATTCTCAAGTGATCAAATTTTAAGTCTAAATGTAGGAACCCTCGCATGGGTTTTATCAATTGTTTTAGGACTCAATTGGTTATTTAGAGTTCAACTCACAAATTTTAAGCCTTGGATTGTCATACATAGATGGTTAACTGTAGCCTTTATCGCAAGTATTGTATGGCATGTGGTAGATGTTGGTAGTATTGTTATTGAAAACATTACCGGCGGTGCAAGTGCAGAAACAGCGACAATTGAAAATCTAGACATCGATTCAGCTATCTTAGCAGCTGGCTTTGAAGGAAATACCTATCAAGACGGAACTTATACAGGGGTTGCTGATGGATACGGTCCTGACTTAACCGTTGAAATTGTCGTTGAAAATAATTTGGTTACAAGCATTCAAATTATTTCTAACAATGAAGAACGCTCACAATATTATTTACCTGCTTTCAATACTGTCCCAAACGGAATTATTCAAGCTCAAAGTTTAAATGTTGATACAGTTGCTGGATCAACCTTCTCAAGCACTGGTGTCATTAACGCTGTTCGAGATGCATTATCTCAAGCTTTAGTCAGTGGTGAATTGAGTGCAGAAGCCGAATTACCAGAACACGGTGAAGGTGGCGGACGCAACAGACATTAATACCAAAAAAGAACTCAAATTATTTGAATTGAGTTCTTTTTTCATTTACTTACTAATTTCTCGATAGAGTGTAACTTCACTTTGATCAACACTTGAAACAATAACAATAGTATCTAAGTCAATAATCTTATAGCGATACTCCCAAGAATATGTTCCACCGATTTCTTCCATTAATATAACCCCATAATCATTAGTTACATTCCAATCACTTGAATCACTCACATCAGGGATATAGAAAACTTGACTACTCTCACCACTATCTAATCGATTGATATCTGTGTATAAAGTAGAACCATAGTATCGAAAACTAAGTTCGCCATCTGTCCAATTATCTAAACCAATGATTTGTGGTAGAAATTGATTTTGAACTAAATACGTATCAGAATCATTAAACGGATGAATGGTCACAAAAGCCATTAATTCATTGAAGTAACTAAACTGATTATCCACATCAAATGCGAACACTTGATCTGTTGTATTTACTTCAACACTATGTAAAACGAGTGTTATTCCCTGCCTCATGATCTCAATATCATCACTGTAACTATCTGATTTTTCTAAACTTGAATTAAAAGAATTTTGTGCAGCTTCAAATAAGCTTGCTTCATAATTTTGCATGCCTTGTTTAAAGTAACACTCACTCTCTAGAATTTGAATATCAGGAAAGTCAGCTACATCTAAGCCTGATTCACAATTATCGACATTTCCATTAATGACCTTTGATTGAAAATCATCATAAAGCGCTTGTAAATCTTCTTGAGATTGATTATTAAAAGCACTAAACAAATAGGTCCCTAACATGATAATTGCTAAGACTAAGCCAATAATGATATTTCTTTTGTTTTTCATAAGTTACGTATTATCAATTTAGGTTAGTAAATCGATAATATCCTTTCCTAGCCTAATTTATTTTTAAGGATATCGTTAGGCCAATACGATATGCTTAAGTTGCACTGTGGATTTGTACTTCATAAATACAGCTTTGACTGTTTGGGGGTGATACCTACCACAGTTCTTTTGAAATGTTAATGAGTTGATTAACGCTGTGACGTTTGATAATTAGCGTGTATACATCGATTGAACATTTAGTGGTAATAAACAATCAGTGCAGAAAGTTGAGGTGTCAATATGACATTTTTGGTTGGCATTGATATTGCCAAATATAAACACGACTGTTTCATCATGAACCATGATGGTGAAGTCATTCGAGAATCTTTCTCCTTCTCTAATGACCGGTCGGGTTTTTCTTTTTTAAACGAGATTCTATGTGACCTCGATTCGTCTCAATCATTACGGATAGGACTTGAGGCAACGGGTCATTACGGAATGAATCTCAAAATCTATTTGGAAGAGATTGGGTACTCCTATATGGAATTTAATCCTATCCTCATTAGACGGTTCTCTACAGCTACTACCCTTAGAAGAACCAAAACCGATAAAGTCGATGCACAGCTCATTGCTTTGTATCTTTCAACCGTTGATTTCAAACCCTATCCACCGAAATCTTATCACATCAGAAATTTGAAATCATTAAGCCGACATAGAGATGCACTCATCAAGTTAAGATCACTTCAGTTAACTCAGATGACTAATAAGTTAGATCTCATATTCCCTGAATTTAAGCCATTTTTTAATAACTCTCTTAAATCCAAGACCTGTATGTATCTTCTCAAAAACTACACAACTCCGTCTAAGATGGCTCGCATGAATATTGATTCATACAAGAAGATGACATCGATTCTACGGCGCACCTTGTCGTATGCCAGGTTTACTCAACTTAAGGAACTGGCACAATCAACTATTGGAAGTGATGATTCAATTTTGAGTTCTCAGCTTGAGTCCATTCTTAAACTTCATGATTTCATTCAGATTCAATTGGACGAAATCGATAAGTTGATTAAAATTGAGTTTAATCAATCAGGTTCTCATATTCAATCCATCCCTGGGATTGGACTATATTCAGCAGCTTGTATTTATTCTGAGATTGGAGTCATCAATCGCTTTAATAACCCTGATCAAGTTCTCGCTTTTGCGGGTTTAGAACCTTCTCGTCACCAATCAGGTGACTCAGAGTTTAAGGGTCATATGGTTAAACACGGATCTTCTTATTTAAGACAAGCTTTAATGAATGTCGCTGAATCTTCATTAATTCATAATCCAATACTTTATGATTTCTATAAAAAGAAACGGTTAGAAGGTAAACCTCATCGAGTAGCTTTGTCTCATGTCGCCAAGAAACTCGTAAGAATCATTTACACTTTAGAGACCAAAAACATTGACTTTGATTTTTCTAAGATGAGGTAGTCATTCTCGAAGAATCATCAATAATTCAATAAAATCTATATTCTAGATTTCTTTTTGTCATGAATTGATTAATTTTTAATTAAATTTAATTTTCCACTTGATTTCTAATAGTTAATCACCCACCTTATATCTTTACACTAAGATGTTTAAGCTGTTTTGTCCATGAATGAGGACCAAGTTTCACAAAAAAACCTTATTACAATATTTAGTAATAAGGCTTATTTATTTGAGTTATGCAGCTCTCATTTCTTCAATGGCTTCACATAAACGTTTAATACCTTCAGTGATTTCTTCAGGATCACCAGCAGTATAATTCAAACGCATATTAGAGTGTACTTTATTATCTGTATAGAATGGAGCCCCTGGGACAAAAACAACTTTCTTATCAGCTGCCGCAATGTCAAAGAGTTTCATCGCATCCATACCTTCAGGTAAAGTTACCCATAGAAACATCCCACCTTCAGGTTTAGTGAAGCTACAATCACTTGGTAGATATTTTTCTAAAGCTTCAACCATGGCTTGACGACGAACTTGATAAAGTTTAGTGATCTTTTCGATTTGTGCATCTAAAGAGTGTTTAGTCACAAAACGTTCAATCGCATATTGAGACAACATATTTGAATGTAAGTCAGAACCCTGTTTTGCGATTAAAAGTTTATCATAAATACCTTTAGGTGCCACTAACCAACCTAAACGCATGCCAGGTGATACCACTTTAGAGAATGATCCCATCATGATTGTATGTTCTGGTAATAATTTACGAATAGGTGTTCTGTGTTTCCCAAAGAATCTAAGTTCGCCATACGGATCATCTTCAACAATTACCACATCGCGCTTTTCCATGAGTTTTTGTAAAGCTAAGCGTTTTTCTTCGCTATAGGTTAGACCAGATGGATTTTGAAAGTTAGGGACTAAATACATGACCTTAACATTGTTTTCATCCATGCATTTTTGTGCTGCATCTAAATCTAAACCATCGTCTTCAAGTTTAATTTGATGATAGCTAGGTTCATATAAATCAAAGGCTTGAATTGCACCCAAGTAGGCAGGATCTTCCATTAAGACATGATCCCCTTTATTGATAAAAACTTTACCAATTAAATCTAAGGCTTGTTGAGAACCATTAACGATCAAGATATCTTCTGGATCAACTTCCATATCAAATCTTTTTTTATAACGGTTCGCAATCCATTGACGTAATGGTAAGTAACCTTGTGAGCCAGAATATTGAAGGACTGTCTTACCACTTTCACTCATGACTTCTTGTAGCGCTTCTTGCATTTCCTTCACAGGAAAACTTTCCGCATTAGGAAACCCCCCCGAGAAAGAGATAATACCTGGTGCCCCTAAATACTTCAGAATTTCTCTTACAAATGATTTTTTAGAATTTAAAATACGATTAGAATATTGTGGTTTCATAGCTTCAGACCCTCCAAATTATTTGTTTTAGTTTATCACACTTATTCGCCGGATTTATTATAATTGGATAAATATCGCGCACTTGGATCAGTAATGTCATCACCAACCCACTCATTGTTTGGCATCCAGAAAGAAGGAATGACTTTTTCATTGCCTTTATAGAATTCTTCAAACAAATCACGATACCATAATGCCTCTTTTGTATGAGGTGTGCAATATGGATATTTATGTTTCGCAGCTTCAACATCTGCATCACTATAAAGTGTTTCAGCATAGGCTTTTAATTCATCTACCATTGAATGACCAACCGCATCAGAGAATGCGGCTTTTTCACGCCATAAAATGGTTTCAGGTAAGAAATCCCCTTCTTCAAATGCTTTACGTAAGAGATATTTACCCATACCTGTGTTGTTCATTTTATGTTTAGGATCAATCGACATAACATCTTTCACAAACGCTAAATCACCAAATGGAACACGTGCTTCTAAACAGTTAGCCGCAATACAACGATCAGCTCTTAATACATCATAGTAATAAAGTTCTGTTAAACGTTTTTCACTTTCTTTTTGGAAAGCATCAGCACTTGGCGCAAAATCAGTGTATTTATAACCAAAGAGCTCATCTGAAATTTCACCAGATAACAATACCTTAATGTCTGTTTCTTCATTAATATATTTAGTGAGTAAATACATACCAACAGATGCACGAACCGTTGTAATATCATAAGATTCTAAATAATAAACAACATCACGAACAGCCCCTAAAACATCTTCGACAGACATAAGTACATCTGTATGATCTGAACCAATATGTTCAGCGACTTGTTTTGCATATTTGGAATCAATGGAATCTTTTGACATTCCAATTGAGAAAGTACGTAAAGGTTTATCACTCATTTGTGCAGCAATTGAACAAACCAAAGATGAATCAAGACCACCAGATAGTAAGAAACCAACCGGTACATCTGACATCACCATACGTTTCTCAACCCCTTTAATGAGTTTTTCTTTAATCGCAGCTAGTGCTTCTTCTTCATTAAGTAAGGTATCATGTGTTTTTGTCACATCGTAATATTGTTTAAATTCACCATCTTCATAGATATAGCCTGGAGGGAATGGTGTAATTCCTTCACATAAATCTAAGAGTGATTTCATTTCAGACGCAAAAGCAATCTTGCCGTTTGATTTTTGATAACCATAGAACAGTGGGCGAATTCCAATTGGATCACGACCCGCTAAAACTTTACCACTACGCTTGTCGACTAAAACAAAGGCAAATTCAGCATCTAAGTCTTTAGCCATTTCAGCTCCTTTATCTAAATATAAAGGAATAAGAGTTTCACAATCACTGTGACCCGCAAATGGAAAATCTTTATAGCGATCAATGAGTTCTAATTCATTATAAATTTCACCATTGACCATTAAACGAATTTCTTCAACATCAAATGGCTGCATACCGTGTTCAGTAACATCCATAATCGCCAAACGATGAAAACCAAATGTTCCAAATTCGTCTTCAATTAAACGAGACATATCAGGGCCACGATGAACTAAACATTCATAATCTTTTGTGAATGTTTCTGTAGTTTGTAAACCTTCATAAAATACAATTCCGCACATAATTTTTCCTCCGCATTTAAGAAAATAAAAAAACAGTATTCTTCCCCTAGGGACGAAAACTGTACTGTTCCGCGGTGCCACCCTGATTACCTATCTTTGTATAGGTCTCTTTTCTAAGTTCCAATAAACTCGAGTCACATGTTAACGGATGACTTCCGGCACACCTTACTTACAAGCAAACTTGTTTCAAATGCACACTCATAGGGGTTACAGTTCTAGGATTTCTGTGCTGACATTTCACCATATCTCAGCTCGCTTCTTCAGAAATTGGATTGTAGAACTACATATCCTATTCAACGTTTGAAATGATTATAAACCAATTAATGTAATTTGAAAAGGTTTTTTACATAAATGTAAGAATTTTCATTAAACTGAACAAGAAATTTCTTTTAATTGTTTTATAAAGACAAAATATAAGACAAGCCCAAACAATATAAAGAGGGTAAGTGAGCGATACATTGACGCATAACCAACACGATCTATTAGATAGCCCGCTACCAATGGACTTAATAAATAACCAATATCAATTCCATAATAGGACGTTGCACTTGCAGCTCCACTACGACTTCGATCGACAGACTTCATGCATAATGTTTGTACTAAGGGTTGACATAAACCATAACCAAAGGCTAATAAAACTGAACCAAAGATAAACATCATGAGCGTCGTTGAATAACTAATAACTAATACAGCTGCAAGAAACATTACAATCGCAAACGGCAATAAAATATACTCTTTATAATATAAAGAAAGTCTCCCTAAGATAGGTCTTGAAATTAGAAGTGATAAAGCATTAACTGAAAAAAACAAACCAATATTGGCGACATTCACATCATCTGCAAATAAAGTAATATAAGCTGTAATCGCACTATACGAGCCTGCCAAAAAAATCATCATGCTTGCAGGTATTATCGCTTCTATAGCAATGCTTTTAGATAACTCAACTTTAAAATCTTTTCGATTTTTTTGTGTTACTTTTAATTTGATACTCAAACTAATCAACATTGCCAGCACCATTATTACTAAACCGATTAAAAAGGTCATAGAGTATCCTAATCGATAGGACAACTCTAATCCAATATATGGTCCAACAGCACCAGATAAAGCTTGAAAAGTTCCATAGTAGGCAACAGCTTCCATAAGTCGCTCTTTTTCGACAATATCTGCTAAGATACTTAAACTTGCAACTGCCGTAAAAGCCATTCCACTACCTTGAACCATTCTAAAGAAAATTAACATATAGATACTTGTGGAAAATGAATAACCTAAAAATGCCACACTAATAATCGCTAATGAAAAAGCTAGTATTCTAACTTTATTAAAATGGTCAACCATGGGTCCCGATAGAGACTTAAAGATAATTGCAGTAATCGTAAAACTACTTAGTACAAAACCAACCAATGTACTAGATGCGCCTAAATCATTGGCATAACGAGGTAGTAGTGTATTCAACATTAGTGAAGCCATCGACATCACAAAGGAAACGATACTTATTTTTAGATAATTTACGTTCTTAAATAAATCCATAACCACATTATCATAGCACTAATCAATTAAAGATTATCTTATTTATAAAACTTGGCATAGAATGCCAAAAAATTTATACAATATTTATATTTTCTAACAAGCCATAAACAAGTAAAACGAACGTAACACAATGAACACTTGAAAGAGTTCCTATGAGATACTTTGCTCTGAAGTTTTTATTAACACCAAGTTCTTCAAATTGTCCATATCTGACCATCGTTTTCGTCGCAATAATTAAACCAATACTTGACAAAGCATCAAGTAAAAATAAATTAAATATCAACAATCTCTCCAGAATTCCAATAAGTGTTCCTTCATCTTTAAAACTAAACGTATATGATTGCTTTTCACTATTCAAAATTAATATGAGATTTGATACAAATAAACTTGATGGAATAATTAAAATGAAAACACAAATTAAAATCCTTAGAGTTTCATTCAAAATTTCAATGTTCATATATAATTAAATTTCTAATAAATGCTTACATAACTTAATCGCATAATATCTTTCTTCAGCAAGTTCTTTAGATAGATACCGTTGTATGTTTTGTCTACTAGTCCCCAGTAATTCAGCTATTACAACTGCAATCCCACGCTCAATTGTAGACTTGTATTTACTAGCTTCATTATTAGAGTGTGAAACAATATTAAGTATGTTCATTTCTTTAATTTCCATACCTTTATTATTATCTACAAACTGAATATCTCCTAAAACAAGTTTTTTCATTTCTTCATTCATATATTTTATATAGTGAACAGACTTATCTATTGATAATGGATTCAACAACTCACTTAATAAAAATACTTGTTGGGATTTATAACTTAGATTTTCAGTTGTCTTATCGTATAGATCTATATATGAATTTAAAAAATCAAATTGTTCATTCCCTTCAAAATAAATATGTGAATGGTATTTATTCTCAGAAATAATATCTAACGCCTTTTTTGCATTATGATAAGCTTTACCATCTAACATATTTGAAGAGAATGATTCGTCAAAATAATCTAATACACCTAGACCAATTCCTATCTTCAATTTAATAGGATACAAAAATAATTGGATTGCACGTGCATATAAAAATGCAGCACTCAAAGTTTTAAAAATACCTTGAAGTGAATCACCCGAAGATATTTCAACTTTCTTTCTCAAATAATCAAAATAAACCTCATTAAAAAGTTCAATTATAGAAATAATTTTCCTTTGCGCTAAATATCTATCATTAAGTTTTCTTGACTCAATGACATCTGCTATTAATACAATATATTCTTCCATATCCCCATTATATCAAAAAAGCAACCTATTTTAGTTGCTTATCTATTTCGCAATATATTTATCTTGCTTAAAGAAAACTTAGAAGAACACCTAATACGCCACCACCAAAGATGAGATAGATTGGCGTGACTTTATATTTTTGTAATAAGAAATAAGTCAGCGCAAATAAACCTATCGCAAAGAAATCCACACTGAATGTAGGTTCAATTTTTACAAGTGTAACTGTAATCATTTCATATGCTGCATAAGCAATTAAAGCTGTAACAGTTGGACGAATACCATAGAATACTTTTAAAACAATTGGATGATCTGAGAAATGGTGCAATACTTTGCCGACATACATCATAAAAGCTACACCTGTCACTAGTACTGCAAGTGAAGCTACAATTCCACCCATAACACCTGCCGCCTTAAAACCAGCATAGGTCGCCATATTAATACCAATGGGTCCAGGGGTCGATTCTGAGATTGCAATCATGTCAATCAACATGGGTTTATCAAACCATGGATACTTCTCTGCTAAATTATATAGAAATGGTAGAGTGGCTAACCCACCACCTACGGTAAAGGTTCCAACAATAAAGAACTCAAAAATCAAAGTTAGATAGATCACGCTTTCACCACCTTATTACCAAAGATGTTTCCTGACACAGCCGCAATGATAATTAATGGGATTGGATTTACATCTAAAAAAGTAATCAAGACAAAAGCTAAGACAAAGGATATCCAACCAAAGAGATCAATAATCCCTGCTTTTCCCATTTTAATCGTCGTATGAACAATTAAAGCCGCAACAATAATACGAATCGTAGAAAACATTGATGCAACCCAAGGCAATGTCATATAGGGTTCTAAGAATAGCGCAATTAATGTAATGATAATAACCGAAGGTAGTGCCGCAGATAGAGCTGCAACGGCGGCCCCTGTTTTTTTATGAATACGATAACCTATTAAAGCTGAGGTATTCATCGCAATGAGACCCATACTTACTTGGGCTATCCCATAAAAATCCATAACTTCTTCAGATGTTACCCAACCTTTTTTATCAACGATTTCTTTATCGACAATTGGCAACATTGCATAACCACCACCAAAAGTGAATAGTCCTACTCTAAAGAAAGCTACAAACATTTCAAATAATAACTTCATATATCCCTTTCCAATAACAAACTAGCTCCTAGTCTGCCTGAATGATATAAATGTACCATATTTCAAAATAAAATAAAATTCTGAAATGAATTTTGAAGTAAAACTTCAGTTCATCTCAGAATTGTTTAAAATTTATTTTTCACCATTTAGTTTCAATAACTTCATAATTTCTACAACCGGCACAGGTACAAAGGCTAAGCCTAAGACAATTTCCCAATGCATTAGATCCATATTAGCCAGTTTAAAAATCTCTTGTAGAACTGGAATTTCAAGTACGGCTACCATCATTAAACCATTAATGATTGCGGCAATAAGTAACCAGTTATTAAATTTTGATTTAGACAAAATCGAATTTCTAAACGATCTTAAGTTAAACGCATGGAAGAGTTGTGAGAACGCTAAGACAGAGAATGCCATGGTTTGCCCCATGATAACTGATTCTTTCATCCCCATCACAAAGGCTGTTAAAGTTAATCCGCCAACCATTAAACCTTGATAAGCAATACGCCAATTCATCGGTCCGTTAAGTAAACTCTTATCTGTTTTAGGTTTACGCTTCATAATCCCAGCTTCAGCAGGATCCACCCCAAGTGCTAGAGCTGGTAAGCTATCAGTGACTAAGTTAATCCATAGAATATGGATTGGCAAAAGTGGTGCTGACCAATTAAGGAAGGTCGCAACCATTAAGGTCATAAGTTCACCTACATTACAGGATAGTAAGTATGAAATCGATTTAAGAATATTGTCTTTAATACGACGCCCTTCTTCAATCGCATCAACAATGGTCGCAAAGTTATCATCGGTTAAAACCATATCAGATGCCCCTTTGGCAACTTCAGTTCCAACAATACCCATGGCTGTTCCAATATCTGCTTTTTTAAGCGCTGGCGCATCATTGACACCATCTCCTGTCATCGCGACAATATCCCCTTGATTATTCCAAGCTTCGACAATACGAATCTTATGTTCAGGTGATACACGAGCATAAACAGAAATCGTCTTAACAGCTTCATTAAGTTGTTGATCTGAATAGCTTTCTAATTCAACACCTTCTAAAACATTATCGCCTTCTTCCATTAATCCAATTTCTTTGGCAATCGCAACCGCAGTCACTTTATGGTCACCTGTAATCATGACAACTTCAATCCCTGCTTCTTTACAGATACGAATCGCTTCTTTAACTTCTTCACGAGCAGGATCCATCATCCCAACTAAGCCCATAAAGGTTAATTTTTCTTCAAAGCTATCATGATCCACTTTGTTTGGATTAATCTCTTTTTGTGCAAAAGCTAAAACACGTAAAGCCTTTGTGGCCATTTCAGTATTCTTTTCGTGGATTTCTTCAATATGCTTTTGTGTTAATTTAATAACTTTTCCATTTTTTAAGATGTGCGTTGAAATCGCTAGTATTTCATCAACTCCACCTTTAACTAAAACAAGAGACTTTTCTTCAATCGTATGAGCCGTACTCATACGTTTACGATTAGAATCAAATGGCAATTCACCTAAACGCGGATAAGCTTTATCTGCTTTTAAATCTATACCTTCTTTAATCGCCCATTCAGCCAAAGCTGTTTCAGTTGGGTCTCCAACCCACACGCCATCTACTAAACGTGAGTCATTACATAAATATGAACTTAAAGCTAAAGCATGCGTATCTTCACCATAGCTTTCAAGCACTGTCATTTTATTTTGTGTAAGTGTTCCTGTTTTATCAGAACAAATAACCGTTGCGCTACCTAAAGTTTCAACTGAGGACAAGTTACGAATAATCGCATGTTGTTTAGCTAAGCGTTGAACACCCATCGCCAACACGATTGTCGCAACAGCTGGTAAACTTTCTGGAATAACCGCAACTGCGAGTGAAATCGCTGTTAAGAATAAGTGGAATGGTTCATTACCATACATTAAGCCAACCGCAAAAATTAATAGAACCGCAATAATCGCCGCAATCCCTAGATATTTACCTAAGGCATCGAGTTGTTTTTGAAGAGGTGTCGGTTCTTTTTTCGCTGTTTTAAGAAGTTTCGCAATTTTACCAACTTCTGTATTCATTCCTGTACCTGTTACTAAAGCAGTGGCACGTCCATAAGTGACCATACTTGAGGCATAGGCCATGTTAATACGATCCCCTAAGGCCGCATCTTCTTCTAAAATCGCATGTGCATCTTTTTCAACTGGAACAGATTCACCGGTTAAAGAAGATTCTTGAATCTTAGTTGAAATGGTTTCAATTAAACGACAATCTGCCGCAACCACATCCCCTGCTTCCAAAAGTAAGATATCAAATGGGACAACATTATAAGAAGGAATCACCTTGACTTCCCCATCTCTTAAAACTTTTGCGCTAGGTGCACTCATTTCCTTTAAAGCTTCTAAAGCTTTTTCTGCCTTACCTTCTTGAACCACCCCAATAATCGCATTGACAATGACGATGGTTAAAATGATAATCGCATCAACCGCTTCATCCATAAAAAA
This sequence comes from Erysipelotrichaceae bacterium, assembly GCA_963676105.1. Lineage (GTDB taxonomy): Bacteria > Bacillota_I > Bacilli_A > Erysipelotrichales > Erysipelotrichaceae > UBA2212. The sequence goes on from OY781039.1 coordinate 1,036,275, forward strand.
GGATATGATTGCCGCAATAATTAGAATAATAATCATTGAATCTTTGAATTGATTCAAGACTTTATGCCACCAAGGCTCTTTAGCTTCTTCCTCTAATCGATTTAAGCCATACTGTGCTTGATTTTTTAAAGCTTCTTCTTGGCTTAAGCCCTTGTCTTCTATCGCAATCTCTAAAACCTTTTCAAGATTCTCGGAATGCCAATGATAATGTTTTTCCATAATACTCCTTTTTGTCTAATAAAAAGACTTCAATCTAAAAAACATAGATTAAAGTCTCAAAGTTTAAGTGAATTCCAGGCATAAAGCCGTGTTGGTGAAATTTCACACCCATCAAATAGGTTTTTACTCCCTTTAATACTTAATTAGTATACCAAGTTTTATTCAAAACGCAATGCTTCAACCGGTTCAAGTTTTGACGCGGTATAAGCAGGGTAAATCCCAAAGATTAAACCAATCGTTAGTGAGAAGCCTAATGAGATCGTAACAGCACTCCACCCTAAACTTACAGTAAAGTCAGTTAAGAATGTAATCAGTAGTGCACCTAGATAAGAAACCACTAAACCAAAGAGTCCACCTAGGACTGTGATAATCACTGCTTCAATTAAGAATTGTAATAAGATTTGAGATTGACGAGCACCAAGCGCTTTACGAATCCCAATTTCTTTAGTTCTTTCACGTACTGTAACTAACATAATATTCATGATTCCAATACCACCGACAATGAGTGAAATAGAGGCAATACCAGATAATAGAGTTGTGAGTAATCCCATCAGTGTATCTAAGACAGACAAGATTTGAGATTGAGAGAACGCTCCATAATAATCACTGGATGGAAAGATAGATAATAAATATGTCTCAATACGATTTAAAGTGAAGTCTATGGTATCCTCTGACTCTGCCGCAATATAGAAGACTTTCGCAAAAGACGCATTACCGGCCATACGTGTAGCCAATTCAGATGAGATATAAACCATTAAATCATTATCTCCCCCAAAGTTAGTTCCTCTTTCTTCAACGACACCAACCACTGTAAATGGCATCCCTTTAATAAGCAATGTATTACCTAGTACTTCCTGATTTGGAAATAAAAGGTTTGGAATTTTAGATCCGACCACAACTGAAGGGACTGAATAATCAATATCTTCTTGTGATAAGAAACGACCAGCTGTCATATCCAAAGAATTAATGTAGGCATAGTCTTCATTAACCCCAGAAATCGTAATATTTTGTGTTTGTCCTTCGACAATATAAGATGCAGAATTAGAAATCAACGGTGAATACGCATCAATCTTCGCATCATCTTTAATCAAATCTAACCAATTTACAGGTAGATTGCCTTCTGTATCTCTAACTTGAACATAAACTAAGTTAGACCCAATTGAACGAATTTGATTAGCTGCTTCTTCCCGTGCTGAATTACCCAAAGACATAAGTAAAATAACAGATGAAACCCCAATCACAACACCAAGTGTAGTTAGGATTGCTCTGACTTTATGTGAGAAGACTGATCTAAAAGAGATCGCAAAATATTCTTTTATCATTTGCGCACCTTCACTTCATCACTCGCCACTTTTCCATCAAACAAACTAATCTTACGATCTGTTGTATCGGCAATATCATTGTCATGGGTAATAATCACAACTGTTTTACCCAAGTCATTGAGTTTTCTAAGTTGAGCTAAAACCTCTAAACCTGTTTTAGAATCCAAAGCTCCTGTTGGCTCATCCGCTAAAATAATCGCAGGATCGTTAGATAAAGCACGCGCAATAGACACACGTTGTTGTTGCCCACCTGATAACTCGGTCGGTTTATGATCAACACGATCACCTAAGCCAACAAGTTCAAGTAATTCTTTAGCCTTTTTAATTCTTTGTGGTTTAGGCACTTTGGCATATGTCATGGGTATCATGACATTTTCTAATGCACTGAAAGTATTTAATAAATTAAATTGTTGAAAGATAAAACCAATTTGACGATTACGAATATCCGCTAAAGTGTCTTGATCATAATCCATAATTGGAATGTCGTTGAGTTCATATTCACCCTCACTGACTACATCTAAACAACCAATAATATTCATCAGTGTTGATTTACCCGAACCAGAAGGTCCAACAATGGAGACAAACTCGCCTTCCTTAATGGATATATCAACCCCATTTAGAGCCATGACAATGTTATCACCCATTTCATAGCGTTTCTTTACATTCTTAAGTTCAATCATTGTTGATTGGGTCCAAATGGTAAACCAAAACCTGCACTTGTGTTTGGAATTACGATTTCTTGACCTTCTAAATTGTCTCCAAAAACTTCAACATTATAAACATCCGCAAATCCCGTAGACACTGGGATATAGAAATCAGATTGCGAACGAGCTGGTGAGTCTAACCATGCTGCATCAATTAAATAACGCTCTGTTCCTTCACTAATTAAAGCTTCATATGGAACCACTAAGATATTATCTTTAGATTCAACCACAATAGACGCTGAACCACTCATACCTAAGAAAATCGGCGCATCTTCGCCATCAAATTCAATCGTAATTGGATAAGTTGTGTAATCTAAATTCGTATTCCCAATTTGTGATATTTTTACGATTTGACCATCGAAGCTTTGATCAACAGATTCAACATAAATGCTGACTTTTTGGTCAAAACCAATTTTATGAATATCCGTTTCCGCAATATTAACCACTAGATTATAAGCATTTGGATTTGAAATAACGACATCACCACTTAAGGTGCTTGGCAGAGATGATATAACCCCATCACGTGTCGCAATAATTTTCGCATCTACTGCACGTGCTTGGTATGTTCCTAAACTTTGACCACTATTAACATAATCACCCACACTCACATTTGTGCTTAACATTGAGCCATTAACTTCAATTTCACGTGCGCTACCATATGAAATACTGCCATGATAATAAGTATTCCCAGTATCTGGAATATCCACTTTCGCAACCGCACTCATACCAACCACGACACTGCTTGATGTGTTTGTAAATTCTAAACCTAGTACATACTGTCCTAAGGCATTAACATTGGCAGACTTTGTGCGAACCTGACCGTAGAATGTTTCATCTGTTGCCTGTACATAGACTTCTGCATATGTTCCTAAAGCAATTTTATTGATTTGATATTCAGTCACAGGCATATCCATTGCTAAAATCGAATAATTCGCAATTTCAAAACTGTTATCTAAAGCTGACGCAACTTTTGTGATTACACCACTAGTTGGCGCATAAAGTTCTTGAGCGGTTGTAGAGGTTTTCGTATATTCCCCTAAGATATCCCCTTTAGATACGATATCTCCCACTTCAACAAACATTTCAGATACGGTTCCTGAAAGTTTAATACTATCTTCATCTGAAGATTGTATTTTACCTGTCGCAATAGAGACAAGTTCTATACTTGAACGAGAAATAACCGTAGTATCCATGTTGTTTGCGACATTGCTTTGAGCCATATTTCTAAGCCCCATAAATGCGCCAACAATCACCACAATAATAATTCCTATTATCCAAATCCAACGTTTAGATTTCTTTTGTTTTTTCATAAAACTCCTTAATTAGTTAAGATACTTAACTATTTATCACACATATCATTTTACACAGTGAAAATGATAAGTCAACACAAATGATTAAGTTACTTAACTATCTTCAAATAAAGAAAGCGAAGTATCACATAAGACAATAATAAACTGATTAATACATCAGATAAAAAATGCGCTCCAATGACCATTCGATAATAGCCCACAACACCAATCCATAATAAAGATCGATAGATACTTAAATTTCTTGCCTTTTCGCTTTGATGTGGAAAAACCGCAAATACCATTAAGAAAGCACTCATTGAAACATGAAAAGACGGCAATGATCTAAAGTTCTCTTCAAAGTTAAACGGTAACCATTTTAAATAAAAGGAATAGTCTAAACAGCCACCCATATATAAATAAGGTCTAAAGCGTAATACAAAGGTTTTTACTAAATTAGGAATAAATAGTAATAAAACAAAACTTAGTGATGTGAACAAAAACCATTTAAAATAAAGCTTCGATTTAAATATCTTTATTCGATGAACAAAAACATAAAGTACATAAGCACCTAATAAACTAAAGCTAAGCGTATCGATCAATTCAAAACCAAGATTAATGTGCATTATTAAAGCAATCGCAAAAACCATTATTACAGCACATGTTTCATAGATTGTTTTCTTGATTAAATCATTGGTATTTAAAGCTAATCCAAACAAGGCAAAAGCCCCCACAAAGTAAGCAAGGTGATTTGCGTAGTCATTAATAAGCATCGCGATTGTATCATCTGGATTATATAGATATTTCGCAATCTCAAAATCATAATAGAACGACGTAATTAGAGCTAAAGTGATTAAACTTAGTATAACTAGATCTTGTTTTTTCATATCTCTAATTATAAAAGAAAAAAGGACTTTCGTCCTTTAAACATTACCGATAACTTGAAGACTTCCTTCTGTATATTGCATGATTTCAAATTTATTACCTTCTGGATCATGAATCCACATTTGCCAGGTTTTTGAAGGACCAATATTTGGTTCAACATCAATTTCAACACCATTTGCGACAAGTTCATCGCGTGTTTTATGAATGTCATCAACAAGTAGCGCAAAATGAGAATAACCGACATGTTCATTCCAATCCGTATGCGGTTTTTGACCTTCATGTTTTGGAAAGAGTTCAATAAATTGTCCAGGCGCAAGTTCAATATAGGTTAGAAATACATCATCAGGACGTACTTCTGCAATTTTTCTTAGTTGTTCCTTAGGCGAATCAATATATACCCCGTATTTTGTTAAGATTTTTTGTTTTAGTCCCAATTTATTGCAGTAAAAATCAACCATTGTGTCGAAATCATCTACATAAAATGAAACATGCATAACTGAATTAAATTTCATATTACTTTAGCTCCTTTTTAATTTCTGTTATTAATTTGATTAACTGTATAGAATCTTGATGACTCATACGTTCATCTTCAATTTCTTTATTTTGTATTCCATTTTGAACAGCTTCAATTTCACCAAAGAAATCATCTGTATCATCATTATATTCAAAGTGATTTCCATCATTTAAATTCACAATGATAGAACTAGCGCGATGATAATCTCTCACAAAGATGGATCCCTTATCACCAATAATAGTCATATTGCGATCAATACTACGATCTAAAGCATTATTCGCAATACCTGTTACACCATTCTCAAAATAAATAGTAATTCTTTCATAGGCATCTACACCTCTTTTTAAAACATATTCTGTTTCAAAGGACTTTATGTCACATTTTACTAAATCTAAGAGTGCACCTAACGTATATGAACCAACATCATAGAGAATTCCCCCTATTTCAGAATCATATAAATATCGGGCATGCTCATCAGGGATGACATAACCAAAGCCATTTTCAATTGTTCGAATATCACCAATTAGTCTTTCATCTAATATTTCATGTAGTTTTTTGTTGAGTGGCATAAAACGTGTTTTTAATGCTTCAACAAACATAACTTGATGTTTTTGAGCTGTTTGCACTAAATCAGTTGTTTCTTCAACAGATAAGGTCGCAGGTTTTTCACATAAAACTGCAATCCCTTTTTCTAGCGCTTTTTTTGCCCATTTATAGTGATCATTGTGACGTAGAGTAATATAAATTGCGTCAATACTTTCATCACTTAGTAATGCATCATAATCTGTGTAGGCTACACAATCAGGATAATCTGTTTTAATCTTTTCTAATTTAGATTGAGTTCTACTTGCGATGGCATATAATTCCCCACCTTCGCTTAAACTTAAACCTTTTAGAAAGCGTGAATAGGTTGATCCTAGACCAATAATGCCCCATTTAATTTTGTTCATAATATAAAACCTCTACATCCATTTTAACTGAAGTGTTCTGAAATATTTTTCCAAAATCCAAAGAAGAAAGAGGGTTTATTTCAAACCCTCTCGTACATCTTATTGAGCAGCTTCTGCTGCTTTTTGTGCTTCTAATTTAGCTAATTCATTTCTTTCATAAACTCTCCAGAATGGAAGGTAAATGAAATAACCAATAGCTACATTACATGCAACAACAATGATCCATTTCCAGTCACCTGAAGCAGCAGGTCCAAGTAAGAATGGAGGGGTAGCCCAAGGAAGAGCTGCGAACATCTTACCAACTAAACCAAGTGCAACAACACTATAAGTAAAGATGGAACTTACAACTTCCGCTAATAGGAATGGAATAAATAGAATTGGATTTAAAGCCAATGGCAAACCAAACATAACTGGTTCAATGATGGTAAATATACCAGCAGGTAATGCGGTTGTAGCCAACGCTTTTTTACCAGGAATCTTAGATGTAAACATGAAGATAAAGAGTGGCCATACAGTCGCTGTCCAGTCATGCATACGTTCAAATGGTTGTGTCCAAATATAAGGTAAAGGTGTTCCAGCAGCAACAGCTTCAGCATTCGCTGCAATAGTCATAGTAGTAAATGGAGTAACAATTGCACCTAACATATTATCCCCATGAATACCAGCAGTCCAGAATAATTTACGTAGGAATTGTTGGAATGTATAGAAGAAAATATTATCACCAGCACTAAAGATTGGAGCTAATAAGCTTGTTAACCAAGTTGCTAAATCGAAACCTAGAATTGTTCGAATAATCCAAGCTAATGTAAAGACAACAGTATAAGGAATTAGAGCTGTAAATGAATCAGCAATCATAGGAGGAACACCATCTGGCATTTTAATAACCACACCTGAGTCAACAACCAATTTGTAAATTCTAACTGATAATAAACCAGTTACGATGGCTGTAAATAAACCTGATGCGCTAAAGGACGATACGGGAATCCCACCAATTGAGAATGGAATCATATTACCAGCTGCATCCGCAACTTCACCACTTAGTGATGTTGTATTAACCGTAATAAGAATAAATGATACTAATCCTAGAATTGCAGCAGGTTTTGCGCCAATATCTAATTTAGTCGCATATGCCATAGCGATGGTAACCGCTGCATATAAACCTAAGAAGTTCATAGTCAAACCAAAGAACACTAGGAAATCACCTGCATAAGGTGTTAAGAATGGTAATAAGACCGTTGGTTCCCCACCAATCGCAATCCAAGGGAGTGCAAGAACAGATAATACTAATCCAATCGAACCAATAATAACGATAGGCATGATCCCAACCATACCTTCTTGAAGAGCTTGTACCCAAGGGATATTAGCTAGTTTAAACATTGGTTCAGCAATTTTCATTGTAAACTCTTCAACATTATCGAAGAAACTTTTCTTCTCTGACATAAAATAATCTCCTTTCGTGAATATTTCACATTTATATATGTGCCTTGATTGTCTATTTCCTTTCCCGTTTAAGAAATAGCTTAATCAATTGAGGCCAAAATTATTTGTCCGCTTCAAAGCGAACGTTTGCATCAAGTCTCACTTTTGTGAGTAGCTCCATGCTGTTTTGTGTGATGTCCAAATGGTTGCACATCGCATCATAATCTTTGTTCTTAAACATCATTTCAAAGGCTTGAATTTCATAGAATAAACGATTCTCTTGTTCTTGAACATTGAATCTCTCACCATCGATATCAAATGAGCTTAAGCCATTGATACCTTGGTTAAATTCGATCATGCCTTTTTCACCATGGAAGATTCCAAATGGCTTACCTTTTGCATTCTTGGCTGCTATTGCACTGACTTTAAATTCGTCATAATCCATCATCAATAAACCTGCAACATCTATACCGTTATCAGCTAATTCTGGTAGATATGTCATGCTCTTTGGTTGCCCAAATAAATTCAAAATAAATTGCATATGATAGATGTTTAAATCCATTAGTGCGCCACCCGAGAACGCAGGGTTGAATACGTTAGGTACTTCCCCACGTTTGAAAGCATCGTATTTGCTCGAGTATTGACACATGGATAGTTCTACCCACTTTAGTGGGCCTATTGTATCTAACTTAGATTTCACCAAATCTAAGTTAGGCATATAGTTAATTGACATGGCTTCGAAGAGGTATAAACCTTTCTCTTTTGCCAAATTGATGAGTTCTAAAGATTCTTTATCTGTTGAACAGAATGGTTTCTCTAAAACAACATTTTTATTCGCATTCAAACAATCTTTTGCTTGTTGATAGTGAAGACTATTAGGAGATGCGATATATATGGTATCGAAGCTTGATGCATTTAAGAATGTTTCATAATCGTCATAAGCTTCTTTCATATTGAACTTTTCTTTTAAAGATTCAGCTTTATCTAGTGTTCTTGAATAGGAAGCAATTAATTCAACATCATCAACTTTTGATGCTGCATCTAAGAATTGAAGAACAATAAAGCCACTGCCTATCGTTCCAAGTTTCATTGATTTAAGCTCGCTTCTGCTTCTTCAACAATCTTTAATACAAGTTTTATTTGATCATGTGTAACGAGTAATTCACCATCACCATTGATGACTGAATCAAGATTGTCATAGATTTTTCCATATTCAGATACTTCTGATTGAACATGTGTATCGACATCTTTGCCTTCTGCATCTAAGTAATTAAGGTGGCCCCAATTACTTTCTGGTTCAGGATCAAAACTAACAATCACTGGCTCAGTTCGATTCGAACTTAAATGACCTTGAGAGTTTTTAATAAAACTACCTTTTTTACCATGAACAATAAATTTTGGGAAATCGATTTTAGCGCATAAGCTAGTTTTAACTGTAAATTTCATTCGTCCGTAATAGAAATCGATATCGATATTATCATCAGTATCTTCTGAATTTACAGAACGTACATCGTATCTAATTTTGTCAGGTTCTCCAAAAAGATAAATCATTTGATCAATTGGATGAATGGCTAATCCAGAAACCATAGTCATTCCCTTCGGTGCATCTGCTGCACGTTTTGGAGGATTAGGTCTAAAATAGTGATAATGTGATTGGATTTCTACAACCTCACCTAAAACATCAGAATCTAACACTTTCTTCAAAGTTTGCATATCTGCATCAAATCTTCGATTATTATTACAAGAAATGGTTAATCCATTTTTGTCTGCTAAATCAAAAAGTTCTTGTGCTTCTTCAACAGTGTTTGTAAATGGTTTTTCAACCAATACGTTCTTACCTGCTTTTAGAGCTTGCTTAGCATATTGATAATGCACATCTACATGTGTATTAATAGATATTAAATTTACTTCAGGATCGTTCAATACTTCTTCAAAATCAGTCGTAAATTTTAAGTCTGGATAGAGTTTCTCTCGATCCATTTCCCCCGGTAATAAACGATCTTGTTCACGACGATAGATCCACTTCACGTTTACATTTTTGTTGTCTTTAATAAAAGGTAGGTGGTAACGAACAACACTATTACCAAATCCGACATAAGCAACTGTTAACATATTTAGTTCCCCTTCTTTCTACACAAGCAAAATACCAAGTTAGTATGAAAGCGGATACTTTTTAATGCTATAATGAAATCAAATTACAATATTATTTCACAAGTAGTTTATTTTATGAAATTTGATTACACAAACAGAAGAGGAATACACACATATGATTAAACGTAGACTATTGGAAACAGAACACTTATCAGCAAGTGATAAAGCGATATCTCAATATATATTGGATCACCCTGATAGTGTGCTTCATATGAATGCGAAAACATTGGCTGAAAATTGTTTTACATCTTCACCAACGATTATTCGCTTCTGTAAAAAATTAGGCTTCAGTGGTTTTCCAGAATTTAGATATCAATATATAGAGGAATATCATTCTTTACCAAAAGAAAAAGAAGAGATTACTTTATCCTCTTCTTTAAATGATGTTTTAAGATTATTACCACAAAGATATGAAATGGTTGCGAAGAATAGTGCTGATCGAATAAACACTAAAGAATTTGCTTATATTGTTTCAGAATTTAGAAAAGCAGATAACATCGATTTTTATGCGACAGGCATAAATATGGGAATATGCCAAGCAGCTTGTGTGCGTTTTGCGAATGTTGGTTATCATGCGCAAGTTCAACTAGGAATCAACAAACACTATATACTTCAACAGACAGCTCAACAAAGAGAAAAGACCTTATCCTTTATAATTTCTCACACCGGTACTAATGAAACAGTTTTAGAGGTGGCACGCTACCTCAAAGAACAACATATGAAACTTGTTCATTTAGGAAGAAATAATAATGAACTCTACGATTTAGCCGATTTCCATATTCTTTGGGATAATGATCGATATGATCAGCGATATGATAATTTATCTTATCCTTTATCATTGATGTTTATCTTAGACACATTATATTTAGAACTCACTAATATTAAAAAATATAATGATCCTGTATAAGATGAGATTATAAAGTCTATCTAAGCTTTGCATTTAAAACGATTGCTTGCTAGTCAGTGTTCTTTTAAATTATTCACATAAATTTTCCATCTTCAACCACTCGGAATGCGATTAATCTTCCAAAAGATGTTGCCTTAATAAGATCTTTTGCGATTTTAACCACATCGTCACCATCATTATAATTTTCTACTTCAAATTGAATGCTTCCTTTAAAATCATTGGGATGACCTACATATTTATAAGTAGGTTTTTCATTTCCTTCTAACAATTTAATAATATCTTCTTGTCTATTCCCTGAATCTACATTTATTTTCATATCTTAGCTCCTAATCTGTCTAATTAACAATTATTAAAAACATAACAATTTATCTTTTAAACAGTTATATTATTAATTTCAATTGAAAGTAAATTACATATTTTCTATAAAAAAATAGTCGTTTTATGTAATCCAGTTTCATTGATTATTAAAGAAAATCTTTGTTTACAAATTTAAAAGTCGTTTGAATTAACAAACGACTTAATTTTTAAAATACTTTTTTAATGAACTTTTGAAGTTCTACACCTTTCGCAATACCTTCAATTAGTTGAATCGATTTATGCATTCCATAGAGTAATACACCACCTACTAAGATGTTTTCTACAAAGAAGTAACGAGATATTTGTTTTGTTTCAGCATCCACCTTCTCTAGTATTGTGTATTGTTTATCAGCATTTTTACCTGTATCACCTAAGGCAAAGAGTTCAGTATCAAGTGCATGCATACTTACAGCTGGTGCCGCTTGTACATAATTCAAATCATCACCTGCTGCATTTGCCCCAGCGACACGACCTTGATCAACAGCTTGTGGCCAAATAGCGTAATTTATATTAAACTCTGCACAATCACCAGCTGCATAAATACCTTCAACACTTGTTTGCATTTTTTCATCAACGACAATACCACGATTAATATTTAATCCCACTTGGTTAGCGAGTTCCGTATTAGCACGTACACCTGCAGATACAATGACTAAATCACCTTCTATAAATCGTCCATCCGCAAGTTGAATACCTTTTGCTATTGTTTCCCCAACAATTTCTTGTATTTGTACATTAGTGTCAACAATTAAACCTTTTTCTTCAACAATTTTTCTTAATCGCTCTGAAGTCAAATCATCCAATTGACGGGTCATTAATGCTGGTGCAAGTTCTAAGATATGAACTTCTTTATTAAGTAGTTTCATTTGCCATGCAGCTTCAAGTCCTAAGATACCTCCACCAATAACAATGACTTTGTTTACTCGATCTAACATCGAAGTGATTTTAGAAACATCACTAACACCTCGAATTGCCACAACATTTTCTTTTTCCCAACCCTTAATCGGAGGAATAAAGCATGTTGCACCTACAGATAAAATTAATTTGTCGTAAGTTAAATTTTCACCACTTAGTAAACTCAGTGTTTTATTATCTTTATTAATAGATGATACAGTTTGTCCATCCTTATAAGTAATATTTAATTCATCAAACCAAGCTGGTTCTTTAATTAAGAAATCCTTTGAACCAAAATCAGCCTTAAAATCTTTTGTTAATTGTGGTCGATTGTATGGATAACCTTTTTCACTACCTATCATGATAATTTGAGCTGTTGTATTACGTGCACGAATCGCTTCCGCTGCATTTAGTGCAGCAGCACCAGCCCCTACAATCACAAATGTTTCCTTAGTATCATTTTGAATCGTGATTTCTTCATAAGGAATTTCAACAAATTGTTCTTCATCAGCGCCACATACTGGACATAAATCAGGTCTGTTTTCAGAATAAATAACCTCACCACATAGAATACATTTCCATGCTCGAATACGACCTGACTTCATTGATTTAGCGAGTAATTGTGTCCCAAAGTTTAAACCAAAATCAAAACACTCTTTAAGTTTTGCTTCATCTGGATTAAAGCGAATCGATAATTCATCCACAACATCCATTCTCAGTTGTCTTAAACGTTCAGCTAAGTGAATAGGTCCTTCTCCACTCCAACCATATGATCCAAAAGCAGAAGCTAATTTATTACCATGGACAACTGGAAAAAGTAAACTTGTTAAGTCGTAGAGTGGCTTTAAAGCATCCCCTAAAATAGTTGGTGTACCAAGTAATATTCCATCCGCAAAGTAGATTTCAGAGGCAACCTCTGTAACGGCAGTACTAACTAAATCATATGCTTTTACGTCAATATCACCTGCCGCTTTGACACCTTCAATAATTGCTTGTGCCATTTTTTCTGTATAGCCATAGGAAGATACATAAGGAACAACCACTGTTTTCTTTGTATTTGGATTATCAATCGTTGACCAAACACGATAAGTTTCAATAATCTCTTCAATTCGTGTATCCAAAACTGGACCATGACCTGTCCCAATCATATCAATCTCTATATCAGCTATTTTATCTAAGGCTTTCTGCATAAAATCAGGGAAAGGACCTAAAATCATATCGTAATAATATTTTAAAGCTTTCTTATAGTCCTCATTATTAGAAACGTGTGAAAGTAAGACGTTCTCTTCACAGTAATGTGAACCAAAAGAATCACAAGTAAATAGGACTTTCATTTCTTCAATATAGGTATACATCGTATCTGGCCAATGAAGATTAGGTGCTTCAATAAATCGACAGGTTAAATTTCCTAAACTTAATGTTTCACCATCTAAGGCTATGATTGATTTAAAGGGTTTATTAACAATATCAGCTAGAAATTCTAAGGCAACAGATGTACCAACAACTGTAATATTAGGATTAATATCTAAGAGTTTTTCAATCGATCCAGCATGATCTGGTTCTGTATGATTCACAATAATATAATCAATATCTTCAACTTTAGTGACTTCTAATAGTTTTTCAATGTATTGATCATATGTTTTTAATTTAGCTGTTTCAATAAGAGCTGTTTTTTTAGATCCTTTTAAAACATAAGAGTTATAGGTGGTCCCAAACTCAGTCTCCATAATAATGTCAAACACACGTAAATCTGGATCAAGTGATCCAATCCAATATAAATTTTCTTTTAATTTTAATGAGGGCATAGACTTCTCCTTGCAACAGCAAACAGTATACACCTACTAAAGTGCTAGGTGGGAAAATACTATCTATAAAAAACCATCAACATTTGGTGTTGATGGTAACATAAATCTATTCTTTCTGACTTTCTATGATGGGTTCGCTTATTTTATAAACACCTTTTTCAAGGCTTATTAGATATTTAGATTCTTGTATTTCTACAACTTCTTCACCGACTTGATACTTCGCATGAACTAAAGCCATTATGTTTCCATTTTCATCTGTAGTCATATTGACTTCTTCATAAGATTTTAATTTAGCATCTTTCGCGTTTTGAACTTCTGCATAAGTATCCCAATCACTTACACGCTCATCTAATGGTGTTAGTAAATATGTATAGGACAAACGATTACGGATTTGCGCATCTAAGTAATGTCTTAGCGCATCTTCGGGTGTTCTTCCTAAATCATCAACTCCTTCGACTGCAGTATAGCGATTAAAGTCCTCTGTAAAGAATGTTTGAGGTAAGTATTTATTGGATGACATCCAAATAATATATTCTTCTAAACCCACATCATAAGTTGCTTTGATTTGTGCTTGTATCGCATCTTCATCATATTCGATATAGCCTGGTACCCATGATGCGGTAAAGCCTTGTAGCCATGGACGAATGCTTGCGCTATCTTCAATAGCCGCATTCTTTTCGAGTGCTTCTATGAGTGATTGTTTAACCACTTCATATGGATGAGCATCAGGATAGGTAAACCCATAAAAACCTTCACCATAATGACTTGGATAAACCATTGGACAGATAACTTCCACTTGAGGTGCAATCTTTAACCAAGTTTGACCTATATCTTCTGGTTGATCATTCCAAGAATAAGTAATAACCCCAAAAACATCGGCGGCTAAATTTACTTTATAAGGTTCTAGAGCTGCATGTGCTTTCGCTAAGAATGCTTCAATGGCTTCATCTTTATCCTGTCCATCACGATATGGGAAAGTTGTAATTGGATTATAAGTGGCTGCACTATCAGGGAATCTGACATAGTCATATTGAATTTCATCAAAACCACGATAGGCTGCTTCTTGCGCTACCGCAATATTATAGTCCCAAACATACTCATCAAATGGATTAACCCATGAAAAGCCAGAACGATCAGTATATACCCCTGAGCCATCTTTTAATTGAATCGCATGATCAGGATTATTTTCTGCAAAATAGGGATCTTTAAATGCGACAATTCTGGCAATAGTGTAAACATCATTGGCTTCTAAATAATCCATTAAGACATCAGGATTTGTCCAACGCGTGGACCAATTAGAACCCACTTCTTCAACAATTTGCAAATCAGATGGCCAACCGATTAAGCCTGTATCATCTTTAATATCGATTACTAAACTATTAATCTCTGTTGCCTGTACAATACCTAATATTTCTTCTAAACGATTAACTTTTTCTAATCTCGAAAGATCAAAACTTTCACCATTATGCGTTTTTGTGATGTATTCTGCGTAGGTATTCACATCATCTTCATTAAAGCCTAAGCCAGCCACATTAAAGGTCATGTATAAAGCTTTAACGGTTTCAGTTTCCAAAATTACTTCATCTGAAGGAGATGGTAGTGGGACATAAAAAGCTTGAAGTTCTTCTTGTCTTAGCACTTCATTTGCTTCATATTCCGCTTGAAGTCTCGCGGCTTTTTCAGCTTCGCTTTCAACTTCTTCTTCAGGTTCAAGAATCACTTCATCTTCAATGGGATCCTCTTCAGCCTGCGTAGAACATCCTACAAGTAAAGTGATTAATAAAAGTGCTAATAGTTTAGTACGCATAAATTTCCTTATCTAAATCAGTGTTTAATTGATTACTATCTTCTTCTAGAATCGTAATAATATCAGGATTCCCATCAGATATAAACTTAAGTTCTGGACGCTCATCATATCTATTTAGATAATCATAGAGTCCAACACCATCTGTATTCATTTCTGAGGCGCGAACACGCGGTGTATATAAGGCATTAAAACTAGTATCATACGGTGACACTGAAGGGTTTGATCCCACTCTTAATAGAGTGATGTTTTCATAGGGTACTCCCTTATATTCGCCCCTTACCATATAATTCATCAGCGATTCATCAGGACGCGATCCATAAACAAGAGCCATTGTATTTACGGTGTAATCAGTATGTAAATAACTTTCAATGGTTTGTGCCATTTTACCGATTTCAAATTGAATCGTATCAGCATCATTAATGTCTTTAAAGTTTGGATGAGAGACTGTATGATTCCCTAAATCCATACCTAAATCAATAACCATATTCAACTTTTCTTCAATGTATGTTGATTGACCAAATAGAATATTTCCACCAGTTAAAAAGAATGTTGCCTCTAGGGGAAAATCAGGATGTGTTTCATTGAAATCCTTTAAGATACCTACTGCACAATCCGGATCAATACTACCATCTTCTAATAATTTAAAATTATCTAACTTACCATCATCAAAGGTTAAGACAACAGGTGTATATCCCATTTCAGTGGTGATATTTCCAGTAATAAAATCGTTTAAAGAAATCGGTCTAAAACCATTATCATATAAAGTTTGTAGATCCTTCTTGAAGTTATCAACACTACGTACCCAATCAGATTCTTCTTGATTGATTCCATGGTACATCAAAACCATGACTTCACCTAATTCGTTAGGTTTCAAAGATAAATCAATTTCATCGATTGGATTAACTTCAATTTCTTCAACTTCTTCAGGTGTTTCATCGATGATTTCTTCTTCTTCGACAACAGTATTTTGACTACATCCGCTAAGTAGTAATAGTAATGTTATTAGGATTTTTTTCATACCATCTTATTATCCCATATCTTTCATGTTTTTAATGATAAAAAACCACTTCTTAATAGAAGTGGTCTAAGTCCTTAGCTTCAATTTGCCATTCAATTTGAATATGCTCTATCACATAGGTTACAGATGATTCAATCAAGTCATTTTGATCATCAAAGGCTTGTAGATGTGTTGCCAGTAAAGTACTATTTTTCTCAATATTTAAAGCTTCACAGATCTTATCTGATCCAATCTCAGCCTTAAATTTACGACTCGTACGACTAGGACTAATACCATATTCATCCTTAAAGATTTCTTGAAGTGCTTTTGTCTCAAAATCAAGTTTGTCGAGTCCTTTAAAACGATCAAGTGGAAACAAAGCTTCCATAAAGGCAACTGGATTTCCATCCGCAAAATAAACACGTTGTAATCTAAAAAGTTTATTACAATCATCAGCCTTTGGATAGTCCTTAACTTGATCACAATCGATAACTTCTTTACTAATGGTTTTTGAACTTGGCGTAAATCCTAACTTCTCAATTGATTTATAAATAGACGTGAAATCAGTTAATACAGTTTTTGGTGCGTCATAAAAAGCTACATAAAAGATTTCCTCTTTTGTTTGATACACTAAGTTTTCATCAATTAATCGATAATAAGCCTTTTCAATAATCGCATCATCACAGGCTAATTTTTCTGCAAGCTCAGAAATAGTTGGCATCGGACGATTTGGATAAATTTCACGGTTTAGAATAAGACGTCTAATTTGACTAGCGACTTGAGTTGAAAGTTCTGTATTTGATCTTCTATCTAAAGATAATTTCATCACATTAATCATCATTACACCTCAAATGCTGATGTTTCACCAGGATAGGTACTTATCACAAAGGCCATACAATCATCTTTCTCATCTAATATATGGGAACGAATTAAAAAGACAGGATCATCTTTTCGAATATCTAAGCTCATCGCATCCTTGACGCTCGCACTTTTCACATTATAGTGATTCACGATTTTTGAGACAGGATGATATTGGTTAATGACTTCAATCCAACGTTTATCACTACTTAAACGACGTTTAATTTTTGGGAAAAGTTTTTCTGGACAATACCAATCTTGTGCATAAACAGGAAACCCATCAGAGACCAAGATTCGCTTGATATGTAGAACTTTATTTTTTGGTTCTAAATTTAGCGCAACATAGGCTTGCGGATCATCTTCAATGAGTTCAATGTATTGAATTTTCACTTCAATATCATGTCCTTCACGAATCAGTTTCTTTTCTAATGATGATAAATCCGTTAAAGAGGAACTTAGTTGTGGTCTCATTTTCACAAATGAGCCCTTACCTTTGATGCGAATAATCAAACCATCTTCCATCAGCTGATCATAAGCATGACGAATAATGTAGTGTGATATATCAAAGACATTACAGACTTCTTCTTCCGTTGGTAGTTGTTGACCATCTCTTAAAATACCATTCATTATGGCATCTTCAAAACTGTTTCTAAGTTGTTGATAAACTGGAACTTTTAATGTTTTATCGACATGTATATAATGCATGAATTTATTTTAACACTTCTTTTAAACTATTTGCGATTAGAGCACAACGATTATCGATATCGAAACTAAAAGTAGCCAAAGTTTCAGCTAGTTTAGACTCTTCAGTATTAAGAACGTGTGTCTCTAATGCTTCAACCCATTCGTTTTCTAAAGCATCAGAGTATAAATGCGATTCAGTAATAATGCCTTTATCACTGATAAACTCCCATTTTAGACAGCCAAAATCAAAACAATCTTCAAAAAAGAACTTCTCAGATTTTGTATGTCCCAATACGTAATCTTGATTACTGTAGTGTTTAATGGCTTCTGATGCATCTAAACTATCAAAATCTAAAATCTCGCCTTTTACTTCAGCATATTTTTCTACTTCTTCAAATAAATGACTCATTAATTCAGTAATCGTTAATTGCTTAAACTCAGAAATGTTCGCAATACGTGCTGCGACAGATTTAACATTTTTACGTTGTAGTTTTTTTGGATTTGGACTTAAGTATTTCCCGAGTAATTGTTTATCAACATTTACAAGTAATGTTCCATGATGTAAGTGTGTTTCCTTTTGATGTGCAAAAGCATTACCTGATACTTTAAAACCTTCTACTTCAATATCATTTCTTCCATTTACTTTTGCATCTACACCTAATGCCTGTAATGCATTGGCAATCATTTCCATTTGATTGTGAATGGAATAAATTTTGTCTTGCGCGATAAAGGTAAAGTTTAAGTTACCTAAATCATGATAGACAGCCCCACCACCTGAACTTCGTCTAGCCACAGTGACTTTATCCTCATTGGCCAAATCAAGTTTTACTTCACTTGCGCAATGTTGGTGTTTCCCGATAACAACCGTATGTGCATTTTGCCATAGATAAAAAATCAATGTGTCTTTTGGACATGTATCCATTAGAACTTGTTCAACCGCTAAGTTTTCATATGGATTATGTCGGGGTGATGTAATCAATTGTAATTTCATGTTTTCTATTATAAACAAAAATTCACCCAATAGGGTGAATTACATTCCATTTATATCAGATGTGAACACTTAAAATTTGTCTATGAAGTTTTGGATTATACATTAAATCTTTTAACTGATCTACTTCGTTAATATCAATATTCATTTCACCAAAAACACGATCAATTTTATTGAGAATCTTAAATATCATTACATCAGGATGTTGAATCCGTTCTTGTTTCATGACGGTATTAACATAGATATATATCAAAGCAGGCATAATTTCTAATATCGAATTCTCAATCCAAAAATCACAGGATTCAAACTTTGGATTATATAATTCAAGTAATCCCATCTCGATTTCTAAACCATCATGATTGGATTGATAAATATCAACAAAGATATAATCAAATGCTTTAAGATATTCTTCATTAAAATATTCAAAGGCATCACCCTCAATGATATCGATGTCAATTTCTGATTTAAATTGAGGCAAAATATATTGATTAAAAATATCGATTATTCGAGGATTATGTTCAATAACTGTGATGCTTTTTACAGATTTGTTTTTAAGTGCCATATAAACAAAATAGCCAATTCCTAAGCCAAAGGTAATCACATGACCATGTGCTTTTAAAGCACTTGGATCAATCGTAGAGGCTTCTGATGGGACATCTAACATCCATACATCGTTATTTAAAGATAAACTTAAAGTCCTAAGTTTTTTATCTAGAGCTCTAAATTGAATCCAATCTTTTAATTCTCTATTGGGATCAGCTTGAATTCCACTCAAATTAAATAACTGGTGCGCTTCAAGTTCGATCCATTGAAAAGAAACATCATCTTCCTTGATATCTTCAAAATGAATATGTTGATGAAAGTCAGATGTTTCAAAATCCTTGCTTGATAAATAGAGACTTGGCCAAGTCTTTTTATCACCTACAAATTCTGGATAATCTAAGTCTTTTAATGCATCTACAACTTTGTCATAACCAGTCTTTTCTAAATCAACATCTAAAAAGAGATTATATTGATTTGAAGTGATGTTTTTATGACATCTTTGCATGAATGCTTTGATATCATTTGTAAAAATTATATTCATATTAAGATATTCTCCTTTATATTTTATACTATTTACTGTTTATATATATAAAATAATAGACATATTTCCTTTTAAAACCCACTTTTGATTTTTTACACTTAATTTTTCATAGTAGTCTATATATTATATATTTAATCATGAACTATATAAAAATAAACAAAAAAAATAGAACACCTCTTTATCTACAAATTTATCAAAGTATTTTAGAAGCCATTGAAAGCAATGAGCTACGCGATAAAGACCCTTTGGCGTATGAAGAAGATGTGGCTAATTACTATCGTATTTCACGTCAAGTGGTACGTCAAGCCTACAATGAACTTGAAAAAGAAGGCTTACTCATCCGTATTAGACGTAAGGGAACATTTGTTCAACTCAAACAAAGTTACAGCGTTAGCTATGATGATTTGATTAATTTAGATACTTATTTAAATAAACAAGGTATCACAGCACATCATGAGGTTTTATTAGTTGAATCTATTTTTGTGAAGAATAGTCGCTTCCCATATTGTTTTACAGAAGACTTTAATTATGCTTACCGTATTGTTTATACCACTTACGCAAATACGCAAGCGATTGCGCTTAGTGAACTGTATGTACCAGGGCATTTTAATTTATCAAATAACTTATTAAATCAGCCCTATAAAATTCAAGGAGTCATTGAATCCAATCAAATGCCTATCTCTGATATTGTGATTGGTTTACATCCAAAGAAAACATCGAGTATTGAATCACTCACTTTAGGAGTAAAAGAAAATTCAATTACTTCTGAATATAGTTTGAATTTTATCGGTGAAAACAATAAATCCTATTTATTTCAACGTATATTAGTTGATGGAGACTGTTTTTTCTTAAAAAATGAGGGACAATTCCAATGAAAACCATCTTTTCGATCGATCGTCGTAAAAACCAATCCGTCTTAGATCAAATTACTTCTAGTTTAAAAACCTATATCCTCTCTAACACAACAGCACCTGGTGATAGATTACCTAGTGTTAAAGATATTGCGAAAGAATATGATGTTGATTCAAAAGAGATTGAAACTTATTATAATTATCTAATTGAAGAAGGCTTTGTCGATAAAATCGATGACAATTATCATAAAGCAACACAGAGTTTTATTATTAATGAAGATGATTCCAAAAACATTTCACTCAGTGATTGGTTAAGCTTTGTTGGTTTAGAAAGTAGTCGTGAAACTTTGTCTATTGAAGAAGTCAGCCAATTTAAGTTTAAACGCATCAAAGAATTTGAATGTCTTGATAACTATATTAAGATTGAAAATTTAATCGATTTTGGTGGGAACAAACTAGCTTATATGATTGCATATGTTTCAACATCAGTCCTACCTAAAAACTCATTAGAATCTTTTAGAAACTCCTCAATTACACAAACACTACAAAAATATACTAAGGATAAATTAAATGTTGAGCGTTATTTATCCATCACTGAAGCACCGATTGAAACACTCAAAATTCTTAACATAAATAAGACAACACCTGTTTTATCTTCCTATCAATATATGTCCAATGATTATCATGAACTCATCTTATATTCTGAGTTATTTACAAATCATGAAACATTCTTTACCTTTAAAAAGATTCCATATAATCACTAAAGAAACATTAAATTGTTTCTTTTTTTGAATAAATTAGTTTATAGTTGATTTATGATAATTGATATTTTAAGCAAAACTAAAGATTTAACGATACAAGAAAGAGCAGTCGCCTCTTATATTAAAGAGAATCCAAAGGATATTTTAAATGTCAGCATCCATGATTTAGCCATTCTCACTTATACCAGTGCAGGCACCATTTTAAGACTTTGTAAAAAGATGGGATTTAAGGGCTATTCAGATTTTAAATATCAATTTGCCAGTGAATATCAAGCTCTAATATATCAAGAATCTCAAAACAACTATGATTTATTCTCTGACGAAACATCTTTAGATGAGCTAATTGAGCGTATGCCTCTCAGTTTCTTTAGATCAGTTGAACAAACAATGACTACCTTAGATAAGCAACAGATGATAAGAATAGTAAAGAAAATCAATGAAGCAGATGAAATCATTATTGATGGTACAAGTCTTTCTTATAAAATTGCAGATCTACTAGCTTATAAATTTACCGATGTAGGATTTATAGCTCGAGCATTCTCAGGAGTAAGTTGGTCACACTTAACCGCTTTAAAAGAAAAAAATAAAAAACCATTAGCCATTATCGTTACCTTCTCAGGTGAGAATAAACTCATGATCAACGACACTAAGATTCTAAAAGATCTAGGTATCCCTTATATCTTAGTTTCATCTAATATTGAATCCCCAATGATAAAGGATGCTAATGAATTTATTCGTATCTTCTTTTCTCAAGTGGATTACTTATCTTCGTCACGATTTGGAACCGTCGTACAAGCTTTATTTGATAATTTAATCGCGATAAACATCCACTTCAATAAACTTTACTTCAAAGAACATCATAAAAACATTGATGATACCTTTGACTTAACAGAATCCATGAAATTACCTAAACCGGAATAATCCGGTTTTTTTATTTGGTAAATACACATATAAAACAAAAAGGAACCCGAAGGTTCCTTTAATAGCCCAGATTCAATTTTGAATTACTATTCAGCTGCGCCTTGTTCTTCAGCGTATTTAGCTTTATCCCAAGCAGCGATGAATGGGAAGTAGATTAAACCAGTAGTAACGAATGTTACTAATTGAAGAAGAACGACACGTACATCACCGTTACCGATATAGAAACCAGAAACGATAATTGGAGTTGTCCAAGGAGCTGCAAGACCTGGTAGACGACCTACTAGACCTGAAGCAATAGCTAAGTATGAAATTAAGATAGAACTTAATGGAGCTAAGAAGAATGGAATCATCATCATTGGGTTCATGATAATAGGTAAACCGAATGTGACAGTTTCATTGATATTGAATAGACCAGGACCCATTGATAGACGTCCGATATATTTAATTTGATCTGATTTTGCTAAGAAAGTCATGATGAATACAAGTGATAAAGTAGCACCTGAACCACCATTACGTACTAAGTTAGCCATAAATTCGTTAGTAACGATATAAGGTAGAGCTTCACCAGCTTGAGAAGCAGCTAAGTTTGATAATGTAGCAGCTTGCCAGATTGGTGTGAATACAGAACCAACAACGTTAGCACCGTGGATACCAACAAACCAGAATAATTGAACAAAGAATTCAGCCATTAATGTTCCAAATAAACCAGTTCCTAAAGCAAGAAGTGGTGTTTGTAGAACTTGCATGATGAAGTCTGAGTAAGTAACATAGCTTGTTTGCATGAAGATGAAACGTACAACAGTCCAGAATACGATAGCGATAGCAGCAGGTGTTAACGCTTGGAATTGGTTAGAAATTGCAGGTGGAACTTGTTCAGGAAGTTTGATAGTCCAACCTTGCTCTAAAACAAAGTCATAAATAATTGCAGTGACAATAGCAACTGTCATACCAGCAAATAGACCTTGAGCACCTAAGAATGTAGTAGCATAGCCACCAGCTTCTTGTTGGTGTAATAAAATAAAGAAACCTGATAAAGAAATCATAGCTGCAGGTAAAGCAGGTTTACCTTTATGTGTAGTGAATGCATAAGAAACACCGATTGTAGCAACAACAGCAACCATACCCATAGTTGAAGCGTAGATAACACCCCAGTTGAACCATTTCCAGTTTTCACCAAAAATAGATAACATCATGTTTTGATAAGCATCAACAGGTAATTCAGCAACAACGATAACCATTGATCCAACGATCATAAGTGGTAAAGAAGCAACTAACCCATCACGGAGTGATCCGAGAAAAATGTTTTGTTGGAGTTTAGCTGCAATAGGAAGAAATTTTTCTTCTAATAAACGTGTAAAACCATCCATAATTTTTGAAATTCCCCTTTCGGAATATGCTTAAGGAAAGAAAAGAAATGCGTTTATGAAGTTTAGAGTGAAATCACACTGGGCAAGTGAGTTAAAAGTTGATTTTAGTTTTCACGCTTTTCAAGAAGCATTTCTAGTCCTTAAGACCAAGGTCATCATAAAATGTAAAACGCTTACATACAAGTACGTAAACGTCTTTTGATACAATATTTCACACATTTTCACACATTGTGTGTATTTTTGGTATTTTGTATTATTTGTTAATTATTGAATTCGTCCACTCAACTAACTGATCATCAATATCCGAATCCACTCTTAATGTTATACCTTTAAGTACTGTTGAATACGGGAAATATGGCTTAATAGCGGTACTTTTCTTATGAGACCGTGCACCTTCATGGGTGCAAAAAGCTGCCACTTTCTTATCAACAAGTCTCAATTGCCCAACTAAATATTTCAATGGTTCAGGAATTCCTTCCCACCAATTAGGATAACCAAATAAAACAATATCAAAAGCTGATACATCTGGTATCCCCTCTTTATTAATAGGATGCGGGTCTTCTAGGCTCTCTTTCTCGATGACATTAATCGGAATACGTGTTGTGTTGGGATAACCTTTACTTGGGTTCACCTCAAAAAGCACACCATGTGTGAGCTTCTTGATTTTTTGGGCTACACCTTTTGTGCTACCCGAGTGACATAAGTAAAATATCGCAACTTTTTTCATATCTTCTATTGTACGTGAAAACTTAGATTATTTTCACTAAATTTGCATTATTCGTATAATGCAGTTGATAAATAACGTTCTCCATTATCAGGTAATAGCACACATACTTTTTTGCCTGCATTTTCAATTCTTGATCCATATTCAATTGCCGCATTTAAAGCTGCACCTGAAGAGATACCAATCAAAAAGCCTTCCGTTGTGGCGCATAGTCTTGCTTTGTCAAACGCATTTTCAAGTTCTACAGTTAGTACTTCATCATAGACATTTGTATTTAAAGTGTTAGGTACAAAACCTGCTCCAATACCCGCAATCTTGTGTGGTCCCGCTGTACCTTTTGTTAAAACTGGTGAATCAATGGGTTCAACAGCCACAACCTTAATTCCTTCAATTTTTTCTTTTAAATATTTTCCTGTACCACTAATGGTTCCGCCTGTTCCAACACCTGCCACAAATGCGTCTAATTTTCCATCAAAAGCTTCAACAATTTCTGGACCTGTTGTTTTGTAATGTGTATTTGGATTCGCTTCATTTTCAAATTGTGAAGGCATAAAGCTATTAGGGATATCTTTTAAAAGTTCAGCAGCTTTCGCATTAGCACCTTTCATACCCTTTGCGGCTTCCGTTAAAATGAGTTCTGCGCCATAAGCTTTCATAAGTTTACGACGTTCAATCGGCATACTTTCAGGCATCGTTAAATAAACTTTATAACCTTTAACAGCAGCCACAGAGCATAGTCCTATCCCAGTATTACCTGAAGTTGATTCAACAATGGTTGCGCCAGGTTTTAGTAAACCTTTGCTTTCGGCGTCTTCGATCATCGCAAGCGCAATACGATCTTTAACACTACCTGCTGGATTAAAATATTCGACTTTGGCATATAATTCAAAGTTTAAATTTAGTTTCTGTTCTAGTCTTGATAGACGAATAACAGGTGTATTCCCTACCAATTCTAATGATGAATTAAGTATTTTTGACATAGGATTCTCCTTTACCTACTGATATTATAGGTAAGTATAATTATTTATGCAAGTAAAGTTATTTTATCACATAAAAAAGCTACTGATTTAAACCAATAGCTTGATTTTATTTATCGTTTATCACGCTTATTAGGGACGAAGTCACCGGTTTCAATGAGTCTATAAAGTAGTTTAGATCTCATCAGTTCAATTTGATCGTGATACTCTGGATTATCAATTGCGTTATTGAGTTCTAGAGGATCTTTATCTAGATTATAGAATTCATGTTTTTCATATAAGCGATAGGTATACTTGAAGTTTTTCATACGCACCATAATCGCTTTAGTATGTTCAGGACCTTCAGATCCTTGCGTTGATAGTCTTGGCCAATAAGGTGACTCTGGTCCATGACCGATTTCCATTGCTTGAGTCTCACCATGAATTCGCCCACCTTCACATAAAATCATTTCTTTATGTTCAGGTGCACCAGCAATCGCTTCAACTAAAGATTTACCAAATTGTGTATATGGTAATTCAACACCGCTCATTTCAGAAACCGTTGCACTTAAATCTGCAAGTTCAACTAAAGCTTTGGATGTGCCTGCTTTGACCTTAAAGTCTTTGGATGGTTTTACAATAAGGGGAACATTACAGACGGGATCATCAAAGAGGTTTTGTGCTTTTTCAGCGACCCCATAATCAGTCGTGTAATCACCGTGATCACTGAACGAGAATACGGATGTATCGTCATAGAAACCATGTTCTTTTAGTTTATCCATAAGTTGTCCAAACTGTTCATCGAAACGCATTGTCATCGCTAAGTAGGTTGCGCGTAGTTCAGTGAACCACTCTTCATCAAAAGCTTCTTCTAAACCTTGTTTATCAACAATACTTGTCATCATCGATGGTTTGCCCTTTAAGGTTCTCGCATCAGGTCGACGTGGTTCTAACTTGCTTCTATCAATAGCTGAGTAATAAGGCTCTTCACATTGATAAGGAGGATGAGGATACATCAAGGTTACATATAAGAAGAAAGGTTTATCATTCCCTGATAGTGCTTTTCGATCTAAATAATCTAAGGCAGATTTCAAGCAATTCTTATCCATCATCGAGAAGCGATCATCACCGTCAACTTTTCCAACATAGAAGGAATAAAGTTCAGGTGAAGGAATCACATCACCATGATCATGAGATTGAAAACCTGCACCTTTTTTAGGTGGTTCGACTTGATTTTCAAAGCTAGCTCCACTGTAATATTCATCACAATAAGCTGCCTTTGATTGATCAGCTGGAATCACATCATTACGTCCAATCCAGATAACTTCATAACCTGAATCTTTCATAACCTTCATGATATTTGGATCATCTTGAGCTGTCAGATAATGCATAGTTCTGTGACCTCTAGTATGAGGATAAAGACCAGACAAGAAACTATGACGAGAAGGGACACAGACTGGGTTTTGACAATAAGCATTCTCAAATGAGATCGCATCACTTTCTACGATTGAATCGAAATTGGGTGTGAGTGATGCAGGATTTCCGAAGTGATGTAGAGTATCACGACGCATTTGATCAGCTACAAAATATACAATGTTGGGTTGAGTCATAATGCCCCCTTCTTTCTAATATAAAATTTATTGATTATTTTCTTCAGCAAGAGCTTTGTTGTCTAATAACTTCGCAAATGGGAAGTACATGAAGAAACTTACCGCAATGAGTCCTACTTGAACTAATGCAGTTAACCATCCACCTGTGATAAAGGCCGAGAAAACAAGTGGTGTACCTGTAGGAATGTTTGTTCCATTTAAGTATGGTAGGAAACCAACGACACGCAATACATATGAGATAGTCCAAACAGTTAATGGCGTTAGGAAGAATGGAATCATTAAGATTGGATTCATAACAACAGGTGATCCAAAAGTAATAGGTTCATTAATACCCACTAAACTTGCAGGAAGAGCAATACGTCCTAAAGTCTTATAACGTTCAGATTTCGCAAAGAAAGCATAGAAGAGCGCTAAACCAATCGTAGCGCCACCACCGCCAATCATCCCGAATACAAACCAGTCAGTTTGAGTGATGATGTGAGGTAATGTTTGACCTGCATCTAAAGCCGCTAAGTTTTCCAAAGCTAAAGGTAAATACATTGTATTTAAGATTGGCATAACGACTAGTCCACCATGAATTCCGAAGAACCAAAAGAGTGAAACTAAGAATAAGAACAACATAAATGTGAACGGTGAAGCAGCTAAAGATCTTAAAGGTGTTTGGAACCATGCATAAATCATTGAGTTAATATCACCATAAGATGTAAAACTAATACCATAACGTAAAGCCGCAAATACAATAATCGTAATAAAAGCAGGAATTAAACTTGAGAAAGAATCTGTAACCATTGGTGGAACACCTTCTGGCATTTTGAAAGTCCAACCTGCCTTAATCACTGCTGTATAAATACGTGGAGCGATTAATGCAAAGATAATCCCTGAGAACAATCCAATTGCACCTAAATTTCGCGTGCCAATTGCACCAGCAATTGTGACTACATCACCAGCTGCGGAAGTGCCACTAACACCAAATGGAATCATCATGAAGAATATCGCAACTGTGATAACACCCACAGCTGCAGCTTGTTTTTCGTATCCTAATTTCTCAGTTAACGATTTTGAAATCGCGAATGTGCCATAAACAGCTAACATTCCGGTTGTAACTGAAGGAATAAAACCAAAGACTGTTTTTAAACCAGTCGCTGCAATAAAACTTTGATAAGCATCTACTTGAAATGAACCAAGCAGTGTAAAGATTGCCCCTAAAATGGTAATAGGCAGAATAAGCATAAATCCAGCTTGTACTGATTGTAGCGATTTATTTTGAGCTAGCTTATCAGCAACAGGAACGATTTTAGCTTCTAAAAAAGCAGTAAAATTATCCATTAAAAATCTCCTTTTTGTTGTTTGAGTTAAAGAACGAATGTTTTGGTACCGTTTTCATTCTGACCATAGTAAACCAAAATTTATTTCATTTGTCAATATTTTTTGAAATATTTTTTATTTATGAAATTTATTTCAAAATTAAAATCACCATTTAAGTAATAAATGTTATTATAAATATATGGTATTACCTCCTCTTGAAGCCTTGGCAGCCCATATGCCAACACTCACTAAAACCGAACGAGCTATCGCAGAATTTATCCTTAACGATCCTGTCACTGCTTATCAATCAGACACAGACTTCTTAGCGAAAGAAACAGGCGCATCAAAAGCAGCCTTTATTCGTTTATGTCAAAAGATTGGTTATAAAGGTTATTCAGAATTTAGGTTCGCATTATCACGTTCTATGATTTCAAATACGCCTGATTTTGTTTCGAGTGATGATCCTATATTAAAAATAACGTATACTTACTCAAAACTTATTAATCAAATTCAAGATACTGTAAATTTAAAAGCGATTGAAGAACTTGCTGATCATATTATTAAATCAAGACGACTTAAAATATTTGGTTCTAATCGAACATTTTTAAGTGCTCAACAATTACGAATGCGTCTAGGTAAGATTGGAATTGACGCAGAAGCTATAGGCGATGAAATATCCATGCGTGATATTTCTGAACTATTAACAGAAGAAGACTATATGATTCTTTTCTCAATTAAAGGCATGGAACACTATATTCCAGTCATTAATTTAGCTAAACTAAACAATTGCCCTGTCACACTCTTAACCATGACTGCAGGCAATAAACTTGAAAGCATTGTAGATCAACAAATCTTGTTGCCGATTGCTTCACGTTTAACAACTTCGTCATTTTTAGATGATCAAATTATCTATTTTGTATTCATTGAAATATTGTTAACGATATTATCTAAAAAATTATCAGAAAGCTAAAAATGGGAACTAAATTCCCATTTTTTATAATTTGTTCGCTATTTCCATCATAGTCTGATGCGCATGTTCCAAAAATTCTTGATAGCCACAATAGCCTTCGTCATCAAAGTAAACAATATTCATCCGCTTACAATTCCCATGACAAATATTTTTAAACTTACAAGACTCACAAGCTGTACTCATACGTTTATCTTCTTTTAAGAAGTCATGTAAGACTGTATTCTTCCATAAATGAGCTAATGAATCACTTGTGATATTACCCATCTTATATTGATCCAAGACATAGAAATCGCATGGAAACACATCCCCATTTGATTCAATCACCATTTGTGCTGAACAATAGCCTAACATACCACACATTTGCGGACGAACACCTATAAACATTGGAATGATGTTATCAAAGAGACCAACAGACATATAATGGTTATTTTGATATTCCTTTAGCCAAAGATCATAAAAAACTTTATAAAAGGAAGCAAATGACTTTGGTGTTAATGCAGCACTATTATCTTTTAAATCAAAATCAGGTAAACATGGGATTAATTGAACATGATCGAACTTTTCTTTTAAATAAAAATCAAAGAGTTCTTGAGGATGTTGAGCTAAACCTTCTGTTAATACTGTCAAAACATTAAAATCTATGTTGTTATCTCTAAGTAGTTGAATACCCTTCATCACTTGATTAAAGGTTTGGCCATCTTTTGAAAGTCGGTATTTATTATGATTTGTTGAATAACCATCTAAACTAATTCCTACTAAGAATTGATTGTCTTTAAAGATTTTTATCCACTTATCATTCAACAAGGTGCCATTGGTTTGAATGGCATACAAGATTTCTTGTTTGTCTTTTTTGAGCTTATTCACTTTATCTATAAAATAATCAAAATAATCTGTACCTGCTAAAGTAGGCTCCCCCCCTTGAAAGGCAAAGGTAATTTGAGACCCATTTTCGACAGCTAAGGTTTTTTCTAATAACTTATCAACTGTTTCATATTTCATATTTCCAAATGAAAATTCTTGCCTATGATCTGCCACATCATTGTAGAAACAATAAGTGCATTTTAGATTACACGCTGCTGATGCTGGTTTAATTAAATAACTATATGCTTGTGCCATGAAAATATCTTAGCATACATCCTGTCTATGATGTTTTTAATGGTTCTATCTCTACGCCTTTAATGTATAACATATAACCTTCTAATTTCATTCTTAAATTAATCGCATAGTCTTCATTCACCACTAAACGAATCTTTGATTTATTCTGAAAATTTGATACCGATAAATCTTTATATTCATCTTGATACTTAATAAAACGGATAAACTGACCAAAATCAAAACAGTCGCTGGTTTCATAACCATCATAATCACGTAATAACTTTTTTTCGTTTTCTATTCCAGTAATTAAACTTTGTGCTAATAAACTATCTACCGTAATTCCAAATAATTTTGCTAAATAACAGATATTTTGAATATCTGGCATCCCTAAACCTGTTTCCCATTTGGTAATCGCTTGACGCGATACACCAATTCGATCAGCTAATTGTTCTTGAGAAAGATGATGTGTCTTCCTCAAATCTTTTATCGTACTCGCTATATTCATATAAACTGCCTCCCTAACTAAATAAAAATAAGTAAGTTTCCCTACCTTTACCTTACTGGTTTTAACTCAATATCCTCAAGCAACGGATGGTTGCTGACTTAATATATATTAATTATGTATATTTAGTATATCAAAGGGTTTACGTATTAGAATTGCATTATAATGGGATATTATGTGAAATAAAAAAAGACAACTGTTTGTTCAGTCGTCTTATATGTAGAAATACAATCGTTAGTTAGTGTTTTAAAGGATGATTCTAATTTTCTAGCGGGGGGAATGCTGGATGTCCGACGATTGTATGAGCTACTACTCTTGTACTACTGCTTCTTTCACGTTCTCACAGATGTTTTTAATATCCAATAAACAATCTGATTTAGATGAATATGCGTCACTAGCGCCAATGATTTGTCCATTAACAGCTTTGATTCTAAATCTAAAATGATTATTTGAATCTTTATAAACTTCAAACTTAGGATTAGATACTTTTTCAAACTGATCAATACTTTGATCTTCTAAATGACAAAGTTCTACACTTCGCTTAATACTATCAATACCATTCAAACAAGATGTTTTAAGAGTATAAACTTCTGAGTGTAAAATTGAGTCATGTTCATTATTCATGAAATCAAATTTATACCCTGTGTTTGTTGCCTTAACTTTAAAGAAATACATAATATTATTCACTCCTTATATACTTTTAGATTAAACGTTAAAAAAAGCGTTCTCAAGAAACGCTTAGTTGCAGGTTAGCTTAAACAGTTTTTTTCATGTTCACTAAAGCGAGAACAAGTAGACTCAATGACAAACCAAAGTATACATAGATATAAATTGAACTTGTCCCATAGATTTCTAAGATACCTTGTAAACAAAAACCAAGCATTAGTGTGATTATGGCTGAATTATATAAATTAAAACTTAACCTGTTAATGACTATTTCAAATCGATCAATAAGGGTATAAATTACTAAACCAAAGACAGAAGGTATTAGGAATAAACCAATCATATAGATTGAATAAACTCCATGTGAGAAAGCCTCATAAACTACACTGAATAAGATTGTGAAAATAGATAGAACAAAATAAACTTTAATCGTTTTCTGTATCTGTTGATTAGTAAGCAATGTATACAATATCACTCACACTCCTTTCACTGATTGTATTTCCATTAGTAGTTGGATGATTAATGAGTTCTCCATTAAAGACCATTGTTGATGAACCACCACCATCTAAGTTATACGCTGTTTCTACTCCTAAACTTTCCATAAACGTCGCTAGTTCTAAAAGTGTTAATCCTTCACTTTCATCTGTACGTCCATCAGAAACCACAAAGACATAATGATTATCATCAATAAAACCAATAGCTGTTCGTGGATTAGATGCCATGGCTTTACCGACCTCATCATTACTATCCACCGCAATTTCACCATCAATAATTAAGCCTGGTCCAAAAGATAAGACTTGAATTGCACCATTATCCAAAAGTTCTTGTGCACTGATTTCACCTTCCATAATAATCTCAAAGGATCCATCATCATAAATCACTAAATCTTCTTGAGTTGATGACGATACGGTATCTCGATATAAAACACCATTGCGTATCACATAACCACTGCTTTGTGCACCATAGAAATCACCATTAATCGCAAGTATCGCACTCACACTTTCAGCAATCTCACTGGTTTCTGCTTTTACATTTTTACCATAGCTATCATTCGCAAAAGCTGTCTTTAATAGTGAATCATCACTTAATAAAACATCTGCGACATAGATGGTTGTATCATTCTCACGATATTCAGTGATACTAATACTGATATTTTCGTCAAGGTATGACTTTTCACTAACGACAATGGATTCTGAACTCACTTCAACAACATTGACAGTTGTTTCATTTGAACTGTTATCAACAACCGTATAAGTACGAGCAATCACAAAAGTATCGAGTAATACATAAGTTGTAAAAACTGTGATGATTAATCCAAAAAGGATAGCGTATCTATAAGGTTTTACGATCCATGCTTTCATACACTTAAGCCCTTTTGATGATTGAATATAAATAATTTTTGGCTTAAAAAACTTAATGTAAAGAAACTAAACTCTGTGATAAGTTTGGCGATATATTTATTAAGCCCTAAATCATAGACTAAGGCTGATAAAAAGAATGTATTACCAATCATAATAAAACTTGCCAGGAGTATATATTTGAATGCAGGTTTAAAAATTGAATCCTTATGTTTAAACACATAGTAACGATTCATCGTAAAGTTATAGGACGCACTCATTATTCTTGCGATCATGTTGGAAACAGGAATGCTAAGCACACCTAAACCAGAACTTAAAATAAGCAACAAACTATAAAGTCCCATATCTAAAAGAAAAGAACTTAGTGAGGTAAAGATAAATTTGAATATCTCTTTATAGATTCTTAAGGAATCTTTTAGCGTATCGAAATGTGATCCTTCATTATCGTTTTCATAGATTGTTTCAATTTCAATTTCGATGATATCTTGTTTTTCTCGTGCTGACTTTAATAAAACATTCATTTCATATTCATAGCGAGATCCTTCCACATCTAACATAAATTCTATTTTATTCGCTTTAAAAGCACGTAAACCTGTTTGTGTATCAGAAACTGAAAGACCTGTGCTTAATTTAAAAATAAACTTTGTTGTAATATTCCCAAAACGTGAACGTAGAGGCACAGCTTGATCAAAATGACGAACACCTAGTATTAAACCATTTGGGTACTTATCTAAATGTGCACAAACCCTAAGTGTATCTTTTATACTATGTTGACCATCTGCATCTAAAGTCACAATTGAACTATTCTCTGGGAAATATTTTCGGATATAGGATAAGCCTGTTTTTAGTGCTTCTCCTTTTCCTTTATTGATTTCATGATTTAAAACAATTGCCATCTCTTTGACTTGATTAAATATTTCAGTATATCTTTCATCACTACCATCATTTACGATGACAACAACAAAATGTTGTTTAAACAATTCTTTAACAAGTTTGATTAATGTTTGATTAGGTTCAAATGAGGGAATTAAGGCTATTTTTCTCATATCTTTGCCTCCTACAAGCAAAGTATAAAAAAAGAATGTGGCTTAATCGTGGCCTCATTCTTAAGTAATTATGAACGATTTTATTGCTTATGTAGCTTCAGTAATACAAAGAGAATGCTTAGACTTGTTAGTTGAACTATCAACAAGGATAGAAATCCATAGGCATAGGATTGAGTCATATCATAAATTAGCCCCATAATAACGACTCCACTTGCACTCCCAATCGATATAAGTGCAGTCAGTGATGCATAAACAATATTAGATTCTTCTTTTGGATAAAAATGTTTAGTGACTAATGGAATTCCCACCGCTACCGCTGAATAGATAGAACCCATAAAAAAAGCCATCATCATCAATAAAAACTCAGAGTTTTGTATAGGTAAGAAGTTAAAACTGATTTGAGAGATAAAATAAGTTAAGGCAATCACTAAAGTAGCTTTAATAATCCCAATATAATCACTCAGCGTTCCTAAAATAAATTTAAAAGATAAGTTACCCACCATGGCTGCAGACACCATTAAAGCTCCGATAGAACTTGTTTGTCCAATACTTAAACTATAGGCAGGAAAATGTTGAATCATTGAAGTTAAAGATGAACTGAACATCGTATAAATGGCTAATAGAATAAAGAATAAATTAATTTTGAGTTTAAGTGATTCACTTTTTTGATTTTGCTGATCAATTACTTTTTCATGAGCACCATAAGCTAGTAAGCCTCTATCTTCAGGATGTGGTTTAAGCCAAAATGTTCCCACAAACGTTAATATAAACATTAGAATACCCGTGAAACCCATCGCATAACGCCAATTTAAGGAAGTGATAATACTATTGACAATAGGATTAAAAATAACTCCGGTAATCCCAGTAAAACTCATAACTAGCCCAGTCACAAAACCATGTTTCTCTTCAAACCAATTACTAATAAGATAAACAATAGGTGCTAAAGAAAAACTACTTGTTGCGATTCCTCTAATGATTGATAAAGCATAGATAATCCATAAATTTGAAGTAAAAGCCATTAATACAGTCGATAATGCAGAAATCATAATCCCAAATCGCATGAGTTTAATAAAGTCACGTTTAACCATAAACCGAATCATAATTGGACTAGAGAAACCAGTAGCTAAAGAGGATAAAGTAAGTGTCATCGACAAAGAGGCAATGCCAGTACCCAATTCTTGACTCATTGGCAAAAAGAAAACACCAGATACATTTTGGATAATTCCAATTGAACTGGCAGCCATCGTAATAAGCGCAATCAGTGTTAACTTGTAATAAATTGAACCTTTAAACATTGTAAAAAGTGTACCATGAAACACTTGGAACTTATTCCTTTTTTAGATGATATTTTTGGTAGATTCTTTCACTGTCCAATATATACCACTTACTAATGTTAAAGCTGCCAATAATGTAAAAAGAAAAGAAATCATATGATATCCACCCTCTTAACAATATCTATATGCTTTAACTTATCTTTTTCCTAAATAAAATGGTAGAAACGCTTAGTTGCACAAAAAAGCAAACCCTTAGGTTTACTTTTTAGGATAAATCATATTTTCTGCTTTGACCCATAGGTCGAAGTTTTCAGAGCTTACAAGTTCTAATTCTAATGCGGCTTGCTTTAAAGTCATATTGTTTTGGTAGGCATGCTTCGCAATTTTAGCTGCATTTTCATAACCAATATGTGGATTAAGAGCCGTCACCAACATCAAGGACTGATCAAGATTCGATTTAATTTTATCTAAGTTTGGTTTAATCCCTACTGCGCAATTTTTGTTGAAACTTTTAATACTATCACTTAACAAATGAATCGATTGTAGCATATTATAAGCCATAACCGGCATATACACATTAAGCTCAAAATTACCTTGAGATGCACAAACACCAATCGTTGTATCATTCCCCATGACTTGTGCACAAACCATACTTAGCGCTTCTGCTTGAGTTGGATTAACTTTACCTGGCATGATGGATGATCCTGGTTCATTTTCAGGAATTGATATTTCCCCTAAACCAGAGCGTGGACCACTCGCTAACCATCTAACATCATTCGCTATCTTCAAACAGTTCGCCGCTAGTGCTTTTAAGGATCCATGAACTAAAACAAATGCATCTTTACTTGATAAGGCATGGAATTTATTCTTCGAAGAAACAAAATTCAGTTCAGTTTTTTCTTTTAAGATTTCAGCAACTTGCTCACCAAAATCAGCAGTTGTATTTAAACCCGTTCCAACAGCCGTTCCACCTATCGCTAGTTGATAAAGATATGGAAGGTTGTTTTCTATCATAGAAATGTTTTGTTGAACCATATGAGCCCAAGCACTAATCTCTTGACCTAAACTTAAAGGCGTTGCATCCTGAAGATGAGTTCGTCCAATTT
Source organism: Erysipelotrichaceae bacterium (assembly GCA_963676105.1). Classification (GTDB taxonomy): domain Bacteria; phylum Bacillota_I; class Bacilli_A; order Erysipelotrichales; family Erysipelotrichaceae; genus UBA2212. The sequence continues at coordinate 1,072,615 of OY781039.1, forward strand.
TTACAATCTCATTATATTGAATCGATAACTCATATAAAGTTTCATAGAACAGTTCTAAACTTGGAATCAAATCATAAACTAGAGCCAACGATGCTGAAACATGCATTGCGGTTGGAAAAGTATCATTTGAACTTTGCCCTTTATTGACATCATCATTAGGATGAACTAAATCTTTACCTACTTTTTCATTCGCTAAGAAAGAAATGACTTCATTCACATTCATATTGGACTGCGTCCCAGATCCGGTTTGCCATACAGCTAAAGGAAACTCTTCATCATATTTCCCAGATAATAATTCATCGCAGGCAAAATCAATAGCCTCTGCTTTTTCTTGATTTAATAAACCTTTTTTAAAATTAACTTGTGCTGCAGCACGTTTGACTTGAACTAAAGCATAAATCAAATCTAAAGGCATCTTTTCAGTACCTATCTTAAAATTCTCTAAACTACGTTGGGTTTGAGCTTTCCATTTTTTATCTGATGAAACCTGAATTTCCCCCATGCTGTCTTTTTCAATTCTAAAATTCGACATTAGTTATTCTCAACCCATGCTTTCTCAACTGCCTCAGCAACTTTATTGGAAACCTCAGGATGAAAAATACTTGGTATAACATATTCCGTTGTGAGTTCTTCTTCTGACACTACATCTGCAATTGCGTAAACAGCTGCGAGTTTCATAGCTTCGGTGATATGTTTTGCACGTGCTCTTAAAGCCCCTTTAAAAATACCTGGAAAAGCTAAAACATTATTTATTTGATTATTAAAGTCTGATCGACCAGTACCCACCACATAAGCACCTGCTTCAAGAGCTAAATGAGGAAGTATTTCAGGATCAGGATTAGCCATCGCAAAGATAATTGACTGATCCGCCATAGTTTTAACCATTTCTTGTTTTAATGTATCAGCTGCACTAACGCCTATAAAGACATCGGCATCAACAACCGCATCAGCCAATGTACCTGATATTTGATTATTATTCGTATATTGTGATACTTCGTAGCGTGTATGTTCTTTAGTGATAATCCCTTTAGAATTACATACTATAATATCTTTTGCCCCTAAAGAAATAAGCATATTACAGATTGCAGTACCCGCAGCTCCTGCCCCATTTATCACAATTTTTATATCTTCCATTTTTTTATTGACGAGTTTTAATGCATTAATAGTTCCCGCACAAACCACAATGGCTGTACCATGTTGATCATCGTGAAAGACAGGGATATCCAAAACTTCATTAAGTTTGCGTTCAACTTCAAAACATCTTGGTGCTGAAATATCTTCTAAATTTATTCCCCCAAAAGTTGGACTAATATTCTTAACGATATTAACGATTTCATCGACATCTTGTGTTTCAACACAAATAGGAATCGCATCAACATCACCAAATTCTTTAAAAAGGATTGCTTTTCCTTCCATAACTGGAATTGCTGCTTTTGCGCCAATATTGCCTAAACCTAATACAGCTGAACCATCCGATACAACCGCAATGGTTTTTGATTTAGCCGTATAGTCAAAAACAGTTTCTGGATTTTTATTGATTTCTAAACAAGGAGCCGCTACACCTGGTGTATAAGCAATGCTTAAATCATCTTTTGTTTTAACTGATACTTTTGATTTTATTTCATATTTCCCCACATGTTTTTTATGTAGTGCTAATGCGTCTTCGTTATATCCCATCTCTTATACCTCTTTTTCCCTATTAGTTTAACTTATATAGACTCTTATTCCCATATCAAATTAATTTTTTATCAAGTTCATAAAGGTTTATAATAGTTAAAAATTGGAGTGTGTTATGACTATTCAAATTGAAGTACTATCTAAATTAAACACAGGCGATGCAGGACGAATGATTACAATGCATGCGGAAATTTACAAGTCAGAAGAAAACTATGGTTCAGTATTTGAGGGTTATGTTTGTAAAACACTCTATGAAGTATTGGTATATCCATCTAAAAACGATAAGTACTTCATCGCAAAGGACAGAGATCAAATTGTTGGGACCATCGCTATCATCGATAAAGATGAAGGTTTATGTCAATTAAGATGGTTATTGGTTGATCCAGATTATCGGGGTAATGGATTAGGACAGAATTTAGTGAATCAAGCCATGGAATATGCCTCAAAACATTTTAATAAAATCTTTCTAGAGTCAACCCATACTCAAACTAAAGCTGTTAAACTCTATAAAAAATTGGGATTTGTGGAAGTATCCCAATACGAAATTAAGGATTGGGGTGTTCCATTAACAGGCATTGTGATGGAAAAAACATTTAAATAAACCAAAGATAATGTATAAATAAATCGATTATTATATATCCTATAAGGGTATTTTATTTATTTTCACAAAAACACTATACAAGCACTATAAATATTCGTATACTATCACTACCTATTAAGTAGATAGGGAGAATAAAATGAATCGAAAACTTTTATCTATTATTACTTTTAGCTTCGTATCAATAGCTATCATCAGTTATCAACTATTAAGCCAATTCAATACACAAACAGTCTTAGAAAAATATGATCTAGACTCTATGTCTGTCATTGAAATGGTGAATGCTTTAGATGAAAGAGTAGATGAACCCTCATCTTTAACGGCTTCTATTACACCTAATACATTAGTTTTATATGATAATGGAGAACAATTTAATTTTGATTTGCCTGACGACCAATTCTACGTTTCCTTTGCGCCATACATCAATTCTACTCACCCATGTGGACAACATAATTTAGTTTCTTGCCGTGGTGAACTTAAGAATGAAACATTCCATGTGATAATTACAAAAGTTGATGGCACAGTCATTATTGATGATTATCTAACAAGTATGGACTCAGGATTTATTGGTTTATGGTTACCAAAAGATATTGAAGGTACAATAAACATTGAATACAATGATTTATCAGTTGAATCATCAATCTTCACCTTTGATCAAAGCGATACCTGTATCACTACCCCACTACAACTTAAAGCCTAAAGAAAACGAGCATCGCTCGTTTTTTAAATCTCAAGTTATCGAAAATATAAGCATGTAAATGGGTATGGTAATAAATGATAGTATCGTGGATAAATAAGTTCCTTTTACCGCAAGTTCCTTATTCCCATCATAGAGTATACAAAACATTGTCACATTACTTGCGACAGGTAAACTCGAAAGGATAACACTTGTACCTAAAATAATTGGATCACTTACAAACCAACGTAGGATAAACCAAATTATAGCTGGAAAAATGACCAATTTAAATAAAGCAAAGACGTATAATACTTTTTCCTTAACAACATCGCGAATATGAACATAGGTTAATGTTGAACCTAAAGTAATCATGGCAAGTGGTGATGTGATAGATCCTACTTTACCAAGCAATTCACTTAAAACAGATGGGATTGAAATGGATCCTAAGAATATGATAATTGCGATTAGTGCAGATATTATGCCAGGGTTTAATAGTTTTTTAAGTTCAAATTTTTCATTTTCTGAAACAATTGTGACGCCATAAGAAAAGATAGAAAAATTAAACACAATCATAAACAAAGATGCATAGAAGACACCAATTGGTCCATACAGTGCTGCCATAATCGGCATTCCCATAAAACCGAGGTTTGGATACGTAAACATCATTCGATAGATGCGATCTAATTTAAGTGTTTTCTGAAAGATTGTTGCCATAATTGGTACCAGAATAAAAATAAATGTCGCAATAAACAAGATAATAATAGCCTTCATTTTATCATCTGTTTCAATGCCAATTGCTGAAGATATGATGGCTGCAGGCAAGGTAACTTTTAATAAGAAATTTGAAAAATACTTATCTGAAACTGTATCCAAAACATGTGCTTTATTCGCCACATAACCTACAACGATATAGCCTAATAATATTAATAATTGTCCAATGATTTGATCCATACACTCTACACTCTTTACACTTTCAAGTTCTTATTATACTGATAATAAAATATTTTTCCCATTTCTTGTAAAGAAAAGGCTGTTTTCACAGCCCCTAGTCTATTATTTTTCCAAGAATTGAACTAGATCCATATCATTGACTAATTCAAAGACTTCCATTTCCTCTTCTGATATGTGACCAATTAAATTACGTGTTCCATCATTCTCCATTGGAAGTAGTACTACCTGAATTTCAGATGAGTAATGTTCATATTCGTTATTCACCATTACCACATCACCTCTCACAAATTCTTTTTGAGATACTTTTCGTTGAGGAACTTTCCCATGAAAGAAGAAACGAGGAAGTCGATTACGCCAAATCCATTCACTACTATCTCCCATATCTATATGAGGGAAGAAATTTAAAAGGATATCTTTTTCGGTATCGCTAATAGCTTTATCTAAATTGACTCTGACCTTTTTCACATCAGGCATCTCTTGTTTTTTAAAGAACTCTTCAAACGGAAGTTTTTCTAAATAATTCGTTTTTGGTTTAAGTTTTTTAATCGCTTCTTTAATTGCTTTAAATTCTTCATCACTCGCAAACGCATTCCCAATCATGATTTCATCAATAACTTCTGTAGCCAACATCAATCTGACTTGTAAATCTATTGAATACCTTCTCATTCTTTCAACGGTTGGTAAGCCATTTATGGCACCATAGACACCATGTGTGTTTTCTGCGTGTGAACTCACAAAGGCACCCACTTTGATTCCTGTTTCCTTAAAAGCTTTAGAAACCTTTAAGAACTTATCCCATTTCATACCCGTATAAGGTTGCGGATAGAAGTTATGGCTAACTAAGATATTCTCTTTATTTGCGCCATTTTCAATCAGTTCTTTAATATAACTTGGTTTTAAGGCAGAAGCATTAAATTCTAATTGAATGCCTTCTTTATTATTAATCAGTTTTGTATCACCTTCTAGTCCATAAGACATATCCATACGTAAGATATCAATCCCAATGGTTTTAAAAATTGAGATATCATCAGGTGTGCATTTAAGTCTTTCAAATAGTTCTGGATTTACATCCACACTCATCAACATGTTTAATTCATGACATTTAGTACTAAGTTCAGTAAACATGCTTATGACATTTTCAATAGTATCTTCTACACTAAACATACTTGAGAAGACACGTTTAAAGTCTGCTTGGCTTGCCTTCTCCATATAGGTGTAGATATCGTCCATACTTGCGATATCTGGATAAATCGATATTCCTAGTCTTGGCATTATGTTTCTCCTTTAAATCATTTGAACTTGATTTCGACCATTATTTTTAGCTTTATATAAAGCTTTATCACTACGAATCATGAGTGTTGAGGCAGTATCATTATCATTTACCTTAGTAACACCTAAACTAACCGTGTATTTAATTGAATAAGCATCGATGTTTAAAGCTTGTGACTCAATTAATTCACGAATACGATTGGCCACTCTTAATGCGATTTTTTCAGTGCTATTTGGTAAAACAATCGCAAACTCTTCACCGCCAATACGACCAAAGACATCATCTGCTCGGATACAAGCTTGCGCATGAGACGTAAAGTGTCTTAATACTTCATCACCTACCGCATGCCCATACTCATCATTAACATTTTTAAATAAATCAAGATCCATCATAATCATATGACAGGTCTGTTGAGATTTTTTATGATGATATAGAATGTTGTCTAATTCTCGCAAGAAACTACGACGATTTAAGATATGGGTTAACGTGTCATAGGTTGCGAGATGATAAAGATTCTGTTTATAAGAACTTTGGTCTAAGAAAAGAAGTAATAGATCCATTAAATTCTGTAATCCTAATTGATCAAGATTTGAATACAAACGATGTGAGTGTTTACTGATTAAAACAAGTTCTAAAGCTAATGATTCATTGACTTTAGATATTAAACGCAGCACATCACTTGCTTGTAGTATTTCAAGTCGATCACGTTTATCTTTCGATAAACTATAGCGACTACAACGCTCTACATTTCTGACATCACTTGGAAAATATTTTAGTTGTTCTTTGATGTTCTTATCAAAGTCTTTATCTTGCTTATTTAATGAAGAGGTATAGCTTTCTGCCTTCCCTTGTCCTCGATGATTTAAAATGAGGACATAATCTAATTTAAAGAAGTCCTTTATTTCATTTAAAGTATATTCAAAAACAGAATCAATGGTTTCATCAGTGGATAATAAACGATGCGAAATTACCGTGAGTTTTTGTTCAAAGCGCATGCGTCTTTCAAGCACAATATAAACAATCACTAAGAAGATAATAATTAAAATAAATACAGAAAATATGATGAGCAAATTAAAGTTAAGTGTATCTTCAAGTTGTTCATATCTTGCATTATGCGTTGAATTAATATCTTCGATTAATTCATTAAGCACTAAAGCATACATTTCTTTATACTGACTATATTCTTGGCTAAGTAGTATTCGAATCGCTTCACTATTATGATATTTAGAACTTAAATCAAAAGCTTGAAGTTCCAAATCAACTAATAATATATTCGCTTCATCAATACGATCAATGTAGGATTGATAATTTGGATCAAAATCAACAACCTCATCAAAAGCTTCTTCTAATAAAATAAGTGTTTCATCATAAATGACTTGATGGGATGAATCAGAATCAATCGCATAAAGTTTAGCTTCAGTGGTTAAGATGACATCATAGGTTTGAATATTATAGGCTGTTTCAAGTAAGTTATGAACTTCTTGAGTTCCATTAAAAAACGCTGTGATACTCTGTTGACTTAAAGACAAAGCAATCGCAAGTAGACTCAATAATGTCAACATTAAGACAAAAGGTCTTCGTTGTGTATTATTTTGATTTTTAACACCCATAACTACTTAAATCATATCACTTACACCAAAAGAGTGTGTAAACTAATGGTTTATTCACAAAACGATAAAAACAGTAGACAAATAAAAGCTTTATGCTATACTTTACTAAGATAAAGCAGTAAAGTGCTAAAGGAGATTGAAATGACAGTTTATTCAACACATACACATCACCATAGTACTCACCATCAAATGATGGTTTTTTGCGTTATCTAAATAAGTAATTAAACATTACAAAGATTTAGGGTTGCGCAAGAAATTCTTGCGCTTTTTTATTAAAATAAACATAGGAGAACTTTTATGAAAACCATTACCATTGCACTTCCAAAAGGAAAAAGATTATTAGGATCAGCCTACGCCAAATTTCAAAATGCAGGCATTACATCATCTACTCTAGAAGCTGAGATGAAAGATGCGAAAGGTAAAGTTTTAGAATTTAAATCAGATTGTGGAGATTATAACTTTATCTTAGTTAAAGTGGCAGATATACCACAATATATTGATCGTAACTGGGCAGAACTTGGTGTTGCGGCATTTGATAACTATCGCGAATATGAATTAGAGAATGCAACACTTAAAAATAGTTTACGTGGTGATAACTTTGTCACTGATTTATTGCCTAATTTAGAACTATGTCCCCTTTCACGTTTCTGTGTGGCTGGTCTACCTGAAACTTTAGAATTCTATGAATCTTGTAAGAATAGTGAAGAAAAGATTCTAACGGTCGCAACTTCAAATCCAGCCATTGCGAATCACTACTTTATGTCTAAAGGGATTATTGCCGATATCATCACCATTGGTGGATCGAGTGAAGTTATGCCTAAATTCAGTAATGTTGATTGTATCTTTGACATTGTGGAAAGTGGCAGAGCTCTTAAAGAAAATGGTTTAATAATCTTTGAAGAAGCCATGCAAATTAAGACAAAAGTTTTATTTAGTAAAGCTGCTTTAAAATATAGTGAGAAAACACAGAAAGTTTTAGAGGTCATGACAAATGCGCTTCAATAGAGAACTCAAAGAAAGAACACTTGAAACGAATTTAAAAGTGGAAAATATTGTTCGAGATATTATTCAAGATGTACGTTTAAATGGTGATGATGCCATTCTTAAATACAATAAGAAATTTGATAACTATGAAGGTCCATTTGTGATTCAAAACAATGTAGAAGAAGAAGTAGATTTCATGCGTATCTTAGAGCGTGCAAAGTTTCAAATTACAGAGTTCCACAAAAACCAAATTGGTGAAGGTTTTGAACTTAGAAAAAGTGATGGCGTTATCATGGGTCAATTTATTCGACCACTTAAAAGAGTCGCCGTCTATGTTCCTGGTGGAAAAGCTTCCTATCCTTCTTCTGTTTTAATGAATGTCATTCCAGCACAACTCGCTGGTGTTAAAGAAATCGCCTTATTTACACCTGATCCTTCAAAAGAAGTCTTAATGGCATGTAAAGTATTAGGAATTGAAAACATTTATAAAATTGGTGGTGCTCAAGCAATAGCCGCCATGGCTTATGGAACACAAAGTATTGAGAAATTCGATAAAATTGTGGGACCAGGAAATATGTATGTCGCAACCGCTAAGAAACAAGTATATGGGGATGTTGACATTGATATGGTGGCTGGACCATCTGAAGTCTTAGTGATTGCGGATGAGAATGCGAATCCAGCTTATATTGCAGCTGACTTAATGTCTCAAGCAGAGCATGATGAAATGGCAAAGTCTATTCTTATTACGACTTCAAAAGATATTATTCAACAAACAGAAGTAGAAATTGAAAAACAAATTCAAAGTCTATCCAAAAAAGACATCATTGAGTCAAGTTTAAAACATTATGGTAGTGCACTACTTGTCGATAGTATTGAGGAAGCGATTAATATTTCGAATGAAATCGCACCCGAACACTTAGAGTTATTAGTAGATGAACCATTTAAATATCTAGATTTAGTCGATAATGCAGGTTCAATCTTCCTAGGTAAAAACTCACCAGAACCTTTAGGGGATTATATGTCTGGAACAAACCATGTACTCCCAACTTCTGGTACCGCTAAATTCTATTCACCTTTAGGGGTTTATGATTTTATTAAATACAGTTCATATTCTTATTATCCAAAAGAAGTTCTAGAAACATTTAAAAATGATGTGATAGAGTTTGCCAATAGAGAGGGACTATCAGCTCACGCAAATAGTTTAAAGGTAAGATTCTAATGGCCTATGTTGCAGGATTTCAACCTAAGGGTGAAGGATATATTAAACTCAATACAAACGAGAATCCCTACCCTCCAAAAGTAAATCTAGATAGTATTGACTTAAGTAAACTAAAACTCTATCCAGATCCTGAAAGTTCAAAATTATCCCAAGCGATTGCAGATAAGTTTGATGTAAAACTTGAAAATGTCTTTGTTGGAAATGGAAGCGATGAAGTTATTGCGCTTATCTATGAAACCTTCTTTAGAGATAAGGTCCTTACTCAACCTGATATCTCTTATGGATTTTATCCAGTATGGACTGAGTTCTATAATGCGAAAGCAAATTATATTCCTTTAAAAAATTGGACTATTGATTTTAGTGAATATAGTGGTAACTGTATTATTGCCAATCCTAACGCTCCTACTGGCATTGGAATAAATATTGATTCTATTCCAACTGATGGAATTGTGGTTATCGATGAAGCTTATATTGATTTCTCAGATATTAAATCTGCGATTGAGCTCACTAAAAAGTACGATAATTTATTAGTGGTTCGGACCTTTTCAAAATCATATTCGCTGGCAGGTCTAAGAGTTGGATTTGCGATAGGTAATGAAAAACTCATTGAGAAGTTAAACGAATCCAAGAATAGTTTTAATTCCTATCCGATTGATATGATTGCGGAAAATTTAGCCACTCAAGCGATATCTCAAGATCCAATTGTTGAAGAAGTTAAAAAGACTCGGGCATGGTTAGAAACACAGATTGATTGTTTACACTCTGATGCGAACTTCGTATTCTGGAAGTGTGAAAATGCCAAAGAGATGTATGAATACTTATTAGAGAATAAAATAGTTGTTCGTTATTGGGATAAATTCCCAGATCGAATTCGTGTATCGATTGGTACACAGAAAGAAATGGAGGCCTTTATCAAATGCGTCAAAGCCAAATAGAAAGAAATACCAAAGAAACTCAAATCAAATTGAGTTTAAACTTGGATGAAAAAGGAAATTCAAACATCAATACAGGGATTGGATTCTTTGATCACATGTTAGATTTATTTGCCTTTAGAGCGGGTATTACACTCAACATTGAATGTAAGGGTGATTTAGTTATTGATACGCACCACTCGATTGAAGATATTGGGATTTCCTTAGGCTTAGCCCTTAAAGAAGCATTAGCTGATAAAAAAGGCATAACACGTTATGGCAGCTCAAGATGTCCAATGGATGAAACTTTAGTATCTGTAGATTTAGATTTAGCTAATCGTGCTTATTTAGTCTTTAATGCAGAATTAAGCGCTGAGCGAGTGGGTGAATTTGAAACTGAAATGACGGAAGAATTCTTTAGAGCTGTAGCCTTTAATTCAGGTATGACCTTACACATTAATGAACTTTACGGTAAAAATACGCACCACAAAATTGAAGCTATCTTCAAAGCATTTGGAATGGCTTTAAAAACAGCGATTGAAATCACCTCTACTGATATCCCATCAACTAAAGGAGTTTTATAGATGGTTGTCATTGTTGACTATAACTGTGGAAATATCAAATCAGTTTTAAATGCGTGTAAAAGAGCTGGGATAGAAGCTAAATTATCAAAAAACATTGATGATGCAGATGCGATTATTTTGCCTGGGGTTGGCGCCTTTAAAACAGCCATGGATAACTTAGGTCCTTTAGCGGATGAATTACGCAAAACAGATAAACCAATTCTAGGTATCTGTCTTGGAATGCAAATTCTATTTGAGCGTGGTTTTGAAGGTGAGGAAATCGAAGGTCTAGGTTTATTAAAAGGTGATGTTAAACTCATACCAACCACCGCTAAACTTCCTCACATGGGATGGAATACCTTAAGTGAAACCAAAGAAGATGTTTATTTTGTGCACTCCTATATGGCTGATTTTAATGAAACAACGATCGAATATGTCGAATATGGTGGTGTTAAAATTCCAGCCACAGTTGGTCAAGGAAAAGTTATGGGTACTCAATTTCACCCAGAGAAAAGTTCAACGGTTGGTGAAGCAATACTCAAAGGATGGGCAAAGAAATGGGACTTATAATACCTGCAATCGATCTTTTAGGTGGACAAGCTGTTCGTTTATATAAAGGTGATTATGATCAAAAAACAGTTTATAGCGATAATCCATTAGAGATTGCCCAAACATTTAAAGATATGGGTGCGCAAATCATTCATATCGTAGACTTGGATGGCGCAAAATCAGGTGATAATCCTAACTTTGACATCATTACACAAATTGCGAAAATCATTGATATCGAAGTTGGTGGCGGAATTCGTAGTGCTGAAGTGGTTGATAAATATCTTCAAGTTGCGAAACGTGTTATCCTTGGAACCGTTGCGGTTAAAGACCCACAATTTGTGATTGATATGGTCAACAAATATGGCAAAGAGAAAATTGTCGTAGGCGTGGATGTTAAAGATGGTAAAGTAGCCGTTCATGGTTGGACTGAAAAATCTGAACTTGATTATTTAGATTTTATTGAGTCCCTTCCTTGCGACATTATTATCGTTACTGATATTTCCAAAGATGGAACTTTAAAAGGACCAAATTGGGATATGTATAAACAAATTAAAAATAAACGAATCATTGTATCTGGAGGCGTTGCCTCAGATAATGATTTAGACAATCCTTACTATGGAACCATTGTTGGGAAAGCTTACTATGAAGGAAAGGTGGATCTTGAAGCATGCTTAAAAAAAGAATCATCCCCTGTCTAGATATCAAAGATGGTCATGTCGTTAAGGGTATCAACTTTGAAGGTCTCGTTAATGTAGGTGATCCCGTTGAAATAGCCAAACGTTATGAAGATCAAATGGCTGATGAAGTTGTCTTCTTAGATATTACTGCGACTCATGAAGATCGTGATACCATCTATGATTTGATTGAAAGAGCTGGATCCGTACTTTCTATTCCATTAACGGTTGGTGGTGGTATACGAACCTTAGATGACTTTAGAAAAATCTTAAACTCTGGTGCCGATAAAGTTTCGATTAACTCATCAGCGGTTAATAATCCTCAACTCATTAAAGATGCATCCGATGAATTTGGATCAAGTACGGTCGTCGTTGCGATTGATTCAAAAGACTTTGAAGTTTATATCAATGGCGGACGTAAACCAACTGGTTTAAATTTAGTTGAATGGGCTAAAAAGGTTGAAGAACTAGGTGCTGGAGAAATCTTATTAACATCCATGAACGCAGATGGTACACAAGATGGTTATGATATTGCCCAAACAAAAGCGGTTTGTGATGCGGTTAATATCCCTGTTGTAGCCTCAGGTGGATGTGGTTCTGTTGAAGATATTATTGAAGTCTTTAAAGAAACCACTTGTGATGCAGCCCTTGTTGCCTCTTTGTTCCACTATGGAAAAGCAACGGTTGATGAAGTTAAAGAAGCTATGGAAAGGAATGAGATCCCATGTCGAATCTTAAAATAAAATTTAATGATAAAGGACTAGTTCCTGTTATTGTACAAGACTATTACTCAGGTAAAGTCTTAATGTTTGCCTATGCTAATCAAGAAGCTTATGACTATATGTTAACCAATAATGAAACTTGTTTCTATTCGCGCTCTCGCAATGAGCAGTGGCATAAAGGTGAAACATCTGGTGCTACCCAGGAAATAAAGTCAATGGCTTTTGACTGCGATAGTGATACCCTACTTGTTCAAGTTAAACAAAATGGTGTTGGTGCCTGTCACTTAAATACGTTCTCTTGTTTTGATGGGGGTGAAATCGGTCAGTTCTCAATTCTTGATGACTTATATTCTCAAATTGAAGATCGTGCACATCATCCTGTTGAAAAATCTTATACAAACTATTTACTCGATAGTGGTTTAGATAAGATATGCAAGAAGGTTGGCGAAGAAGCCACTGAAACAATTATCGCAGCTAAAAACAACGACAAAAACGATGTCGTTGAAGAGTTATCTGACTTAGCCTATCACTTGATGGTATTGATGTATCAACAAGGTGTCACGCTTGATGATTTAAAAGCTAAGCTTGTAGAACGTCATGAAGTCACTGGCAATTTAAAAGAAAAGAATACTAAAGGCGAATACTAATAAAATAGCGCATCCAATTTCTGGATACGCTATTTTTATTTTTGACCATAGTTATTAAAGACTTCTACTGATTCTTTTATCTGATTATCATTTAACAAAGCAACATGATCACTCATGCTTCTAGCGATGGTATAAGTTTTTGCAGCTTCTTCTAAATAGACAGCTGCATATAAAGCTTGTTGTAGATCTTTACCTATCGCAATAACACCATGATGTTTTAATATAACAGCTAATTTATCACCAATATACTTAACTGTCTCTATACCCATTTCTTCAGTTGCGGCTGAAACATATGGTGCAACTTTTACTGTACCTTTTGTCGCATTCGCTAAAGTCGTTAAATTACATGGGATTTCGTCTTCAACTAATCCGACAGCTGTCGCATAAGGTTGATGGGTATGAATGATTGCATTTACAGCTGGCATATTATTGAAAATATAGAGTAAAGCTTTATGATCAACAGACACACGACGATGTCCATTTATGACTTTCCCATCTTTATCAATTTCAACTAAATCACTAATATCCATACTGCCATACATCATGCCTGATGGTGTCATTAAGAAATTTCCATTGCTTAACCTTAAGGAAAGATTACCACCTGTTAAAGCAATTAAACCATATCGATCCAACAGTTCCCCAGCATGAATAATCGATTTCTTTTCTTTTTCAAACATTATCTTTCAACAATCGCAAGTGGCACAACTGGTGTACCCGTCGCTTTCTCAAATTTCATTGGATAACACATAAGTGTAAATACATATTGTTTATCCTTTGCAAGTTCATCTAGTTTCATGTTTTCTATCATGGTAATACCATCTTCAACTAGTAAATAAATATGTGCCCAATGGGTTGAACCCGTTACAGGATCTTTTTCTTCTGGGATATCCCAAGATAATTGATCAACACCAAACACAATTGGTTTAAATTCTCTGACCCATGAACTAGCCTCACCACTAACACCGGCATAACGCATATTTTCTACCGCATCATACCAAAGTGTATCGTAACCAGTTCTCACAAGAATCGCATCACCTTCATGAATTTCAATATTTTCAAATTTCATTGTTTCAATTAAATCTTCTTTAGTAATTGAATAACGATTAGGTAATACTTCCACACCTTTATACGCAGCGACATCTAACATAACAGCACGTGAAATAATGGGATCTAAATCAGCTGCTCCATTTACGGTATAACCTTCAGGTGTTTCAATTGAATTATTAATTTCGATGCCACCTGTTAACTTCATATTAAGTGCTTGATGACATAAAGCATCCATATGTGTACCTGAGTGATCAGTCATGATAAAGAAGCCTTGTGCAGAAGATCTTGGTCCTTTAGTCTCAGGATGATAACCACCACTGTGATTTCTCGTCACAAAATAATTATAGGCTGGTCTGTGATTAGGGTACTCTGGCATACCAATAAAACGAGGTTGTTCTAGATTATATATTTTCCAATTTTTTAATTCATCTGCAAATAATTTCATTTTTTTACTTCCTATTCTTCGAATACTTTCGTAATCATTTCTTTAAATTGATGTACCACTACATGTGGTTCTTTTGATTGATATATCGTACGACCAACTAGAAATGAGTGTATTTTTAAACCTTTGAATAAAGGAATAATTTCAGGTGTTAAACCACCTGTGACACTTACGGTATAGCCAAGTGATAATAAAAGTTTTATCTTTTCTAAATCACTATCATCCCAATCCTCATTAGCATCGCGAGAGTGGTGATAGATAATATGATTTAGTCCTGTTTGTATCCATGAACGAGCTTTTTCTTCATCCCAATCACCATAGAGTTCTATTTGTACTGTTTTATTTTTTTCTTTGGCAATTTTAGATGCAATTTCCATACTTACAGGACTTGCAGAAGCAATAACGGTTGTATAGTCTGCTCCTGCATTGAAAAACATTGTGATTAATGTCTTTGCAGCATCAGCAATTTTAAAGTCAGCAACGATTTCTTTATCCTTTGCATACTTTTTAATTTCTCTAATTGCATCTGCTCCTGCACTCGCTAAGAGTACCGTACCGACTTCAACAATGTCTAAATTTTCAATATTTTTATTATCTTTTACAAAATTTATGGCTTCATCTAAATCAGTAAGGTCTAGAGCAACTTGTAACTTTGGTAACATTACATTCTCCTCCTACTATTTAAATCTACTTATTTGTTAATCTTCTTGATGTTTATCCATTTCAATAATGGCTTTTAATGTTTTATCATCTGACACAATTTTGTTAACATAACCACTTCTTAATACCGCATGGATCGCTTCAACTTTATTTAAGCCACCTGCAACTAAGAAAACCTTTTTATTTCGAATGGTATCGATTTTAATCCCAATAATATTGTCATTAATGGGGTGTTTAATAAACAAACCATTATGGTCAAAGAAGTGAGCACACAAATAACCTTTCGCGCCTAACTCCAACAATTCTTCGCGCGTTTTATTATCAATATGTGCGTCCCAAATGCGTTGAGACTCCCCTTCTTTAACAACCCCTAAACCCGTAACAATATAATCACATTTATCCAACATTTCTACAGTGTTGTTTATAACTGGATTCTCTAATAAAATATCTCGGGTTTTCTTGTCATTAATGTATAACGGTGATGGTAAGGAATAGAATGATCCACTCACTTTTTTACTAAGTTCAAAACCTATGCTTAGCAACTCTTGTGATGCTTCACCATATTCAACCATGCCGAATAATTCAACAATTTTCACATTATGAGTATGTTTTTCTTTAAAAGCATCCACCATTGCTTTAACAGTTCGTCCCCATGACATACCAATACGCACACCATCAGTTATGATTGAATCTAATTCTAAAGCTGCTGCTTTACCAATTTCCTTAACTGTTTCAGCTTCAGTTGATAGTGTTTTGACAATGACTACATTTTCAACCCCAAACCTTTGTTGGATTTGACGCGAAACACGGTTTAAATCATCACTCTCATAATTGATTTTAATTTCAACAATATTTAGTTCACGAGCACGATTTAATAAACGCGAAACTTTAGGACGCGAAATAAAAAGTTCCTTAGAGATTTCACTCTGTGTCTTACCTTCTAGGTAATACATCACACTTATTTCAACAAGTAAATCTTTATCATTTGAATCTAAGTTTGACATTAGGAACCTTTCTTTCTTTCATATTTTTTAAACGACTTCTTTTATTATTATAAATTTAATGCAGCTGATATTTTTTCTCTCATTTCATCAGCACTTAAGAGATTTTTAAGACCAATTACTTTTGTTGTTTCTTTAACTGAACTAAATTCACCAACTAATTGTAAAGGAACAATAACTAAATCATAATTATTTGCCATACTCTTACCAATCCCGACACTTGAGTGATCGATTTGGTAATCTTGTTTTAGTTCTTTTAAAACCCCCTCAATTCTCATTTTAATGAGTTGACTACTCCCCATTCCATTCCCACACGCCGCTAGTACTTTTAACATAAATTTATCTTCCTTTCTTAAAAATTTATATCTTTACAACTATTATAACCTTTGTGTTTACTTTAATCATTTCATAAAAAGTAAATTATTCTCCAACCAATAAGCAACACCGTCATCTTCATGGTCGAGTGTAATTTCATCAGCAGCCTCTTTTGCTAAATCACTAGCATCTGCCATGGCAACACTTTTACCAGCAATTTCAAACATTGATACATCATTATCTTGATCGCCCAGAACGGCTACTTCATCAAGTGATACATTATATTTTTGTGCTAATAACCTAACCGCATTCCCTTTACTTGAAGGACTACGAACAATATCTACAAATCCTTTTTGTGAAATAACTGCTTCCAAATCTTTATATTCATCTAACTGATAAATAATATTATTCATGATGACTTCATCATGTTCGATAATTAATATCTTATTAAAATGATTAAAATCTACAATATCATTTGAGTTTTCAATAATCTCAAATACACTTTTCGATAACTCGCTTAAACTTTCATTTCGATTGATAAAATATTGAGCGCGATAATTCAATTTTGAAACAATCGCGTCTTTTTTATATAACAAATAAAGTGCATTAGTATCATCGCAGAGTTTTACTATTTCTCTGGCTTCTTTTTCGGGAATGCATAAATCTAGTAATCGCTCTTTCTTAAATGGGTGACCGATAACAGCTCCATTACACATAATCATTTCATTATCGATATTCAACTCAGATATATACTCTTTAACTAATTGATCAGGTCGTCCAGTTGCGATGACAAAATGTATTCCCATCCCTTTAAGTTTACGTATTGCCATTTTATTGCGCTCTGATATTGAATGATCTTTTCTAAGCAAAGTACCATCCATATCTGAAACAACCATTTTAATCATATCTACCTCTTTTAAATAATAGTCCCAAGCAATCAATGCTTGGGACTATGGTTACTTCAAATCATTTGATTGAATAATATAACTTTATTCTAAATTAATATCTCATTGTTGTGAAATATGTATCTTTATGACGTCTGTATTGTAATTGTGGAATCACAAGTAATACACCGATTAATACAATAGGAACAATGATACCTACATAACTAGTAAGGATTGTTGTACCAGCCCATAATGTAGCCCAGTCAAACATACCCATCCAACCAACGATTAATGGTGAATCTACTAAGAATGCAAGAACGAATGCACTACCGAATACTTGGATCATACCAGCAAAGAATGGGATGATAGCAGCAGCTCTACGTCCACCTGCTTTGGCAGCGAAGATAGCTAATGTACCATTATCGAAGAATAATGCGATAAATCCAGCAATAATTAAGATTGGGGAATTCATAGCGATTAATGCAAAGATTGCTAAGATTTGACCAAAGAATCCAAAGATAAATCCATACATAACAGCATTTGGTGCGAAACCGAATGTAACAGCACAGTCAACTGCTGGAACTGAACCAGGAAGTAATTTATCACTGATCCCTTGGAATGAAGCTGTAAGTTCACCAACGAACATACGAACACCCATTTGAAGGATAGCGATATAAACTGCGAAGTAAGCTGTTTGTTCAAATACGTAAGTAACAAAGAAATAACTGCTTGTATTATAAGCGAAGCTTTCAGCTCCAAGAATGAACATTAATGTTCCAACGAATACTGACATAATTAATACGTTCGCAACAACGTTATCATTAAGCATTGATAACCAACCTGGGAATTCCATGTTTTCTGTTGAACTTTCAGGGTTACCAATTTTCTTAGCTAATTGATAAGAAATCCAAGCACCAAACATTTGTTGGTGACCAACGGTGAAACCAGCACCATCAGTAACTTCATTAGTAGCTTCAATGATTAAGTTAGAAGCAACTGCCCAATAAGTACCAATTAAGAAACCAGATACGATTACGATAGTCATTGATACAGGTTCACCTGTAACACCCATAATTACCCAATATAGTGCCCATAATAGAACAGCTGATTGTTGGTACATGATATGACCAGTAATAAATAAAGTTCTGAGTTTAGTAACTTTACGGAAAGCAACGAAGAAGATATTTAGTAAGAACGCAATGATCATTACATAACCAACGTATTGTAATGAATCAACAGTTCCTAACATTTCTGTTGCAGAAGCTTGACCGTAATATGGGTCAATAACTAAAGCTGTAATTCCAAATTTTGCAGTAATGGAAGTGATGATAGGTCTAAAGACACCAACTAAACCACCAGTACCAACTTGTAAGATTTTGAATCCAACATAAGTCTTAATAAAACCACCTAATGAAACATACCATTTTTTACCAAGTAGTAAGTAACCAACAAAGACAACTGTACCTAGTAACAATGGAGCTTGACCTAAGAACTTATTAATGAAGGCCAAGAAAAACTCTAATACTACATCCATTTTAAATCTCCTTTTCCTTTAAGATTAAAGCGTTTACATTTGTTCCGCTTTCTACAAAAAATATACCTTTTGTGTAATCATTTGTAAAGAATTTATAAATTATTGAACATTTGTTCACTCTAACTGAACCATATTTCGTTTTGAATGAGCAATTTGGTTGACAAATAAATTCATTTAGTGAAATTGATATATTTTATAACAATCGATTGTTGAACAACACAATAATCGCACAAAATAAAATTAATCCTTCAGGACATCTATCATCAAAAATTTGGCAATTCCATCATCATTATTTGAGTCAGCAATATGTGTTGCTTGTTCTTTCAATTCTTGCATCGCATTTTTCATTGCAATTTTATATCGACATTCTTTAAACATCGATAAATCATTACCCCCATCGCCAAACGCCATCATATGATGATTATCAAGATTCAATCGATCTTTAATAGACTTCAATGCGGATCCTTTAGTTACATTCTTTGCAGTAATCTCAATCCATCGTTTTGATGTTCTTGAAATACTATACAAGTTATGAAACCTATTCAAAAGTATAGGTGAAAACTCATCTAAAACCTTTTCTTCGTGGGCAAAACAAACTTTATTCACTGAACCTAAGGAATCAATATAATGGTTAGACACGAAAATATTTGGATATCGTGATCTTTGATCTTTAATAAAAGCATTCATACCAGCCGTATTTGGGACATCTATATTAATGTTATGTTCTTCTCGATATTTATCTTTTAAAGCCAATAAAGAGTCAGGAATCGCATCAACTATCGTTTCTTCCTTCATAGCCAAAACTTCGATAAGATGCTTCAAACCAAAATCAAAAAGCTTTTGAACTTCAAAAGCTTTGATTGTTTTATGATGAATTATATTCATACTAGGATATTCAACTAACAACGCACCGTTTGCGCCAATTAAAAAGCCGCCATATTTATTCATTGATAAATCATGTGCTATCTCTGACAAATTTCGAATATCTCTACCAGAAGCTAAAACTAAACGAATACCGTTTTCTTGAACTTGTAGCAGAACTTTTTTAGTTACTAGACTAATAAGACCTTCATCACTAACTAGTGTTCCATCAATGTCTAACGCGATTAATTGAATATCTTTCATTGTTAAGCGTACTTTAAAACCTTCTCAACAATTGAATCAGCACTTAAACCATACTTCTTGACCAGTTCATCTGGTTTACCAGATTCACCAAAGGTATCTTCAATCGCTACCATATCCATGAGCACAGGATGATTCTTAGATAAGGTTTCGGCGATTGCTGAACCTAAACCACCAAACTTAGAATGTTCTTCACATGTGATGACCACTCTAGATTGTTTTGCATACTTGATAATAAGTTCTTCATCTAAAGGTTTGATCGTCGCGATATTAATAACAGTGACATCTATTCCCTTTTCAGCTAAGACTTCTGCAGCTTTTAAAGCTTCTTGAACCATCATCCCAGTCGCAACTAAAGTAATATCTTTACCTTCACGCATCACATGACCTTTACCAATTTCAAATTTGTAAGTGTCATCAAGGACTGTTTCTACATTAGAGCGTCCTAGTCTAATATAAAACGGACCATTCACTTTACTAATCGCTTCAATCACTTGTGCTGTTTCAACTTCATCACATGGTTGAATCACTGTCATACCTGGAATAGCTCTCATTAAGGCAATATCTTCAATACTTTGATGAGATGCCCCATCTTCACCTAAGGTAATCCCTGCATGAGTCGCACAGATCTTTACATTTAAATGGGTATACCCAATTGAGTTACGGACTTGTTCATACGCACGTCCTGCCGCAAACATGGCGAAGGTAGAAGCAAATACCGTATTACCACACGTCGCTAAACCTGCCGCAATCCCCATCATATTCCCTTCAGCTATCCCAACATTAAAGTGTCTTTCAGGAACAGCAGATCTTGCATCCGCTGTTTTAGTGGACTTAGATAAATCAGCATCTAAGACTACAATCTTCTCATCTTCTACAATTAACTTCGCTAAGGTCTTACCATAAGCGACACGTGTTGCTTGTTTAGCCATTGTCTCTAGTCCTCCAATTCTTTCATTGCCAAGGTAAATTCATCATCATTAGGTGCGACACCATGCCATGCGTAGTTGTTTTCCATAAACGAGACACCCTTACCCTTAACAGTCTTCGCTAAGATCATCGTTGGTTTGCCTTTTGTTTCTCGTGCTTCTTTAAAAGCATTCTCTATTTGTGTATAGTCATGACCATCAATTTCAATCACATGCCAATTAAAAGCTTCCCACTTCTCTTTAAAAGGAAATGGATTCATAACCTTGGTGACATCTCCATCAATCTGTAAACCATTGACATCAAGTACGGCACATAGATTATCTAATTCATAATGAGCGGCAGACATCGCTGCTTCCCAGATTTGTCCTTCTTGAGACTCTCCATCACCGACTAAGGCATAGGTTCTAAAGTCATTTGAATGAATCTTATTATTAAGTGCCATACCAACAGCCGCTGATAGACCTTGACCAAGCGAACCTGTACTCATATCCACACCCTTAACATAATTCATATTAGGATGTCCTTGTAGTTTTGAGTTAATGAGTCTAAACGTCATTAAGTCGTCTTGAGTTAAAAAACCTTTTTCTTTGAGTACTGCATACAATAATGCAGAGGCATGACCTTTAGATAAAACAAACTTATCTCTTTCAAGATTATCAACATTATCTTGAGTTAGATTCATTTCATTAAAATACAAGCTAGTCAGTATTTCTACTGCACTGAGTGCACCACCGATGTGTCCACTTTTAGCGTTATAGACTTGTTTAATAATATTGCGACGGATATTCTTTGCGATACCCGCCATTTCACTATGATTTAACATGATGTCTCCTTATTTATAAAACTTCTCAATTTTTTCTCTTAAGTACTTATTCGCAAAACTTAAATCTTCCACCCATTGTTCTGAGCCTTTATACCAAAACTCCGCAGTAAAACGCATAACACCTTGATCATGTAATTCTTTAATAGCTTCATCATATTGAGTATCACCCGTACCAAATGGAATTTCGCGATAATGACCTTCAATAATTTCTTTTAAATGAGCTGCAAATATATGTCCACTTGCATTATTTATATCTTTATCAATCGGCAAAGATGAATGACGCGCTGCATTTGTTAAGTTGCCTACGTCTGGATAAACACCTAAATATGGACTATTGTTTTCATCAACATATTTCATAGCTTTAGTACAAGTATTCATGAAATCTGTTTCCATGGTTTCAAAACCTAAAATAACACCGTGTTTTGCGGCCATTTGTACTGCTTTTTTCAGGTTTTCGGAAAAGTTAGATTTAGTTATTTCTGATCCTTCACTATAATAAACATCATATCCAGCTAATTGAATAATTCTAATACCTAATTTGTTCGCAAAGATTAATGCTTTTTCCATTATCTCTAAGCTTCTGTCAATTGTTTCTAGATCCAAAGAACCGAGTGGAAATTTACGATGTCCTGAAAGGCACATACTTTGAATTGGACAATTAGTAATTCTCATGGCTTGTCTAATTTCTTCTAATTGTTCATCAGAATAATCTAAGCGTGCTAATTTTTCATCTGTTTCATCAATACTAATTTCAAGCGAATCAAAGCCAGCTGATTGTGCATATTTTAATTTTTCGGTCCATGACAAAGACGCTGGCATTGATTTTTCGTAAAGGCCAAGTTGATAATTATTTTTGGCCATAATACGCATTCTTTCCGTGTTTTCTAAGATAGTGTTTATCTAGTAAAGTTTGTGGAATGGATTCAAGTTCATGATTTAACATCATTGAATGCCACGCCATCATTGACACTTCCTCTAAAACAACTGCATTATGAACGGCATCATGTGCATCTTTTCCCCATGTAAATGGTCCATGAGATGCGACAACAACACCAGGATGTTGACTAGCTTCTAAATCTTTAAAGGTTTCGACAATGACTAAACCCGTATTCTTTTCATATTCACCTTTGATTTCTGCTTCAGTAAGTTCACGTGTACACAAAACATCACCATAGAAGTAATCAGCATGTGTTGTCCCAAAGCATGGTACAGCCCTTTTCGCTTGCGCAAAAATCGTTGCCCATTTTGAATGTGTGTGTACAATACCTTTAATATCAGGAAAGGCTTTATAAAGTTCAACATGGGTCGCAAGATCACTACTTGCTTTGTATTTTCCTTCAACAGGATTTCCATCTAAATCCACGATAACCATGTCTTCAGCAGACATTGTTTCATAATCAACTCCTGACGGTTTAATCGCAATTACACCTAAGTCTCGATCAATTTCTGAAACATTTCCCCAAGTAAAAACCACTAAGTTTCGTTTAGGTAATTCTAAATTTGCTTCAAATACTCTTTGTTTTAATTTTTTATACATATCAAATCCTCACTTAAAATTTATAGATAGCCATTTCATTAGCTGTATGGCTTGAAGATAGAATAATGTTTTGACCATTATATTGAATATAAGCAACATTAGCTGGTCCCGCTAATTCATCAACCACTTCATGGACAAGTTCACCATCTTTATAGGTAAGTGTAAATAAATGTGTATTCTCACGTCTAATACCCCCTATAAAATATGGACCATAAGTCGTATCGGCTGTAATAAGTGTATGTGCAAAGTTAATTGGTACTGGATATGTCCAAATTTCTTTCGGTTTAGTATCGTTTGAGTATAGAGTAATTTTATCTCCATGGAATGGTTCAATGGTAATCCATTCATCAACACCATCCTTATTTATATCTAAAACAGCAACTTCACTAACCATTTGATCATAGAGCTGTTCAACAGTCCATTCACCATTATTACGGTAAATTGAAAAAATTCCTTGATCAGAGGTGAAATAACCACCATTACCTGCTTGATTGCGAGAATAACCGTGATTTCTAAAGACACCGTCTTTAACAAGTTCTAATTTAATATCTTTTCCTTCTTCAAGTTTTGCGACATAAACTTTGCCTGCACGTGTCCAGTCTTCTTTATTTTCTTTGTCTTCAGCAATCGTTGCCAACATCAACCAAACTTCACCTTCAATATCTAATACATCAAAACGATGTAAAAACGGCAAATCCAGCATAACTTCTTGATTGAATTTTTCACCATCGTAGGAAACTTTAACGAGTTTTGAAACACTTGGACATTCTTTTAGATAAAAATCTTTAATACTTAAAAAGACATTTTTCTGACCAGGATATGGAATCATACTCATGACTCCTCCACCCTTTTCCCAAACTACTTTTTTCTCTAAAGTATCCGCATTATAAGCAAAACATGGATAAGCTTTCTCTTCACTCGCAAAGAAAAAATGCATCTGACCATCGAGTTCCATTGCCATAGTACTGTATGCGCGATATAGCTCTCCCAGTACTGTTTTTGTATATTTATTACTCATTTTTACCATCCTATCTTGTTAATTTTTAAACAAACACTACATATAGACGAACTGATTGGCATTACTCCAATCAGTTCTTATTATTAAATTATTGATACTTATCAGCTAATTTTAATAAATCTTCATCAGACTTAACACTTAGTAAGTCTTCAACTAAATCGTCGTTCATTAACATTTCTGATAATTTCATCATATTTTCTAAATGCTTTTCTGAATTAACAGCTGCTAGTGTAAAGAATAACTTTGCATCATAACTTGGATCATTTGGATCAAAGTGAACTGGATTCTCAACCTTCATAAAACCAATATGATTTTTATGCACACCAACAGAACCTGTTGATGCATGCGGCATCGCGATATTTGGCGCAATAACAATATAAGGTCCAAAATCTTTCACACATTGAATTACAGAATCAATATAGGCTTCCTCAATCGTTCCATCAATAAGGAATGGTACACAGGCTGCTTTTATCGCATCTTCCCATGTATCAAAATGATCTGCATAAACTGTGTGTTTATTCTCAACAAATTCTCTAAGCATTATAAGATAGACCTAAATGGAACATTTGGCTCTTCTTCGAATGCATCTTCAAAGCCACGACGATATTGATATCTTAGTTTTTCTTTATCCGTTGGGTAAGTAAACTTACCGCCTACTTCCCAGAGGAATGGATGAAATTTATAGGAAAGTTGATCTTTCTTATATTTCCATAACATTTCAATTTCCTTTGGATCAGCTTTAAAGTTAGTCCATACATCATGATGAATAGGAATAACCACTTCACATTGAAGCGCTTCTGCCATACGCAAGATATCTATAGATGTCATCTTATCTTGGTTACCAATTGGGTTTTCACCATATGATCCAAAAGCAACATCAATTTTGAAGTCCTTACCATGTTTCGCATAGTAAGTTGAGTAATGTGAATCCCCTGAGTGGTAGACATTACCACCAGAAGTTTTGAATAAATAGTTAACAGCTTTTTCATCCATATCAGTTGGACAAATACCGTATAAATCTTTTTCATCAGTGACTAAACATGTTCTATCAAAAGAATCAGTCACAACAATTTCAATGTCTTTAATTTTTACAACATCTCCAGGTTTAACAACTTGGCATCTTTCAACAGGAACACCCCATTCAACCCAAATATCAACCGCACGTTGTGGACCAATAAATGGAACACTTGCATCACAGTTTTGTAAAACAGCCGCAGCCATGTTTGGATCAATATGATCACGATGATAATGTGTCGCAAGAACGGCATCAACTTCTTTAACCGCAAACGGATCAAAAACAATTGGATTTGCACGTCTATTAGGTTGATTCATGACACCACCAGTCATGTTTCTCATTTGGTGATATTTCTTCATGTTTGGTGGATTAAATTCTTGCTTCCCATTTCCAAACCATAAATCAACTGCGATATTACAATTCTTTTCACTTTTAAACCAAATACCTGTACAACCAATCCACCACATAGCAATGGTTCCTGGTTCAACTTTTTCTGCTTCAATTTCTTCTACAAGCCAAGTACCCCATTCAGGGAATGCTCCTAGAATCCAACTTTCACGAGTAATTTTATCGACTACTGACATTTCATATCCTCCTCAAATAAGTGAATTCTTATCTGAGTTCATTGTATAGTCATTTAAAGGAAAATTTTATGAATAATTCGTTATTATATGATTATTATGCGTATAAATTTAATATTTTTTCACATATATTGTTTTTATGAATATTTATATGATTATTTAATGTATAATATATGCAGGTGAAATATGAAAAAATCAAAAAGCGAAGTTGAACAACGTAGACGAACAATATTAGATATATTATCTAAGGAAGAAAAAATTACTGCTGATATACTCGCGAGTCGTTTGAATGTAAGTCCCTTAACAATACGTAGGGACCTTCTATATTGGGAATCTAAAAATAAAGTTGTATTAGCTTATGGAAAAATTACTCTAAAGGAATCTATTCATGTCTTTAATAATGAATTAAGTGATATTGAAAACAGAAAAAACTCCATCGCAAAAAAAGCCTGTGAATTTATTGATGATGGAGATACTGTGTTTATTAATACTAGTTCAACCGCTTTATTAATATTAAGATACTTAAAAGACAAGAAAGTTAATATTATTACTAATAATGCGAATGCTGTTTTCTTTCCTAAAGACTATCGAGTAAATATTCTATTGACGGGCGGCGAACTTAGAGAACCAAAAGAATCAATGACAGGTGAATTTGCATTAAGTACGATTTCAAAAGTTACTGCCAATAAATGCATTATAGGTTGTAGCGGTATTACTTCAAGTATTGGTATTACCACAAAAGTCTTAGCTGAAGTGCCTATCAATGAACAGATGTTGAAAAATACCACAGGCATGAAGTTAGTGCTAGCTGATAGTAGTAAGATTAATCATAATGATTCATTTGTTTCTTCATCACTTGATAGTATTGATTATCTTATTACCGACATTCAAGCCGATCCTACTGAAATTGAAAAGATTAAAAATATTGGAGTTAAAATTATTGAAGTATAATCCTTATTTATTATGGTGATGATGTTTTGATATGTTATTTTTGTTTTTCATTAATAACTTCTTTAATAACTTTGAGAACGCCTTCTTTTTCATTGGACTCAGCAATAAATTTTGCGAACTCTTTTAATTCATCTTGAGCATTTTCGACAATATAACTATATTTAACTGCTTGTAACATTTCCTTATCATTCATGGCATCACCAAACGCCATCATTTCATCGTATTTTATATTTAGAATATCTGCTAACTCAGTCAATGCTTTTCCTTTATTTACACCTTTAAGCGTTAAGTCAATCCAAACACTATGTCCTAGCACAATTTCATAATTATTCTGTAAATATTCTTGAACGCCATTATTGAAATGTTCTCGTGCGTTATTATCTGGATAATAGATTGAAATTTTTATGATATCCTCTTGATACTCTTTTAGATTGTTTGTCATTTTAATAGGATTAAAATACCAACTCATTTCATCATAGTGGTCTTTATATTTCTCCTGCATATAAGCTGACGTAATGCCAAACAACACAGGAATACCTGCATTCTGTTGATCAAAGTAATCTATTATATGGTCTAAATCTTCTTTTAAAAAAACTTGAGCATCCAGCACTTTACCAAAACGTTCAATCGAGGCCCCATTATCGCCAAGGATTGATATTTTATTAGTATACTCTCCCATGAACTCTCTGATTTTAAACATAGGACGACCGCTTGCGATAACAAACTCTACTCCTAAATCTAATAACTGATCCAAATAAGAAAAGAAGTTGGAAGGTAATTCACCTTCTTTTGTCAGTAAAGTATTATCCATATCAGAAGCAATTAATTTAATATTTTTCATTGAATGACTCCTATTCCTAATTTATTTTAGTTTAAATAGCAATGTGTTTACAATAATGTTTTGGCTTTATTACATTTATGCAGCATCAATATTTTTAATATAAATTTCGAATAATCAATATGATAAAATGACGCTAATCGAGGTTGGTTTATGTCATTAAAAGAATCAAATAAATTTTATAAATACGAAATTGGCGAAGGAATTCCCTTAATTATTTTCCATGGTTTATTTCATGACGGACTAGTCATGCGCCATGTATTTGAAGATTCAGCTATAGATTTAAGCCCGTTTAAGCGTATTTATATTGATTTGGCAGGTATGGGGCAAAGCCCTAAACATAAACTAGAAAATAATACCGATACCATGCTTGAGTTATTAAAAGATTTTATTAAAGATCTCGTTTTAGATGAAAAATTTATAGTCTGTGGATATTCATATGGAGGCTATATTGCCAAAGGGATTGCGAAACTATTTAAGGATCAAATTTTAGCTGAAATAGAAATTTGTCCTGTTGTTGAATCAGATATAAATAAAAGAAAATATCCAATCATAAAGTTTCAAGATATTGATGAAACAATTTTTAATACATTAGATAAAGGCAAACAAGATTATTTTAAACAAAATGCATCTGTCATAAATCAAGGTTTAATAAATGGATTTAAAGATATCGATCGTGCCATAAGTCGTGCAAAGAGAGATTTTGTTTCCTCATTATTTAAGAATGGTTATGAAAGTAAATTAATAAAGAATAGCACCTTGATTCATACGCATCCCAGTTTATATATATTAGGAAAGCAAGATGTAGAAGTGGGTTATCAAGATGCCTTAGATCAGATACAAATGTATAGTGATATACAAGTTGAACTGATGTCTGATGCAAGTCATTTCTTAATGTGGGAATATCCAGACAAATTTCTAGATATCATGAATTCATTCTTATCTAAAATAAAAGCTGACGTCTAATCAGCTTTGTTTTGTTTTTGTAGTTCATCCCGCATTTTGCGATACATGATAATAGGACGATCACCAGGCAATAATTGTTCATTAGATTTAAAAGATGATGCTTTTTGAGAATGCGTAATAACAACTCGTTTATCTTCCTCTTCAATCTTTCGATTCGCATAAGCCCCAATCTGTGCAATGAACCAGTTGATTGGTTTTATGGGGGTAAGTTTGGTATAGAATCTAATATACATATGAGTGGTTTCATCATCGACTGGCGCAAAGTATATAATCACTCGTATCTTTTCACTAATATGATTCATCCAAATATTTGGAAACTTAAATCTAAGATGAAGGTTTTCATTATATGTACATTCTTCAGGTGCTAATGGTTTTTGCCCATGATCGACTTCATTTTGAGCACTGAGTCTTAAAACTTCATCTTCAAAAATAACTTTAGGACCATTCACTAAAGTTTTATTCCCTTTTCCAATTGTTTTACGATGAATGAAAGGAAGATGTAAGACATCTAGTTGATTTTCAATAGCTCGTGAATAATGGGTATCCCAACAGTCTAAAATTTCACTATATGTCCATGTACTATCAATATCATTGAAGAACGGCAATTCATCACTGGCTTTTTCATAATCACCATAAAAAAGATAAATAATGCCATGTGCTTCTTTTACCTTATAGGCTTTCACATTAAAGCGTTCAATATTACTTTGAAAGTTTTTACCAATGGATGGGACGTGCTGACATGTTCCATCTTGAGCAAATTCCAAACCATGAAAAGGACACATTAAACAATTATTTTTAAGTTCCCCTAAACTGAGTTTCACACCACGATGCGTACATAAGTCGGTAACACAACCTAAACTATTATCCTTATTTCTCCAAAGTGCTAAATCTAATCCACAACGTCGAATAGATGTAATACTATTCTTAACGACTTCACTACTAGGCGCAATTGCATACCATTGATTTAAAATCATTGTTTCTCCTATTGCCTTCCCTGTCACTATTTATATTATAATTAATTTGTGATAATTCATGGAAAATTTTCATTTATTGTTGAAAATTATTTCATCACCAATTAAACTTAGATAAACAATTTAAAGAGGACCTATTTATGAGCGACATTAAAAAAGTAGTATTAGCATATTCTGGAGGTTTAGATACATCCATTATTATTTCTTGGTTAAAAGAAAATTATGATAACTGTGAAGTCATCGCGGTATCAGGTGATGTAGGCCAAGGAACAGAACTAGATGGTTTAGAAGAGAAAGCTTTAAAAACTGGCGCATCTAAACTTTATATCGAAGATTTAAGAGAAGAATATGTGGATGATTTCATCATTCCAACGATGCAAGCAGGCGCACGCTATGAAGGGTATCTTTTAGGTACTTCACATGCTCGTCCAATCATCGCAAAACGTATTGCAGAAATTGCGATTAAAGAAGGGGCTGATGCGATTTGTCATGGCGCAACCGGTAAAGGAAATGACCAAGTTCGTTTCGAATTAACCTTTAAAGCGTTTGCCCCAGAGATGGCAATTATTGCTCCTTGGCGTATTTGGGATATTAAGTCACGTGAAGAAGCGATTGAATATGCAGAAGCACGTAATATTCCACTAAAAATTAATCGTGAAACAAACTACTCAAAAGATAAAAATATCTGGCATTTATCCCACGAAGGTTTAGATCTAGAAGATGTTGGAAATGAACCTACTTATAATAAAGAAGGCTTCTTAGAAATGGGTGTCTCACCAGAAATGGCCCCTGATCAAGCTGAATATGTTGAACTCGAATTTGTTCAAGGTGTTCCAACGACTTTAAATGGTGAAAAAATGAAAGCCATCGATATTATTTATAAACTTAACGATTTAGGTGGAAAACATGGTGTTGGATTATTAGACTTAGTTGAAAATAGACTTGTTGGCATGAAATCTCGTGGTGTTTATGAAACACCAGGTGGTGAAATTCTCTATCGTGCTCATGCATTACTTGAAAGCATTACGTTAGATAAAGAAACTGCTCACTTAAAAGAGTCATTAGCTCTTAAATTCGGTGACTTTGTTTACAATGGTCAATGGTTTACCAAAGCTCGTGAAGCATTAAGTGCTTTTGTCACTTCAACTCAAGAAAATGTTACAGGTAAAGTACGACTAAAACTTTATAAAGGAAATATCATTCCTGCAGGTGCATGGTCTGATTATTCTTTATACAGTGAAGAGTTAGCTTCATTTGGTGAAAGTGATTATAATCAAAAAGATGCTGAAGGCTTCATTAATCTATATGGTTTACCACTTAAAGTTAAAGCGGTATTAGATAAACAACTAAAGGATAAAAAATAATGAAACTGTGGTCTGGAAGATTTAGTACAGATACAGACGAAATGGTGGATGAGTTTAACGCGTCCATCCATTTTGATAAGCGTTTTTATCCTTATGATATTCAAGGTTCTATCGCCCATGCGACAATGTTGGGTGCAGTAGGCATCATTGATAAAGCTGATTCAGAACTCATCATCAAAACTTTAAATGATATTAAAGTTGATTTCGATAAGGGTTTGATTGAATTCAAAACATCTGATGAAGATATTCATATGGCAGTTGAATCAGAACTGACTCGACGAATTGGCGATGCGGGTAAGAAATTACATACTGCTCGATCTAGAAATGATCAAGTGGCTTTAGATTTTAGATTATATCTTAGAGCTGAAATTCAAACGATTCTATCTGATACTTTAAATCTTATCAATGTTTTAAAAGAATTAGCTGAAAAGCATACAGAAACAATTCTTCCTGCTTATACCCATCTTCAACGTGCGCAGCCAACTAGTTTTGCACATGTGATGATGGCTTACACCAATATGTTGATGCGTGATGTAACAAGACTTGAAGATTGTTATTCACGATTTGATGTGATGCCATTAGGTTCTGGTGCATTAACTTCAACAACCTATCCAATTGACCGTGAAATGGTCGCAAAACTTTTAAATTTCTCAAAAGTGACTGAAAATAGTTTAGATGGGGTTAGTGATCGTGACTATGCAATTGAACTACTCTCTGATCTATCTATTTTAATGATGCATTTATCTCGTTTCTCTGAAGAAATCATTCTTTGGAGTTCTTGGGAATATAAATTCATTGAATTATCCGATGCTTACAGTACAGGCTCAAGTATGATGCCACAAAAGAAAAACCCTGATATTGCTGAACTTGTACGTGGTAAAACAGGACGTGTTTATGGTAGTCTTATGGCTTTCTTAACGGTTATGAAAGCTTTACCTTTAGCCTACAACAAGGATATGCAAGAAGATAAAGAATCTGTCTTTGATGCGGTGGATACTTTAAAACAAGTCCTCCCTATCTTTGCAGCTATGATTAAAACCATGAGCATCAATAATGATCGTATGCTTCAAGCAGCTAATGAAGGTTTTATCAATGCGACAGACTGTGCTGATTACTTAGTTAAAAAATCTCTTCCTTTTAGAGATGCGTATACCGTCGTTGGTCAAACTGTTAGTTACTGCATTGAAAACAAGAAAACACTAGAAACACTCAGTATTGAAGAATATAAATCATTCTCAGAACTATTTGAAAAAGATGTTTATGAAGCGATTGATCTATACAATTGTGTTCAAAAACGCAAAGTGATTGGTGGACCAGCCAAAGAAGCCGTACTTAAACAGATTGAATCCGTTAATAGCTTCTTAAAGGAAAGACAATCATGAGTTTACCTAAAGTATTTATTGATGGACAAGCCGGCACAACGGGTTTAGAAATCTATGAAAGACTTCAAAACAGAAATGACATCGAACTTCTCATCATTGATGAAGCTTTAAGAAAAGATGACAATGAAAGAAGCCGTTTAATGAATGAAGCAGATTTGGTTTTCTTATGTTTACCTGATCAAGCAGCCATTGAAGCTGTAAAGCTAGTAAACAATCCAAAAACTAAGATCATAGATGCTTCTACCGCACATCGAACTAATCCGAATTGGACCTTTGGTTTTCCTGAATTATCAAAAGAAAACTATATCGCTATTCAAAATAGTACCCGAGTAGCCAATCCTGGTTGTCATGCGACAGGTTTTATTGCGATTGTTTATCCACTGATTAAACTAGGAATTCTAGATTCAGAGAACGCATTAACTGCTTTCTCAATTACCGGTTATTCTGGTGGTGGTAAAAAAATGATTCAAGCTTATGAACATGAGCGTACTGAAGACATGGATACTGCAACATTATACAAACTCGATTTAAATCATAAGCACATCCCCGAAATGATGTATGTAACAGGGTTAAAGACTAAACCCATCTTTGTGCCTATCTTAGATAACTTCTATCGAGGCATGAGTACAAATATTGCTTTACATGTTAGTCAATTAAACACTAAAGAAACGGTTGAATCACTGTTGCTTAAATTAAGTGATTATTATAATGACTCTGCCTTTGTATCTATTTCAAAAATGCCTGAAAATCAACTACTACCAACACATTTTGGAAAAAATACAAACAACTTAGAAATTACTGTCAGTGGAAATGATGAGCAAATCTTACTATCTGCTCGATTTGATAACTTAGGTAAAGGGGCTTCAGGCGCTGCTGTACAGAATATGAATATCTTGCTTGGTTTAGACGAAAAAGCAGGATTGTGAAAATTTTGAAAACTTTTCTGAAAGTATTTGTAAAATAAATTTATTTGTGTATAATAATCGCATAAGCAATGATCAAGAGTAGTAGTTTCTTCTCTTAAGGGTTAGCGACTTGCAGATGGTGGAAGGCAAGACTTAATAAGAAATGAACGTACTTGTGAGCTGATGTCTCGAAATTTGAGGGATATTCCGTATGATGCTGCGTTAAAGCATAGAGTTGTCATACTTCGTGTATGAAATTAAGGTGGTACCGCGTTATTCAAGACGTCCTTTGTATGAAGGATGTCTTTTTTATTTATAAAGACATAAGGAGAGAAACATGAAGTTGATCAGTGGAAGTATCTGTGCAGCCAAAGGGTTTAGCACATCAGCCATGCATGTAGGGGTCAAAACCAAAAACAAAGAGAAAAAAGATTTAGCTTTGATCGTAAGTGAAGTTGTAGCCAACACAGCAGCTGTCTACACCAAAAACAAAGTTCAAGCAGCACCCATTCATGTGACGAAGAAAAATCTTGATAACCACAAAGCACAAGCGATTATCGTTAATAGTGGCAACGCCAATGCTTGTGCCATCAATGGTGAAGAACATGCCTTAAGCACTTGTACTAAAGTAGCACAAGAACTACACATCAACGAGAGTGATGTTGTGGTCGCATCCACAGGCGTTATTGGTCAAGAACTAAATGTTTCTGTGATACTTGATGGGATACCAAAACTAACAAAATCACTCAGTTCTACAAAGGACATGGATGCAGCTGAAGCAATCATGACCACCGATACAAAGTCAAAAAGTATCGCATTAGAGTTTGAACTTGATGGTCAAATATGTCACATCGGAGCGATTGCGAAAGGATCAGGCATGATCCACCCTAATATGGGTACAATGTTGTGTTTTATCACAACTGATGTCGCGATTAATGAAGTCATACTGCAAAAAGCACTAGTTGATGCGGTAAATGTGAGCTTCAATCGTGTCTCAGTTGATGGAGATACATCAACCAATGATATGTGTACGATCATGGCAAATGGTCTAAGTTTAAATGCTGAGATTACACAGATGGATGAAAACTATGATGTTTTCTACACAGCTTTAGAAACAGTCTGCATTGATCTAGCTAAAAAAATTGCGGCAGATGGCGAAGGTGCTAAGCACTTAGTAACATGTACTGTAAGTCAAGCTAAGTCAGACTTAGATGCAGAAACAATGGCAAAATCAGTCATTGCTTCATCACTAGTAAAAACCGCTATCTTTGGCTCTGATGCCAACTGGGGTCGAGTCATCTGTGCGATGGGCTACTCTGGGGTTGAGTTCAATCCAAATCAAGTCAGCATTGATTTTAAATCCAGTGTTGGCAAAGTTGAAGTATGTAAAGATGGTAAAGGCTTAGTCTTTGATGAAGATTTAGCCAAGAAAATCTTAAGTGAAGAAGCCATTGAAATAGAAATATCCCTAAATGAAGGAAACGAGACAGTTACCGCATGGGGATGTGATCTCTCCTATGATTACGTTAAAATTAATGGAGATTATCGCTCATGAGCGAGGAGGCACGTATGCAAAAATTAATTGATAGAGCTCAAACCTTAGTTGAAGCTCTACCTTATATTCAATCATTTTATGGAAAAGTAGTGGTCATTAAATATGGTGGTAATGCCATGATTAATCAAGACTTACTTAATTCAGTTATGGATGATGTCATTCTACTTAATACCGTTGGTATTCATGTTGTTTTAGTTCATGGCGGTGGACCAGAAATCAACAACATGCTTAAAAAGATTGGTAAAGAAAGTAGCTTCATTGATGGCTTACGTTATACCGATCAAGAAACTATGGACGTTGTTCAAGGCATTCTTTGCGGTAAAGTTAATAAAGATCTTGTCGCATCAATCGTAAGAAAAGGTGCTAATGCAATAGGTTTATCAGGTTTAGATGATGGCTTACTTAAAGCGATTAAGAAAACAACTAACGGACAAGATTATGGTTTAGTGGGTGTTGTGACAGAAGTTAATCCAAAACCTTTAGTTAATATCATTGAAGCTAATACGATT
This sequence comes from Erysipelotrichaceae bacterium, assembly GCA_963676105.1. Classification (GTDB taxonomy): domain Bacteria; phylum Bacillota_I; class Bacilli_A; order Erysipelotrichales; family Erysipelotrichaceae; genus UBA2212. Next base: position 1,108,016 of record OY781039.1, read on the forward strand.
CCTGTTATTGCTTCAGTTGCCTTAGGGACTGATTCAAATACGGCTTATAACGTTAATGCGGATACTGCTGCATCTGAAATCGCAATCGCATTAAAAGCTGAAAAGCTCATTATCTTAACGGATACAAGTGGTGTTTTAGATAAAGAAAAAAACTTATTGACCAGTATGACTAAAGCCGATGTCGATGCGAAAATCAAAGATGAAACGATTATTGGGGGCATGATCCCAAAAGTTGAATGTTGTTTAAACGCCATAAGTCATGGAGTCCATCGTACCCATATCATCGATGGTCGTATCCCTCATTCAATCCTTATTGAAGTTCTCACCGATGAAGGTGTGGGAACCATGATCTACTAGGAGGCATGACATGAACTCTAAAGAACTTAAACAATTAGATAGCGAAGCAGTGATGCAAACCTATGGTCGTTTTGATTTAGCCATCGAAAAAGCTGAAGGGTCTACCCTTTATGATTTTGAAGGAAACGCTTATGTTGATTTTACCAGTGGAATAGGTGTCAACAGTATTGGATATAAGAATCAAAAATGGATTGATGCGATCACAAACCAAGCAATGAAAATCCAACATACATCAAACATTTACTATACTGCCCCGTCTACTTTATTAGCTTCTGAGCTCACAAAAAGAACTGGATTAAAATCTGTTTTCTTTGCGAATTCAGGTGCTGAATCTAATGAAGGTGTGATTAAGTTAGCACGTAAATATTCTTATGATAAATATGGTCAAGATAGAGCTGAAATTATTACCTTAGAAAACTCATTTCATGGGCGTACTATTTCAACTCTAGCCGCGACTGGTCAAGATCACTTTCATCAATATTTCTTTCCATTTACGCAAGGCTTTGTTCATGCGAAAGCAAATGATATTGAAAGTGTAAAAGCTACCATCTCAGATTCCACATGTGCCATTATGATGGAACTTGTTCAAGGTGAAGGTGGTGTACTACCTTTAGAAAAGAAATTTGTTAAAGAGGTAGAAGCTTTATGTAAAGAAAAAGATTTAATACTGATTATTGATGAAGTTCAAACAGGTATTGGTCGCACTGGCAGTTTATTTGCCTTCCAACAATTTGATGTCAAACCAGATGTCGTATCCTTTGCGAAAGGCATTGGTGGCGGATTACCACTTGGTGGATTCTTAGCTAATGAAAAATGTTCAACTGTACTAAATGCAGGAACACATGCGACAACTTTTGGTGGAAATCCAATTGCTTGTGCAGGTGCATTAGAAGTTTTAAATCAAGTCAATGACGCATTATTAAGTGATGTTAAAGATAAAGGTGATTATATTACATCAGAAATCAATTCTTGGGGTTTTGATTTTGTATTACAGTCACGTGGTCTAGGCTTAATGATTGGTATTCCTTTAAAGGGTGTTTCTCATAAAGATCTTGCCTTAAAATGCATTGATGAAGGACTATTATTATTAACTGCTGGCAAAGATGCCTTGCGTTTGTTACCACCTTTAACAATTTCCTACCATGATATCGATAAAGGCTTAGCCATTTTAAAGAAAGTACTAGAGAGTGTTAAATAAGATGAAAAAAGACTTAACTAAATTATTAGATCTAAGCCAAGAAGAGATTTTCGAGATTCTTGATTTAGCTGACAAACTTAAAAAAGAACAAAAAGAAGGTATTCCACACGATTTCCCAAAAGGAAAGAGTTTAGCTATGATCTTTGCGAAAAACTCAACCCGTACTCGTGTTTCCTTTGAAGTGGGTATGTTTCAACTTGGAGGACATGCCTTATTCTTATCCAATGATTCATCTCAAGTCTCTCGTGGTGAACCAATTGAAGATACAGCACGTGTTTTAAGTCGTTATTGTGATTGCATCATGATTAGAACGTATGAACAAGAAGAAATTGAACAACTCGCAAAATATGCAACTGTGCCAGTTATCAATGGTTTATCTAATCAATTTCACCCTTGCCAAGTCTTAGCTGATCTCATGACTATTAGAGAAATCAAAGGCAAATTACAAGGTTTAAAAATTGCCTATGTTGGGGATGGATTCAATATGGCTAACTCCATTATTGTGGGTGGTATTAAATGTGGAATGGATGTATCCATTGCTTGTCCTCCAGGTTATGAACCCGATCATGAAGTGATTGAATTTGCGAAAAATGCAGATAATCTACATTTCCATATGGGGACTGATCCAATGGCAGCGGTTAAAGATGCGGATATTGTCTTTACAGATGTTTGGTCAAGTATGGGCCATGAAGAAGAACATAAACGTCGTCTAGAAAAATTTGAAGGCTATCAAGTCAACGACGAACTCATGGCTGTCGCAAAAAAAGATGCGATTGTTCAACATTGCTTACCTGCTCATAAAGGTGAAGAAATCTCAGAAAAAGTCTTTGAAGATCACGCCGATGAAATCTTTGAAGAAGCAGAAAATAGACTACATGTACAAAAAGCTGTCATGAGTCTACTTATGAAAAACAATATGCGAAAATAAAAGGTCGAAAGACCTTTTTACTTGATTTGATTTATGGAAATTAAATTCATTATGACTGTACCAACAATTAATATTACCGATACATAAACTACTGCCCCTATAGTATCCATAACGGCTGAAAAATCAGGAATATTCACACGCCAAGAGATTTCTAATAGCTGAAACCACAAAGCACTTCCCATACATGTAAAACTTATAAGCATGTTATATTTAGCTTTGATCTTTTTAAACCTAAATAGTGGAACAAACCAAGCTAGTAAACCAAATAGAAGACTGTAAATATTGTACATACAATTTCCCCCTCAATACATCGATTATATAATAAGTAGATATACTAACTATATTCATATTAATATGGAAATTAAAAGAATAAAAATAGCATTTCTTTATGTATAATCATTTATATGTTGAATAAAAATTGATAGACTATAACATATAAGGTTAAATATGTTTTTATCAATACTATTCAATTTTACATTTTTAATATCCGTCGTGTCGCTACTTCAATTTGCATTAAAGGATAGTTCCATCAAATTAGAGTGGTCTTTTTCACGAAAAATACTTGCCGGACTATTTATTGCGGGTGTTGGTGTCTTTTTAATGATTACATCGATTAGTTTTAATTCTGGTATTCAATTTGATATGCGTTATGTTGCATTTATGATTGCGGCAACTTATGGTGGACCACTCACAAGTTTTGTGACTGCCATGGTTATGTTTTTTACCAATTTCTTTTTTATCGAAGCAATAAGAAGTCCTGATGTCATTATTATTGCGAATACACTCTTATTTCTTTACTTTAATATTATTGCTTATCAAAAATACTCAAGACGGAAAATGTATATTGCATACTCAACTGGCATGATTGTTTTAATGAGCATTGGTAGCTCATTTTTACACCTCTGGTCACCTGAGTATATAAGTTTTCTCTTTGTTTATCTGTCGACCAATATTCTTGGTGGATATATCATTTTAAACTATATTGACTACACCTTTGATTCACTTCAACAATATCGACATTTAAGAAAAACACATGACATTGATTATTTAACCCAAATACATAATGTCCATGGTTTTGAAGAAAGACTAGATAAAGCATTAAAAGAAGCTAAAAGTCATCATGAAACCCTTGCGATGTTGATGATTGACTTAGATTTCTTTAAAAAAGTAAATGACTTTTATGGTCATGATGTGGGTGATATTGTTTTAACAGAATTAGCAACGATCTTAAAAGATCAAACACGACCAGAAGATATTGTCGCAAGAAAAGGTGGCGAAGAGTTTGCGATTATCTTAAAACAATGTAATTTAGAAAATGCTGAGATGATTTCTGAGCGTATTCGTAAAGCGGTTGAAGACTTTATTTTTGTGAAGGATCAATATCCAATATCACTGACGATATCAACCGGTTTATCTTTTTATCCTAATGATGCGAAAGAGGCAAAAGAACTGATTAAAACATCTGACTTAGCACTTTATTTAGCAAAGGCAAATGGACGTAATCGAGTTGAATATTATCATGATCTAAAACGTATACATCCACACATTAATTTTAATAAATCAGGAAATCCACTGGTTGATCATGAACATCAAGAACTGGTTGATTTATTTAATACCATTACATCTGATTATTTAAATAATGCAAGTCCTGAAGAACTTCAAACTAAGATTATACAATTGAAGCATCACTTTGCAGAACACTGTACATCAGAAGAACATGAATATAGTAAAAATAATGTGCCTAGTAGTTTACTACTTAGACATCAAAAGATTCATAATGAACTTATTTCTTTATTTGATTCTTTACTATCAAGATTGAGTCAAGACTTTAATACCTTAGATTCTGAATACTTCTCACTTTTAAGTAATATTATTGTCGGGCATATTCAAACTGATGATTCAGACTTATTTAAATATATATAAAAGCTTGAGCTATCAAGTTTTTATTTTGTCTTAATTAAATTGACGATATCTGTACTGGCTTTCATAAAAAGTGATGCATCTAAACTGTAGGCAACACTATCAAAGCCCAGTTCATAGTATTCTTTTGCCTTATCAATAGATCCTGCAAAGATGAAAGCATATTTATTATATTTCTTACAGATATCTAATATTTTCTGAATCGCTTCTTTCATCACATCTGAATCTAAATCAAATGCTGTGCCTAAGGCTATGGATAAATCCAAGGGTCCAATAAAGATTCCATCAACCCCTTCTAAACACACTATTTCTTCAATATGATCATAAGCTCCTTTTGTTTCACATTGAGGTATTATTAATTGTTCACTGTTACAGTGTCGCATATACTCATCAGCATTTTTAGCCCACTCATCTGTTGCCCAAATAGATGTTTTACTTGGACAATAACCACGACTTCCAAGTGGCGCATATTTGGCATGTTTAATCAATTCTTTAACTTCTTCAACCGTTTCAATGTAAGGTACAATTAAGCCCTTCGCCCCGATGTCTAATGTCTTTAATATCTGTGCTCGACTAATTTCTGGGATACGCACTAATGGCGTAATGTCGTTGGCGTTTGATGTATCAATCATTGTCTCGATCGATTCTGTATTAAAAGGTCCATGTTCTGCATCGATGACGACATAGTCAAATCCACTACGAGAAAGAATCTCTATGATTCCTCTTCCATTTAAATGAAGAAAAGTTCCAAGTGGATGTTTTTGATCTTTTAAATCATTTTTAAATAACTTCGTTTTTTGAATGCTGTTAATTTTTTCTGAGTACATAGATAAACCTCTTTTGTCTATTATCTAATTTTGACATAAAAAAATAAACTCAATTTAAAATTAATGTCATAATAGTATAAGAATTAATAAGGAGATTAGCTATGCCATTTACATTTATACTACCTTCAACCATTAGATACGGAAAAGGTGTGATTAAAGAAATCAATGAAATCTTAGATGACATGAATGCTGAAAAAATCATGCTTGTTTGCGATAAAGGAATTATCAAGGCAGGCATCTTAGATAAAATGTGTGAACATTTATCGATTGAAAAAGAAGTTCATATCTTTGATGAGATTGAAGCAAATCCAAAAGACTATAATGTGCAAAATGGTGCAGACTTTGCCAATAAAAACGAGGTAGATGTTGTGATTGCCTTAGGTGGCGGAAGTAGCATTGATGCTGCTAAAGCGATTGTCGTAGTCGCAAAACAAGGTGGACAAGTAAGAGAGTATACACAAAAAAAAATAACAGATAATGTATTACCACTGATTGCGATACCAACGACCGCTGGCACAGGCAGTGAAGTAACTTTTTCAAGTGTAATTACAGATACAAAGGAACAGTTTAAGTTCACTATTAAATCACCTTATATGGCCGCTAAGATAGCCTTAGTCGATCCAGAACTAACTTATTCCTTACCTGCATCTATTAGCGCATCAACAGGCATTGATGCCTTAGTTCATGCGATAGAAGGTTATACAGCGACTTGTACTGAGCCGATAGCGGAAGCATTAGGTCTATACGCAATAGAACTCATTGTGAATAATATTGTGAAAGCCGTTAACTTCCCTGAAAACGAAGAAGCCAAAGACAATATGATGATGGGTAGTTTAATTGCTGGACTATCATTTAGTCACTCAGATGTCGCATCTGTGCACTGTATGGCAGAAGCTCTAGGAAGTATGTATGATAAAGCTCATGGCTTATGTAATTCTATTATTCTTCCCCATATCATGCGTGAAAATGCGGATTATTGTTTAGAAAAATATGGAAGAATTTCGGATCTTTTAGGGGTTAAAGAAAATGACTTAAAGTCAAAAGTACTGAAAGGGATTGACGTTATTGAATATATTTCCAAGGAAATAGGTTTACCAAACTTCAAATCTTTAAATATTGATCCAAAAGATTTTAGACACTTAGCCGAAATGTCATTTAAGAATGGATCAAACGCAAGTAATCCTAAGCCAATGAGTATTGATGATTATGAAGCATTGTTTCATAAGATAGATAAGTTATAGGGGGGATATTAATGAAAGAAATAAAAAATGTCGCTATTATTGGAATGGGTGCATTAGGCATCATGTATGGTGAGTTATTATCAAAGTCATTAGCACATGATCATCTTGTCTTTTTAGGAAACCAAAAACGAATTCAAAAGTTTAATGATCAAGGTGTTTATTGTAATAAAAGTAAATGTGATTTCAAAATGATTGATCCAAATCAAACAGACTTTAAAGCAGATTTACTCATCTTCGCTGTTAAGGCAACAGCCCTAGAAGATAGTATTGAACTCGCAAAACAAGTTGTGAGTGAAGACACAATTATTGTTTCGGTTTTAAATGGTATTTCCAGTGAAGAAATCATTCAAGCAAAACTCAATAAAGGCATCATCATTAAATCAGTTGCCCAAGGTATGGATGCCTTAAAAATTAATAATCAATTGACGTATCAAAATTTTGGCGTTATTTGCACAGGCTTATCAAAGGATGAAAAAGAAAATAAAGAAAGTCTTGATTCACTGATTCATTTCTATGATCAAGTCAATTTACCTTATGTCTTAGAAGAGGATATTGATTATCGCTTATGGGCTAAGTGGATGTTGAATGTTGGGGTTAATCAAGTTGTCATGGTATATGAGGGGACATTTGATACTGTACAAAAAAGTGGTGAAGCTAGAGACTTAATGATTGCGGCTATGGATGAAGTTATTTTGATAGCCCAACAAACTGGAATAAATCTAAGCACAAAAGATCGAGATACGTATGTTGGAATTGTTGATTCCTTAAATCCTGATGGTATGCCATCCATGCGTCAGGATGGACTTGCGAAACGATATAGTGAAGTAGAACTCTTCGCTGGTACTGTAATCTCAAAAGCAAAATCGCTTACTTGTGATGTGCCTGTTAATAAACTTTTATATGATAAAGTTAAGAAAATGGAAGCACACTACTAATCACATTGCTTGAAGACTTAAGTTTATATCCCTTACAATACAATCAATCAAGATTGATTAAGGAGAAATATCATTTATGAGTCGTAAAGACGTTGTTAAATCTAATGGAAATCCATTAACATTACTTGGAACTGAAATCAAAGTTGGTGATCTAGCCCCTGATTTTACCGTTCTAGACAAGGATTTAAATCCTGTAAAATTATCAGATGCGAAAGGCAAAACTGTTATTCTAAGTATTGCCCCTTCCCTTGACACATCTGTTTGTGCTAATCAAACTAGACGTTTCAACACTGAGGCTGCTAGCTTAGACAATACCGTTGTTTATTGTATTAGTGTAGACTTACCGTTTGCCTTAGGACGTTTCTGTACAACTGAAGGTATTGAAGATGTTCTAACGCTTTCAGATCACAAAGACTTAGACTTTGGCATGAAATATGGTTATGTCATTGAAGAGTTAAGACTACTCACACGTGGTATCGTTGTGGTTGGCGCAGATGGTGTAGTAAAACATGTTGAGTATGTTCCAGTATTATCTGATTCACCAAATTTCGATGCAGCTTTAAAAGCCGCAAAAGCTTAATTATTTAGGAGTTAATAACTCCTTTTTTATTGAAAAATCAACTTTAATTCTCTATAGTTATATCAATAGCTTGGAGAATACATATGATACGTTTAGCTCACAAAGAAGATATCGATACCCTACTAGAAATATACACTAGTGCTAGAAAATACATGCGTGAAAATGGTAATCCAACACAATGGCCAGACACATATCCTGATTTCGAAGTATTAAGTGAAGATATAGAAAAAAAAGAACTCTATGTCTTTGAAAAAGATGGTAGAGTTCATGCTGTCTTTGCCTTTATCTTAGGAAATGATCCAACCTATGACATCATTGAAGATGGTGATTGGTTAAGTGAAGCACCCTATGGAACCATCCATCGTATAGCTAGTGATGGTACAATCAAAGGTATATTTGATGAATGTATAAATTATTGTAAGAATACGATTAATCATTTAAGAATAGATACTCATAGTGATAATAAAACGATGCAGTATCTGATCAAGAAAAATGGGTTTGAATACTGTGGCATCATCTATACTGATAATGGCAGCCCTCGATTAGCCTTTGAATTTATCGAGTAGAGAAATAATCTAAATTTAAGATACGATAGCTAAGTTCAGCTGTCGTTTTTACTTTTTGTTTCATTGAATCAATAAAGTCTTGATCTACCTCTACACCTTCATTCGAAAAGAATTTTGCTTTTGATGTATAGTAGTAACCTTCGTCAACAATCCAAGAATAACTTGGGAATGCGACAAAATGACGCGATGTATTATCAAAGATATCCTGTCCAAAATAAATACGTGGGTCATAGTCTAAACCAAATAAATTCGCAAGCGTTGGCGTGATATCAACCGTACTTCCTAAGGTAGAGATTGTTTCAATCACTTGCCCATTATTATAAATAATGAATGGTGACTTAAAAATATTTAAGTCTGTCCCACGATCAACATCTTGTTGAGTATTATTGATAATGTCGTCTTTCGCAGTCTTTAAAGGATAGTGGTCAGCAAATAAGGTAATAACCGTATCATTTAGTAAATGATCATTATCTAATTGTTTAAGTAGTGTTTCTAGCGCTTTATCTAACTCAATCGCCTTTGATAAATAACGTTGGATATTTAGAGGCGCATCTGGATAGACTGCCTGTACTTGATCTAAGTATCTATTACCTAAGGTTGAGTCAGCATCATAAGGAAAATGGGTTCCAGCTGTCACAATAAAACTAAAGAAAGGACTATCACTCTTAAAATGTGGATAGGCTTCTTCAAATAAGTTCACATCAGATGGCCAACCATATAAAGTCTTAATATCTAAGTCTTGATTACTGTAGTATTTATCACTACCCATATTTTCATGCCAAATCGTACGATCATAGAATTCATCTGAATAACTATGATATGAAGTGGAAGTATAGTTCGCTTCATTAAAGAGTTCAAAAATATTTTGGTCAAACTCATTAGTCGTATAGGTATTTGGTGAACAAGTCCCAAGACGAGCTATCATCGAAGTTAGTGCTAAAAATTCACTGTCACCTGTTGTACAAGAAAATTGTGGCGCATAAAAATGATCAAAATACATTGAATTTTGACTCATCATATAAAGCGTAGGCGTTAATGCTTCATCAATCGCCATTAAGTCAAATGCTTCAATCATAATGAGAATAAGGTTCTTACCTTCAAATAGTCCTGTCATTTCATTCATCGGTGCTATTTTTTTATTTAAAAAATACTCATCGATTTCTTTAATGGTTTCATTTGTTTCAGATTCACTTAATGAAATCCACTCTGTATCATCTATCACACGTTCAAGACTAACTTCTTCAATCGGTTCAATGATCTCTGTTTCCGGTTCAGGATCTAATAAAATGGGTTGAAAATCATCCGGATTATCATGATTTAAAATATCTTTAATACTAGTCGTTAATAGACCTAACTCTTGAAAACTTGTTTCCATAATAAAGGGTTGATGATAAAGTTCTTGAGCCGTATATACAGTATTGTTATTTTCAAAAATGGTTAGAAAGCGATCCATCATTAAGTTGATAGATAAGCTAATAAAAATGAGCACAAAAGAGACTTTAAACTTGTAATGATAACCTTTCTTATTGGTAAATACAGCATAGATAATAATTGGAATAAAAAGCAATAAACTCGTAAGTGGAATATACTTAACAAATTCAAAGGCAAAGCCTTCACTCACCTTCATCAACATGTCTTTAACTAACTGATAACTAAAGAAGACGCTCATATAGCGGATATAGGTAAGTTGTGAAATCGCAATAAACACAAAAAACGTCATGATTATAACGTGTAATTTAACCCGATATTTAGCATTTAAAATCAGTGAAAAACCATAAATAAATAAGGCATCCGCAAACGATAAAATAACAATCTGCATCACTTCATCAAAACTAAAACTAAAACCTAAAAGGAATCTAAAAATAAACTCAATTGAAAGAATTAGAGCTGTGAGTGATATTAATTGAATAAATAGATTTTTAAATAGGTGTTTTATCACGTGAAAATCATAACATATTAACAAAACTTAACATAAAGACTAGTACAAAACAGACAGTCTTTACGTTATTTTATGCAATATTCATATTTTTACGCATTAATTTTATGCATTTTGCATATTTTTACGCATAAATGTAAAAATGAGTCCCAATCATTAGGACCCATTCCTTTTAAACTCTAGATTTAAAATCAGAATAACTGAATTCTTTTATAAGTTTTATATCGCCAGCTAGTGTTTTTACCGCAATAGATGGAAGTGGTATTCCATTAAAAGTATTCGTTTTTACGATGGTATATAAAGCCATATCTTCAAAGATGAGCTCTTCACCAATTTCTAGTTTATGATCAAAGCTATAATCACCAATTACATCACCGGCTAAGCAAGAAGGTCCACCTAAACGATATTTAAATTCACCCTCTTTGTTTGAGTTAGTAATACGTGGTGTATAAGGTACTTCTAAGACATCTGGCATATGACAGGTTGCCGAAGTATCTAGTATAGCTATCTCAATACCATTGTTAACAATATCAACTACTTTGGCCACAAGTGTTCCTGCATTGAGGACAACTGCTTCTCCTGGTTCTAGATATACAGTTAAATGTGGATGACGGGCTTTGAAAGCTTTAATCGTTTCAATTAAGAGATCTACATTATAATCATCACGCGTTATATGATGTCCACCACCAAAGTTTACCCATTTGAGATTTGGCAGATAATCTTTAAACTCTTCTTCAAAAACAGCTAAAGTTTCGACTAAAGGTTCAGCCCCTTGTTCACACAAGGTATGAAAATGAAGCCCCTCAACATGCGCCATTAAATCATCACGCATATCTTTTTTCTTAACCCCAAAACGAGAACCATAGGCACATGGATCATACATTCCACCACCTTGAGTAGAATGTTCAGGATTAATTCGAATCCCAAAACTTTTATTTTTTTGGACTAAACAATCATGAAATTTCTCTAACTGTGTAAATGAATTAAAAATAATATGATCACAGATTTCACTAATTTCTTTCATGTCGCTTTTTGTATATGCTGGTGAGAAGACATGATTTTCTTTTTTCATCTCTTCATAGCCGAGTCTTGCTTCATACAAACCACTAGCTGTCACACCATCAAGGTATTCACCAATCAGTGGATAAAAGTAATAGGATGAAAAAGCTTTTTGAGCCAGTAGTATTTTACAGCCTGCTTCCTCTTTGACTCTCTTTAAGATTTTTAAATTTCTTAAAAGATCATTTTCATCAATAAGAAAGTAAGGTGTTTGTAGATTTTTCATTAATCAACCAATACAGGATTGAAGTCTTCTTGCCAAGGTAGGCCCCATTCATTGAGTGCTTCCATAAATGGATCTGGATCAAATTCTTCAATATTATGCACGCCAGGCATATTCCATTTTCCTTGTAGAATCATCATTGCCCCAATCATAGCTGGTACCCCAGTGGTATATGAGATGGCTTGTGAGCCGACTTCTTTATAACAGTCTTGATGATCTTTAACGTTATACACATAGTAAGTGACAGGTTTACCATCTTTTGTTCCTTGATAGATACAACCAATATTAGTTTTACCCACAGTGCGAGGACCAAGTGATGCTGGATCAGGTAATACTGCTTTTAAGAATTGAAGTGGAATAATTTCTTTTCCTTCAAACATAATTGGTTCAATCGATGTCATCCCAACATTTTGTAGGACGGTTAAATGACGAATATAGCTTTCACCAAATGTCATAAAGAAACGAATACGTTTAATCCCTTTAATATTTTGGGCCAATGATTCAAGTTCTTCATGATAAAGAAGATACATATCCTTTTCACCCACTTGATCAAAGTTATATTGACGTTTAATTTCTAATGGTTTAGTTTCATGAAATTCACCATTTTCAAAATAGCGACCATTTGATGTGATTTCTCGAATGTTTATTTCAGGATTAAAGTTAGTTGCGAAAGGATAACCATGATCACCCCCATTACAATCTAGAATATCGATTTGTTCAATCTCATCAAAGTAATGTTTCATCGCATATGCACTGAAAACACCTGTAACACCTGGATCAAATCCAGATCCTAAAAGGGCTGTAATACCTGCTTCTTCAAAACGTTTACGATATGCCCATTGCCAGCTGTATTCAAATTTAGCTGTGTCTTTTGGTTCATAGTTTGCGGTATCCACATAATGCGTTTTGGTCGCAAGACATGCATCCATAATTGGCAAGTCTTGGTAAGGTAGAGCTAAATTAACAACTACATCAGGTTGATATTCATTGATGAGCTTTACGAGTTCTTCAACATTATCGGCATCAACTGCACGAGTTGAAATGTTAACACCTTTCCCATCTAATTCTTTTTTTAGGGCATCACATTTCGATACTGTACGTGATGCGATCATTAAATCTGTAAATACATCTTTGTTTTGAACCATTTTATGAATGGCTACGGATGCGACACCGCCACATCCAATGACTAAAGTTTTTGACATTAACTGTCCTCCTTTATTTAATAATGGTTAATAATAATTCTCTTAAGGTTTTAATCGCAACTGAGGTTGAAGCCCCAGTAGGATCAATATAAGGTGCCAATTCAACTAAGTCTGCACCAACGATATTTAGATCTCTTAGTGTATAAATCGCATTGATGAGTTCATTAAAGTTAACGCCCCCTGGTTCAGGTGTTCCTGTTCCTGGAAAAGTTGATGGATCTAAGACATCCAAATCAATTGTTAAATAGACTGGTTTACCTTCTAACTTTTTAACAACTTTTTCCAAACCATCAAAGTTATGTAAATTAATAAACTGAAATTCTTTCGCATACTCAAATTCTTCTTTTAAGCCAGATCGAATCCCAAATTGAAAGAGTTTATGATCACCTGTTAATTCAACCATACGTTTGAGAACTGAAGCATGAGACAATTCACTGCCACCATATTCATCTCGTAAATCTGTATGGGCATCAAAGTGAATGATATGAACATCTGGATACTTTTGAATAACTGCTTTAAAAGCCCCTAACGTCACTAAGTGTTCGCCACCAATCATAACTGGCGTTTTATTATCATCTAATACTTTACGTGTATAATCCTCAATGCTATTTAATGCTTTTTCAGCACTACCAAAAGGAAGTTCTAAATCTCCACCATCAAAGATTTCATGATCATATAGATCACGATCTAAGACAGGCGAGTATGATTCATAACCTAAATATGAATCTTGACGCATAACTTGCGAGGCAAAACGAGTTCCAGGTCGATATGAAGTTGTCCCATCAAATGGTGCTCCAAAGACGACATGTGTTGCCTTTTCATAATCTGCTTCACAACCAATAAACGTCGATATATTTTTCTTCATTACTTCAACAACTCCTTAACATAATTAGGTAGAGCAAACGCTCCAATATGTAAATCTGTATTGTAGTATTCTGTATCTAAATCTAAAGCATTCCATGCATCAGCTTTTAAATCCTTAATCGCATCTAATCCTTTAGACGCAAAACCAAAGGTCCAATGTCCTGCGGGAAATGATGGAATATGTGCTTCATAAATCTGTGATACTTCAAAAGTTTTTGAAATACGTTTATGAATTCTCTTTAAAATATTCGCATCATTTTCATAGAATGGTGATTCATGTTGATTAACCAAAATACCATTGTCTTCAAGAATATTATAACAGTGTCCATAAAACTCTTTGGTAAATAAGACTTCACCAGGTCCATATGGGTCAGATGAATCAACGATAATCAAATCATATTTAATTTTAGAATGACGCATAAATTTAAGTGCATCTTGCACATACAAAGTCACTCTCTCATCATCAAAACCAGCGGCTTCATATGGAAAGAATTCTTTTGCGACTTCAACGAGTTGTTCATCGATTTCTACGACATCAATTTTTTCGATTGTTTTAAAATCACTGAGTTCACGGGCAACTCCCCCATTACCAGCTCCAATAACTAGTACTTTTTTAATATCCATATTCACAGCCATTGGAATATGGACCAACATTTCATGGTAGATAAAGTCATCTTTTTCAGTTAACATCAAATACCCATCTAAGGTTAGAAAACGACCATATTCAACTGAATCAAAGACATCAATTCGTTGATATTCACTTTGCGAACTATGGAGTTGTTTTTCAATTTTAATGGAAAACTTAACATTATCAGTGTGTAATTCCGAATACCATAAATCCATTATTTTTCCTCCATAAGAACTTCAATATAACGTTCTTCTCTCTCTTCTGTACCAATTAAGAAACAACCTTTATCAACCGCATAAACAATGTAGTCAATGATTTCTTTAGTAATGCGTTCTCCAGGTGCCAAAATAGGAATTCCTGGTGGATACAACATAACAAACTCCCCGCAAATCTTATCTTCCGCTTGACTCATTGGAATAAAATCTTGATAAGCATAGAAAGCTTCTTGAGGCGTCATTACGACATCTGGGGAAATATATTCGTTTTCTAATAAATCATTCTTCTTATTTTTATAGATACGTTTAACATCCGCTAAAGCAGAAACTAAACGTTCAATATTCTTTTGCGTATCCCCTAATGATATGTAAGCTAAAGTATTACCAATATCACCAAATTCAAGTTGGATATCATATTCATCACGAAGAATATCGTAGACTTCAATTCCCGCTAAGCCTAAATCTAATGTATTAATGGACAATTTCGTCGGATCAAAATCAAAAATGGTATCTCCATTTACCAATTCTTTCCCAAAGGCATAATAATCCCCAATCTCATTGATTTCTTCACGTGCATATTCCGCTAACTTAGACACCTTCGCAAAGATTTTTTCGCCTTCTAAGGCTAATTTCTTACGAGAAATATCTAAACTCGATAAGAGTAAATAAGAACCTGAAGTGGTTTGGGTTAAGTTTATAATTTGGCGCACATCATTCGCATCAACATTTTCACCTAAGAGTAAAAATGAACTTTGTGTGAGTGATCCACCACTTTTATGCATTGATACACTACTCATATCAGCGCCAGCTGCCATCGCCGTTAAAGGCATATTTTGTCCAAAATAGAAGTGAGTTCCATGTGCTTCATCCACTAACATCTTCATTCCATATTCATGCGCTAAATCAGTAATGGCTTGTAGATTTGAACAAATACCATAGTAAGTAGGATTATTGACCAAGACCGCAACTGCATCTGGATTATCTTTAATCGCTTTTTCAATCGATGATAATTTCATCCCTAAAGGAATTCCTAAATCTTTATTCACTTCAGGATTAACATAGATAGGTTTTGCGCCATTTAAAACCAAAGCATTAATAACTGAGCGGTGAACATTACGAGGAAGTATTATCTTTTCTCCACGCTTACATGAAGCGAGAATCATTGCTTGAACAGAAGAGGTTGTTCCTCCAACCATGAAGAAACAATGTGCTGCTCCAAATGCATCAGCCGCTAATTCTTCAGCTTCTGAAATTACAGAGGTTGGATGACAAAGATTATCAACTGGTTTCATTGAGTTAATATCCAACTTCATTACTTGTGATCCTAAAAATTCAGTTAACTCTTTATTTCCAACGCCTCGTTTGTGTCCAGGTACATCAAAAGGAACGAGTCGTGATTTCTCAACTTGTTGAAGTGCCTCTTTTATCGGTGCTCTTCTTTGATCTAATTTTGCCATAGCCATCTCCTAAGATATAAATAAAAAACCAAGCATTACACTTGGTTGAAATAAAATCTGTCACAACATCATACATGTCCGACACGTGTGGTCAAGACTTGTTGCCTTCACCACTCTTATTGATCTTTTCACAAGTGTAATTGTACTTATAAAAATTGAGCTTTAAACTCAAACAATAAGGCAACTGAGTTGCCGGTCCGGCTAACGACCTAGCTGTCCGTATGGCTACTTTTGAATTGATACTCATAAGTATGGTCGAATTAAACTACTCATAAGATAGACATTAAACTATCTTATCGTGTCAATAATATATGACTTTAATGCCTTTGACAAGGACTCTATTTAAAAAGTTACAAATTTGCTTATTATTCATGAAAAAAGAGGAAAAATCCCCTTATTTCTCAATCCATAGGTATTCAAAGGCATCTAATTTTATAAGACCTTTCTGCCCACAAACAGAACCATCAATCTCTTGCGTTTCTGATGATAAGTTTTGTATAACCACCATCACATCATCTTTATAGCTTCGTATATAAGATAAGATATGATTATTAGCCGTTCCATCAATATTTTTACATTGTATAAATTCTAAAGAACCTCTCGAGAAAGATGGATGAAGTGATCTTAATGATGTCATATCTTTAATCGCATAATAGACTTGATAAGCTAAAGAAGTATTGTCTTTTAAGTCCTTTTCTATTTGATTCCAATCCATACGTCCTCGACCTAAATAACGAGAATCTTTATAACCTGATAATTCAAACATTTCATTGTAATAATCTAAATCATTCTTCTTACCAATTTCATCACCATAATAAATGATTGGTGTACCAATTAAAGTAAACATAATTGAGTAAGCTAATTTAATGCGTTTAACATCATGTTCAAATAAATCACTTAGACGTGCTGAGATTCCTTCACCCGTTCTAAAGTCCCATGATGGATCTTTCGCATAATAATTAAAGATGAATTTTCTTTCTTCAGGCGTCACCATTTCCAAAGTAAGTTCGTCATGACATCTTAAGAAACTAAACCACTGACATGACTCTGGTATTTCTGGCGTAAATGAAGGAGCCATAACCATTTCAATAGATGACTTATCTTCTTCAGCCAAAGCTTTAAAAATTCGAGGCATCACTGGAAAGTGATATGCCGCATTACATTCAGCTCCGCCCCCAAAGTATTCAACCACTTGTTCAGGTGGCTGACAAGCTTCTGCTAGCAGCAAGTTATCAGGACTTAGATAATCTAGAGTTGCCTTAAAGAATTGAACGATTAAATGGGTCTTAGGTAAATTCTCACAGATGGTGTTCTCTTCTTTCCAAAGATAAGGAACCGCATCCGCTCTAAAACCATCAACCCCTTGAATTTTCCAACCAATTAACATATTAGTCATGGCCATTAAAACATCGGGATTACGATAGTTCAAATCTGGTTGAATATCAAAGAAACGATGGAAAAAATATTGACCAGCCACATCATCCCATTGCCAATTACTATCCATCATACCTTTAAAGATAATACGGGCATCTTTATACCGATCTTGGGTATCACTCCAAATAAAGTAATCACGATATCGATTATCTTTTGATGTACGCGCTTCTTTAAACCAATGATGTTCATTAGAACAGTGATTCATTGCCACATCAAAAATAACTTTTATTCCTTTTTCGTGTGCTTCATCAATAAAAGCTTTA
The DNA here is from genome assembly GCA_963676105.1 of Erysipelotrichaceae bacterium. Taxonomy (GTDB): domain Bacteria; phylum Bacillota_I; class Bacilli_A; order Erysipelotrichales; family Erysipelotrichaceae; genus UBA2212. Next base: position 1,125,849 of record OY781039.1, read on the forward strand.
AAGACTATGGCTTTACTTTTCTTATCCGCATCAGTATCTAGCCCTAATAAATCAGCACGAACAGATTCATAATCTGAAATATCAAAGCCTGCGTCTTTCATCGGTGATTCAAGGATCGGTAGTAACCATAAACAATTGACACCCATGTTTTGAAGATAGTCTAGTTTTTCTTTTAAACCATTAAAATCTTTATTAAATAAATCTACATAAGTTGAATAAACAACCGCATCCTTATACCAATCATTTGTCCCATTATTATCGTTCGAGAAATAATCACGTTTAATCTGTTCAACTTCTTCCACAAAAGCCTCAAGTTTGTCATGAGCTCCATTGTCTAAAAAATCGCCGTAGATTTCGTTCCACAGTCTTTTTATATTTTTCATAAGTAAATCCTCTATCTTTAATTATAAACCCGATAGTTATTCACTTATATGTGCTGTGTGCACAAATCAAAATCCATCTTAAGATGGATTAAATTAATACCAATTATATAATTGTCTATTTTGATCTAAAGCATTAATTCTCTTTAAATCATCTTCATTTAATTCAAAATCAAATACAGTAATGTTTTCGATGAGTCTTTCTTTATGTTTAGACTTAGGAATGACCACAATATCATTTTGAATCATATATCTTAGTGCAACTTGCGCTGCTGACTTCTTATATTTTTGACCAATCTCAATGAGTACAGGTTCATTAAATAAATCTTTTTCCCCACTAGTGAAAGGTGCCCAAGCTTCTAAGATACAGTTATTTACTTTTAATGTTTGATGGAGTTCTTTTTGTTGAAAGTAAACATGGGTTTCCATTTGATTAAGCATTGGTTTAATATTGACTTTTTGCGAGAAAGATTTAAAGGTATCCTTCTTAAAATTAGAAACACCAATCGCTTTTACTTTACCACTCTCATATGCTTCTTCTAACGCTTTATACATTTCTACTGAGTTGCTATAAACTTCATGAATTAGATACAAATCAATATAATCTACTTGTAGATTCTTTAAGGATAATTCAATGGCTTCTTTTGCTTTCTCATAACTATTAAACGGACTGTGCATTTTAGTACAGATAAATAATTCAGATCGTGGGATATCTGTTTGTCCTAAAACATTTCCTATCTCTTTTTCATTACTATACATGTGAGCTGTATCAATAAGTCGATAGCCAAGTTCAAGAGCTTCTTCTACTACTCGCTCACATTCATTTCCTTTTAGATTCCAGGTTCCTAAACCTAAAATTGGCATTTGATGCCCATTATTTAAAGTGACAAATTCCATATTAAGTATTGTCTACTTTCTTAATGAACTTAGCTGGAACACCGCCTACTATGGTATAACTTTCAACATCTTTGGTGACAACAGCTCCGGCAGCTACGACTGCCCAATCTCCAATTGAAACACCTTGAAGCACAACAACATTTGAACCAATCCAAACATTATTACCGATTGTTATAGATGCATATGAATTCTTACGTTTTAGTTTTGGTTCAATCGCGTGATTTACCGTAGCAAGAACAACATTATGGCCAATAAGTGTTCCATCTCCAATACTAATACCGCCTTGATCTTGAAAGTGACAGCTTGAATTAATAAAGACATTTTGTCCAATCTTCGTATTCTTTCCAAAATCAGTATAAAAAGGTGGAAATAATTTAAAACCCGAACCAATTTTTGATCCAGTTAATTCTTCCATTAGTGATTTTATTTCGTTTTCATCATGGTATTTATTATTCAATTCCATGGTAATTTTTTGAGCTTGAGTAAAAAGTTCTTTAGAATACTTCGATCTAAGTTCTTTTAACTCTTCAGGAATAACTTCATTTTTAAATCCTTTTAAAACAAGTTCTAAATCCATAAAACCTCCTTATATTTGGTAATTCTTACTTTTCTTTTTATGGATATCACAAGTCCCTGCTTCTTTGGCTGTTTCGTAATACCATTTTTTATGATCAAGAGTAGCTAAGTGACCTTTGAGTTCTTCGATTTGTTGAAGAACAGATTCTCTTTGTTTAAGAATAATATTTAAGCGTTCATCAATACTATCATCACCAACTAGCGTTAAATCAATAAAACGTTTGATTTCTTTGATTGGCATCCCTGTATTCTTTAAACATTCTATGATTCTTAATGCACCAATATCATCATTTTTAAAAACTCGAATCCCACTCGCTTTACGTTCTACAAAAGGCATTAGCCCTTCTTTGTCATAATAACGTAGTGTCGATGCGCTTAAATTTAATACTTTAGCGACTTCACCAATTGTATATTCCATTTCTAGACATCCTCTCTTTCTTTATATAAATCAATCGATTTTTTTAATCTATTTAAACCATCCATCACTCTATCTCTATTAGTAGCGGCATTCATACGAATAAATGAAGATCCATTTCCACCATAGTGATTACCAGCTGAAATAATCAAACCTGTTTCTTCTCTTATAAATTCAGCTAATACTTCGGCATCGACTTCTAATTTACTAATATCTATCCAAACTAAATATGTTGCGTGTGATTCAACAACTTTCAATAAAGGAATTTGCTCTTTTATAAAGTTATAGATTATTTGTTTATTTTCTTGAAGATATATTCTTAATTCTTCTAACCAAGTTTCACCTTTAGTAAAAGCTGAAACTGTTGAATAGGCAGCAAATGCGTTTGGTTCAGCTACTTCATTGGAGTTTAAACCACGCTCCATAATTGCTTTAAGTTTTGGATTCGCGACAATCACAGCCGCTGATTGAAGTCCAGCTAAGTTAAACGTTTTACTTGCCGCAACACATGTCACACTATTAGTTAAACAATTATCTGATACTGAAGCGAAAGGTATATACTCATAACCTGGATCACATAAGTCACAATGAATTTCATCAGAAAGAACTACAACATTGTGTTTAACACTCAAATCTCCAATTCTTTTCAAATCTTCTTTTGACCAAATATTACCACTTGGATTTTGTGGATTACAAAGAATCATTAGCCTGGTTGTATCTAGTGATAACTTTTCTTCTAAATCATCAAAATCTATAGAATAAGATGAACCATCATATTTGAGTTGATTTTCTAATACATGTCTTCCGTGATTTATAATTGAGTTATAGAAAACATTAAACGTTGGAGTTTGTATAAGAACATTATCCCCAACATTCGTTAATCTTTGAACAGCTGTTGTGATAGCTGCGACTACACCTGTTGAAAAAATCATCCAATCTTTTTCAAATTTAAACTGGTGTCTTTTTATCCACCAATTTTGAATAGATTCACTCCAATTCTCATTAATACTGGTATAACCAAAAACCCCATGCTCAACACGTTGTTTTAAATCTTCGATAATTTCAGGAGCCGTCTTAAAATCCATATCAGCAACCCACATCGGAAGTTCATGTTCTTTAATATCCCACTTATATGAATCTGTGTTAAATCTATTTATTTTTTGGTCAAAATTGGTTTTAATCATTTTCTTATCTTTATTATAGTATTTTCTTTTTGGACATCATCATTATCAAAAATAATTTCATTCACATCATCAACAATAATAGTACCAGAGATAGGATTTTTGATACTTTCAACAACGCCATGGATATCTGCTTCAACAGTTGAATATTCAAAGGCTAAATCAGTATGTACTAAAGTGCAATTTTCCAATTTAACATTTTCCATGTAACAGAAACCTTGATTACTTTCGATCGTACAGTTTTTAAAGCTTACATTCTTTGAATTCCAGCCAATATATTCACCTGAAATAATACTGTCTTCAACGAGTACATTCTCACAGTTCCAAAAAGCATCTTTTGTAGCTAAACGAGAATTTTTAATAACGATATTCTTACATCCATCAAAAGCATAACTACCAGTCACTGAAAAATGATTGGCTTCAATATTTTCTGAACCCATCGCAAAATACATACCATTGGCTGATACGTTTTCCATTTTTATATCTCGACAATTCCATAATGTTTCTTCAGCATTCGAAAATTGTACATTCTCTAAACTTATATTACTTGTACGTCTAAAACTCTTTGGTGCTTCAACACTTACATTTTTTAAACTGATATTATCCGTATACCAAATGGCAGCTCTTGCGTTAATATTTAATATGCTGTCATCTAATGTAATGTTCTTTGCATACCAAAATGGATATTTCCATTCAAAAACAGATTTTTCTACTTTTATATTTTTACTTTCTTTTAACGGTGACTCACCATCAAAGAATGTACTGTTTTTTATATCTAGATCCTGCGCTTGAAATAAAGCACGTTCACCTGTAAATTTCTTAAATTCTACACTTTTCATTTATTATTTCTCCTATACAATACATATATACTACAACTTAGAGTTAACTTTAAGTCAAGCATAATTATTAAATAAATAAGAACCGCTTATCTCAGCGGTTCAAACTCATTATTTTTAACGACGACCAAAGATCATCTTAAGTATGGCCATTGGGGTTAATTTACCACCATAGACTGGCATGAAACTTGCATTACCATAATCTTTAATCTTTTCAACATTCTTTAATGTTTCCATATCTTTTTCAGAAATTTCGAAATCAATATCAGCATTTGATGCCATATGTTTCGGATTAACCGTTTTAGGAAGTGGCAAACACCCTAGTTGAAGATCATATCGAATGCTAAGTTGAGGAACAGATACTTTATATTTATTAGCCATTTCTGTTACTACTTCATTCTTCATCAACTCACCATGTGCAATTGGTGAATAAGCTTCAACCAAGATATCTAGAGATTGGCAATACTCAATAATATCAAATGGTGTATTACTAATATGAGCTAGAACTTGGTTAACTGCAGGTTTCACTTTTGAATTATTAACAATATTATCAATATCTTCTTTATTGAAGTTAGAAACACCAATTGCTTTAATCTTTCCTGCTTCATATGCTTCTTCTAAAGCTTTCCAAGCTTCTAAATTGCCTTCAAAGTAGCGATTAGTATCTCCAAACTTATTCCAAGGTTGTGGACTATGAATAATCATCATATCAATATAATCGACACCTAATTTCGCGAGTGATCCTTCAATCGCTTTCTTTGCTTTTGCATATGTTTTATGTTGTGCGCCTAATTTTGTTGTGATAAAGATTTCTTCACGTTTAATTCCAGATGCTTTAATTCCTTCACTAACACCAACTTCATTGCCATAAGCTTGTGCTGTGTCAATATGTCTGTATCCTGCTTTGATAGCTGCTGCAACTGCGGCACCAGTGTCTTTATTTGAAATCATCCATGTACCAAAACCGAGTTTTGGAATTTCTACACCGTTATTAAGTTTAAAAGTTTCATTTAAAATCATATTTTATTCCTCCTTATGATCCTAATTTTTGATAGTCTTCTTCACTAATGAAACTTGACCATTCGTTTTTCTTATCTTCACCTGGTAGCTCAATCGTAATATGTGAGAACCAGTTATCTTTGGCAGCTCCATGCCAGTGGCTGACATTAGCTGGAATATTAACAATTGACCCTTCTTTTAAGGCAATAGCTTCTTTACCCTCTTCTTGATACCAACCTTCACCAGCTGTACAAATTAAGATTTGACCACTTCCTTTTGAAGATTTATGAGTATGGAAACTATTCACACATCCAGGTTCAAATGTAACGTTTGCTAAGAACAATGGAGTTTTGCCTGGTCTTGTAATCATTTTTAAATATGATTTTTTTGTAAATTGTTTACGTAGGAAAATGTTGTACATTCCTGATTTAAACATATTAGATTGATCAAATTCTTTCTTAGATTTGAATTTATATTCTGCATCTTTTTTAACAAATTTCTGTGGTTTATTAGAATCTTTTAGCTGGTTATAATAAGTATCACTTACTGGTTCTAACCATTCCGCTTTCGATTCGACACCCGGTAATTCTAATGATAAATGAGCGAACCAAGAATCTTTTTTAGCCCCATGCCAATGTTTAACACCTGATGGGATATAAACAAATGATCCTTCTTTTAATTCTTCAGCAGCTTGTCCTTCTTGTTGGAACCAACCTTCACCTGCTGTACAAATTAGCATCTGACCTCCACCACTTTTTGCGTGGTGGATATGCCAGTTATTTCTACATCCTGGTTCGAATGTAACATTCGCTATAAATACAGGCCACTCGCCTGGTTTAGCAAACATACTTAAATACGATTTACCAATAAAATATTTTTCGAACATGGTATTTTCCATACCTGTTTTGAACATATTTACTTTTTCAAATGCTTCTCTAGTCTGATATTTCATTTTTTTCTTCCTCTTTGCGCTTAATTAATTCACGCGCACTATCTCTTAATTGTTTTTCGGCATCACTAGTTAGCGCTGATTGATTAAATTCAATAATGCTATCAAGTTCTTTCATTGATTCTTCAATTTCCTGTCGTCTTTTAACTAAGTTTTCTTTTTGAGTCAACAACATTTTCTGACGATCTTCAAGTGTGATTTCACCTTCCATAAACAAATTTATATACTGTTTAATTTCTTGAATTTGCATGCCTGCTCTTTTAAAAATTTGAATGAACTTTAATGTTTCAATCTCGTAATCATAAAAGATTCGATATCCAGATTCACGTCGCTCTAAATTAGGTAGTAATCCTTCTTTATCGTAATAGCGTATTGTGGCTGTTGTTATGCCTAACATCTTTGCAACTTGGTTAATTGTATAACTCATTTCGACCACCTTTCTCTGATATCTACTCAAACTATAACCTTAAAGTTAACTTTAAAGTCAAGTCTGTAATGCTTCATTTTAATAAAAACAGAGCAGTAACTTTAGTAAGTTAACTGCTCTGATCTTCTACTCTACAAAAAATTCTTTTCATCCTTGATTTTATTTAAGAGATAAAGTGGCTCTGACATTACCACTGCCAAGTATATTAATCAATTCAGTTTTAGATACGTCATTGATTTTTCCTAATCGCGTAAAACTCCAACTGTTTGTATCATAGTAAATAACAAACGCATTCCCTTGATACAAAATCAAATCACCTGCATCTGTTGAAATCTGTTCATCATTAGTTGGTAAGTTTTGTGGAAACATACCAACTTTTTCCATGCTTCCATAATCTCGCATATCAATCACAATATCATCTTCTTTCAGCAGCTCAATAAGTGCTGCTGTTGAAGAGTTGTCAACAAGTGTCGCCGTTAAATCATGGTCGTTCACATTTATATTTATTTGCATATCTACTTCCTCAATGTCTTTTACAATTTTATCTTCTTCATTATACTCAACTTCATTTATTTCAGAGCTTTCAGCAGGTTCAACAACTGAACACGCTGAGAGCACTAAGCCAAGAAACATTGAAACTAATATTTTGTTCAACTTATTTTGTATAAACAGGGAAGAAAGAGAATTCACCATAGTCTTCAATTTCTTTCATCTCTTTTAAAGTTGTCATATCTTCATCACTAATCACAAAATCTACATCAGCATTACTCTTCATGTGAGCAGGATTTGCTGTCTTAGGTAATGTGATTAAGCCTAATTGAAGATCATAACGAATACACAATTGAGGAATGGAAACTCCATATTTCTCAGACATTACTTTTATAGCTTCATTTTTGAATAATTCACCGTGTCCAATTGGAGAATAAGCTTCTACTGCAATACCTTCCTTGTTACAGAAATCAATAAGTTCTGCTGGTGTATTGCTAATATGCGCTAAAACTTGGTTAACCATAGGTTTAACTTCACAGTTGTTAATAAGATTTTCTAGATCTTCTTGTAAGAAATTTGACACACCAATGGCTTTTATTTTGCCGGCTTTATAAGCTTCTTCTAACGCTTTCCAAGCCGCTACATTACCTTCAAAGTAACGATCTTCATTTCCATATTCTGCCCATGGTTTTGGTGAATGGATAATCATTAAATCAATATATCCACAATCTAATTTTTCAAGTGAACCTTCAATTAGTTTAACCGCTGTTTCATAATCTTTAGCTTCTGCAGCTAATTTTGTGACGATAAACAAATCTTCACGTTTAGCACCACTTGCTTTAATACCTTTACCAACACCCACTTCATTTCCATAAGCTTGTGCTGTATCAATATGTGTGTAGCCTAGTTTTATGGCTTCAACTACAGCTGTGTCAACCACCGCATCGTCAATCATCCATGTCCCTAAACCCAATTGTGGAATTTCAATACCATTACTTAACTTTACTTTTTCGTTATACATTTACATACTCCTTTTCTTGTATAATAGTATTCTAAGACTTAAAGTCAACTTTAAGTCAAGAAAAAAGATTTGCTTGACTTAGAGTTTACTTCAGATAGTATTATGTAGATTGTTTTTATAAAAGGAGATTTACATGTTTTCAAATAAAGCATTAAGAAATTTAGTCGTACCATTGTTTGTTGATCAACTCTTACTAATTGTTGTCACATTCTTATCATCGCTCATGATTGCACAAGCTGGTGCTAATGCACTTTCAGGTGTTTCTCTAGTCGATATGATGAATACATTTTTATTTTTTGTTTTTACAGCCTTAGCATCTGGTGGTTCTGTTGTTATATCTCAATTTATTGGAAGTAATAACAATGATATGGCTGAACACTCAGCTGCACAGCTTTTTAGTTTCAATATCGTAATATCTATCTCAATATCAATTGTGTTGATTATATTTAGAGGACCTATTATTAATTTATTATTTGGACAAGCTGAGTTAGACGTTATTAATACAGCGTCTCTTTATTTCTTCTTATCTGTTTTTTCTTATCCATTCTTTTCACTTTATCAATCTGGAAATGCAATTTTCAGAGCTATTGGGAAAACTAAAATCCCAATGGCAAGTTCGATCTTAATGAATTTTATGACATTCTTTGGTAATGCATTAAGTATCTATGTGTTTAATGCAGGTGTCTTCGGTTTCGGTATTTCTGCCATTTTTGGTCGCTTCTTAGCTTCAATGTTAGTCTTTGTTTTAGCACTTAGAGGAAGTGATGATTTTAGAATTCAAGTAAAGCATATCTTTGAGTTCCATAAAGATATCATTAAGAAAATTATATCAATTGCCGTGCCTAACGGAGTTGAAAATGGTGTATTAAGTTTTGGTCGTTTGCTACTTGCAAGTTTATTAGCAGGTTTTGGTACAACACAAATTGCCGCGAATGGTGTTGTTAACTCATTGGTTCCAATTGCAGTTTCGTTTGGTTTGGCCATGAACTATGTCATGGTTACTGTTGTAGGACAAGTTGTTGGTGCTGGCGATTATGATCAAGCTCGTTTCTACATAAAAAAATTATTAAAATGGACCTACATTGTTAATGGTATCCTTATATTGATTCATACCTTATCACTACCTTTTATTTTAGATTTATATAATTTATCTGATGAAATATCTACCATTGCATATCGACTCATTCTTCTACACAATATAGCCGCATTAACGCTTTGGCCATTAGCGATGGTTGTACCAAATGCGCTAAGAGCTGCTGGCGATGCGAAGTTTACAATGTATGTCTCAATCATCGCAATGGTTGTTTTCAGAATCGGAACAACATACATCCTATCAATTGGATTTGGCTTAGGTGTTTATGGTATTTGGATTGCAATGATTGTCGACTGGCTATCGCGTGTAGCCTTTAACTTATATCGATATTATTCAAATAAGTGGACTCAATTTAGATTAGTTTAAATTATGTAAAAACCCAACAATTTTGATAAATTGCTGGGTTTTCTTTAGGTTCTAATCCTTCTTAGCTTCCGTTACTTTTGTGATGACAGCCATAGCATTTAAACTACGTGGATAGCCAATATAAGGTAAGCATTGAGAAACAACCTTGATTAAGGTTTCCTTATCATTACCCATCATTAAGTTACCTGCAGTGTGCGATGTTAATTGACTTTCGCATCCACCCTGTGCTGCAAGATAGCAGAAAGTAATCATTTCTCTCTGTTTAAGATCTAAACCATTACGCGTGTAGTAATCGCCAAAACAATTAGCTGCTAACCAGCGATTAATATGACCACCTTTATAAAATTCCTTCATTTGAGGACCAAATATTTTAGCTTGTGCATCTGCCCCAGCCAATAGTCTTGTTTCCGTATCAGTAGTCGTTTGATCTTCTAAAGGTAATTTAATACCTTTTGAGATCATGACTTCATTAGTTGCGACAAGAAAAGGATGAACTCTTCCCATGCCTAAATAATCAACCGCTTGATAAACCACTTCTTTTGCCTGTACTGGTGTTAGAGCGCCATTTAACGCTTGATCTAATTGAATTTTAAATTCATCTAATCCTTGACACCCTAGTAAGCTTGCTAGTATTGCGAGATATCTGGTTTCATCATCTAGTTGAAATCCTTCTTCATTAATCACTTCATCTAAGCTGAATGCTTCATGTCTTTCAACAAATTCAGGATCTGTTACGTACAACTCTTTGTATAATTTAGTCATTTTTTATTACTCCTTATGTTCTAAATTAAATTATAGACCTTAAAGTTAACTCTAAGTAAAGTGTATTTTAAAAATGTTCTAAGAATTAAAAAATGAGCAAAGAATTTAACTAAGCTCATTTTGATAATACGATTTAAATGCTTAAAGCAAGTTTGCTAGCTTCGTAGATTGCAATCTTAGCATCTGATGCTTTTTTAGCATCACCTATAGAATACGTCTCATTGAATAGTGTATTAGCCGTTTCAAGAAGTGGATTATAGCTTCTTGAACCGATCGCTAAAGCTATAAGATCAAATCCACTTAGTTCTCCAATACCATTAGGATTTTCATATTTTATCCCATCTTCAACAAATTCAAGAACTTTTGTTTCTGGATAAAAATTAACATCGTGCTCAGCCAAAGTGTTTAAAAGGATTTTTCTTGCTGGCTTTGCAAGTAAAGGAGCCATCTCTTTGATCATGTCAACGATACTTACATCATTGTTAAATTCACTTAAAAATTCAGCTGTTTCACATCCAACAAGCCCTGCTCCTACAACAAGAACTTTCTTGTTTCCTACAACAAATTTGCCATCTAGGATATCATTTGCTTTATAAACATTTTCATTATCGATCCCTTTGATTGGAGGAATCACAGGTGCAGATCCTGTCGCAAGAATACAAATATCAGATTTATACTTTTCTAAGACTTCTGGATTTACTTCGACACCTCTAAGAATTTCAACATTATGTTTTTTTGCTAATACTTCATAGGTGTGAATCGCACGTGATAAATCATGTTTCATTGGCGGAACGCTTGCTAATCTAAGTTGACCACCAAGTTTATCATCTTTTTCAAGTACAGTTACTTTATGACCCTTTTTACCTAATATCCAGGCTGCTTGTAATCCTGCAGGTCCAGCGCCAACAATCGTAACTGATTTTTTAGTTTTTGCTTCTTCAATAAGCCACTCATCTTCTTTACCACTGAATGGATTGATCATGCATGATACACCTATTTCAGAGTCTTCGCTCTTTTGCCCGTATATACATCTTTGTAGACACGCCATACAGTGAAAGATTTCATCGATTTTGTTCTCTTTAACCTTATTTGGGAAATTAGAATCACAAATAGATTGACGACCCAGTGCTACAAAATCAGCATCACCTGATGCAATAATGCTCTCTGCAATTGCAGGATCATTAATTCGTCCTACAGAAATTACAGGAATACTGACAGCTTGTTTAACTTGTTTTGCATTTTTAGTATTGTATCCAGGTTGTGCATAATAGGATTGTATTGGAGCTCCATACGATACATGAATTGCGTCAGCGCCAGCTTTTTCATATAAAATTGATTGAGCAATTGTATCTATTATCGAATTCCCATAGGGTGATTCTTCAACTCCACTAACTCGAATTACTACTGGATAATCATTACCACATTTCTCTTTGATACTTTTAATGACTTCAGTCGCAAATTTTGCTCGTGCACTTACATTTCCACCAAAATCATCTGTTCTTTTGTTAAAGTATTTTGACAAGAACTGTGCTATGAGATATCCATGAGCACCATGAACTTCGACACCATCAAATCCAGCTTCTTTAGCTCTGACAGCCGCATCAGAGAATTTTCCTATGAGATCCCAAACTTCTTGTGTCGTCAACTCATGAACATTCTCCAGTTTATTTTTTGCAGGTATTGATGAAGCCCCAACTGGTGTAGATTTTGTCACTTTAGTATTTGCTTGATTTCCAGCATGATGTAATTGCGCAAAAATCAAAGTATCGTATTTATGAATTCGATCAGTTAAACCTTTTAGATTCGGTATAAACGAATCATTATAAATTCCAACTTCGGTATCTGATGCAAGGCCTTCTTCGCTTATACACATGAATTCAGTGAAAATCAATCCGAAACCACCTTTTGCCCGAGCTTCGAAATAACTATATGAATGTTCAGAAAATAAGTGTTCTAATGTTGCAGATCCGCTGTGCATAGCTGGGACAACAAATCGATTCTTAATAGTTAAATTACCAATATTCTTAGGTGTAAACAATTGATTAAACATAACGCCTCCTATATAATCGCTTTTTATAGATATTATTAATCGCCTTTTATAGATTATCATATAATTTAATGTTTGCCCATAAAAAAATGCTTATTACTTTGAATAATAAACATTTCTAAAATCATTTATATTAATTCTTCGTCAATCCAAGATGATATTTGTTTTATGGTAGACTCTTTTCTTCTAAAGTAAGTATATTGTCTTATATATTTTGACTCTACTAAATCAGCATCTTCTAGTATTGATAGAAACTTAGATATGGTTGATTGACTTAAACCAGCCTTCTTTTTTATCGCACCTAAACAAACTCCGTTACTAAAATCATCATCATCTAAAAGATGAATTTGTCGTTCAAAATTTTCTTCAGGATTCTTCATCCACAATAGTATATTTAATCTAGTTTCATTTCCAAGTGCTTTAAAAATTTTTAATGGATCCATATTTTTACCTGTTCTAAAATCTAACTTTAATCAATATATTAACCCAAAAAGTTAAATTTTTGAATGAATTCACAAAAAAACGGAAGAATTTACTTCCGTATGATTTTGAAACCGTTATTTATCAAACAAGAATTCTTCAGAAAGTTCAACGTTAAAATCTTTTGCTAATTTCCTAAAATCATTAGGTTGAATTGTTTGAAGTTTAGTCGGTGACATAGCTAATACTTTGACTAATATTTCGGCGGATTTCTCGACCGTATCCATTAGACCAAACGTAATATCAAAATTAGGGCCACTACAAAATGTTCCATGGTGAGCCCAAATAGCTACATCGTATTTCTTCATTAGCTTTGATGTTTCGATTGCAATATTTCGTCCACCAGGTACCATCCAATCCACTATCCCCACACCTTGTGGGAATACGACTGGGCATTCTGTCGCCATCTCCCAGAGCTCACGAGTAAAGATTTTATCTTCAAGAGGAAGTACAAACGTAAGCGCGATTAGATTGGTTGTATGCGCATGATAGATAACCCGATGTTCACCATGCGTTAATTCTTTTTTAACCTCATGATTCATCAAATGCGAAGGTAGCTCTGATGTTGGTCGTCCACCTTTTGATAAACCCCATAAAATCTTGTAGTTTTCACCCTTTTCATCAACTTGTAATATACACATTGAATCTTCGGCATCAACTTCAAAATTTCTAAAGAACTTTCCTGAGCCACTAGCTAAAAAATACTCATTGGCAAGTCCAGGAACATTGGTCCCAATTGATTGCCATTCAGTTCTTTCTTTTAAAAATGGCTTAACTTTCTCGACATCTTGACTTGTCATTCTATAAGTAAGATTACCCCCATTACGTTCATGCCATCCTTTGTTAAATCCATCCATTCCTAAACGAATAAAACCTTGCATGAATTCAAGATTTAGAATATCCATACTATGACCCCCTCTTTATTAATACAGTACTTTCGTATTCTTCAACTTCACTGTACCAATCATAAGATTCAATTTCATTTCTTTCTAAATACTCTTCCCATATATCACCAAATGGTAGTGATTTAATCTCTTCTTGTAGCATTAGTACTTCAGTTAAGCGTCTTTCATCTTGTAGATCTTTCAACATTTCATGAGGCGTTAGTAGAGCGATTAATAATGCCTTCTGCATATTTCTCATGCCCATAACCCAAGCCCCAATACGATTGATACTCGCATCGAAGAAATCTAAACCAATAATGGTTTTTTGTGAGCCATTGAAAATAATTTCCTTTGCAATTTCTTTAAGTTCATCGTCTAAAGTAACAACATGATCACTATCCCAACGTACTGGTCGAGTAACATGTAGTGCCACTTGTTCAAAGAATATTAACATGCTTGAAATCTTGTCACTGACTTTTTCAGTTGGATGATAATGTCCATTATCGAGTAAGCAAAGTAAATCATTCTTTGCGGCATAGTTCATATAAAACTCATGAGAGCCAACGGTATAGGATTCTACACCAATACCGAAAACTTTTGATTCAACGGCAATTTTCACCAATGACTTATCATAATCAATTGAAATTATTTCATCTAATGATTTCTTTAGTCGCACACGTGGTGTTAAACGATCTGCAGGTGTATCTTTAAAACCGTCTGGAATCCAAATGTTCATCAGTGTTGGGCTTCCAAGTTCTTTCGCAAAATATTCACTAATGCGAATACATGCTTGTCCATGTTCAACCCAGAACTTTCGAATAGTTTCATCCTCACTTGAAAGTGTTGCATTCTCTGATAATGGATGTGAAAAATAGGTTGGATTAAAATCTAAGCCAACTTTATTCTTTTTTGCGAACTGTACCCATTTTTCAAAGTGCTTTGGCTCAAGTTTATTACGATCAACCGTTTCTCCATCAAAAATGGCATAACTGGCATGTAAATTAATACGATGTTTGCCTGGAACTAATGATAATGCTTTTTCAATATCTGCCATTAGTTCTTCAGGATTGCGAGCTGCTCCTGGATAGTTGCCTGTCGTTTGAATTCCTCCAGACAAATCACCTGAATTTTCAAAACCAGCAACATCATCACCTTGCCAACAATGCATTGAGATTGCGATTTTATCTAATTCTGCGATTGCCTTCTCAGTGTCTACATTAAACTTTGCATAAATGTCTTTTGCACTTTCATATCTATTCATGTTTCTTTCCTCCACTATATTGATTAATACTAAATGTATTGCGTATTAATACCTTGCTTTCACTCATTGAATTAATTTCTTTTTGTGCGAGTAATTGCACAATAATATTTCCAATCGCTGTTCCTTCAATCGGACCAGCACTTACAGTACAACCCGTTTTTATGGATGTTACTTTATTCAAATAATCAGCTTGAGACCCGCCACCCACAATTTGAATTTTATTAATCGTCTTTCTACTTAGAGTCTCAAATTCTTCTTTTGTTTTGCGATAAGACTCAGCCAAACTGTTATATACAACAGCCGCAATTTCATTTTCATTTATTGGTACTGCTTGATTTGTCTCAATGCAATAATCTTGAATTTCTTTAATCATGCTTTTAGGTGAAATAAATCGATTATCCTGACAATCAATGATGCTTTTAATACTTGAACTTTCAGCCATTTCACACCATTGTACATAGCTGTATTTTCCATTAAACTCACGACTAACTTCTTGAATCAACCATAATCCCATAATATTTTTCAAATATAGGTATTCTTTGTTTACTCCACCAGAGTTAGTAAAGTTCAACTTTTGACTATCAACACTCGTGATGGCTTCTTTGACTAAGGTACCCATGAGCGACCATGTACCAGAGCTAATATATAGAGAGTCACTATCTTCATAAGGTAATGCAAGTACAGCTGATGCTGTATCATGACTGGCAACTAATATGACTTCTGTATCAAAACCTATCTCTTCTACAATTGCTGGTCTTAATTGTCCTAATGAATAGCCAGGTTCTTCGATTTTATTAAACATATCTTTGTTTCCAATGATTTCTAATAAATCTTGATCCCATGTATAAGTTGAACTATTTACCAATTGTGTCGTTGTTGCATTTGTATACTCATTGACTATCTTTCCAGTCAGTAGAAAGTTTAAATACTCAGGAACCATTAAGAAACTTGCAGCTTGTTCAATATATTCTGGATGACTCTGTTTAATTGCCATCAATTGATAGATTGAATTAAACAATTGCTTTTGGATACCTGTTTTTTGATATAAAGATTCTTCAGAAATATATTTTCTTAATAAATCATCCATTCCTAGTGTTCTTTTATCTCGATAAGCAATATGATCACCTAAGACATTGTTATTTTTATCTAATAAAACAAAATCGACACCCCAAGTATCAATCGCCAAACTTTTAGGACATTTGTCTAATTTCTTGCATTCTTTTAAACCTTTAACTATTTCTGAAAAAAGATAGTTATAGTCCCAGCAAAGATGACCATTATTTTGACGAACCCCATTTTCAAAACGATGTATTGTTTCAAGTACGAGTTTTTGATTTTCTATACTTCCAAGAATACATCTTCCACTTGATGCACCTATATCAATGGCTAAATAATAATTCATCACTTAATCCTTTCTTTTTTGAATATGATAACGAACGTTTTTTCGTGTTTTATCAATGACAAGCTGATCGACATCATCACATTCAATATTCACATCATATTGATTATCAGCTGTTTTCTTCCAATCAATTGAAATCTTTCCGTGTGCGGTTTTCACATCACCTTTTGCCCATGTCAGTGTTGAAAAATTTGGTTTAATCAAAACTTTATTAAAACCATTTCCATAAGGCTTAACCCCTAAAATACTGCTTGGCAATTCATATAAAACAAGTGCGCCCCATCCATGACAATCACTACGACTATTTACATTATCTTCTTCACAAGTCGTTAGATTTTTATTCAACATGTCGCGCCATAAATCCCATTGGTCATCGGTATATTCATAAAGATCACATTGTTCAAGTGCTCTAAAGAGATAAAACTTCATAGCAACTGAACATTGTACGAACTTATCTTGATTGTTTAATGTTTCAAGAAGAATTCTCTTTCCATCTATTGAATCAATAATCCCTGTTAATATGCCAAATACTTGGCAATGTTGACTATATTGATTTACAGCAGGACCATCCGTAATAAACCCATCAGTATCCATTGAGTTGTCACGAATAGCTTCTTTTAATATTTCTGCAGAATTTCGATATTGATCTGCTAAATCTTGTAATTCTAGATAATCACAAATATCAATCGCATAAGTTAATCCTAAAAGATAGAGTAAACTTTCCATGGTTATTGGACCTAAACGGATTGCGCTTGGAACCCCTATTGTTTTATTCCATTCTGGTGTCCAATCTATGAATGACCATAATGGACTTTCAAATAATGGCGTTCCGATTTTCTTCAATAAACCATTGTCATCAATATTTCTTTGATAAAAATTAAGAATGTTCTGAATCGTGCTTAAATGCTCTGACATGAAACTTCTATCACCAAAATACATCATATGGTCATAGAGCATTCCAATATAATAAATTGAAAAACCAGGAATAACATTTGCTTCAAAATTGGGAGCACTCGCATTTAATAAGCCATCCATTTTAGTAGAGGCTTTAAAATCGTTCATACATCTTCTCGCTAAACGATCATCCATCGAAGTTGCATACGTATATAAGATTTGATTACGAGAATCCATTATGTACGATAGTTGTTCATAGAACGGACAATCTTCATAGGTATCATGCATACAACAACGTAAAGTTCTTTCACTTATTTCCCAAATTTTCTCTAAACTATCATCTGATGTTTTTCCATAGGATAGTATATTTAAAGGATATTGAGCTTTGATATAGTTAAATGATTTTAATAGTAAAGCTTGATCTTGTGTTTCAATTTCTAATCTAATATATCTAAATGTACGAAACCAAAATGGTTCATAAATTTCATTTTCAGCTCCGAAAACTTTATATGTATCTGTAAAGCCAAATAATTGACCATTTTCTGCATCCGTACGATCACCTTTCACAGGGAATTGAGGACCACTTTCCCTGTGAACAGGTGGATAAGCATAACATTCAGAACTTAGAATTGATATCTTACTGTCTTTACCACCACTCAACAAAAGCTGTAAAAAACCCGTTGTTTCTTCTCCAGCATGAAGCTCGATGATTTCTTTCGTAAATGGAGGAACTGAAATTGATTGATCAGCTTGAAGAAAATCATTCCATTCATGCAAGTGATGTTTAGACTGTCTAATTTTTGATATTTCTTTAAAGTGCGAATGATATTTCGTTAAAAATGGAATCGTTCTATCTTCTAATTGATGCTTATTTAAGATTGAATCGATTTCTGACAATTCAGTTGCATGAACACTTTCCCAAGTAACTAAGTTACTTTCAACACTATGAAGCTTAATAAGGTCTTCTGTACTTTGGGCATGTTCAATAATATAAAGTGGCGCAAAATGTTCATCTTCTGCAAGTATCTCAGTCGGATGAATAAGTGCTTTCCACATTTCATCTGAAAAGAGATTTACTTCTTTTGCTGCTTCAGATAGTGCCCCCATAAATAAACCTGTGGTATTTAATCTGATTAAACTATGATTACCACTTCGTTCTTTATTGGGATAGCTTAATACAGTAATGACAATTGAATTAAACCCTTCTTTTAGGTAAGGATTTAAATTGATTTCATCATAAAACCATTCATGAAGATTACCTTTTTGAGGACCAAAGGATACAAATACTCCATTAACAAAGCACTTATACTTTGATGTTGCACTAAGTCCAACGACATAATCCTTGTGTAAATCTTTAATTTTAATGATTTTTTTATAAGAACATAAAACAGGACGAGTTTCTACAATTTCTTTATGTTTATTTGAAACAATCCACGATCCTTCTAAGAATTTCATTTGTCACCTATCTCACTATCGTTTTTTGAAAGAGGCATAATAATATGCCTCTCATTTCTATGCTTTTTTTAGTTTTGCGGCAGTTGCCTTTTTATTGTGTTGGTAAGTATCCATACCAATGGTAGTTAACATAATTAAACCTTTGACTACATATTGGAAATAAATATTTAAGCCAGCTAGAGCCATACCATTACCTAAGATAGCGATAATAAGAATACCAGCAACACATCCATTAATCTTACCTTCACCACCACGGATTGATACGCCACCTAACAATAGACCAACAATAATTGTAAATTCGATACCTACTGATGTTGAAGCAGTTGCTGCACCTATACGAGTTGTTTGAATCATTGCTGCTAAGCCATACATTGCACCAGCAAATAGTGAAATCATAATTTCAATTTTCTTAACATTAATGCCAGCTAAACGAGCAGCATCTTTATTGCCACCTAGTGCAAAGACATAACGTCCGAAGTAAGTTTTATTCATAATGAAGGCAAAGATAGCTAGTAGAACACCCGTAATTACAATCGCTACTGAGACATTCGTTCCAAATAATTTACCTTGACCAATAAACTTATAGGCATCTGTAAATCCACTAATTGATCTTGAATTAGATAATACATATGCCACACCTTGATAAATGACCATGGTGCCAAATGAAACAAAGATATACGGAATCTTTAAGATTTGACTAAGAATGGCATTAAAGCTTGATAACAACATCCCTACTAAAATACTAACAATGATTATTGACCATACAGGCCAGTGATATTCAGTTAATAAAATAGCTGAAATAACACCATTTATACTCATCGCATAACCAACGGATAAATCCATATTCCCAGACATCATAATTAATGCGACGCCAAGTGCGGCAATAATAATGTATGCGTATTGATTTAAAATGTTGAGAATATTTCTTAATGTAAAGAAATTATCTGCATTAAATGAAAAGATAACGGATATAACAAGTAATAATACCCATACGACATTACTTCGTATATAATGTCCGACATTTTCTGATAAATTTTTCATCTCTTTACCCTCCTAAAGTCCTGATGATAATTCTAGTATTCTTTGTTGACTGAATTCGTGTTTAAGTAAATCACCGGTTTTATGACCTTCATGTAAAACCGCAATACGATCACTCATTCCAATCAACTCTTCCATTTCAGATGAGATCATCAGAATAGACATTCCTTGTTCGACTAATTGATTCATTAACTTATAAATCTCTTGTTTTGCGCCAACATCAATACCACGTGTTGGTTCATCGAAGATTAATATATCTGCTTTTGAAGCGAGTACTTTTGCCATAACCACTTTTTGTTGATTACCACCACTAAGATTTTTAGCTAGTTGCTTCAATGAAGGTGTTTTGATTTGTAATGTATCACTGTAATATTGACTAATTTCATCAATCTTCTTTTTATCCATAATCGTGAATTTACTGTAATTTTTAATACCCATTAACGATATGTTCCAATCAAGTGGAAACTCAAGGAATACACCTTCTCTTTTTCGATCCTCTGGAATTAATCCAATACCCTCTGTAATTGCTTGTGTTGAGTTCTTAATGTTAACTTTTCTTCCTTTAACATAAAGATCTCCTTCTTGAATTTTAGCTTCACCAATAATTAGTTTGGCAAACTCAGTCCGTCCGGCACCAATAAGACCAGCTAAACCGACGATTTCGCCTTTTTTGAGATCTAAGTTAATGTTGTAAACACCATTACCTGATATATTATCCGCTTTTAGAACGACATCACCTATTTGAGCATTTCTTTGTGGAAATGATTCTGATAATACGCGTCCAACCATTAAGTTAACAAGTTCCTTACGATTGGTTTCTGCCATTGATTTCGTCGCAATATATTGTCCGTCTCTCATGATTGAAACGGCATCAGATATTTCAAATACTTCATCCATTCTATGACTCACATAGATAATGGTAACGCCTTTTTCTTTTAGGCTTCGAATGATTTGAAAAAGTTTTTCAACTTCATTAATTGAAATAGCAGCACTTGGTTCATCCATAATTAATATTTTTACATCTTTGGATATTGCTTTTGCAATTTCAACCATTTGTTGTTGTGCAGTTGATAAGCCACCAACCATACTGTAAGTATTTATATTGACATTTAAATCACTAAATATTTGTTTAGTTCTTTGGTGCATTTCTTTTTTATCTTGAATATATTTTCCGCCAACTTGATCGCCTAGAAAAACATTTTCTGCGACATTCAATGATGGTACTAAATTAAACTCTTGATAAATAACACCAACACCTTTACTTTTTGACAACGATGGAGTTAATTTTTCAAATTCTTCACCGTCAATAATGACTGTCCCCTCGCTTTGATCAATCGCACCGGATATAATTTTAATCATCGTTGATTTACCCGCACCATTTTCACCCATTATTGAATGAATTTCACCAGCTTTGAAACTTAAGGATACATCGTCCAAGGCAGTTACCCCTGGATATATCTTTGTTATATGTTTAAGTTCTAAAACTTTTTTCATACTTGAACCTCCATCTAAGAATAAGTGGTTGAGTTTTACTCAACCACTTTATAACTCACTGTTTTCTTTTTAAATTTTATTCAAAGCTAGCAGCATTTAATTTTGTATATGAGCCAGGAATGAATTTGTCTGCAGGTACTGTTCCATCTTGTAGAGCTTGCCATGCAGCCATTGTGCTTTCTGCTAAATCTGCTAAAGCAACTAAACCACGAATCATTGAAGCATCTGTTGTAGAGTCTTGAACAGCTTGAACTGTGTCAGCTGAAGCACCTACTGCAAAGATACCAACTTTTGAAGCATCTACATCAACAGTTTGTGCTAAAACTTCGTTAGCAGCAATCGCAAATGATGCATCATGTACCAGAATAACGTTTACATCTGGATATTCAGCTAAAGCAATATTCATGAGTTCTTGAACTTTATCTAAAGAGTCACCAGCACCCATTTGATAATCATGAACTAAATCAACTTTTGCATTATCAGCAATCGCTGCTAATCCATCGTCACGTTGTTGTGCAGTTGGATTTGCTGGGTATGAAATTAGAATAGCTTTTACACTTCCATCTTCTGCATCAGCAAATGTTGTATCTACCCATTCAGAAGCGAGTTCTGCAGCAGCAATACCTAATGCTGATTCATCTAAGCCAATAAATACGTCATAAGCTTCTTCGTTTTCAAATGGTACAAAAGTAATAATTTTTGTACCTGCTTCACGAGCAGCTACACAAGCATCTGCTAAACTTGCAGGATCCATTGGTCCAACTAAGATACCTTCGACATTTTGAGTTACTAAGTTTTCAATATCTGAAACTTGTTTAGCAACATCCATTTCAGCAGAAGCTGTAATAACTTCGTAACCAGCTTCTCCAAATAGATTTTCCATATTTGTTTGAAGACCAGTAAAGAACTCTGCCCCTAGTGTCATAATACTTAAACCGAATTTACCGCTTCCTGCTTCTTCTTCGGCAGGTGTATCATTAGAACTACATGCGGTTAACATACCAATACTTAAAGCAACTACAAATAATAATTTGAATAACTTCTTCATTGTTTCCTCCTAAAGTTATTAACTTATGGGCAAATTATAGAATTTTTACGAAAGTGCTTACAATGAACTATTTCTATGATTAGGTGTCTTTTTTTATCATTATCGCGTTTCGTCTATCTAATTGATAAAAGTGAGGTGATTGGATATTAAACAAATAACTATTACAGTTCTTAAGATAAACTAAAATATCTTTTTCAACTAAGGTATTAAGCGCTTTTATTAAATGATTCCATTCAAAATCATCCATTTCACTAAAAATATCATCAAGAATTAAAACTTGAAAATTCTGCAATGATACTCGATATATCAAAAGTAGTAGCTTTTGTAGATGCGTTAAATTTTGCACATTATCATAATCTTTGATAATATTTGCGAACCTTCTAGCTTCTTGATAGGTAAAGTCAATTAAACCCTCATTTAAAATGGACAGGTTTGATAATTTTGAATAAACACCTAAGCATACATTTTCTTTTATTGAGAGATTGTTTACTAAATAGTCATCCACATTCTTTGCGATCTCATACGTTTTTTTCTGTTCAAGCCATTTTTCTAAGATTACATCGCCATATTCAAAAATTTGAGAACCTGAATGAGTTTTCATTTTCAATCTTTTTTGGAGTTTATTCACATCATTAATATCATTGTCATTAATATAGTCCATAAATGAGATCTTATCTTTGAATTCAAAGACTAAGCCCGAATCAGAAATATATTGAATTCGAGTGGCAATATCAACGAATTCATCCATCTCGTCACATAAGATTACAAAAGCAACTCCTTGTTTTGAATAGGTTTTAATATTCTCAATATATTGCATTTTTTCTTTATATGAATTTTTTGAAGTTTCATTAACGACAATAATTTTTGCGTGATTAATTACAGACTTGGCAATACAAACCATTTGTTGTTCATATTCAGATAAATCTTGTACAAGTTTATTTTTAATATCACTTAAACCTAATTTATTCAATATATTGTGTGTTTGCACATGAGCTGCTTTTTGATTGAACATGCTTAATGGATTATTTCGTTCCCTTAAAGCAAATAAATTGTGTTCAATAGTCATCGATGTAACTAAGCTATTCGTTGATTCAGAACTTGATATACCATTTGAAAAAGCTACTTGAGCGTCATAATTCTGATAATGTTTTTCATTAACATATATTCGTCCATTAAGCGCTTTTGCGTAGCCTAATATTAAATTTGAAACGAGTCTCTTTTTTGAAAAGGTAGAGCTAACAATACAAATGACATCTCCTTCAAATACTGATAGATCATAATGAAAAAGATGTTCGTTATTTTCATTTTTCGCATCAATATTTTTGAGCCAGAGATATTCTTTTTTTGACATTATTGTTCTTTCAACCGGTTGTCATATTTAATGAGTTCTTTATCCGACACACGTGGTACTATGATTTCCATCGTCGTTCCTATATTGATTAGACTCTTAACATTTAACCCAAAATCATGACCAAAGAACATTTTTAAACGTGCATTTACATTTAACAATGCAATTCCACTTTTTCGTGATAAACGTTCAAATTTGATATCTGAGGACGACAGTTTTTCATTAATATTACGAAGTAAATCAGTCTCAATTCCTACACCATTATCCTTAATTTGAATATAAACTTTCTCTTTTGTGCCAAAGATATGTATTGTGATTAATCCTGGGCTTAATTTATTTTCAAGTCCGTGTGTTATTGCGTTTTCAATGAGTGGCTGAAGTGTCATTTTTGGAATGTAACATTCTTTAAGTTCTTCCTCTTCAATTTCAATCTCAAGATTTAAACGATCCTCAAATCTAAATTTTTGAATATAATAGTAGTCATTTATATGATTTAGTTCTTCAGAGATTTTAACGAAATCACCAGTGCTACTAATACTATATCTAAAAAAACGTGATAGTTTCTCAATCATATTTGCGATTTCGTTTTCGTTATACTTCAAAGCTTCACTTCGAATTGAATCAAGTGTGTTATATAAAAAATGGGGATTGATTTGACTTTGAAGCATTTTATATTCGATTTCCCAGGTATTTTCACTTGGGCTTAATTTTTGACTTTCAATATTACTATCTTCTACCGATGACTTTTTTATACAGTCAATAATTTTCCTTAATTTCATTATGAATACAACTTTCTGTATTCAGATGGTTTAATTCCGGTAACTTTTCTAAATAATTTTGAAAAATATTTTTGATCTGGATAGCCCACTCGTGCAGATATTTCTTTAACAGACTCTGCTGTTTCAGCTAAAAGTTTTTTTGATTTCTCAATACGATATTCCGCCAGGTACTCTGCATAACCTTTACCAAGTTCATTTTTAAATAATTTAGAAAAATAATTTGGAGATAACCCCACATGATCAGCAACATCTTCAAGCGTAATAGCTTCGGCATAGTGAGACTCAATAAATTGAATAGCTTTTTCAGTGGGTAAGATATGTACTTGCTTTTGTTCAAGCAAATAAGTTTCAAAATGATTTTCAATAACTTTTAAGGTTGATCGAATAAAATCCACAAAACTATAGGTATGAGTTGAACTCCACCACCCCTCTAACTTTTGTCTTTCAATCTCATCTGAGTTTGCAATGAAGAGTGAGAGAATAGCATCAAGTAAATACTGTTGGAAATCAATCATGGAACCTGGATTTGCACTTTGGTATTTTTCACATCGACGGATAATCTCTTGATGAATATCATAGATTGTATTTACCTTTAGATATTCATAAGCGTCTTTCAATTGTTCAATTATTTTATCGCCAAGTATCTCTTGTGCTGAAAAACTAGGTAAATTTTCAATCATATCGTACGAAATAATTTTGTTTGCACCATAAATAAACTTTGCAGATTCAGCGAAAATAGCCTCGTCCATAAGGTGGATTATATCGTTTAAATCCAAACTTTGATTACTATAACCAAAGGCTAAATCAAAATCATCAAAAATCTCAGTTAGATTACGTATTGAATAATAAATATTCGAAATAATCTGGTTAATATTCGAATCATAATTAGATACGTAATTTACTAAGATAAATATTCCATTTCGACTATAGTGATAAATTAGATTTAAATCTTTTGATTCAATACCTTTTAAAATAATTCCTAATTTTTCTCTAAATAAAGAATTTTGGTCCAGTAAGTGATCAATACTGGTTTGAATATAAATCATTCGATAAGCATTCTCTTCAAATGATTTTGGTAAAATATCAAGAAACAAATTTAGATTAAAAGATCGATGTTGGATTGTACTCATAAATAATTGATTAAAAAAATCACTATATTTAATATTATTATATTTATCAAAATATTCATCACGCTCAGATTTGATAATGGTTGTAGATTTTTTATCTTTTATAATCTGAATAGATTTATTGATAGCTTCATTCAGTTGAATCTCATCAATAGGTTTTAGAATATAATCCACAACACCATACTGCATAGCGCTTTTCGCATATTCAAAATGCTTATAACCACTTACAATAATAAAAGAACTCTCAATATTATGCTTTTGACACTGTTCAATTAAGGCTAAACCATCATAACCCGGCATTTTGATATCGGTTATGACGATATCTGGTTTATTAGCAATGATACTTTCAAGCGCATCTATTCCGTTATAACAAACATCAACGATTTCAATATTGTGTTGATCCCAATGACCAAGAAGACGAACTAAGTCCGCCATTCTCCTTTCATCTTCAGCAATGATACATTTATACTGTTTAGCCATTTTACACCTCACAAACAACACATAAGATTAATCGATAAAATACTGTGCAATATCTTTAAGTGCTTCATCCGTTTCTGGTGAAGGAAATAAAGTAAACACATGAAATAAACCTTCCCACTCTTTTAATTTTACATCTACGTCAGCCTCTTTACATTTATTGTAAATGAGAATTGCATCATCATATAAAACTTCTTCAGTTCCTACATGAATATAGAGTGGCGGAAAATCTTTAAAATCGCCATAAGCGGGTGAAACATAAGGTGAATTAAAATCACTACCTTCATAATAAGGTACGACAGATTCAATGGTTATCATTGGATCACGTTCATTACGTTCAGTATGTGACGCTAAATCTAAATTCTGACCAGCAACTGGAGAAAATACACATGTTTTACCAGGACATTCGATTCCATGATCCTTTAAATATAGATTAGTTGTTAAAACTAACATAGCTCCAGCTGATTCACCAAACATATAAATATTCTTGGCATCATAACCTTCATTTAGTAAATACTGATAGGCATTCACACAATCATTTAATCCTTGAGGGTGCTTTGCTTCTGGCCATTGTCCGTAATCAACAGAATATGCATCCATCTTTGCATTCTTCATTAAATCCATAAACATCTTGCGTCGCGACATTACACTTCCAATAGAAAATCCACCACCATGAATAAAAAGAATAATTTTCTCTTTGTTTTTTGTGCCTTTTAAGTGGTAGAATTCACCTTTTGTCAAATCATTATCAATGACTTCGATATCAATTAATTCATCTGTATAAGTACCAATCTTTTCATCAATTGATTGACGAGTTACTACAGCTGACTCGGGTGTTGTCTCTTGTCCTTGGTTTGCCTTTTTTTCATTGGCTAACATTTCGATAAACATTTTTATTTCTTTACTTAACATATTTTGTCTCCTTAAAAGTGTCTTATTTTATGAATTGTTTTAATATTTTATGATTTGCTTTAATTCTATATTAATTCTATTTCCATCAAATGGATATATGATAGAGTGAAGTTATGAAAACATACTTAGTTATTGATGTTGGTGGCACTGCCATCAAATATGCTCGCATGAATGAGCAAGCAAAAATTTTAAGCAAAGGGGAAATCGCAACACCACACACTAGTTTAGATGACTTTGTTGATGCTATCGCAAATCTATACAAGCAAAACAATGATGTTGATGGTATCGCAATGAGTGCACCAGGTCGTATTGATGCAGAAACTGGCTACATGTACACAGGAGGCGCAATTGAATTTAATCGAGAAGTGGCCATGAGCGATTTAATCAGGGCCAAAGTTGGTGTAGAAGTGACTATTGATAATGATGCCAAATGCGCAGCGAATGCAGAGGTTTGGAAAGGATCTCTTAAAGATGTTAAATGTGGAATGGTCTTAACCATCGGAACAGGTATTGGTGGTGCAGTTATCATTGATGGAAGAGTACATCGAGGCCATAATTTCACCTCTGGTGAAGTATCATTCTTACCTGTAACTCTTTTACCTGATGGTCATCCCCTTAAAATTTGGGCCATGATAAATTCTACTGGTAACTTAATTGAAAACTATGCAAAAGTTAAAAATTTAGATGTTAGTGATGTTAATGGAAAAATCTTCTTTGATGCAATTCAAGATAAAGATGTTGAAGCAATCAAAATTCTAGATGATTTTGCTGAAAGTTTTGCGATTGGTTTGTTTACTATTCAAACATTAATTGACACAGAAACAATTGCGATAGGTGGTGGCATTTCTGCTCAACCTATCTTAATTGAAACCTTGAATAAAAAGACTGATGAACTCTTTGAGAGCCTTAACTGGGCTCCTCAGAAGAGAATGAACATTGTACCTTGTCAATTTGGTAATGATAGTAATCTTATTGGAGCACTTTATCATCATCTAAATACAATTCATAAACATTAAGTAGATTGTTATCAATCTACTTTTTTATTTAATGCGATTAATATCATAGACAATATTGCCAAATTTTCCATCAAGCCGTGACATATCAGAGTTAATTGCCTTGGCAATATGTACCGTTCGTCCCATAAATTGAAATGGTATATTATCCACGTTGTTTGCGATTATATCATCACATAGATTAATCACATCATCCAGGCATGTTTTTGGTGCATCCCCACTGCCATGAAATAAATATGCTTTATCCCACATGGATTCAAATTTTTTAATTCTTAGAAGGTTGTTTTTATAGTCAGTTAATGTAGGACAATCTTCATCAAACATAAATGTAAAGTTATTACAGTCATCACCAAAGATGATGGTTCTTTCTTCTTTTATAACTAACATCACACTGCCTAAAGTATGACCAGGGCATTCTAGAACTTGGATATTTATACCACCTAAATCGAAAATTTGATTGTCATTTAAATCCTTAAATTTAAGTTCTTTTACTGCTGCGAAATCTTTTGGATCATACTCAATACTCATAGAATCAAGATAACCTTTTCGCATTGAATGTTGTACATGAATTTGATATAAGTTCTTATCTTTTTTAGAAAGATAAACATCTTTGAAAAAAGATACACCGCCAACATGATCTAAGTGACCATGCGTCAAAATAACAGTAATTGGTAGTGATGTTAAGCCTTTGATATAAGTTTCTAAATCCCCTAAACCTATACCAGTATCAATTAGTGCAGCTCTATTATCTCCTTCAATCAAGTACATATATTCACCAGATATCGATTGAATTCTAGTAATTGAATTAGTAATTTTATTTGATTTAAAATAGTTTGGTGATTTCATATCTTCTATCCTTTATTTATCATCAATTATACGTTAAAGATAAAATGATAAAAATCCCTTACTTAAAAAGGGATTTAATATTTATATATCTAAAGCAGCGTGATGTCCTTGATACATCGCGGTTGTAATGGTCGAAACTCGATTACAGTCACCAATCACTTTTACTATTGGTGCAACATCTAACATTTCATCAACGACTTTTCGATTTGCGCGTTGACCTAGTGCACAAATCACTGTTTCACCAGCAACAAGAACTTTATCACCATTTAGATTCTCAACTACAACACCTTCAGCGCTAACATTTAAACCTTTGTGATTCAAGAAAACATTAATGCCATATTTTTCAATCTCAGCTAAGAGTAATGGACGATGGCGAATATTCGCATCAGGGGATAACTTATCTCTCATTTCTACAAGACTTACCTGTTTACCTTCTTGCGCAAAATTTATAGCTGCTTCACAGCCTGCTAAACCACCACCTAGTACAACAACAGTATCCTTTACTTGATCAGCTTGTAAATGCAGATTATTTACAATAATGACATTATCGCCATCAATTCCAGGGAGTGGTGGTACAAGCGGAGTCGAGCCAGATGCGACAATCACAACATCTGCATTTTCCTTCTCTGCATACACTTTTGTCACTTCTGTATTGAGTCTTACATCAACGCCTTCAGCTTCAACTAGTTTACCTAAGCTTACACCTAAGTTATACATATCCATTTTGAAAGGAATGGCTTGTTCGCCAATTAGAATGCCACCTACTTCGTCGTTCTTTTCGCAAAGCACAACTTCATGCCCTCGCTTTGCCGCAACAAGTGCTGCTTGTAATCCACCAGGACCTGCCCCAACAACAAGGACTTTCTTTTTATTACGCGCTGGTAAAATTTCAAGTCCGTCAATCTCACGGCCGATCATTGGATTAACCGTACAACGTCTTGTACCATTTTCAGCACGTTCAGCCATACAAACAAAACATCTTAAACATTTAATGATTTTTTCTTCTTCACCAATCATAACTTTAGTAGGTAATTCAGGATCCGCTAATAATGCTCGAGCCATTTCAACGATGTCAGCTTTACCAGATGCGATGATTTCTTCCATTTTTTCAGGATCATTAAGACCACCTACAGTAGCAACTGGTACACTCACATTTTTCTTAATTTCTGCGGCTAAGTAAACGTTTGGTCCATGTTCTAAAAACATCGATGGATGAGTTACACCAAATCCTTTTTGATAAGTACCTGCTGAAACATGTAATAAATCAATCTTGCTTTCAACAATTTTAGCAATTTCAACACCTTCTGCTAAATCATACCCACCATCAAATAATTCTGAACCACTCATTCTAAATTCGATTGGAAAACCTGGACCAACAGCAGCACGTATACTATCTAAAACTTCACAAACGAAACGTGTTCTATTTTCTAGTGTTCCGCCATATTTATCGGTTCTTTTATTAAAGAATGGTGACAGGAATTGATTGATTAGCCAACCGTGACCACCATGAACCATGACCATTTCAAAGCCAGCTTTTTTAGCTAAAGCTGCTTTTTCGCCATAAGCTTCTACAATTTTTGAAATAAGATCTTGTGTTAATTCTTTAACTTCA
This sequence comes from Erysipelotrichaceae bacterium, assembly GCA_963676105.1. Classification (GTDB taxonomy): domain Bacteria; phylum Bacillota_I; class Bacilli_A; order Erysipelotrichales; family Erysipelotrichaceae; genus UBA2212. The sequence goes on from OY781039.1 coordinate 1,156,354, forward strand.
CGACCATCAGGTCTCACACCAGCACTTGGACCCCATTGAGCTAGACTTCCTTTTTTATCTTTGTCTACTAAATAAGTACCTGCATATTGTCCAGAGTGAGATAACTCAACACTCGCAATCGCACCATGACGTCTTATCGCATCTGCAGTATATGTAAAACTTGCTAATGAATCTACGGTTTGTAAATCTAAGTGATACATATGTGATGCTTCTGTTTTTGGATGAACAACAAGTTCACTAACTGTTACACTTGCGACGCCACCTTTTGCACGATTTTCATAGAATGCTGTAGATTTAGGACCAATGGTACAATCCTTTGTAATATCGGTTCCACCCATTGGTGCACCAAACATTCTATTTCTAAAATGCACATTACCAATTTGAATTGGTTTACTTAAATTTGGGAATTTTCTTTCCATAATGATCTCCATTCTTATAGTGAATAAAGCTATTAATGATTAAATATCATAATAGCTTGTTGAATATAAATTAATTAGCTGTTGCTAAAGTTTTAGCTTCAATACCTTTTCTTAAAAATTTATAGACAAAGGTTAATGCAAAACCTGCTGTTGAGAAGGCAATCGCAATAATGAATCCCATATTGTAGCTGCCTGTAGAACCAAATACATTGTTCAAGATAGTTGGGCCAAAATATCCAGCAACTGCAAATCCAATGAACATAACTCCAAAGTTAACACTGTTGTTTTTTGGACCAAATTGATCAGCTGTAAATCCTGGGAAAACACCCATAAATGACCCAAAACAAATACCAACAATTGAAATACCAGCATAGAATAATACAACATCACCTGTACCTGCTAGATAAAGACAAGCTAAACCAATAATTGATAATACGCATGAGATAGCTAGTGTATTAATACGACCAAGAATGTCTGAGATTGAACCTGCAAGGACACGACCTAAAACATTAAATAATGCTAAAGTAGAAACCGCTGCAGTAGCACCAGCAACATCCATTCCAACCATATTAATCGCAATTGGAGAAATCATTGGAATAAACATTAATGCTGCAAAAGCACCACATGTTAATAAGATAATCATTGGATAGAAAATAGGAGATGCCAACATTTCTCTCCATTCTAAATTTGCAATAACGGACTTTGTAGTTTGTGCAGGAGGTGTCCAACCTTCTGGAATAAAACCATCTGGACATTTATCCATAAAAAATGAACTAACACTAATAACAACCGCAAATACAGCTCCAATAATTTTAAAGGCTGTAATCGCATCTGTAGCGGCAATAATCGCTGCTGCAATTGGAGGGATAATGACTGAACTAATCCCAAATGTTGCTGTTGTTAATCCACCAACTAAACCTCTTTTATCTGGGAAAAATTTAATTGAAGTACTAATCGTAGCTCCATAAACCATGCCAAGACCTAAACCTAAAAGTAAACTATAACTGAAAATTAAGAAGCCAATGCTTTGCGCATACCCTGATAGGAACATACCACCACCAAACATTAGACCTCCGATTAAAATGACATTTTTTGGTCCTAAACGATCGTTTATAGTACCACCAGCAATCATTGTAATTGGTCCAACTGAATTCGCAATAATAAATACAATTGATAAATCTCTTGGTGTTAATGTTGTACCCGTTAACTCACTTAAGTAAGCTGACATAGGACCAGCAAGTACACTCCATGCATATAGAGAACCAATGCATAGATTAATGAAACAAGCAGCGGTTAACACTAACCATCTTCTCTTTGAATAATTCATGTAATCCTCCTTAATATTTAGACACGAATATCTATACCCTTCTATTTGTTAAATCATTAACAAAGGGCTTCGTTTAATGTTATATCACAGTATTCCATACATGTCTAGTATTACATGTTTATTATTATAGGTATTTGTTTACATGTTATTAACACTATATAATAATTAAAGTAAATAGAGGGCTTGAAAATGAGGGCATTAAAATACGCAATACTAGGATTACTTAATCGAGAATCCATGACTGGTTATGAATTATCTAAAGTTTTTAACCATGAGTTAAAAGAATTTTGGTATGCAAGTCATAGTCAAATATATCCAGAACTAAAAAAACTAAATGAAGAAGGTGAAGTTACTTTTGACGTTCAAATTAGTGGTGACATCTTAGAAACTAAAAGATACACCATAACAGAATCTGGGCGGAATGACTTTATTAAGTGGTTATACAAAGATGAAACCATTCAGAAAACACCTAAAGATCCTTTTAGACTTCGCATGTACTTTGCACATCACTTAGATTGTAAAGCGCGGATTCATTTGCTAGAAAATCAAAAAATGCAACACACAAAAAGATTGAACAGTCTTAATAAAACGATGGAACAATACCCAGAAGTTCCGAATGTTGAAACTGATCGATTTGGAGATTTCCTTGTGTTACGAGGTGCAATTATGCGAGAAGAACAAACCATTAATTGGTTAAATGAATGCATGAGTTATTGCGAAAGTGCAATTGAAAAAATATAAAAAGCATAGAGATGCCCGTCTCTATGCTTTTAATTTATAATCTTGAGATATGAATGGTTAGTGTGTTACAAGTATAATTTATGTTGTAAGTATCTCAAAATTCACTCATATCTTAACAAAGACCTTTTTCAAAGTCTTAAAACAATCAATCATTTACCGCAATTCAATTGAATGTGTATGAAATGATATTTCACTTAGATCCAACCGAATTTCTTACAGGCGTTGTAAATACCATGGTTAACATTATCTTCCGTGACATAATCTGCCTTCTCTTTTAAGATATCAACCGCATTTCCCATCGCAATACTGGTCCATCGCTTATCAAACATAACAAGGTCATTATAGTCGTCCCCAAAAACTACCATATCTTTAATATCACCATTTAAATGTTCAATCATGTTTTCAATACCACGATGTTTTTCATCATACTGGAAAATAAGATATTCCGGTCTAAATCTAAGATGGCCGAAACTTTGAATGGTGTTAACTTTATATTCATCTTCTTTTGAAACACTTAAATAAACTTTAAAGATTTCTGATAATGATTCATAATCCAAATTTGGATCAATGATATATTCTGTAGGTTCTTGTCTTTCTCCTACTTGCTCTCTAAATAAATCATTTTTTGAATAAACCTTAATAGAATTCTAACATAACGAGAACACCAATATCATTTGCTTCTGCTTCTCTTATTAATGCTTTTGCCTTCTATAAATCGAGTGGGATATTCTCAACAAGTTTGCCATCAATGACTAAACCACCGACACCACAACAAACCATGTTGTGAAGATTGATTTCATCTAAAATCCAACGTGCCTTTTAATGAGCACGGCCTGTCGCGATTTCAACAAAATGTCCCTAATCCTCAAGTTCTCTTTAAGCACTTAAAGCTGAAGGAACCACTTTGTTTGTTTTGATATCAGTTAAGGTTCCATCAATATAAAAAAGGAAATATTTTTTATTCATATATACCACCAATTTTATAACGCATATATTATAAATTCTATCTCTACTAAAATAAAAACCTAAATAATAGAGTGTATACTTATGTTAATAACAATTCACTCTATAGAGGTTAATTATGATAACTACCATTGATCTACACATGCATTCTATCTATTCAGATGATGGACAATTCACTGAACAAGAGCTCGTAAATATCGCAATAGACGCTAATCTAAAAGTTATGGCCATTGCAGATCATAATAGTGTTGAAGCTGTTGAGAATGCTCGGATAATCGCAGAAAAAAACAAGATAAAATTGATACCAGGTATTGAAATCGATTGTACCTATAAAGGTGTCAACTTACATGTCTTAGGTTATGGAATAGATACAATTAATCCTGCATTTAATCAATTAAAAAAAGATATTATTAAACAAGAACTAAAAACGAGTGCAGAGAAGATTAATTTAGTTCAAAAACTGGGGTTTGATATTTCTAAAAACGAATTAGATAAACTCAGTTCTAATGGTGTTTATACTGGTGAAATGTTTGCCGAAGTACTATTGAATGATCCAAGATATTTAGACCATGATTTATTAAAACCTTATCGTAAAAATGGACAACGATCAGATAACCCCTATGTTAATTTCTATTGGGACTATTTTTCTCAAGGAAAAGCATGTTATACAAAGATTCAATATCCCAGTTTAAAAAACATAATAAATTTAATACATGATAATGGTGGCGTTTCCGTCTTAGCTCACCCAGGAAATAATTTAAAAGGACAATTCGAATTATTCGATGAAATGGTAACGTTAGGATTGAATGGGGTTGAAGCTTTCTCAAGTTATCATTCTACTGAAACTAATCAATATTTCTATAATAAAGCCAAAGAACTAAATATTCTCTATACTTGCGGTTCTGACTTTCATGGTAAAACTAAACCATCTATTCAAATGGGTGCTAGTGGATGTAGCGTAGATGAAAACACTATGCTTATGCAACTTATAGATTATGATTTAATCAAGAACACTGACATCCAATAGTACAGCACTGTTCTTCACTTAAGATTTTCTCAAGTAAATGCACTCTATTAAATGGAAAAGAGAAATAGTAACCATCCACAAATGAATCAACTTTTTTCATGGTTTCTTGTGAGATTCTTACGCCAATTTTTTCACCTTCAGACTTTGAACAATCATCTGGATATTGATTAATAATTTCGTCTGGAATATGTATCCCCGATATTTCATTTTTCATAAACAATGCATTTTTCTTATTTACTAAAGGCATAATGCCACAAAGAATAAAGGCATTTGTACGCTCTTTAATGATTCTTAATCGATTGATTTCATCATCAGAAAAAACAGGTTGGGTCAAAAAGAATTGTGCTCCTACATCCATTTTCTTTTGTATGCGTTTGATTTCATTTTCTAAATCTCTACCTTGATTAATCGCTCCACCAAAGTTAATGCTTTGTTTAGAAAACACATCTTGATTCATTTCATCAACAATTTTCATTAACCCCACTGAATCAAAATTAAACACTGCTTTAACGGATTGCCGTACAGAAGAAGGTAATGGATCACCTGTAATAATTAATAAGTTATTAATATTATTGATATGTGCACCCATAAATAGAGAACGAATAGCCACAGCATTTTTATCTCTACAACAAATATGAGGCATGACTTCAATCCCTGTTTCACGTTTAACCTTTTCAGCCATCAAAACTGAATCAACGCGTGTTCTCCCTGAAGGTGAATCTGGAAAGGTTAATACATCAACGTCAGCATTTTTTAAGATATGTGCTGCTTCTAAAAGCTTTTCATCATCAACATTAAAGGGAGGAGCAAGTTCTACCGCTATAATTTTTTTATGTTTCCTCTGTCCACCTTCATCCAAGATAAAGCTTGAAGACTTTGATTTAACATTGTTTTCTTTCTTTGTTTTTATATGATGTTTCTCAATTTTATGACTGGTATCAATGAGCTTTTTCATTTCTTCAATAAACTTTGGATTTGTTCCGCAACAGCCCCCTAAAATATCAACCCCAAAAGTTGATAAAGCTTTCATTTTATCGGCAAAATATTGTGGGTTATTACCATACTGTAATTGACTTCTTGATAAGGTTGGATAGCCAGCATTAGGTAGAGCTAAGAAATACTTATGCTCTGGTATTTCTAAATTTTCAATAATTTGTAGTAGATGTGCTGGACCTACACCACAATTCAAACCAATCACATCTAATTCATCTATTTTATTTGCTTCAGCAATCAGTCTTTTTGCGCTTAATCCTGCTGTACTATAAGCATATTGATTCACTGAAAAAGAAAGCATAATCGTCACATCATAGTCTGCTTTTATTCTTTTAATACATGTTTTTATATGATCTAAACTTTCAAAAGTCTCAAAGTTTATAATCTCACATCCACTTTTAATAAATGTTTGAGCTATCTTATAATATTCTTCTTCAATGTATTCAATACTCTGTCCTTTTTCAAAAGGAATAGGACCAATATCGCCTGAAATAAATACTGTTTGATGATCAACTGCTTCTTGTGCAATCTTTACTGCAGCTTTTATGATTTGTTCGACAAATTCCCATTCTTTCTCCAAGATAATAGTATTAGCTGCAAAGGTATTTGTTCGTATTAAATTCGCTCCTGATAAAATGTAATCTCTATGTATAGATTTAACCTGTTCAGGATCTGTAATATTAGCAAGTTCTGGTATTTCACTTGTGTGAAACTTATCTGCGTAATATGTGCCAAAAGCTCCATCCGTAATGATATTCTTCGTTTGTAAGTACTCTTTAATCTTCATATTTCACTAGACTTCACTTTCATTAGTGTTATTTTACATCATACTTTATAAAATAAATAAACGTCACTGTAAATGTTAACTACTTTATAAATAAAGTAGTTAACTAGATGTAATAAAATAAAAATCTAATTATTCGACCACGAAATGAACCAGAGACAAAAAGTCTACTATTTAGAATTTTCTCCAGCATTTTAATTCTAAAAATTCAAGTATCCCTTTATTGTCAGTCCCCTCATAATACTCAACGAGTAGTTTTTTAAATTCACTAACACTTTGTTCTGGGACAACCAGAATGCCTTCACCTTTTGAGATTAAGAAGTGATTTGCAAAAATAATTGCACTTCTTTCGTTCCCATCTTTAAATACTTGCGTTTTCATAATAAACAAACACAATTGGATTGCCTCTTTAATGTTAGATAATTCTTCGTTTAAAATGGCGTTAATCGATTCAATAACAATTGTCTCTATTGGAATTGGTGGAATATATGTACAACCTCCAATGGTGACGGGTATTGACCTAATTCTTCCGCCATCAACGATTAACCCTTCATTTACTAACTTACCGATATGACACAAGATTTGATAATCACTTTCAAAATTTATGAAATCATTATCCAGAATAAATTCCCAAGCGTGTTTTAGATTTAATATTTTCTGTATATCCTTTGGTGTAACTCCATTCACTATACCATTTTCAATAATTTCTTCAGTTTGTGGAAAAGAAGTTGCGATACCTTCAAGAACTGCTTGATCATAGATAAGTGATTTAATATTAATTCTTGCGAAGTCCAAATTAAGAACAACTCTATTATTCAGTGTCTGTTCTTTATAATCGAGCTTTGCTAGATCCTTTTCAATGTGCCGAATTTCACGTCTTAACTCTTTAGCTTCCCTTGCGTTTCTTAACAATAATTCATACAAATTATCTGAATAAACATCTACATACTTCGATGTTACTTTGCTGCCTACTCTTTTTCGTACATACAAATACCTTTGCCCACTAATCTCTTTTACTTCAGGGGTACCATCATACGCCATTAAGCTAAGTCGTGCATTTAAATCAGATTTTAAGTGTAGTAAATTTTGAATTTCTTGTATTTTATTTACCATATACACCTCTTTTAGGGAACATTTATGAATATTTTATACATTTTGTTCCCTAAATGAATATTCGATAATTACAGCATTTATTTTATGACACCGAAGTGACACCAATAAGAGCTCTATAAACAAAAAAGTGCCTATTTAAGGTACTTTAGAGATATAAGGTGTACGTGACAGGAATCGTATTACATTACCATAACTTCCCAAACACTACCATTTCATGCCGTTTCGTCCCAAATCTTTCCGAAGCTTCCCATATTAAAACTAGGGGATGATTACGGGTTTGAAAATTATGATAGATTAACTCTTACCCAAGAGTAATTTAGTTTTGCTTGTTCTATATAAAGTAACAATCTATCTATATGGTAACAATACCCACTCATGTTATTAACAAATACTTTGATTTTTTCATTTCAGTACATAAATAGTATCATTGCAATATGTAATTAATAATGATGAGATTCTTATACACTAAAATCAAATAGACATGATCACTAGGCATATTATCGACTGATTGATCCGCATTAATCGTAAAATACCTAAAACAATTACACCTTAAGTCGAATGGACGTAGATCTATTTTTGCTGTCCCATTAATTGTGGTTTCTTCTATAAGATTAAGAATTGGAGCACGACCGTCTATCACTTCTTGCTCTTCAATGATTTCATCATTCTCGAGATCATTAATGAATTTATAAAAATCATTTTCTTCATTGATTTTTAGAACCATGAAACTTTCATAAATCTGTCCTTCATAAGACACCACAGTATATTGATCTTCTGTTATATAAGGAAGAAGCTCAGCATATCTAAAGTAATCAGTAGGTTGATCTATTTTTGGATCAAGTGGATCATCTAGTATAACTGATACAATTAAAATTAGAATTATTGTGAGAAATAGCGCAGTCAAGAACATAAAGATATATTCAAAATATTTAGATATTTTCATCGCATAGCATTTTCCTAATGTAAATCAACTAATCAGTAATAGTTGCCTTACATGAAACTAAGCGATCAAAGTACAGATCTTATAATTTAAAATTCAATAAAAAGTCTTCTATATTAATATGTTTAATTCCTTTATATGAAAAATCCACGGTATCCATTGATAGAACTAATTTAGGATATGAGTCATTGATAGAATTTAAAACACTGAACTCTCTTTCTCTAGTCGTTTCTGAACCTAGTAAATAAGATACTTGTATATATAACTTCTCATCATTTTTAGTAGCAATAAAATCAATTTCCTGTTGATTTAACTTTCCGATATTTATAGTGTATCCTCGTCTTTTAAGTTCGATATAGACAATATTTTCTAAGATTAATTCAATGGCTGCTTCATTATTCCCAACAACGGCTTCTCTAAAACCATGGTCAGCAATAAAGTATTTTTCTTCTGTTTTTAATAATGCTTTCCCATTGATGTCATATCTTGAAGCTTTATATAATATAAAAGCCTTTTCTAGGATATCAATATAATGAAGTATTGTATCAACACTAATTTTTATGTTTTGTGATTTTAGATACTTTGAAATAGACAAAGCTGAAAAAGTTTTAGATGTATTCGCACATAAATAAATGATAAGTTTTTCTAGTGTCGCTGAATTTCTTATGTCATATCTTTGTATAACATCTTGAAGAACGGCTGATCGAAAACTATCTCTTAGTACAGTCATTGACAAGTCATAGTTTAAATCAAAAACAGTTATCGATGGAAGTCCACCAAAAGTTACATAATCTATGAATGTTGCTTTTTTATGATAATCTTTAAACTCTTTATAAGAAAAAGGGTGAACTAAAATCTCTACATATCTTCCAGCTAGATACGTAGACAAATCAGATGACATTAAGTCCGAATTTGATCCCGTGATATAAATATCAAACTTATTCATCGCATGGAAAGCATTGACGGCTTTTTCCCAATTTTTTATTCTTCCTACTTCATCAAGAAACAAGTATAATGGTCCACTATTCTTTTTCTCCCATTCTAATACCCTGTTTGTTAAATCTTCGTAGTCATTAATGTTAAAGTTCTCGGGAAGTTCAAAGTTCAGCTTAAGCACATTTATTTTACTTGTAGTATTTTTTAGTAAATCTTCAATATACATATCTAAAAGAACTGATTTACCGGAACGTCTTAATCCAGTTATAACCTTTACAAAAGGTTTATCTTTATAATCTTTTAACTTCTGAATATAGTCTAAACGTTCAACCATTACAATTACCTCTATTTCGATTATATTCTAAATACTTTAATATTTCAAATATTATTTCGATTATAGTCTAAATTAATATTTATCAATAAATCAAAGTAATTAATTTATTCCATAATCTTTCCTAAAGATGCATTTTTATGTAATAAAACCAAAACAAAAGAACATCTCTTTCAAGATGTTCCAATTTGGTACATGATGCGCGTGACAGGAATCGTATTACATTCCCAAATCTTCCCACAGCTTCCCATATTAAAACTAGGGGTAAACTAGGGTTTTGAAAATTATGATAGATTGATTCTTATTCAAGAGTAATATAGTTTTGTTTGTTTTATTTGAGGCAACAAATCAATGCATACTGTAATAATACTCACTCAAGATTTTACACATACTAAAATTTTTAAAATAATTTATCAGTGTCCCTACGATTATATAAAACCCTGATAATGACTACTTTCTTCATTTCTTTATTTAGATAGTAAAAAATTGAATAATTATCAATGATCATCTGCCTTAGTTCACCAGAACGAGAAGTCTCTTTTCTATACAACTGAAATCTTTCTGGCATCTCGTTTAACAAATTAATCTTATTTTCAATTCGTTTGAGCTGCTCTATTGCGATAACTGGTGATTGCAGTTCAAAAGCAATATATTCAAAAATACTTCGTAGATCACTATCTGCTTGATATGAGACCTCAATATCGAAAGTCATACATTATAATCTTTGAAGATATCGGAAAAAACTTGTTTAACAGGTTTTACTCTACCTTCATCCATATCTTTTAAACCTTTTGCCAATTCTGTGTCTATTTGTTCAATGGTCATACTACTCATATCTATTAATTTTGGTGTTGGAATTTTTACATCAAAAGGTAAACCTTTGTTAAGGATTATTTGTTTATAAAACATATTAATAGCATTGGATGCAGGTATACCAAGAATCGAGAGAATATTCTCTGCTTGTTCTTTGACCTCTGGCTCAATTCTTGCATATAGATTTGCTGTTTTTATTGCCATATCGGACACTCCTTTATTCTTTTATAGATATATTATCACTCTTTGTGCATACAAAAGCAATACATATATAGTTTACTTCATGAATCTGCGTATATACGCATTTTTGTGCAGTTACTAATAAACAAACAAAAGAGGTTCTCAATTGAGAACCTCTAATTTGTATACATGGTGCGCGTGACAGGAATCGCATTACATTCCCAAAACTTCCCAAACTCTACCATTTCATGCTGTTTCGTCCCAAATCTTTCCGAAGCTTCCCATATTAAAACTAGGGGTGGACTAGGGGTATGAAAATTATGATAGATTAACTCTTACCGAAGAGTAATTTAGTTTTGTTTGTTCTATATAAAGTAACAAGTCTATGCATACGGTAATAATACCCACTCATGTTTTTCCACCGTAGTACAGGACATTACATTTATAGATATAACAACAATACCAATACATGGTTTTCATGAAAATACAGTTTGTGTACATTAATTTTGAAACTGATTAATTATATACCAAAATTAATAAAGCAAGATAGATAAGAATAATCTCAAAAACGATCAATAAAGAAAAAACTTTGTAATAATTCGTTGTACTAACTTTACTGATACTATCGATTATAACAATACAAATCAAAGACAAAAACACTATTAGATATAAATGCCAATTATTTCGCCATACACAATATATTAATATTGCATTTAAAATAGAAAATATTTTAAAATTTTCTCTTCTATGCATATTTAAGCGATATTTAAACGATTGAAACAATGGTAAAAACAAAATTATTACAAATATATCTACCCATACATTTAGATTTTCTAAATTATAATTTATCAATTTCGTAACTGCTCTTATCTACTTACCAAAATCCAATTGCTGGATTTGGAAAAGCGCCATTCCAATCAATTCCTAAATAAAGACCTTGCCTTCTTACTGAAGATTGTATTACATAATAAACTATTGTACCAGCGCCTACTAACCCAACAAGCATACCAAGTGCAGTCCCGACACCTGGGTAAACACTTCCCAAAGCTGTTAATGCCGCAGTTATAGCTGCTGGGCCAATTTCTGCTGCAGCAAATAATGTCATCATCACTTCAGAATATGTTAAGTAAACCTTCCAATCCGAAATAAAAACTCTTGTATTTAACATTTTTCCACTACTATAAATATTACTCAAAAAAATAATATTGTTTAATCTATTACCAAAATCTGTTGAAAATCCATATGTTTCAATAATATATTCAATGGATTCAGATAAAACTAGTTTACCTTCATGATCGAAAGTAAAATACTGATAAATTTCTGATAAATTATTTAAAAAAATTTGATCAGTTATACTTATCACGTCAGAGTAACTGCTCACAACATATTCTTCCATCTCTACGTTAGTAGAAGCATTAACAGGACTAGCTAAACTAATAAAAAACAATAATACAAATAAACTTTTTAAAACTTTCATAAATCTTCCTTTCAACTTAAAATCTTAAATTAAAAATATTTATAACTAAACTCTTGGAATCTTATAATCAAATAACGATATAAGCCATAATAGTAAATCTAAATCACCCATTTTTTTATTCCTCCCTTAGAATAATTATAATTTAAATAATCATGATTCTTGTCTATTCTTTTTTTTGATTTTAAATGTTAAAGAGTCTATTATTAGATATCATGAGCGACAAATATAAAAACAATGGCTTTAACATTACAAAATTAATCATTGATCAAAGAAAACAGCTTAAATTATCTTTAAGAGAACTTTCTCAACTAACTAAATATAGTTATCAAACATTATCTAAATATGAAACAGGTGGTATTGAATTAAATAAGAACAATCGAGTAGTTCTATTTGAACACCTACACATAAATGCAGATGACGTTGATTATTTATCCAATGACTTTAAACAAGATTTAGACTTACTGTTTGAATCGATTGTATATGACGAACAAGCTGAAATAAGTTCACTTTTCTCCAGAATTAAGAAAGCTGAAGAATATTTAGATTACACTAAATTTAGAGAAGAGTTTATTACGCTAAAAATCATTGTATCAATCATCAATAATGAATCTATATCACAGGAAATGTTGAATGAATCACAATTCAATTCTTTTAAGCTATCTCTTCAACAATGGATCTATGATTATATCGCTATTTATTACCTCAAAAACAATGATCTTATTAGGGCTGTAAAATATATTGATAAAGCGATATCTCTTGGGGTTCATGAATCAAATGTTGGACTTGTCAATTACCATGCAGGAATCATCTATTCTGTCTATGGACAACTTTTAAAAGCTAGACACTATTTAGAAACAGCAGAAACTCACTTCATAAAACAAAGAAACAATATAAGACTTATTAATCTTCAAATACAACTAACAACGGTTGAATCAAAACTAGGACAAGTCAATAAAGCACGAGCATCTTATCTTAGACTGTTAAAAGACATCGAAAAAATTAATGATCACTATTCATTAAATGTTGTGTATCATAATCTATCCTGGTTGGAATATCGCCAAGAAAACTTTCAAGTTTCATTAGACTATCTAGATAAACTTGAGAAATCTCAAACATTAGACGAAAATGATCTCATCACCAAAATGTTATGTTTAACAGAACTTGAACAATTTGATGAATCTGATTCTATTTACAAAAACAACACAATCTTGGATACAATGTATAAATTATATAGTGAGATTATTCACTTAGAAAATATCCATAAGATTGATAAAAACTATGAAGCGAAATGTATGGAACTTTATCACATTATTAAAGATAAAAGAGACTTTGAAAATATTGAAATCGTTATCTTAAAACTACTAGATTACTACGAAAAGAAGCGTTTATATAAGAAAGCCTATGAACTCACCAAAGAACTTTATAGTTACATAGATTGGGTGTATCAACTCGATTAATTTATGAACATCTTTTAAATTGATTTTTTCTTCTTTAAATTAAACAGTAGAAACAAAAGAGGTTCTCAATTGAGAACCTCTAATTTGTCTACATGGTGCGCGTGACAGGATTCAACATTTTACCTGTATATGATCAACATAGACTGCTATAAACGGCTTAATCCTATCTTTTATGCACCTTAAATATACTTGATTGACATAGAATTACATCAGAGTTCTGCTAGGAGGGGAAATTTAGGTGGAATCGTAATTTTATTCATATGTAATAATGCATTCTCATGTTTATCTCAAACAATCCATTATCTTACTTATTAATTGAATCCTTTAACTCATATAACGTAGCTTTTTTTGTCGGTCTTCTATTAAAAATAGCTAAGTGAATAAGTAAGATTACAAAAAGTATAAACTGATTTAACCAATTCATCGATAACCAAAACCACCCACCATTAATAGCCACAACACTTGCGTTTGTATTATCAACATATTTGGCTAGATTATAGAATAGCGAAATTGAGTTAACAAAAGTTATTACACTTAAAATAAGCAATATTAAATCAACATCTTTAAAAAATCTCTTTACCATATAATTCCTTTCAGTACCTTAAATGTGGATTACACAAACTAGATAATACTCCAAGATACCCCACATTGGGCACCCATCTTTCTAAATCCCATACTTTCTCAACTACGAGTTGTTTGTGGCACATATATTGATCATATAAACTACCATTGTCAATTTGAATCCCAATATAAATCGTCTTCAATTCACTCCATGCTAAATTTGCTGCAAAATCAAGCACTCTAACTGATAGTTTAGGATCCAAACTATATGTCCAATAGTTATTTCTTAAATGATATATATGCGAATAGAAATATTCATTTACAGTGCTTAAAGAAAATGTACTAAATACGTAAACATTTGAACTCGACACACTTACATTCTGTGATACTTCATCTAGTAAATCTTTCAAAGCTTCACTCTGTTCAAATTTATTATCTGACTGATTATAAATATATGATTCTAATCTTGAATTAACATCTTGTATCCATTTCTCGTTTTGAATAACAAAATCGCTAAGATCCTCTAATTTTAAGTTCTCTATTAAAACCATATCAGTGATTAATTGATCTCTATATTGAAATGTTTCATTATTTTCTTCTAAGATTGACTCTTCTTCCTTTGTATATAAATCTGGCATCAAAACTGTGCTCGCATTCACAGGACTAGCTAAACTAATAAAAAACAATAATACAAATAAACTTTTTAAAACTTTCATAAATCTTCCTTTCAACTTAAAATCTTAAATTAAAAATATTTATAACTAAACTCTTGGAATCTTATAATCAAATAACGATATTAACCATAATAGTAAATCTAAATCACCCATCTTTTTATTCCTCCCTTAGAATAATTATATTTTAAATAATCATGATTCTTGTCTATTCTTTTTTTTGATTTTAAATGTTAAAGCGTATAATATTAGATAATATGAGCGACACTATATCAAATAATGGCTTTAACATTACAAAATTAATCATTGATCAAAGAAAACAGCTTAAATTATCTTTAAGAGAACTTTCTCAACTAACTAAATATAGTTATCAAACATTATCTAAATATGAAACAGGTGGTATTGAATTAAATAAGAACAATCGAGTAGTTCTATTTGAACACCTACACATAAATGCAGATGACGTTGATTATTTATCCAATGACTTTAAACAAGATTTAGACTTACTGTTTGAATCGATTGTATATGACGAACAAGCTGAAATAAGTTCACTTTTCTCCAGAATTAAGAAAGCTGAAGAATATTTAGATTACACTAAATTTAGAGAAGAGTTTATTACGCTAAAAATCATTGTATCAATCATCAATAATGAATCTATATCACAGGAAATGTTGAATGAATCACAATTCAATTCTTTTAAGCTATCTCTTCAACAATGGATCTATGATTATATCGCTATTTATTACCTCAAAAACAATGATCTTATTAGGGCTGTAAAATATATTGATAAAGCGATATCTCTTGGGGTTCATGAATCAAATGTTGGACTTGTCAATTACCATGCAGGAATCATCTATTCTGTCTATGGACAACTTTTAAAAGCTAGACACTATTTAGAAACAGCAGAAACTCACTTCATAAAACAAAGAAACAATATAAGACTTATTAATCTTCAAATACAACTAACAACGGTTGAATCAAAACTAGGACAAGTCAATAAAGCACGAGCATCTTATCTTAGACTGTTAAAAGACATCGAAAAAATTAATGATCACTATTCATTAAATGTTGTGTATCATAATCTATCCTGGTTGGAATATCGCCAAGAAAACTTTCAAGTTTCATTAGACTATCTAGATAAACTTGAGAAATCTCAAACATTAGACGAAAATGATCTCATCACCAAAATGTTATGTTTAACAGAACTTGAACAATTTGATGAATCTGATTCTATTTACAAAAACAACACAATCTTGGATACAATGTATAAATTATATAGTGAGATTATTCACTTAGAAAATATCCATAAGATTGATAAAAACTATGAAGCGAAATGTATGGAACTTTATCACATTATTAAAGATAAAAGAGACTTTGAAAATGTTGAAATCGTTATCTTCAAACTACTAGATTACTACGAAATGAACCGTTTATATAAGAGTGCCTATGAACTCACCAAAGAACTTTATAGTTACATAGATTGGGTGTATCAACTCGATTAATTTATGAACATCTTTTAAATTGATTTTTTCTTCTTTAAATTAAACAGTACAAACAAAAGAGGTACTCGATTGAGAACCTCTAATTTGCATACATGTTGCGCGTGACAGGATTATATGTTTTCACTGTCTTTGATTGATATAAGTTGCTTTTAATTGCTTAAACTAGTCTTTAATATGCTTTAATTTTACTAGATTGTTCTTAATTTGCATTATAAACTCTTTGGCAGAGGGGATTTTGGGGGAATTAGAAAAGACGAATTCTTTTAAGCATTAATTCTAGAATCACTATTGATTCACTAATATCAACATTTTTAGAATAAGCATTTTCGTTTTGATATCTATTCCATGAAGTCTTTACAATATTTGATTGCGATACGTCATTTAAAATAATCTTTGAATTATTCAACGCATCAAATGAGTTTCTATTATTAGTTGTATTAATTAAAGCTTCTCTTAATTGATCCCATTTAATTTCATCTTTTTTAATTTTGTAAAGTAAATATATGTCATAAAAATCTCTAGCTCGAGTGTTAATAACACCTCTTGATAAAATCGTTTCAATCTTTTCAGCAAGTATTGTCTCAAGCGTATAAGTATAAATGTTTACCCCTTTTTCACTAAACAAAAATTTATATTGATATTCAATTTCTTTAGGTGTTATTACATCCCCAGTAGTAATATCAATTTTTAAAGGCACAATAATCTTCTCATAAACCGCTTCAATAGAAACAGAGAAATTTTGATACTGATCTTTTTTTCGTATTGGAATGATAGATTTAAAATTGAAGAAAATTAAGTCATCAATTTTTATAGTAATAATATCTAAAACCATTTTTCTTATCGCTTCTTCCGTCATTGGATAATTGACAATAGTTGTATCCATATCCATAGTTGATCTTTCAGAAATACCAGATAATGAGGCAACTAATAATCCACCTTTTAACACAAGATTCTTTTTATACTTTGACAGAGAAATGCGCTCAATTAATCTTTCGAACATGAAGACTTGTAATAATTCTTGAGCTGAAATGTTTTTCTCAACCGACAAATTTCTTAAGTAACCCTTTAATTGTTCTGGTGACTTCATGTAAGTACCTCGATATATTTGAAAATTTCATTCTCTATTTTTAATTTTTTTGCATATTCCATCAATCTTCTTGAATTAATATTTTGGTTCTTAAAGTATTGATTCAATGCATCAGAGAATATTTGTGGATCTATGTCTTTTTTGTTCTTGATAATATCACAAATCGTTCGCTCGATATTGTAGCATCTTACTACCATACCCTGAGGTGATTTAATTTCTTCTAAACCTAATTCAAATAATTCATGCTTGTCGTATTTAAATCGTATTTTCGCATTTTTAATTCTGTGAGTGTTATATCCTTTTTTAACCGTTAATGAAATAATATTAGGAACTCTATTAGAATAACCATGAAAATACAAGGCTGTCCCTAGTGAATAAATAGAATTAGGTGCGTTTAATTGTAATAAATAATATTCATCAATAATGTCATTTGCAAAAATATATACTCCCCTTTTAATATGAACTAAAACTCCGGATTCCACTAAACTAGATAATATTTCTCGTCTAATTCCTAATTCTTTTAATTCTTTCGTAAATAAAACACCATTGTTTTGTTTAGCTTTTTTTCTTAATATTTCAATATTCTTTTCTTTTTGTACCATTGTGCTTTTATTTTATCATTTGTAAGCACGTTTGTACAATTATATT
The DNA here is from genome assembly GCA_963676105.1 of Erysipelotrichaceae bacterium. Lineage (GTDB taxonomy): Bacteria > Bacillota_I > Bacilli_A > Erysipelotrichales > Erysipelotrichaceae > UBA2212. The sequence goes on from OY781039.1 coordinate 1,174,324, forward strand.
TACTTGGGTAACTCATAACCGCGTAACGTCACCATGGTACAAAAAAAGCCGAATAATTCGGCATTTCTTCATACATGGTGCGCGTGACAGGAATCGAACCTGCACGGGTCACCCCGCTAGATCCTAAGTCTAGTGCGTCTGCCAGTTTCGCCACACGCGCAAATGCTAGTAAATTATAACATAAACATTGTTTATGACAAATATAAATTTAGTCTTTTTCAAAGATTAATAATGAACTCTTATTATCAAGCAAAATCAATTGATTATTATCTATTTCAAAACGATTCACTTGCGTTAATAAATCATAGTATTGTAACTCTAAGTTATTTAAATCAGGATCCATACTTGCCATTTCAGTATGGAATATATCAGAAAATTCTATAGAATCATTTTTTATGATAATGGCTCCACCATAATGATTAACAGCTGATGTACCTGATATTTCTCCATCCTTATCAATTATTAAAGTAATTCTACCTTTTGATAAAATATCAGTATTTATATTTCCATCAATTAGATGATATTCACCGATTATTTCTTGGGGAATATTGTTAGTGAAAAAAATTGTATAAACAAAAAACAACAATACTATGCTTATGAATACTAAAGAAAGTTTCTTCATATTCATATCATGACATAAATTGTTGTTTTATTTAAGCATTATTATTTTTGAGAACGAACGTATGCGACAGCTTCTAAGCCAGCTGTGCAACCTTCACCAACTGCCTTAGCAATTTGCATTAAGCCTGGTGTGCAGTCGCCCGCTGCAAATAGACCTGGTACATTAGAGGCTTGTTTTTCATCAACAATAATTTTATTCTTTTCGACTAGTGCCCCCATTTTAAGTGCTAAGTCAGTAGCGCTAGCTGATCCTATAGCCACAAACACTCCCGCTACATCTATCACTTCACCTGTTTCAAGTCGAACACCTTTAACTGTGTTTTCTCCAACAATTTCAGTAATTTTATCAGTCAGAATTTTAACGCGTTCATCAAAGTGACCAGTTGCTTCTAATCCATTCGTAAATACAATAACTTGATCCGCAACTTCAACAAGTTCATGAGCTTCTTGAGCAGCATAATCTGCATTTCCTAATACCGCTACAATCTTCTTACGATAGAAGAAAGCATCACAAATAGCACAATAAGAAACACCTTTGCCTTCATATTCTTTAATCCCTTTTATTGGCAAGGATGCACGAGGGGAACCTGTTGCTAAGATGACAGACTTTGTTTCATATTTTGCTTGATTAGTAGACACTTCATATCCACCCATCATCGCATAACTAACACCTGTTACCTCTTCTGTTTTAATTTCAATATCTAGCTTTTCAGCTTGATCAAAACCCTTTTGAAGCAGTTCAGGACCTGTTATTAGTTCGAAACCAAAGTAGTTGGCAATCTTATCAGTTTTGGCGAGTGCACCACCATCTTTCCCGATGATAAGCACATTCATATTTGCTCTTTTTGCATAGACTGCAGCTTGAATTCCAGCTGGTCCTTTTCCACATACTATAACGTCATACATATAAGTTCTGTCCCCTTATTTTTCTTGTCTATCATACACTAAAATTATTATAAAAGAAAAGAAGATGATTACAAATAAAAAGATATCCGAAGATATCTTTAACTAATCTTTATTTAAATACATAATTGCTGATTCAGCTAAAATTGCTGAAGCTTTTGATAAAACTGTTTCATCAATATCAAACTTTGGATGATGGTGCGGTACATCAAATCCAAGTGATTCTTTCTTACCACCAATAAACATGAAACAACCAGGTACTTTTTCAATGAAATAGGAATAATCTTCACTTCCCATGATTGGATTTTCCATTTCAATCAGTTTATCAGCTCCATATAATTCAGTAACGGCCGCACGAACAATATCACTCGCTCCTTTAGCGTTAATAGTTGTTGGATAAAGGTTAGTATAGATTAACTCATAACTAGCTCCATGTGATTCGACAACACCTTTAACTAATTGATCAATCATCTTAGGAAGTTGAGCTCTAAGTTCAGGATTAACTGAGCGAATACTTCCTTTCATATTTGCAGTATCAGGGATAATATTATTAGCTGTTCCTGCATTCATCATAGTAATCGAAAAGACTAAGTTTTCAAACGCACTAATCTTACGATTCATAATTGCCATCAAGTTATTATAGACTTGAACCATCACATAGACTGGATCAATTGTTGTTTCAGGTGATGATGAATGGCCACCTTTCCCTTGGATTTTTATCTCAAAGAAATCTGGTGCTGCCATCATAGCTCCGTCTTTAACCATAACCATTCCTTCAGGTAGTGTTGATTGAACATGTGCACCGAATGCAAAGTCTACTTTTGGATTTTCAAGGACCCCTTCTTTAATCATTCTTTCTGCACCGCCTGGTCCCTCTTCAGCAGGTTGAAAAACAAACTTAACGTTGCCACTAAACTTATCAGTCATTTTTGAAAGAATTCGAGCAGTACCTAGTAACCACGCCGTATGCGCATCATGACCACATGCATGCATTAGTCCTGGATTTTGTGATTTATAAGGTACATCACTATCTTCATCCATCCTTAAGCAATCCATGTCAGCACGTAATAATACGGTTTTACCTGGTTTTTTTCCTTTTAGTAAACCAACAACCCCTGTTACACCTACTTCAGTTTGAACGTCCATCCCTAAACGCTTTAACTCTTTAGCTACAATTCCAGCTGTACGAACTTCTTCGAGTCCTGGTTCTGGATGCATATGAAAGTCACGTCTAAACTCAACTAGACTACCTTGTTCAAGGCTTGCCAATTTTAAAATTTCGTCTTTATACATATCTATATTCTCCTCTAGAAATCTTGATTTAAATAGAGTAAGGCTGTCTCTGCTAAAATTGCAGATCCTTTACTCAAAACCGTTTCATCAATATCAAATTTTGGATGATGATGTGGTACATCAAAACCCAAATCTTCTTTTTTAGCACCAATAGATATAAAACTACCTGGTACTTTCTCTAAAAAATATGAGAAATCTTCTCCACCCATCGAAGATTGCGTCATTTCATTAATTTTATCTTCGCCATATAGCTCAGTAACAGCTTCTCGGACTAAATCTGTAGAAGCCTTATCGTTGATTGTGGCTGGATATAAATGATTATATTCAAAGGTATAGCTAGCTCCATGTGATTCAACAACACCTTTAATCAGTTTTTCAAACATTTCAGGTAATTGTGCTCTTAGTTCTGGATTAACCGAGCGAATACTTCCTCCTAAGCTTGCGCTATCTGGAATAACATTATTGGCACTACCTGCTTGAAATTTTGTAATTGAAATAACAAGATTATCAAATGCACTAATTTTGCGGTTCATAATGGTCATAAGGTTACTATATACTTGATGACCAATTGATAGTGGGTCAATACATTCTTCAGGACGTGAAGAATGACCACCTTTACCTTGTATTGTAAGATCAAAAAAGTCAGGTGCAGCTGTCATTGGCCCATCTTTAATATTGACATAACCTTCTTTAACTTGCGACGAAATATGCGCACCAAAAGCGACATCAACATGTGGATTTTCCATCACACCTTCCGCGATCATTCTTTCAGCACCACCTGGTCCCTCTTCAGCTGGTTGAAAAACAAATTTTATATTTCCACTAAATTTGTCTGTCATTTGCGATAGAATGCGAGCTGTTCCTAATAACCAAGCCGTATGGGCATCATGTCCGCAGGCGTGCATTAAACCAGGATTTTGAGATTTATAAGGAACATCATTTAACTCATCCATTTTTAAACAATCCATATCAGCTCTAAGCAAGACTGTTTTACCGGGTTTATGACCTTTTAAAAGACCAACAACACCTGTTACTGCAATGCCTGTTTGTACTTCTAAACCTAATTTTTTTAATTCTTTTGCGACAATGCCAGCTGTCCTAAACTCTTCAAGTCCAGGTTCTGGAAACATGTGGAAATCTCGCCGAAATTCGACGAGATCTCCTTGAATATTTTCAGCATATTTAAGAATTTCTTCTTTAAACACTAATTATTCACCTAATTTCCATTCCCATACTGCAAAGTTACCTAAAGGAATATCTTCCATACCGATACTATCACCTAAGTATGATGTGTATGCATAGTCATTGAATGTCGCAACATATTCAATAAATGGAGGTTCTTCTAACCAAGTTTGTTGGTAATCCATCATAATTTGAGTACGTTCTTCATCAGATGTAGCTGCCATAAATGCATCATAGTAATCATCCCAAGTATCATCAGCTGTATTGATAAGTGTAGCTGCATCATTTGTTAAAAGATTACGTAAATACATTGGGTTTGTTTGGAAGTTCATATTAACTAAACCAATCGATGTTGAACCATCATAGAAACCAGCAAACATAGTTGCAGCTTCAGTAACTTGTACTTCAACAGGTAAACCAATATCAACTAAGTTTTGAGCAATAATGGTTGCACATTTTTCACGAGCACCTGGAGGCGTTGAGAATGTGATTGTTTCAGATAAATCAATCGCACCATCAGCTGCTGCTTCAGCAATTAGAGCTGCCGCTGTCTCTTGATCAAATGTAGGAACCATAATTTCATTAAAGTATGCTGAGTTTGCAGGAATTGGTCCCTCAATTGGTGCTGCACGACCTAACATATTCGCAACTGCTTCACGATCAATCGCTAAGTCAATTGCTTGACGAATTCTAACATCAGAATAAACAGCTTGGTTAACAAATAACATATAAGGTTGATCAGGTGTTTCAGGATAGAAAATAGTTAAATGATCAACTGCTTCAAAGGATGAAATATCATCACTTGATAATGCTGGATAAGCCATATCAACATCGCCTGCAATCATCGCAGAAGCCATGTTAGAAACAGCCATAACTGTAATTTTAAACTTACCAAATTCAGCAACACCTAAATAATAATCAGGATTTGCTGCCATTACGATTTCACTACCAGCAATTTGACTTTCAAATAGTAATGGTCCATTTGTAAGCGGGTTATTCCAATACTCTAAACTTGCATAAGTACTTGGATCAGTTCCTTCAAGTTCGTGTTTTGGTAAAGCTAAATAGTAATTAATATATGAAGGGAAAGTAACTGCTTCATTGATTGGTGAATCAAAAGTATAAACTAAAGTATAGTCATCAATAGCTTCAACACCTAAAGTTGTCCCATCTGCATTACCAGATGTATCAGTCCCCGTAATTATACTGTAATAAGATTTTTGATCCACCACATTCATTGGATCAGTAATTAATTCTGCTGCAAAGACATAATCTTCAGCTGTAACAGGTTCTCCATCACTCCATACAGCTGCATCATTTAAATAAAATGTAGCTGTTAAGCCATCTTCTGAAATTTCCCAATCTTTAGCGGCTCTTTCAGTAATGTTACCTGCACCATCAACGTAAGTTAAACGATCATATAATAGACCTAAAACAAGACCACTATAGTAACCACCTGAACCACCATTGTATGGTACTAAATCTTTCCATGCACTACCCATTGCGAGTGTAACAACCGTATCAGAATAGTCAACTTCTTCACTTGTTGTGTCACTTGACGAAGATGAACAAGCAGTGAGTAATGAAATACTTAAGACTAAAATCATACTAATTTTGAATAACTTTGATAATTTCATTTTGAATCTCCTCATTTTTGTTTATATCTATTTTGTCTGGATAAAAATTTTATCTTATGATTTTGAGAGCTCTTCTGCATAAGGACAAGCTACTTTGTGCCCTCCGCCTAAATCCTCAAGATTAGGCTCACTAAGTGAACAAGCCTCTTGTGCAAAAGGACATCTTGTATGAAAGCGACAACCCAGTGGCGGAAAAAGTGGACTCGGTACATCCCCCGTAAGAATTATACGGTCACGCTTTTTCGTCGCATCAGGAATTGGAATCGCTGACAACAAGGCTTTTGTATACGGATGTAAAGGATTGCTAAAGATTTGATCTTTGGTTCCAAATTCAACTAGCTTACCCAAATACATAACCGCAACTTTGTCACAAATATAACGAACAACTGACATATCATGAGAGATAAACAGATAAGAAACTCCTGTTTCTTTTTGAGCATCTTTCATGAGATTCAATACTTGAGATCGTACTGATACATCAAGCGCTGATACAGGTTCATCACATAAGATAAAGGATGGTTTAATAACCAATGCTCTTGCGATAACTACACGCTGTCTTTGTCCCCCGGACAATTCATGCGGTAGCTTCTCAAACTGATAATCCCCCAAACCTACATAACGAAGAATTTCTTGAGCTTTCTCAATCTTTTCTTCTTCGCTTCCCATCTTAAACGCATCAAGTGGTGCTTTCACCAAATCAATGATGGTTTTATGTGGGTCTAAAGAGGCGTAAGGATCTTGAAATATAATTTGCATCTCCTTACGGAAAGGACGGAACTTTTTGAAGTTATAATCAACAATATTTTCACCCTTGAAATACATTGATCCTTCAGTGGCTGGTTGTAAACCTAAGATGGCTCGACCAATCGTTGATTTACCACATCCACTTTCTCCAACAAGTCCAACTGTCTCACCAGGGTAGATGTCCAGACTAACACCATCTACGGCCTTTACAGACTGTTTTCCTTTTCCTATTCCTCCGCGAACTGGAAAGTGTTTCTTTAAATTAAACAGTGATACTAGAGGTTCATCTTTTGGGAAACTCGTTTCTCTTTTTGTCATTTTTGTCACTCTCCCTTCTCATGCTTTATCGAAAAGGAAACACCTAACTTCATGTCCTTTTTCGATTTCTACTAAGGCTGGTTTTTCAACCTTACAGCGGTCAAAACATTTCGCGCAACGATTCGAGAAACGACACCCCACTGGCATTTCACTCAGTGATGGAACAGTTCCAGGAATCGAGTTTAGTTTTTCCATATCCTTATCAACACGTGGTAATGATTCAAGTAAACCATTTGTGTAAGGATGTTTTGGTTTTGAGAAGATTGTTTTTGCACTTGCGTATTCAACAACTTCTCCAGCGTACATAACCATGACATAGTCGGACATTTCTGCCACGACTCCCATATCATGGGTAATCAGTAATATTGCGGTATTCATCTCTTCTTGAAGATCTTTCATTAGATCTAAAACTTGAGCCTGAATGGTGACGTCTAGTGCCGTAGTTGGTTCATCCGCTATCAGTAAATCCGGTCTTGATGATAATGCCATCGCAATCATGACTCTTTGACGCATCCCACCAGATAACTGATGAGGATATTCATGCATCCTTTGTTCAGGTGCAGGAATTCCAACTTTTTCTAAGAACTCTCGCGATTTTTCCCAGGCTTCTTTTTTACTCATTTTGTTATGAGCTAGAAACATTTCAACTAATTGATGACCAACTCTATGAGCTGGATTTAATGAAGTCATTGGTTCTTGAAATATCATTGATATTTTCTTACCTCTAACTTCTCGCATTTCCTTATGACTCAATTTTGTTATGTCTTGTCCTTGAAAATTAATACTTCCATTGGAAATAATGCTTGTCTGTTGAGGCAATAAACGAAGGATTGTATTAGCGGTAACCGATTTACCACATCCAGATTCACCCACGATACCTAAGATTTCACCTTTATGAACTTTAAATGTGACATCTTCAATCGCAGTGAGTTTTGATTTTTTACCTGTTCTAAATTGAACTTGTAATTGTTGAACATCTAAGACAACATCTGTCATATTCAATCCTCCTTTCTATATCCTCTTCATTTTTGGATCAAGCGCATCACGCAATCCTTCACCGACAAAATTGATACATACAATTGTGATTACCAACAAACTTCCAGCTGGAATCCATATCCACCAGCGTTGCGTAAGCACAGCTAAATTTGTAGCTGCTTGAATGATATTCCCCCAAGATGCTTCTGGTGGTTGTATCCCTGCACCTAAGAAACTTAAAGCAGATTCAGTAATCATTGCGCTTGATGTTAGAAAGGCAAGTGACACCCAAAGTGGAGCAATTGAGTTTGGCATAACGGTTTTAAAGATAATCTTCAAATCGCTACTCCCTATCGCTCTTTCAGCTTCAATAAATTCTTTACTTCTAACCGATAAGACATTCCCATAAATTAGTTTTGCGGTGGAAGGCCATCTCAGAATTCCAATAAGGAAAATAATAATCGCGACATTTGATCCAAAGACCGCAACCACTACAAGGATTAAAACCATTGCGGGAAATGATTGAAAGATATCAGCTGATCTCATAACAAATGTTTCAACTCGTCCTCTGTAATAGCCAGCTAAGGTCCCTAGTGGTAATCCAACAAGAACACTGATAATCATGGCTGAAACACCAATCATAATTGAATTACGTCCACCATATATAAGTCTGGCTAACATATCTCGTCCTAACTCATCTGTCCCTAAGATATGAATATCATTAGGTGCAGTTTTGAAGGCCATTTTATCAATCTCATATGGATCTAAATCCATAATCAGTGGTAAAACAACAACTAATATGACTTCTATTAAAACAACTATTAAACCAAACATCGCCATTTTATGGTGACTGAAGTTTTTGATAAGCTCTTTTAATTGTCTATGTTTATCTTTTTTCATCACTTCAGTCCTTTCTTAATCAAATCGAATTTTTGGATCTAGGAATGCATAAACTAAATCAATGATTAAGCTTATAACCAAAACCGCTCCCGAGATAAGTACAGTCACTCCCATAATGGTGTTATAGTCACGTTGCGCAATTGATAGAATCATGAGTGATCCCATTCCAGGCCAAGCAAAGACTTGTTCTGTAACTACTGCTCCCCCAACAAGCAAAGGAACTGTTGTCCCAATGGTTGCGACAATCGGAATCCAAGCATTTCTCAATATGTGTTTAACAATAACTTGAAATTCAGATAAACCTTTCGCACGAGCTGTTTTAACATATTCTTCATTCATGACATTGAGTACACTTCCACGTGTTTGTTTTACAAACGTTCCTAACATTTGAATAACTAAGACAAAACAAGGAAGTATTAAATGCCTTAACAAATCTGCGAAATCTCCACCACCATTGGAAGCATACATTCCCATTGCTGGTAAGAGTTTAAATTGAATCGCAAATAGATAAACCAAAACTAATGCGACAAAGAAGTTTGGTGCTGCCGCACCCAAGAAGGAAAGAGCTGATGAGAGATTATCCCAAAAGGAATAAGGTCTCATTGCGGCAAGCACACCAATCGGAATCGCAATTAGAAGTGAAACTAATAATGCACTACCCGTTAATGTAATGGTTGGTACAATACGTTCTTTTAGTAATACCCACACTGGCATATTAGTTCTAGTAGAAATCCCTAAGTTACCTTGAAGAACATCACCTAACCAAATAAAGTACCTTACAATAACTGGTTTATCCAAACCATATTGGATAATTAAAGCTTGTTCTGCTTCAGCTGTAATATCCCCAGCTGATTTGATAATATCAACTGGACTACCTGGCGCTGCATTACTTAACATAAAGACAACGAAAGTAATGATAAAGAAGGTTGGTATTATTTGAAATAATCTTTTTAATATATAACGTCCCATACACTTCCTCCTTTAGATGTATTCAGGTGCTTTAATTGATTTATCAAGTGGACAATCATAAACACCATTATTTTTTTCCATAAACTCTGCTTGAGCTTCTTTAATTTTGTCTGGATTTTCTAACATTTTGATTGATGCCAGTGCCATGATTTTTCCAGCTGTTAACATTCCTTTGTGACCAATTGAAGATTTGCCTTGACCTGTCATTTGCCATGAATGTCCTGGTGTTCCTAAACTTTCAGTAGCGACACTGATCATAACCGTTGGTGCGATATATCCTACATCTCCAACATCTGTAGAACCTGTCACAATCTTACGAACGTTTTTGTTGTAAGCACAGGCTTTTGTATCAAGTGGTTTTTCTAAAATTGATTCTACTTGATCTTTCCCATAACGCTCACTAATGAGTTTTACTTCAGCATCCTTACTATTTGGACTAATGGTTTCATCAAAAGCTTTGGCTAATTCATAATCTGCTTCATCCCACTCAGGTGCACCAATTTCTTCCATCGCTTCAGATGCGACAAGTGCAAGCACTTCATTTGGAATATACTCTGCATATGAACTTTGAAGTTGCCATTCAACTGTAGTCCCGCTCATCAGAGCGGCCCCTTTGGCGATATTATCAATACGTTCTGATATTTCTCTGATTTGAGACGTATATGGTGCTCTGCACACATATCTAATAGAAGCTCTATCTTGAACAATATTTGGTGCTTCACCACCTACATCTAGGTAAGCATAATGAATTCGTGCTTCAGGGATGACATGTTCTCTTAGATAATTTGATCCCACATTCATGAGTTCAACACTATCCAGTGCTGATCGGCCAAGATGAGGTGCTCCACCGGCGTGAGCTGTAATCCCTTTAAAGGAATAAACTTTATTAAAGTTGCCTACAAAGTGAGCATTCATGACATCAGTTGTTGTGCTTGGATGCCATGTATAGAAGAAATCTACTCCATCAAATGCTCCATCTCTTGCCATAAAAGCTTTACCTGCACCACTCTCTTCAGCAGGTGTACCAAAATAAATAACAGTTCCTGATTGTTTTGTTTCTTCTAGGTATTCTTTAATCGCAACTGCTGCCGCTAAGCAACCTGTACCCAACATATTGTGACCACAACCATGTCCTCGTCCTTTTTCAACTAACTCTTCTTTAACTGGACTAGCACCAATTTGACTTAAACCTGGTAATGCATCATATTCACCCAATAGACCAATGACTGGATATCCACTTCCCCAAACACCTTTGAATGATGTCGGAATATCGACTAGATTTGTTTCAACTTCAAATCCTTCTTCTTCAAGTGCTTTGCATAATAGTGCTTGTGATTTAAATTCTTGATAACCGCCTTCTGCATAACCCCAAATCAAATCACTAATCTCAATAAACTTTTTACTTTTTGCCCCAATACTTTTTTCTACAAACGTTTTCGCATCCATCTTTTTTCTCCCTAATTTCTAACTATTTCTAAACATGTAATCATCAAAGAAAGCTTTACCCATCTTTTCTTCTAAAGCTTTAAGTATGACTTTTACACAAGCTTCTTTACTTAATCGTCCACTGTTAAGTGTTAAGTCATAATTGACTGGATTGGTCCAATAATTTCCTTTGGTATAAAACGCATAATAATCAGCACGATACTTATCAGTTTTTGTAATTAACTTATCAGCTTCTTTCTCATCAACATCCAATCGATCCATGACTTGTGCTCGACAGTAATCACGCGGCGCTTCTATATATACGCTCAAAACATTATTTCGATCTTTTAGAATATGATCAGCACATTTGCCAACAATGACGCAAGATGAACTATCAGCAAGCTCTTCTATAATTTTCTTTTGAAAATCATAGATGACTTCATTCGATACAAATCGAGTTGTAACAGGATGTGAACCAAAGTGCTTTGGAAAGTTTGCTAATTTATTTAGAAGTAAGTTTCCTTTTAATTGTTCATCTTGTTCAACAAAGTAATGTTCATCATAACCACTCAATTGAGATGCCATAGTGAGTATCCTGTTTTCAAAACTATGTACTTTTAATTCATCAGCTAACATCGCTGCGATTTCACGACCACCACTGCCAAACCCTCGTGCGATTGTAATAATGAAGTTATCCATATGCTTCTCTCTCCCCTGATTATTCATATATGTAATTCAACTGAAACGTTTTAGTTTACTTGAATTTAAAACGAGTTTAACATGCAAAATATATAAAAAACATTACTTATTTAGTATGTTTTCATATTTTTTACATATATTTGAAAATTTTTCATTATATTCAAAAATAATTTGTCATTATTCACAAATTATTGAAATATATTTGCCTATTTTTGATATAAAACACAAAAAAAGCAAGTTCTTTCAAACTTGCCTTGATTTATAATAGATTATCCAATTTCATCGACAGTATAGCCATGAGATTCCAACATCTTTTGAAGTTTCTTATGATCAGTACTATCACAACGAATGTGATAACCATCTTCAATGATAGCTGCATGCGTCACATTAATATTGTTTTCCGCAAAGAGTTTTGTAAACTCTGCAAGTACACCAATCTTGTTACTTGAGAATTGACCAGAGATACGAGTTGAACCTTCTAATGTATGACCCATGAGTTCAACAAATGTTTTTAAGACATCCCCTGTCGTAAGAATACCTAATAAAACATTAGCTTCACCAACAACTGGCAAACAACCAATATCCTTCTGTTCCATGATATCAGCCGCTTCTTCCATCGTCATATTTGGACTAGCAGTCACTACTTTTTTAATCATGATATCTTTTACCGTTGTTTTTGATAAAAGATAATTCATTTCATGCATTGATAGAGTTGTGAAATTAGATGGTGTATTTTTTTGAATCGTTGTTTGAGTGATTAAACCCACCAACTTTCCATCTTGAGTAACAGGTAAACGATGAATATCGTTATCCTTCATGAGATCCAATACTTCGGAAACCGTATTGTCGGGATGAACAGTAATTGGATCAACGGTCATTCTGTGTTTTACATACATAAAGATTAACCTCCTAGGTAGACTTTCTGTACTTCTTCAGATTCCATTAATTCTTTACCTGTACCAGATAGAACAATGTTTCCTGTTTCAAGTACATAAGCTCTGTTTGCAATTTTTAACGCTTGCATCGCGTTTTGTTCAACTAAGAGTATAGTTGTACCTTCATCGTTAATTTCCTTAATGATATTAAAGATTTCTTTAACAAGAAGTGGCGCTAAGCCCATTGATGGTTCATCTAATAATAGAAGTTTTGGTTTCGCCATCAATGCACGTGACATCGCAAGCATTTGTTGCTCACCACCAGATAAGGTAGCTGCATCTTGATTACGACGTTTATATAAGATTTCAAATCGTTTATAAATTTTTTCTAAATCTTCTTTAATACCTTCTTTGTCTTTTCTTAGATAGGCACCCATTAATAGATTTTCATAAACAGACATACCTTTAAAGATACGACGTCCTTCAGGAACTTGGACTAAACCAGTACTAGGTAATTTTTCAGCAGCTTGATTAACCACTTCTTGACCCAAATACATGATTGAACCAGATGTTGGAGTAATAAGACCACTAATCGTTCTAAGTAAAGTCGTTTTACCCGCACCATTAGATCCAATAAGCGAAACAATTTCGCCCTCTTCTACTTCTATATTAACATCTTTTAATGCGTGGATGACGCCATAGTAAACATTTAAATCTGTGACCTTTAACATTACTCTGCTTCCTCCTCACCCAAATAAGCTTCAATTACTTTAGGATTATTCTTAATTTCTTCAGCATTGCCTTGGGCAATTAATTTTCCATAATCTAATACAAAGATACGTTCGCAAATTTGCATAACCAATGACATATCATGTTCAATCAAAACAATGGTTAAACCCATTTCTTTTCTAATCTTCGCAATAAATTTAGTTAACGCGGCTGTTTCATTAGGGTTCATTCCGGCAGCAGGTTCATCTAAGAAAAGTAGTTTAGCTCCAGTTGCCATCGCACGCGCAATCTCAAGTTGACGTTGTTTACCATATGGTAAGTTCTTTGCTTGAGCATAAGCTAAATTATCCAAATCAACTGTCTTTAAAAACTCATGTGCACGCTTATCAATATCTTCTTCTGAAGAATAGAATTTCGGACTACGAGTTAGAGCTCCAAACAACCCATACTTAACCTGCTCGTTCATCGCAATTTTTACATTATCAATAACCGTTAAATCTTTAAATAATCGAATATTTTGGAAGGTACGCGCAACACCTTGATGCGTGATTTTATATGGAGGGAATTTATTTAATTCAATTTCTTTACCACTGTGGTTCAAAAGCACACGACCAGTGGTTGGTTTATAAACACCAGTTAATACATTAAACAATGTTGTTTTACCAGCGCCATTTGGACCAATTAAACCAACAAGTTCTCCCTCATCAACAGTAAGAGATACATTTGAAACCGCTGTTAAACCACCAAAACTTTTGGTGATTTTATCAATTGTAAGTAAACTCATTTATTTAGCCCCCTTACTGAATTTGTTTTTAATAGAACTTAGATCCGGCAATATCTTTAAGCTTAATTCTTTTGTACCCATTAATCCTTCAGGTCTAAAGATCATTACGATAATTAAAACCAATGAATAAAGAATCATACGAATTTCTGCATATGGTTGTAAGAATAGATTGATTAAACCAATGAAGATCGTCGCAATAATAGAACCTGTTAAAGAACCTAGACCACCAAATACAACAATAATTAAAATATTAATAGATGTGTTAACACCAAATGTCTCAGGTTTAACAACATAATAAGTTGTCGCAAATAAAGCGCCTGCGATAGATGCAAGTACAGCCCCGAAGATAAAGGCAATAACTTTATACTTGGTTGTATTAATTCCCATAGCTTCAGCTGCGATTTCATCTTCACGAACAGAAACGCAAGCACGCCCAATCGATGAGTTTTTAAAGTTAGCGCTTAAAATTAAAGCAACTACCGCAAATATGTAAATAAGTGGAAAGTTTACAAGCTTCGCAATATTAGAGATTCCTGATGCGCCATTTGTAATTTCCATATTTAAAATAACAATACGGATGATTTCTCCAACACCTAAAGTCGCAATCGCAAGATAGTCACCTTTTAGACGAAGGGTAGGCATTGCAACCGCAAAGGATACAATTCCTGAAATAACTGCACCAATTCCCATACCAATTAATAAACCAATTAAATCTGGTTGGTCTTTTAGTACAATAGCAGCCGCATAAGCACCTATAGACATAAACCCTGCATGACCTAAGGACAATTGACCGGTAATACCTATGACAATATTTAAACTTGCACCTAAAATTGCATAGATACCAATCCAGTAAAGTATGGTTCTGTAATAAGGCGTAATGACACGAATATCAATTAAAAATTGAGTAATAAAATAAATAACAACTAAGGCAACAGCCCATAAAAGATTTGTTTTATTAAAGAGTTTCATATTAGACTTTCTCCTTAACATTTTTACCAAGTAAACCAGAAGGTTTAACAATTAATACAACAATTAAAATCGCATAAACAACTGCATCTTTATATAATGATGAACCATAACCCGCAACTAGTGTTTCAATTAAACCAATCGCAAAGCCACCAAACATCGCACCCGGAATAATTCCGATACCACCTAAAACAGCCGCAACGAAAGCTTTAATACCAGGTGTGAATCCCATAAATGGGGATACTTTAATATATAGTAAACCAACCATGATCCCTGCCGCTGCCGCTAAAGCAGAACCAATCGCAAAGGTCATCGTGATAGTATTATCAACATTAACACCCATCAGTGTAGCCGCATCTTTATCGGCCGCAACACTACGCATTGCACGACCAATTTTTGTTTTTTGAACAATAAAAGTTAATGCAATCATAAGGGCAATTGCTGTAAAGAAAATTACAACTCTTAATAAATCGAACCGTACACCACCAATAACAAACTGTGTACTTGGAATAACTTGTGGGAAAGCATAAATATTTGCTCCCATAATAACTAGGGTTAAGTTTTGTACTAAAAATGAAACGCCAATTGCAGTAATCAAAGCTGCAACACGTGTAGATTTACGTAAAGGCTTATAAGCAATACGTTCAATAATCACACCAAATAGTGCGGTGATGGCCATGGCTAGTGGAAATGCTACGTAAATTGGTAAACCAACTTGGGAGATCAAAAGCATCCCAGTATACGCACCAAACATAAAAATTTCACCATGAGCGAAGTTAATGAGTTTAATGATTCCATAAACCATCGTGTATCCAAGCGCAATTAACGCATAAACACTCCCGATAGAAAGGCCATTAACAACTTGTTGTAGAAATTGTGTCATAATGTCTCCCTTTTAAAACAACATAATTATAATAAAGAAACAGGTGAAAGGATACCCTCTCACCTGTCTAATTTTTAATTCTTAATTCAGATTAAGGATTAACGATAGTTGCAGTAACTTGTTCACCATCTTGAAGTTCAACAACAACCGCAGATTTGATTGGGTTGTGTAGTTCATCAAATGAGATAGTACCTGTAACACCAGCGAAGTTAGAAACTTGTTCTAAAGCATCACGAACAGCAACAGGATCGTTACCACCAACTGAAATAGCTTCAAATAACATGTAAGCAGCATCATAAGCTAAAGCACTTAAAGCACTTGGAGCTTCACCAGCATATTCTGTATATGCAGCAATGAAGTCTTGAACTTTTGCATCTTCAGATAATGTTGAGAAGTGAGTTGAGAAGTAAACATCGTTTACATTTTCAGCACCACCAGCTAAGTCATTAAGATCAGGTGATTCGAAACCATCTGGACCAACGATCGCAACATCAATACCCATAGCACGAGCTTGACCGATAATTAAACCAGCACGTTCTGCATAGTCAGCGATGAATAATACATCAAAGTCAGCAGCGCTAATAGCTGTTAATTGAGCTGAGAAATCTGTATCAGTATCTGTGTAGTACTCAGTAGCTACAACAGAACCAGCAAAGTTTTCTTCGAAAACAGCCGCTAATTCTTTAGCATAGTCAGATGAATCTGAACCCATGATAGCCGCAGAAGTTGCGCCTAATTCATTAGCAGCAAAGTTCGCAATAACGACACCTTGGAAAGGATCAATAAAGCAAGAACGGAATACCCAAGGATTAACTGCTTCGCCGTCTAAAGTAACAGCTGAGTTAGTTCCTGAAGGTGTGAAAGTTAATACTTCATATTCTTTTGCAACAGGACCGATCGCTAAAGTAGGACCAGAAGTTGCAGAACCTAACATAGCGACAACGCCATCTTCGGTTGCAAGTTTTGTAGCATTTTCAACAGCTTTAGCTGTGTCATATGCATTATCATATTCAACAGTTTCAATCATGGCACCATTGATACCACCAGCTGCATTAATTTCTTCAACAGCCATAGAGATAGCAACTTGCTCAGGTGTACCGTAAACAGCAACAGGACCAGTTAACTCTAAGTTAAGACCGATTTTAATTGTTTCTGCTTCTGCAGGTTCTGATGAACAAGCAGTTAGACCCATGAGAGAAATTGCAACTACAGATAATAAAGCTAAAAATCTCTTCATAAATTTACCCTCCTATTGGTAATTAAATTGATTATAAGTGAAAATATTGTGAAATTCAATAAATTTGTTACATAAATTTCTGAAAATTCTTACATTAATGAAATTATATTAGTATTTGTGAAATAAAAAACTAGCAATAGCTAGTTTTTTTGAAATTTATGGTGACTCGTCAGGGGCTCGAACCCTGGACCCACTGATTAAGAGTCAGTTGCTCTGCCAACTGAGCTAACGAGTCAAAAAGGCTTTTTCATAATAGCTTATTTTAATGCTAAGTTCAAGAAATGTTATATGCATTTGCCTTGTTTATATTTATCCTTATTATTATAGTAAAAATATAGGAGGATACTTATGCCAAAAAATATGGGAAAAATTGATCGAATTATTAGAATTATCTTAGCTGTTGTACTTGTTTTTGTAGCATCTAGTAGCGGCAGTACTTCTAGTCTTTATTTACCACTTATCGTATTTGGTGCAATACTAGTTGTCACATCTACAATTGGTACTTGCCCTCTTTACATTCCTTTTAAGATCAACACGAAAAAGTAGCCGATGGTTACTTTTTTCTTCTATAATAAGATTTAGGAGAATTTAGTTATGAATATAATATATCGAACCGCTATAAAAACAGATGCACGAGCAATTTTAGATTATCTTGATAAAATTGGCTGTGAAACTGATAATTTAACCTTTGGCGAAGAAGGTATCGGCTATACTTTAGAAGATGAAGAAACCGCGATAGAAAAAGTAAATGATAGTGATAATCAAGTTATGTATTTAGCACTTGATAATAATAAAGTTGTATCAGTTGCGAATCTATCAGCTTCATCACGTCCACGTATGAAACATTTTGCAACATTAGGCATTAGCGTCCTCAAAGATTATTGGCAACAGGGCATCGCAACCCAAATGATGAAACGATTGATGGAATTCGCAGAAAAAAATGATGTATTAGAAGTTGTACGCTTAGACGTACGAAGCGATAATACTCACGCTATTCACTTGTATGAAAACTTTGGTTTTGAAAAATATGGTGTCTTTAAAGAAGAAATGAAAATCAATGGAGAATATATCTCAACCGACAATATGAGAGTGTTACTAAAAAAGGGAAAATAAATCCCTTTTTTACTGCATTGTTTTATAAACAATTTCTAATTGTAGCTTCTGTTTTTCAAAGGCATCTACGATCGCTGGATCAAATTGTTTACCTTTTTGACTGATTATTTCATTAAAACCTTCTTCAAAGGTCCAAGCCTTTTTATACACACGTTTAGATGTTAAGGCATCAAAGACATCGCTCACTGAACAGATTCGTGCATATGGATGAATTTTATCGCCAGCCAACGCATTTGGATAACCTGTTCCATCATATCTCTCATGGTGTTGAGCACAGATAATGGATGCTGCATACATGAAACGATCATCCGTATCACCCAATATTTCTCCACCAATCAACGTATGCTTTTTCATGACTTCGTATTCTTCATCTGTGTACTTTCCTGGTTTATTGAGAATCGAATCTTCGATTCCAATTTTTCCTACATCATGTAGTTGAACAGCTAAAGATATAATTTCTATTTCACTTGGGCTAAAGCCTAAACCTTCAGCAATTAATGCAGAATAATTTGACACTCTTTGCATATGCTTAGCTGTATCGTGTTCCTTGTATTCAGCTGCTAAAGCTAATCGTTTAATTAGATCCAAACGATTTTGTCTGAGTTCACGCGTTTTATCCTGAACTTCAAATTCAATTGAAGCTTTTTTATAACGCAGTGCTAAGTGGTTTTTAATACGCGCCTTAACAATTACTGGACTAATTGGTTTTGTAATATAGTCAACAGCCCCAACATTGAAACCTTTAACTTCATCCGTCTCTGCCCCCATTGCAGTTACAAAGATAATTGGAATATTTGACGTATATGGATTTCTTTGTAGTGTTTCTGCAACTTCATAACCATCCATATCAGGCATCATAATATCTAATAGGATAATATCAGGATGAAATGAGTTTGCGATTTTAATCGCAGTCTTACCATTTGTCGCCACCTTTAGGTTAAAATCTGATTCGAGTGCTGACTTTAACACCTGAATGTTCTCAACTGCATCGTCAACAATTAATACGGTAAAATTCATACGCTCTTCTCCTTCAGTTCTTTAAGAATACGTTTTAACTCTTCGAGAGCAGAATCAAAATCAAAGTTTGCAATCGAACTTTCAATGTGTTCAATATCGATACCTTTCGCCTTAAGAGTTTGTGCACACTCTTCAAAAACGTCAGAGGCATCCCCATCAAAATCATCTAATTTGTGTTCTAGTTTTTCTAGTTTATTGAAAAGATCACCGTCATTTAAGACATCATCACTTTCTTTTATTACGACATTCTTTAAAAGTTCACTTATACTATCCATGTCTTTTTTAAGTGAAGCTTCAAGTTCTTTCAGTGATTCTGGTAATAACCCACTAACCACATCGTTGAAACTACTATCAATTTTGCGCGCGGTGCTTTCAGTACGTGCTGCGCCAATATTACCACTCACACTAACAAGGGTATGTATTTCACGTTTAGCTGTCTTTGCATCTTCCCGTATCATCTTAGTAACGTAATCCATAAAGTATTGATAATTACTACGATACGACTGTAAAAGTTGATAATACAATTTGTGATTTCCTGATAGTCTTGTGATTGCTTGTTTTACTTCAAAGTGTTTCAAGTAAGATTTAAAGTCAATTTCACTATAACTACTTTCAACCATTGATTTTACCTTTAACTCTATATTAATCCATTTATTAAGCACCTCTACCATTGCCTTCACTATAATAGGTTTTGCGAGATAGTCATTCATGCCAACATCTTTAAATTTTTGAATCGATTCATCTAAAACATCAGCTGTTAAAGCCACAATAGGAACTTCAGTCTTACCACCCTCACGGATTTTCTTGGTCGCATCTAGACCAGACATTTTTGGCATATGAATATCCATAAAGATTAAGTTATATTCATTTTCTAAAGCTTTTTCAACCGCTTCAGCACCATCACTAGCTAGATCCACGATAAAGCCATAACTTTCCAACAACTCAGATCCTACTTGTTGATTAATCGCATTATCTTCAACCAGTAATATATGAGAACCGCTCAATTCTTCATTAACATCTTCTTTATTTAATCCACTACTTACACTACGTTTATATTCAATTCCATATACCGCAAGTAATGCATCAAAGAAACTCGATTGCGTTACTGGTTTTAATAGAATTTCATCAATGCCGATTTCTTTAGCTTGTTCAACAATAAACTCTTGATCATATGCGGTCATAATAATTGGATGTGGAGCATTTTCACCTAAACTATGGTTTAACATCTTCCACACATCAATACCTGTCATGCCAGGCATCTTCCAATCTAAAATAACTAAATCATAAGTATCATCGATTTGTTCTAGTGCTTCTATACCACTTAAAGCATAATTAACTTTTATACCATAAGATTCACAATACATTTTTATAACGTCAATGCTTGTCATATTATCGTCAACCACAAAGGCTTTTAGTTGGCCTAAAGTATTAATAATACCTGCTTGTTCATTAACAGCTGACTCTTCTGAAGTTAACTCTAGTTCAAAGAAGAAAGTACTTCCTTCACCTTTTTCACTTTCAACCCAAATTTGACCACCCATCTTTTCAACCAAATCACGACTAATTGATAAACCTAAACCTGTACCACCATATTTACGTGTAATTGAATCATCACTCTGAGAAAAACGTTTAAACAAACGATCTCTTTCTTCTTCACTTAAGCCAATACCTGTATCTTTTACAGAGAAACGAATTTTAAATTGTTCTTCCTTTTTCTCAACAATCTTAGCTGTCACAACAACTTCACCTTTTTCAGTGAACTTAACCGCATTATTTGTAAGGTTAAGTAATATTTGTTCGATCCTTAATGAATCGCCAAATAACATATCTGGGATTTTTGTGTCATGGCTAATAATTAATTCAACACCCTTATCTCCGGCTTTAGGACCTATTGCGGCTGCTATATTATTCATGACATTACCTAAATTAAATGCTGCATTAACAATCTTCAATTTACCGGATTCCAGTTTAGAGAAATCTAAAATATCGTTAATAATTCCCAGTAATGTATTAGATGAATGTAAGACCTTTTGATTATAGTCTTTTTGTTTAACGCTTAAGTCTGTTTTACCTAAAAGCTGTGATAAGCCAATAATCCCATTAATAGGTGTTCGTATTTCATGTGACATATTCGCAAAGAAACGAGAACGGTCCTCTAATGCATCGGCGGCTTTGACTTCCATTCTTTGCGCCGTATCAACTGCTTCAAATAAATCTTTATTTAATTTTTGAGTTCTAATAAAGAAAGCAATCAATGCGGCCATCAATAAAACAACTGATGATATTTCAAGACGATAATTATAAATTGTGTTTTGAATAGGTACTTCACCATAACTCGCATATGGTCCTGCATGTATATTTCTAAGCACAGTTGAAACACTTGAATAATTATGCGGACTTGTCCAACCTAAATTATGCGCATCAATAGCCGCTTGATCAGTGACTTCCATATTTAATAAAGCAATCGCTACTTCATCAGCGAGTTCATCTGAAATATGATACATCTTCGCAAATGGCCATTCAGGATATAAATCTGTTGAAGAAAAATAGTTAAAATTATGAAACTGAATATTCACAACTCGAATATCAGACATATTGATTTCACCATCAGCCGCAAGTCTTTCTAAAGTATCCGTTCTAACCGTCCCTGCATCAACATCACCATTCAAAACAGCTTGAACAACCGCGTTGTGTGTTCCCAAAAATTCAATTGTTTTAAAATCCGTATATGGATCAATATCTTCTTCAAGAATTGTATTGTAAGCTGCTTGCCAACCACCAAAGGACAGTTCATCAACAGCACCAAACACAGATCCCCTTAAGTCTTCAATCTCTTTTATATCTGAATCACTACGTGTAAAAATAACACCACCAAAACTAGTCTCTGCTTCACCCATAATGTCGTTTTCCATGGTCGCAATCGCAGAAACTAAATAATAATATTCAAGCTCAACATACATCCCAGAGTTAACAACCACAAAGTCTACATTTTGACGTTCAACTTCACGGTAAAAGTTTTCAAATTTTATTGGGACAATTCTAAAATAATAACCATCTATTTCTTGATTTAAGTAATACGCAGTCGCATTCCAGTGATCTAGTATTGTTTGAGAATCCTCTTTCGCAAGCACACCAATAAAAACAACTTCAGGATCATTGACTTCAATACTCTCATCAAAGATTGGTTGTGCTGTTGTATCAATAGGTTCTATCGTAAAGATACCAAAAAGGGTCATACCAAAAATCAGTACAATGACCCCATAAATACGATAGGTTTTGATTAGATGTAGTATTCTCATTAGCATTCCCCAAAAACAGTAATTATGGCAATAAAAACTGTTTATTTATATATATTATACATCTATAAGTATTTATTTTTGCACACTCCACAGTAAAGATACCTTTATTACGACGATATAATAACTTTATTTATATGTATTAAGTTATTTAATAAAAAGTTGTTAAAAAAAAGAAGAGTTAGAACTCTTCTTCATAAAATCGACATTATATTAAATATGCATTTTCACCATGTAACGCATCATCTAAGCCTAATTCTTGATCATCCTTTGATACGCGAACTGGACTAATCTTGTCGATAGCCCATAACATAGCATAACTAATCATAAATGCATAAACTGAAGTTATAATTACCGCCGAAAGTTCAGTAATGAAGAATGAAGCATTCCCATAGAATAAACCATTAACTCCATTTGGATTAGCAGTAGTTGTCGCAAACAACCCAAGTAATAGCACACCCGTAATACCACCAACACCATGAACCCCCCAAACATCAAGCGCATCATCCCATTCTAATTTGTTCGCAAGAGATACAGCATAGAAACAAGCTAAACCAGCTACAACCCCAATAATCATAGCCGCAACCGGTGTAACATAACCTGCAGCAGGAGTAATCGTTGCTAAACCAGCTACAGATCCTGTTAATAAACCAACAAACTTAGGTTTACCTACTTTTTTCCACTCAATTAACAACCAAGTTATTGATGCGAAAGCTGCAGAGATATGTGTATTGATAAAAGCTAAAGCTGTACTACTATCAATGCGCAGTTCAGATCCAGCATTAAATCCATACCAACCAAACCAAAGTAACGATGTCCCTATTGCGAGTAATGGTAGACTGTGTGGCAAATGATTTTTAACATGTCTCTTGCCAACAAAGAACACTGACGCAAGAGCAGCCATACCTGCTGTTGCATGAACAACAATGCCACCTGCGAAATCAAGTACTCCCCATTGTGCGAATAAACCGCCACCCCATACCATATGTGTAAATGGGAAATACACTAAGAATAACCACAAAACCAAGAATATTAAATAAGCTTTAAAATGTACGCGTTCTGCAAATGCTCCTGTAATAAGTGCAGGTGTTATAACCGCAAACATCATTTGATATGCAACAAACACAATTGTAGGAATATTTATTTCTGGAGATAAAGCTTCCATAAAACTAATACCATTTAAAAACGCATGGTCTAGATTTCCAATTATCCCAAAGAAATCCCCACTAAAACATAAAGAGTAACCCACACTTACCCAAATAATCGTTGTTACCCCTAATGAAACAAAACTTTGCATCATAATTGTTAAAACACTTCGACGTCCAACTAACCCTCCATAGAAAAACGCCAAACCAGGGGTCATCAGCATAACTAAACTTGTCGCCAACATCATAAACCCAGTACTACCAGTATCAAACATCTTAATCTCCTTTACCTATAAATTTGAAAATAGTCAAATAAATAGAAATATATTTACAATATTTCCATATATTTTTCATATATTATCATATTTTTAAAATATATTAAAATTATTTATGATTTTTTTCACATTTATATGAAAAAGATATTTTTTAGATATTAAAATACTTTAAATAGTTGATAGTTTTTACCATTAATTCAGTATTTTAACAAGAGAATATAAAAAAAAAGAGATCTTTCGATCTCTTTACCGTTTACACATGGTGACCCGTACGGGATTCGAACCCGTGAATGCTTGCGTGAAAGGCAAGTGAGTTAACCGTTTCTCCAACGGGCCATGGCGCCTAAAGTAGGACTCGAACCTACGACCGAACGGTTAACAGCCGTTTGCTCTACCAACTGAGCTATTTAGGCAAGTGCTTATAAAATATAACATAAGTAATAATACATTTCAAGCACAAGATTAATTAAATTTTAAAGCTCTACAATGACGCTTTCTTCATGGGTATGTGTGAGGTTTTGTAGCCACTTACCTTTACCCAAATAATAGTAAGCTACAAAGACTTTTAAGAGGTCTGTCGCATTACCAACTAGAAACATTCCTATGACATCTAAATTCGTAAAATAAGCCGTAAAAGCGACCGCAGGGATGTTAACGCACCACATAAACACACTATCCATTAACATCGTGGATCGTGTATCACCACCTGCTCTTAATATAAAGAAAGCTTGTGCTGACAACATATAGATCCAAAACATTAAAGCCTGAATACGAGAATAGTTAATGGCTGTTTGTCTGGAGTAATCAGACACTTCATATAACTGTGGAATAAACATCGTCGCAAGAAACAATAGAACACCTGAAGCGATTGCCATCATCGATGATAAACGCACTAATTTATAGGCATTATCCTTAGCTTCAT
This sequence comes from Erysipelotrichaceae bacterium, assembly GCA_963676105.1. Lineage (GTDB taxonomy): Bacteria > Bacillota_I > Bacilli_A > Erysipelotrichales > Erysipelotrichaceae > UBA2212. The sequence continues at coordinate 1,199,232 of OY781039.1, forward strand.
CTAATTTGTTTGCACCCAATGGTGTTGAAATCAACACCGTTGTCGCAACAGCCATACCACTAAACAAAGTGAAGAATAAATCTCCCATTGAACTTGAGATACTCATTCCCGCCATAACTTCTTTACCGCGGGTTGCGTAAAACATGAATAATGCTGACATGCCTGAAGACCAAAGAATTTCATTAGCGGTTAATGGAATGGCTTTGATTATCATCGCTTTCGCCAACTTAGCATTTATGTGAAATAGATTTCTAAGTTTAGTATTAAACACAAAAGGTCTAACTTTAAGAATAATAAGCAACAACATAGCTTCTACGAAACGTGCAATTAAAGTACCATAAGCTGCACCTACAACTCCCATTGGTTCAAACCCTAAATGTCCAAAGATAAAGATATAGTTAAAAACCGCATTGGTTAAAATCGCAACAGTTGATGCATACATCGGAATTTTCGTTTCACCAAGTGCACGCATCCCATTTCCTGTCGGCAAAGCCAATGCAATAAATGCATAGGATAATACAACAGTTCTAAGATAGGTTGATCCTTGTTGAATAACATCCAATTCGTTGGTAAAGATACCTAATATTTGCTCAGGAAAGAAAAGTCCAACCAAAACAAATGGCATTACAATTGTATAAGCACTTACAATTGAAAAACGAAATGATTGCTTAACATGCTCCGTATCTTTAGCTCCATAATATTGAGCCATAAACGTGTTAGCTGCACCCTCAATACCAAAGATGGCAAAGGTAGCTATCATATAATATCGATTAGCTGCCGCAACACCCGCAATTGCCGCATCTCCTAATTGACCAACCATCAGGTTATCCACTAAGTTAACGGATGCCGTAATCAGTTGTTGAAACATTAAAGGTAAAGCAATAATTAATGCCCGTTTATAAAATGATTTGTTTTGTACCCAATTAATGAGCCCCATAAAATACCCCTACTTATAAAATAAAGAAAAGCCACTTTCGTGGCTTGATCTTTAACGATGGTGGAGCTTAGCGGGATCGAACCGCTGACCCCCTGCTTGCAAAGCAGGTGCTCTCCCAGCTGAGCTAAAACCCCATGGTGGGCCTGGCAGGACTTGAACCTGCGACCCCACGCTTATCAAGCGTGTGCTCTAACCAACTGAGCTACAGGCCCAAGGAAAAACCATCGATGCTTATCTAATATATCAAAGCACACCCCCAGTGTCAAGCAAGAATAGGCACTTTTTTCAGCTAATTAAATTTTTCAAAATATCTAAACCAAATTCCCATTCTCCTAAATTTGAATCTGCATTAATATGTCCCTGTTTCCCTACATTTATAAATTCAGAATTCCATGCTTTTGCAAACATCATTGAGCGCTCAATTTTCATATAGGGATCATTTTCGCTCGCCACAACAATTGTTTTAAATGGAAGCTTAATTAGTGGCATTGGCGCAAAATTTCGTACTACATTTGGTGTATGCTCTTTTAAATCAACATCTGCTGGTGCCACTAATAAAGCACCAATAATTTTCGTGTTATAGAAATTATTAGCCCAATTTAAAACAAGTGCGCAACCTAAACTATGGGCAACCAATATCATTTCTTCGTTGCTATTGTCTATCACATTATTCAAAACTTCCAACCAATCATTTAATTGAGGTTCATCCCAATTAGATTGTTCTAGTCTAATACAATCTAATTTATTCTCCCAATGACTTTGCCAGTGGTTTTCATTTGATCCATTTAATCCAGGAATAATAATATATTTCATAATTAACTCCTAAAAATATAAAACCATTCTAACAACATTTTATCTATTGCATTAAGATGACTATCTATAAAACAAAAAAACTCCCAATAAATTGAGAGTTTTGAATGAATTTCCAATAACGATTAACGTTTTGAGAATTGTGGAGCTCTACGAGCACCTTTAAGACCGTATTTCTTACGTTCTTTAGCACGTGGGTCACGTGTTAAGAAGCCAGCTGCTTTAAGCGCAGGACGATAGTCTGCTGACGCTTCAAGTAATGCTCTTGAAATACCATGACGCATAGCACCAGATTGTCCAGTGTAGCCGCCACCTTTAACATTGATCTTAACATCAAAGCTTGCAAGCGTTTCTGTTAATTCAAGTGGTGAACGAACAACCATACGTAATGTTTCTAATGGTAGATACTCATCTAATGTTTTGTCATTAACTGAGATAATACCTGTTCCAGGTGTTAAGTAAACACGTGCAACAGATGATTTACGACGACCAGTACCTAAATAGGTAACAGTTGCTTTTTTCTTTTTACTAGCTGCCATGTTTCCTCCTAACCTTTAATTGTAAGTTCCACAGGCTTTTGTGCTGCATGTGGATGCTCACTTCCTTTGTAAACAAATAAATGTTTACGTTGTTTGTCACCTAATTTTGTGTGAGGTAACATCCCATGAATAGCTTTTTCAACCCATTCAATAGTGTACTTTTCACGCATTGTTCTGGTGTCACGTACTCGTAAACCACCATTCCATTGTGAGTGACTGTAATAAAATTTCTTTTCTTTTTGATCACCTGTGACAACAATCTTGTCAGCATTGATCACGATAACGAAATCGCCTGTGTCCACGTTAGGTGTGTATGTCGGACGATGCTTCCCACGCAATACGGTAGCAACTTCTGACGCTAATCGACCTAATGTTAAACCAGCTCCGTCAACAACATACCATTGACGTACGACTTCAGCAGGTTTTGCCATAGTTGTTTGGCGCATAATTGATAAATCCTCCTATAACCAATTGTAGTTTCCGGGGCTACATTTGGCATAAAGTGCCGATTAACATTCTATGCTTTCTACACCCTCATGTCAAGGAAAAACGCTTTACAGACTGAATTATTTTTATTTAATGTATAAACCAACTAATTGATAGTCTTTATTAAAACTTATGGTATAGGTTGACCGACCGTTTTCATGATCAACTTGGGCAATTACAGTCGCATAAAGCTCATCTGTTTGTGGATCTATTGTATCGCTAATTGTAAATGTTATTTTATCAACTGGATCGCCTACTGATTCATATTTTGTTTCTAAATTTGCTTTTAATTCTGACGGAGCAATCAATGCTTGCAAGTCTGTTCGTAAAAGCGATATCACTTCTTCAACTTGATAGCTTTCCATTAAATCAATCACTTCCTGACTCTTTGTTTCCAAAGTATTTTTGTCAAAGCCATCAGGGACAGATGAACAGGATGATAAAATCATAAGCATTAAAAAACTTAATAGTATCTTTTTCATTTTATTTCTTCTTTCTTATCACTAAATAGTATGTAATCACTGATGTGATCAATAATGATATTTCAACAATTAATGTGGACACACCATTCAAGAGTAAGAAAAGTGCCCCAAAATTAAATACGGTATGAATAGATAAAGCTAAAACATATCCCCATTTATATTCTTTACTAACAGTCATATACACTAAATAAGATAAAGAGATATGTAAGATCATCGCAGATATTCTTTCCATTCCTGCATAAAATCCATTTACAGATGAGACTAAACTTGGACTAACACTCAACAACGATAATCCAATCAACGCAAAAGCTTCGATACCCCCATGTCCTAAACCAAAGAACAAAATCTGTTTTGAATTTAGAGTAGGCAAAAACTTTTTGAAGATAAGATATCGACCACTTTCCTCAAATAAACCCGCTGAAAAGGATAGAAATAAAATATAGACTAGTTGATATTTCATCCCAAACAAAATAAACCAGGGTTGATCAGCCAAAATGTATTGAAGGATTGGAATTCTAATGAGTAGTTGTGAAAGTGAAAAACTAAGGATACCGCAAATAAAGGCTTTTCTTGTATCCTTAGCTTTGAATAAGACATAAACAAAAATACTTAATGGAATAATTAAAGAGATAAATAACGCAAAATAGTAACCGTAGTTCACTAGATTTCTACTTTCTCTATTGCTTTAATGCCAACAGATGCTAAAGTTTTTTCTGCAATTTCAATGGTATCGAATTTACTTAAATCACTTGGGGAGTGCGCATCAACGCCAATCACCACATCGTTCCCGACTTCAGATACTATCTTCCAAAATGGTGTATAGGGATAATCAAGTTCTTTACGTTTGTATCGAACACCACCTAAGTTATATTCCAACACAACATTCATTTCTTTAGCAACTTCACAAATTTCACGTGTTGCATCTTCAGCCTCTTGTGTCCATTTTGATAAAGAACGAACAAAGATATCAGGATGGGCAAATATTTTATATAGTCCTGATCTTAATGCTTCAATAGATAAAAGTCTATAGTCCTCAATGACTCTACTCTCGTCTTTATATGAGCCAAAATAGTTACCATAGCTTTCATAAGTATTAAAGTGGTTACCTAAAACAAGATAGTCTAAAGGTGTTTCTTCAACAAGTTTCTTTAGAAAATCAATTCTTTCAGGATAATATTCAGCCTCTAGTCCTAAAAGAATATCAATCTTTCCACCATATTGACGCCCTAAACGACGTATATTTTTTGCATAGTCATCAAAATCAGATACAGCCATTCGAATAAACTGTGTTTCAAGTGGATGTTTAGGCCATGGTGCATGATCAGAAAACCCTAAAGTCTTGTAACCTGCTTTTATCGCTTCGATAATATAATCTTCGTCGCTGCCTTCTGCATGATGACAACGTGTTGTATGCGTATGATAGTTATGTTTCATATATTAATAATACACTTCCATTAAATAGAGTCCAACTGGTGAGACTATTCCAGAATATGCTCTCTTATCTTTTGATTCTAATATTTTAACCACTTCTTTATATGTTAATTTTCCTTTGCCTACATCTAATAAGACAGACATTAACATCCGTATCATATATCGTAAGAATCCATCACCTTCAAAAATAAAGCGAATTTGATCTTCTTCATCCTCTATATTAATACGATGAATGGTTCGTACTTGATTTGGGGTTTCTTCAATTGAATTTGAACAAAGTGAAGTAAAGTCATGAGCACCAATTAAGTAAGAACTGACTTTTCTCATCTCATCGAAATTTAAATCTTCAGTCACTGATAAATGTGTTTGATAAGTAAAAGGATTGGCTTCATCTCTTAAAACTAAATAATCATAGCGTTTTCCACTTGCGCTTTTACGCGCGTGGAAATCTTTATCTACAAATTCAACATTCAAAATTTTTATATCATTGGGTAATGAACTATTCAGTGCTTTTATCCAAGATGCTTCATCTAAATTAAAATGCGTATCAAAGTGAAACATTTGACCAAAGGCATGAACCCCTGCATCTGTTCGCCCTGATCCATGAATCTTGATTTCATCTCGATGCATTTGACTTAAGGCTTTTTGAATTGTTCCTTGTACTGTTTTTGCATTTACTTGAACTTGCCAACCTGCATAATGTGCCCCATGATACATCACAGTACACAATACATGTTTTATAGACTCATCCATATAGTGACACCTAATAATGCGACACAAATAAAGAGTAAAACTAAATCTTTAGTTGTTCTTTTTAAAACTTTATAACGAGATCTTTCTGCCGAAGGCACATAACCTCTCGCTTCCATCGCATCCGCTAATTCTTCAGCTCTTTGAAAACTTGACACAAATAAAGGCACAATCAAACTTAAGACAGCCATGAGTTTTTCTTTGAGTGTTCCCTCTTTTAAATCAACTCCACGCGAAGCTTGAGCTTTCATAATACGATTTGTTTCCTCAATTAAAGTTGGAATAAAACGCAATGCAATTGATATCATCATCGCAATTTCATGGGCTGGAAAACCGAAACGTTTAAATGGTTTAAGTAAATCTTCAATACCTAAAGTCAAATCTAAAGGTTTAGTAGACGCCGTAAGTATAGTCGTCGTCATAATCATCAACACAAGTCTAACCGTAATATAAGCTGTTTGAGACAAAGCATCACTATATAAAGTAAAGGAATAAAAAGTAAAAATAACTGTACCCGTTCTTAAAACTAAGGCATTAATAATGGTCAAGAAAACCAACATAAACATCATCGGCTTAAGTGATTTAAGAATTAGAGATAAACTCAATTTAGAGATAAATAATGCAATTAATACAACGGCTGAAATTAATCCATAACTTTGAAAACCACTTGGAATAAAGATAGATACCATCACAATCAACATCGCCATGATTTTAAAGCGTGGATCCATTTTATGCATCACTGAATCTAAAGGAAGATAGCGACCTAAGGCAATATTGTTCATCGACCAATCTCCTTTTGTACAGCTTTCGCTAAATCGTCCCAGGACTTAATGGCACCTTCTAGTTTAAACCCACCATCTCTTAAAGCATCGATTAATCTTAAACGATATGGTAGTGCCATTTCAATTTCTTTAACACCACTATCCTTTTCAAAGAAATCCAAGGTTTTTTGATGGGTGATAATTTCACCTTTTTTCATAACAATGACATTCTCACAATAATTTAAAACTTGATCCATATCATGGGTCACAATTAAAATCGTCTTATTGTAGTCTTTATTTAAATTCACAAATAGATCCATCATTGATTTCGCACCCTGTGGATCTAAACCAGCTGTTGGCTCATCTAAAACTAAAACATCTGGTTCAATTGCTAATATACCCGCAATCGCAACACGACGTTTTTGTCCACCTGATAAATCTAGAGGCGAACGTTCAAAATAAGATTCATCTAAACCCACTTGCTTAAGCGCATTAATCGCTTTTTCTTTGGCTTCTGCTTCATTCGTTTTAAAATTAAGCGGACCAAACATGACATCCTTCAAGATTGTTTCTTCAAACAGTTGATATTCAGGGAATTGAAAAACCAACCCCACTCTTTGACGCAAACTCTTTAAATCTTTAACTTTTTCATTCGCTTTAATTTCTCGATCTAAAACTAGAACGGTTCCTGATGTTGGCAAAAGCAAGCCATTTAAATGTTGAACTAAGGTAGATTTACCACTACCTGTTGCGCCAATGATGGCAGACACTTTATTTAACTCAATCGCTAAATCGATATTTTTCAATGCAACATGTTCAAAAGGTGTTTTAGGGGAATATGTAAAACTTACTTTTTCAAAAGCAATTGGCATAAGTCTTTTACCATCCCTTCACTATTAGTCGGATCATTCACATCAATGCCGACTTTTTTCAATGCATTCGCAAATTTAACAGAACTTGGCACATCTAATTCTAAAGATTGAAGTTTTGCTTCATCTAACATAATTTCACTAGGTTTGCCATCCATCACAACTTTTCCGTTATGCATGACAATCACATGATCTGATCTTAAAACTTCTTCAACATCATGGGTAATCGATAATAAAGTCATATTATTTTCTTGGTGTAATTCTTGAACCAAGTTATTAATTTCATCTTTACCTTCAGGATCTAACATCGATGTGGCCTCATCTAAAATTAGAATATCTGGTTTCATGGCTAAAACACCCGCAATCGCCACCCGTTGTTTTTGACCACCGGATAAACGTGTTGGTTCATGTTCAAGAAAATCTTGCATCCCAACCTGTTGTGCAAAATGATTAATAATATCATCCATGTCTTCCGTTTTAACTTGATGGTTTTCTAAACCAAAGGCAATATCATCTTGGACGGTTGCGCCAATAAATTGATTGTCAGGATTTTGAAAAACGATTCCAATTTGACGTCTTATATCGTGTAGATTTTCTAAAGCCATATCTTTACCGTCAATTTTTATCTCACCAGACTTTTTTTCCAAAAGTCCAATCATCAGTTTTGCGATTGTACTCTTACCTGATCCGTTATGACCAATGAGCGTCGTATATGATCCTTTTTCAACAGAAAAACTGACGTCTTTTACAACGTCATTTTCTTGATCATATGAAAAATGTACATGCTTAAATTCTATAGGACTGTTCAAATTAATAACCTCTTAATGACAATTCTCTAATATCCACCCTTGATACATCACATCTTCATTAAGCGCAATTTCAGCCAGTTTCACAACCGCATCAAAGGCTATTTGTGCATCTGTATCAATACATTCAATAACTTTAATGGAAAGACTTTCAATTTGATCATCAACTTCATAACCCATTGCTTTTAACTTATCAGCTAAGTCTATTGCTTTAGCCGAATCACTCACATCAATATGATGTATCAAATCAATTTTCATTTCATCAGGATAGCCATCCATCATGACCTGACACTGCACACGATAACTCTCTAAAACAGTATCAGAAAGTTGACTTGAATCTGGTAATTTTGGCAATTCAACCTTTGGAGTTTCAAGAAGTTTTTCTGTTTCTTTTGTTTCAGCTTTAATCGGTTTCTTTTGTTTCTTTAAAGCATTGTAGGCTACGGCACCAGCCGCAAGCACTGTTAATAGGGCAAGTCTTTTTTTCATAAGTTTTTCCTTGTGTGATTATTATACACCAAAAGTAAAAAACTCGTTTAATTCTAAGATTAAACGAGCCATGCTGCTGGATCTTTTTTCCATGCTTTTAAGAGTTCTAAATCAGATGCTTGTACAAATTCTTTTTCTAGTGCAACATCCATTAAGACATCATAGTTAGATAATGTTTCTAGACGTGTTTGATGGGCTTCGAAATTCGCAGTCGCTTTTGGTAGTAAGTAACTAAAGATAGCACAAACAGATAAGACTTCAACACCTTGCGCTTTTAAACCATCAACCGCTACAAGTACTGAACCACCTGTTGAAATTAAGTCTTCAATAACCACAGCTTTTTGACCAGTCGATACTCGTCCTTCAATAAGGTTTTCTTTCCCATGATCTTTTGCTTTAGAGCGAACATAGACCATTGGTAAACCTAATTTTTGTGCCACTAAGGCAGCTTGTGGAATCCCTGCTGTCGCAACACCCGCAATCACATCCACATCACTAAACTTGTCTTTAATGAGTTCTACAAACGCATCTGTTATTCTTTCTCTAACTTCTGGATAACTTAGAGTAATGCGATTATCACAATAAATAGGACTTTTAATACCTGATGCCCATGTGAATGGATCATTAGGTTGTAAACTGATTGCCTCAATTTCTAATAAATCTTGAGCTATTTTCTTTTCTAAACTCATTTGCTTGCCTCCCACATTCCTTTAATTTTTGTATAAGCTGCTTGTGGATCATCAGCTTGTGTGATTGCACGTCCGACAACCATTTGTGATGAACCTAAACTACGCGCATTATCTGGTGTCGCAATACGTACTTGATCATCCTTTGAATTTTCACTCAAACGAATACCAGGTGTCACGCGAATAAAATCTTCACTTGTCGCATCTTTAATCGCATTTGCTTCTAAAGCTGAACAGACAACCCCATCTAGTCCACAATCATTCGCTAATTTTGCATATCTTAGAACACTTGATTCCAAAGTTCCTGAAATGCCTTGTTCAATTTCCATCATTTCTTGGGAAATACTGGTAAGTTGAGTCACCGCAATCAGTTGCGTTTTATGACCTTCAGCGCTTCCTTCTTTTAAACCTTTTAAAGCAGCTTTCATCATTTCTGACCCACCTGCCGCATGACAGTTTGTCATATCAACATTTAGTTTCGCAAGACCCTTCATCGCTTTATATACCGTATTTGGAATATCGTGTAGTTTTAAGTCTAAGAAAATTTGATGTCCTCTTTCCTTAATTAACTTTACAATTTCTGGTCCTTCTTGATAGTAAAGTTCCATTCCAACTTTCACAAATAATGGTTCATTAAATTTGTCTAAAAATTCAACAACCGCTTCTTTACTTGAGAAATCTAAGGCAATAATTGGTTTCATTTGTTTTGCTCCTTTATGTCTTTTCTTAATGCTTCAATTGATTCAATATGATATTCATCTAATTTGGCTTCAAGTTGATCAATGATTTTTTCACAAATCCAAGGATCTGTAAAATTCGCTGTTCCAATCGCAACGGCACTCGCACCGGCAATCAACATTTCCAATACATCGTCAACACTACTGATACCACCCATCCCAATGATGGGAATATTAACTGCTTGTGATACTTGATGTACCATTCTAAGCGCTACTGGAAATACCGCAGGTCCAGATAGACCGCCTGTTTTATTCGCAATAATAGGCTGTCTTGTTTTTAAGTCAAAACGCATACCCACTAAGGTATTTATCATCGTTAATCCATCAGCCCCTGCTTTTTCAGCAGCCTTAGCTATAGATACAATATCTGTTACATTTGGTGATAACTTAACATAGACAGGTATTTTCGCAACTGCTTTAACAGCTTTGGTAATTTGATAGACTAAGTTAGGATCTTCCGCAAATGTCTTACCACCTTGGTGAACATTAGGACATGATATATTCAGTTCAATTGCTTTAACATTTTTCGCTTCATGAATTCTTGAACAAACCTCAATATACTCTTCTTCACTAAAGCCAGCCACATTGGCAATTAAGGGTGTCTCATATTTTTCAAGTTCTTTTAACTCATGTTTTAAAACAGCTTCGAGTCCTGGATTTTGTAGACCAATCGCATTCAACATCCCACTTGGTGTTTCTGTAACACGAGGTGTTGGATTACCAAGACGAGGATGAAGTGTAATTGATTTCACCATAATGGCACCAAGTTTATTTAAATCATAGAGATCTTTATAGTCTTGACCAAAACCATAGGTACCACTGGCTGGCATAATTGGATTCTTTAAATCTAAACCTGGAAGCTTAACACTTAATCGACTCATAAGAAAACCTCCTTAGCCTTAAAGACAGGACCATCTTTGCAGACTTTAAAATTTGTTTCTTTATCTGTACTAAAGACCACACAACCTGCACAAGCACCAATCCCACAAGCCATTCTTTCTTCTAATGATAGATAACTTTCAGGATATTTTGTTTGCACCATTTTACTTAGTGCTAAAGGTCCACAAGCATATACTTCATCAAAGGATCTATCTAAACTATCTAAACCAACCCCTACATGACCATGTATGCCATAAGATCCATCATCTGTGCAAATCAGACAATCTCCATATGCTTTAAACTCTTCTTCATAAAAGACAGCAGATTGACTCCCAAATCCTAAGATAGAAGTGACATTAACTCCTTTAGATTGTGCTGCTTTAGCTGCTTCAAGAAGAGCGGGTATTCCTAGTCCACCCCCAATAAGTAGTAGATTAGAATCTTTTTTTAGATCATTAACTTTAAATCCATAGCCTAAAGTTAGAATGACATTCAGTGTTTGATTCACACTTAGATTTGTGATGGCTTGAGTCCCTTCACCAATCGCACGAATCACAACAGAGAATGTACTCTCTTCCTTATTCCATTTCGCAACCGTAATCGGACGTCTAAGTACATGATTTTTCATTGGTACTTCAATATGAACAAATTGACCTGCAACATAGTTAACATCCGCAATATCTGCCTTTAGCACTAACTCAAAAACATTTTTAACAAGTTCTTTTTTAGAGACGATTAAACCATCTATGTTTTTCATAGATGGTCTCCAATCGCTTCAACATTTAATAATCGTGCTTCTAAAACTCTAAGTATTGCTTCAGCTGTATCAAGTGATGTGAATAAAGCAACCCCGTATTCGGTCGCAACTTTACGGATTTGATAGCCATCACTATTTTGACTCTTATCAACACCAACCGTATTGATAACCATATCTAAATGACCTTTAGCGAGCGCTTCTAAAATATTATTTTCTTTCGCATCAATCTTTTCTAAGATTTCAACTTTTAAGCCCTTGTCATTAAAAGCTTTGGCTGTGCCATCAGTCCCATAAAGTTTAAAGCCTAAGTTCACAAAACGCTGGGCGAGCTCAAACGCTTCATCTTTATGTTCTTTATCAATGGTGAATAAAACGGATCCTTCTTCTTTAAACTTAAAGCCACTAGCCACAAACGCTTTATACAATGCTTTGTCTAAAGAGGCACCAGAACCCATAACTTCTCCGGTTGACTTCATTTCTGGCCCTAAAGAACTATCCACTTTTTGAAGTTTAGTGAATGAGAAAACTGGTGCTTTAACATGAATACTTTTTGTCTCAGCTTGATAGCCTGCTGTATAGCCTAGTTCTTTTAAAGTCTTTCCTAAGATCACTTGAGTAGCCACATTCGCCATTGGAATATTAGTGACTTTAGATAAGAAAGGCACGGTACGTGATGCACGTGGATTAACTTCAATAACGTATACTGTCTCATCTTGGATAACAAATTGAATATTCATCATCCCTAAGGTATTCATACCTGTCGCAAGTCTAGTAGAGATATCAATGATATCTGCTTTAACTTTTTCACTTAAGTGTTGTGGAGGATAGACCGCCATTGAATCACCTGAGTGAACCCCAGAGCGCTCAATGTGTTCCATAATACCTGGAATAATGACATCCACTGTATCAGAGATAACATCCACTTCTACCTCTTTACCAACCAAATATCGATCGATTAAGATTGGTTTCTCATTTGATATTTCACTCGCTTGAGTAACATATTCTGTGAGCTGTTCATCAGACTGAACAATCTGCATGCTTTGACCACCAATAACATAAGATGGACGAACTAAAACTGGATAACCAATTTCAGTCGCAATCGCTTGTGCTTCTTTTAAGTTATGAGCTGCTTTACCTAAAGGTTGTTTAATCTTAAGTTCTTTTAAAGTCGCTTCAAAACGTTTTCTATCTTCTGCTTTGTCTAGTGCATCTAAGTCTGTTCCTAAAATAGGGACATTCGCATCAAATAATGTTTGCGCTAAGTTAATTGCTGTTTGCCCACCAAACTGTAAGATAACCCCTTTAGGTTGCTCTAAGTCGATAATGTTTAAGACATCTTCTTTATTTAAGGGTTCAAAATAAAGTTTGTCTGAAATTGAGAAATCGGTTGAGACTGTTTCTGGATTTGAGTTAATAATAATCGCTTCATAACCTGCATCTTGAATCGCTTTAACACAGTGAACCGTTGCATAGTCAAACTCAATCCCTTGTCCAATACGGATTGGACCTGAACCTAAGACAATAATGGATTCTTTTTCAGTTTTAAAACTTTCATTTTCTTCATCATAAGTCGAATAGAAATATGGTGTGCTTGATTCAAACTCTGCAGCACAGGTATCAACCATTTTATACACCGGCAATAGTTTATTGTCTTTTCTTAGTTGACGGACTTTATTGAAATCAGAGTTCCAAAATCCCGCAATCGCAGTATCTGAAAAACCATAACGTTTTAGAGTATCTAAAGTTTCTACATTATTAACATTTTTCTTAGCTTCTTCTTCAAGTTCAATAATATGTAAGAGTTTATCTAAGAAGAAAATATCAATTTTAGTGAGTTCATTAATTTCTTCTATGGTATAACCACGTCTTAAGGCTTCAGCAATACAGAACAAACGATCATCATAGGCTTTAATGATATGAAGTTCTAATGTTTGATCATCCATTTCAGCAGCTTCTTTAGTGTCCATGTGGGTAACACCTTGTTCTAAGGAACGAACAGCTTTTAAAAGTGATTCTTCTAAGTTACGACCTAAAGCCATAACTTCACCAGTCGCCTTCATTTGAGTGCCCAATTTACGTTCACCTTGTTTGAATTTATCAAATGGCCATCTTGGAATCTTAGACACAATATAATCTAAGCTTGGTTCAAATTGAGCGTAGGTTGTTTGAGTTACTGGATTTTTAATTTCATGTAGTCCTAAACCAACCGCAATCTTTGCCGCAATCTTGGCAATCGGATAACCAGTCGCTTTAGATGCTAGTGCAGATGATCGAGATACACGAGGGTTAACCTCAATGACATAGTATTTGTAGCTATTTGGATCTAAAGCAAGTTGTACATTACAACCTCCTTCAATCTTTAGTGCACGAATAATTTTTAGTGAAGCATCACGTAATAGTTGAACTTCAACATCAGTTAGCGTTTGTGATGGTGCAAAAACTATGGAATCCCCTGTATGAACCCCAACTGGGTCAAAGTTTTCCATGTTACACACAACCATCGCATGATCATAAGCATCACGCATTACTTCATATTCAATTTCTTTAAAACCGGCAATGGATACTTCTATTAAACATTGATGTACAGGTGATAATTTTAAACCATTATCAACAACCGTTCTAAAGACTTCTTCATTCTCACAGATACCACCACCCGTTCCACCTAAGGTATAGGCTGGACGTACAATCAGTGGATAACCAACTGTACTTGCGAATTCTAGTGCTTCGCTTAAACTTGTGACTGTTAAACTTTCAGGAATTGGTTGACCTAGTCTTAACATCAGTTGTTTAAAGAGTTCTCTATCTTCAGCCTCTTTAATCGCATTGAGTTTAGTTCCTAAAATCTCAATCCCTAATTCATCTAAGAGTCCTGATTCAGCAAGTTCTTTCGCCATATTTAAACCTGTTTGACCACCTAAGGTAGAAAGGATCGCATCAGGTCTTTCTTTACGACAAATCTTAGATACAAACTCATAGCTAATCGGTTCAATATAAACACGATCTGCAATTTCTTTATCCGTCATAATGGTCGCAGGATTAGAATTAATTAAAATAACTTCATAGCCTTCTTCTCTTAAAGCTAAACAAGCTTGAGTTCCAGCATAGTCAAACTCAGCAGCTTGACCAATAATAATTGGACCTGATCCAATCACAAGAATTCGTTTTATGTCTGTACGTTTAGGCATTTTTCTTCTCCTTCTCACGATCCATTAGATCCATAAATTCATCAAAAAGATAGGTCGCATCATGTGGACCAGGTGTTGCATCTGGGTGAAATTGAACTGAGAATGAAGGATGTTTTAAATAAGCTAACCCTTCAACCGTATCGTCATTAATTTCACTATGGGTAATGCGCATTGTCTTTTTATTGACTGACTTTGGATCCACCGCATAACCATGGTTTTGAGATGTGAAATCAATGCGTCCACTATCCACTTCTAGAACTGGATGGTTAAATCCACGATGTCCAAATTTCATTTTATAAGTCGAAGCACCATTGGCAATCGCAAGGAGTTGATGTCCTAAACAAATACCAAAGATAGGTGCTTTCCCTAATAATTCTTTAATAACTTCTATTGATGGCTGAACACTGGTTGGATCACCAGGACCATTAGTCAACATAATCCCATCAGGCTGTTGAGCTAAGATTTCTTTTGCACTTGCGGTATGTGGTAAAACAACGCAGTCACAATCACGCTTTGAAAGCTCTCTTAATATTGAATGTTTAAGCCCATAATCCAACACAACTACACGACGTTTAGTTCCAGGATTTGGATAAGCATTTCTAGTCGAAACTTGTTCAACTTGATTGCTTGGAAGTTTGGTATAACGAATTTCATTGATAATTTCTTCATCATCACGATCTGCATCAACGATCATGCCTTGAAGCACACCATGATTACGCAAATTTTTAACCAAGGCTCGTGTATCAATCCCTGCTATCCCAACAATCTTTCTTTCTTTTAAGAAATCATCTAAAGACATATGTGTACGCCAATTGGAAGGACGGCGTGCCAACTCTTTAACAATGACCCCTCGACATGTTGGTTCAGTTGATTCATTATCATCACGATTGATACCTGTATTTCCAATTAATGGATAAGTAAACGTAATAATTTGTCCATTATAAGATTGGTCAGTAATCGATTCTTGATAACCACTCATGCCTGTCGCAAATACAACTTCAGCATGCGCATCAGCTTCATAGCCAAATCCTTCACCATAATAAATACTGCCATCTTCTAGTATTAATTTTCTTTTCATTGGTAAACCACCTTCCCATTAACAATCGTGCAGATACAATCACCATAAACTTCTTTCCCTAAAAACGGAGAGTTATTAGACATGGAAGCAAACGGTTTTTGAATTGTTACTTTGTTTTCTAAATCAAATAGAGCACAGTCCGCTACTGCCCCTACTTCAAGTTTTGGATATTCAACTTCTATACATTTAGCTGCGTTTGCTGAATAGTAGTTCACAAGATCTTCTAAACTAAATATTCCTTTTCTTACAAAGTCTGTGTAGAGTAATGCAAAGTTATATTCCAATCCTAAGATTCCAAATGGAGCCTTAAGAAAACCTCTTGCTTTTTCTTCATCACTATGTGGTGCATGATCAGATGCGACACAGTCAATAGTCCCATCTACTAAAGCATCTATTAAAGCTTCTCGATCCTCTTTAGAGCGTAAAGGCGGATTCATCTTAAAGTTTGCGTCATCACTTACAATATCATCTTCAGTGAGAATTAAATGATGTGGTGTTACTTCAGCTGTGACATTTATGCCTCGCTTTTTTCCATCTCTTATCGCATCAACTGTTTCTTTACAAGATACATGGCAGACATGGTAATGCACACCACTTGCTTCAGCTAATACAATATCTCGTGCAACTTGTGCAGCTTCTGAAATAGAAGGAAGAACTGGCATGTTTAATCGTGTGCCTGCATTGTTATGGCAGACACCATTGAGTTTTAAACTATCATCCTCTGCATGCGCTACAATGACCGCATTATTCTTTTTAGCTTCAAGCATCGCTTCATACATCACTTGAGCAGTCTGTACACCTAAACCATCATTGGTGAATGCTGTAGCACCTGCTTTTAATAAAGCTTTTTGATCCACTGCTTCATCACTGTTTAAACCTTTAGTAATACAAGCATAGGTATAAGCATTAACAGATCCTTTTTCTTCAACTGTTTTGTAAAAGGTTTCAACCATTTCTGTATTATCCATGGCTGGTTTAGTATTAGGCATCGCATAGATTTGAGTAAATCCACCTCGCGCTGCTGCTTTTGTGCCTGTCTCAATCGTTTCCTTATGGGTAAATCCAGGTTCTCTCATATGAGTATGGATATCTAATAAACCTGCAGTTATTAGAGCTCCTTTCCCATCAATTGCTGTATCATTTTTACGAATCGATAATTCTTTTGAAAATTCAACAAATTTTCCATTCTCAATTCTGACATCTATTTTTTCACAGTCATTTCCCTTAATAATTCGTTTAACGTTTTTAATAATCAAACTCATACAAGTTCACCTCGACTTTCTAATATATTTTCTAAGATGGCCATACGCATGAATACACCATTGCGCATTTGTTCAACAATGCGTGACTTTTTAGCTTCTACACATTCATCCGCTAATTCAACATCTCTGTTTACTGGTGCTGGATGCATCACAATCGCACTTTCTTTTAACTTTTCATATCGCTCTTTTGTTAAACCATATTGTTGGTGGTAAGTTTCTTTACTAAAACGAGCCCCACTGATATGACGTTCATGTTGAACTCTAAGCAACATACAGACATCTATCTCTTCAATCTTTTCATCCATATCAACATAGGTTCCATATTGATTATAGTTTTCTTCATACCACTGTTTTGGACCACTGAAGTAGAGCTTTGCACCTAACTTATGAAGCATAATCGCATTTGAATGAGCCACGCGTGAGTTTTTTAAATCTCCCGCTATCATTATTTTTAAACCTTTAAAAGATTCAAAGTTTTCATAAATAGTCATCATGTCTAATAAGCATTGAGTTGGATGCTGGCCTCTGCCATCGCCCCCATTAATAATTGAAGCATTTAATTCGCTTGGATTGATTAAGGATTTGTAATAATCTTCTTCAAAGTGACGAATCACAAAGATATCAACACCAATCGCATTTAGCGTTAGGACTGTGTCATAAAGGGTTTCACCTTTATTAACAGACGAAGTGCTCACTTCAAAATCAATGACACCTAAGCCTAATTTCTTTTCAGCCATTTCAAAACTACGATGGGTTCTTGTAGATGCTTCAAAGAAAAGATTACTTGCATATATATCACGTTTAGTTTGTATTGTCTTGCCATTTTTAAATTCAATAGCGCTATTGATTAGTTGATGAACATCTTCAATACTTAATTCATCTGTACTCACTAAATGTCTCATTGATCATCCTCCTTAAGAAAAAAGTGTTTAAAAAAACTAAACACTACTAACGTTCAATAGACACCGCATCGATGTCATCATTTTCTACAAATTCTACTAAGATACTTTCACTTTGTGCTGTCGGCACATTTTTACCAATATAATCAGGTCTGATTGGTAATTCTCTGTGTCCACGATCAATTAAAACAGCCAGCTCAATTTTTTGAGGTCGAGCAACCGACATCACCGCATCAAGTGCCGCACGGATTGATCTGCCTGTATATAAAACATCATCAACAATCACGATTTGTTTACCTTTAATATCCACATTAAAACTTAGTGTTTCATTAGTATGTGGTCGATCATCTCTAAAATTAGAAATATCTAATTCAATCACATCAATCTTAATATTCTCAAGTTCTTGAATACGTGTCGCGATGCGATTCGCAAGTGTTACACCACGTGTTTTTACACCGACTAACACTAAATCTGTTAAGTCCTTATGATGTTCAATCAACTCAAAACTTATACGAGTTATACTTCTTTTCATTGTTTCTGCATCTAAGATCACTTTTTTCGCCATAGCCTTACCTCACAAAAAATCCTTCCCATACAGAGAAGGATTTGCTTAAAAATTGAGTGCATGCACTTTCATTTTCCTTACACGTCTCTCTGTACGTTTTTAAAGGGATTTAACTTTAGACATACTTTAACATAAAGGCATCACTCATACAAGGACAAATGACAGTTGTTTTAAATTTTATAACTAATCAAATTTAAGTTGAATATTTGATATTCATTGAAACTTAATAGATCGGTATAAAAAAGAACTCTAGTTTCCCAGAGTTCTAGTTTGACTATAAACTAAACGAGTTCGATAGTAGCCATAGGTGCTGCATCCCCACGACGTACGTGAGTTTTGATAACACGAGTATAGCCACCTTTACGATCTGCGTATTTAGGTGCGATATCATCAAATAATTTTTGAATCGCTGTTTTGCCTGTTGCCTTATCAGCTACAACATCTTTGACGAATGCTGCAACTTGACGACGAGCGTGTAAGTCATTACGTTTTGCTAGAGTGATAAGTTCATCGACCACTGAACGGAGGTCCATCGCTTTCATTTCTGTTGTTTCGATTTTTTCATGAACAATCAGACTAGTAGCAAGGTTACGTAATAATGCTTTTCTGTGGTCAGCTGTACGACCGAATTTACGATTTTGCATAGGTCCTCCTTATTCGTAAACTTTGAAGCCCATACCCATTTCAATGAGTTTTTCTTTGACTTCTTTAAGTGATTTTTTACCTAAGTTACGAACTCTCATCATTTCTTCTTCAGATTTTTGTGTGAGTTCATCAACTGTTTGAATACCAGCACGTTTTAGGCAGTTGTATGAACGGACTGAAAGATCTAAATCTTCAATCATCATAACCATACCTTTATTTGAGCTGTCTGCTGTGTTTTCTTTTACTAAAGAATCCATTTCAGCCACTTGTTCGTTAATGTTTGCGAATAGATCTAAGTGGTCCATTAAGACTTTCGCACCTAAAGCAATTGAATCTTGAGGTGTGATTGAACCATTTGTCCAAACTTCAAATACTAAACGATCGTATTTAGCATCTTGGCCAACACGTGTTGGTTCTACATTGTAGCTAACACGCTCAATTGGTGTATAGATAGAATCTGTGAAGATTGTACCAATCCCTTGAGTTGAACCTTGATGAAGGACTTTATTTTGATCAGCAGAAATATATCCGCGACCATTTTTGACCTTTAATTCCATATCGAGAACAGCATTGTCCTCTAGTGTTGCGATAACTAAGTCTTTGTTTAAAACTTCGACATTAGCAGGGCAATCGATATCAGCTCCTGTTACAACTTTGCTTCCCTTTGCATTAATGCGGCAAGCATAAGTTTCATCATCTGATACAGATAGGATTAAATCCTTTAAGTTTAAGATGATGGTTGTAACATCTTCAACCACACCAGGAATGGATGTGAATTCGTGATAAACCCCCTCAACCTTAATTGAATAAACGGCTGCGCCTGGTAGTGAGGAAAGTAGAACCCTTCTTAAAGCGTTTCCGAGAGTTGTTCCAAATCCTCTTTCAAGGGGTTGGATCTCGAATTTACCATAATGTTTATCTTCAACGTATTCTTTAATTTCAAATTGTGCACGTTCAAATTTTTGCATGTTCTTCCTCCTGTCTCTTCACTAACCGCGTGGTCTCTTTGGTGGACGGCAACCGTTGTGAGGAATAGGAGTAATATCATTAATCATAGTGATATTTAAACCTGCAGTTTGAAGTGAACGAACTGCTGATTCACGGCCTGGGCCGACACCTTTAACAAGTACTTCAACTGTACGCATGCCATGATCAACCGCAGCTTTTGCAGCAGCGAGTGATGCTTCTTGGGCAGCATATGGAGTTGACTTACGTGAACCTTTGTATCCTAATGCACCAGCACTTGACCAAGATAATACGTTACCTTGTTCATCAGTGATTGTCACAATAGTATTGTTGAAGGTTGTATGAATATGTGCCACGCCTTTCGCTATATTCTTACGAACGCGTTTTTTACGTGATGTTGCTTTTGCTTTAGCCATATTGTTTTACCTCCTATTTCTTCTTGTTAGCCACGGTACGACGTGGACCTTTACGTGTACGCGCATTTGTACGTGTACGTTGACCTCTTACAGGTAAACCTCTACGGTGACGAATGCCACGGTATGATGCGATTTCCATAAGACGTTTGATGTTGAGGTTAACTTCACGACGAAGATCACCTTCAACTCTGAATTTTTCAACTTCAGCACGGATTAAATTAACTTGATCATCCGTAAGATCTTTAACGCGAATTTCTTCCGAAACATTCGCTGCTTTTAAAATATCTTCCGCTCTTGAGCGTCCGATTCCATAAATGTAGGTTAATGAGACAACCACACGTTTGTTTTGTGGAATGTCAACACCTGCGATACGAGCCATTGATTAGTCTCCTCCCTTATCCTTGACGTTGTTTGTGCTTTGGATTTTCACAAATGATCATGACGCGGCCTTTACGTTTAATAACGCGGCACTTGTCACAGATTGGTTTGACAGATGGTCTTACTTTCATACTGTTTACTCCTTGACACCTATTTGTGTCTAAATGTTATACGCCCACGTGTTAAATCATATGGTGAGATTTCGACAGTAACGCGATCGCCCGGTAAAATGCGAATGTAATGCATACGGATTTTACCAGAAACGTGAGCCTTCAGCGTGTGTCCATTTTCTAATCTCACATCAAAGGTTGTATTAGGTAATACTTTTTCTACAACTCCTTGAACTTCTATCACATCTTGTTTAGCCATTGGTTTCCTCCTTTGGTAGTTGTGTTAGGATTTCAAAACCTTCCTCAGTTACGACAATTGTATGCTCAAAGTGTGCACTCAAGGAACCATCTTTAGTTTTGACTGTCCATTGATCTGAAAGAACTTTTGTATGGGGTTTCCCCACATGCACCATTGGTTCAATCGCTAGGCACATACCTTTTTTGAGTCGAGGACCAACCCCAGCTGTTCCATGATTGTGAACGGCAGGATCTTCATGTAAAGCAGATCCAATACCATGTCCAGTATATTCATAAGGAACACTATACCCATGTTCATAAACGTAATCACCTATCGCCGCTGATACATCACCTAGGCGAGCACCTGCTTTGACCTGTTTTAGTCCCTCAAAGAGACTTTCTTTCGTGACTTCCATTAAGTTATGGGCTTCATCACTGATTTGACCAACCGCATAAGTCCATGCGCTATCTCCATGATAACCTTTGTAGTTTGCGCCAATATCCACTGAGACAATATCACCTTCTACAAGTTTAGTATTGTCAGGAATACCATGCACCAAAGTATCATTGATGGATACACATGCAGCAGCTGGAAAGCCACCATAACCCTTAAACGATGGTGTTGCCTGATGTGATAGGATTACAGCTTCAACGATTTGATCAATTTCAGCTGTACTGATGCCAGGCTTTATAGCTTCACTCACTGCTTTGTGAGCTAAGGCTACAATCTCTCCCGCTTTGCGCATCAGATCTAATTCGCGGGGGGATTTTGTCGTAATCATTATAAATTCCTTAATACTTGATCAATTTGTTCAAATACTTCATCAATTGGTTTTGAAGCATCGATATCATGGACCAAGTTCTCGGAACCATAAAGATCTAAGACCGGTTGTGTTTGCATGACATGTTCTTTCAAACGTGTTGCTAACATTTCTGCGTTATCATCAGAACGATGTACAAGCTCATGTCCACAGTAATCACAGACACCATCTTTTTTAGGTGGGTCAAATTTTACGTGGAAAATTGCTCCGCAGTTTCGACAGAGACGACGACCTAAGACACGCTCCTTCAAATCATCCAAGTGAACTTGAAGATTCAGAACAGCCTTGACGGGACGTTTAATCTCTTTCGATATTTCCTCAAACGCTTCTGCTTGAGCAAGTGTACGTGGAAAGCCATCTAATAGATAACCTCTTTGTGTATCATCCTCAAGCAAGCGTTGACGAACCATTTCAATCGTTACATCATCAGGTACTAAAAGTCCTTTATCAATGTAACTTTGGGCGAGAACACCCAATTCAGTTTGCGCATAAATGTGTGAGCGAAACATGTTGCCCGTTGAAATGTGGGCAATCTTATATTTCTCAATAATTTTTTCTGCCATTGTACCTTTACCGCTTCCGGCGGCACCCATAATCAGAATATTCATTCACACGCTCCTTTTTATTTATTTAACAAAACCTCGATACACTTTTTGAGTGAGCTGACCTTCAAGATTTTTGAAAGTTTCAAGCGCAACACCCACAACAATGATTATACCAGTTCCGCCAACTGCAATTGAGCTAGGAAGACTAGTAAACATTGGAAGTGCATAAGGTAATACTGCGATTGTCATTAGGAACAATGCCCCTAAAACAGTGATACGATTAAGCACTTTACCTAAGTACTCTTTCGTTTCGTTTCCTGGACGAATACCAGGAATGTATGTTCCAGATTTACCTAAGTTATCACTAACCTTCTGTGGATCAACTTGTAAGTTGGTATAGAAGAAAGTGAAGACAACAATTAATACAGCGTAGATTGATAAACCATGCACAGTTTGGAAATTAAACCATGTGGTAAAGAAGTCATATAGCCAACGTGTTTGTGAAAAGAAACTAAACGCAGTGGCTGGAGCTGTCATAACAGCCGATGCAAAGATGACTGGAATAACATTCGCTGAGTTAATCTTAAGTGGTAAATAAGTCACATCGTTCTTACCTTTACGTAAGTTACTTGATGTATATTGAATAGGAATTTTACGCACAGCTTGTTGCATAAAGATAACGAGTACAATAATCAGTAAATACAAACCGATAAACATTAAGTAATTCATAAATCCTGCAAACATTGCTGAATTAGATGATGTATCAACTAAGACAGAGAAAGTGCTTGAGAATGTATATGGGATACGTGATACGATCCCTGCAAAGATAATAATGGAAATACCATTTCCGATTCCAAATTGAGAAATACGATCACCCAACCATAATAGGAACATCGTACCAGCTGTTAATACAATTGATACATAGATGTAAGTAGAAATACTTGGGTTTTCTAGAATTCCATAGTTAACTTGGAATGCATAAGCCATTGTATAAGATTGAAAGAATGCCATAAACGCGGTTGTATAACGCGTGATACGGTCCATTTGCTTACGACCTTGTTGGCCTGATTTTGCCATTTCAGTTAAGGCAGGTATTACATCCATTGATAACAATTGAATAATAATACTTGACGTAATGTATGGCGTAACCCCCATCGCGAAGATGGAGAATCTTTGTAAAGCACCACCACCAAGTAGGTTCATGATGCCAAGAACAGAATTATCATCCAAACCATTTAGTAAAGCTGATGTATCCACCATAGGAGCAGGAATACCTGCTCCTAGTCGGAAGATAAATAGAATACCTAAGGTAAAGAATATCTTATTGCGGATGTCTTTCTGTTTGAACAGATTGACAAACGTTGAGAACATTAGAGAACCTCTGCTTTTCCGCCTGCTGCCTCAATTGAAGCAAGGGCAGATTTAGAGAATTTATGTGCTTTGACAGTAAATTTCTTTTCTAGCGTTCCTACACCTAAAATTTTGATACCATTGAGTTCTTTTTTTACGAGTCCAGTTTCAATTAAGAGTTCTGGAGTAATTTCTGCACCGTCATCGAAACGATTGAGTTGTTCAACATTAACGATGGCATATTCTTTTCTTGTGAAGTTTGTAAATCCACGTTTTGGGATACGACGGAAAATTGGAGTTTGACCCCCTTCAAATCCGAGCGCTACACCGCCGCCTGTACGAGCGTTTTGACCTTTATGACCTTTACCAGCAGTTTTACCTTGTCCACTACCTTGACCACGGCCGAGACGTTTACGGTCTCCTTGACGTGCACCTTCAACAGGTTTTAATTCATGTAATTTCATTAAGTAATCCTCCTACGCACGCACTTGCTCGTGTTTTAATTCACGTAGCTTAGCGACATCTTCGATTGTTCTTAGATTTTTAAGGGCATCAAATGTGGCTTGAACCATATTGATTGGAGTACGACTACCTAAACATTTAGATAGAACATCCTCTAAGCCCGCTAATTCTAGAACGGCACGAATAGGACCACCCGCAATAACACCTGTACCTTCAGTAGCAGGTTTCAGTAATACTGATCCAGCACCGAAGTTTCCAACGATTGCGTGTGGGACTGTAGTTTTAACAATAGGTACTGTGATGAGATTCTTCTTAGCATTTTCAATTGCTTTCTTAATTGCATCAGGTACTTCATTAGCCTTACCGGTACCAAAACCGACACGACCTTTTTTGTCTCCTACAACAACTAAAGCAGCGAAGCGGAAACGACGTCCACCTTTAACAACTTTAGTAACGCGGTTGATGACGACCACGCGTTCTTCAAATTCTTTTGGCTCTCTTTCAAAGCGTCTTGGTTTGCGATCCATGGCGTCCTCCTCCTAAAATTCTAGTCCAGCTTTTCTTGCGGCATCCGCAAGGGCTTTGACTCTTCCGTGATAGAGGTAACCGCCTCTATCAAATACTACATTTTTGATTTTTGCTTTTTTAGCACGTTTGGCTAGCTCAGTTCCGACTTCGGTTGCTGCTGCTACGTTACCACCATTTTCTAGTTTCAAATCAACACTACTGCATGATGCAAGAGTTACACCCTTAACATCGTCAATAATTTGTGCAGAGATATTCCCATTTGAACGGAAAACACTTAGACGTGGACGATCAGCGGTTCCAGAGATCTTAGAGCGAACGCGCATATGACGACGTTGTCTTTGAGCATTCTTAGATATTTTCTTAAGCATGTCTTAATTTCTCCTTTCCCACTATTTCTTAGCAGCCGTCTTACCTTCTTTACGACGGACTTGCTCACCTTTATAACGTACACCTTTACCTTTATAAGGTTCTGGTTTACGAGTTGCACGAATGTTTGCAGCTAATTCACCAACACGTTGTTTATCAATACCTTTAACAACGATTTGGTTAGCAGCTGGACATTCAACTGTTAAACCTTGTTCAACATCGAACACAATTGGATGTGAATAACCAACACTTAGTGTTAATTTTTGACCTTGTACATTAGCTCTATAACCGATACCGACTAGTTCTAATTCACGGCTATATCCTTCGGATACACCCACAACCATATTGCTTAATAATGCACGGGTTGTACCATGCAATTGCTTAGTTTGTTTTTCATCATTTGGACGAGCAACAGTAAGCACACCTTCATTTAATTCAATCTTTAATGTAGGATTGAATGCACGAGTTAATGATCCTTTTGGACCTTTAACCGTCACCTCATTCCCAGCAGCTATTGATACTTCAACACCAGCAGGAACGGTAATCGCTTTATTTCCGATACGTGACATTTAGATTTCCTCTCTTACCACACGTAGGCGATAACTTCACCGCCAACATGTTGTTTACGCGCTTGCTTATCGGTAAGTACGCCGTTAGAAGTAGAGATAATCGCAACACCTAGTCCATTAAGAACTCTTGGTAGATTTTCTACATCAACATAGACGCGCAAACCTGGTTTAGAAATACGCTTTAGGCCAGAAATAACTTTTTCGCCATTTTGACCATATTTTAGTTCAACTGTGATTACCGCAGGTAATTCACCAGCAACTTTGTAACTTGTGATAAAGCCTTCTTCTTTTAAGATTCGTGCTATTTCAACTTTTTCTTTACTGGAAGGTACTTCCACAGTTTCGTGTTTTGCACTAGCGGCATTACGAATACGTGTAAGCATATCCGCAATTGGATCTGTCATATTCATCATGTGGTTTCTCCTCCTTACCAACTAGCCTTCTTAACACCAGGGATTTGACCTTTGTAAGCCAATTCTCTGAAGCAGATACGGCAGAGTTTATACTTCTTTAAAACTGAGTGTGGACGTCCACATCTTTCGCAACGTGTATACTCACGTACTTTGAATTTTTGAGGACGTTTAGATTTATTGATTAATGATGTCTTAGCCATAAATTATTTCCCTCCTGCAGTCTTAGCAAATGGCATACCGAGCCCAGATAGTAATGCACGACCTTCAGCATCAGTATTTGCAGTGGTAACAACGACTACGTCCATACCACGAACACGTTGAACTTTATCGTAATTGATTTCTGGGAAGATCAATTGTTCTTTAACGCCGAGAGTAAAGTTACCACGACCATCAAAGGCAGTTGAGCTAACACCACGGAAATCACGAACACGAGGGAGAGAAACATTGATAAGTCTATCTAAGAACTCATACATTTTTTCTCCACGTAAAGTTACTTTACAACCAATTTCCATACCTTCACGAAGTTTGAAGTTCGCAATGGATTTCTTAGCTTTTGTGATGACTGGTTTTTGACCAGCAATTTGTGTTAATTCTTTAACAGCATCTTCAAGTGCTTTTGAATTAGCAATTGCGTCACCAACACCCATGTTGATAACTACTTTTTCTAATTTAGGCGCTTGCATTACTGATGAATAACTAAATTCTTTAACCAAAGCAGGTACAACGTCTTTGGTATATTTATCTTTTAAACGACTCACGATGTCCTCCTTGATTATTCAGCTGCTTTTTTAGCTGCAGCTTTTTTAGCTGGAGCTTTCTTAGCAGGTGCTTTCTTTTCTGCTACTTCTTCAGTAGCTTTTGTTGCTTTCTTTGTAGCTGCTTTTTTAGCTGGAGCTTTTTTAGCAGCTGCTTTCTTAGCAGGTTTTTTAGCTTTCTTTACGTCAGCTAAGACAACATTTGAAACGTGAATTTTAGCTTCCATTTCAATCATGCCGCCTTCTGGATTCGCTTGAGAAGGTTTTAAAGCCTTTTTAACTAAACGAACACCTTCAACAATTACTTTGTCCTCTGCAGGGAATGTTTTGAGAACTTCAGCAACTGTGCCTTTATCATCACCAGTGATGACGCGGACTTGATCACCTTTTTTAATTTTCATCGCACTCTCCTTTATAGAACCTCAGGCGCGAGTGACACAATTTTCATGTAGCCACGGTCACGGATTTCACGAGCAACTGGGCCGAAAATACGTGTGCCTCTTGGGGTATTGTCTTCTTTAATAATAACAACAGCGTTATCGTCAAACTTAATGTAAGTTCCACTATCACGACGGATACCGCGTTTAGTACGAACTACAACAGCTGTAACAACTTCACCTTTTTTTACTTGGCCATTAGGGCTTGCGCTTTTAACAGTACAAACAACTAAATCACCAATGTTTGCGTAACGTCTGCGAGATCCACCTAGAGCACGAATAACGAGTACTTCTTTTGCTCCAGAGTTATCGGCGACTTTACATCTACTTTCATTTTGAATCATATAAGGCCTCCTATAACTGAATCGCTTCTTTAACGACTTTCACAAGACGGAAGTTTTTGTCTTTACTCAAAGGACGTGTTTCCATAATTTCTACTTCATCACCGAACTTTGCAACATTTGCTTCATCATGTGCTTTAAATTTCTTTGAATACTTCACTCTTTTACCATATAAAGGGTGACGTTTGGATGTGCTGACTTCAACAACAATGGTTTTATCCATTTTGTCTGAAACAACAGTTCCACGATATACTCTACGACTTGTTCTTTCCATGGATAAATCCTCCTATTTCACTTCCGCAATAGCACGTTCACTGATAACAGTTTTAATACGTGCAATTGTTTTACGGATTTCTTTAATACGACCAAAGTTTGTTAATTGTCCCGTTGCCTTTTGGAAACGCAAGGTGAACAATTCTTCTTTTAAAGTATCTACTTCTTTAAGTAATTCAGCATTACTTTTTTCGCGGATATCTTTCATCATGCTAGTTCTTCCTCACCTTTCTTGACAAAGCGGCATTTAACATTAAGTTTATGGGAACCTAGACGAAGTGCTTCACGAGCAACTTCTTCTGGAACACCAGCAACTTCGAATAATACACGACCAGGTTGAACAACTGCTACCCAACCTTCAGGTGCACCTTTACCACTACCCATACGAACTTCGAGTGGTTTTCTTGTGATAGCTAAGTGTGGGAAAATCTTGATCCAAACTTTTCCACCACGTTTCATATAACGTGTGATGGCAACACGAGCTGCTTCAATTTGACGGTTACTTACATAGTTTCCGCTTTCCGCAACGATGCCATATTCTCCAAAGTCAACCTTACGGCCAGCTTTAGAACGTCCTTCGTAACTAAGACGATGTGGACGACGATATTTTGTACGATTTGGCATTAACATAATTATTCACTTGCCTCCTCTTTTTTAACAGCTTGCTTAGGAGCAGCTTCTGCAGCTTTAGTTTCCTTTACAGCAGCAGTACTTACACCTTCAGTTTTAGCTTGAGTCATCGCATTTTGATCAGCATTGCGATCACGACGTGGACGACGGTTGTTGTCACGACGAGAGCGACGACGTGGGTTATCTTTTGGAGCTTCAGGTTCTTTAACCATTTCACCAGGTAATACTTCACCACGGCAGATCCAAACTTTAACACCTAAGCGACCATATGTTGTATGTGCTTCAGCTAAAGCATAATCGATATCTGAACGAAGTGTATGTAGAGGAACAACGCCTTCTGAATAACCTTCACTACGAGCGATATCATTACCACCTAGACGACCAGAAACCATCGTTTTAACACCTTTGGCACCTGAACGCATAACTTGTTGGATAGCACGTTTTTGAGCGATACGGAAAGAAGCACGAGCTTCTAATTGATCAGCAATTAAACGAGCAACTAAGTTTGCATCTAAATTAGGGTTCGCAACAGCTACGACCGTGATCTTAACTGTTTTTTCACCTAACATTTTTTCTAAATCTTTACGAGTTGCTTCAACTGCAGCACCATCTTGTCCGATGATTTCTCCAGGTTTAGCAGCACGAATAATGATTTCGACTTTATCTTTTGTACGTTCAATTTCAATACGACTTACAGAAGCTTTTGAATATTTGTTTTCAATGAATTTACGAATTTCAACAT
This sequence comes from Erysipelotrichaceae bacterium, assembly GCA_963676105.1. GTDB lineage: Bacteria > Bacillota_I > Bacilli_A > Erysipelotrichales > Erysipelotrichaceae > UBA2212. Next base: position 1,228,624 of record OY781039.1, read on the forward strand.
CTTCTAATAAGAATTTACCGAAATCTTTTTCTGCGTACCAGCGGGATTGCCAGTCGCGGATAATACCGACACGCATGCCGATAGGATTAACTTTTTGACCCATGACTTTTTCCTCCCTTATTCTTTCTCAGCCACAACCACTGTGATGTGACTTGTACGTTTTAAGATTTGATCAGCACGTCCTTTTGCACGAGGCATGAAACGTTTGATAGTAATACCTTCATCTGCATAACATGCTTTAACGAAGAGTTTATCTCCATCTAAGTCATGATTATTTGTTGCGTTTGCAATAGCAGATTTTAAGATTTTAGAAATTGCAGCTGATGCACTTGTTGGGGTGAACTTTAAGATAGCAGCAGCTTCTTCAACATCCTTACCACGAATGAGGTCTAATACTAGACGCGCTTTACGTGGTGGGACACGTAGAGTTTTAGCAGTTGATTTTACATCCATATTGCTTAACCTCTCTTATCGTCATCACCATGTGATGCGATCTTTCTTGTAGGAACAAATTCACCCAATTTGTGACCAACCATGTCTTCTGTAACGAAAACTGGCACATGCTCCTTACCGTTATAAACCGCAAATGTATGTTCTACAAATTGTGGGAAGATAGTGGAACGGCGAGACCATGTTTTAATAACTTCTTTTTTACCGGCTTCATTCAACTTTGCCACTTTATTCATTAAGTGTTCATCACAGAATGGGCCTTTTTTTAGACTACGACTCATATTTTAATAGTTCCTTTCTTACTTCGCATTACGACGGCGTACGATTAATTTATCAGATGCCAATTTTGATTTACGAGTTTTAACACCCATAGCTTTTTTACCCCAAGGTGTCATTGGTGATTTACGTCCAATAGGTGTACGTCCTTCACCACCACCATGTGGATGGTCATTAGGGTTCATAACTGAACCACGAACAGTTGGGCGGATACCCATCCAACGTGTGCGGCCAGCTTTACCAATATTGACTAAGTTATGGTCTTCATTACCGACAACACCAATTGTTGCGCGGCAGTTTGATAATACTTTTCTCACTTCACCTGACGCTAAACGTAAGATTGAGTGACGGCCTTCTTGACCTAAGATTTGGACTGATGTTCCAGCAGAACGAGCCATTTGGCCACCTTTACCAGGTTTAAGTTCTACATTGTGAACAACTGTACCATCTGGCATATTTCCAAGTTCCATAGCGTTACCAACTTTAATGTCAGCTTTTACGCCTGATACAACTTTCATGCCTACAGTTAAACCTTTAGGTGCTAAGATGTAACGTTTTTCTCCATCGACATAGTTTAATAATGCGATGTTTGCGGAACGATTTGGATCATATTGAATACTTGCAACATTAGCAATAATGTCATCTTTGTTACGTTTGAAATCGATAATACGATATAAACGTTTGTGGCCACCGCCTTTATGACGAGTGGTGATACGGCCGTTGTTATTACGACCACCTTCCTTGTTGAAGCTATCTAACAAGGAACGTTCTGGCTTACGATCGGTGATTTCATCATTCACCAACGTGGTCATGCCACGTCGACCTGGCGTGGTCGGTTTATACTTCTTAATCGCCATTGTGTTTCCTCCTAACGCAGTTTATCCGGAAATAGCGTGATTCTTCCGATATGTAAATTAGTAATTAAACTAATTCGATGCTGTTGCCTTCAGCTAACTTAACGATAGCTTTACGAACAGCACTTGTTTTACCAACGTAACGACCCATACGTTTTGTTTGTGGGCGAACATTGACAATGTTTACTTTTTCAACTTTTACATTGAAGATTTCTTCAACAGCTTGTTTAACTTGTGTTTTATTAGCAGTTCTAGCAACTTCAAATGTTACTTTGTTATCTTCTGCTTGTAATTTCATTGTTTTCTCAGTAATTAGAGGACGAACAATGACATCTCTTGCGTTTGACATTAAGCTAAGACCTCCCCAGCTACTTTAGCAGCTGCTTCAGTAAAGACGATGTTGTTTACACGCATCATGTCGTATAAGTTCAAACCTTCAACAGTTGTGAAGAGAACGTTTTCTAAGTTACGCATTGAGAGATAAGCATTTTCCCAATCTTCATTAGATTCAAAGACATAAAGTGTATTTCTTGTGCATTTTAATGCTTCTTGAACAACAACGAAGTCTTTAGTTTTTGGTGCTGCTAGGTTAATAGCATCGACCACTAAGATTTCTTTCGCAGCCATTTTTTCAGATAAGACTGAACGAACAGCTAAACGACGAACTTTACGATTTACACGGTAAGCGTAACTACGTGGTGTAGGACCGAAGGATACACCCCCGCCTCTCCAGTGTGGGTTACGGATAGAACCGGTACGAGCACGACCTGTGCCCTTTTGACGCCAAGGCTTACGTCCACCACCGCGAACTTCAGCTTTACTTTTGACATCATGTGTTCCTTGACGCATCGCAGCGCGTTGTGCCAATACGGAATCAAATACAGCTTGTTGATTTGGTTCGATACCAAATACAGCATCAGCTAATTTTAATTTGCGAAGAACTTCGCCAGTTTGACTTAATACATTAATTGATGGCATGGCTTAGTCCTCCTTTTTTTCTTCAGTTGCTTCTTCTGCAGCAGGTGCTTCCTCAGCAACAACTTCTTCTTTAACTTCTTCAACCACTGCTTCAGCTGCAACTTCTTCAACAACCGGTGTTTCTTCAACAACAGCAGTTTCCGCTACAACTTCCTCAGCGACAACTTCTTCAACAACTTCTTCAACGACTGGTGTACGATCGAGTAAATCTTTCGCATCAACAGATTTCTTACGTTTTGTTGTTGTTTTAACGACTACGAAGCCACGTTTAGGTCCAGGTACATTACCTTTAATTAATAGTGCATCGTTTTCGAGATCAACTTTAATAATTTCTAAGTTTTGGTTAGTTGTGGAATATCCACCTTCTTGACCAGCCATTGCACGGCCTTTGTTGATAATACCGTTATTACGTCCAACAGTAGCGAGTGAACCTACACCTCTGTGGAAGCCTGAACCGTGAGATTTAGGACCGATAGTTTGATTGTTACGAACAATCGCACCCATGAATCCTTTACCTTTCGATGTGCCAGATACATCAACCATTTCGCCTGCAGTGAATAAGTCAACTTTAACTTCTTGACCTACTTCATATCCATTCATAGCTTCACCGCGAATTTCGCGAATGAATTTCTTTGGAGCAGCATTTGCTTTGGTAGCATGTCCGACTAGTGATTTGTTTGCACGTTGAGGTTTAACATCTTGTACACCTAATTGAACGGCAACGTAACCGTCTGTTTCGACAGTTTTCTTTTGAAGAACGATATTAGGCTCAACCTTAACAACTGTTACAGGAATTAATTGACCTTCAGTTGTGAAGATTTGAGTCATACCCAATTTTCTTCCGAGTAGTCCTTTCATGAATTTTTCTCCTTGTTTCTTATAACTTAATTTCGATATCTACACCGCTAGGTAGTTCTAAACGACTTAGCGCATCAATTGTTGCGGTAGATGGACCCACGATCTCAATGAGACGTTTGTGAGTTCTTTGTTCGAATTGTTCACGTGAATCTTTGTACTTATGTACAGCACGTAGAACAGTTACTACTTGTTTTTCAGTTGGTAGTGGAACTGGTCCGATAACTTTTTTAGAACCATTGTCTTCAGCAGCTTGTACAATTTTTTGAGTAGCTGTATCTAGACTTCTGTGTTCATAAGCTTTTAGACGAATACGAATACTATTCTTTGCCATGGTTAGCCTCCTATTAGCGCCTTTAAGAATCCTTGTTCTTACGCAACGTACGAATAACCCGACTTGACACTGACCATGACAACGCTTATCAGTGTGTCAGCAACCTCTTACGTTTGAGCGTGCGCTTTAAAATTATACTACCGCTACATATAAAAAGCAAGACCTTTTTTGTCTTGCTTTAAATGACGTTTTATCTAGCGTTCATCGATGTTTTTATAAGCTCGATGATCGCTTAAATTTATATACGCTGGACGCATGATTTTATCATCCAAAATTTGTTCTAAACGATGTGCTGACCAACCTGCAATTCGCGCAATCGCAAAGATAGGAGTTGTTAATTCTTGTGGAATATTTAACATCGATAGGACAAACCCCATATAGAAGTCAACATTAGCTGACACGCGATTATCAGATTTAACTTTAGAATTAATCAATTCACAACCAATACGGTCTACATCTTCTAAGAACTTAAATTCTTTTGAGCGACCTTTATGTTTTGCTAATTCTTTAGCTTTCTCTTTAATAATCTTAGTGCGAGGATCAGATAATGTATAGACCGCGTGACCTAAACCATAGATAAGTCCTTTTTTATCATACGCTTCTTTATTTAAGATTTTTTGAAGATAAGCTCTTAACTCCTCTTCATTATCTTTATCCTTCACATGAGAACGAATATCTTTGATCATATCTGAAGTTGCTTTATTCGCTCCGCCGTGTTTTGGACCCTTAAGAGCACCAATAGCCGTAGAGATCGCTGAATATGTATCAGTACCAGTAGATGAAACTACATGGGTTGCAAAGGTTGAGTTATTACCACCACCGTGTTCTGCTTGAACGACGAGTAGTAAATCTAACATCTCAACTTCTTCACGAGTGTATTTCTTATCCGCTCTAACCATACGAAGAATATTAGCAGCAGTTCCAATCCCTTTTTGAGGGCGATGAACAATCAATGATTCATTGTGATATGCATGACGTTTTGCTTGATAACCATAAGCTGCAATGGTCGGTAGTTTCGCAATCAAGTTAATGGATTGTTTTAGAACATTGTAAACCGAAATATCATCAGGGTTTTTATCGTAAGAATATAAGACAAGTATTGCTCTTTGTAGTTTATTCATAACGTTATTAGCGGGAATTTTCATAATGACATCTTCCTTATACCCTTTAGGAAGTGCTCGAGCTTCATCTAAGACTTGATTAAAATAATCGAGTTCAATGTGGTTAGGTAGTTTTGCGAACAATAGAAGGTAAACAATTTCTTCAAACCCTAAGCGATGATCTCTTTGAAATCCTTCCGCTAGTTCTGAAAGTGCGTAACCCCTATAGTAAACTTCACCTTCACACGGAACTTTGACACCATTTTCATTTAAATAGCCAACAACTTCACCAACTTTAGTTGCGCCAACTAAAACACCGGTCCCATTATCATTTCTAAGACCGCGTTTAATATTGTGTTCTTTGTACAACGCATTATCAATCGTATTGTTTTGAAGGATTGCGTCAGCGTACTTTTCTAAGTTAGCTTCGAGTTTTCGTTGTGACATAATTCTCTTTCTTTAGTGAGATTGAATGAGTTCAATCATTTTCTGAGTATAAGCTTTGGTGTCGAGTGGTCCCTTTACATCTTTTGTAAATGTATTTGGATCACTGTAAATAACATCTAAGGCTTTTCTGATCTTTTCAGCTGCCTCTCTTTGATCTACATAATCAAGCATCAAACATGCACTAAGCAACATTGCAGATGGATTAGCTAAACCTTTGCCTGCAATATCTGGCGCAGTCCCATGAACTGCTTCAAAGATAGCACTGTCTTCACCTAAGTTGGCAGAAGGTACAAAACCTAAACCACCAATTAAGCCAGCACATAAATCAGATAAAATATCGCCATATAAGTTTTCAGTTAAGATAACATCAAATTGTGATGGATCAATAACCAATTGCATACACATGTTGTCAACTAAGACTTCTGTGGTTTCAATGCTTGGATAATCTTTCGCAACTTCACGACAACTTTCTAAAAATAGACCGTCAGATAGTTTCATGATGTTTGCTTTTTGAACAATCGTAACTTTCTTACGATTATTATCTACCGCAAAATCATACGCAGCTTTAGCAATACGTTTAGATGCTTTACGGGTAATAACTTTAATTGAATGGGCTGTATCTTCATCTATTTGTTCTTCGATACCAGCATATAAATCTTCTGTATTTTCTCTAAAGATGACTAAATCAACATCTTTAAAGCGAGTTGGAATAACCCCTAAATTTTTAACTGGACGAATATTGGCAAAAAGTTTAAATTCTTTTCTAAGTTGAACGTTTAGTGATCTAAAACCTTTCCCAATCGGTGTCATGAGAGGTCCTTTTAAAGCAATCTTATTTTTTTGAATACTTTTTAGAACTTCGTCATTTAAGACGCCATTTTCAACTTTTTGAATATCCCAAATAATATCTGCTTTTGCAGCTTCTAGAATTTCACGGACAGCCTGAGTAATTTCAGGACCAATTCCGTTGCCTTCGATTAATGTGACAACACTCATTTACTTGCCTCTTGTTTCGCAAAATTTAAGTAACCGCCTGCCATTAAAATTTCTTTTTCACGATCAGTTAGTTGAACCTTCACCATGACATCTGTATCTTGAGTTAAATTACGAACCGCAAATTCATCCGTTGTTTTAATTGCTTCATGAATATTAGAGAATTCTAAGACATCTCCTTGTGCTACTTCGCCTGATACATATAAACAAGGAAGAATAGCCGCATTAATAAGATTGTTTCTGTGAATTCTCGCAAAGGATTTTGCGATTACAGCTTTAACACCTAAATATAAAGGGATTAAGGCCGCATGTTCACGTGATGAACCTTGACCATAGTTATCACCACCAACAATCACACCACCATTATTGTCTTTAGCGCGTTGATAGAAATCACGATCAGCACCATGGAAACAATATTCAGCTAATGCTGGAATATTAGATCTAAGTGGTAAGAGTTTTGCATAAGATGGAACAATATCATCGGTTGTGATATTATCACCCACTTTAAGTGTAACAACTTCTTTAAATGTATCCGCTAAGGCTTTTGATTGTGGGAAAGGTTTAATGTTAGGTCCTGTGTAAATTTCTACAGATGCAGGATCATCACTTGGCGGAATGATATAACCACCGACATTTCCAAATGAATCTAAATCATCAATTTTTAAATTAAGATCTAATTCTGTCACATCACTTAATTCACCTTTAATCGCTGAGTAAGCAGCTGTTTCTGGTGATACTAAATAAACTTGAGCACTTTGTGTGCCTGAGCGTCCTTTAAAGTTACGATTGAATGTTCGTAAAGAAACGGCGTCCGTACGTGGTGCTTGTCCCATACCAATACATGGTCCACATCCTGATTCTAGAATACGCGCCCCTGCTTTAATCATGTCAGCCAATGCGCCATTTTCAGAAATAAGTCTTAATATGTTAGCTGAACCAGGTGACACGACAAAGGATACATCTGGATGAACCGTTTTTCCTTTTAAGATACGTGCGACTTTCATTAAATCTGCATAAGAAGAGTTTGTACATGAACCAATCGCAACTTGATCTACTTTTAAGCCTTTAACTTTGTCGACTGAGACAACGTTATCTGGCATATGAGGTTGCGCAACCATTGGAGTTAACTCACTCAAATCAATGGTAATTTTATTATCGTATTCTGCATCTGCATCAGCGACAAATTCAACCCAATCTTGCTCACGATTTTGTTGTTTAAGGTATTTACGTGTATTTTCGTCTGATGGGAAAATTGACGTTGTTGCTCCAAGCTCGGCTCCCATATTTGTAATCGTTGCACGATCTGTAACACTTAAGTACTTTAGACCTTCGCCGCTATATTCCATAACGTAGCCAACACCACCTTTAACAGATAATGTTTCAAGTACTTTTAAAATAATATCTTTACCATTAACAAATGATTTAGGTTGGCCGATTAGTTCAACATTAAACACTTTTGGTGATGGAATATAAACTTGTCCAGTTGCCATACCAACCGCAATATCAAGCCCACCCATACCAATGGCTAATGCTCCAATACCACCCGCATTTGGGGTATGTGAATCTGAACCGATTAATACTGTTTTTGGTTTAGCGAATTGTTCCAAGTGCACTTGGTGACAAATGCCTGACCCAGGTTTTGAATATACAATTCCGTGTTTTGCGGCAACAGATTGAATAAAGGCATGATCATCAGCATTTTCAAAAGATGCTTGTAGTAAGTTGTGATCCACATAAGCCACAGACAAATCTGTTTGGACTTGTTGGATATCCATTGCTAAAAACTGTAAATACGCCATAGTACCTGTCGTATCTTGCGTTAAAGTTTGATTAACTTTTAACTTTACTTCATTCCCAGGTGTTAAGTCACCAGAGATTAAATTCTGTTCTAATATTTTTTGTGTAAGTGATTTACCCATAAGTCCTCCATAATAATATGTTCTATTCTATGTGAATTAAGCTTTTTATTCAACTTATTCATTTTGAAACTTTACACACAATAAGTTTATGTTTTAATAAGGATAACGATTACATAAGACTAAGGAGATTTTTTATGCGCTATGCGAGACGGACGAAATCAAGCACCTCATCCATTTTTGATCTAATAATTGAACATTTAAAGGATCCAAATATGATTTCTTTTTCAGGTGGTTTTCCTGCCATTGACTTATTACCTCATGAAGCATTAGATGAAGCTAGTCAACTTGTTTTTAAAAACGATAAACATAACGCCTTAACTTATAGTTCTACATGGGGCTATCAACCATTAAGAGAATGGATATCAAAACGCTATAAAGATTTATACGACATGGATATCAGTGCTGATGAAATATTAATCACGACTGGATCTCAACAAGCATTGGATTTAATTGGTAAAGTCTTCTTAGACCCAATGGATCATATTTTAGTTGAAAAACCGAGTTATCTAGGTGCACTTCAATCCTTTCAACTCTTTGAACCAAATATTCACGAAGTTAATTTAAATGATAATGGTATGAATGTTAATATGTTTCGAACTTTCTTAAGGACCTATCATCCAAAACTAGTTTATACGGTTCCTAACTTTCAAAACCCTTCAGGTATTTCTTATTCACTTGAAGTAAGACAAGAAATGGTTAAAGCAATGTCACCTTATGATGTCATTATGATAGAGGATGATCCTTATGGAGATTTCAGATATGCTGGTGAAACAGTTGCTCATTTCAAAAAACTCGCACCAGATCGAACTATTCTTTTAGGAAGTTTTTCAAAAATTATTGCGCCAGGTCTAAGAATTGGTTGGGTCACAGCTCCAAAAGAAGTCTTAGAAAAGTTATATACTGCTAAAGAAGCTTGTGACTTACATAGTTCTAATTTAGATCAACGAATCATTTATCAATATTTAGTAAACAATGATTTAGATAAACATATTGAAAATGCAAAACGTAAATATAAAGATAACCAAGAAATCATGTTGAAAGCGATTAAGAAATATTTCCCAAGCAATATAAAAGTTGCCAAGTCAGAAGGTGGTATGTTTCTATGGTGTACAGGGCCCTATAACTTGGATGTTATGGAGTTATTTAATAAAGCTATTGTCCTACACGTTCTGATAATGCCAGGCACACCTTTCTATGCTTCAAGTCCTGAACCTAATACCTTTAGATTGAATTTTACAAATGTTAGCACTCAACAAATTGAAGAAGGGATATCTAATTTAGGTGCCATCATTAAAGGAATGATATAAAAAAACGGAATATTCCGTTTTTCTTTTACCTAGTCTTTTGTATGTTTTCCAAACAACATGAAATATAAAATACCCACACTTACCATAAAACCAGGTATTCCATGTTCAAGTGATGCGATAAACAGAACTACTGCGTATAAGACGATAATAACGATAGCTATAATCGTTGATAATGTATCCTCAAATGCTTGATTTTGTTTCATGAAAAAAATTCTAGCATAGATTTAATGAAACATTATTCCGTTTTTTGAGCAGCATGAATATGTGGCAAAGACGCAGGTCCTAAACCATGAAGTTTTAATAGTTCTTGATCGCTATATTTTTTCAATTCCTCAATAGAATTGATGCCTGCATTCTCCAGTGCTCTTTGGGCTGGCTTACTAATTTTATTTAATAGCTCTTGATAGTTCATAGTTATTAAAAAAGCTAGACAGATGTCTAGCTAGTTTAGTTAGTTTTGACTATTTAATGATGGAAATAACGTTTCCAGCACCAACAGTACGTCCACCTTCACGGATTGAGAAAGTAGTACCTTGTTCAATCGCGATAGGAGCGATCAATGTAACTTCCATTTCAACGTTGTCACCAGGCATAACCATTTCAACACCTTCAGGTAGTTTGATAACGCCAGTAACGTCAGTTGTACGGAAATAGAATTGAGGACGGTAGTTAGCTACGAATGGAGTATGACGTCCACCTTCTTCTTTGCTCAAAACATAAACTTGTGCTTTGAACTCAGTGTGAGGTGTAACTGAACCAGGTTTACATAAAACTTGTCCACGTTCGATTTCTTCACGGTTAACACCACGTAGTAATGCACCAATATTATCACCAGCTTGAGCTGAATCTAATAATTTACGGAACATTTCGATACCTGTAACAACAGTTTTCTTAGTAGGTTTTAAACCAACGATTTCAACTTCTTCAGAAAGTTTTAATTCACCACGTTCAACACGACCAGTAGCAACAGTACCACGACCTGTGATTGTGAATACGTCTTCAACAGACATTAAGAAAGGTTTGTCAGTTTCACGAACTGGATCAGGGATATATGAATCAACAGCATCCATTAATTCGCCTAATTTAGGTTCCCAAGTAGGATCACCTTCGCCGCCTTTAAGAGCTGAACCACGGATAACTGGTGCATTGTCACCATCGAAACCGTTGTCAGATAATAATTCGCGAACTTCCATTTCAACTAAGTCGATTAATTCTTCATCATCAACCATGTCGCATTTGTTTAAGAATACAACGATATAAGGAACACCAACTTGGTGAGCAAGTAGGATATGTTCACGTGTTTGTGGCATAGGTCCATCAGTTGCAGCAACAACTAAGATAGAACCATCCATTTGAGCAGCACCAGTGATCATGTTTTTAACATAATCGGCATGCCCTGGGCAGTCAACGTGTGCATAGTGACGTGCTTCAGTTTGATACTCAACGTGAGCAGTATTAATTGTTATACCACGTGCCTTTTCTTCAGGTGCACCATCGATTGCATCGTAAGCCATAGCTTTAGCGCCACCCTTTTTAGCTAAGTAATTAGTGATAGCAGCTGTTAATGTAGTTTTACCATGGTCAACGTGACCGATTGTTCCAATGTTAACGTGCGTTTTGGAACGGTCAAATTTTTCTTTTGCCATTTCTTTGTTCTCCTTTATAGATTTGGTTTAAAAGCAATTTAATTTTAAAGCATCAATATACTTAATGCAAGATATTAAGCGTCACTATTCTTTTTAGCGACTTTTTCAGCAATTGATTTAGGCACTTCATTGTAGTGGCTAAATTGCATGCCGTAGTTACCACGACCTTGTGTGAATGAACGAAGGTCAGTAGCGTAACCAAACATTTCAGATAGTGGGATGTCTGCAGTAACAACAACTGCATTTCCACGTTCTTCTTGGTCTTTGATGGTTCCACGTCTTGAGGAAACATCTCCCATTACAGAACCTAAGTATTCACTTGGTGCTGTAACTTCGACTTTCATGATTGGTTCTAAAAGTTTAGGATCACACTTTTTACCTGCTTCTTTAAGCGCAAGTGAACCCGCAACTTTATAAGCCATTTCAGATGAGTCAACATCATGTGATGAACCATCAAATAATGTAGCTTTAATATCGATAACAGGGTAACCAGCAATCATACCGTTGGCTAGAGCTGCTTCAATACCTTCTTTAGTAGGTTTAATGAATTCACGAGGAACACTACCACCTACAACTGCATCAATAAATTCGAAGCCTTTACCAGTTTCATTTGGTTCAAAACGAACCCAAACGTGACCATATTGACCACGACCACCTGATTGACGAACGAATTTACCTTCACACTCTGCTGTACCACGAATTGTTTCACGGTAAGCAACTTGTGGAGCACCAACATTACCTTCTACTTTAAATTCACGTTTCATACGATCAACGATGATATCTAAGTGAAGTTCACCCATACCAGCGATAATGGTTTGACCTGTTTCTTGATCAGTATAAGTTTTGAATGTTGGATCTTCTTCAGCAAGTTTTGCTAAAGCAATAGACATCTTGTCTTGGTCACCTTTTGACTTCGGTTCAATAGCAATATTGATAACCGGTTCTGGGAAGACCATAGATTCTAAGATAACTGGCGCTTTTTCATCACATAGGGTATCCCCTGTTGTGGTGTCTTTTAACCCAATTGCCGCTGCGATATCACCTGCAAATACTTCAGGAATATCTTCACGGTGGTTAGCGTGCATTTGAACGATACGTCCAAAACGTTCACGTTTATCCTTAGTTGAGTTAAGTACATAAGAACCAGATGTCATACTACCAGAGTAGACACGGAAGTAAGTTAAACGACCAATGAATGGGTCAGTCATAACTTTGAACGCTAATGCTGAGAAAGGTTTACTATCATCAGATTCACGAACATCTTCTTCTTCAGTATCAGGATTAATACCTTTAATCGCTGGTACATCAACTGGTGAAGGCAAGTAATCCACAACTGCATCAAGCATTGCGGTTACACCTTTATTTTTATAAGCGGATCCACAGAGTACTGGATAGAAATCACCAGTAATAACTGCTTTACGGATAGCTGCTTTGAATTCTTCAATGGTAGGTTCTTCACCTTCTAAGACTTTCATCATGAGATCATCATCAAAGTCTGCAACCATTTCAAGAAGTGCTTGGCGATATGTTTCTACATCATCCATCATTTCTGCTGGAATTTCACCAAATGTATCATCCTTCTCTTTTAAACCAGAGAAGAGACGTGCTTTTCTTTCAACTAAATCAATAACGCCATCGAAGTAATTTTCGACACCGATTGGTAGTTGAAGTGGGGTAGCCTTTGCCCCTAAACGTTTAACAAGGGATTTAGCTGACATATAGAAGTCAGCACCAGTCGCATCCATTTTGTTAACGAATACAATACGTGGAACACGATATTTAGTTGCTTGACGCCAAACTGTTTCAGTTTGAGGTTCAACACCACTTTTCGCATCTAGTACTGCAACCGCGCCATCTAAGACACGTAGAGAACGTTCAACTTCAACTGTGAAGTCAACGTGCCCCGGAGTATCGATAATGTTAACTCGGTTACCCTTCCATGCAGCTGTTGTCGCAGCAGACGTAATAGTAATACCACGTTCTTGCTCTTGCGCCATCCAGTCCATAGTTGCAGCACCATCATGAACTTCACCGATTTTATGCGTTCTACCTGTGTAATAAAGAATACGTTCAGTCGTTGTTGTTTTACCAGCATCGATGTGAGCCATGATTCCAATATTACGAGTATTTTCTAATGAATATTCGCGAGCCATTAGCTAGCCTCCTTTCCTAACTTTAATTGAAACATCTTACCAACGATAGTGAGCGAATGCTTTATTCGCTTCAGCCATACGGTGGATATCTTCACGTTTTTTAACCGAAGCACCGGCACCATTTGATGCATCGATGATTTCGTTAGCTAAACGTAGTTCCATTGTACGTTCGTTACGTAAACGTGCGTAGTTTACTAACCAACGTAGACCTAAAGTTAAGCGACGTTCTGCAGAAACTTCTACAGGAACTTGGTAGTTAGAACCACCAACACGACGTGCTTTAAGTTCTAACATAGGCATAATGTTTGTTAATGCGAGTTCGAATACTTCCATTGGTTCACGTCCAGTTTTTTCTTGAACAAGATCGAAAGCATCGTATAGGATGGTTTGAGCGATACCGCGTTTACCATCAATCATAATTTTGTTAATTAAGCGTGTTACTAATTTGGAGTTGTAGATTGGATCTACTAGAACATCACGCTTAGCTATATAACCTTTTCTTGGCATGATAATCCTCCTCCTTATTTAGGTTTCTTTGCGCCATATAGTGAACGACTTTGTTTACGATCGTTAACACCTGCGCAGTCTAGTGTTCCACGAATAATGTGGTAACGTACCCCAGGTAAATCCTTAACACGACCACCACGGATCATGACAACGGAGTGTTCCTGAAGGTTATGCCCAATCCCAGGGATATACGCAGTAACTTCCATTCCGTTTGATAAACGTACACGAGCATACTTACGTAAAGCTGAGTTAGGTTTTTTAGGTGTCATTGTACCAACACGGGTACATACACCACGCTTTTGAGGCGATGATAAATCAGTTGGACGACGTTTTAATGAGTTCAAACCACGATTTAATGCTGGTGATTTTGACTTATAAGTTTTGTCTGAACGACCTTGATTTACTAATTGATTAATTGTAGGCATTGTTCTCCTTTCTTGTGCACACGCATCCGGGTGTGCTGAATGTCTTCCCAAAACGAAAGTTTCCTCTTTGGGAAACATTCATTGCATAGGCTAGTAAATAATAGACCAAGAGAATGATTATGTCAATCATTCTTGTATAAAAAATAGACTTATTTTGCTTCCTTTATTGGTAGTAAAGCCATTGTCAATCCAAGGCCTAGGCCAATCAAGAAACGTATCATAGACTCATCAGAACTAATCAGTGATCCAAAGCCTACAAAGACCGCAACCACAAAGAAAGACAGGATGGACCATTGAAGTAAATTGAGCCAATGTTTTTTACGCTTAATTTGATTCCAAACATAGCTATAGAACCCTGTTTTTCTAACTAAAAGCATAGATAAGGCAGTCCCAATAAATAGACCTGCTGCAAAGATTAAAGATGTTGTAAAGCTTCCCATAGTAAGTACCTCTTTATAATGTGTATTAGTTTACCACTATATTGTCAAAAAGAAAAAGATGGAAATCCATCTTTTTGCTTAATTTCTAGGTTTTTTAAACAAATCGAAGATAATATATGACACAATACCGGCAATTGGCCAAATAATCCATGTAATATGCCAATCAAAAGTGAGAAAACTCCATAAAAGATAAACTGCTGTAATAATTAACCAAAATAAGGTTTCAAATGGTTCTTTCTTTTGTCTAAATAAGCGTTGTTCCTCAGTATATTCTCCAATTCTTAGAATAACATCTAATATCTTTTTAACATTCGCTGTATAAACAATCATTCCTACGCCTATTGAAATAATCAAGAACATTAGCGCAACTAGATTAATTAATGTACTTTGTGGCCATTGTAGTATTCCACCAAAAATTAATGGAACAAAGCTAACAATAAACAACATGATCGCAACAGCTAGATATACTGCATGATTGCGGTTGTGTTGTTTGGATTCTTCCTTAACAACATTAATAACGCCATACTCTAATTTATATTCTGCTTTTTCTAAGTATTCATATTCTTTCATTCTTAAGTTCGTCACAATGATGGTTCCAACACCAACTGCGATGAGTCCAAACATACTAACTAATCCTAATGCTGAGTAGAAAGGTGAGTAAAATGTATCAAATTGACTTAAAATGATCATCGGTGCAACAGATATGACAAGTGCTGAAACTGCAAATGCCATAAACTTAGAATAAATTTTTCGCTTTTCAATACCTTCTCTAACTTCTTCTAATGTAACACGTCTAATACCATTGCCTTCTGTATCTGTTTTCATGTCATAGGTTTCAACTTCATCTTTTAATAAGTAATCCGTTGAAACACCAAAGAATTCAGAGAGTTGTAGAATACGATTCATATCTGGGATACTCATGGCTGATTCCCATTTTGATATGGATTGACGTGAAACGCCCAACTTTTCAGCTAATTCTTCTTGTGAGATATCCATCTCTTTACGTAGTTTATATATTTTATCGGCTAGTAACATAATGTTTGCCTCCTTACGCTTAAATTCTAAGGTTTTGCATAGTTGCATACTAGCAAGTCTACCTTGAAATGTACGCAACTACTGGTTGCACATTCAGTTTAACATACAAAAAACCCCCTAATTAAAGGAGGTTTTGAGGTTTGGACTACTCTTCTGTTTGTTCTTCGCGAGAATCACGTAGCATTTCAGGTGGCAAGCTTTGGGCTTCTTCTTCCATGATTCGATTACGTTCATCACGATCCTCTTTCATTTCAGCAGCCATTTCTTCGATACGTACGCTACTTTCTCTTTCAGCAAATGAGCCTGTTCCAGCAGGAATCTTCTTACCAATAATAACGTTTTCTTTTAGACCCATTAAGTGATCCACTTTACCTTTGATAGCGGCATCCGTAAGAACTTTAGTTGTTTCTTGGAAGGAAGCAGCTGATAGGAATGAATCAGTTTCAACAGATGACTTAGAAATACCTAAGAGAACTGGTTTGAATTTCGCAGGACGTTTGCCTGATAGTAGAGCTTTACGGTTAAGGTTAGTAATATTTGCTAGAGATAATTGGATACCAGCACTTAAGTGTGTATCTTGTCCATCTGTAACAACCACTTTACGCATCATTTGTTTAACCATGACTTCGATGTGTTTGTCAGAGATTTCAATCCCTTGGCTTTGATATACTTTCTTAACTTCTTTCATGATGTACTCTTGAACTGCATGTACACCACCAACTTCTAAGAGTTCCTTAGGATCGATATGATCTTCAGTGAGTTTATCACCCGCTTCAATTTCATAACCCTCTTTAATCCATGGACGGATATGTTGGGTCATTGATGCGAAGTGTTCAACTGACTCTTTTTCATTGGTAACAACAATCTTCATCAATAAGTCTTTATTACCACGAGATTCTTGTTCTGTGGATTTGAAGGATTCTAAATCACGAATGTTTTGGAACTTAGATTCTTCGTTGTTGATGACAGATAATAAGTATGAATAGATATTTGGGTCAACCCCTTCAATTGAAGTGATTGTACCTGAGATTTTTGAGAGTAATGCAGGTTTTTTAGGACGACGAGCTTCGAAAAGTTCTTCAACACGAGGTAAACCTTGTGTGATATCCCCTCCGTCACCACCAGCAACCCCACCAGTATGGAAGGTACGCATGGTTAATTGAGTACCAGGTTCCCCAATGGATTGGGCAGCCATGATACCGACAGCTTCACCGATTTCAACTTCTTTACCAGTTGCCATATTACGTCCGTAACATTTCTTACAAACACCATATGTCGCATCACATGTAAATACATTACGGATAACCGCTGATTTAACACCAGCTTCAACAACTGCTCGAGCTTGAGCTTCAGTGACTAAGGTATCACCTTCAACTAAAACTTCTCCAGTTGTCGGATGAATAATATCATCTTTTAGTGTACGACCAATTAATCGATCATAGATGGATTCAATAACGGTGTTGGTCTTACGATCAACGATATCTTGAATCACTTCACCACGATCTGTTCCACAATCTTCTTCTGAAATCATGACATCTTGAGCAACGTCGACTAAACGACGTGTTAGATAACCAGACTCAGCCGTTTTTAGCGCCGTATCGGTTAGACCTTTACGCACACCGTGAGTGGAAATAAAGAATTCAGACACGTTTAGACCATGTCTAAATGAGGAGTAAATAGGAACTTCGAAGATTGAAGTGATATATTTACGTTCACGAATCGCTTCAGTTTTAACTGCGTCATACGTCTCAACAGCACCTGAATCTACACTATGACTAACATCGTTATCTTTAATTTCAAGGAATCTGTTATAGCTTAGTTTATTTGAATCAATCAGTTTTTTCGCTAACTCGTAGAAACCATTTTCTAGATCTAAATCATTTTTATTGAGTAGATCTAATTCTTCTTGCGTTAAGTGTTTTAAGATACGTTCACTTTCAGCTTGAATGAGTTTTTTAGATTTTGCGATCAATTCACGACGTTGATACTTCGCGATAAGTTCTGGCGTAATCTTTTCTTCTTCTAGAAGTCCATCCACCACTTGGTTAATTAACTGCATATCCTTACCTTTAGCTTCCGCTAAAATTTGGTGTTGGATAGGACCGAGTAATGGTGTAATTTCATCAGCGCTTGAAACAAGCATTTCAATGATAATTGAACGATACTCTAAATCTTCCAAGAAAGCTTCATCAACACGATTGTTTTGTACAAGTGTAGTGGCAGCCATCGGAATTGACTTACGAGTTAAGCTATCAACATCAATATATTCTTTAATTGTTTCAATGAGTGTATAGTTGCGTGCTTCTAAGAAGCTAACTGTCTTCTCAATAAGTGCTTTGATGTTTTGGAATGTTTCTAAATCTTCTAAAGAGAAACGGTTCGTGTCTAAGAGTGAATCAGATAAAGTTTTAATTGTTTCAGCTTTTGATTTTTTATCTTTAGCGCCAACTAATAAATCTTTTTCTTCTTCAGATAAACGATCTAAGATCATTTCATCACTTACTTTTAGACCATCAACGATAACTGTTCTGAGTTCTGCACGATCAAGAATGTTTTGAGTTAAAGCTTCACTACCCATGAGTTCATCAACCATTGGTTTGATTTCTTCAGCACGTTGTTTTTTGCCTTTAACAGTCGCAAGAACGAGTTGATCATCTTCAGATAATAGATTTGTGATTTCTTCTGTACCTAAGGTTAGGTGTTCTGTAAGTAGAGCACGTTTTTCTTTACGTAAATCACCTTCAAGTTTTTGAAGTTCAGACATTGTGACACGGTTCTCATCAACAAGATGTTCAGCCAATGTATTAATGTATTCTTCACGATTTGCCTTAAGGGTACGTAAACCATCTACATCACGGTTTGCGGTAAGGTTCTTGATGAATGGATTTTCTTTTTCAAGATGACGTTTCAACAATTCAGGAACACTCATAGCCATATGTGCTTGGTGTAAATGTTTGATGTTGAGTTCATCACCATTCATTAAGTTAAGCGCAAACTCTTTAAGTTCTGCATGATTCTTAGATTTGTTAATAAGTTTGAGTTGTTGAATTTGTTCAGAACTTAAAACTTCTAAGATCATTTCAGTTTCACGAGCGAGAAGTTCCATCAAGGTTAAACGTAATTGACGTGTAATTTCTGCTTTGTGCAATTTTTCTTCACTAATACGATCTTCTGATACTAAACGATGAGCTAAAGCACGATAAGCTTCGGCTTTTTCTTTCGCATTATCAATCGCTTTTAATGATTTAGTTTCAGCCGCATTAACTGCTTTGAAGATTTCAGATGAACCTTCATTTAAGAGGTCTAAAACTAACGCTTGTTTTTCTTTGTTGGATGTTGCTTTACGTAAGATTTCATCTAGACCTTCTTTTTTGCGACGGTCGATAAAACTTTCCGCAACATACAATAAGTATTCATCATACTCAGATGCATCATCAATACTACTTAAACGCATTCTTTCATCTGAAGGAATGAACTCATCTAAGTTACCCCATTCGATAAGTTCTTTTACTTTATCGACAAGAGGTTCGAAGTTCTTAGTAACATCCTCAGATTCATATTGTTGTAGGATATCGCCAGCAGATGCAGCTTTGAATGGTTTACCCATCAATCCACGTGTACCAGCAAGTTGTGTAAAGTGAGATGCATTACCACGCGCACCTGAGATTTTCATCATATTAATTGGATTTTTACGTGGAAGATGTGCTTCTAAGTCTTTTCCAATTTCAGATTTAATTCTATCCCAAAGTAGGGTTACATGACGTTCCCATTCACGTGGTGTTAAACGACCACGTTGACGTAGTGACATGAGTTCTGATTCTTTAACCTTACCGTCTTCAACTAACTTGTTTGTATTAGGTGAAACAACGATATCAGCCAAGGCAACAGTCATACCTGCAACCGTAGAATATTTGAATCCATTGTCTTTAATTTGGTCTAAGATTTGTGAAGTTTTTGAAGTTCCATAACGGGCAAAGACTTCAGAAATAATGGTTCCTAAATCTTTCTTCTTAACATCACTGGATAAAGGCAATGCTTTTACTGCTTCTTTGACATTTTGTCCTGGCGCAACGAAATAACGTTGTGGAGTCGCAATAAAGTTTTCTTTAGTGACTTCGTTAATATATGGGAAATCACTTGGGAACATTTCATTTAAGATTAACTTACCAACAGTGGTAATTACGAAACTTGCATTTTGTTCAGCTGTGAAAGCATCTTTGTTTAAAGACTTAGCTTTAACTGCTACACGTGAGTGTAAGTGAACTTGTTTAGCTTCATAAGCCATGATTGCTTCGTTAGTATCTCTAAAGACACGTCCTTCGCTCTCACCAAATTGTTGCCATTTATCAGCTTCTTCATGATCACCTAAGGCTCTCATTAAAGCAGCTTTTTCAAAGAATTCGTCAGCGCTTTCTTCCATGGATAGGTAGAAGTTACCCATAACCATATCTTGAGAAGGTGTAACGATAGGTTTACCATCTTTTGGTCCTAGAATGTTATTAGAACCTAACATCAAGACTTCAGCTTCAGCACGAGCTGCTTCTGAAAGTGGTACGTGAACCGCCATTTGGTCACCATCGAAGTCAGCATTAAATGCTGGAGTAACGAGTGGGTGAAGACGAATAGCACGTCCTTCTACGAGTTTTGGTTTAAATGCTTGGATACCTAGTCTATGTAGAGTAGGCGCACGGTTTAATAGAACTGGGTGATCTGCGATAACATCATCGACGATATCCCAAACACGCTCATCTTGTCTTTCAATAAGCTTTTCAGCTGATTTCGGATTAGATGAAATACCACGATAAACGATTTCGTTGATAACGAAAGGTTTGAAAAGTTGGATAGCCATTTCACGTGGAATACCACATTCAAACATCTTAAGATCTGGTCCAACAGCGATAACTGAACGACCTGAGAAGTCAACACGTTTACCTAGTAAGTTTTGACGGAAACGACCTTGTTTACCTTTTAAGCTATGCGAAAGTGATTTTAAGGCACGACCACCAGCACCGGTAACAGCTTTAGAACGACGACCGTTGTCAATTAAAGCATCAACCGCTTCTTGAAGCATACGTTTTTCATTTTGTACGATAATCGCTGGTGTACCCATATCAATGAGTTTACGTAAACGATTATTACGAGTAATAACACGACGGTATAAATCATTTAAATCAGATGTTGCGAAACGTCCACCATCAAGTTGTAGCATTGGACGTAAATCTGGTGGGATAACTGGAAGGATAGAAAGAACCATCCATTCAGGTTTATTGTCAGAATTACGGAATGCTTCAATGGTTTCTAAACGTTTGATAAGTTTCTTGCGTTTGTCACCATGGGCATCTTTTAGGCTTTCTAAAACATCTTTATGATCTTGTTCAAGATCAACTCTTTCTAAAAGATCTAAGACCGCTTCAGCACCTGTCTTTGCGACAAATGAACCAAAGCCATAACGACGAGAGTAGTTACGATACTCTTGTTCAGATAAAATTTGCTTAGCTTGAAGAGGTGTTGTTCCTGGATCAATGACAACCCAAGAAACGAAGTATACAACTTCTTCTAAGTTTTTAGGTGTAATCCCAAGAAGCAATGACATACGACTTGGAATACCACGTAGATACCAAATATGGGCAACAGGCGCTGCCAATTCGATATGACCCATACGTTCACGACGGACACTTGATTTTGTAACTTCAACGCCACATCGATCACAGACTACGCCTTTATAACGGACCTTTTTATATTTACCGCAATAACATTCCCAGTCTTTTGATGGACCGAAAATACGTTCACAAAATAAACCATCACGTTCAGGTTTTTGGCTACGGTAATTTATAGTCTCAGGTTTTTTAACTTCACCATGAGACCACTCACGGATTTGATCAGGTGAGGCTAATCCGATTTGAATGGATGAGAAATTGTTTATGCTCATATGTTTCTAGCCCTCCTACTCTTCATCGCCGCTTGGCGCAAGATCGTCATCTGCACCGACTACTGCGGCTTCTGCGATAAATTCATCGTCGTTCACAAGTTCATTAGTTGATGTTAAGTTCACATCATAGTCAGCACTTGTGTCTTCGACTTCCATCTTCTTAATATCGACTTCATCGCCATCATCGCTTAATAATTTTACGTCGATAGCTAAAGCATTTAATTCATGTTTAAGCACTCTGAATGATTCTGGAACACCAGGTTCTGGAATATCTTTACCTTTAATAATGGCTTCATAGGTTTTTGTACGACCCATGATGTCATCGGATTTAATGGTTAAGATTTCTTGTAGGGTATGAGATGCCCCATAAGCTTCAAGTGCCCAAACTTCCATTTCCCCGAAACGTTGACCACCATTTTGTGCTTTACCACCTAATGGTTGTTGCGTAACAAGTGAGTAAGGACCTGTTGCACGTGCATGTAGTTTATCGTCAACCATGTGAGCTAACTTAATCATGTACATGACACCGACTGAAATTCTTTCATCAAATGGTTCACCGGTACGTCCATCATAAAGAATGGTTTTACCGTCTTCTGCCATTTCAGCTTCAGCCATAATTTCTTTAAGTTCTTCGTTGTTGATACCATCGAAAACTGGTGTAGCGAATTTAACACCAAGTTTTTGCGCTGCAAAACCTAGGTGAATTTCAAGTACTTGCCCAATGTTCATACGTGATGGAACACCAAATGGGTTCAACATAATATCAACTTGTGATCCATCAGGTAGGAATGGCATATCTTCAACCGGTAAGATTTTAGAGATAACCCCTTTATTACCGTGACGTCCAGCCATTTTATCCCCTTCAGAGATTTTACGTTTTTGAACGATATAAATTTTAACAACTTCATTGACACCTGGAGGTAAGTCGTGTCCTTCAGAACGTTTGAAGATTCTGATTGATTGAACAATACCGCTACCCCCATGTGGAACTTTAAGCGAGTTATCGCGTACTTCACGTGATTTATCACCAAAGATTGCGAGTAATAATTTTTCTTCAGGAGAAATTTCAGATTGACCCTTAGGTGTAACTTTACCAACTAAGACGTCACCTTCTTTAACTTCTGCCCCAATCATAACAATCCCGCGTGCATCTAAGTGTCTGCAAGATTCTTGGGATACGTTAGGAATATCACGTGTGATTTCTTCAGGACCAAGCTTAGTATCACGAACTTCAATATCATATTCTTCAATATGGATTGAGGTATATACATCTTCTTTAACAAGACGCTCACTCATGATAACCGCATCTTCGTAGTTATAACCATACCAGGTCATAAATGCGATACGTACGTTTTGACCTAAAGCCAATTCACCATCTTCCATCGCAGGTCCATCAGCTAAGATGTCACCACGATTAACCATTTCACCTTTACGTACTAAAGGTTTTTGGTTGATACATGTTCCTTGGTTAGAACGTTTGAATTTTTGTAGGTGATAAACTTTTTCACCAAAATCACCTGTTGTGACAATCTTATTGGCATCAACATAAGTAACCATACCCTGTTGAGTTGCGGTTACAGCTGAACCTGAGTCACGAGCGATACGGTGTTCAATACCTGTTCCAACATTTGGTGAATGTGGACGTAGTAGAGGAATTGCTTGACGTTGCATGTTAGCACCCATTAAGGCACGTGATGCATCATCGTTTTCTAAGTAAGGAATACATGCAGTCGCAACCGAAACAATTTGTTTCGGACTAACGTCTGCCAATTCTACATTTTCTTTTTTAGTTAAGATATGGTCGCCTTTAAAACGAACAACAACTTCATCGTTGATGAGTTTTCCATCCATAACTTCATTCGCTTGAGCAATGTAGTAATCACGTTCATCATCAGATGATAAGTAAATAACATCTTCACTAACATTTCCATCTTTATCGACGATACGATATGGCGTTTGAATGAAACCATATTCATTTACACGTCCATAAGAAGTTAAGTTAGAAATCAGACCAATGTTTGGTCCTTCAGGTGTTTCAATCGGACAGATACGGCCATAGTGACTTGAGTGAACATCACGAACTTCAAAGCCAGCACGCTCACGAGTCAAACCACCTGGACCTAAAGCTGAAATACGACGTTTATTAGTCAACTCAGCAAGTGGATTGGTTTGATCCATAAATTGTGATAATTGAGATGAAGAGAAGAACTCTTTAATCGCCGCAGTTAAAGGACGAATATTCGTTAGAGTTTTTGGGGTTAAGTTTGTAAAGTCAGTAATAGACATACGCTCTTTAACAACTCTTTCCATACGACTTAAACCGATACGGAATTGGTTTTGAATAAGTTCCCCTACGGTACGGATACGACGGTTACCAAGTTGATCGATATCATCTGTTTCGCCCACACCATCTTGTAGGTTTAATAGGTAATCAAAAGAAGCAATCATATCACTCATGGTGACTGTTTTCTTAATCATAAGTGGGTCAGTACCAATCGCACGAACCACTTTAGTGCTTTCCTTAGCGTAAACTTCTAAAGTTTGAACCGCTGCCCCAATTAACCAAGCATTAACAGTTGTTTTACCGTTAACCGCATTAACTAAAGCTTGTTCTTGATCAGATTTAAGTTTAGAAATTTGTGTATCAGGCATATAACGATCAACTAAGAGTTCGCCACTTGAAGTTAAAACATCTTGATCTTTCGCTGTAATACGACCTAAGACAAATAGACGCTGACCATAATTTAAGACAGCACGAACATTGGTTTTATCTAATTCCACTTTACGTGCAATTAATCCACCAAAGATTTCAATTTCTGAGAATGTTTTTGCGATCGCATCAACATCTTTTTCATTTAAGACTGTACCAGCTGTGAAATCAGTACCTGGTAAATCATCCGCTAAGATACGACCAATTAAAGCAGGTTTAATCTTAGTTGATACAGTTACGTTTTCAGGGTAAGCAAATAAGGAATTAAATGGATAAGCCTCCATGTATAAACCTTTTGCCATATTTTCTTGAAGAATAACTTTTTCTTTACGATCAACTAATGTATCTTTCGCTAAGACTACATTACCGTTTTCATCTAAAACATCTTGAGCTAAGACGTTATTGATCATACGGTTTGTGATACCTAATTTTTTACCAAGTTTAAAACGACCAGCACGTGTTAAGTCATAACGACGTGCATCAAAGAATTTTGCACGCATGAGGTTGATCGCACCTTCTTCAGTTGCGATTTCGTCACTACGTTGGTTGTTGTAGATTTCGTAAAGTGCTTCTTTAGTTGTTTTGACTTTATCTGATACTAAAGTATTGATAACTTCTGGGTACTCACCAAAGAATGCAGTATATAGAAGTAAGTAAATGTTTAAAAACTCACTTGGTTCAACTTCCATAAACAAGTCATAAACAGGTAAGTTTAATGCTTGTAGGAAGATTTTAAAAGCTGATGTATCAAAGGCATCTTCACCACGTTCTAAATCAAGTGAAAAACCGATCGCTTTGAATAGGATGGTTGATAAGATTTTACGTTTACGATCGATAGACACATTTAAGTGGAAATCGGATGTCGCTTGTGATGTATTTTCACCGGTATAAGTGACTTGAGGTGTACTGGTTTTCTTAAACGCAGTCATGAACTCTAACCATGTCCCACGTGATGGGATGAGTTCACTCTTGTAAACCTCTTCTAAGTTCGCATCTTTATCCTTCATATAGAAAGAGTCATAGTATGCACCTGGTGAACGTACGATTTGAGAAACAATTACACGTTCCGCTCCATTAATAATGAAGGTACCAGTATCTGTCATTAAAGGGAATTCTCCTAAGAAAACTTCTTCATGACGTTCAGTGATTTCACCTGTTGTAGGATTTGTCATTTCTAACATCATCGTCGCTTTTAAAGGCGCCGCAAAGTTAGCTTCTCTTTCCTTACATTCAGGGACTGAATATTTTGGCTCTGCGAATTCATATTTTAAGAAGTTTAAGCGAATGTTTCCGGTATAGTTAGTAATCGGATAAATCTCTTGAAAAACTTCTTGAATTCCTTCGTTTTTAAACCAATCAAATGAGTCCGTTTGGATCTCAACTAGATCGGGCAATTCTAAGCTACCGCTGACTTTTGAGTAATCTCTACGCTTTGCTTTGTTACCAAATTCAAGTACGCGATATGTCTTGTTTTTTTCCATTAATGCCATCCTTTCAAAGTTAAACAACGACTAAAATGGGCATGTTATCCCATTCTATCATTATTAGTTTTATGCAATATATAATACTATCAAATCAGTTTTATAAAGTCAACGGATTTTTTGCAATCCAGACTTCATATCCTTTCTTTAAAACACAACGTTCACAATGTTCGAATAATGTTTGAACATGCTTTACCGCTGAAGCAACCCCTTGTTGACGTCGTATGACGAAATACAAGTGTCCTTCAGGTTTTAAATGTTTTTGTGCTGTACTTAGGAAATTGAAGACAACATCCTTACCAGCACGGATTGGAGGATTAGTTATTATCACATCATACTTTCCTTCAACATCAACACACCCGTCTCCTTCATAGAAATGAAGATTTAAATTAAGGTTCTTAGCACTCACTTGCGCACAATCTAGTGCACGAGGATTAATCTCAATGCCAGTTACTTCAACATCACTTAAGTGTTGTTTCAGAAGAATTGACATTAAGCCATAACCACTGCCCATATCTAATATAGATCCAGTTTCATTTCGTTTAATGACTTCTTCTACTAAAAGTAAAGAACCAAAGTCTGCTTTATCTTTTGAGAAGATTCCATCATCGACTGTAAAGGTCGATAGAATGCCCAAAAACCGGAAAGAAATTTCCTTCCGGTTTTGGATGATGTTTTTTGGTTTTGAAAAGTAATGTGTCAAACCCTTCGCCTCCTTTCACAAACTACATTTGTGAATGAAAACTATTTGATTTCGACGACAGCTTCTGCTTCTTCGAGTTTTGCTTTTACTTCTTCTGCAACTTCAGGAGTTACGCCTTCTTTGATTGCGCTTGGAGCACCATCAACTAAGCCTTTAGCTTCAACTAAGCCTAAACCAGTTAATTCACGAACTGCTTTAATAACTTTAACTTTTGAAGGTCCAACTTCTTTAAGGATAACTGATACTTCAGTTGGTCCTGCTGCTACTTCTTCTGCTGCGCCAGCTGCTGCTGCTACTGGAGCTGCTGCACTAACACCGAATTCTTCTTCGATTGCTTTGATGAGTTCATTTAACTCAAGAATAGTCATTTCCTTTAGGGATTCAATGACTGCTGCTGTTTCTAATTTTGCCATTTTTAATTTCTCCTTTAATTAAGCTTGTTCTTTTTGTTGTGCCACTTGTGATAGGGCATATGCGAATGAACGGACTGGTGATTGCATCATTCCCATAAACATGGAAATCATACCTTCACGGTTAGGTAATTTCGCAAGATCTTTTAGTTCATCAGCGTTGACGATTTTTCCTTCAACAACACCACTTTTTAGAACTAAGTGTTCGTGTTTCTTAGCAAATTTCGCTAATACACGAGCTGGCGCTACTGCATCACTACTGAAAGCAAATGCATTAGGACCTGTGAGGCTATCTTTTAAACCATCAAGTTCAGCTGCTTCGACCGCACGTTGTACGAAGTTGTTCTTCATAACTTTGAAGTCAACACCTTCTTTTAACAACTCACGACGTAGTTCTGTAACTTCGGCAACAGATAGTCCACGATATTCGACAATAACACTAGATGATGCTGCTTTAAACATTTCTGTAATTTCAGCAACACGAGCTTTTTTGGCTTCGAGTATCGTTTGATTCATGAACAACGTCCTCCTTTATAAATCCAATAGACGCTTATAGTGAAATAAAAAACTCACGCTTCTTAGTAAAGACAGCGTGAGTAAAAGTTTAAAAGTTCTTTTACACCTCGGCAACTTTATTAAGCCATTGGCCGTTGCTGTCTTAGGTCTATTGCTTTGTTATTTTAACAAATTACATAAACTTGTCAAGAAAAAAAGCGATTAAATCGCTTTTAGAAACTATTTGTGTCGACTTTAATGCCAGGACCCATAGTCGTAGATAGAACTAAGTTCTTCATATATGTACCCTTAACAGCTGCAGGACGTGCACGGTTGATTAATTCAAAGATTGTTTTGATGTTTTCGTTAAGTTTTTCGTCATCGAATGAAACTTTACCTACTAACACTGCAATGTTACCTTCTTTATCAACACGGTATTCAACTTTACCTTTTTTGATATCAGTAACAGCTTTTGTAACATCCATTGTAACTGTACCAGTTTTTGGGTTTGGCATTAAGCCTTTAGGACCTAATACTTTACCTAATTTACCAAGTTCAGCCATCATGTCTGGAGTCGCAACGATAATATCGAAATCGAACCATCCACCTTTGATTTGTTCAAGCATGTCTTTACCACCAACAAAATCTGCACCAGCATCTTTTGCTTCTTGTTCTTTAGGACCTTGAGTCACGACGAGAACTTTTTGGCTACGACCTGTTCCGTGAGGAAGTACAACTGCTCCACGGATTTGTTGATCAGCGTGACGTGGATCAACATTTAATTTGAATGATAATTCAACAGAAGCGTCGAATTTAACAGAGTTGATTTCTTTAGCTAAGCTAATTGCTTCAGCGATTGGATAGGCTTTGTTAGCTTCTACTTTAGCAATAGCTGCTTTGTATTGTTTACCGTGTTTAGCCATGACTATTCACCATACCCTTCAATTGTGATGCCCATGTTACGAGCAGTACCAGCAACGATTGCCATAGCACCTTCGATATCATTAGCATTTAAATCAGGCATTTTATATTCCGCAATTTCGCGTAATTGATCTACACTGATTTTTCCAACTTTAGTTACTTTTGCAGAACCACTACCTTTTGAAACTTTAGCAGCTTTCTTTAACATAACTGAAGCAGGTGTTGTTTTTAGTACGAAGTCAAATGATTTGTCTTCATAAGCAGTAATAACAACAGGGACAAGTTCCCCTCTACGATCTGCAGTAGCATCGTTGAACGCACTACAGAATTGTGGCATGTTGACACCAGCTGAAGCTAGAGCAGGACCAGGTCTTGCGCCACCGCCGTCGAATTGTAATTTGACGACTTTTGCAATTTTTTTACTCACAGTACAATCCTCCTTATATATAGATGTATGCCGCGGTTCATTTGGACATTGCATATCCTCCCGCGTATTGCCTGTTTGACAGGCTTACTTATTTTATAGCGAAGCCTGTCTTATGTCAAACAAAAAAAGCATCCGAAGATGCTTTTATGCGATTTTTTCTAAGTCGATATAAGCGATTTCTGTTGGGGTTTCACGGCCGAATAGTGAAGTTAATACAATCGCTGATTGTGCTTCATCATTCATGCTTTCGACTGTACCTTCAATGCCTGAGAAAGGACCTTGAAGAATACGTACGTGATCGCCAATTGCGAAATCCACTTGGATCTTGCTTTCGCTTAATCCTAAACGTCTAAAGATTGCTTCAATTTCATCTGGTGAAACTGGGAACGGTTTTGCCCCACCACCTGATGATCCGATAAATCCAGTAACACCTGGGGTATTACGGACAACATACCAAGCTTCATCTGTCATAATCATCTCAACAAAAAGATAACCAGGGTAAAGGTTTTTCATCTTAACGACTTTTTTGCCGTTTTTGATTTCAACTTCTTCTTCTTCCGCAACTAGGATTCTGAATAAGTTATGTTCGATACCCATCGTTTCAACACGACGTTCTAAGTTTTCTTTAACTCTGTTTTCATGACCGGCGTAAGTATTTACGACGTACCACTCTTTTACGATTTCTTCCATAGCTTAAGCTCCAATTCCAATTAATTGTAAGAAGAAGGCTACGATTGCTTCGCTAGCGACGAAGAATGCACCAAAGAAAATAATAAAGATGATTACGATCGTTGATAAACGAAGTAACTCACTTTGTTTTGGCCAACGTATACGTTTAATTTCGGTAAATATACCGGAAAGACTGAACCATTTCAACATCTTTCAACTGCCTCCTACTTTGTTTCCTTATGTAAGGTTTTCTTATTGCAGTGTTTGCAATATTTCATCAACTCAAGT
The DNA here is from genome assembly GCA_963676105.1 of Erysipelotrichaceae bacterium. Taxonomy (GTDB): domain Bacteria; phylum Bacillota_I; class Bacilli_A; order Erysipelotrichales; family Erysipelotrichaceae; genus UBA2212. Next base: position 1,258,376 of record OY781039.1, read on the forward strand.
CTTTGACCTGCGTTGGCTTTTGTACGTGAAGTCGTGTAGTTTCGATTGAGACATACAGTACACGTTAATATAACTTGTTTACTTTTATCCGCCATTAAAAAAACCACGTCTTTCGTTTCTTGCTTTATAACTCTATCATTTTGCCTATTCACTGTCAAACAAGCTGCGTATTTTACGTCGAACCTTTTGCAGGCTATTATCGACATCTTTTTCGTTAATATTTAAGTCGCTCGCAATTTCTTTATAGGTATAACCTATTTGAAACATATGATAAACCTTCCAATCACGATCATTGAGTGTATTTTTAATTTTAGGTAATTGATCTTGTGCCCAGTTAACCATGCATTGATATTCAGGATTATATTCTTTTATATCGATGCTTACGACATCTTCTAAATATAAATTATCTTCTTTCACCATAAATGGCTCATCTAGCGATTTTGCCTGACTTAATAGTTTATAAGAATGCGAACGTGTACGTCTTAAGAAACTGCGTATTTGTCTTTCAATACATACTGAAGCGAAGGCAGAAAAACGAGAATCTATATCATCTCGATATGCACGAATCGCATCCATTAGGCCCATCATGCCTTCTTGATATAAGTCATCTTTATCAAACCCAACGGGTTTAAAACGGCATAAATGATGAACTATCTTCCATATAATCAATCGATAACGATCAATTAATAGATTGTAGCTGTCTTGATCATCTTGTCTAATCAAATATAATAATTCGTAATCTGTAGGCTCTTGTAATTCCATAATTCCCCCTATGTGTTAATTAGGGAAGACGTTGATTAAGAACCTCATACATAAGTAATGCAGCACTCACTGATGCGTTTAATGATGTGACTTCACCCATCATCGGGATTTTAACAATCACATCTGAATTTTTAAGCACCAATCGTGAAATACCTTGTCCTTCAGAACCAATAACCAAAGCACATTTTTCACTGTATTTTACTTTTCGATAGTCTTCAGACTTATCAGTTAAATCAGAAGCGTAAATCCAGAATCCTTGTGCTTTAAGCGTTTCAATACATTGATTGAGATTGGTTACCATTACTGTTGGGACGGTATCAATAGCGCCGGTTGATACTTTCGCAACCGTTGCGTTTAAGGAAACTGAACCATGTTTTGGGATAATGACTGCACTGACAGCTGCTGCATCAGCAGTTCTTAGAATTGCTCCTAAATTATGAGGATCTTCTAAGCCGTCTAAAATCACAAAGCACGCTTGATCATCAACATTAGCTAAAACTTCTTCTAAAGTGAAATAGCGAAAATCATCCACTTCTGCAATGACATTTTGGTGAACGCCTTTAAACTTCTTGAGTTCATGTTCATTGAGATATGTTAGTGGAATTTGATGTGTTTTTGCGAGCTGAACAAACGCTTGATCAGGTTTATTTTTGCTCAACAAAAGTCGATGAATTTTTTCTGTGGACAAGATGCGTTGACGAACAACGTTCTTCCCGTAAATGTAGTGTGCCATATGTTTTTTACTGGGTGGTTTTAAGTCTATCCCAGACTTGTTTCAATCGTGTCTCATTATCGTTTAGATACCAATAACCTAATAATGCTTCAAAGCCTGTCGCTTGTCGATATGTCACAATGTCTGCATTCTTAGCTTTTGATGCACTTTTGTGATTACGTCCACGCAGATATATATTATTCTCTTCTTCACTTAGGAAATTCTCACTAAGTAAAGTTTGAACAAATTTTGCTTGAGCATTGGCTGAAACAAATTGAATACTTCTTTTTTGTAAATCGTTCGCTTTTGTATATCCTTGTTCAACTAAATAGGTTCTCACCCACAAACTAAGAACAGCATCGCCTACAAAAGCTAAGGTTGAACCGTTGAGTAATTCTGGATTCATAGTAAATTCTTTTCAATGAGTTGTGCACGATATGTATCTGCACTAGCAAAATCTTTGTCTGCTTTAGCTTGATTCCATTGATCAAATAATACGCGATTTTCATCACTTAAGACTATTTTATCAAAAACAATCCCAAAAACATTCAACATCGATCGTAATGAATGATAATTGTTCTTAACATCTTCAGTCCATTCTTTTTGTCGAATTGAACTATTTAAAGCTTTAATTTGATCAAAGATATAGCGCATCGCATTAGGACTATTTAAATCATCTGATAAAGCATCTAAGAATGATTGATATAAATCAGTCTTTACATTTGAGTTTAAATCAATAGTTCTTAACTGACTTTGTATTTCAACTTGTTTGAGAATACTTTGTGCTTTATTCACTTCTACTCGCGCATTCTCTATCAGTTCTTCTGTAATATTAATGGGTGCTCTGTAATGTGTGGACAACATAATCCAACGTAAAACATTTCCACCTAATGATTTAAGCGCATCTTTAGCTAACATGGTATTGCCTAAAGATTTAGACATTTTTTCACCGTCAATATTCAACATCCCATTGTGCATCCACACATTGGCTAAACCATGATGTAAACATGCATGCGCTTGTGCAACTTCATTTTCATGATGTGGGAATTTCAGATCCATACCACCACCATGGATATCTATTTGTCTATGGAAATGATCATTGATCATGACCACACATTCTGTATGCCAACCTGGTCGTCCTTTACCCCAAGGCGAATCCCATTGAATGCCTTGTTCTGTTTTTTTCCATAAGGCAAAATCTAATGGATTTTCTTTATCAGATGTTTCTTCTATTCTTGCGCCAACCATAAGATCTTCAATGCGTTGGTGTGAGATTTCGCCGTATTCATCAGCTTTAGCAACTCTAAAATAGACATTACCATTAACGTTGTATGCAAAATCTTGTTTGACTAAATCATCGATAAAATCAATAATCGCATCCATGCTTTCAGTGACTTTAGGTGTCTTTGTTAAACGCCCTGCATTTACGCCATCACGCACTGCATTATAAGCCGCAATATAGCGATCAGTAATATCTTTTTCACTGACCCCTTCTTCAAGTGCTTTATTAATGATTTTGTCATCTACATCAGTAATATTTGAAATGTATGTCACTTCATAGTTAAGTGCTTCAAATGTATTTCTTAAGGTATCAAAAACAATGATAGGTCGGGTGTTTCCAATATGTACATCTCCATAGACAGTTGGTCCACAAACATACATAGATACTTTATTTTCTTCAATCGGTTTAAAATCTTCAATTTGATTGCTTTTTGAGTTATATAATCGCATATTCTTCCTTTTTTTGTTTAATTATAGCACGAGTATTTCACCCCAGTTTCACTTACACATGGTAGACTATAAAGGCACATGGAAAACATACTCGAAAAGCTGATATCGGTATCTACCGATTTACATACTTGGTTCTTAAACTTAAATGATCAATTGGGCTTAGCCCTCAATGATAAACAATTACACTTTTGGATATTTGGCATTAGCGCACTTATCTTATTTTATATTGTCAGAATTGTTTTTAAACTTTTAAATAAACTATCGATTTCTATCGTCGCATTCTTATTTACGCTTGTATTTTTACTAGCCTTTGCATTCGCAAATGAGATGGGTCAGTATTACAGTAGTGCTGGTATCATGGACTTTCAAGATGTCATCAGTGGTATCAATGGGTTTCTTGTGTTCTTTGGGATTGCATTTGTTTTAGAACTCATCTATAAATTTCTTAAGAAATAAGTTTATACTTAAACTAATGATGAAACGAGGTAATGTATGTCAATTTTAGTCACCGGGGGAACTGGGTTCATTGGTTCTCATACAGTCGTAGAACTTCTCGAAGAGGGATATGACGTAGTTATCGCAGATAATCTCTATAATTCTTCTGCAGATGTTGTTAATCGAATTGAAAAAATATCTGGTAAGAAAGTTACTTTCTATGAAGGTGATGTATCAGATGCATCCTTCTTAGAAACCTTATTTAAGAAACACAGTTTTGAAGCTATCATTCATTTTGCAGGTTATAAAGCAGTTGGAGAGTCTACTGCAAAACCACTAATGTACTATCGTAATAATTTATTAAGTACCATCAATTTAGCGGATAAGGCCCTTGAGCATAATGTTAAGCATTTTATTTTTAGTTCAAGCGCAACCGTTTATGGTGATCAACCCTCACCATTAAAAGAAGATACAATCCTTGGTGTTACTTCTAATCCTTATGGCGAAACCAAAGCTGTTTCAGAACGAATTCTTAAAGACACAGCTAAAGCAAACCCAAATTTCTCAGTTACGCTTCTTCGGTATTTTAATCCCGTAGGTGCTCATAGTAGTGGTTTAATTGGTGAAGTACCATCTGGCATTCCAAACAATCTCATGCCTTATGTCACACAAGTAGCGAAAGGTAAACGCGAGCAATTAAGTGTATTCGGTAGTGATTACGATACGATTGATGGAACGGGCGTTCGTGATTATATCCACGTCGTTGATCTTGCGAAAGGTCATATGGCTGCCCTTCAACACAATCATACTGGCGTTGAAATCTATAACTTAGGAACAGGCAAAGGTAGTTCTGTGCTTGAGGTCATTGAAACTTTCAAACGTATTAATCGAATCGACATCCCTTACAGTATCGTTGATCGTCGCCCTGGTGATCTTGCGACATCCTACGCAGATGCATCAAAAGCAGAAAGAGAACTTAAGTGGCAGGCAAAACTCAGTTTAGAAGACATGGTGAGAGATGCTTGGAACTTTGAAAAAGGTTTAGAATCCTAGAAAAACATAAGGGCTTAATGCCCTTTTTATTATGGTAAAATGAATAGGCAAATATGAAAAAAAATAAAGCTGTTATATTAGGGGCGAATTACTTTATCGCATTAAGTATTCTACGTTCACTTGGACCTCATAAAATACACTGTGTCACTTTTGACCATTCAAAAGAAAATGCTTATGCATCACTTTCAAAATATGTCAGTGAAAAACACATTACTCCACACTACGCAAAAGAACCAGAAGCTTTTTTAAATTACTTAATTGACTATGCAAAAAAACAAGAAGTAAAACCTGTTCTTTTTCCTTGTGCTGACAACTATGTTGAATTTATTGATAAGTACTTAGATGAGTTAAATGAATACTACTTGATTCCTCAGTCACAAAAAGGTCTATATACTCAGGTTATGAATAAGGATACTTTAGCTGATTTAGCCATTAAATATAATGCCCCTATACCTTATAGTCTGAGATCATCTGATAAAGATTTAGTGTCAAAATTAGAGAAGAATACAGATTTCCCTGTCTTAGTTAAACCGGTTGATTCTCCAGCATTCACTAAAATTTTTAGATGTAAATCATTTGTGGTTAATAATACAGAAGAATTAAAGGACACCATTCAAAAATGTAATGATGCGAAAGTTGAAGTGATTGTTCAACAAATCATTGAAGGGTTTGATGATCATATGTATACCTACGATGCTTATGTCAATCAAGACGGCAAAGTATCTCATTGGGTGACCTGTAATAAATTTAGACAATGGCCAATCAACTTTGGTGCTTCATCTTTTACGATTCAAAAGTATGTTCCTGAACTCCACACTTTGGGGGCGCCTTTCTTAGAGAAAATGGGTTGGCGTGGTTTCGCTGAAATCGAATTTAAAAAAGATGAAAAATCAGGTGAGTACTATGTCATTGAGATTAATGTTCGTACCACTACTTTAAATAGTATGTTAGAGGCATCAGGGGTTAACTTCCCTTATGTTCAATACATGGAGTTAACAGGTACACCACTTAATGATCACTGTGTTGAAAAAGACACCAATATTGCCTTCTGGTTTGAATATGAAGATACCTTAGCCATTAGAGAATATTTACGCCAAAAACAACTCACATTAAAAGAAATATTGCCAACATTTAAACGAAGATTAATTCCAGCTGTCTTTGATATCCATGACATTCGTCCATTTTTTGGTATGCTTAATATGTTGTTAGGTCGTTTTATTAATAAATTTAAAAGGAGTGTTTCATGAATGATTTAAAACTTGGAATCATTGGTGGTATGGGTCCTGAAGCGAGTGCTTATTATTACACCCAACTTATCCACAGAACTAAAGTATCAAAAGATCAAGATCACTTCTTTACGATTGTTGATTCTAATGCGAAAATACCAGATCGAACTCAAGCGATTGTTTATGGTAAAGAAAGTCCATTACCATTACTAATTGAAGCGATTGAACGTATGAATCATGCGCAAATCGACCAAGGCTTTATAACATGTTTAACTTCTCATTATTTCTTTGATACACTAAAAGAAAACGCTGACTTTAAACTCTACAATGCGATTGAAGAAACTTATCTTTACTTAAAGAAACAAAACATCAAAAAAGTTGGCTTGCTGGCCACAACTGGAACGATTAATTTAAAGCTATTTCAAAAGTACTTTAAAGATATTGAACTACTATTACCAAATGTCAATGATCAAGCATTCCTTGTCATGGATGCGATCTATAATCCAAGTCATGGTATTAAAGCTGGTTACACAAAGGGTTTATGTGTAGACCAACTCATTGAGGTTGGTGAAAAACTTATTGATTTAGGGGCAGAAGCTATTATTGGTGGATGCACTGAAATTTCAATGGTTTTAGAAGAAGATACATTTAACGTAAAAATGGTTGATCCAATGTTGGTTGTGATTGATCATATCCTTAAACAGGGATAAAGGAGATTTTATGAAGGGCATAATACTTGCGGGTGGATCAGGCACACGGCTCTATCCATTAACAATGGTCACATCCAAACAATTACTACCAATCTATGACAAACCAATGATTTACTATCCATTGTCGACTTTGATGTTGGCAGGGATACGAGAAATTCTTATTATTTCAACCCCTCAAGATTTACCAAATTTTGAAAGACTTCTAGGGGATGGATCAGAATATGGTTTAAAATTATCCTATAAAGTACAACCGTCTCCAGATGGCTTGCCTCAAGCATTTACCTTAGGTGAAGAATTTATTGGTGATGATAGCGTTGCGATGATTTTAGGCGATAATATTTTCTACGGAAACTCATTTAGTGGCTATTTAAAAGAAGCTGCATCAAAATGTGAAATTGGAATTTCATCAATCTTTGGTTATTACGTAAATGATCCTGAACGTTTTGGGATTGTTGAGTTTGATGAAAACCAAAAAGTTGTTTCCATTGAAGAGAAACCTACAGATCCAAAGTCGAATTACTGTATTACAGGCTTGTATTTTTTTGATAAGACCGTTATACAGAAGGCAAAAAACTTAGTTCCTTCAACGCGTGGTGAATACGAAATCACAGATTTGATGAAAGCCTACTTAAACGAAGACAAATTACGCGTAGAAGTATTAGGCCGCGGCTTTGCTTGGTTAGATACAGGTACAGTAGATAGTTTACTAGAAGCTGCAGATTTTGTGCGTACTTTAGAAAAACGTCAAGGTCTTAAGATTTCTTCTGTTGAAGAAATTGCTTTCCATAAAGGTTGGATAGATGACAAACAATTATTAACTGCTGCTGAGCGATATGGAAAATCTCCGTACGGACTTTACCTGAAGAACGTGCTTGCTGGAAAGGTTCAATACAAGGGTAAATCATGAAAATTTTAGTTACAGGTGGAGCAGGATTTATCGGTGGTAACTTTGTCAACTACATGGTTGAAACCTATCCAAATGATGAAATTGTAAATTTAGACTTACTCACATATGCAGGTAACTTAGAAACATTAAAAAATGTTGAGAATAAAAAGAACTATAAATTTGTTCAAGGTGATATTGCCGACAATGAATTTATTGATAAACTTTTTGAAACTGAACAATTTAATGCGGTTGTCAATTTCGCAGCTGAATCACATGTTGATCGCTCTATTAAAGATCCAGGCATTTTCTTAAGAACCAATATTTTGGGCACACAAGTTTTACTTGATGCATCAAAGAAATATGGAGTTAAACGGTATCATCAAGTTTCTACTGATGAAGTCTATGGTGATTTACCATTAGACCGTCCTGATTTATTCTTTACTGAACATACACCTATACATACATCAAGTCCTTACTCAGCTTCAAAAGCTGGTGCCGACTTATTAGTTCAGGCTTATCACAGAACCTTTAAAGTTCCTGCAACCATTAGTCGTTGTTCAAACAACTATGGACCCTATCATTTTCCAGAGAAACTGATTCCACTCATGATTTCTCGTGCATTAAACGATGAATCATTACCAGTTTATGGCAAGGGTGAAAATGTACGCGATTGGCTACATGTTTATGATCACTGTGTGGCGATCGATTTAATCCTTAGAAAAGGAAAAGTTGGTGAAGTTTATAATATTGGTGGACATAATGAGAGAACAAATCTTGACGTTGTGAAAACAATTCTTAAATCACTCGACAAACCTGAATCACTGATTACTTATGTGACTGATCGTGCAGGACATGATTTACGTTATGCGATTGATCCAACAAAGATTGAGACTGAACTAGGATGGACACCTAAATACAACTTTGACACTGGTATTCAACAAACCATCAAATGGTATTTAGATAATAAATCTTGGTGGCAAAATATCTTATCAGGTTCCTACCAAAACTACTTTAAAGAACATTATAAAGACCTTTAAAATAAGAGCTCAATTTGAGCTCTTTTATAATCTAAATATGGTTTTTACTTCTTTTGACCATTCTTTACAATAACTAATCGAAGCTTCAGTGTTACGGGCAACGTTAATAAATCCTCGTACACCAATTAAACGATTTCGATGATTCACCAGTTCTTCAGCTTTTGAATAAAAACCTTGATCACCACCTTCATGTGTATAGAAAAGATAGACATATTTATCTCTTAAGTCATTCTGAATTAGTGATCTAACAGCTGGGGCAAGTGTCCACGACCAAATTGGGGTGCCTAAAAAAACACGATCATAATTACTTAAATCGAAGTCAAATTTTTCTAAACTTGGGGTCTCTTTCATTAAGGCTTGTCTTCCACCCCAAACATACTTCATTAAACCTTTTGATTTCATATCTTTAAGAGGTTTTATTTCAAACACATCACAATCAATTTCTTTTGCGAGTGTTTCGGCAATTATTTTTGTATTGCCTTCATATGAATAATAGATAACACAGGTATTCATTTATTTAAGTTTCCTTTGATAGATGTATTTTATGATTTTTAAAATTTTCTTGTGTAAAACTTTATTAATGATTTCTTTACCAAATAAATGGAATAAGTAAATCTTTGACCTTCTCTTTATAAGCACGATAACCTTCAAGATGTTTTTCTAAGAATTCATCTTCTTTATGAGTTCTTAATACGACAAGAATCATTAATAGAATGCTGATCCAAAAAGCTAAGCGACTTCTAAGTAATATTGGTTGCGCCAAGACCCCTAACAACATCCCCAAATAGCCTGGATGTCTGACAAAACGATAAATGCCAGTATCGATTACTTTGTGATTTCGATCTGTCTGAAGTCTAATTAAGTTTTCAAAGAATGGATTTTCCAACATGGCCTTTAAGCTTATGATCACAGATATTAAAAACACAATTAAACCAATCATATATGACTGCATGCCTAATACAATTCCATGTGCACGCGCATCCAGTCCCGCCACTAATGGCATAACAATCACAAATCCTATTAAAAAGATAAGCATTAAGATCTTGTCATACTTCAAGGTATCTTCTTTAATGACCCCTCTTTGATTCATAAGATTTGGATCTTTTGAGGCTATCCATAAATTAGCCATGACGCCACTAAAGGCGTAGATTAAAACATAGCCCCATAAACTTAAAACTAAATATTGACCTGAAGAAATACTATAGATGATGCCCATGACTATTGCCCATCTAAGTGGCGCTAGTAAGGCAAAGATCCCCTGTTTATTTAATTTATTCATTATAACTAACCAGTTTAGCTAAGCGATGTTTCATGCCTGATTTAGAGATAACGATACCTGTCTTTTGCGCATAGGCTTCGCATAATTCATTTAAAGAAGCATCCGGATGATTGAGTCTTAAGTGTGCCATTTCTTGAGTGGTCGCATCTAAGTTCTCAAAGATACCTTTTTGGATAAGTTGTTCAATCGCTTGAACTTGTTTTATTGCGGCTTTTTGAGTTTTCATTTCATTCGCTACTTCGCAATTGTCTAAACGCGTAAGTGAGTTATGGAAATCACGTTGAATACGAATATCTTCAAAATCCAAGACCGCATTATTCGCCTGACACATTCTTAAAAAATCTGATATCTTTTCAGATGATTTAAGATAGGTAACTTCATGACCTCTTCTTTGTGTCCGTTTTGCGTTTAAATTAAATCGGTCCATTAATGATTTAATAAAATCTGCATGTTCTTCAGAACTCGTAACGATTTCTAAATGATAATTGGTTTTCTGTGGTGAATTTAAACTACCTGAAGCCAAGAATGCACCAGCTAAATAAGCCCGAGCACAACATTCTTTTTCAGTTAAGTTTGAACTTGGATGTTCATTAAAACCTTCATCACCAAAAAGTTCTAAATCTTCCAAAATTTCATTCACATGAGAATAGAGTTCTAATGTATAAATATTATTTTTCTTGAGATTGCTTTTCTTTGTGACCACCAACTTCATGTCTGGTGCATAACGTTCTTTAAGCAATTGAAAAATACGCTTAGCCGTTTGAGCGTTTTCTGTTTTGATATGGAGTTGGATACTTTGATTACGGATAATCATTGTTGAACAAAGTTGGATTAAGGCTGCACTTTGTGCTTTCTTACAACAATCCTCCAGTTCAACGCCAACAATTTCATGTTTAACTTCTTGTGTAAAAGACATATTCTAACCTCTTAAGTGCTTAAAATAGGATTCAAAAAACTGTTTAATCTTTTCAGGATCATGACGAACATGTTTCTCATGTATTTGTAGAAGCGATGTTTCAATCAATTCATAATCATGGCTTTTTTCTTTAATAAAGACAGGACCTGCATTCTCAAGTTCATATCGCTTAAGGATATGTTCAGGAATGCTGTCGTTTGCCGTAACTACAGTATCAATTTTTAGATGACCATGTTTAATCAATGCATTAATATGATCTTCTAAACTATAGTTTTCTGTTTCGCCTTGTTGAGTCATGGCATTGGCGACATAAATCTTTTGCGCATTCGTCTGATTCAATGCATCTCTTAAATCATCAATAATTAGATTACAACACAAACTGGTATATAAAGAACCAATCCCTAAAATAATCACATCCGCTTCTTTGATCGCAATCAAAGCTTCCTTTGAAGCAGATACTTTTTCATCATAAAAAACTTCTTCGATTTTTATACGCGACTCAGGGATATTAGATTCTCCCTTTACGATGGTTCCATCTTCCATTCGCGCTAAAAGAGTAACAACCTGATGGGTCGAAGGAACAATATCACCCTTAACATTTAAGACATGGGAAATATCCATAATCGCATCCATGAAGGAACCATTTTGTTTCGTCAGTGCAGTTAAGATTAAATTACCTAAATTATGACCAGCTAATTCATTATCGACATCTTCATCATTTTCAAAACGATATCCCATTAGAGTGGATAATAAACTTTCAGATTCCGCTAAAGCAATCATGACCGCTCGAATATCGCCCATCGCAGGAATATGATAGGTTTTTCTTAAGCGACCTGTAGAGCCACCATCATCGGCCACTGTTACAACAGCTGTGATATGGATATCTTCAATATTCTTTAGGCCTCTTAAAATTGTTGATTGACCAGTTCCCCCTCCAATCACGACAACATTTAATTTATTCTGCATGACTTACCCCAAATCTCTATGATCCTTGTAGACCTGATACTTCTTCCCATAAACTTCAAATAAATAATTCACAATTGATACTGAACGATGTTGACCACCGGTACAGCCAATGCCAACAGTAAAGTGATTCTTACCTTCTTTCGCATATTCTTCAAAGGCATAATCTAAGAACGATTCTAAGTTCTTAATAAATGTCTGTGTTTGTTCTTTTTCCATCACATAATCATAGACAGACTTATCATTTCCATTAAATGGTCTTAAGCTTTCATCCCAATGTGGATTTGGTAAAAAACGTACATCGAAAAGCAAGTCTGCATCGAGTGGTACTCCATTTTTGTATCCAAAAGAAATAAAAGAAATGGAGAATGTCGATTTACGATTCACTTCAATCAGTTGATTTAATCTCTGTTTAAGCTCAGTAGCTGTTAAAACAGAGGTATCTACTAAGGTGATATTTTGTTCACGAATATTTTTAAAGACTTCTCTTTCCGCACTAATACCCTCTTCTAAAGTGGTGGCGGCATTGCTCAAGAGCATGGGATGCATACGACGCGAGAATTTATAACGCTTTAAAAGTTCTTGATCACTCGCATCTAATAAAACAACAGATAAATTAAAATTCAATCCTTTTAAGTAGGTATAAAATTGTTCAAAATCTGAGATATATGTTGATAGTGCTAAATGTGAAAACCTTAAATCATTTTCTGTTTCACAATACTCAATTAATGATGGTAGTAGTTTAAAAGGCAATTGGTCAACACAGCGATAACCCATGTCTTCTAAGACTCCCATTGCGGTTGTTTTCCCTGCCCCCGACATACCAGAAATTAAGATGATATTTGGAATATTCATAAGGTTTTACCTCTTTTTTTCATTATACCACGCATCCGGGTGGGTTAAATACCTTTAATGTGTTTCTATCGTCTTTGAACTCTCAATAATTTGATCACATTCAGCATGTCCTAAAATGATTTCACTCAAATAAGCGATAGAAAGAATTCCAATGATACTTAAACCTAAACGGATCAACATAAACTCAAGTCCCATCGAACTCGCTTCAAACATCAGAAGCGGTACTTTAGTGGTCGACCAGGCCCCAATTAAAATCAGAACATTTCTAAATGAACTACCTTTTTTAAGCAAAGTGACTGCGATTGGAAAAGCCGCATAAAGTGGTCCTGCCGCGGCAGAGCCCATAAAGAAGGCAAGTAAAACACCTCTTAACCCACTGCCTCTTCCCATCATTTTGACCATCGTTTCTCGAGGTACCCAAACATCTAATAATCCAAGTAGTAGAAAAACAGGTGGAATAATTTGTATCATTTCCCAAAGATTGTTTTTGGTCTCTTCAACACTTCCGTGGAAAATATCTGGGTTTATAAAATATAGAAAGCTATATAAAACAACTAAGATGATGACGATACGATATTTTTTTAGTTTTTTCATCATGATAATAACGCTCCGATCACTAAAGCGACAATCAAAGAAAAGATAAAAGCTAAGACATTTCTTAGGATACTCGCCTTCTTTCCAAAATAAGATATTTCAACGGGTAAGGTCACAATCCCCACCATCATAAGTGTTGAGATAAGTGCCGCAAGCTGCATATAACCTGCCCCATTATTTTTTAAGGCAGCCGCTAAAGGAAACGCAACAAATCCTGGAATCAGTGAAATAGATCCTACAATAGCTGCGATAAATGTCCCAAAGTAACCTGAGTTTTCACCCACTAAATTAGATATCTGTTCAGGGCTAAGTAGGGTTAGAGTAAAGCCTACCATCATCATGATGCCTAACATTTGAGGCAATATATTCATGAAAGATTTCCAAGCTTTCATGAGTACTTTTTTGGTTTTTTCTTTAGATTTAATAAATGATGCGATTAAGCCTAGAATACTGGCTGCATATAAAATTTCTGTCATAGTTCTCCTGAAATAAAAAAACAATCATTTTACTGATTGTCTTAGTATACACAAGTTTAATGTTCTTGTAGATAGTGAAATGCCATTTGTGCCGCAATCGCACCATCATTAACAGCTGTCACAATTTGTCTAAGTGGTTTTACCACCACATCACCTGCCCCAAATAAGCCAGGTACAGATGTTTCCATTTTCTCATTGACGATAAGATAACCTAAGTTATCACAAACATCTAAATGAGCAATGGCTTGGGTGGACGGGGTTGCGCCAATATATGGGAAGATTCCATCACAAGTTTCTAAATGTTCTTCTTTTGTATCCACATTTTGAACCTTTAAAGCTGTTACAGTTGTCTCATGTATAACTTCAATTGGGATATGTTTACGAAGCACTTTAATCTTAGGATGATGTAAGACTTCTTCTTGTGCTTTAAGATCACCTCTAAAGACATCACGACGAATCATAATTAAGACTTCTTTTGCGAATTGAGTTAAATAAACGGCTTCTTCTAATGCGGAGTTTCCACCACCAACCACAATAACGCGTTTGTCTTTATAGAAGGCTCCATCACATACCGCACAGAAACTTACACCTTTACCCATCATGGCTTCTTCACCAGGGATATTCATTTTATTTTCAACCGTTCCTGAGGCAAAGATAATAGATCGCGCTTTAATGATTTGACCATCATCGGTTTCAATGGTCTTTACTTTTCCATCATCTATTTTTGCGACATGTCCATAAATGGTTTCAATCTCCATTTCAGACACATGATTAAACATCTTCATTGCTAGATCCACACCTGAAACATGTGGTTCACCTGGCCAGTTATCAATCTCAAAGGTTTTGACTAACTTTCCACCTGGTGCACTCGCTTCAAACATGACGACATTTAATCCCGCACGCTTTGCATAAATAGCTGCGGTCATACCTGCTGGTCCTTGGCCAACAATGGCTACATCATATTGTGTGTCCATGAATGATCTCCTTGAATAATCAATAAAATATCTCTTAAATCTGAAATCGAATTGTTCGGCTGTGTTGCCAATAATTCTTCACTTCTTTCAGGATGAAATAAATAAGCAATGGTATAGATGCCTGCACTATGAGCTGATTGCATATCGGTATGTGAATCACCAATATAAATCGCATTATCACGTGTACAACCCATCGCATTTAAAGTCGTAATCATACCTTCTGGATCTGGTTTATGTTTTTTGACTTCATCGTAACCAATGATCACATCAAAGTATTGATCCATTTTTGACAGTTCTAAACCATAGGCGACCATCTCTTTTTTCTTAGAAGAAAAGATGCCTAATGGATAGCCTTCATCATGAAGTTGTTTCACAACTTCTAGCGCATGATCCATCACTTTTAAATGCGTTAAATGAGCTTCTTTATTATATTTACGATAGAGTTCAATACCCTCTTCTATTTGATCTTCTTTTAAATAAACCCCTAAACTTTGATGAAGAGTCGGACCGATGAATCCGAGTTCTTGTTCCTTAGTGAGTTTTAAATCTGGAAAGAAATGGTTTAAGGCATGCTGAGCTGCATATACAATGGTTGGTTCAGTATCAAGTAAGGTTCCATCTAAGTCAAAGATAATCGCAGGTTTCTCTGTTTTAAAGAATTTTCGATAGACGCCTAATTTACCTAAAAGACCAATCACAATAAATAGAATAGATAAGACTTGAGCCATACGAAGACCCATAAACATTAAGGAGTCTGTACGCATCCCTTCAACCCAAAAACGAACTAAGCCATACCACATTAAATAGGCATAAGCAAAATCACCACGTTTATTATCACCAAAACGTTTTAGTCCAAACACAATGAGGATATACCCTAGAATATTTAAAATGCTTTCATAAAAGAAAGTTGGGGCACGATATTCACCCATAATAAACATTGTATTTTTAATAAAGTCTGGCCAATAGGTATAAAAGCTTTCAGAGACAATGTTTCCATAAGCTTCTTGGTTCATAAAGTTTCCCCAACGACCTAAAGCCTGGGCAATTAGAATTGTTGGGACAACCGCATCTGCCATTCTTAAAAAAGAAATATGTTTGCGTTTCAAAAAGATATAGGCAAAAAGCCCTCCTAACATGAGTCCACCTTGAATGGCCATACCACCATTCCAAGTCATTAGAATTGATATAGGATCTGATAGGTAATACTCTAAATCATAAAATAAAACATACCATAAACGAGATCCAATAATCCCAAAGATGAGTGCACCAAAGAATAAATCATCTGCCACACTTGAGTCATAACCCATTTTTTTGATTTCTTTTGCGGAAATACTATAGGCGATAATGGCACCACTTAAGATAAAGACAGCGTACCATTTAATACTTAAAGGCCCAAGTTCTACAAATGTTCTAAAGTCTGGAAAAAAACTCATTCTTCTTCTACCTCATTTTGTTTCTGGATGAAATCATAGACGCGTTGTTCAAATTCTTTTGCGGAATTAAAACCTTGTAGTCTTAAGTTAAAGTTTGCGACAGCTGATTGAATAAGAACAGAAATATTACGCCCTTCACGTACCGGGATTAAAATCTTAGGTACGGTTAATTCTAAGTAAGTTTCAAATAAATCATCTTCAATACCAACGCGTGCATATTCTTTTTCTTCATCCCATTTTTCTAAATGAACGATAAAATCTATTTCACTCTTATCTAGAATGGTTGATGAGCCAAACATCTTGGCCACATCAATAATCCCAATGCCTCGTATCTCTAACATCCCTCTGAGTAAATCAGGGGCTTGTCCAATTAAAGTGTTATGAATACGCGAAACATCTACACGATCATCCGCAACGAGTACATGTCCAGCTTTAATTAGTTCTAAAGCTGTTTCAGATTTACCCATACCACTATCACCAGTGATTAATACACCTTTACCATAGATATTTAAAAGGACACCATGTATATTATCTACCGGCGCTAATTGTTCATCTAAGTATGCAACAATATCAACCATCAAACGATAGGTTGGTAGATTAGAGGCAAAAACTGGGAAGTTTTTAGTATTCGCAATTTCAAGTAAAATCGCCGGTGCTTCTTGGTTTTTTGAAATGACAATTGCTGGTGTAAATGAATCTGTGATTCTTTCTAATCTTTCTTCTAATACCTCAGGACTTAAAGTCGCCATATAGGAAATTTCTTTGGTTCCCATAATCATGATTCGCTTGGGTTCTGAGTGTTCAAAATAACCCGCAAGTTCAAGACCAGGTCGATTAATATCCGGGACAATCGCCCACCGATTTAATGCTTCTTCATTTCCGGTGAGTTGAGTTAGATTAAAATAGCTCGCAAAATCAGATATCTTCGCCTTACCTCTATAATCCATGTCTACCTCTTTTCTAGGACGTGTTTTAAATACTGTCCTGTATAACTATTTTCATTCTTAGCGAGATCTTCGGGGCTAGCTGCTTGAATAAGCGTTCCACCTTCATCGCCACCTTCTGGACCTAAATCAATGACCCAGTCAGCGTTTTTAATAATATCTAAATTATGTTCTATTACTATAACGGTATCACCATTATCGACAATATGTTGTAAAACTTTGATTAACTTTCCAACATCATAGGAATGTAAACCGGTGGTTGGTTCATCTAAGATAAAGACGGTTTTACCCGTTGCCTTACGTTGAAGTTCACTCGCTAGTTTTACCCGTTGAGCCTCACCACCTGATAAAGTGGTCGCTGATTGTCCTAATTTGATGTAACCTAAACCGACATCTTCTAAGGTTTTTAAGCGATGTTTAATCTTAGGGATAGCACTGAAAAATTCAATCGCATCTTCAATGGTGAGTTCTAAAATATCGTAGATATTTTTACCTTTATAGGTAACTTCAAGTGTTTCTTGATTATAACGTTTCCCTTCACACTCTTCACATGGGACATAAACATCTGGTAAGAAATGCATTGAGATACGCTTAACACCATCCCCTTGGCATAACTCACATCGTCCACCCTTTACATTAAAAGAGAAACGTCCTTTATCATAACCTCGAATTTTGGCTTCTGGTGTTAAGGCAAATAGATCACGAATATGATCAAAGACACCTGTATAAGTTACTGGGTTTGATCGTGGAGTACGTCCAATTGGATTTTGATCAATCTCAATGAGTTTATCAATGTGTTCTAAACCTTCAATTCTCTTATATTTCCCTGGTTTTACACGAACCTTGCCTAAATCATGGGCAATTGCTTTACCTAAGATTTCGTTAACAAGCGTTGACTTACCAGAACCCGAAACACCCGTCACTACATTAAAGGCACCCAATTTAAAATCAACGTTAATATTCTTAAGGTTGTTTTCACTTGCCCCTTTAACTTTTAGTTTTAAACCATTTCCCTTACGTCTTTTCTCAGGGATATGATTCACTCGTTTCCCACTTAAGTATTCAGCCGTAATCGATGTTGGATGATTAATAAGTTCAGTTGGTGAACCGGTTGCGACAACTTCACCGCCATGTACACCAGCACCTGGTCCAATATCAATAATATAATCAGACTCCATCATCGTTTCTTCATCATGTTCAACCACAATCAAGGTATTACCTAAGTCGCGCATATTTTTAAGCGTTGCGATAAGTTTCGCATTATCTCTTTGGTGCAGACCAATCGATGGTTCATCTAAAACGTATAAAACGCCTGTTAAGCGAGAACCTATTTGGGTTGCCAAACGAATACGTTGTGCTTCACCACCCGATAGAGATCCCGCAATCCGATCTAAGGTTAAATAATTTAAACCGACATCTTTTAAGAAACTTAAACGCTCATCAACTTCTTTGCGAACTAAATGAGCAATCTCTTCCTGCATTGGTTTAAGTTTTAGATCATGCATATAAGCCAATGCTTGTTTAACTGACATCGCTGTCCATTCAGAGATGTTCTTTTCTCCCACGCGAACACTTAATGCCATTTCGTTTAATCGTTTCCCAGAACATGTTGGACAGACTGAATCGGTCATAAAAGTACCGTACCATTCACGTGCTCCTTGGGAAGTGGTTTCCATAAAACGTCGTTCAATGAGTGTTTTTACACCTTCAATATAATCATTACGACTAAAACGGTTACCCGAACGCGTTTCAATGGTGTATTTAATTGGTTCTTTTGATCCATTTAAAACGATATCTAATTGTTCTTTTGAAAATGTCGCAATCGGTTTATTTAAAGGAATCTTATAGGCATTACATAAGGTTTCAAAGTTTTGCCACTCAATGTTTTCTGAACCTTTAATATTCTTATAATAAATAATTCCACCTTCCATAATCGATAAGCTTCGATCAGGAATAAGATAATCCACATCCACCATTTGAATAATACCTAAACCCTTACAAGTATCACAGGCACCAAGTGGTGAGTTAAATGAAAATAATCGTGGTTGTAGATTGGGCACTGAAAAGCCACATTTAGGGCAAGAATAATTTGCGGAGAATAAGATTTCTTCATTCGGAGTAATCACTAAAGCTAAACCATCCGCATGTTTGATCGCAATCTCTAAAGAATCATGAAGACGTGATTGACTATCCTCTCTTTTAACAATACGATCCACAATGACATCAATGTCATGTTTCTTGTTTTTATCACAATCGATTTCATCTTCCAACATCAGTACTGAGCCATCGACTCTTACACGCACAAAACCTTCTTTGCGCATTTTCTCAAAGAAGTCTTTATGTGTTCCTTTTTTCTGACGTATAGCCGGTGCCGCAATCATCAAACGCGTTTCATTTTCTTCTTTCATGACACGATCTACCATTTGTTTAATGGTTTGGGCATGAATTGGCTCATCATGTATAGGACAATAAGGTGTGCCTACACGGGCATACATTAAACGTAAATAATCATAGATCTCTGTGACCGTTCCCACTGTTGATCTTGGATTATTGGATGTCGTTTTTTGATCAATCGAAATACTTGGTGATAAACCTTCAATCGCATCAACATCTGGTTTTTCTGTATTTCCTAAAAATTGGCGTGCATACGCACTTAAAGATTCCACATAGCGTCTTTGTCCTTCCGCATAGATTGTGTCAAACGCGAGTGAAGTCTTTCCTGAACCTGAGAGCCCAGTCATAATCACTAACTGATCTCTAGGGATATTAATATCAATATTTTTGAGGTTGTTTTCACGAGCCCCTTTTATTTCTATATACTCTTTTTGCATCCCTTTAATTATACACGATGCACGTCATTATGAGGTGACACATACCCAAGCTTATTGACGCTTAGTCCCCTTTTTGGGATAATAGCGAAGGGAAAAATTTATGAAAAAACTATTTACACAAATCTTTAAATTTTTAATTGTTGGTGGCTTATCCTTTGTGATTGATATGGCACTTTATTTTGTCTTTACTCGATATCTTGGAATCATTGAGATGGTTGCGACCATTATGTCTTTTTCCATTTCACTAATCTTCAACTATTTGATGAGTATGAAGTATGTCTTTGTTGGTAAAGATGACTTAAAAAAACATCACGAATTTATGATCTTCGTGACGTTCTCAGTGATGGGTGCAGGTCTAAACTGGGCACTCTTCTATGTTTTATTCTATGTCGTTCATATACCAGATCTCATAACTAAAATATTGGTTGCAGGTATCGTTATGGTCTTTAACTTTATTACCCGGAAAATATTCTTAGAAAAAAAAGAAACGGTATAAGCAATTTCTTTATTCAAACTCACGCATTTTATCTAAAAATTGTTTTAGATTAGATGATTGTGGATTTTCAAAACATTGTTTGGATGGCCCTGCCTCGACAATGTTTTTTTCATCTATAAATAAAACTTGATCACAAACATTTTTCGCAAAACCTAAGTGATGAGTTACTAAAATAATCTGAATACCTTCTTTGATTAATTCTTTGAGCATTTCTAATACTTCGACAGAAATATCTGGATCTAAAGCACTCGTTGGTTCATCTAATAAAACCAACTTAGGTTTATGAATAATAGCTCGTATGATTTGGATACGTTGTTGTTGACCACCTGACAAAGTCATACTTGATTGATATGCTTGTTCACTTAAATTGAATTTTTCCAAATATGATAGTGCTAATCTTTTAGCTTCTACCACTTCATAGTGATGTACTTTAATAAGCGGTAGTGTAATATTCTCTAAAGCACTAAGGTGTGGAAATAGTCCGTTGTTTTGAAACACAAAACCGATTCTTTGACGATATTGGATGAGTTCCTTCTCGCTATGTGGTACATCTAGATCATCTAAATGAATGCTACCTTCATCAACTTCAATTAAGCCTGCAACAAGTCTTAATAGCGTACTCTTACCTGAACCGCTGGGACCTAGCAAAGCTAAACTTTTAAATTCGATTTCTTGATTTACATTTACAAGCACGTCTTGTTTGCCAAATGATTTACTGAGATTTTTAAAATTAATTTTCATAAGCAAATCTCCGTTCTAGGTATTTGGCCAATAGCGATATTGGATAGGTTAAAAGTAAATACATGGTAGCTAACAAGAGGTAACTTTGAAAATAGATACCAAAGTTATTAGCTGTAATTTCTTTTGTAACTTGCATTAATTCAATAACCGCAATCGTTGAGAGTAAACTACTATCTTTAATAACGGATGCGAACTGTCCTGCGAGTGCTGGTAAGATTCTGACGACAAGTTGAGGCAAAATGACAAATCGAAATGTTTGATGACTATCTAATCCGATCGATTTCGCAATCTCAGTTTGTTTAGATTCAATCGAGATTAAACCACCACGTATAATTTCTGAAATATAGGCTCCTTCAAAAATAGACAGAATGAGCACACCCGCGACAAAACGATTGTGTAATCCCCAAGCAGTCCCAATAATATAGTAGAAGAATATAATCTGAACAAGTAGTGGTGTTCCTCGAATTACTTCAACATAAGTATTAGCCAAATAATTGTAGTATAAAACTTTCGAGTTTTTAGCAAAAGCTATGATACTTCCAATCAATAAGGAAATAAAGAGTGAGGCAAAACTAATCTCAATAGTTAAAAGAAAACCCTGCCAAAAGCGGACGCGATAGTTCCACAAATTAACAGGGTTGATATTGATTTTTGCCATTGAGGCAGAGATAAACACAAAAACGCCCAAAGTTACTAGGACGGCAATTGCGTTCAATAATTTCTTTGAGCGTAGTTGTTTCATTATTCGAAGAAGAAAGTAAATCCAGCCGCGTCAAACGCTGCTTTTTCTTCCTTTAGGTGAGTTTCAATAATATCTGTAAAGCCACCGTTAGCTTTGAATTCTGCTAAGAAACTATTAAATTCAGCTGTTAAATCACTTCCTTTTGTAAATGCTGCTCCCCATTGTTCTGCAGTTTGATTAGGAATCATTAACGCGGTAATTGAATCACTATTAGCAGCTACATTACGATAGATTGTAAGTTGATCATAAATAAATGCATCTGCATTCCCATTAACAACTTCCGCAACTGCAGCACTTTCATCATCCAAGCGTAAAATTGTTGCGAGTGGGTAATTATTAGTCACATAGGTATCCCCTGTGCTTCCTGTTTTAACGACAATGGTTTTGTCCTGTGCATTTAAATCAGCAGCAGCATTTACATTTGAATCGATGTTCACTAAGAATGCAAGATAAGCTTGTGCATAACCATCTGAGAAATCAACACTTTCTTTTCGTGATTCTGTAATGGTCATAGATGAGATAACCATATCAACATCTCCAGTTTGTAAAGCAGGGATTAATCCAGTCCAGTTGATGTTTTGAATTTCAATATCATAGCCTAAATAATCCGCAAAAGCCGTTGCGATATCAATTGAAACTCCTACAGGATTTCCAGTTTCATCTTTTGTTTCAAATGGTGGATATGCGAGTTCCATCCCTACCTTTAAGACTTGTTTTTCTTCTTCAACTTCTGTTGTTGAACAAGCTGATATGAATAATAAAACAAATACGATACTAAATAATATTTTTTTCATATATCCTCCATGAATTTAGTTAATCTTAATTGTGCTTAATATCTTGGCACTTTTTAATAACTAATATTATTACACCACAATCTTTTTTGTGGCACAATAAATGTGATGTTAGATGAAAAAGATAAACTTTTAAAAGAAATTGATAAACTCAATAAACAAGTTTACAAACTTGAACAAGAAACGTATTATGAGAACCTTAAATTTTCTTTTAGCAATGAAGAAGTTGAAACATTCAGAAAAGAAGATCAAGTCTTTTTAGAAAATGCACAAATCTTTAAAACATCTTTTAATCTTCAACAAGCCAATTTCTTTGGATATCCTGGTAACTTAAACAATGATTCACCAGTCGTACAACAGTTGCGATTACTAGAATCAAAACTCTTTTATGTTAATAACGCAGGTGATCCCTTTGAAAGAGGTCATAACTCTTTTGATGGAAAAGTTTATGAACAAGCATTATTAAATCTCTTCTTCAAAAGATATGCTTTGGATCCACAGACAAGTTGGGGCTATATCACTAGTGGTGGTAGTGAAAGTAACCATTGGGCTATCAAAAATGCGTTTTCAAAATTCAAAAAAGCTCGTTTTTATTTTTCTAAAGCAGCTCACTATTCTATTGAAAAATCATTGTCAGTGAAAGATAAACAAATCTATCCCTATACGATTATCGATACGATATCTTATAAACACGAAGCAATCGATGTAAATAAACTAATGGATACGGCAATCTATAACTATCAGAAATATGAAGAAGTGCCCATACTTCTGTTAACATGGGGCACCACCCAATGTGGATCGATTGATGATATTCAAGAGATAACACACGCATTAATAGATTTAAAAATCCCCTATTATTGTCATGTAGATGCGGCTTTCTTTGGCGGTATTCCTGCTAATCAAATTGATGCGCCAGTGTGTCCAACTTTAAAAGAATTGAATGCTGATTCAATTTCCATTAGTTTCCATAAATTTTTTGGTGTTCCCCAAATCAACAGTGTTGTTTTATCTACGACTAAAACTGATGGTAAAACTATCTCTTATCTTGCTCATCGTGATACAACTATTTCTGGTTCACGATCATTCGCAATCTTTTCAGCAAGCCAACGTATTAAAGAAGTCTTAGAAAGATCACCTAAAGATTACTTTAAGCGTAATGTAGAGTTTGTAGAACAAGCTATAATTTCAAAAAATATTCCCTATTCAAGAGATGGATATTCTAATATCTTTGTGATACCTAAACCCAGTGAGTCAGTACTACAAAAATATCACTTAGCTAGTTTTGATGGTAAAGAAAACAAAGACTCATGTGCTCACTTTGTGATAAATCCCTTTCATACAGAAGATGAATTAAACAAATTTATACTCGACTTAGAAGATGATTTTAAAAAACACCCTCAAACATTAGATCTATAAAAAAGCTCAGAAATTTCTGAGCTTTTAAATCCCTAATCTATTTATTTATTCCAACTAAAACATAGATATCATAGTCGGCATTGTCATTATAGACATAAATATTTTGAAAGATAATCTTTAACGCGTAGTTTTCATTTTCTTCGACTACCGTCATTTGTTCTTCGGACATGAGATTTCGATCATAACCATCTAAGTCCTTGATCGTTTCGACATATGTATAGAGTGAGTTTGATTCAATAAGAATGTTTTCATTTTCATCTAAGACTTTAATACTTACATTCAAGTTATCAATCGCATCAATCTCAATGAAGTAATTTTGATTATTCATCACAAAGTCATACTGTGGATAGTTATAAGATGCATCTCTATAAATATTTAGATGTGCTAACACATTATAATCTTCAACTGAAATCAAGGCATCATAATTGATACTTGCATAGAATTCATTTTCAGGAAGTACTTCATAGGTATAAGCTCTTTCAAATCCAAAAGTGTCTTCAAAGTCTTTCCATAGATCAAAGTCTGACTCTAACCAATCTAAATCTTGTAGGTAATTACGACGCTCCATGTATTGAATAATACTAGTCGTTTCTTTACGTACTTCTAAAGATGCATTTTCATCCGGGATAAGCACGCCATCCACTAACATATTCGCATCACTTAATATGGTTTCTAAACGCGTTCTTTGAGACCATCGTGAAATTGTAAAAGCATCCACTGGTGGAATAATCGAAACCAATGCGACGATCATGGCGATGAGCGCAATCTTTTGATTATTAACCACCGGTTTTAAACTTAAATAAATCGCCATGCTTAGCGAATACAAACCAAAGAGAGTTAGATAATAACGTGACTCAGTTATTCCATACGCATTCAAACGAATGTAGATAGATATTAATTGAGTGATGACGATTGGAATCCAAATATATGGGAAGAATCGTTGATAAGCCTTCGCGAAAGCATTATCTAAATTACTTGCGAGTACGTAGACGATTATCCCCGCAATTGAATAAGCTAGAACCATTGGTCCTAATTGACCAATTGGCCAAACAAAAGTCACAATAATTTTTCCAATATAAGATAGTAATACTAAGCTATAGACACCCACTAAAGGAACCGCAATATAAGAGATGAGAATTAATAAGATCTTTGGGAATGTGGTTTGTTCAAGTCGATGTTCAATATCTTTTTCTTCTGAAGAATTAAAATCAGGGAGTAAAGATAAGAAATACATCACCATAAAGAAGACCCAAATAAGTGCTGCCGTATAGGCATAGAGTTTCTCATCAATATTAAAGAGGAGTAAATCAATACTTGCGATTGTCGCAAATAAACCTAAGAATAAAACCAATGCATAAAGCGCTGACGTAAACATCGCTTTAAACGCAGTTAAAGCCACTAAATTAAATTCAAATTCACCTTTAAATGAAGGCACATATAAGGCCGCACAAATAAGTGCGAACACAGTCACAACCGTACGCGTTCCCACTAAGTAATCAATTTCAGGTGATGGCCAAATTATTAAACTATATAAAACAATTAAACCTAAAGTAGCTGAGTATGATAATAGTTTGAATTTAGTTGAGCGATCAAAGCGTTCAATCACAAATTCTACAGTTATACCAGAAACAACCGCAACCGCTAAGATAAAAACAAGCTTCAACAATGTTGTGTCTGGATCAACATCTTGAGCAATTAAATACCATATTAAAATTGTTTCAGAAGCAAGCGATACTACCGCAATAGGGAAACGCTTAAAGGCTTCAATTAGTCCATTAAAGGATTTTAAAAGGAATTTCATAAAACATACCTCCCTTTAAACCCATTATATACCTTTATTATTGTTTATCAATAACTATTTATCGTTTTTCGATAAATATTAGAATAATTTCATCTGTTTTTTATCTTCGAATGTATTTAAATAAGTAAATATCTCATCCGGATTATTCATGATGCCATAGCTTTGAGTGATATCATGGAAAAACTTCATTAATTCTTTTTCATTTGGGCTAATACAATTATATGAATACCCATATGTTCTTATGTATTTATCTTTTAAACCTGGAAAAGATTTATCTAAGTTTTCATAGAAAAACGCTCGATCACCTTCGCGTAAAGTGACACCCATCCCAAAACAAATGATGCCTTTGACTTGCGCTTCAATACAGTACTTGAGTATTCCTTTTAAATTATCTAAATTGTCATTTATAAACGGTAAGATTGGTGTTAGCCACACCACTGTTGGAATATTATTATCTCTAAGGATTTTTAAGGTTTCAAAACGCTCTTTAGTCGAAGAAACATTGGGTTCTATTATTTTACAAAGTTTCTCATCATATGTCGTAAGTGTCATTTGGACAACCGCTTTTGTTTTTTGATTGATCTTTTTATACAAATCTAAATCATCTAAAACGGTTGCTGATTTAGTAATCACAGTCGCCCCAAAACCATACTTATCAATCAGTTCTAATGATTGTCGTGTGAGATGAAATTGTTTATCTAAAGGCATATATGGATCAGTCATTGAACCTGTCCCAATCATCACTTTTTTTCGTTTACGTTTTAAAGTCGCTTCTAAAAGTTTTATCGCATTGATTTTCACTTCAATATCTTCAAAATCATGATCCATCTGATAACAGGTACTACGTGAATCACAATAGATACAACCATGGGTACAACCACGATATAGATTCATGCCATTTTTTGCGGACAATATACCTTTGACTTGTTTTGTATGCATAAGTCTATTGTATCTAAAAAAGAGGCTTTTGCCTCTTAATTAAATAACTAACTAGCTTTTAGTTCTAAAATAACATCTCTAAGTTCTGCAGCTCTTTCAAAGTCTAGAACACGTGCAGCTTCTTTCATTTCTTTTTCTAAAGAAACAATGAGATTTTCTCTTTCTTTCTTATCCACTTTTTGATGTTTAGAAAGATATTTCTTAGCCATTGCTTGAGTTTCTTTTCCACGAATGACATCATGAATTTCTTTGCGTATGGTTTGTGGGGTAATATTGTGTTCAATATTATAGGCTTCTTGAATTTCTCGACGACGATTGGTTTCACTAATCGCTTTATCCATTGAATTAGTCATTTTATCAGCATAGAGTATAACGGTTCCACTCGCATTACGGGCAGCCCGACCAATCGTTTGAATAAGTGATCTTTCAGACCTTAAGAAACCTTCTTTATCTGCATCTAAGATACATACAAGGGATACCTCAGGTAAGTCTAAACCTTCTCTAAGTAAGTTAATCCCAACTAAAACATCATACTTACCTTTACGTAAGTCATGAAGAATTTCAATTCTCTCTAAAGTATGGGTTTCATGATGTAACCATGCGACTTTAATATCTAATCGTTTAAGATAAGCAGTTAATTCTTCAGCCATTTTAACTGTTAAAGTTGTGATTAAAACGCGTTCATCTTTTTCTTTACGGATATTGATTTCATTGATAATGTCATCTATTTGTCCATGAGATGGACGAACAGATAATTGTGGATCAATGAGACCAGTAGGGCGAATAATTTGTTGAACCACTTCATGATTAACTTTATCTAATTCATAATCACCTGGGGTTGCCGAGACGTAAATGACTTGATTCACCACAGTTTCAAATTCTTCGAAACGCATAGGTCTATTCTCTAATGCTGATGGAAGTCTAAACCCATATTCAACAAGAGTTGTTTTACGAGCACGATCACCATTATACATGCCCCGTACTTGTGGAACAGATACATGAGATTCATCAATAATAAATAAGAAATCATCAGGGAAATAATCAAAAAGATTATAAGGTCTTTGACCTTCTTTTCTTCCATCAATATGCATCGAGTAGTTTTCAATCCCTGAGCACATACCAAACTCTCTTAAAGCTTCTAAATCATAGCGTGTACGTTGTTCAAGTCTTTGTGCTTCTAAAAGTTTATTTTCTTCATTTAAGACCTTTAAACGATCTTCTAGTTCATGTTCAATCTTATTACAGGCAATAGCCATTTGTTCTTTTGAACGTGAGTATTCATTAGCTGGAAAAATATTGTAGACAGAATAAGCATGAAGGATTTTACCGCTAACACGATCCACTTCAGTAATCCGTTCAATTTCATCATCATACATTTCAATTCGTAAATTAAATTGATCGGTATAACCTAGTGATATTTCAATGACATCTCCGGTGACTCTAAAAGTACCCCGTTTCATTTCAATATCATTACGTCCATATTGACGTTCAACTAGTTTTATTAGAAGTTCTTTGCGATCTATTACTTCACCTTGTCTAATGGTAAAGAAAAGTTCTCGATATAATTCAGGATCTGATGATGCATAGATACAGGCAACTGATGCGACAATAATCGTATCACGTCTTTCTAAGACCGCATTTAAAGAAGCCATTCTTAACATATCGAGTTCTTCATTTATCATTGAAGTCTTTTCGATATAGGTATCACTCTTAGGCAAATAAGCTTCTGGTTGATAATAATCAAAGTTAGAGACAAAATACTCTACTCTATTATTTGGAAAGAGTTCTTTGAATTCGCTATAAAGTTGCCCTGCCAAAGTTTTATTATGAACAAAAACTAAAGTAGGTCGATTCATTTGCGCAATGACATGAGATACGGTAAAAGTTTTACCAGTTCCAGTCGCACCTAAAAGGACTTGGTGTTTCTTCTTTTGTTTAAGCCCTTCAACCAATTCTTCGATGGCGCTTGGTTGATCCCCCATGGGTGTATATGGCGAGACCAATTCAAACTTATTCATTTAATAATTTTAAACCTTCAATTTTTTGGGTGTCTTTCAAATCATTATCAGTATGCCAAACACGAACCACTTCTGATACAAGTTGACTTAAAAGTTCTTTATCAATCTGTCCTGTTTCTTCTAGTCCAACAGATGCTTGGAAATCAAGTATGGCATTTTCTGTGCTTTGGTCAAAATAACCATCTAATCGATCTAAGTCATAACCTAAGAAATCAAGTGAAAGTTGCGCATCTTGTACACTTGTATGGACTTGATCATACGTATATGTTTCATTATCTTCTAAAGCCGTAAATGTTCTAGACATTATTGGATGTTGTTCAATAATGACATCAGGTGTAATCCCGACTTCATTAATATGATTACCATTAGGGGTTAACCATTCAGCTACCGTATATTTAAGAGCTGAACCGTCAGAGAAAGGATATTGTTGTTGAACTGTACCCTTACCATAGGTCGTTACACCTACAACTGTTGATTCTCTATTTTCTTGAATGGCAGCTGTAAAGACTTCTGCGGCAGAAGCGGTATTTTCATTGACTAATATTACAATATGCTCAAAGTCGATAATCACGTTTCCCTCAGATTTAGAAACTAAAACTTGATTATCACGTGTATTTTGTTGAATTAGGACATCCCCTTCAGGTAAGAAGAGAGATCCCATGTCTTCTAATGAGGTTAAATAACCCCCACCATTATTTCTTAAATCTATGAGGATATCTGTCGCACCAGCTGATTTAAAGACTTCGAGGTATTGTGAGACTTCAAGAGCTGTGGTTGTCCCAAATTGATAAACTTCTAAATAGGCTGTGTTATCGTCTATCATTTCACCAAAAGCGGTATTGTTAATAGGACCACGTGTGATATCTAAATCGACGATTTCATCACCACGAATAAACTCTATTTCGACTATGGTTCCTTCAACCCCACGAACCATATCCACTAAGGTATCAGAATCTATGGTATTCACATCAATGCCATCAACTTTCGAGATAATATCGCCAGATTGTACACCTGCATTTTCTGCAGGTGAATCAATAAAGACATTCTCTACGACATAGGTTCCATTAGAATCAAAGTATGAGACGCCAATCCCCACAAAGCCACGATCAATCGATTGTGTAAAATATTCAACTTCTTCGCTAGTCATATAAGCTGTATGAATATCACCTGTGCTTTCAACCATGCCTACAATGGCTTCGTTGATAAGTTGTTGGTCAAGATCATTTAGATCTTTGCCAAAGTACCAGTCTTCAACTAAAACTTCATAGACAGCTTTTAAGCGTGTAAAATCATCTTCAGCTTGCTGAACTTGACTTTCAGGTTCAACAAATAAGGCATGTGTAAAAAAGCCAAAACTAAAGAAAAGAATCAGCGCTAACGCTGTTAATATATTTCTTCTTTGTTTTTTCTTTCTTGCTTCTTTTTCATCTGGCCACTCATGACGTGTGAGTGGTACGCGTATTTTCCCTTTTTCCATATATCCTATCCTTCATACCATGAATAAACTTTTACATTAAAAATATCTAATGGGTTTTCTCGACATGGAGTTACCCAGTTCTTAAGTTCGCAACGATAATCTAAACCTGTATTACCCCAATGTGAACCAAAAGATAAGTCTCCATCCCAATTACTTGCATAGTAAGAGACAGAATTTGTACCTAAATAGTGTACTTCAATATGGAGATGAGGACCAGTACTAGACCCAGAAGATCCGACTGCGCCAATGTATTGACCTTGAGATACAATCGTTCCTGTATCAATGACAGTATCTTTTTCTAGATGCATATACGTAATCGCATAAGACTTATTATTCACTGAAACAATTAAGTACGCTTGATTACCCCCACGATTAATACCAGGGTAACCACAGTTACTTCCATAATAACCATAAGTTGGGCACGAATTAGCTGTGTAGACCACAACTCCATTACCAACCGCAACTAAAGGTGTTCCAACAGGTGCCCCTAAATCAATCGCAAGGTGCGTTGCACCAGAGAAATATGACCATGCGCCAGCGGTTACTTTAAAGCTTCCATCAATGGGATAAATCCATCCAGCTGAAGGCAAGATGTTATCTAAGGCATCGGCAATGCTTGAGAGTTGTTCACGGATATTATCTAAGTTAGCTGCCATGTATTCTTCTTGAGCCATAAGCTCTGCTTCTTGTAGACGATATTCCGCTAGAATTTCTTCAACAGCCGCTTGTAGACCAATTTGAGTCTGTTTATTTTTTTCTAAGTTTGTCTTGTTCTCTTCTAAAGCTGCCACTTGTCGTTGAAGTTCTTCTTTATCCGCATTAAAGGCTTCAACTTCAGCTGTTAAATTATCAATGTTTGCTCTATCAGCCTTGGTTATTTCATTGATTCCTTCAATTCTTCGAACTAAATCAACAAAATCAGTCGCTCCCATAATAAAATCAATATACGAGTTTAAAGTTAAAAATGACTGCATCGCAATCATACGTTCTTGGATAAATTGATCAATTTCTTCAATGCGTGCTTCACGCTCTGCAATATCATTTTCTAAAACAAGAATACTCGCTTCAGATTGACTTATGGATTTTTCAATATTAACAATGTCTGCACTTAAATCATCAATCTTATCTTGATAAGCACTCACTTGTTTGGCATATTCTAAAATATTTTCTTTAATATCTTTTAAATCTTGTCTGAGATTTTCAAGTTCACTCGCTGCACTTAGTGCTTTGTTATTTACATAATCTTGATAAGCATTACAGGTATCTGAATATTCACTCGCATTAGCCGATGAACACAAATCTGAATAGTATGCTTCATTCGCCGCAAAATCAATTTCTTCAGCAAATGTTGGAACTGAAAAACTAAAGAGTAAAGCAAAATTGATAATTAGAATAATCAGCTTCTTCATCGAACACTCCGTAAGTAACGTGTCACAGAAATAAAACTACCAAATAAACCAATCACAATCCCTAGCATCACAAGTAAATATGAAAGTTGTAGAACAAAGGGAAAGACTGCTCTTAATCTAAATAATTCAGCGAATAATACACCATCTAAGACTTCATACAAACGATTATATCCCCAAATGGTTAAACCAACAGGAATCAATGATCCAAACAAACCAATAAAGATTCCTTCAAACAAAAATGGTGCCCGTATAAAATTGTTGGTTGCACCAATCGTACGCATGATTTGAATTTCATGACTTCGATTTTGAATCGTTATTTTAATCGTATTAACAATTAATATAAGCGCAAGTAATCCTAATGCGCCAACTAAAATAAAACCACCATCCCGTACGTTATGTAAAAGGTCTACTAATTGTATGGTTGAATTACCACCATAGTTCGCCTTTAAAACACCAGTCATATTCGCAATACTTAAGGTTGTGCTTTCAATTTGTAGATTATCACTGAGTTCAACAATAAGTGCATTCTTTAAAGGATTATTTTCACCTCGATACATTTCAAAGATGACACCCTCTTCACCATAAGATTCGATAAACTTATCGAGTTCTGCATCCTTAGATGAATACTCTACATTGATGACAGCGGGTAATTGTTTAATTTCATTTTCAATCGTTGAAACATTATCAATCGTATCTTCAAGTTGTACATGGATTTGAATCTTATCTTCAACTGTTGTGGTAATCTCTTGAATATTTACGGTTAACATCATAAAAAGTGAGACTAAAAGCAAAGTCACACTTACCGCAACCATGGATGAAAAACTCATTGAAAAATGGCGTACAAAACCATAGAAGGCTTCTTTAATCGGCCGCATCAGATAATTCAACACGTGAATGATAGCCTCCTTTTGCTAAGTCTGTCGCAATATGACCAGACTCTAATACAATGGTTCTCTTTTTATATTTATTAACAATTTCAATATCATGCGTCACCATTAAAATTGTTGTTTTTTCTTCAGCACAAATGCGTTCTAAAAGTTTGATGATTTCTTGTGATTTCTTTGGATCTAAGTTTCCCGTAGGTTCATCCGCAATCAATATTTTTGGTTTATTCGCAATCGCACGTGCAATGACAACTCTTTGTTGCTGACCACCTGATAATTCACTTGGATAATGGGTTCCTTTATCACTTAAGTCAACCAATTTTAAGACTTCACGAACTCTTTGTCGTGCCTCTAAAACAGGTTGATGGGTAATCTCTAATGCATACATGACATTCTCAAAAACGGTTTTCTTTTCTAAAAGTTTAAAGTCTTGAAAAACAACGCCAATATGACGTCGATAGTATGGAACTTTACCATGTCTTAATCCACCCACATCGATACCCGCAACTTCAACTTTACCTTTTGTTGGTTTTTCTTCCGCATCAAGGAGTTTAATGAGCGTACTTTTACCAGATCCAGTTGGTCCAATAATGTAGACAAACTCAGATTGGTCAATAAAGAGATTTATATTATGGAGCGCATTCACTCCGTTTTTGTAGGTTTTTGAAACTTTGCTTAGTTGTATCACAAATTGTCCTCAATTCACTCTTGTATTATATCATTCACAAGCGGCCTATAAGCATCGCAAGATACATTGGAATATCATAAACTTTCTTTTTTTAATTGATATTTTTCTTCGAACATATAATACGCGACACTATTTCGTTATTAGCGATAAGTGTTTGTAGCGCCTTTACCTTGGTGTTATATGATGCTTTGATATCTATTCCAATGATTTTCATCATTTACATTTTTTTGGACAAATGATATCTAAACCTTGAAATCAAAACTAAATCCATTACCTTTAACTTCTGTCGCATCATTCACAATAATAAAGGCATGAGGGTCCACTTCATTACATAGTTGTGTAAGCATTGGATACTGTCTTTTCTTTATAACGGTTAAGATAACAGGCTTATCTGAATCTGAATAATTCCCTTTACCTTGAAGCATGGTTGAACCACGGTCTAAATCAATATGTATCTTTTGTATGAGTTCTTGATATTTTTCAGAAATAATCATGACTGAATAGGCTTCAAGATCACCAAATACCATCACTTTTTGAATCGCAAAGGATGAAGCATAAACAGATATAAATCCAATTAAAACAGCTTCAATACTAAAGACATACCAACCAAATAATACAGTGATGACATCTGTTGCCAAGACAAGTTTAGATAAATCAATATGAGTATACTTATGAACAATGAGTGGTGGAATATCCATACCACCCGTTGAAGCACCCACTCTAAAGGTTAATCCTATACCTAAACCTGCAATCGCCCCACCATATAAAGACGCTAATAAAGGTTCTGTGTTTACCGCTATATCAAAGTTATTGAGTATCGCTAAAAACATTGGATAGAGAATGGTTGAATGAAGTGTATGTATTGCGAATTTCTTACCTAAAAAGATTGAACCTAAAGCATAAAGAATTAAAATCAATCCTGTAATCAATAAGTCTGATTGAATATTAGTTAACTTTGAGATCGCAACCGCTATCCCTGCGACTCCGCCCGTTAATATTTCATAGGGCAATATAAAGACATGGACAGCCAAAGCCAAAAAGAAATTGCCTAAGACAACCATGAAAATATCAAAGATTTTTTTACGCATATTCAACCTCACTTATAATGATACAATTATAACACTATGATTCCACTAACTAGACATTCCAAGTTCAGGTTTAAATATACTTTTCTAACAGTTTTTGTCATTTTAATTATCTTTGCTTTCTCTTTACAATCAGGAGATGATTCATCCAATCAAAGTGGTTGGATTGTGCAAATCGTTGTAAACATTTTTACCTTTTTAAATATCCCTACAAGCGGTTACCCACTATCTTTAATCGTTCGTAAAACAGCTCATTTTACAGAGTACTTTGTCTTAGGCTTAACTGTCCCAAAAACAGAAAAGGAACTTTCAGTCCCGTCTCTACATTATTTTCTTTATCTTATTCCTATCATCGATGAATCTATCCAATACTTCATGCCTGGAAGAGTCATGTCACCCATTGATATGGGAATCGATACATGTGGTTTTACCTGTGGATATTTTATAAGTCAAAAATTAATCTCTCATAATTATTTCAAGTGAAGCATCTAAACCTTCTAAAATTTTAAATAAAGTATCCATTTTCGGGATATGTTTTTCACGTTCTAATCTAGAAATTGCTTGTTGAGATAATTCAGTTTTTTGCGCTAGTTGTTTTTGTGATAATCCTTTAAATTTCCTGATTTTAATTAATTGATCAGCTAAATCATATTGATGACTTATTTTTATATACTGCATTTTAAATTCATTATCTTTTAAATTATCATCAAGTATTTGATCAATATTAATCTCTTTAAATGGACACATATTATGTAATCTCCTTTTTTCTTTTAATAGCTTTTTCAATATCTTTTATTTCTGTTTTATTCTTTTGTTTTTTACATGCATGAAGTATATAGATTGCAGTATTTTCATAGTAAATATAGAACAATCTATTAAATCTTCTAAATTTTATTTCCCAAATCTTCTCTCTTAAATATCTCGTTTCAAGAAAATTTAAATATTCTATACCATTTGTCTCAATATTCTTAATTATCTTAAGTGCTTCAGCCTTTTCATCAACTGGCAAAGAATTAATAAACGAAAATATCTCGTCCTTTCCACTTTTTCGACAATAAGTCAGTATTCTCATACTGCCTCTTTATTATACATCATATTTGATGTATTTATTTTATATTTTATTTGTTTCATATTATATGTATATGCAAATAAATTCATTTTCCCTAAATAAAACATGATGTCTCATGTTTTATAAATTATTCTCTGCAAACTCAATTCTTTTCTTTGCATCCATTTCAATGCCCTCACCATCCACTAAGATGACTGATCCATCTTGATAGCGTGAATCAAAGTAAATCGCATTTGGAAAAATCTCTGTCGCATTCCATAGATATGGTGTTGGCAAATAACCTGCTTCATATATATTATAAAAACCTTGAGCACTTAAATAATTGTCGACATGTTTTTCGATGGATTTAAGAATAATTTTGGTTTCAGATACAAAGTGCTTTGTCAGTTTTTTGATATCCTTTTCAAAAACGGTACAATCTATTTTCTGTTCTTGTTTTTGTTTACGATAGTAGTCAATCGCAGAACAGGTAATTTGAATGCTTTCATTCATAACTTTTGGATTTGCCATATACAGCGCTTCTGAATAAGAAACCACATGTACAATAGGAGGACTATTCTTCACTTCAGGTTCAATATCATCCATCAACATGCTGACCATGGCGAGTTGTTGTTTTGCTTTTTTTTCATCAGGTGAAAAGAAATCTAAACCCGCTCGTGGTTGAAGCATCACATTAAAGTCTTTTCCTTCTAAAGGTTTAATGAGTTCTAAGATCGCACGTGCTTTGGCGATATCTGTAATGCCCCAAGTATATCTTGGTGTGTTCAACATCACTTGTAGGATAAAGTCTTGTACACCATGTTTCTTTGCTAAGCGTGCCGCAAGTACGGCTGATAAGATATAAGTCACATCATCTGCCCCTCTAAAGGCAAAGTGATGTGGGGTATTAGGTTCATACGGTTTTTTTGTATCCGCGATAAAATCTAAAGCTTTAACACTTTGTTTAAGATTAGTCAGTAAGTCATTAGGACCTCTTCCATCTAATTGATTAAACCACCATAAAGACAAAGCATGCCAAGCAATATTTAAACTTCTTTCATGAACATGCGCTAAATCATCGACGTGGTTTGTGCCTGAATAGGTACGTACTAACATGGGTCGACTAGCATCATAAATCGCATCATACTCTAATTCATTTTGAATTGGAACTCCACCACCATTAGCGCTATCACCCCAGTTTTCATTAAATCGTGATTGTGTGAGTTGTGATGATCCAATAGATAAGATATCTAGATGTTTAGACTCAGCTAATTCTTTACACCAATCTTTAAAGTCTTCTAAAGCTTTGAGTCTTTCTTGATGATAAGGTCCTACATGAAGTCGTGTTAATGGAGAGTTCGATGTTTTTCGATGATGTTTTAATCGTAATACTAGACTATCTTTCTTTGTCCCAAATTCTGTATAGTCTTCATTTTTGATGACTCTATAGTTTGGATCAAAAGTATCCATAAAATCATGGGCTAAAGACATCAGCTTATGATCATACTCAGATCCCTTAATAAGTGATTCTGGTATTTCATCTTCTTCTAAATCCAGCATCCTTAAAACATCCGCCATCTCTTCAGAACCTACAAATGTAATAACACGATTATTAAATGCTTCATTTATTTTTAGACACGAATTTGGTAAACCCGCAAAATAGATTTTTTCTAATAATCCACCATTCTCTTTAAAGATATAGTTTGCCTCACAAACTTCAATAACTGTTCTTACAGTATTTAGGGCATCCTTCTCATCTAATCGATAGGATAAACCTAGATGGGTTATATGATGATCAATCAACCAGTTAGCTAGGTCATCTTTATTTTCGATTTCACCTAAGTGATTCGTTTTTGAGATTTGTTCATCGGCTAGAAATACAATTTGATCACAGGCATTTAACTGACTCTTTATCGCATTAATCCCTAAGGTATGCGCATCATGAATCGGTTTTAAAAGTCCATAGCGTCTCATTTTGGGAAGTATTCTTCAAAGAAGCCTTTCACATTTTGTCGACCGATGACACTAAAATCAATATAGTAAAGTGAGTTCGCGAGTTCTAAGACTAAATCCATATGTTTATGAGGTGTATTTGCTAATTTAGCTAACTCAAGCATGGGCACAATTCCAGTTGGAATATCTTCATAGATATATCGAGTGGTGATATCTGTTGGTGATAGTATTTCATCATATTGCGAGGTTGCTTGTAGTCTTAAATATAAGCTTTCACCTTGAGATCCATATACAATATCTAACCATTCAAATGCACTAGGAATATCTATCCCAAATGCTTTCGCAAGCGCTAATCTTTCTTCATCTAGTTTTTCAATCATATTCGCAACTAAAGGAGTAATCCCTTCTTTATAGTGATGATAAGAATCACCACATTCAATACGGGTTAGATTCATGAGTGCTGGAAATGGATGAAACAACATGCCGATATTTGAAAAGGATGTTGTTAAAACAGAATCTTCCATTTGAATCATATTGAAACTTGGTTTTAAACAGTTATAGATAATTTCACTGTGTTTTGGATTAAGCGCTGCAACTCTTAACTTTTTCTTACGTGAAAAGATTTGTGATACACCCGGTCTAACTCTTCGTGAAGTGAGTACAAAAGTATCTGTTTCACAGATCGGGATATCTAAGTCACATCCAGCATTTACTAAGTACTGCTTAAATAAATAAGCACCTAAAGTACGACCAGGATTAATCACAATTTTATGGTTTTCTTTAAGTAAGGGTGCCATTTGAATCGCAATATCTTCATGAGCATGGGCAGGAATACAAATCATAATAATATCTGATTGGTCTAAGGCATCTTTTAAAATATGGGTTGCACTTATATTCTTAACCATGGTTTCGATCATGCCATGAAGTTGTACGCCTCCCATGGAATTGATTTGATCAATAACCGTTTTAGTCCGATTAAATAAAACTGTTGGATTTGAAAGATGGGCTAAATAAGCAGCCAATGCTTGGCCACCATGACCAGCCCCAATTACACAATAATTTTGTTTTATTAGACTTGTCATTGTATCCTCCTGTAAGTGCTTACATTTTAACCAATAAAAACCACACAACTGTGTGATTTGAAGAATATTCATAAAAATTTCATATAAAAAACATCAAAAAACTTAAGTTTAACTAAAGCTAGACATTTTCATTTTTTAAAAGTGTTATTGTATGAGTATGAATAAAATTATTGAAATCAAGCATTTATCGAAATCATATGGAAGCTTAAAAGCTGTAGATAATATCAGTTTTTCAGTAGACGAAGGAGAGTTATTTGCTTTTTTAGGACCAAATGGAGCCGGTAAATCAAGCACCATTAATATCCTTTCTAGCCTTTTATTAAAAGATGAAGGCGAGATTCGTATCAACCAACATCTTTTAGGTCAAGATGATGAATTGATCAGAGAAGATATTGGGATCGTCTTTCAAGAATCATTCTTAGATGACT
Source organism: Erysipelotrichaceae bacterium (assembly GCA_963676105.1). GTDB lineage: Bacteria > Bacillota_I > Bacilli_A > Erysipelotrichales > Erysipelotrichaceae > UBA2212. Next base: position 1,297,191 of record OY781039.1, read on the forward strand.
TGTTAACAGTACGAGAGAATTTATTAACGCGTGGGCTTTTTTATAAAATTGATAAGAAAGAAGTAAAAGAAAGAATTGAACAACTCTGTACACAACTTTCATTATCTGAGTTTATTGATCGACCATATGGAAAATTATCAGGAGGACAACGACGACGCTCTGATATTGCGCGCGCTTTAATTAATCACCCTAAAATATTGTTTTTAGATGAACCGACGACTGGTTTAGATCCACAAACACGCTTAAGTATATGGTCTTATATTGAAAGTTTGAGACATCAACATAAGATGACGATCTTTTTGACAACTCATTACATGGAAGAAGCAGCTAAATGTGATCGTGTCTGTATCATTGATCATGGGAAAATTTTAGAGTTAAGTACACCACGTGACTTAAGAATTAAATATGCTCCTACACTTTTAAGACTAAAAACCAAGTCTTTAAAAGAAGAAGATTTAAATTCATTTAACCTTCCGTTTACTCGTATGAGTGATGGTTTTGAATTTGCCTTAAAATCGAGTGTAGACGCCTATCCTATCTTAGATAAATATCGTCTTCAAATCGAACAATTTGAAGTCTTAGAAGGGACGATGGATACCGTCTTTATCGCCTTAACCGGAAATACGATTAGGGAGGATAAAGCATGAATACTATATTAAGTCTAAGTATTCGTAATCTTAAATTGTTCTATCGAAATAAGTCTTTAGTCTTCTTTTCTTTTTTATCTGTCTTTATTATTTTAGGTCTCTATGTTTTATTTTTAGCCGAAATACAAATCAATAATATTGAAGCTGAAATTGGGGCAGTAGATGGGATTGATGCATTAATCTATGCTTGGATGTTGCCAGGGGTCATAGCGGTTGCCTCTTTGACTTTATCACTGGGTAATGTTGGTCAGTTAGTGGATGATGAGGATGATAAAACACTCTTAGATTTCTTAGTTTCACCGATGAAAAGATCTCAGTTAATCCTTTCTTATCTATTTGCTTCTATTATCATTTCAACGATTATATTATTACTTATGTTCAGTCTAAGTATTGTGATTGTTTATTTAAAAGGAGGAGACCTTTTAAATATTAGTCAAATCTTAGATGCCTTAGTTGTCATCTTTCTTCTCATTATTTCATCTTCTTTAACTTCACTTCTAATTGCTTCCTTTGTGAAATCACAAAATACCTATGGTGTAATCAACACCTTAGTTGGTACATTTATTGGTTTTGTGACTGGTGCCTATATGCCGATGGGGATTATGCCTATTTTTGTCCAAAACACTTTTAATATTTTACCTGTCTCTATGGGAGCCAGTTTACTTAGACAAATCTTTTTAAGAGAAATCATGTCAGATGTTTTTATGGGGGCACCTGCAGCTTATGTGAGTGAATATCGATATTTTCAAGGGATTGATTTAAAGGTTTTTGATCATCTATTAGAACCCTCATTTATGTTGACAATGATGCTTGTTTATATCGTTATTTTATTTGTCTTAAACTTAATTCGTTTTTCTCGATTAAATAAACGCAGTTAATCCTTTGGGTTGAGTAAACCATAAATATAATGGTCTTCCCACACTCCATTAATCTGTACATTCTTACGGTTGAGTCCTTCTTGGATAAAACCGTTTTTTTCTAAGACTCTTTGTGAACCATAATTATCGACTAATACACCTGCTTCAATTCGGTGAAGTTTTAATTCTTTAAAGGCATAGTCACAAATTAGTTTTACAGCTTCACTTGTATAGCCTTTTCCTTGATAGGCTTCATCAATGCGATAACCCAAAAAACATGAGTTAATGCTTGGTACATCTAAGATTTCAAAAAGTGATACCCAAGCAATGAGTTGATTATCATGTGTAAACATACAAAAACTATGCGCTAGATTATCTTTGTGAGCTTGTATTTGTGATTTAACAAATGCTCTCTTACCTTCTAGTGTAAAGAAAGCTTCAGATCTTGTGGGAGATGTCTTTGTGAAGAAGGCTCTATTTCTTAGTTCAAAATCTAGTAGTGCTTGTGTATCTTCTTCTGTGATGAGTTTTAAATAAAATTCTTTTGTTTCAAATATCATAGCTCTTATCCTTTATAGGGTTGTTTATCAAAAGGAATTTCACCAAAACCTTCAATACTATTTCGATAGACATAGGTATAGGCTTGTTGACCACTTTTAAGATTAACAGTCATACGATTATAGAGTTGTCCTACTCCTTCAATAATATCGAGTTCTCTTAAAACCTGATGATTAATTTGATAGACTTCACCTTTAACTTTATTATTCTGTTTTGCGATTATTCCCGGGTAATAACCTAAGTCAAACATTTGAAAGCCTTCAAGTTCATCTAAACCTAAAAAATGTGAATCCTTTAAAACATGTTCACGGCTATTACCTTTTAGTAGTGTTCCATAAACAAATACTTTCATATATCCATTTTAACAAAAAAAGAAGAAAGCAATTAAGCTTCCTTCTTCAATATCTAACAATTGACTTTCATTCACTTTTCTATTGATTGATGCAATTCATTACAGCTATATCTCATTCTCACATTCTTTTACTACAAATCTGAAGGTTGTTCCTTCATTGATTTTACTATCTACTTCAATTTCAATATCGTGTTTCTCTGCAATCTTTTGAACGATCAGTAATCCTAGACCATTTCCATCAGGATTGTTTTCAGTATCTTTCTTATATCTGACAAAGAGTTCTTTGACTTGATCTTCACTCATACCTTTTCCGGTATCAGATATCGCAATAACCACTTTATCTTTACGTTTTCCAAGTGAAATACTAATCACTGAGTTTTCATCAGAGAACTTTGTCGCATTGTGGATAATAGCCAACAACATTTGTTTTAGTCGTTGAGTATCACCATTACCAAAGATAAGCTTGTCATCTTGAGTTAAAAGAATTTTTTGGTTTTTCTTTTTGACTAACTCATGAGCACTACGAACGACATCCGCAATGAGTTCATGACATTCAAATTTTACTTTTTCTACTTTAAAATCAGGATCTTCTAGTTTTGATAGTTCAAGTAAATCATTAATAAGTCTTTGCATATCTTTACTCTCCTTAAGGATTTGAGGTATGACTTCTTCCTGCTTATACACTTGATCTTTTAAACCTTCTGTTAAACCACGAATAACTGTGACTGGTGTTCTAAGTTCATGAGTAATATCTGAGATAAAATTTTGACGCATTTTTTCTAAGTTATTACGCGCATCACGTGCTGACTGTAGTTCATTGGATAGATTAACTAAATTGCACTGTAGAACACCCACTTCATCCTTACGTTTATTTTGTGCTTTTAAATTATAATTCCCTTCAGCTAATTCTCGAATAGAGTTCGTTGCTTCCTCTAGTGGTTTTGTAAAGATAGAAGCTAAAACTAATCCTAAGATAACCGCAAAGAGTAATCCAATACCTAAGGCTGTTAATAAGATATTAAAGCCAGTATCAGCGAGTGCAGAGATCGATTGTGTTGTCGCAGAAACAAACAAACCCCCTACTATATTATTCGCAATCATCACAGGAGTTCCTACGGTAATCGCATCAGAATTGAAAAATCCACTGACTTCTTCAGTGGTGACTTGTTCTCCCGCAAAGACTTCATAAAGTACAGATTGTGTTTGTTCAGATAATCGTGAAGCTGATCTCATCATTCCCATTCCGGTTAAATTATGAGTCGTTAAGTAATCAATATTTCCATAAGTATCAATATAAAAGATACGTACATCTTCAATATTAATGCGCGCTAAACTATTATCTAATACATTACTATCTATACTTACACCATAACTTAAATCCAGTTGTTCAACTAAGAAGTTAGATTCATTCACTAACTTTTCTGTTACGGCAGATTCATTTTGACTTTGATAAGTAAAAAGGAAAACCACGCCAATGATAATCGCAAAGAAAACCATGGCTGATGTGAAGTATAAAACAAACTTCGTTCTTATTTTCACTCTAATACCTCAAATTTATAACCGACACCCCAAACTGTTTTTACTTCCCATTTTGGATGTTCAAATTTATCTAGCTTAGCTCTAAGTCTGGTCATATGGGCATCTACTGTACGACTGTCCCCATAATAGGAATAACCCCAAACTTGATCTAATAAATTATCTCTTGAGAATGCTTGTTTATGATTAGCCGCTAAAGTATATAACAGTTCTATTTCTTTTTTAGTTAAGTGTAAGTCTTCATTATCAATACTTGCCTTAAATGCATTTAAATCAACATGTAGATTATCGATAGCAATCGTATGTGGATTACTTTGAATATCCATACGTCTTAAAACGGCTTTTACACGCGCCATCACTTCGGCTGGTGAGAAAGGTTTAACAATATAATCATCTGCCCCGATATCTAAACCCATGATACGTTCATAGTCTTCACCACGAGCCGTAACCATGATAATTGGTGTTGTGGAATGTTTACGTATTTCCTTACATACACTAAAGCCATCTAACTCTGGCATCATGACATCTAGTAGAACTAGATCAATATCAGGTTTAAATAGATCTAAGGCCATGGTTCCTGTTGTCGCAAGAACAGTTTCATAACCTTCCTTCTCTGCATAATCCTTAAGAATACTTGTGATTTGAACATTATCGTCCGCAATTAATAGTTTTGGCATAATAAAAGACTCCTTACATATCTATATTATAGGAGTCTTTTGTGACAAATGTATAACAGACCTAATTTTCAACACTAAATACTTCAGTAATACTCACATCAAATGCTTGAGCTATTTTGAAAGCTAATTCAAGTGATGGTGTATATTTACTCGCTTCAATCGCCATAATTGTTTGACGTGATGCGCCGACTTTATCCGCCAATTCTTGTTGAGTCATTTCATTCGCAAAGAATCTTAGCGTTCGTATATTATTGCTTATGCTTAGTTTTTCTTTCATGATTAATAGCCTTTACGATAGAGATATAATACTACAGCTTCCTCGACCATTGAGCCAATACCATAAGTTATATAAATTAGCGCTAACATTTGACTTGCGCTAATGATTTCAAAAGCGACTAAAACAATCGCAAGTAATAAACCAGCACCAGCCACTGCATAACCTATCTTTGTACCCTTTAGATCCATTAAACGATCTCTTTCATCTTCAACAAATTCAGCATTAACTCTTTGTGTAATGACTTCTTCACCTGCTTCACGATTCTTTACTGCAATTCCTACAGATAATCCAACATGGAAAACGATTTGAATAATAACAGTTAATCCCACCATATAGGCAATGTACTTAAGAATCATCATCGCTGTAGAGCTTAAATCGATACTTGAACACTGTGGTCCTATTTCTAGCGCAAAGAGGATAAGAATCCCTAGTTGACTTAAGATATTAACCAATCTTTTCTTTTCTTGGTATGACATATGTGTACTCCTTTAAACACTTTGTTTGTGTTTGTATACATAATGTATAATATTTTTTACATTAAGGCAAGTGTTTTACACTTATTCTATTAAAATATTTAAAAATCCAGAAAAACTGGATTTAAATTACTTCTTTTTAATTCGATAAGCTGATGTCGTCGTATGACCTATATTCTCGATTAAACCCTTATCAACTAAAGCTTTTAGTATATTACGCACTCTTCGATCTTTTACCTTTAAGACTTGAGATAAATCAGATGTACGTAAACTCTCATTAGCGCTCAGATATTTCATGACAGTTTCTTCTTGTACACTTAAATCTTCAGCATCAATTTCAATTGGATATGTTTCTTCAGTACGATAAATTTTTAAATCGACAAATTTACCTTTTTCTTCGATACTTGGACGTGTTAAACCTTTGTTTTTACAAGCACTAAGAATACGAGGCAAGCCGCTACCCCATGTTTCTATATAGTTTAATTCCTTAAGAACTCTTGCGATAACAGGATTACGTATTTCTGAACGACCTGATGACATATCAATTGGAAATGTATCTACTAAAAACTCACCTGGAGAAACAATGTTTAACATATCATCAAACAATGCAACCTTAATATCACTTCCTCTTCGACTGTAATCACGATGAACTATTGCGTTTAAAATGCTTTCTTTCAAAACCTCTATCGGAATTTCAAGTGTATCAATTCTTTGCATTCCACTAAAAGTTGATGACAATTTAAGATAGTTTATGATAAAACTTTCTGTCGCATTGATTTGAGAAAACAAATCACCTTTATATTCTTTACGATCTACAAAAACTGACATATCATTCCCTTTGAAAACAGCGCATTTCATAGTAACGTTTTCTAAAATTCCTAATAATATCAATAATCCATTAGTAGGAAATAATTGATTATTTTCTTCAGTGATTAATTTTAGATTTATTAAATCTGATTGTTTTAAGTCCTTTCCAATTTCTTTGAATTTTAAATAGAGTGGACTTAAATCAAGATCTTCAAGAACATAATCTTTTCTTACAAGCTCATCAAAAGAAATGTGTCTTTTCTTTCTTTCTAAGTTTTGTATAGCTTCTACTCCTACTTTTCTATTACTTGAACCGATACGCATATAAGTCCCATCTTCTTTTCCTTCAGTTTTACTGTAGTATGGATAATCCGGTCCATTCTTTACATCGACCACTAAAAGCAGTTTATTCTTAATGTTATATGTATATAAGTCTGGAAATATATTTGGTGAACAATGATCAGCAATATGCGAAATGATACTCTCTTTTAATTCAAAAATATTTATACTATCGTCAATACCGATAATCTTTCTATCGTTATTAACACCAATATATATTTTGCCTCCAGCCGTATTTGAAAAAGCAATAACTGTTTTATATAAGTCTTTAGTGAATTGTTCCTTAAATTCAACAACTTTATTTTCACCAATTTCAAGTATCTGTTTTATTTCCATAACAACTCCTTCGGCACTCTTTGGCATTCTTAGGTATTCTTCGGTATTATTATATACCTAGACTAATTTTTATAATACCTATTACTCTTATTTATATTCGTGAAAACTATTTTCTCCTATAAAAAAACTCCATTAGGAGTTTTAACCAATGACTTCATGATGACTTTTTTGTTTCTTTGCTTTTTTTTCATTGTTAGGATCAATTTCTTCAAATGAATAAATCAAATTAATAATTTCAGGTTGCTTATTGAGTATATAAACAAGTTTTGCGGCCGTCCCTTTTATAGGATTATCTCCAGACTCCCACTTCTCAACTGTTTTAACACTTATCCCAAAGATACGAGCTAGTGAACTTTGTGATACATTCAAACGTTCTCTTAGCTTTTTAACCTCGATTGGTTGAACACTATCTTCTACCGTTCTAAAAGAATAATAGGGCATTTTAAGTATATCTTTTTTAATATTCATTTTTTCCTCCTTTAAAATCTAAATCAACTAGAATCTTTTTAAGAAGATTCTCTTCCAATTGTGTTAAATCACTTTTTTTATTTTTTGAGTACATATGAAATGGTAGTATGTATATTTTATTCCCTACATTCACAATAATAATTAATGCGATTACACGCAAACCATCTCTTTTAGATTGATTTCTATATGAAACATATAGTTTCTTAACGATTAGAGTATTATCGTCATTAGCCTGTAAACAACCTTTTGGATTTGTGAAATAATTAGGTTTTGATAAATCGTTCAGTACTTTTTGATATTCTTTTATACTAATATTGAATTTCTTCAGATCACGTTTTATATCAAAACCATGAATTTTAAAATAATCATAATATCTTTTAACATTTGAACTTTCAGATAATATATCTACTACTTCTATTCGATTTATCAACAAATTACCATCACCCTATTTAATAGGGTATTTACATATTAATATAACTAAGTGAAATATGCAAATCTTTCTCACTTATTACTATGCTAAAAACTCATTTATTCCTTAAAAAAACTCCATTAGGAGTTTAATTATATCCATCCAAATTTTTTACAAGCCTTATAAATTCCATCATCGATATTTCTTTGAGTCACATAATCTGCTTTAGCCTTTAACTCATCAACTGCATTACCCATCGCTATTGATGTCCAACGTTTATCAAACATCACTAGATCATTGGTGTCATCACCAAAGACAACCACATCTTTTAAGTCCCCATTTAGATGTTCTATCATACTTTCAATACCACGATGTTTTTCATCATATTGAAAGATAAGATATGGTTTAACAAATCTTAAGTGACCTACTGTGTCTAATAGACTTAATTTATGTTCATCTTCAAGCGATACACTTAAATAAACTTTGTAAATCGCATCGAGCTTTTCATAGTCCAAATCTGGGTCAATAATTAATTCTGTAGGTTCTTGTCTTTCTCCTGCTTGTTGATTAAATAAGTCATTTTTCGCATAGACTTTTATTGAATCATCAAGCAAAACCATTACTCCGATATTTAAGCTTTCTGCTTCTCTTATTAATGCTTTAGCTTTCTCTAAATCTAGTGGAATATTTTCAACAAGTTCATTATTAATAACTAATCCTCCACCACCACTACAAACCATGTTGTGAAGACCTAGTTCATCGAGTACCCAACGTGCTTTGTAATGTGCACGTCCAGTAGCGATGGCGACAAAGTGTCCATTTGCCTCTAAATCCTTTAATGTTTGTATGGCAGAGGGAACCACTTGATGTGTCTTAGTATCTGTTAGTGTTCCATCAATATCAAAGAAGAAGTATTTTTTATCCATAATCTTGTCCTTTTACAACATAAATTCTAGCATCATTCATATGAAACATTTTTCCAATATATTTTTGAAATCATATTTCAAAGAAAATTTAAAAATAACATGTAAATTTACTAAGACTATATATAATTCCTATAACTTGATACGCAACAATCAAGTTATAAGTGTATAAGGAAAACCATCCATTTCTCCTTGGACATATTTAACACACTAACGAAAAGAGATAGATCCCTTCAGCAAGGCTCTATCTCTTTTCATATATATGATTAGTCTTAATTGTTCTTGATAAGCATTTTTTCAGCATGACCTAATAGATAAAGGAAGGCAAAGGCTGGAATTCTAATTAAGTCTTTCCCATTCTTATTATGATGGGCACCATAATCTTCTTTATTCTTAGTCACAACAAAAGAAGTTTCTGCATCATTACTTAGCAGTGATATGGCATCATCATCAGAGATGCTTGCATGTTCTCGATATTTAACTTCAATAAGAACATTTTTAGAATTTGGGTTTTCTACGACTATATCAACTTCCTTTTGAGTTCTGTCACCTCTAAAATAACCTACTGAAGTTGATTTTTGATAATAGTATGAGACAACATGCTTATACACAGTTGTTTCAATTAATTTCCCCATTTCTATTGGGTTTGTATATAGTGAGTCATCCATTAAAACTGCACTTAATATTGCTGGATCAGCAATGTAGATTTTTGGACTAGCTTTAAGTACTTTTTTACCACTAAGTTCGATTGGCCAACTTTGATAAATTAAATTAGCACTTTCTAAGTATTTAATATAGTTTTCAACCGTTGGTCTAGTGACACCTTGTAACTCTTTTGAAATAAGATCAATGGATACAACCGATGAAGATACAGTACAAAGATATAAGAATATGCGTTCTAATTCAGTACTATTTCTAATGGGATATATGGATGGTAAATCACGTTTAATTACTTTATCAACGACATCTTCTCTTAAAATTTGTTGCGTATATAAATTATTATCCGACATAACAAGTTCTGGAAAACCACCGACTTGTAAATATCGTACTAAATGGTTTTGTAGATTTGATAATTTGTTTACTATTAATGTTAATTCTTGATGTGACTTCTTAGACCATAATGAAATATTCTCGTTAAACTCTAATTGTGGTTTTTCAAGTCCTATAAACTCACAATATTCATAGAATGAAAGTGTTGGAACTTGTAAAACTGTCCATCGTCCACTTCCACTTTCTTGACTTCCTTTTATTAAGATTGGACTTGCAGACCCTGTCGCAACCACATGTGTTTCAACTCTTGTGTCATAAATTGTTTTTAACCACAGATCCCTATCTTTTGCATATTGTATTTCATCAAAGAATATATATATATCGTCATTAGGGTAAATATTCTCTTTGTAGCAATCTAAAATATCTCCAATTGTGCTCAGTTTAAGCATTGGATGATCCATCGAGATATAGATTATCTTTTTAGCATCCACTTCCTTTAGAAGCATATCAATCATTTGAAATAGTATTGTAGTTTTCCCAACTCTACGTGTTCCAGATAAAACAACAGCTCTTCTAATCGATTTGTTTTGCATTCGCTTAACTGCTTCATAATAAGCAAAACGCTTATAAGATTTTAAAAACATTGGATTCACTTCTTTTGTGTTCCACCATTGATTATATGAAAGCAGAACTTTTAAAAGAGACTCATTATTAATAATCGACATACTTTACCTCATGCATTTATTATAAATATATTTATAATATTTGTAAACATTTATTATAAATATATTTATAATATTTCCATCATCGATGATCCCATATTTTTATCCTAACGAAAGAGATAGATCCCTTTAGCAAAGTTCTATCTCTTTTCATTATCATCAATATTAAAATAATATTAATAACTTAATTATGAAAACTTAGAAATGAAAATACTTTCTATTTTTCAAACTTTCCACTAGATTTTAGTCGAAAAATCGAATTTTTTATAATTTCCACTAGATTCTAGATGAAAGTTAAATTTTTCATTCTTTCCACATATCTGGGAAGAATCACAATTTTTTTTAAATATATCCCAAATATTAGGAAATATTACTAATTTTTTATACTTAATACTAAAAAAGACTCCGAGGAGTCTAATAAACACATTCTGTAAATTGATTTGACATCCCCTTGTTTTAAGTCATATGTCCATAGTTTTTATCATCATCACATGCTAACGCGCAATTTCAGGAATATGAGTCTCATCGATATCAATCGCTGTCAAAGTTCTTGCATCCTGCTCTTTATTCATTCTTTAGTTTTTTAAACAAGCGATGGGGACAATATATATTCCATCCTCTCTTTTGTAAGCATATTCTGTCGCTGTGATAATCATCATGAAAGCAGGTAGATTCATCGTATCTGTATCAATCTTATCTCTCAACTTTATAAGATTTTTAGCTGATTCGTCTATTCTTTCTTGATTTCCTAGTTTAATTTCTATAAGCGCGTAATTTCCATCTCTTAATTGAATAACTGCATCTGCTTCCAAGTTTGTCTTATCTCTGTAATGGTAGAGTTTACCCCCAATAGTTTCGACGTAAATATTTAAATCACGGATGCAAAGATTTTCAAAAAGAAATCCAAATGTTTTCATATCTTTAAATAATCCGCTTGGACCAACATTTAATGCTGCAGCCGCAATAGAAGGATCTGTAAAATATCTTTTATCAGTCGTTCTTATCGCTGTCTTTGATCTTAAATTAACATTCCAAGCTGGTAGATCTTCTAGTAAAAAGATGCGTTTAAATGCTTTTATATAGTCATAAATTGTATTCTCATGTAAACGGGTGTTTTCATTTTGCGAAGAATCTTCTAATAATGTTTTTAAAGGTATCATGCTTCCAATATTTCGTGCATAAGATTTGATTAATCTTTGTGCTATTTGCCTATCTCTATTCTTGCCATCTATCGTAATGATCTCACTATCTATAACACCATCAAGATAATCATAGGCGTGTTTTAATGCGATTTTGGGTGCATCTTCAATAGAACTCGGCCAGCCACCTCTACAAATCAAATAAGCCATTTGTTCGACAGTGACATTAGATTTCGCCTTAATATCGCAATTGCCATTAAACAATTCACCTAGCGAAATATCTCCACTTGAATCCATCGATTCAAACAATGACATTGTCCTCATTTTTAAATGTACAATTCGTCCAATCCCACTATGCGAATCATCATCTTTTTCTATGGAGTTCGAGCCCGTTAAGATGAATTGACCGTATTCACCTCTCTCATCGACTACAAATCTGACTGTATCCCATAAATTAGGCGCTAGTTGCCATTCATCAATCAGTCGAGGTGTTTCACCTTCAAGTAATAATTTTGGCATGATTGTTGCCAATTCCAAATTCTGTTTTCGAGTTGTTGGGTCCTGCAAATAAAGAATGCTTTTAGCATGTTGCTTAGCAGTCGTCGTTTTTCCACACCACTTTAAGCCCTCGATAATCACTGCCCCTTTAGATGCCAGCGCTTCTTCTATTTGCTTATCTGCAAGTCTTTTCTTATATGATTTCATATATTTATATTAATTTAAACTATGATCAATTTCAATCTAAATATAGCAGTTGGACGTTTTTTAATGTGGTAGTTGGACAATTTTTGATGTGGCAGTTGGCTGCCTTGATCTTAAAAAAAAGAATTCATCAAAAAAGACTCCGAAGAGTCTTACAAACACATTCTATAAATTGCTTCGACATCACCTTCATCAAGAGTCATTAAACCTTTAATCTGTTTACCCTTGACTGCTTTAAGTGCCATGTCTTTAAAGTTTGTATCATCAATTTCAATCGCTGATAGTGTACCAGGTAACTGAAGTTCTATTTCGAAGAAATCAGCCAACTTTTGAATACCTGCTTTTGCAGTTAACATATCGTCACCTTTGTCTTCGACCCCAAAGACATTCATCGCAAAGCGTTTGAAACGATGAACATTTTCTTCACTTAAGACATAGTTCATCCACTTAGGTGTTAGGATTGCTAAACCTAGACCATGCGCAATATCATAATAGGCTGATAATTGATGTTCCATAGAATGGCATGACCAGGAAGTGGTTTTACCAACTCTAGTAAAACCATTTAAAGCCCAAGTACTTGCCCACATAAGATTTGCTCTTGCGTCGTAGTTTTCTGGATCATCAATCGCGATTGGGCCATACTTCACAATGGTACGCATAATCCCTTCTTGTATCTCATCCATCATATCCATGTATTCTAAAGAAAAATATTGTTCAAGTTGATGTGACATCATATCTGCTGCACCTGAAGCTGTTTGAAACTTAGATACTGTATAGGTATTCTCAGGATTTAAAAATGAAGCTTTTGGTAGAAGAATTGGATGTCCTCCACCCCGTTTCTCATTTGTGCCTAGATTTGTAAGCACACCACCATTATTCATTTCTGTACCGGTTGCGCTTAACGTTAAAATCGTTACTATAGGTAAGGCTTTCTTAAAGTCTGTACCACCAATCCAGTGATCCCAGATGGATCCTTCTACAAAGGTACCTCCTGCCATAGCTTTAGTCGCATCAATTGTGCTACCTCCACCAATAGGGAGTAAGACATCAATATCGTTCTCTTTAATATAAGCAATCGCTTTATCAACTGTTTCATAGCGTGGATTTGGTTCAATACCCCCAAACTCAAACCATTCTAAGCCAGCATCATCTAACTCTTTAACAACTTTATCAAATAAGCCAATCCGTTTAATCGTTCCACCACCATAGGTAATGAGAACTTTTGATCCATGTTGTTTTAGTTCATTGGCTAGATTCTTTAACTGATCTTTACCAAAGTAAATCTTTGTTGTATTTTGAAATATAAAATCGTTCATATAAAAACCTCACTTTTAACTATGATAACAGTTAGAGTGAGGTCTAGGTCAAGTCATTTAACTATGCTAATAATTTATTCATGGGTTCATCAAAGTTATGAACCATAAACTGTATCGTATTACCCATTAGTAATACGGCAATAAGTGTTCCAAGTCCAATCCCAATAATTGAACCTGTAAATACTAATGATGTCACAACAGTTAGAGTTACAAAAGACGCATCGAATATTATCTTAACTCTACCAAATTTAACTTTGAATACATCACTCATGGTTTTAACAGCACCATCAACTGGATTTAAAATTAAGTCACTCTTAACCGCTAAGAAGACACCTGATGCGATAATAAGTATCGCTGTTAATAAAGTGATTAATCCTGTAACTAATGTCGTCGCATGAATGGTTAAATTATTGTTGATAAAATCAAGTACCCATCCAAATACAATTGAGAATGGAATTTGTAAGATAATCTTCATATCTGCCTTACGTACAAGCACTAGTTGAACAAGTACTAAAGCTAAATACATGATCATTGATGCATTACCTAAAGATATTCCTGTTATTTGATTAATCGCAAATGGAAAGGAAGCAACTGCCGCAACCCCTAATCCACTACGTGTATTTAATACGATACCAAATGCTAATATCAGCATTCCTACTACATATACAATAATTCTCTTTGTCATAAGTCACCTACATAAATATAATGCTTAGTCAGTTTAACACTATCCAGAACAATATACCAAATATTTAATGCATTATTGACATATGCCAATAATATGCTAAGATGTAATCGATAAATGACATATGTCAATAATAAAAAGGAGATAAAATATGCCAAATAGAAATGGAACAGGACCAATGGGTCAAGGATCGAAAACAGGAAGAGGCTTAGGTCAATGTAATGTTGAATCCGCAAATATCAATCGAGCTGGATTTGGACGTGGCCAAGGACGATTAAGAGCTTGCCAAAATGGTAGGGGCTTTGCTCGTTCATACAACTTAGACAAGCCAAGAACTTTATCATTAAACGAAGAAAAACAGTTATTGGAAAAAAGATTAGACATGATTAATCAACAACTAGATAACAACTAATGCCTAGACCATTTAAATATCGAAAGGTACGATCCTTACCTGGGATTAGCCTTTTTGGACCACTAGGTCAACATGATCCTACACGTGAAATAGTAATTATGAGTATCGAAGAATTCGAGTCTATTCGTCTAATTGATCTAGAAGGATTAACCAAGAAGAGTGCGCCAGTCGTATGGAGGTCGCTCGCGGGACAGTGCAAAGCATTTATAGTCAAGCACGTTTTAAAATCGCAGAAAGTATTGTGAATGGTAAAAAACTCTCTATTGAAGGAGGTAATTATCAAATTCATAACACAGATCATACTACGTTTGAAAACCCACGTCGTCATAAAGGTCGCGGGCAAGGAAAAGGAAGAGGTAGAAAACATGATTTTAGCCATACCGGTGAAGAATAATTCAAAAGATACTTTAATTAATAAATCATTTGGACGAGCACCTTATTTTTGTATTATCGATTTAGAAAAAAATGCAAAACACTTTATTCCAAATAATGCAGCTAACGATAATGGTGGAGTTGGGGTTAAAGCTTCTCAAATTTTAGTTGATCAAAATGTAGAAGCCGTTATTCTTCCACAATGCGGAGAAAATGCAGCTAAAGTATTTGAAGCAGCAAAGATTAAAATTTATAAAACGATTAATGAATCAATTGAAGATAATATTGAAGCGTATCACAAACAAGAATTATCATTGTTAGATGATATTCACGCTGGTCATCATGGAGCATAATCTATGAACATTGCAGTCCTGAGTGGTAAAGGTGGCACAGGTAAAACATTGGTTTCAGTTAATTTAGCTGCAGCGAGTGATAAGGCCAATTATATTGATTGTGATGTAGAAGAGCCAAATGGTGCTCTTTTTTTCAAACCGAGCAATATTAAGCAGACTGATACCCTAGTAAAAATCCCTCAAATTAATCATGATTTATGCGCGTCATGTCGCAAGTGTGTCGATTTTTGTCGTTTTAATGCTATAGCCTTCGTAGGTAATAAACCTTTAGTATTTGAAGAGATTTGTCACTCTTGTGGTGGTTGTTCACTTGTATGTCCACAAAAGGCTATTACAGAAAAAGATAAAGTGATTGGTCACATTGAAGAAGGTTTCAGTGACAATGTTTTTATTAATAGTGGTTTGCTCAACATTGGACAAGAATCAGGTGTACCGATTATTAATCAACTCTTATCTAAGATAGATCATCATAATTTAAACATTATTGACTGTCCTCCTGGTAGTTCATGTTCAGTGATTGAAAGTATTAAAGATGCTGATTATTGTGTACTTGTTGCTGAACCAAGTATCTTTGGTGCGCAAAATTTAGAGATGGTTTATGACCTTGTTAAGTTATTTAATAAAAAACATGCTGTTGTATTAAATAAAACAATGGACATTGAAAATCCATCAGAGAACTTTTGTATTGA
Organism: Erysipelotrichaceae bacterium; assembly: GCA_963676105.1. Lineage (GTDB taxonomy): Bacteria > Bacillota_I > Bacilli_A > Erysipelotrichales > Erysipelotrichaceae > UBA2212. The sequence goes on from OY781039.1 coordinate 1,313,227, forward strand.
AAAAGATATTCCAATTCTTGAAAAAATACCCTTTGATCAAAGCTTAGGGAAACTTAATTCAGATGGTTTAATCGCTGTAAGAGAAAATAGTCACTACAAAAACTTGTTCTCATCATTGTTGAAAAAAGTACTAAAGGAGGCATCTAATGAAACAGTTACTCATCCTTAGTGGTAAAGGTGGTACAGGTAAAACTACCGTCGCAAGTGCTTTTATTCGCTTACTAGATGCGAAAGCTTTTGCGGATTGTGATGTTGATGCACCAAACTTGCATCTCGTTTCTCATTTCGATCATCCTCCTCAAGTCAAAGATTATTATGGTTTAGATAAAGCACATATTAATTCTGAAACTTGCATATCATGTGGTCAATGTGTTAGTCATTGTCGATTTGATGCGATTGAAGTTAGCGATATTTATAAAGTCAATCCATATTTATGTGAAGGATGTGCTGTTTGTGAAATGGTATGTCCAACAAAAGCCATCGAAATGAAAGAAGCTGTGGATGGTCATATTGATTTATATAGAAACCATTCAACTTTCTCAACAGCTCAACTTAAAACAGGTAGTGGTAACTCTGGGTTATTAGTTACTGAAGTGAAGAAACAATTAGAAGAAAACACATCTGCAGATATTGCGATTATCGATGGTTCCCCAGGTATTGGATGCCCTGTCATCGCCTCATTAAATGCCATTGATTTGACACTAATCGTAACTGAACCATCACTCTCTGGAATCAGTGATATGAAGCGTATTATCACAACCGCTAAACGATTTGAGACAAAAATCGCAGTATGTGTAAATAAATACGATAATAATCTTCAAAACACAAAAGCCATTGAAACTTTCTGTAAAGAGAATGACTTAAGTTTTACAGGACGTATTCCTTTTGATAAAAAAGCTATACAAAGTATAAATACATCTTCTACTATTGTAGACATAGACTGTATATCAGGCACTGCCGTTAAAGATGTCTTTCAGAAAACATTAGCGCTCTTATAAAAATAGCTCGATTCACTTATGAATTGAGCTATTTTTTTAATCAATAATTAAATTCGAATCATTATTTGTTTTAACTTTATGCTCTAACCAATTGTATTGCGAAGATAATTTACCAAACCAGGCTGCACTTTGCACTTGAAGAATAAATGCTACCGTTATGATTAAGGCAGTATCAGCACCAAATGATGTCATTGCTAGACCCAAAGCAATAGATAGATTACGCATAACTGAACCATACACTAATGCATAGCCATCGTAACGGTTAAAGAATAATCTAACGACAATTGTACTTACCAAAAAATTAATGACATAGAAAATAAATGGTATCAATATTATCTTTAATAGTAAATCAGGACGTGATGTAATGGCATTCGCCTTCATGCTTATACTAGAAAAGATAATAAACAACATTGGCCAAACACTTAATGCTGGGAAAATGGGTTTAATACGTGTCTTATACTCCTCTTCACTCACAAACTTAAGTATAACTTGATAAGTAATGCCTCCTAAAATCATTGGAAGAATAACAATCTGAGCAATCGTTAAGAATGTTTCTAATAAATCAATTTCAACCAATGTCCCCAAAGCTACAGATAAATAAACAGGTGCTAAAACAGATCCAACGATAAGACTTAACGCTGTGATTTTAATCGCTGCTGCCACATTACCTTTATTCAACATCGTCCACGATATTGTCATACCACTTGTTGGAAATAGGGCAATCATAAAGATACCTGCAAACAATTCAGGACTGTCACTTAGTAGTGCTTTCCCAAAAAAATAAGCAAATAATGGAATAAATATAAAGTTGAGTATACTTGTATAAATCACAACTTTAATATGTGATAAATCTACTGCTTCTTTGATTTTAAAACCGACCATAGTTGGATAGATCATAAAGAAAGTAAATATAAGAATATAATTCTTTAAAAAACTAAAGTTCATGTTTAGTCCTGCAACAAAACCAATGACCAATATAATTGGAATAACAATAACTAGATTTTTTGATGGGTAATAAAAAATTTTCTTAAGCATTTTTCCTCCATAATTATGAACATATGTTCATAACACAATGGCTTAATTATAGAAGAACAGATAAAAAAGTCAATTAAAATGCTTAATGCTATATACTCTGCATGAAAAGTTATTGATTCTAATTAAAAATCCACGGTTTTAATACCGTGGATTTTCACCCAGCATACACTGGATATCTCGTAGCTATAATATATCACCATGGACAATTATTTTCAATCGATTTGAGAAATATTAGTATTTATTGTAATTAATATTTTTCTTGTTTTTGGTAGCCAGATACTCTAAGTCATTTAAATCTCTTATACCCATATTTGAACGCACATAATCAAATGATGTAATATTTAATTCATTTTGCAAATTAATTAGGTTTGACCTCAACTGAAGAACTAATTTTTCATAATCATTTGAATTCATAAAGTACTTCAAAGAAACTAACAAATCTACTAATTGCTGTTGTGGATTGTATTTAAAATAACGTCTATCTCCTAAAATATATTCTTTGAATGGTTGTTTGAATCGAGGAGATTTGGATTTAAAAAAAATTACTCTCTCATTATGTGCGCACGAGTTTCTAACTTTTCTAATTAGATGCAACATTGATAGTAAAAGTGAGTAATAATTTTTACCTCTTTTATCTTTTATATTATATAACTCACACAATGCATCCAATAATTGTGGTTTCGATATCTCTACTACACTTATTAAATCCCCAAATGTTATTAATTTTGTAAATATCCACGCTGGTACTCTTCCATACTTTTTTGAATAATGAAAATTATACTCATTTGTTGACTTATCAATTGTATGAAAACACTTTGAAATTACTCTAATAATATCTTGAGTATCCTTATTGGAATTATAAGCTTGAACATCATACCATTCAACCTCTTTAGGATTAATGAAATCTAATTTATACCCAACCAAATTTCTAATTTCCTCTTCTATTCTTGTAATAACTTGCAAAAGTATAATTCTCAAATCATCATCAAATAGTTTTAAACTTACAAAAGATTCGATAGTAATACCACCAATATAAATATGATCATTATTTAAATCTTTTCCTTGTATAAATGGCTCTTTGTATGCATTTATTAAATTAAAATAACCATACTTGATAAGAAATTCTTTATGCTTACTGCCTTCACATCTTATTTTTTTCTTATCTCTAAGATACTTCATTTGTGTATTGAAAGTTTTAAATGGTTTTTCATTCATACTGCGCCACCCTTATATATTATTTATATACACTAAATTATGAAAGTCCGTAAAAAAGAATGGCACTTTCGCACCATTCTTCATTTACTATTAATTATTCCCAAAGATTAGCATTACCATAACGTGCATCAAGTTCTGCTGAGAACCAACGACCATTCATAACGTTAGAGATAACAAATTCTTTTAATCCATCAGGAATTGTAGTATCTGCATCCATCGCATCCATGATTGCTTCATAAGATGTAGTATCATCCATTAATTCAACAATCGCAGATGTATCATCTGAATCAAATACCATTGATACAGTATTATCTACAGTGAATGCATCCCAAGTAGCAAGTTCACCACCATTTGGATCACCTGTATCATTCAGAAGTGTTCCAAAAACAGATAAATCTATTTCATCTTTTTCAATCAAATGACTTAAGTCCTATAACTCATTATTATCAATTAATGTTGAATAAAAGCCACCCGACAACAACATCACATCGAAATACTCATCATATGTCTGTGATGGAAAGTTAACAATCTCAACTTCTACATGAGGATATCTATTCTGAAAACTCTTAACAACTTCATTTAATATAGTTTCTTCTTCCCCTGAATCTACCTTTATATGATCATAGACATCAAAGTCATAGTTCTTCTCAAAGTTATCAGTATTAATAACATTTTGACTACATCCACTCAATAACAAAAAACTTAGGATGACTGATATCTTGATTGTTCTATGACCTATCAATTTCATATCCTAAGTTTAGCATATACAAATTTTATAGTTTCAGAGTTATTATCTACTTTTATCGAAATTGACATCCAACCATAATTGCAATTCATTACGATTTTTTATGCCATTTTTTATTAATATCTCAATAATATCTTTCCCTGAAACTATAATGATTGGTAACTTTTCGTTGACTACTTCTTTATATGCATCAGCATTAACATATGAAGTGGTAACCATAATACCAAATTCTCTGTGTTGGATTCTTGAGACTAGTCTTGACATAATCTTTACATCAACACTTGAAGAAGTTTTAGGATGAAAATATTTTGCTTCAACAACAAATGTTTTCTCAATATTATTCTTTGAATTTCCAATTCTATAGGTTCCTATTGCATCTTTACCATGATCCTTAAAATAACTAGTACCTTCTATATCTATAATATTTTGATCCATGAACAAAACAATTTGAATTGCGCATTTTTCAAATGCGTACCCATCATTAAAATATTCAGCTAATAAAAGCAACATTTTGCCTTCTTCAGTATTAAAATCTGGAATTTGTTCTATTTTTGATCTATGAAGAATTGGATTCTTTTCTGTAATTAGGGGAGAATATTTCCCTTTATTAATCCATTCTAACCAAACTTTAGGTGCATGTTCACTTGTATTCGCATGTCCAATTAAAACATCGTTCAACCATTCACGAGGTATTTGTGGGATATCTAAAATTGTAAAAATAGATTTGTAATTTTGATATCGCCCTTCTGAGTTTTGTGCCCAAACAATCTCTAAAGTTTCATTAATGTTAATGTTTTTAGATCCTAAAACTGCTAATCCTAAGAACATAATATCTCGACCGGCATACTTTTTAAAAATAAAAACTGGTGGTATATTTTCTCGTTTACCATTCATTAGTTTTTCAAATGAATCTGATAAAAAAGTGTTTCCTTTAAATTTCGTGTTATGTATAGGGTTCCCAGCAGTTCTATTGTCTCCCCAATAAGTAAAAGTTCCTAAGGTTCTGTCAATTTCATCGCGCCATTCTAGCTCTTCACCACTTGTATAAATGCATATATAAGCAAAACCAGGTTTTTTAACATTATATTTTTTCTTCCGAAAGCCTCCTGAATTTTGAACTCCAAGAAGTTTTGTCAAAACTTCACCACTTATATTCTTTGAATCATTTGAACAATATACTGCATCAACAATCAAATCTGTATCAGTAAGTTTGCTAAAATCTACTCTATGCATTGTAGTTCCCCCAATTTTATAAGTAAGCATGTTTCATTTTTTAATAAAATATTTATATACAAGATATAACTGTATTTTTTATTGATAATTAAAGTTTATCAAGATCTTGATAAATTAAACAAATAATTCTAATATTGATATTATGAAAAATAAAAAATATACTGTTATAGATTTTTTTTGTGGTGCCGGAGGATTTTCAACAGGGTTTGACTTAAATGGTTTTGAGGTAATTATGGGTATTGATAACTGGGCGCCTGCCATCAAAACTCATAACGCAAATTTTAATCTAGAAGATACACCAATAGATGTACTTAAATTTAATGACATCAACAAAATATTTGAATTACCAGATACGGATATTATTATCGGTAGTCCCCCATGTGTTGTTTTTTCAACATCAAATAAGGGGGGGAATTCAAATAAGCTAGATGGTTTAAAACTTATTAAGACATATTTAAAAGTAATAGCAGTAAAGAAATATAAAAATAATTCAAAATTAAAAGCTTGGCTTATGGAAAACGTTCCCAATGTGGGTAAATATATGAACGACACATATACTTTTAGTGATTTGGATTTAACTGAATGGGCAATTTCTAGTGGATATAATCCAGAAATGGTAGCTCTAGACCTTAAGAATAAACAACATATTGTTAATTCCTACAATTATGGTTCTGTTCAGAAGCGTTTAAGATATATTTGTGGTGAGATAATTGAATCAAATAAATTTCCAGAATTACATCCAATTGTAAATAAAAAAACAGTAAACTCGATTTTTAAAGATTTTCCAAAACCAAATGAAAAAAGTTTGACAAAATTCGAAAATATAGTTGATCCTAATTACACAAGTATAAAAATTTCAAATTCATCGCTACACGATCATTTTTATGATACTGGTGTTTATAAAGTTGAATGGAAAAAAGCAATGGAAGCTAAACTTAATCACCCTTACATGGGTAAAATGTCTTTCCCAGAGAATCTAGACAAAGAAGCTAGAACAATTATGGCAACCATGTCAGCGAGTAGTAGAGAATCCATATTAATAGAATCTGAAATTAGCAGAATTGGTGATGGACAATATAGATTATTAACTGTAAGAGAAGCCGCAACAATTATGGGTTTTCCAATTAATTATCAATTTTATGGAAATGAATCTTCAAAATGGAGACTTGTTGGTAATGCTGTAGTTGTACAACTTTCATATACTTTAGCAAAATCAATAAAGAGTAATTTAGGTTTGAATTTTCAAGGATCTAAGATGAAAAAACTAGATTTTTCTGACTTCATATTTTTTGATAATTTTGAATTAAAGGATTTTAATAATCCACCTAAAAGAAATCCAAATAGTATATTTCGTCTCCATCCAATAAAAGCAGGAAATATGACCGTAGAATTAACGAATAGATTATTAGTTAAATATCAAGACAAAACAATTTCAAAAAAATGGAAGATAGTTATTAATGTTGGAACTGGGAAAAAAGCCAGACATATACTTATACATGAGAATCATAAGCTTGAAGCAGAGGAATTACTATTAAAACATTCACCTATTTTTTTGGAAGAATTAAACAATGACAAAGTTATTCACAAATATACTGATTCACATTTTAACAATCAAAACAGAGAATATGGCTATATATCTGAATCAAGAACACATCCATATAATCTTGTATACAAAATCAAAAATCATATTGAGAATCAGACAGACAATACAATTTATCTTAATCCAGAATTAGAATTATTCAAAATTAAAGCAACGATGCCACTTCATCAATTGATGGCTATTTATGCACTGGGTAAACTTTTGTACAGTTAAATAATTTTTATATTATTTTTGATATAATCAACTAAGGGGGTACTTAAATCATGAATAGAGAGAATAGAATAGAACAAATAAAAAAAATTACTTCTAATGATGAGCTGAAATTTGGAAAAGAAGAAATTGTATGGGAAGACTCACTGCAATCGATGGATGTTCGCAAAATTCCACTACAGTATTTGATTTACAACAAATATAATGGTCGTATTTTAACTCGAACTAAATCATTAGAAGCACAAGGAAAAGTAATTGATGCAGAGACTGATACTGGGAAATTAATTATAGAAAAATTACTTTGGGAATCTAAACCGGAAAGAAACAAAACAACAAAAAACGATTTAGAAAAATATGGTCAAAAAAGAATAGGAATTGTCACTGCTGATGGAATCATTATTGATGGTAACAGAAGAGCAATGTTACTAAATCAAATTGATAAATATGATTATTTCAAAGCAATAGTCTTACCTGTCAGATTAGATGAAAATCCTATTGAAATAGAAAAGCTTGAAACTTCTTATCAAATGGGTGAAGACGAAAAGCTTGGATACAATGCTAATGAAAAATATCTAAAAGCAAAAACCTTAAGGGAACGCGGGGTTCCAATCGACACAATAGCTAATTGGATGGGTGAATCAAAAAGTGAAATCGAAAAGTATTTACGTACTATGGAAATCATGGATGATTATCTCGACTTCTTTAGTTACAACAATATGTATACTCAACTAGATGGTCGTGAAGATTTATTTTTATCGGTCGAAAAATGGACGAATAATTTTTATGGTTCAAATTCCGCAAAGGCTTTTGATGGATATAGTGATAACGACGTTGATGACCTAAAAGCAATTTGTTACGATTACATTAGATCTGATATAGATGGTAAAACTTTTAGAAATATTGCAGAAGGCAATCAATCATCACATGTTTTTGGAGACCAAGAATTGTGGAGAGATTTTTCCGATAAACACTTTGAATTTATTCAAGAAATTAAAGATAGTGAATCAAAAATTGATTTAAATGTTCCAGATGTAGAGAAAAGTCTAAAAAGTAGAGATAACAAGTTCAAAGTAGACTCTTTAGACTATTTGCAAGAAAACCTTGATAATCAACGGAGTAGGCTTGCAAATAAAAAATATAGAGATGAACCATCAAAATTGGTTTCTAAAGCACTAGATGCAATAGAAATTGCTTCTTCTAATAAAAACTTATCAAATCAAGAAACTGTTGATAAAATTGAAAAATTAAATACTATAACAACTAATCTACTTAAACAAAAGTCTATAACAAAATTACTTGATCATATTTACTCGCTATTAGATGGATTAGATTTTTCAGGTATTAATGATAATGATTTAGATGGAATTGAATCTAAATTAATATCAATACAAAAATTAGCATATAAATACTCGAAAGAAATCTAATAATGATTGATTCATTTTATACACTATCTTTAACAGAGGATTCATTTTTAAAAATTGAAGGTGAAACAGATATATTACTTAATAATCCTAGATTGAAGATTTCATTAGCTCGATTGCACGCTAACTACGAAGATGATTACATTTTAATACCTGTTATCGATAATAATTCAGAGTATTTAATTAGAGAAATTTCACAATTGTTATTAAAGTTTAATTACAAATCCAAGCTTGACTCTAGCATTGATGAAATATTAGATAATTTTAGAAACGAAATGGAAAATTTTGAAATTTTTTCTAAAAAAGCTTTGGATATCCGAAACAATGATTTTAGTAAATCAAAAGAAATTACCGAAGATTTTAGAGTATTTAAAAAAATTATTGATAATACTTTATATAGAACTTTATATAATATGCAATTACTTTCTGCTTTTCATATTGCGTTTGCTCAAAATGCATGTAATTTTGCAGTACCTGGTTCAGGTAAGACATCTATAGTTTATGCTGCTTTTTCGTATTTAAAATCCCTGCCTAAAAATGATATAAAACATGTAGACAAAATATTAGTAGTAGGTCCACTTTCTTCATTTGCACCCTGGGAGAATGAATATTATGAGTGCTTTAATTATCAAGTTGATTCTCAACGATTATCTGGTGATTCTTCGATTTCGCTTATAGATAAAGAAAATCACCTTTACTCATCAACCCCAAAAACATTAACGTTAGTTTCACACGCAGGAATGAATGTACTTCAAGATAAAATTATCGATTTTCTAAAACAAAATAAAACGCTTTTGGTAATAGATGAAGCCCATCGCATTAAAAATGTTGATGGTCAATGGGGTAAAGCTGCTATTGAAATATCAAAATACGCAAAATCTAGAGTTATTCTAACAGGGACGCCTATACCAAATGGTTACGAAGATATTTATAATTTATTTAAATTTATTTATCCATATAAATATAAAGAAATATTAAAAATTAGCTATGCACAATTAAAAAATCTAACGACCTCAAATGCTGACATTAAAAATCCTAGAGTTTTTCAATTATATGAAAACATAAAACCATTTTTTTTGAGAATAAAAAAATCAGATTTATCACTACCACCAGTCAACAACCAAAAAATTTATGTTGAAATGGATGATATACAGGAAAAAATTTATTCACGATTATTAGATACATACTCAGATTTCTATAAATCTGTTAATTCTGGATCAAGGAACAGATATCAAGCAAGCGCAAAATTAATGAGACTTCGACAAGCTTCAATTAATCCAAAACTTCTTCTTAAACCGTTGTCAGAAAATCTAGAATTTATGGGTGAGGATTTTAATGATGATCAATTAAATATTACGGCGTTTGAAGAAATACTTGAAGATAACGAAATCTTAAAGTTAATATTTTCTTATAAAGATTTCATCCCCAGAAAATTTACTGAAGCATTGAGAATTTATAAAGATAAAGTAGAAACTATAAATGAGAAAATTATAATCTGGACAATTTTTATACAAAATGCTGAGGAAATTAAAGATTATTTTGAGTCTAATAATATTGCCACTCGATTATTAATAGGAAGTGTTCCGCAATCAGAACGAGAAGCAATTATTGAAAAATTTAACAACCCCAATAATCATGATTTTTCTGTAGTAATCGCTAACCCGTTTTCAGTATCTGAATCAATTTCACTGCACAAAGGTTGTCATAATGCTCTATATTTAGAAAGAGATTATAATGCTTCAAATTTTATTCAATCCAAAGATAGAATTCATAGAGTAGGTCTTAATCCAGATACAATCACTAATTACTATTATTTGATTACAAAGGATTCTGTTGATTATAGACTTGATAACAAGTTAGATATGAAAGTCGAACGCATGGAAAAGTTAATAAATAACGATATACCTCTTTTCGTTCGTTTAAATTCTTTCAATGAGGATGATATTGTTGATATCATATTAAGAGAGTATGCTGAACGATCTAAGTAAATTTTATTGCCTTGGAACAGTTCAATACTACCAAGAACTGATATTACTAATAGATATTCATTCAGATTCAAATTGGGATATTGAAAATATTAACAGTTATTTTTATAATCGAAAATTTGATAATAAAGACTATATTGATGGCGGTATTTATTTTTTATTATATATAGAGGCTATTATATTAAAAAATAATAAGTTATCGCTATCTAAAACATTTATTGAATTTAACAGCCAAAAACGAGATTTTAATTCTATATTAATATCTCTATTTTTGCGTAAAGTTTCTCAAGAAAAAAATGATTATTTAAAAATTTTTAATTCAGAAAACTTTCGCTTTAATATCGATTTCAATAAAATAGAGATTACAAAAAATGCATTTGGTTTAAAACATATGAATTTATTTGAAATTTTAACTGCTACTGATTTTCTAATAGTAGAAGAAAATTTCAACAAAGAATTTATTTTCATCAATAATATATATAAAGAATCTTTCATCAAAATTATGGGTCTAAACATTAGAAAACATCACCTTAGCCCTGAAATGTTAGCTGAAATAAATAATTTGAAAGTTCAAAATGGTATTGTTGGCGAAGAGTTTGTACTAAAATATGAAAATAGCTTATTAGATTCTAGTCGGAAAGCTGAATGGGTTGCTATGTATGATTGTTCTGCTGGTTATGATATACTTTCCTACTATAGCTATGATTCTATAACTTTTGATAAATACATAGAAGTTAAAACTTACTCTGGTTCTCATCCTAGTTTTTATTGGACAAAAAATGAGATTAGAGAAGCTAAGATTAAAGGTGAGAAATATTTTTTATATTTAGTTAATATTAACAAAATATCAGATGAAAAATATATTCCATATATTATTAATAATCCAATCAACAACGTTCTTAATAACGATAATTGGTTTAAAGAAATCGACACTTACTATATAACTTACCCACAAATTGTCGATAATTAAAAAAATCAATTTTCTTCTATGCTCACTAAAAATATTTGTTTATCAAACTTACCATTCTTAATTGCTTTTAATGCTTGTGCCATATTTACATCTGTTTGTGTAATAAGATAAGTTTCTTTAATCTTATCCATAACTTCTTGAAGATCAGCTAATTCTTGGATAACAGTAGCTTTATCTTGTGCTTTAACTACTTCTCTTGCTTCTTCTACTAGTTTCTCTTTTAAAGCAACTAAAAAAGTTGCATCATCTAGACTTATAAATTCAGCATTCTTATTATCTTTCGCAATAATGTCGGGTATATTATCTCTTACTAATTTCTTATAGATTTTCATAATTTGATCTTTTAATTAAATTATATAAATTTGCTAAATCATATAATGTTAATATTTTTAATGTTTTCCCTCCGTTAATTTTTGTTAATAACGCTTTTAAAGGTTGTCCATTCTTAGACGATTCCTCAAATATACTGATTACATCGTAAATAGTTTTACTTCTATCAATAACTTTATACTCTAACAATCCCTCAGATTCATTAATAACTTCAAGGACTTTACTATTTTCAAAACTTTCATTGTTTTCTATCTTTTTATCTAGCCATCTTGCAAAAGTTTCAAGAGTTAAAAGATTAGTAATTTCATTATTTTTTACAACTGGTATTTGTGAAAAGTTATAATTATGCATCTTATTCAAAATTAATAATGCATTGTCAGTTTCACTGCATAACAATAATACTTTCTTTGCATAGTCTTCTGCTTTAGAAGGTTTTGTTAATTGGTTATAGATATATTTAATTAACTTGATAGTATCGTCGTGTGGCTCGGCAATAAAAATCCCACTTTTTGTATGGATAATTGCATTTCTTAATGTATTGATATTGATTAGATCATCTTTAAAATTCTTAACGATATTACTCATAGTTTCTGCTTTACTTATCATTTCAGGAAATGGTATATTTCTTCCACTTCCTGTCATTTTTCTTATAAAGTCATCTAATTCATTGTAATTGTTTTTAAAATTTTCTTGCTTATTTGTAATCATTTTGCACCTCAATATTAATATTAGTATACTTCAAACAAAAATATCTTTATGTAATAAAGATGTACATTTGCATAAAAAGTGTGTTTTTTAGTGTCATGTCTAAATTTCACTCGATAGTATGCTAAATAGATTCAATCGCAAAGCTTTGTGCATCTAGTTAGTTTAGCAACTATCGTTTTTTAAACTTGTACTTAATCCTTTGAAATTGCTTTTAGTACTTCTAATTCTCTTTTTAACCAGTGAGTGCTAATATTTGCATTATTCTTCAGCAATTGATCATTTTCAAATATTGCTTGATCAATATTTATCCATATAGGTTTGAAGTCTAAATCCTGTTCATAGTCATCTAATTTTTGTTCTTCATGTTCATTTGATATCTCACATAAATAATAATCAGATATCATTTGAAAAATTTGATTTTCATCATATCTATCGATATGGCTTTCAATGACTTGACCTAACTTATGTTTAACATCCTTTAATCGATAACCTGTTTCTTCTAAGGCTTCTCGTTTTAATGCTTCTTCGTGCGACTCATTAGCTTCAATTCCACCACCAGGAAATTTATAATCTCCCTCATTTGTTTTGATCATAAATAAGTTATTGTCATTAATAATTACTGCTCTGACGGCTTTTCTTAGTAATACTTTTTTTGTATCGAATTCTTTTTCTTCTAAACCAAATTTTAAATCAAACATATATCATTCCCCCTAATTCACATCAAACACAAAGTTAGCTAAATCCATGTATTCTTCATAGCTAAGAGTTGTATCTGATGAATCATCAAAGCTATGATCAAGTTCTAAATCTTCTTTAGTTAATGCAAAGTAATAATAGTAATCTGGATCATTGGTGTCATCTTCATAAGTGATGTCAAAGAATGTCCATTCATTGTCGTAATAAACCATGTTCCAAGCATGATCATCTATTTCAGAACTTATCACAATACTTGGTATATCAATATCTTTTAAAGCTGCTTCAAAGGCTAATGAGTAACCGTGACATACAGCTATGTTATTTATAAGTGCTCCATAGGCTGTAAATGAATCAGATGTTCTATCTATATCATTAATCGCATTATCATCATAGCTAATCGATTGTAGTAGGTCTTCATAGATGTACTCTACTTGAGCATCTTTAGGATAGTAGCTACTAAGATATGGATAAGTTAGTTTATCAATAGCTTTATTGACTTCATGGATATCATCAAAGTCATAGATGAGATCAGCTTCATAATAGATTTCACCATTTTCTTGTTCATAATAGTAATCTTCCCACCATATTTCATAAGGTGATAAAGCTAAGGTATATAGATACACTTTATTGATATCAAGATCATTATCACTTCTATAGTAGAGATTATAATATCCTTCATCATAGAACTGAGTAATAAGTAATGCGAGTTCTTTTTCATCTTCAATGATATAAACTTCGATATCCTCATCTTCTGCTTCATCCCAAATATCGATAATGACATTACCATCATAATAATCATCTTCATTAACCCAATATTCACCAGGAAATAAATCACTTGTTTCAACAACAGTCTGTGCTTCTGATTCACTTACACTACTACAACTACTCAGTAATAAAACTATCATTAAATATACTAATATTTTTCTCATAACAACCACCTACATCTATTCTATTCTAATTGCCTTTATATTTAGGAATAACTTGTTTGAGTGAATATAAATAAATTGTAGGCAAGTGCTTAAACTTGTTGACAAGTTTGTGGCCACTCCAACTTGTAGATTGGAGGTGATAGCTATGAATGATTTCATACAAGTTATGATCTTAATCATTTCAATCGCAGATCTAATCGCTTTTATCTTAATCTCTAAGAAAAAACATTAAGTCGAAATAAAAACACTCTTTCTCAATTTTCCAGCGAGTAGAGTGTTTTCCTTTAGAGGTGCACTTTAGACACTTCTTACACCTATTGTATACCACTAATGATGATAGTCCTAAGATATTAAGATTAATGACTATTTTGCTTCATTTGGATCTGAAATGATGCCTGTGGAAACATACTGTTTTGTTTCCCATGCCTTACCTGCACTACCAAAAGTTTTCATATAATGCATAGCAGTTTCTTTGTAGCCTTTTTCAAGCATTGGAAACATCATATAAATCTTATTGCCTTCCATGCCAAATTCTTGAATCTTATCATATGCGCCTCGGAATAAGTCATTGGCAATATTAACTTTACAGATACCTTTTGTACAAGCTTTAGCTAGGTTGTCATCACCAGTACCAGAACCACCATGAAGAACAAGTGGAACGGATACTTTTTCAGATAGTTCTTCTAATAATTCAAATCTTAACTTTGGAGTTCCTTTATAAACACCATGAGCTGATCCAATCGCAACAGCTAAACAATCAACACCTGTTTCTTCGACATATCTAATGGCATCTTCAACACGTGTTAAAGCTGTATTTCCATCAACACTGTAGTTTTCACCTACACCAACATGTCCAAGTTCTGCTTCTACGCCAACACCTGCTGCATGAGCTATTCTAACGAGTTCCTTAACTTGTGCAATGTTTTCTTCTAAAGGTAGCGTCGAGCGATCAACCATGATCGTATTAAAGCCAACACTGATACCTTTAATCGCATCTTCAAAAGTATCACTATGATCAATAATAATGGCTGTAGGGATATGAGATGTTGTTGCCATATCATTTAAGATACGTGCAAATCTTTTCATATCTGGATTATGACCATAACCACATAAAAGAATTAATGGTGAATTCATTTCTTCAGCGGCTTCAAAACAAGCTCGTGCTGTCATTTCATTTAAGGCAGCTAAGGCTGGTACACCATATTTTCCTTCTTTTGCTTTTACTAAAATTTCTTTCATTGAAACTAACATATTTCCCTCTCACACTGAACCTTTATAAATGGTTCATTTTCTATTCATCTTTTGATGACCTATTTTGAATATAAAAGCACTCTTTCTAAAATCTGTTGCTTGTCAGAGTGCTTGAATGATTTCTTTGTTATTTACTAAATCTAACAACACAACGCATTGTTTTTGGATCAATCGCATCTTCAAATGCCTTTTGAGCATCTTCGATATCATAGACACCAAACACCAATGATGTTGGATCAATAATCTTCTTCGACAACATATTCGCTGATGTAAAGAATGATTCAACGGAAGGGTTAACCGTACCCGTTAAAATCTTACTTGTGTTGTGTAGCATTTTGCCACTGACCGCAAGTGGTTCATCTGGAATAATCGTTGAATACATCACGCAGCGACCAAGTGGAGCCGTCATATCAATGGCTTGTTGAGCCACTGCTGGAATGGCTGTACAGTTAAAGACTGCTTCAGCCCCACGACCTTCAGTTAAATTCTTAACAAACTCAACAGGGTTTTCTTCAATTGGATTTAACGTGTAATCACAGCCTAACTTCATCGCATGTTCACGACGAACAGGATCTGGTTCACTTAATATAACACGACAGCCACTCATTTTAGCTAAGAGGACATGTAGTTGTCCCATGATTCCGCCACCTAATACAACGACATCATCACCCATGGCTGGATGGCCAATTTCAAATGACTTAACAACACAGGCTAATGGTTCTGCAAAGACACCTATTTCAAGTGTTGTGTCATCAGCTACTTTAAAGACTTGTTTTGAATCTAAAGCAATATATTCTGCGAATCCACCAAATCCATCGATCTCGAATTGATCAGCTTGGATTTTATTTTGATTAACACAGTGAGCTGATTCACCTTTTCTACAGTAATAGCATTCACCACATGCATTTAATAAACGTGCAACTATTTTTGTTCCTACTGGAAACTGTTTTGGATCAATACTTGAACCAATAGATTCAATTTCACCAAACACTTCATGTCCACCTACAAATGGATAAGGTACGTGTGCTTTCCCTAAAAACATTCTTTGTTCAAACGTACAGATTGAACAACCGTATGTTTTCATAATAATTTGATGTGGATGAGCAACCGGTTTCGTCACTTCTTTGATTTCAACCTTTTGATCTTCTACTATCGCTACTACTTTCATTTTTTCTGACATAAATCCTCCTACTGTGCCCCGTAATATAGACTAGTAAATATTTCTTTAATTTTTTCAGGAGACGGAACACCACAAGCGACAGAATTGCTTCTATTCACTTGTTCAAAACGTTCAGCATAATTATCTAAATGTTTTTTATATTCATCTTCTTCAATTCCAAATTCTTGTAATGTTTTTGGAAACTTCAATTCATCATAGAGTTCCCATAAACGATCTCTAAATTTAATTTGATCATCTTGTCCAGTTGTTTCTATTCCCAATTGACTTAACAATGAATCAAAGACAGGATGTGGCATTAAACTTTCTAGAGTGTAAGGTAAGACCATACCTGTAATGAGTCCATGTGGTAAATGGAAATCTTCACCTGGTGTATTCAAATCATGTGCTAAACCACAGCCACCATGATTAATCCCAAAGCCTGCAAACATGGATGCGATATGAACGCGTGCACGTGCATCTGAATCACCGGCGACTGATTTTGGTAAATCATTGACGAGGGTAACAATGGATTGAATACATAAGAATTGTGTGACTGGGTCTGTTATCACATCTGTTGCCGCTTCAAGGGCATGTGATATCGCATCAAGTCCTGAATAGATAATGACTTTAGCTGGAAGTGTTTTTAAGAATGTGAAATCTAAGATAGCCACATCAGGTAAGACTTCATTCGTTAAAATCATTGTTTTCTTGCCATTTTCATCAATCAGCATGGCTGCTCCTGTCATTTCAGATCCTGTACCACTTGTCGTAGGACACGCAATCAGTTTAGTATTTCCAGGTCGTTTTTCAACTTGGTAAAACTTCATCGCATCTTCCCACGTTAAGTGAGGAAGTTCTAAAAACAACAATAAGGTTTTGGCTGTATCAATAACAGATCCTCCACCAATCGCAATGATTTCATCAGGCTGATAGTCTTTCATATCAGCCATGAATGATTCCATCACGTCTTTAGAAGGTTCTCTTGATATCACCGCAATGATCTTTGCAGATCGATCTTTGTATATTTCATCAAAGAGTTTTGTATTTAATTCTTTATCAGCTTCTACAACATCACTCACCACAAACGCTGTCTTCTTTGCGCTTGAGTTTTTACAGTAATCGAGTAGTGCATTATCCCCAGATATAAGTTGTCCAGCTGCGTATTGTTTTATTGGATTTGTCATAATTATTTATTCAAAATCCCAATCGCTTCTGTAGCACTTGCGCCTTTATGGACAACAGCCGCTATCGCTGCACACATTTTGTCAGGTGTTGGATGTTTCCATACATTACGCCCGACAATAACGCCAGCTGCACCTGATTCTAGTGCATCACTAATATCTTGGAAGAATTTTTCTAAATCTTTTGTTGGATTTCCACCTAACATAAAGACTGGTTGAAAACAAGAATCACAAAGAACTTTAAAGCTTTCTTTATCACCGGTATAAGCGGTTTTAATAAAGTCAGCACCTCTTTCACAGCCAATGCGTGCTGCATCGATGAGATTTTGAGGAGTACGAATATCATCGAATTTATCAAACTCAAACCCTCTAGGAAGTGTTTCAGCCGCAACTGGGAAATTCCATTTGAGACCTTCACGAACGAGTATTCCTAAATTGTTTGCGGTTGCTTCTTCATGAGTAGATCCAGGAAAATCCATGGATAGAATGGCATCTGCGCCAACTCTAATCGCATCTTCAACATGGTTCACTAATTGAAAGGGTGCACCATTTACATTTAAATGAGTGATTCCTCCATCAGCTCTCAAAAGAAGGGTTTTATGTTTAATCGAATCCGCAAAATTCATTGCGATTCCAATTGATGCGAGAAAGCCATCTGCGCCACCATTAACACATTTTTCTAAGACATCTGCTGTGTCTTTAAGACCCGGTAAGCATGAGCCTCCGTACCCTTGATCAACCGCAACGATAAAAGCTTTACCATCCGGTTCTAAAATATTGTACATTCTACGTTTCATTGTGATTCCTCATTTCTAATATTCTTAAATTAAGCTAGGATACCTAAATATCCACCAACAATACCTAATACAACTAACATCAACATAACTTTGACAGGAGTGAATTTCTTGTCTAGTAATTTGTAAACACCAAATGTTAATAAAAGTGGTAACATACCTGGCAAGATCGCATCAAAGAGTTGTTCTTGTAAGGAGAATGTCCATTCACCATTTTGGAATACAATACCTGTTGAAATATAAACATAGTTCGCAACTAAACCACCGATAACAATCGTACCCATGACTTTAGAAGCATCAATAATCTTATTAATTAATCCACTTTCAAGTAAATTAACAATCGCATCAGATCCTTTTTCATACCCTAAGAAGAATAGGTAGTAACCCAAACCCCAGATAATTACAACGGCGAGTACTGAGTATAGAATAGGCGCTAAGATATTACCTTCAGCTGCCATCCCCATAAAGAATGCTAATAATAGTGGGATGATAACACCTTGAGTAATCGTGTCACCAATACCTGCCAATGGACCCATTAAGGATGATTTAACAGCTGTAATCATAGGTTCATCAATTTCTGATGCACCTTGATAACGTTGTTCTTCCATCGCAATCGCAACACCAGTGATAATGCCACCAACTTGTGGTGAAGTATTAAAGAAACCAGTGTGACGCATCATCGCTTCTGATGCACCTTGTTGATCGTCTTTGTATAAACGTTTAAATACTGGAACTAAAGCATGTAGGAAACCAAAACCCATCATACGTTCGTAGTTATAACAACTCATCGCATGTACATTCCAGTTAAAGAATGCCCAGTTTAAGTCTTTCTTTGTTAAGATACGTTCTGCTCTATCACCTTCAGAAACTTTGAATAAATCTAAGTCGAATTTTTCCCCATGAGATTTGTACTGTAGATAGATACCTGTTAGTACAATCGCAATTAAACCAATTTGAATCATGTCTAGTGCTGCATATTGAACCAATAAGAAGCCTAAGAAAAAATAAATTTTTGCATCACCTTGGTAAACTGATTTTAAAAGTAAACCTAAACCTAAAGCTGGTAACATACCACCTAAGATAATCATGATTCCAAGCACTGTATCACCTAGGTAATAAAGAATACCTGTGATAAAATCTGCACCGTAATAAACGATGAAGAATGCTGGGAAGAATGAGATAGCAAATAATAATAGTTGAGGTAGTAAGAAATCCGCTATCCAGAAATTCTTAAGATCCCCCTTCGCCGCCAACTTATCAGCATATGGAACAAATATTTGTGTGAGTGATAATCGACCAAACCACATAAATGTCCCTAATAAGCCAACAGATACGGCTACAGCTAATGCTGCGTTAACATCTAGCCCACTTGTAATAACGAGTGTGGTACCAACAACACCAGCTAAACAAGGATCGCCAGGTAATGATCCACCAGCGGAAATAAATCCGAGGTACATCAAGTTGATTGAGCCCCCAATGATAGTCCCTTGAACTGGATCACCGAGTACTAAACCAGTAAGGAAACCTGCAACGAGTGGACGATAGAGAGTAAAGAACCCTACAGCCGCTGCTGTCCCGTTTCCTAAGTAATAAATTAAACCAATCAATACTGCTTGAAATAAAGTCATATATATCTCCTTTCCTAAATTAGTTTTGATATATCAGTTGATTTTTCAGCTGGTACGATCTGATATTCAACTGTGCAGCCAGATTCAATTAATCTTTTAAAACATTCATTTTCCTCTGCACTTGAGAAAACATTTCTAATCAATTTTTTACGCTCATGATTTGAGCCCATGCCACCCAGAATGACAGAGTTAATCGATATCCCTAATCCTTTTAAATTTTCAATAACTTGCGGAATTTTAACGAGAATAATGACATTGTGATCTTCTCCATCATCTGTCTTGAGATATTCAACAGCCTCACTCTCTCCCGTAATAACAACATTTAAACCAGTTGGAGCTGCAGCTTTGTAGATTCTTTGCATCATCGTGTTTTTGGATAATGATTCATCAACAATAAGGACTGTGTCACATTTGATGTGTTTAACCCATGCGGTAATGACCTGGCCATGAATAAGTCGATCATCAATTCTTGTAAGTACAATGTTTTTCATTTTTAGTTCTCCTTTTCACATAACAAATCATTGACATAAACGAAGGTTTTAGGACCTTCATTTTTTAGAAAATCACACAACTCGTATAAATCTCGATGTTGTCGTGAGGTTAAAACTTCAAGAAGGATAGGTAAGTTTATACCTGAGAAATGATTGAATTCATAACCCTCTGATTGACAAACCAATGTATTAAATGGTGTCCCATACATAATGTCTGTAAAGACAAGAAATGGTCCGTTTTTGGATGCATTTTCTAAAATCTCTGAGATTTCATTTTGAAAATCCTCTAAGTTACATCCCGCTCTTAAACAAGCTGTATGAATTCTTTCTTGTTCTCCAGCTATTAATTCAGCACTTTTGACGATTGCTTTACTTAATTCACCATGCGATACGATTACGACATCAAACATAAATACCTTCCCTCTAATTCAATTTTTGAATAAACCTTACGAAATCTATTATTATGTCGAGATTTTTAGGGGTCAAATAATAAAAAAAACAGAATTTTAGCTATATCTGTGTAATTTTTTTGAGCATTTTTAGTGGATTTTTCCACTAGTTTTAGCGTTTTTGTTAAGATATATGTACACACTAAACACCTTTTTGGGGTACTGTGTAATTGTGTGTAATTAAATACACACTTTAAGTGTATTTATTCCATTGATTCTAATTAGTGTGTAATGAAAGCGGTTAAATTAACACCAACTTCTTATCGAAATTTAGTATTCTTTCAATGATGAGGTATTTATGTCGAGAAAATTGAGCAAACGTGAAACAGAAATTTTAGGCCACATTATTAAGCGTACAAGCGCTGCTCTTAAAGATAATAATTTTGATTCTATCGGAATAAATGCTTACGACATGAGTTTAGATATCAATTGTGATCGCGCTAATCTATCACGCATACTAAACAATCTCACTCGAGATGGTTTTTTAATTAAGTTATTAGGACGGCCAACTTCATTTTTATCGCGTAGAGTACTGGAACAAGTTTACCCAGATGTCTTTTTCCCTGAGATATTAGATAAAAAGACAGACTTTAAAAAGCTTCTTAATGAAAGCAAGTCTTTCATCAAACCAGACTCCGACCCTTTTAGCAATCTAATTGGTCATAACCCTAACGAAAGTCTTGGAGAAGTTATTACTCAAATTAAATCTTCGATTGATTATCCGCCTGAAGGCTTACCAATCATCCTCTACGGTGAAGCTTTTACAGGGAAAAGATATCTCGTCCAATCTGCCATTGACTACAGTGTTAAACGTAAACTTTTAAAAAATCAAAAACATGTATATTGGATCGATTGTTTAAACTTAATCGATGAAAATGAGATTTTCAAACTAATCAACAAGTTTGTTAGAAATGATAAAGACTTTAAGCTCATTATTATTCAAGATTTTGATATCCTCACTGAAGTCGCTAGACAACGCTTAAAATCTATTGTCATTAATCAAGCAATTTATGATTATGAATCGCAAAATATCCACCCCCTCAAAGCGTTTTTATTTCTAGTAACACAGAAAGGTATAGACTATATTCATCAATTCCACTTTGAACAAATTATTCCAACCATTGTTAAGATGCCTAAATTTGATGAGCGCAACTTAAAGGAAAGAATTACATTTATTTTAACTATGTTTCAAAACGAATCACGAAACTTAAATCGTAATATTAAAGTGTCACGGAACATCTTGAATTGTTATGCTCTATCTTCATTCCCCGGCAACCTAGACCACCTTAAGATCGAAGTAAAAAATGCTATTTTAAATTACATTGAAAGTCCAGAAAATGATACACCCACGATTGAACTTGATTTCGAGCACCTTTCTGATCAGTTATTAAATCGTATTAGCAATGTGAATAATCAAATCCAAGACTTAGAAAATTTATATGAATTCTTTAATATTTCTAATGTCATTTTAAGCCCTAATGCTGATTGTGTAGAACTACGACGTTTACAACAACAAGAATTATATGCGATTAATGATGAACTTAAAATCATAAAAAATAATCATGAAGACAATATTCAATCCTTAACTCAGATTTGCCAAACAAGTATTAAAGAAGCTGAAAACATTAAATTTTCTACACTAAGATCTAAAACAGTTAGTGAGCTATATGATTTGATAACGGATGATTTAGAATCAACTGGATTAACTAGTAATGACCATTTATATTATGGTTTACTTAATCATATTAACCATATTGTTGAAGACTTAAAATCAAAGTCTTACCACTCAATCTATCAAGATGATTTTCCTTCGGCAGATATATTAGTGGTTGATTTAGCTGAAAAAATTACCAATAAACTCGAGGCACACTTTAAGATAAGTTTACCCAAACAAGAAGTGAAATATATTATTGTCTATTTATCCCTTGCGAAACAGCTTGTTGATGATTGTCGAATTTCTATTCTTGTAATGTGTCGACTATCCCGCGTTTCTGAGAGTTATACCAAATTTATAAAAGCTCTTAACAATCAAATACGATGTGAAAACTTTGACTATAACTTTTTTGATTTTGCATTAAAAAAAGAGTCATTTATAAAAGCACTTAAAGAAAAAATTTATGAACTTAATACTGGTAAAGGTGTCTTAATCGTATCTGATGAAATAATTCCAAGTGATGTTGAAAAAACGATACACTCAATTAGCGAAAATTGTTTATTAATTCCTAATATCACCATTTCAAAAATTGATAAGATTGTTAACAGCTGTCAAAACAAACATATCTTAATCACTGACTTCTTACCTTATGCAGAAGAGTATGCCCCAGTAAATAATGATAAAGATATCGAAAATTTTGACTTACTTGATCTAATCGAAAATGAATTACTTGGAAAATCTTTAACATTTTTGAACCCTCATAAAATTAGCGAACTATCATTTGAAGTCCTTGCGAAAATAATTAAGGACCTTGATATTGCTTATAGTGACATTCTAGCCATACGTTTTGTCTCACATACATCCTATATGTGTGAACGAGTTATCCGTGGTGATCAGCTTGTACACAAAAAGATGAATGACTTTATTAACCAAAATGGAAAATATCTCCATATCATAGAGAATCATTTTTCAATCATTAATGATGCTTTTGGAATCATTATTCCACAAAGTGAACTGATTTATCTTACAGAGTTATTCTTAGATTTTATGTAAACATAAAATACTGTTAAAAGGGAGGGGAAAGTATGAGCGCAAGTAGTTTAGGTGCAGGTTTGTTTGCATACCTAATTATCATCTTTATATTCTTATTCATATCGATGATGCCACTTTATTTTTGTATCAAGTGGGCAGTTAGAAAAGCAATAAGCGAAACTGTACGCGAACAATATTTAAAGTAGATTATAAAAGCACTCTTCTTAATTATGTGAAGAGTGTTTTGTTTTATGATGTGCTTTTTTCTTAGCCCAGTATTTACGTTTATTAGGCTTTGAAGTTGTGGGTTTGTCATCAACTTTTTTATGTGTGTGTTTAGGACTAGAAGCTGGTTTTTTGTGTTCAAGTTTTTTCGCAACTTTGGCTTGTTTCTTCGTTTTAATGGTCTTATCCATCAATGGATATTTATCATTTTTGATTTCATGAATAGTCTTTTTGATTAACTTCTCAATATCATGAAGTAAACCAATATCTCCAAAGTTAACAAGTGATATAGATACACCTGATTTACCCGCACGACCTGTACGTCCAATTCGATGAACATAGGTTTCAGCTATTTCAGGAAGATCATAGTTAATGACATAGGATAAGTCATTAATATCAATACCACGTGATGCGATATCTGTCGCTACTAAAACAGGTGTTGTGAGTGATTTAAATTCTTTAAGGGCTAATTGTCGTGCGTTTTGTGATTTATTGCCATGAATAGCTTTAGCTTTAACATGGTGTTTATTTAAATCACGAACCACTCGATCAGCTCCTCGTTTTGTACGAGTAAAAACTAGAACAGCTTCTTTATGTTTATCTTTTAGATAATCTACAATCCAATCAATCTTATGAGAGTTGTCGATATATACAATATTTTGATCAACGGTATCAATGGTAGAAGATACTGGTGCTACAGATACTTTGACTGGATTATGTAGTAATCGATCTACGATACTTACAATCTCATTAGGCATCGTAGCCGAAAACAACATTGTTTGTTTCTTTTCTGGTAATAGTCTTAAGACTTTATTAATATCGTGAATGAAACCCATATCTAACATACGATCAGCTTCATCGAGTGTAAATATTTCTATATAGGATAAATCAATAATCTTTTGATTCACTAAATCAAGTAATCTACCAGGTGTGGCAACTAAAATATCACAACCTTTTTTAAGCATACTAACTTGTTTAGCTTGATTAACACCCCCAAATACAACAATCGTTCTAAGTTTGATGTTTTGACCATACTTATGAAAACTCTCTTGTATCTGTAAAGCTAGTTCGCGTGTTGGGGTTAAGACTAATGAGCGAATCTTTTTTTGGTTATTATTTGTTTCATTTAATCTTTGTAGAGTAGGTATCGCAAACGAAGCTGTTTTACCAGTTCCTGTTTGTGCTAAACCTAAGACATCCTTACCTCTTAAAGCAGCAGGTATTGTCTGTGCTTGAATTTCTGTTGGCAGTTCATAATTTGAACTCTCAAGTGCTTTTAAAATTGGCGCACTAATCCCTAAATCTGTAAATTTCATATCTTGTCCTTTGTATTGTGAATTCTTTCGACCATCACAATCAAAAGTAAAGAGTCGTTCCAACTCAAATTCAAATGTTGATAAACTCAACTGTGCTATCTTAGTGTATTTAATGAGCTTTGTAAAGAAAAAGACTAATTATAAGGAATATTACAATTTGATGAATATAAATAAGATGTAGGCAAGTATCATCGAGTGTCCTCCAATTTTAGATTGGGGGTGATTAACTATTAGAAATCAAGTGGAAAATTAAATTTAATTAAAAATTAATCAATTCATGACAAAAAGAAATCTAGAATATAGATTTTATTGAATTATTGATGATTCTTCGAGAATGACTACCTCATCTTAGAAAAATCAAAGTCAATGTTTTTGGTCTCTAAAGTGTAAATGATTCTTACGAGTTTCTTGGCGACATGAGACAAAGCTACTCGATGAGGTTTACCTTCTAACCGTTTCTTTTTATAGAAATCATAAAGTATTGGATTATGAATTAATGAAGATTCAGCGACATTCATTAAAGCTTGTCTTAAATAAGAAGATCCGTGTTTAACCATATGACCCTTAAACTCTGAGTCACCTGATTGGTGACGAGAAGGTTCTAAACCCGCAAAAGCGAGAACTTGATCAGGGTTATTAAAGCGATTGATGACTCCAATCTCAGAATAAATACAAGCTGCTGAATATAGTCCAATCCCAGGGATGGATTGAATATGAGAACCTGATTGATTAAACTCAATTTTAATCAACTTATCGATTTCGTCCAATTGAATCTGAATGAAATCATGAAGTTTAAGAATGGACTCAAGCTGAGAACTCAAAATTGAATCATCACTTCCAATAGTTGATTGTGCCAGTTCCTTAAGTTGAGTAAACCTGGCATACGACAAGGTGCGCCGTAGAATCGATGTCATCTTCTTGTATGAATCAATATTCATGCGAGCCATCTTAGACGGAGTTGTGTAGTTTTTGAGAAGATACATACAGGTCTTGGATTTAAGAGAGTTATTAAAAAATGGCTTAAATTCAGGGAATATGAGATCTAACTTATTAGTCATCTGAGTTAACTGAAGTGATCTTAACTTGATGAGTGCATCTCTATGTCGGCTTAATGATTTCAAATTTCTGATGTGATAAGATTTCGGTGGATAGGGTTTGAAATCAACGGTTGAAAGATACAAAGCAATGAGCTGTGCATCGACTTTATCGGTTTTGGTTCTTCTAAGGGTAGTAGCTGTAGAGAACCGTCTAATGAGGATAGGATTAAATTCCATATAGGAGTACCCAATCTCTTCCAAATAGATTTTGAGATTCATTCCGTAATGACCCGTTGCCTCAAGTCCTATCCGTAATGATTGAGACGAATCGAGGTCACATAGAATCTCGTTTAAAAAAGAAAAACCCGACCGGTCATTAGAGAAGGAGAAAGATTCTCGAATGACTTCACCATCATGGTTCATGATGAAACAGTCGTGTTTATATTTGGCAATATCAATGCCAACCAAAAATGTCATATTGACACCTCAACTTTCTGCACTGATTGTTTATTACCACTAAATGTTCAATCGATGTATACACGCTAATTATCAAACGTCACAGCGTTAATCAACTCATTAACATTTCAAAAGAACTGTGGTAGGTATCACCCCCAAACAGTCAAAGCTGTATTTATGAAGTACAAATCCACAGTGCAACTTAAGCATATCGTATTGGCCTAACGATATCCTTAAAAATAAATTAGGCTAGGAAAGGATATTATCGATTTACTAACCTAAATTGATAATACGTGATTCTTATGGAAATACTCATTCAAGTAATGATATTAATCATATCAATCGCGGATCTAATCGCTTTTATCTTAGTTAATAAGAAAAAACATTAAGTCGAAATAAAAACACTCTTTCTCAGTATTTCCGACGAGTAGAGTGTTTTCCACAAATTGGAGCACAAACTTGCAAGCAAGTTATGGATGCTTCCTACACTTATATTATACTACTAATGTGAATAGTCCTAAAAGCACATTCATTGTAACTGTTCCATCTAAGTTTTAATCTAAACTATAAGGAGAAATAATTTATGAAACTATGGAGATCTGCTTTTGCATATGCAATTGCTGGACTTTTCTTTGGACTCTATTTTAGAGAAGTCACAAAGTACTTTAACTTTGAAGGTGAAACAGTACTTACAAGTTTACATACTCATGCCTTAGTACTAGGTATGATGATGGCATTAATTCTTATCCTATTTGAAGGTGTTTATCAAACAAGCCAAGAAAAAGGCTTTTCTAAAGCCTGGCTAATTTATCAAATTGGGGTATGGTGGCTATTACTGATGAATCTAATACGAGGAACTATTGAAGTATCTAATTATGCAATATCATATGCTTTAGATATGAGTATTGCAGGGATTGCAGGAATATCACACATTACTCTATCTGTTGGCATAATATGGTTGTTACTTGTTATTAAGAAGTCTATCAGTCATAAACTAACTTAGGCAAAACTTACTTTGCCTTTTTATTTGTTTTAATAACCTAATTCCTCATTAATGATAATAATTGTCATATCCATGTCATTCATCTTTTGCATATAAATAGTCATCGCGCTACAAATCCGGTCAGGACTTGCACAATCAAAACATCCTTTATCACTAACAGCACAAGGAGTTTTTAATCCATATTTTTTCGCATTTTGTGGGGCTGCAACATTTCGTGCTCTATGTATTGCTTTATCTAATGTTTCTTCAATCTTGTTTGTTCCAAACACAAAGATAACTTCATCGTGCCCAAATAGTGATCCTGCTAGTCGATTACCAGAACCATCAATGTTTACTAGTTCACCTGTTTCAGAGGCGGCGTTAACAGATGTGATAAAGATATCTGTCGTAAGTGCTTTTTTTGCGACTTCTAAAAAGTGATCATCCTGAAATTGTGCAGGATCATATACCGTATTATTCTTTGATAATATATGAAATAAATCTAATGCTTCTAATGTTTTCGAATCACCAAAACCAACTGTTTTATTATTAATTCTATTCTCTAAAAATTTCACAGCTTCATCTTTTTTTTCAAAGAATTGAACATCATATTTTTTTCTTTTTAAAACCTCTATTATTTTTTGATATTTCATATAGAAATCTTAACATACATCTAAAAACCACTATTTTTCATATTGATCAATACAAGAAATTATAAGTATTGCATTATCTTCTACTGTATACACTTATCTATTTTTTTAATCAATTCTACGCGAGTAACTTTTACTATATTTTAATGGTTATGGTTTACCCTCCACACTTAAAACACCATATCTTTCACTAAATAATAGTGATTCAAATCCTTTCCATATTATTTGCATTAAATATCGTTATTCCTAAAAATATCGATTGATTAATTCTGTATTTTGGTGATTCATTATTTTAACTGTTTGTTGAGTTCATTCCTCTCAGTTTGAGTAAGAACTCTGTATTCACCTCTTTTGAGCCCTTTAAGATGAATATTCATAATACGTACTCTGACCAATTTTCTAACCTTATAACCACATGATTGAGTCATACGTCTAATTTGTCTGTTATAACCTTGGGTTAAGATAATACTAAATGTTTTATCATCAATTCTTCTAAGTTTACATAGCTTAGTTTTTACATTTGTATTTTGTACAGGGTTATAGATTTCCACCCCTTCACTCATTTGTTTTAGAAATTCATTATTAAAAGGTCTATTTAATGTTACATAATATTCTTTCTCATGATTATTCTCAGCTCTAAGTATCTTATTAACAGATTGACCATCATTGGTTAATAAGATTAAACCTTCACTATCTTTATCTAACCGTCCAATCGGGAAAATACGTTCTTTATAATTAATGGCTTCGATAATATTCGTTTTATCTTTTATATCTGTGGTTGAAGTAATCCCAAAAGGTTTATTGTAGGCAATGGTTACATAGGATTTTTTTGGTTCAATGATTTTATCATCTACTCTAACTTCATCTGATAATTCAACTTGTTGACCTAAAGAAGCTAATTCTCCATTAACAAAAACTCTTTTATCTTTTATATATTGATCTGCTTCACGTCTTGAACAGAAGCCACTTTCACTAATGTAGTTATTTATTCTCATATGTTGTTATTTTACTTGTTTATATTGTTTCAATCTACCATTAACACCTATTTCTTCTATTCGATTTAAATGATTCAAAACATTTAGACACATTTGTGCTTTTCTTTGACTAATCTTTAAATCTTTTGATAAAGACTTAGATGTAATGGGTTCTGTTATTATGCCTTCTAACAAACAATCAAAGTCTTCTGCGTTTTTTAGTTCAACTGTTTTAATATATTCTGTTGGTTGTCGATCAGCTCTGTGTGATCCTCTTTTCTTATCCATACTCCAGCCATTTAAGTAACGCGTTTCAAGTAAATTAAAGAAGACTAAATGAATACTAAGATTGGGATGATTTAAGTATTGTTTAATCGAATAGAGTTCAGTAATGCTGTCGATTGCTTTTCCTTGCTTTGGTGACTTACGTGCTTTTGACACTTCTCCTGTATCTACATTTATCCAACTCAAATATTTAATATAAGGAATGGGATAAACAATAGTAGTAGGTATATCTTCTAAAAAAACATCCAACTTTGATTTTAGTTTAAAAAACTGACGTGTTTGTATTTCAAATATTCGTTGTCCATCATAGATATCACAAACCTTGTTTTTATATTTAATTTCATGAAAGTCTGTGTTAGGTTCATAAAAATGTTTTATAAAAGAATGAAGAGTTTTCTCACTTAAAGTTCCAATCCCATTTTGAGCTTGAGTTTTATAAACCAACTCTAATGTCTTTTCAAAATCATTCATATGAGTATATTTTAACAATTTTAATGCTTTGAAAAGTTATAAACATTTCAATAGTAATTTAATAAGTGCTTTGTTATACTAGGTCGGTATGGCAAAAATGCCACAATGGAGAAGAAATGACAGAGAAGAAATTAGCTAATCCTGGACCTTTAGGATTACTTGGATTTGGGATGACAACCATCCTACTAAACTTACACAATGCGGGTATTATTCCACTATCAATCGTGATTATTGGAATGGGTATGGCCTTAGGTGGTTTAGCACAAATTATTGCAGGTATTTTAGAATTTAAAAATGGCAACACCTTTGCCGGTACAGCCTTCACAGCTTATGGAACATTCTGGTGGTCACTTGTTGCGATATGGATGTTTGCGCCAGCAGGTTTAGAAGCTGATGCGATATCTATGGGTTACTACTTAGGTATTTGGGGAATCTTTACAGGCTTTATGTATATTGGTACTTTAACTCACAACAAAGCAACTCAAGTGGTATTCTTATCACTAACAGTATTATTCGCATTACTTGCGATTGGGGATTTCACAGGTTCTAGTTTAATCAAAACAATTGCTGGATTTGAAGGCATCTTCTGTGGTGCTTCAGCTTTCTATAGTGCCGTTGGTCAAATCGTTAATGGTGAACACGGAAAAACCGTATTTCCACTATAAACTTTTAATGACTATTTAGACTTAAGGTATATATTAAGTGTAGGAATAACACATCACTGATTAACATCAGTGCAAGTGTTCCTTAACTACAAAACACTCTCCTCGCTTTGGAAATTGAGAAAGAGTGTTTTTTATTGTTATCACCTTCTTCTAAAATAGAAGGAGTGCCCACCGCTAATGATTGTGAAGACAAGTATCAAAATTTAAATACAATCGTTCATATTAGTTTCCTCCAATCTTTGACTTATGACTAAAGGCACACTCTTTGTTTTTTTATGATCTCTTTTGTGTTAACGCATACTGTTCTAAATAATGTTGACAATGAACATCACCTAGTTGAGCATATTTCTTCCACAGATCAATAGCCGTATCTTGGTCTTGCGCGATACCTAAACCGTTATATAAAAGAAAGGCAATATCACTAACTGAAATCATTTCACCTAAATCATAGGCATATTTAAGAAACTTATAAGCCAATTTGTAGTTAACATTTGTTCCGATGCCATTTAAATAGAAGTCACCTAAGTTATTCATTGCCTTAGGATTTCTTAAAAGCGCTGAACTAAACATATAATCAAAAGCTTTTCGATCATTTTTAAAAACTTTTTGCCCTTTATAATATTCCATTGCGAAAATATATGCAGCTAATGGATGGCCAAGATCTGCAGCTTGTTTTAAAAAGAATAGCTCAAGTTGTACATCTTTTATATTGAAAAGTTTTGCTAAATCATATGAACTAATCGCATTATTATTAATGGCTTGATAAAAATGATTTTGAATAATAGATAGTAATGACGTATCACTTGAACCAAACAAAGAAATCATATAGTCATAAACCATTGAGTAAAATCCTTTTAATTCAAGATACTCATGTTTACGTATATTCTGTGCGAGTGATAAAGCTTGTAAGATTTGATTGTTATTTAAGAGTTGAATTAAAAAATCTTCCACATACATCTTTTCACTATCAAAAGCATCAAAGCTTAAATGCTTTCTTAAATGTTCTAGTGTTTTTAATGATTGAGCATAATACATTTCCATTATTCTGTACCTCTGTTTTTTAATTCAATTGTTTTGATGATTTTAACTTTTGATTCAATGTTTGGTTTTATTAGGTGATATGGTTCTTCTACCGATTTCACCTGTACACAATGAAGTGTATTTCTGTTACGACTTTGCATCGCAAAATTTCTTAGAAATTCATCTAACGCATTATTTGATTTCCCATAGAAAGGATAGTGATCAACTAATAAATAGATATTTTCATAAGTCGTATTTTTACAGATCACAAAGCTAGGAAAATGGTCGAAACCTTCATAATCTAAAAACACATCATAACCTTGATCAAAATACATCAATGCTATTTCATTACGTGCTCTTTTATATAAGTCATTGATATTTAATTTTGTATAATCTGGAATTATTTCATAATGATATAAACTGTCATTACAGATATCGATTTGTTTGATTTCATTGTCTTTGTTAAATTCAACGAAGATTAAAACATTTGTGCCATTAATATAATCTGAAGTTAAATGAAGCACGATTTGCCCTTCTGCATACCATTGAACAATTTGTGTTCCTTGTGGAATTTCATTCTCGCCTGCCATAGAACCTTTAGCACTCACAACGTTTCGTCGTGAAAAACCTGCAGGTTGACCATCGATATACTTTAAAACAGCTAGGTTACTAATATGATGTGAGTTTTCTTTAAATTTATTTTCTTTTTCTTTGAAGTAGATAAGCATATTTTCTTTGCCTTCTATATCAGTCATTTCCCACATACTTGTACGTTTAACATCATCCGCTAAATATGGAATGACATCTTCAAAAGAACCTGAATTATAAGCATCATTTAATAAGTGCATAATTTCTAATTGTTCATTTTTCATCGATTCACCTCTTGTTGACCTTACTATAGTTTTTAAATCTAAACTCAGGGTTAACTCTCAATTGACATATAAAAAAAGGCAAGTTTTAGTTCTTACCCTTTCTCTTCTTCATGTCATCTTCTATTTCTTTACTCCAATCAGCTGAGAGATCTTTATTCATTCGCATCTTAGAAACACTTTTGCTTAGTATTTGATAGTTAAGGTTAATCCCATGACTGTCATTCATAAAAGTCGCAGCTCTATCCCGTCGGATTCCCATGTCTTCTGCCACTTCTCTCGCATCTATATTTGCCCCTAAAAAGATAAATTCCCAATCCATCTCTTCTTGTGTTTTAATCAGTTTCTTAATATCTATTATGTTATATTCTCGAGATGCATTTTCCATACCGTCAGTTGTGATTAACACAATAACTTTATCAGCTTTATATTTTTTTGATGTACTCTCTTGAACTGCTTTGATCTTATTGATCCCAAAGCCTATCGCATCATAGAGTGCCGTTGATCCTCTTACATAATAATGATCTCTGTTTAAATGATTAATTGCTTTTAAATCTAATCGATCATGAATAAGTGATATTTCGTGATCAAAGAGAATCGTTGTGAGTTTTACTTCACCTTCCTCTTTCAATTGTTCATCAATGAAACCATTAAAACCACCAATCGTATCTGATTCTAATCCTGCCATTGATCCACTTCTATCTAATATACATACTAGTTCTATCTTCATATTATAAGTCCACCTTTTTGTCTTTTGACAACTTAAGAATATGATTTTTTAATACTTAAAAGGTAAACTCAAAATTGACTTTTTATGCACATAAAATTAGGACATTTTGCTTAATAGGTATAGAATAAGGGTAGAGAAACAGCTATTTTGCTTGTTCCTTTAGTCAGAAAAACACTCTAACGTTTGGGAAAAACTATTCTAGAGTGTTTTTGTTTTGACTACTTATGTCTTTTATGAAAAAGAATGGTGTAAAGCAAATCAATAATAGCGATTAGTAAAATCATAATTTGTATGAAATCACTCATAGCTACCACCTCCAATCAATTGACTAGAGGAAACGCTCATCTTTAGCTGAAGCTCTACATTATTGTTATATTCAGGTATTCTTAATAGTCCTAAACTTATAGACTATTAGAACCTAAAAGTGCTTGATCATAATCATATAGAACTGCATTTAATTCAAATAGATCATAGTTTTTCTTTTTAATAAAATATTCAACAATAATATCTTGTTTAGAATAAGGACTAAAACTTAAGCCAGCTTTGTTTAGAAGATTAATGGCTTCTTTTTTATTGAGCTTTAAGGCAATGCAAAAGGCAAATGCTGTAGATTTAGAAGGTACATAGTTTTTATTTGAACGTATCTTTGAAAAGACAGCTTTAGATACATTAGCTCTTTTGTAGGTTTCGATTTCTGATAGTTGTTTTTCATCAATGTATTGAAAGAGTTGATCAGAGAATGAATTATCTTGTTGTTTAAGTAGTTCTTCTAAGTCTTCTTCAAAGGCATCTGAGTCTGAGACATATTCTAATGAATATTGTTTGTTTATGTTTAGTTCAGTATCAAAGGTTTCAAAATGTTCATCGATATAATCTTTTACTGAATTAGAAAGTTTCTTACTTAATTCAAACAAAGATTTATCATAGACCAATAGAAGCACTTGAACATCATGGCTCATAATAAACGATTGTATTTCACTTAGAGCTATAGATAATGCTTCATCCTTTGGCCACTGATAAGTACCTGCTGATAGGATTGGAAAAGCAATTGATTTTAAATTATGTTTTACAACTAAATCAAAAACACTTTGATAGGAGTGTTTAAGCAAGTCTCTTTCATGATGTTGACCATCTTCCCATATTGGATTTGCCACATGAATGATATGTTTACTAGGTAAATTAAAACCAGATGTTATGACTGCTTCTCCCCAGTTGATAGGACTTAAAGGAATACAACAATTATTTAGTTGTTTGTAACCAGCAGTTTTATATATCTGTCCAGACACAGATAAAAGATCACCTGGAATAAGATAAGGATTTGATGGATTAACAATCGCATCAACTTCTATTTTTGTGATGTCTTCTCGAATAATATCTAAATACATTACAATTTCCCCTTTTTATGTGTCCCATAGCGGATATAACCCCAATAACCCATGACGTAATGTGATGGTGCATCCGCAAAGTTTCTAATATCTTTACTTAACTGAACATTTGAACAATTAATTTCATATAGTCCATATTTTTGATATAAACAATTTAACTCTGCCCTATCATCATGAAAGTTTTCTTTAATAATTATTGTACATTGTTTTGTCATTTCAGGATTTGTAAATAAATAAACAAACATATACAGTGGATAATCATTTTGCCTTGTATTTTGATATCTTTCATTTATTAAATCAATGCTTTGATTTAATCTTTCCCGATTAAACTCGCAATCAATAAAAACCATATTATGAAATTTAAAATTGTCTAAATCATGATACACAAACACTTTTGTATGTGGCGCAGAAGGATTATTTAATAAATCATTCAATCCTTCATATTTCTTAATGTTTTCTTCCTGAATATAAATACCAAGTGTGAAAGTCATTGATTTTCCCTCATAGTTTTATCAATACTCTCACACTCTTCAATGCTTAAAGGTTCACCCTTCATGTCATATAAGAAGTAAAGTAAGTAATGACGTGATACATTCACGAAGTTCTCAAATCTTGAATCACATATCGTATAAATATGATCTCTTTCCAAAAGAAAACCTTCATCCTTTAAAACCTGTAAAAATGCATCAGCTTGATCATCTTTATTTAAGTTATACGTAATGCCTTTATAACGTGTCCACCCATAATTTCGATTATAGATAAAATACGCTAAAGCTAATCCACCATAGCTAATCTTTTCACCATAAATATTAATCTGTCTAAAAATACATCTGTCTTGATTCTCTTTCTTATTAAAATTTATCTGTGTCATAAGACCTCCTTTTCAAACAAAAAACACCTACAGGTGCTTCTGTTAAAAGAGGTCACCTATCTTCTAAGGTTGGAGCACCTTAACAATGTAGTTAGGTTGCTGCAAGGTCACTGAGCCTTATCTCTCGCTTGCTCTTAATAGGATGTTTATTGCGTTTATTATAAATTCATAAAACATATGTTGGCAATTGACCTGTCCGTTTTTTAGGCAGTCCAATCTTATTAATCTTTTTATTGCTTACGCTAGGACATTTATCTTATGTGGTATACAATAAGTGTAGAGAAACACCTAGTGTGTTCCTCCAATCATGGAAAAACACTCTACTAGTGGTGAAACTTAGAAAGAGTGTTTTTTTGATTTAAGACTTATTCTTATGGTTTAAGAAATTAAGGATTAGATCAATGATGTTTATGATAGGATTCATAACTTGAATGAATAATTCCATATGCACCTCCAATCTATTGATTGAAGGCAACACTCAATGGTGAGTCTCTACAAGTTATTAATACGTTTCATGTTTATTAATTCCTAAATTGTACTGTTAATAGTTCTATTAATTTTTGTGCATTTATATCAATCTTATATACTTTTTTCGAAGACGCTAGGACATTTATCTTATGTGGTATACAATAAGTGTAGAGAAACACGTGCTGTGTTCCTTCAGTTGAAAAAACACTCTAACTTTGGGAAAAGCTTTGAAGAGTGTTTTTGTTTTGTCTACTTATGTCTTTTATTTAAAAAGATGGAGTAAATCAATTCAAAGATAGAAATGATTAGAATCATAACTTGTATGAAAGTATCCATAACTATCACCTCCAGTCCTACTGAAGGCAACACTCAACCGTGAGTCTCTACAAGCTATTAATACGTTTCATGTTTATTAATTCCTAAATTGTACTGTTAATAGTTCTATTAATTTTTGTGCATTTATATCAATCTTATATACTTTTTTCGAAGACGCTAGGACATTTTTCTTATGTGGTATACAATAGGTGTAGAGAAGCACAACTCGTGTTCCTTCAGTTAAAAAACACTCTAACAGTCGGAAAACAATGAAAGAGTGTTTTTGTTTTGTCTACTTATGTCTTTTATTAAAAAAGATGGAGTAAATCAAATCAAAGATCGCAATAAGTAAAATCATAACTTGTATGAAATCATTCATAGCCACCACCTCCAAATCTTTTGAAGGCAACACTCAAATGTGAATCTCTACAAGTTATTAATATGTTTTAGATATGATAATTCCTAAAAACTAATAGGAGACTTTATTTCTTCCTGTTTCTTTAGATCGATACAATAAATCATCAGCGCGCTTATAAATAGATTCAATTGTATCTGATTTATTTATTTCACTTAATCCAATACTAATCGTTACATGTTTATTGAATTCACTTAAAGTGTTTAAATTCTTTTCAACATTCAATCGAATTTTCTCTGCACACTGTTTAGCTTGTTCAAAATCAGTTCCTGTTAGAATAATCGCAAACTCTTCACCACCCACTCTAAATGAGTAGTCATTTGTTCGTAAATTTTCTTCAAATTGTCGAGCCAAATCAAGCAAGACTTGATCACCCATTAAATGTCCATGACTATCATTAATATCTTTGAATAAATCAATATCAATCATGAGTAAAGAGAAGGTTAAATCATATCGTTTAAACTGACTAATTTGCTCACTCATACGTTCATAAAAAGCTTTGCGATTATAGAGATGTGTTAAGTAGTCACGATTGCTTTGTTCCTTTATTGTATTCAATGCTTTCACATATTCTGTATTATCTCTTACAGATGCGTAAATATAAGCATCAATTCCAGTATTCACAATTTTCGCATTAATACTTGCATTATAAGTTGTACCGTCATGTCTTGTATGAATTCTATCAACTGATATAGGACCATTTTCCATGCTTTTTACTATTTCATTCCAGCTGTCTATGTCTAGATCTTTATCCCAATCAAATACTGTAATATTTTGAGATATGTATTCCTCGCTATAGCCTAAAAAACCTTGAAACTCCTTACTATATTCAAGCACTTTCCCTTCTAAGTCCATTAAAACAATTCCATCAATTGCGATATCTAAAATATTCTTATACTTAAAACGTTCAATTTCTAAATCAGTTTTTGCTTTTATTAATTCTTCATTCTTGTCATTTAATGAAGCTTCTTTGCGCATTCTTTCAGTCACATCATAAGTTGTCCCAATAGATTTAATATGATGACCTTTTTCATCGTAATAATGTTTACCTTTTTCTTCGATGAACTTTTTATTTCCTTTTTTGGTGATCAGCTGATGAATTAAAGAATATTCCTTATGGTATTTTATAGATAAAGTTAAAACTTCATTTAATCGTACTTGATCTTTTTGTGGTAGGTAATCTAAAAATTCAGTTATCGAAATACCATTTTCATCATAGTCTGTTTCTAAAATTTCAAATAAGCTCGGACTGCATTTTGATATGCTCGTTTTTGGATCTAATTCCCAATAACCAAATTTACCAATACTTGCGGCAATGGACGTAGCTTCTAAGATAGAATCTAATTCCTGATTAATTTCGACGAGTTTGTTTTGCGCATCATTGATATCAGTCACATCATAAACAGTTCCTAACGTTCTTAAATGATGACCTTTTTCATCATATAGATGTATTCCTTTTTCAATTAAAAAGCGTTGATTATTTTTACGGGTCATTATGGGATGTAAAATCTCATATGAAGATTGTGTGCGGATACTGTCTTCAAAGATATTTAATAAATTGTCTTGTTCTGTTTTATTCAAAAACTCTAAAAACTTTGGTAAACTCATCAATTCACTGTGATCATCAATTTCAAAAATAGTATAAGTAGAATCATTCCACTCTATCTCTTCAGTTTTCGCGTCATAAACCCAATAGCCAAACTTCGCGACAGAACTAGCCAGTGTTAACAATTCATTCTTTTCACTTAAATCACTACTTAATTTCCATATCTTATCTTTGTATGTCGAAAGTGCGACAATAAAAATATAGGCTTGAATCATGATTGGCAACAAAACAACAATCCATGCATTATAGGATCTTAGATATGCATTGAAATCAATTGAAGATCTAAGTGTTTCACTAACAAATAAAATGGCCATTAAAGCACTAATTAAAATATAGGCTACTAATGAAATTAAACCGATTTTCTTAGAATAGATAATCGTAATAATGGATATCGTAAAAGTAAAGAATGCAGGGGCAGCTGAAGCAAAACCATAACTGATAAGACCTGGTATTGAAATAAACAACAAGCCAATAATGACCATTATCTTTAAGGCATGGTATTTAATTTGTTTCCTCAACAGATACATTAAAAGTATAAATATTGATCCAATGATGTGAACAAGCTGAGTTGTTTGAAAACCACTAAAAAAAATACGTGTTAGTGAAACAGGTAGGGCAATAAGTACCAACATCAGTTCACCAAACAAGCTTTTCTCAACAAATTCTTGTTCTAATGATCGATTAGTGATAGTTTTCATGTTAATTCAATTATGACATAATCATTGTTAATTTCACATAATCTAACACTCAAAATACAATCATAATTTGGTTTTTTTATTATGAAATAACTTAATAAATTCTTATATAAGTATTATTGTTTTTTCGACATAAAATATCGTGTGAAACGGGATACATTTTTTGACATTATGAAAAATCATGCCAATATCTCAATAAATAGTTAATTCACTTAACTATTTAAGGTTTTGTGTTATCGTATTCTATATGGAAAAAATGAAAAACCCTTTAGGTTATGAGAACGTCAATAAACTGATCCTTAAATTCTCAATCCCAGCAATCGCGGGAATGATGATAAATGCACTCTACAATGTTGTAGATAGAATTTACATTGGTAACCATCCAGACTTAGGTATGAATGGTTTAGGAGGGATTGCCTTAGGCTTCCCGATTATGCTTATTTTATTAGCCTTTGGTGTTTTATTTGGAATCGGTGGCGCAACCCTATTCTCAATGAAACTCGGTGAAGGCAAACCCGAAGAATCAAAGAAAGTTTTAAGTACTGCCTTTATTTTATTAATTGGTAGTAGCTTAGTTTATATGACACTTGGTAAATTATTCTTAGAAGATTTACTAAGACTATTTGGTGGAAGTGATACCATTATTCCTTATTCTATGGAATACATGAATGTCATTTTATATGGAGCTGCATTTCAAATCACATCGATGGGCTTAAACCATTTTGTTAGAGCGGATGGTTCACCAAAAATTGCGATGTATACCATGTTCTTAGGAGCAGGTACTAATATTATCTTAGATCCACTCTTTATCTTCGTATTTGATTGGGGTATGTTTGGGGCTGCATTCGCAACTGTTTTAGCTCAAACTTTATCCGCAACTTGGGTTATCCTTTATTTCAGAGGTAAAAAAGCTCGCGTTAAAATGGATAAATTCGCTTTTGAATGGCCAATTGCTAAAAAGATTGTAAGCTTAGGTTTCCCTGGCTTTAGTCTACAACTTGCAAACTCTATGGTTATGTCTGTACTAAATAGATCTCTAACTTTCTATGGTGGTGATTTAGCCATCAGTGCGATGGGTATTCTACAATCTATTCAAACTTTTATGATTATGCCTGTTATTGGTTTAAATCAAGGTACCATCCCAATTATTAGCTTCAATTGGGGCGCTAAACAATATGATCGTATTCGAGATACGATGAAATATGCCCTTTGGTATGCATTTGGGATTACCAGTATTGGTTATCTTGCAACTCGTTTATTCCCAGATCAACTTGTCGCAATTTTTAATCGCGATGATTCACTCTTAGAACTTATGCGTTATGCGATGTTTGCTTGGTTCTTTGTAGTAGCAATTATTGGCCCACAAATCATTGCCTCAAATTTCTTCCAAGCGATTGGTCGATCAAAGATGGCATTATTCTTAACCCTCACAAGACAAGTCATATTCTTAATTCCAGCTATCTTAATTTTACCTAGTATCTGGGGACTAGATGGCTTACTCTTCTCAGCTCCACTGGCTGATGGTTTATCTTTTATCATGACTAGCTTCTTCTTTATTAGAACCTATAAAGAACTTGCGCACCTCAAACATGAACAAGATCAACTTAACTTAACCGAACAAGCCTTAGAAGAAGGCATTGATATGTGTTAAGTCACTTCTGTGTGTTTTTATTCAAAAAATTGGATACAATTAAATAAGTAGTCGTGGATGACTTCCCCCATCCCTAATTAAATCCACGATGAAAAAAGCAGACCTGGGCACAAGGGTCTGCTTTTACTGTTTATGGGGGAAATATCTACATAAAACTCAAAGTCTATGTTTTGTGCCCATAAAGGAAAACTATTCGCTTTCCGACTCTTCACTTTCTTTAGCAGCTGCTCTTTCTGCAGCAGCGGCAGCTTTATCTGCTTCACGTTGTGCTGCAGCTTCAGCTCTTTCTTCTTCAGCAGCCAATTTATCTGCTTCACGTTGTTCTGCGGCCTCTTCTTTAGCTACATCGCGTTCTTCTGTTGTAATTTCTTTTTCAAGCTTCATTTCATCAACACGTGTTTCATTACGTATTTTCGCAATTAAGGTTTTTAGTTTTACTGTGTCTTCTACAGAATTTAAATCTTCAGTATAATCATCAAGTTCAATACCATATTCAGCCATATCTTCTATGAACTTTGCGATTAAGTTAGCCATATGTAAGTCTTGATTACTAAAGGCAACAGCTCTGTCAGATAATGCTTCTAAATTTGCTGTATCAAGCACAAAATCTTTAACACTATATTCACTACCATCTTCAGTGGCGATTAAACCATTTAGAATGGATATACCCATGGTTTCGTCTTTTTCATCAGCTTCGGCTTTTTCTTCATCACTTGCGACAAAGTAGACAATACTTACAGCCTCCAAATCATCTAACTTCGCTTGAAGATCTTCGCTTAATTCAAGGGCTTCATCACCAGCCCCTTCAACATTAGTTGCGACAACCACATAATCAGTTTGTTCATCATCTGTAACAATAAAGCCCATGTCTTCTGCCATTTCAATAATTTTTTCAACAGCTTCATCAACTTCTAAGCCTACTAAAGATTCTAAATCCATCCCTTCAGCATCCGCATTATATGAGTATACTTCTAACACATAACCGTCTACATCAATGGTTAGCTCTAAACTTGGATTAATATCGACTGAGATCGTCGCATACACAGGTTGTGCTATGGGGGCATTCACGACATCATTGGTCCCAATGAATAGTAAGAGTGCCACCGCAAAAGCACTAAACACCGTTAGTAATTTCTTTGGATTAAATTTCTTCTTATTCAAATCATCGTGAATCGCATTCAACATTGATTCATTGCGATACATGTGTTTTTTAAAACCTTTTTTTAGTTCACTCATGATAACACCTCTTTCACTACTTAAGAGAAGGTGTTATTCCTTTTTGTGTCAAAATTTCTTTAATTTTTTTAAGATTTCGATAAAAACGTAAACGAACTGCATTTTCACTAATCTTTAATTCTTCTGATATTTCTTTAAAACTCATATCAAATCTAAAGTATGCTCCAAGTATTTGTTGATCTAGTTCACTTAGATTTTTTATTTCTTTCCACACTTCTTCAAAAACTATTTGATTTAATACATCAATTTCTACATGAATCTTTTCATCTGCAATATACTCAGCTGTTTCATCTTCTAGATGTAATGGTTTAATGCTTTTCTTTTTATAATATCGAGCACACTCTTTATCAACCATTTGTTTTAAGTAAGCTAAAGGATGATCAATGGTTTTATTCTTTTTAATGACATAGTTAAAGTAATCTTTATATACATTTTGGATAATATCCTGTCCATCTTCAAAAATTGAAACCTTAAAATGAATATACTTGCTTAGCTTATCTACTGTTTCATAATAAAGTTCATTAAAGCGTGACACTTTACTCATACCTTTATTATAAACTGTTTCATATTTTGGACAGATTAATGCTTTATTAAAAATAATTGAATTGTATTTGTTAAAATGTTTGTGAGGATACACTATGGAACAAATTATTATTGGATTATTAACGATTGTGATTATCATGCAAATCGTTAGTTTAGTTAAAAAACCTAAGGCAGATGTTATTGATATCGAAAAGCCACTTAAAGACTTAAAAACTGAAATGCGTGAGGATACTAATCAAATGATCACCACCTTTTCAAACGTTATGACCAACAATTCAAAATCTTCTGCTGATATGGTAGATAAACGTTTAGATGAACTAACAAAATATCTACGTTCTAACCAAGAACAACTTCAACAAGTTGTGTATAAATCATTAGTCGAAATTAATACAAACT
Source organism: Erysipelotrichaceae bacterium (assembly GCA_963676105.1). Taxonomy (GTDB): domain Bacteria; phylum Bacillota_I; class Bacilli_A; order Erysipelotrichales; family Erysipelotrichaceae; genus UBA2212. Next base: position 1,356,202 of record OY781039.1, read on the forward strand.
TAGAGAAAACAAGCAAAACAAACGAAGAGAAATTAAACGCTATTCGTGAAACCGTTGAACAACGACTAACAGCTCTACAAGAAGATAATTCTAAGAAATTAGATAAGATGCGTGAAACCGTTGATGAAAAACTACAAAAAACTTTAGAAGATCGTATCTCTCAATCTTTCAAACAAGTCTCTGAACAATTAGAGTCTGTGTATAAATCATTAGGTGAAATGAAAAACATTGGAGTCGAAGTTGGAGATCTTAAAAAGGTTCTTTCAAACGTTAAAACTAAAGGTATCTTAGGTGAAATCCAACTTGGCGCAATCCTTGAACAAATCCTATCTCCTGAACAATACGAAGAAAATGTTGCGACGGTACCTGGATCTCAAGCACGTGTTGAATTTGCGGTTAAATTACCAGGTGATGGTAATATCCCAGTTTATCTACCTATCGATTCTAAGTTTCCAACTGAAGGTTATGCAAGATTACTCGATGCCTATGAAACAGGTGATAAGGTTCAAATCGATACAGCCGCTAAAACTTTAGATACAACCATTAAAACTTTTGCGAAAGATATCCATGATAAATACATCCAAGTCCCAAGCACAACAGACTTTGGTATCTTATTCCTTCCGATTGAAGGTTTATATGCTGAAGCCGTTAAACGAGGTTTGGTAGAAACTCTTCAAAGACAATATAAGATTAATTTAGCTGGACCAACTACCATGGCTGCATTGCTTAACAGTCTACAAATGGGCTTTAAAACACTTGCGATCCAACAAAAGAGTGGAGAAGTTTGGAATGTATTATCCGCTGTTAAGACTGAGTTTGAAACTTTTGGTGGGATTCTACAAAACGCACAAGACAAACTCAATAAAACAAGTGCCGATCTAGACAAACTTATTGGTGTACGTACACGCAGTATTAATCGTAAATTAAAAGATGTTTCTACATTACAAGTAGGCTCATCAGATGTATTAGGTATTGAATCAGAGGACGAATAGTCCTCTTTTTACTTGGAGGTCATATGAGCAAGTTAAAAGAAAAGTGTTTAAGCATTGCGAAAGAAGCACACAATAAACAAAAAGACAAAGCTGGCAAACCGTATATTTATCATCCTCTAAAAGTCAGTGAATTTGTTCTACATCCATTAATCGATGGACTACAAGATGAAATTGATCAATTAAGTGCACTAGAAAAAGAATACTGTGAATGCATCGCATTACTACATGACGTTATTGAAGATACGGATATCACTTATGATGATTTACTTAATACCCATCAATTACCGAAAGAGATATGTGATGCCGTGCAACTTTTAAGTAAAGATCGATGTGATCCTTATCGACCTTATTTATTAAGAGTTAAGGAAAATAAATATGCACGCTTAGTCAAATTAGCAGATCTTACACATAACTCTGATTTATCAAGACTTAAAACTATAACGGAAAAGGACAAAGAAAGACATCAAAAATATCAATCCTCTATAAAAACTTTATTGTGATTACACTATCACAACACAATATAAGGGCATGAAATTTCTAACTTTTTAATATTTTACTATCTTCAATAAAAATACTGTGCTGTCTTAACTCTAGATCATCAAGCATTGCCTTTGGTTTAAGTAAACTTCCATTTTCATCAAATACACAGTGAAAACAATACTCATTCACTTGCTCATCATTCGCAATAAAATCAATTAATATGTCTTCTGATAGATCTCCATTTATGACTGCATACACTATGTCAATAAACATATCCTTTACTTCTTCAAATGCATCCACTTTCGCATCCCCACTCAAATCTAAATAATCGTAGAATTTTTTATACATAATCGATCCTCCTTTACGCTATACGTCAAAACATGGCACGTAATGACAGTTTTACGGAAAATAAAAATTCCCTACATTTGATAGGGAATAAGAATGCTTATAGTCATGCAAAATATTAGTTTTTCATCTTTAAATTCACATTGACTAAATATCGTGCCTTTATCTGATATTTATCCATTATTTTTACTTGATCCATTGGAATATTTATAAACACTAGATCATGAGAAAACTTAATTTCTTTTAGTTTAGTTAATAGTAGATTGCGTTTGTCTTCAATTAAGTCTTCATACAAATTGATGTGATGCACCTTTTTACAATCTAATAATCTATGGACTAAATCAATAAATGATTTATTCTTTTCAATTTCATACGCCAAAAGAATTAGCGCATCTTCTACGAGGTGTTCAGCTGTTGGGACTAAACTCATCGGAAAATCTTTTTGAATTCCACCATTTTCTTCTTCATACTCAATTTGCCAGATTGGTCTAAAGTTTTCGCGACAGCTAATAATTGTGTCATAGACATAATCCCCATACCAATCATACTGGCCTACTAATATATGCTTGTTGTAGAACTTCATAAAGCATCTCCCTCTTTGTCTTTTAGATATACCATCTAAGCCAAAATTGAGATAGAGCTTTTAATGGACAGGTCCAAAAAGATGGACAGTTAGTCATTCAAGCTTAATTTGTATTTATCATAGAATGATAAAATTATGTTCTTTTGATCGATATCTAGGTAAGTTAAAACGAAATCTACAGTATCTACATCAATACCATAATAGGCTTCCGCAATCCCACCAGCCATACAGGCAATCGTGTCACTATCGCCACCTAAGGAGATAGCTGTACGTATACAGTCATCAAAACTATTTGATTTAAGAAAAGCATAGATCGCAAAGGGTACAGTCACTTGACATGTTTCATTGAATCCCGTTGATTGAATATCTTTGAGTCTTAAATCTAAATCATACTGAAATCGATCTTCGATTTCTTTTTTAATAAAATCTTTTGATTGTTTTTCTTTCGCATAATAAATTGCTAAGGCAATTGCTTGTGCCCCTTTTATTCCTTCTTGATGATTATGTGTTACAGCTGCACTATATTTCGATAGTTTGAGTACTTCATCAACACTACGCGCTACAAAGCCAATTGGTGAGATACGCATCGCCGAGCCATTACCAAATGAATTGTATGGTTCAAGACTTTTAGATTGTCCCCATTTATAAAACATGCCACCAAAACCACGCTTATCCATATATGTTTTTCTAAAGTAATATTTATAAGCTACATCAAAGCCCATGAATGGATGAAGTATCGCATCCATCGTGGCGATTGTTAATACCGTGTCATCGGTATAACGTAACTCGTCTCTTTCGATCACAAAGTCTTTCTTAAACGTATTATTAAACTCAAAAACACTACCCACAATATCACCATAAATCGCTCCAAACATATGCCATCCTCCTGTTGATGTCTCTATCTTATTACAGATTACTAAACTCAGGGTTAACTGTGAAGATACTTTAATTGTCCGCAATTACGTACAGTTCTATTGAAACTTTAATTACCTAGGATTATCTTATAAATGACTTGGGGAAGTCAGTATCAGGAGGGTTATTATGGATTTTATTATCATACTATTAGTTATTGTTTGGGTATTCTTTGGGATGATTGCGAATGCAAAAACTGGTCAAGACATTGATAGAACCGTTCCAAATCCTCCCGATCCATTCGATGGTTTTGATGACTATGATGGGGTTTAGATCCAATAAAATTAGTTCACGCTTATGAATGATAAAGCTCGCGAAGAACAATAGAACCTGTTATTTTCAACAGGTTTTTTATTATAATAGATTTATGTTTAATATTTCCAATAGACTAATTAAACAAGTCACCATGATTCTGTATGTCGCAAACATTCAGTTTTGGTTATTTCTTTTAATCTATTTCATCAGTTTTGAAACAATCACAAGTGTTAGTGATTATTTTGAATGTTTTGTCTTTGGATCAGAGATTATTGTATTCTCACTTTCCTTTTATGGCTACATTAAACAAAAAAAGATCATTTATATCGGTTCGCTTATCTTTGTATTCTTAAATGCCATTCTTTCAATCACAGATCAAATTGGTAGCTTAGATTTGATTTCACTCGTATTAAATGTTAGTTTATTTCTAAGTTTACTCGCACAATATAAACGCTTATATAAATCACATAACTAATCCTTTGACAATTTCACATATTTGTCTCACATTGTGTTCACACGTTAGGGGTATGATAGATATGCTGATTTGTTTAAAAAACAGTGCAGGATAAACACATATGATAAATCGTTTTAAATACTCTTTATACCGTTTCATGATAGGACGCTACGGAAATGATGCATTAGGTTTTGGACTTCTAGGTCTAAGCTTTTTCTTCAGTATCATCTCTGGATTCTTTGGTGATTACAGAACATACGTCGCTCTACTATCCTATATACCTCTATGGTATGAAGTTTATCGCTTTCTCTCACGTAATATTTATAAACGTCAAAGAGAAAACTCAAAATTCTTAGGAATGATTAAACCTTTTAGAAAAGAAGGTAAACGTATTTATCTTAACTTTACACAAAAAGACTACAAACACTACACATGTCCACATTGTTCACAACTTATACGTGTCCCAGCTAAAAGAGGCCGTATTGAAATAAGTTGTCCACATTGTCGAAAGACATTCACAAAGAAAACATAGGAGATTTTATGTACGGATTTAGCTTTCTCAGATACATCGGATATTTTCTACTTTTAAACCTAATTTTAAATTTCGCATTTAGATTATCACCATTACTAGGATTCTTAGCTTTTGGTGCTTTTATCTACTACAGTATATTTAGACGTATGGGTCATCAAAGAATGTGGGGATCTACTCAATTTAGAACCTATAACACGGGTCAAAAACAACAATCTTATGAACAGCCTAAAGAAACGTTCAAAAAAGATCCTAACGTTATCGACGCAGAATATCACGAACACAAAACACACTAAGAGCCACAATTGTGGCTCTTTTTGTTAACCATCCCAACCAAATTGGGTAAAAGTCATTCTATTTAAGTAAGCTCTAATCGCAAATCTTATGTAAGGTATTGTATTATCTGGTAGTTTATCTAAGTCTACCCACTTTAACTCATCACATTTATCAAGTTCTTTATTTTCAACACTACCTTGATATGAAATACATTCAAAGAAATAGTCCATACGTTCACTCTCTGATTTTCGATGCATGATTTGGATTGGCTTTAAATGTTCTTTTTCAATATTTATCCCAATCTCTTCTTTCGCTTCACGAATCATCGCATCGATATAGGATTCATTCGCTTCTACATGTCCTGCACAAACACTATACTTCCCATCTTCATAACCTGTATTAAAGCGTCTAAGCAATAATATTTGATTGTCTTTAATCAGAAATAAATGAACAGCTAAATAAACCTTAGTCCTTGCCATGATTTAAATGATGATAAAGTGCTCCAATAAGATTACTATCATTTCCAAAGGCACAAGGAACAATATTCATCATCTTTTGTGGTGCCCAAGGTAGGTTTGAAAATAGTTTTTCTAACTTCGCTTTAATAGTTTCAATAAGTATTGCTTGAGCCGATACCCCACCACCAATCGCAATCGTTTCAGTATCTAAAATTGTTTGTATGGTAAATAACCCATAAGCAAATGATTCAGAGAAATCTTCTAGTACTTGTTGTGCTATCTTATCTTGGTTATGAATGGCTTCAAAGAAATCTTTCCCATTGATTGATTTAGGATCTAAACCTTTAGCGATCGCATAAGATCCGGTTAGATTTCCAGTTGAATTGATTCTTGCCCATACATCAAAGGGATCATTTACAGGATGAATGGTTGTTGGTAAACCTGATACTTCACCTGAAGCAAAATTGAATCCTCGATGGACTTTCCCATTAACCACAACTCCCCCACCAATACCTGTGCCAATGGTTAAGACCATACCACAGTCTACATTTTTAAGTGAACCTTTCCAAAGTTCGGCTGAAGCAGCACATTTCGCATCATTATCTATTGTGACAGGGACTTGTACTTTCTCTTGTATTAAGTCAGCTAACGGACATTCCATTATGTAGTGAGATAAAGCACCACCTGTAAACATAAAACCTCGATTAGCATCAATGCGTCCAGGTGCACTCATCGCAATACCAGAAACATCTTTATGTTTCTCATAAATTTCAACTATAGTCTCGATAAAGTCATCTAAATTTGTTTTAGGTGTTTTTACATCACCCTTAGATAAAATCGTTGATTCTTCATTCATTAAGGCATATTTGATGGCTGTTCCACCAACATCAATACTTAGGTAAGTTTTCATAGTATTCCTCGCTTAATAATACTTTAGCATACAAAAAAAGACTCTTGCGAGTCTTATAAAGTTTGATGTGGGTAATCAGCCCCAAATGTTTCAACAGTAACAGATTGAATCACTTGTGCTTCAAGTGGTTTGTCCATACGATCGCGTTTTACACTAACGATACGATCGATGATATCCATGCCTCTTAATACTTTACCAAAGGCAGCATATTGACCATCTAAGTGAGGAGCATCCGCAACCATAATAAAGAATTGTGATCCAGCACTATCAGGGTGTTGAGATCGAGCCATAGATAGAACACCACGGCTGTGTTTTAAATCATTTTGAATTCCGTTATAACTGAATTCCCCTTTAATACTGTAGCCAGGACCACCAGTTCCTGTTCCATGTGGACAACCACCTTGAACCATAAAACCAGGAATGACACGGTGAAATGTTAAACCATCATAAAATCCTTCTTGTGCTAAGTGAATGAAGTTGGCAACACTGATTGGTGCGACTTCAGGATTTAATTCGATATGGACTGCTTCGTCCCCTTTAAATTGCATAGTAACAACTGGATTTCTCATATTTAATCTCTCTTCTTTTAATCAAAATAAAATGCACTATTTAATGTGCCTACTTATAATACTCAATGTTACACCGAAAATCAAACATAATAAGTCATAACTGTACTTATAAAAACAAAAAAGAATAGTTATGTAATATTGTTTAAGTCCATTTTGCTCGATTTTTTATTTTTATAATAAATTTATCAATTTTTTTGTGAAATATTTAACTATTAGGCGAAAACTATGTTAATATATTAACAAATATGGGAGGTATTTATAATATGACCGCTCGAATCAATGACAAAAGCTTGAAGACCATCAATAATATCATTCTCAAGCACAAAGACAAATTAGGACCTGTAAAACTCATGTTACATGATGTTCAACACGACCTTGGCTACATTCCATTTGAAGCTATGGAATTAATTTCTGAAACAACCGGAACACCGGTTGCGGAAATTTATGGTGTTGTCAGTTTTTACACCCAATTTACAACTGAACCTAAAGGCAAACATGTCATAAACATATGCATGGGAACAGCCTGTTATGTTAAAGGCTCACAACTCTTATTAAATCGCGTAAGTCTACTCACTAAAGCACCTGTTAATGGAACCAGCGAAGACGGTATCTTTTCTTTAGATGCAACTCGTTGTTTAGGTGCCTGTGGACTCGCACCTGCTTGTGTACTTGATGGTCAAGTTTATGGCAATGCCAACAGCAATAAATCATTTGAAGATGAGTTAAAGAAAATTTTGCGTAAGGAACTATCTACGCGTGAAACTCACTAACTTATTAAATTTTATTGAAGCTGAAGAACTCACGCTTCCCCAAGCTCATTTCTTAGAAGAAGAATTTTATTATGTCGCCACATCTGATTTAATGAGTGATTTACTCGCACTTATCGTCGCTCCATCTGGTCAAACTGTTCTAGTTACAGGTTTAGCTAATGGGTCATCTTTAAGAACAGCAGAAATGCTTGATATCCAAAATATTATTTATTGTCGTAATAAACGACTGAATGAAGATCACGCTAAACTGGCACAATCGATGGATATCAATACTTACACGACCAAACTTCCAATGTTTGATGTGATTGGTATCTTCTATCGTGAAGGTTTATTGACCGCAACGAGACTACATAAATGAAATTAAGAACCTTTCCAATTGCGGCTAATGATTACACTAATGCGGGTACTGTCTCTAGTCAAATTAAGAAATGGGCTAAAAGACAAGAATATGATCCAGCTTTTATAAGAAGAATCGCGATTGCGTGTTATGAAGCAGAAATCAATACTATTATTCACTCAAAAGGTGGTGTCGCTATCTTAGATTTAGATGAACACTACATCAATATTATTTTCCAAGATTTTGGTCCAGGTATTAAAGACATTGAATTAGCCATGAAAGAAGGTTGGTCTTCGGCTAATGAAAGAGCCCAATCTATGGGATTTGGTGCAGGGCTTGGTTTACCAAATATAAAAAGAAATGTCGATAATTTCAAATTAGAATCCTGTTGCGAGGGGACTAGATTGACCCTTGGATTTAATCGCGAGGAGGCAATTCATGAACATTAAAGATTTGATTAAAAAAACAAATTGGAAGCAAAGTGGATCTAATCGCAATGCTGAAATCAGTGGTATTTTTACTGGTGATCTACTCTCTTATGTCATGGGACATGGAGAAGACAAACAAATTTGGATTACCATGCAAAATCATATTAATGCGATTGGTGTAGCAAACTTAAAAGAATTTTCTGCGATTATCTTAATTGATTCATTAGAATTTGATGAAGACTGTTTGGCAAAAGCAAAAGCAGCACACGTTTGCGTACTAACAAGTCCGTTAAATGCAGTTGATACTCTTCGCACTCTCATTGATCTAGGTTTATAAAATGAAATACGACTTGCACATACACTCAGGTTTATCTCCTTGCGCAGAGGATGAAATGAGCCCTAATAATATTGTGCAGATGGCCAAGTTGCATCATCTTGATCTTATTTCTGTATGTGACCATAACTCAACCCTTCAACAAGAAGTGCTTTCAAAAGTTGCACAGAAACATGGTATTGAATATTGGTTTGGTATTGAAATAAATACCATTGAAGAAGTCCATGTTTGTGCTTATTTTAAAAAATTCGACCACATACAGCGCTTCCAATCTACTCTTAACCATTACTTCAGAAAGATTGAGAATAAAAAGGATATATTTGGGAATCAATTCGTCTATGACGAAAATGATAATCGTATTGATGAATACCCTTATTTACTTTTAAATTCATTAGACTTAAGTTTGGAAAATTGTATTCGATTCATACATCAAAACCATGGTAAAGCTGTCTTAGCTCATATCTATGGTCGAGAAAATGGAATTATTCAACAACTTGGATTCATTCCTGAAAATATTTATATCGATGGAGTTGAAGTGACAACTGCAGAAGAAATCAAACGCTTTGAAACCGAATATCCACAGTATCAAAATTTACCAATACTTATTAACTCGGATGCACACCGCTTATGTGACATCATCAAGGATACACATGAATTACCACAAAGTGTTAAATGGTTTAGAAAATGAAAGATCTCGCTGAAGTTAGTTTAGAGCTTTTCATTAATGCTTGCGAAGCACAAGCCACTGTCATTGAATTTAGACTTATTTTGGATTCTATCAATCAACTATCCATTAAAGATAATGGATGCGGGATGTCAAAGGAAGATCTAAAAGATATTACCTCATGCTTTAAGACTAGTAGAAGTACACGAAACTTAGGATTTGGCTGTGCCTTCTTTGCGCAAGCCATACAACAAGCTGATGGCCAGATTGAAATACAATCAGAACTTAATCAAGGCACCATCATATATGCATCATGGGATTCAAATCATATCGATGCATTACCACTAGGCAATTTAGGGGAAAGTATTGCGCTAGTACTACAAAGAAATCCAGATTTGGATTTCAGCTTCACCCTACAGAAAAAATCATCTATCAAAACATTTCGTAGTCGTGAAGTTAAAGAAGCTATTCATCCACTCACAATTGACGAAATTGAAATCATAAAGTGGATTGAACAACATATTAATTCACTTTTTAACATTTAGAAAGGAGTCTCTTAAATGAAAAGTCTAGAAGAATTAAACAAATTACGTGATGAAGCTTTAAAACGGGTTAACTTAAGGCAAGATTCACAAGATAATTACCGAGTATTAGTCGGTATGGCAACCTGTGGTATAGCTTCAGGTTCACGCCCTGTTTTGAAAGAGTTTATGAACTGTCTTGAGAAAGATCCTCAGGCTGTAACCGTACAACAAACAGGTTGTATCGGTATGTGTCAGTTTGAACCTATTGTCGAAGTTGTTGATCAAGAGGGCGAAAAAACAACATACTTTAAAGTTACCCCTGATATGGCAAAAGAAATTTATAGGGAACATATTAAAAATGGTCATGTGATTACAGAGTATACTCAAGCACATTATCAAAAAGGAAGTGAGGACTAATCATGGAACGGACTCATATTCTTGTATGTGCAGGCACAGGCTGTACTTCTTCTAGTTCACTAGAGATTGTTAAACGTTTAGAAAAGGGATTAATCAACCGCCATTTAGATGATGAAGTCAAAGTTGTACGAACTGGTTGTTTTGGTTTATGTCAAAAAGGACCCATTGTCGCTATTCATCCAGATCGAATCTTTTATAATCATGTATCCGTAAAAGATGTTGATGAAATATTAGATGAACATATTTATAAGGGTCGTCCTGTTCAACGCTTAATGATTACAGATATTGATGAAGAGACTGAAAATAAAATTTTTGATTTCGACAAGATTCGATTCTACGCAAAACAACATCGTATTGTGCTTAAAAACTGTGGTGTCATAAATCCTGAAGACATTACCGAATACATTGCGATGGATGGTTATCAAGCCTTAGGTAAAGTATTAACTACGATGAGCCCTCAAGAAACCATCGATGAAATAAGAGATAGTGGTTTAAGAGGCCGTGGTGGTGGAGGCTTTCCAACCGGTAAGAAATGGCAATTCGCAGCTGATCAAGACAATAAAGACAAATACGTTATCTGTAATGCAGATGAAGGTGATCCAGGTGCCTTCATGGATCGATCTGTTTTAGAAGGTGATCCACATTGTGTCTTAGAAGCGATGGCCATAGCTGGGTATGCCATTGGTGCTCATACTGGATATGTGTATATTCGTGCAGAATATCCAATCGCTGTTCAACGATTAAAAATTGCCATTGAGCAAGCTCATGAGTATGGTTTATTAGGTAAAAATATATTAGGTTCAAAATTTAATTTTGATATCGAAATAAGATTGGGTGCTGGTGCCTTTGTATGTGGTGAAGAAACTGCTTTAATCGCATCCATTGAATCACGTCGAGGTATGCCATCGGTTAAACCACCATTCCCTGCCGTAAAAGGGGTGTGGGGTAAACCTACCATTATTAATAATGTCGAAACATTTGCGAATGTTTGTCCGATTATCCGTAATGGTTCAAAGTGGTTCTCAGCGATTGGAACAGAAAAATCTAAAGGTACAAAAGTATTCGCCTTGGGTGGAAAGATTAAAAACACAGGCTTAGTTGAAGTGCCTATGGGAACGACCCTCAGAGATGTCATTTATGAAATTGGTGGTGGTATTCCTGATAATAAAAACTTTAAAGCCGTTCAAACCGGTGGTCCATCTGGAGGTTGTTTAACTGAAGAACATTTAGATACTCCAATAGATTTTGATAATTTGATTGCCTTAGGTTCAATGATGGGTTCAGGCGGTATGATCGTCTTAGACGAAGATAATTGTATGGTCGATGTAGCCCGCTTCTATATGGATTTCATTGTTGATGAATCCTGTGGAAAATGTACACCTTGTCGTATAGGAACCAAACGGATGTTAGAACTCTTAGAAAGCATTTGTGATGGGACAGGAACCATGGAAACTCTACATGAACTAGAAGACCTCGCAGCACATGTCAAAGTCAATTCACTTTGTGGTTTAGGTCAAACCGCACCAAATCCAGTTCTTTCTACATTGAGATTATTTAAAGATGAATATCTAGCACACGTGGTGGATAAGACCTGTCCTGCTCATGTTTGTAAGAACTTACTCTCTTATGTGATTAATCCAGATATCTGTCGTAAATGTGGTATCTGCGCTAAAGGATGTCCTACTTCAGCCATTACTGGTGTCTTAGGTAAAGAAGCTTACGTCATTGATGAAGAGAAATGTATACGATGTGGCGCATGTATTACAGCTTGCCCATTTGAAGTTATAGAAAGGATATAAGGAGGAACACTCATGAAAAAAGTAAATATTACAATCAACCATAAAAACTATGAAGTTGATTCAAATCTAACTGTTCTTGAAGCCGCAAGATCAGTAGGCATTGCGATTCCTACCTTGTGTTTCTTAAAGGATATTAACGAAACAAGTGCTTGTCGTGTCTGTGTCGTTGAAGTTAAAAACGCACGAAGTTTAGTCACTGCTTGTTCTTACCCGGTTCAAGAAGGTATGGAAGTTTTAACACATTCAGGTAAAGTCATCGATTCACGTAAAAAAACAGTTGAACTCATACTTTCCAATCACTCAAAGGACTGTTTAGGTTGTGTTAGAAATCAAAACTGTGAACTCCAAAATATCACTCAAGATTTAAACATCCGTGATATTCCTTATCAAAATGGCGCTAAAACAGTTCCTACCTTTGATGAAGTTGCTGATGGGATTGTTCGTGATACCTCTAAATGTATCCTATGCGGACGTTGTATTGAAATGTGCAAACAAGCTCAGGGTTTAGGGATTTTAAACTTTATTGGTCGCGGTTTTGAGACTAAAGTTGGTCCTGTCTTAGACAAAAGTTTTAATGATGTGAATTGCATGCAGTGTGGACAATGTATAACGGTATGTCCTGTTGGAGCGCTCAGCGAAAAAGAGGAAATTCATAATGTCATTAATGCCTTAAATGATCCAAATAAAACAGTAGTTGTGCAAACAGCACCAGCCATTCGCGCAAGTTTAGGTGAAGAATTTAATATGCCTATCGGTACACGTGTAACGGGTAAAATGGTTTCTGCACTTAGACGTATTGGCTTTGACAGAGTTTATGATACAAACTATGCCGCTGATTTAACCATTATGGAAGAAGGGACTGAATTTATTAATCGATTTAAAGACGGTGGTACACTTCCACTTATTACGTCTTGTTCACCTGGTTGGATTCGCTATATGGAATTTGAGTATCCTGATTTAATTCCAAATATTTCAACCTGTAAGAGTCCACACATGATGTTTGGCGCAATTCTTAAATCATACTTTGCGCAAACAAAGAATTTAAATCCAGATGATGTTTATGTAGTATCTATCATGCCTTGTACCGCTAAAAAGGTTGAAAAGAAACGCATGGATGAACACATGGAACGAGTTGATGTTGATGCGGTTCTAACGACCCGTGAGTTAGGTCGACTTATAAAACTCTACGGCATTGATTTCGTGAATTTACCTGATGAAGAATTTGACCAAGATATGTTTGGTGAATACACGGGTGCCGCTGCCTTATTTGGCGCATCAGGCGGTGTTATGGAAGCTGCTTTAAGAACCGTCACTGAAATACTCACTGAAAAAGAATTAGACAACGTTGATTTTGATGTAGTCAGAGGACATGAAGGCATTAAAGAAGCAGCCTTAGATATTAATGGAACTGAAGTACGTGTTGCCGTAGCGCACAGTATGCGTCTAGCTAAACCTCTCTTAGATCAAATTAGAGCTGGTACATCCCCTTATGACTTTATTGAAATCATGGGTTGTCCTGGTGGTTGCATTAATGGCGGTGGACAATCGATCGTTAGTGCAAATGTACGAAATCGTATTGGAAATGACTTTATGAGATTACGCGCTCAAGCCATGTATGACGAAGACAAATCCAGAACATATCGTAAATCACATGAAAATAAACAAGTTCAAGATTTATACAAAAACTTCTTAGACCATCCAGGTTCTCACTTATCTCATAATCTAGTTCATACGCATTACAGCGCAAAAGAGAGATATAAAGTATTTAGAAATGATTAAACGCCTTCGGGCGTTTTTTTTGTTATGCTTGTATTATGAACATAAACAAACTACAAAAGGTCATATGTGCCCCAACATTAATTACAGATGAAAAGATGATTGATTATTTAATTGGTCAACATTTTCATGTCAGTGAACGTTTCTTAGGCTTACTTATCAGTAATACAGAAGCTAAACTTTTCTTAAACAATTTATTTCCAACAGACTTAAAGAATTTAGAGATTATACGATTCTCAGATACAGATGATGTTGTTAGCTTACTAAGCCAACATTTAAGTCATAAAACACTCTACGTAGATAAACACTTACGAGCAGAATTCCTACTAAAACTCATGCATTCATTACCTCATTTAGACGTACAGATCGATACACAAGCAGATCAAGTACGTAGTATTAAAGATAAGCTTGAACAAGAAAAGATGCGTAAAGCCTCTAAAATAAATGATTCTGTTATGTCATTAGTTCCTTCATTATTAAAATTGGGTGTAACTGAGTTGGAAGTTGCTGAAGGTATTACTCAGTTATTTAAAGATTTGGGTGCTGATCAAATTAGTTTTGGATCCATTGTCGCTTTTGGAGATCATGGAGCTGACCCACATGCGATGCCAAGCGAAAGAACACTTAAAGAAAATGAATCCATAATAATAGATATGGGTTGTGTAAAAGATGGCTATTGTAGCGATATGACACGTACCTTTTTTATCAACAATAATCCATATCAAAATGTATACGATTTAGTTAAAAACGCAAATCTTGCGGCTGAAGCCATGATTAAACCAGGTGTTAGATTTAGTGATATTGATAAAGCAGCACGAGATGTCATTGAAAAAGCAGGCTATGGTGAGTATTTTATTCATCGTACAGGACATGGAATCGGTAAAGATGTTCATGAACCTTATGATGTTTCATCATCCAATGACATGATTGTACAAGAAGGCATGTGTTTCTCAATTGAACCTGGCATCTATTTAGAAGGACAAGTTGGGGTAAGAATTGAAGACTTAGTTCTTGTCACAAAAGATGGATGCGAAGTATTAAATCAGTATCCAAAAGACAAAGAAGTATTAAAACGATAAAAAAGACCCTCGGGTCTTTTTGTTTTAGGGGGGTTGGTACTGTTTGGGTGGGGGAAGTCAGTACCAACACAGGTAACTACCTGCCCTTTTATTATACACAGTTTATGACAAATTTCGGCATAATTCATTGTTATTATCAAAAAAACTTTTAATTCACTATAACGTTTTAGACTAATATACTTAATTATCTACTTTTTAATATAAAAAACTAAAATGTTTCGTAATATATCTTTATTTAGATATCTAACTTATACCAGTCGACTTCAGTAAATCCAAATTTTTTATAAACAGGTTGTCCTTCAAGTGATGCACCTAGAAAAAGTCGTGTTAAACCTTGTTTCTGTGCTTCTTCTTTTAGGATGCTTAATACTTGAGTTGCATAACCCTTCTTACGATATTGTGGTTTTGTATACATATTGGTGATATAACCCATGTAGCCTGTGTTGTTCGAAAATGAAGGTGGATACTCTACCCACATCATAGCCCCTGTAGCACAAACTTCATTATTTTCTTCCAAGAAGACTTGAATAAAGTGTTGTCGATCAAACATTGTATTTAAATAACGTTTAAGATGAGCAATATATTCATCACTGCTTTTTTCATCACCATTAAATTGTGATTCTTCATCAATAAGTTGAAGTGTTCTTAGCTTAACAATTAAATCAATGTCATCTTTAGTCGCAAAACGTATATTCATAATGACCTCTTAATACAAATCATATTTATACCAATCAATCTCTTTAAAACCAAAACGTTTATAAACATTACGTCCTGATTCAGTTGAACCTAATATAATACGTTTAATGTTTAATGAATCAGCTTTTTCTTTAAGTTGGTCTAAAACCTTTGATGCATACCCTTTCTTGCGATGATGGCTTTCAGTATACATATTCGTAATATAACCAACTTTACCAGAAGGATTGGAAAATGATGGTGGTAACTGCATCCAGATAATAGCCCCTGTCGCAAGCACGAGTTCTTCTTCCATTAGGAAAACCTGAAAAATTCGATTATTTTCAAATTCAGTCGTCAAAAAGTTTCTTAGATAGTTTTCATATTCAAGCATATCTACATTTGAAATATGATCTTGATTTTCTTGATCATGTAGTTGTTTTGTGCGGATATCAACAATGGTATCAATATCAGCTAATGTCGCAACTTTTATTTCCACTTCTTACCCCTTTAATTGATACTTTAAATACCCATAGATAAATGGATCTAAATCGCCATCCATGACTTTATCAACATTACCTTCTTCAACAGCTGTTCTGTGATCTTTAACCAAGGTATATGGCATAAAGGTATAGGAGCGTATTTGTGAGCCCCATTCGATGGATTTTTGTTCACCACGAATACCTGCGAGTTTGGCTTCTTGTTTTTCAATTTCCATTTGATAAAGCTTACTCTTGAGTAAGTTCATCGCATTCTCACGGTTATTGAGTTGTGATCGTTCAGTTTGACAGTTCACCACAATACCTGTTGGTTTATGCGTTAAACGTACTGCCGAAGATACTTTATTAACGTTTTGTCCTCCTGCCCCGGACGAGTGTCGAGTTTCTAGTTCGATGTCATTTGGATCAATATTAATCTCAATATCATCACTAAATTCAGGCATAACATCTAAACTACAGAAAGATGTATGTCTTCTGCCAGATGAATCAAAAGGTGAAATACGAACTAAACGATGTACCCCTTTTTCTGCTTTTAAATAACCGTAAGCCAATTCACCTTCAACCTTGAACGAAACAGACTTAATCCCTGCTTCATCACCTGGTTGATAATCAAGCACGGATACTTTAAAGCCTTTTTGATCGGCGTAACGTGTATACATACGATAAAGCATTTCAGCCCAATCTTGTGATTCAGTACCACCAGCTCCTGGGTGTAGTTCTAATATCGCATTATGACGATCATAGTCATGAGAGAGTAAGACTTTAATTTCAAAGTCATCAAAAGCACTTAAGGCTTCATTAAGTTCTTCTTCAACCATATCTGACATTTCTTGATCAAATTCTTCTTTTAATAATTCACAAGCTTCATCTAATGAATCATACTGTTTCACTAAAGCTTGATAGTTATCAGTTAAATCAACTAAACCATTTTTCTCTGAGATAAGTTTTTGAGAATGAGAACGATCATCCCAAAAACCATCTTCCATCATCAGTTTATCAATTTCTTCAATACGTGTTAGTTTACTAGCGGGGTCAAAGAGACTCCCCAAGCTGTTTAAGCTTTTCTTTCACCTCAGTGACATTATTTCTCATTTCATAGAGTTCCATTAGGCTTTCCTCTTAATTTCTACTTTCATTCGTAAACAGAAGGCCACAGTTTCCTCTGAGATACGATTTAACATATCTTCAAATAAGTTATACCCTTCTTCAACATAAGCTTGTAAAGGCTTGTTTTGAGCGTAAGAGCGTAAGTGAATACCTTCTCTTAGTTTTGACATTGTATCAATGTGTTCTTGCCAAGAACGATCAACGATAGATAAGACGATATCTTTCTCTAATTTAAAGCTAACTTGTTTAAATGGTTCAATCTTAGCTTCATAAGATGCGACAGCTTTATCATATGCAATTTCAATCGCTTCTTCAGTTGTTTTATTTTTAAGTTCTTCAGCTTTTAAATCAATGTCTGTAAAGTGCATTGTTTCGAGTGACTCTAATAAAGCATTAATATTTAACGCTTCATTTTTACCATTGTATTCAACATGTGAATTCACTAAGTTTGTAACAACACGTTTAAACATTTCTACGATAACTGAATGAACATCATCATGTTCTAAGATGAATGAGCGTTGATCATAGATCGTTTCACGTTGTTGACGTAAAACATCATCATATTCTAAGAGTGTTTTACGGACATCAAAGTTAACACCTTCAACACGTTTTTGTGCTGAAGAAATAGAACGGGTTACCAGTTTAGACTCAACGGCTTGATCACCGAGTTGTTTAAAGACTGATTCATAACGTTCACTACCAAAACGAACCATTAGTTCATCTTGAACAGAAACAAAGAATCGAGAATAACCAGGATCACCTTGACGACCTGAACGACCACGTAATTGATCATCAATACGACGTGATTCATGTCTTTCTGATCCTAAAACCGCTAAACCACCTAATTCTTTAACACCTTCACCCAACTTAATATCAGTTCCTCGACCTGCCATATTGGTTGCAATCGTAATCGCACCTTTTTGACCAGCCTTGGTAATAATTTCAGCTTCACGGGCATGGTTCTTGGCATTTAAGACTTCATGTTTCAATTTATTTTGTGTGAGTATCTTAGAAATAAATTCTGATGTTTCAACCGCAATAGTCCCAACTAGGATTGGTTGACCTGCTTCATGACGCTCTTTTATTTCTGCAAGTAATGCTTGAAATTTAGATTTCTTAGTTCCGTAAACAGCATCTGGATGATCAATACGAGCAATAGGACGATTGGTTGGAATTTCCACAACACGCATATTGTAGATTGTCATAAATTCTTCTTCTTCAGACTTCGCTGTTCCTGTCATACCTGATAGTTTTTCATAGAGTCTAAAGTAGTTTTGATAAGTAATGGTCGCCATCGTGGTTGTTTCCTGTTTAATTGGAACACCTTCTTTGGCTTCAATCGCTTGATGTAGACCATCAGAATAGGAACGCCCTTTTAAAAGACGTCCTGTAAAGGCATCAACAATTACAATTGTTTTATCTTCATCAACGATATATTCGACATCCTTTTGCATAATATAGTTCGCCTTTAAAGCTTGATAGATATGGTGAACTAAATGGGTATGAGTAATATCATAGAGGTTATTAACCTTAAAAGCTCTCTCAGCTTTCTTTACCCCTTCTTCAGTCAGTTGAGCTAACTTAGATTTAATATCGACTGTATAGCCTTCATCCTCAGTGAGTAACTTAACAAATTGGTCAGCTTGTTTATAAAGTTGAGCGGTTTGTTTTTGTCCACCTGAAATAATGAGTGGTGTTCTTGATTCATCAATTAATATGGAGTCAACTTCATCAATTAAGGCCATGTACAATTTACGTTGTACTCGATCATCAATCTTTTTAACCATGTTATCTCTAAGGTAATCAAAACCAACCTCTGAGTTTGTTGAGTACATAATGTCACAGTTATAAGCTGCACGTTTTTGTGCTGGATTTAACTTACGCATATTTATGCCAACAGTTAAACCTAAAAATTCATGGATAGCACCCATCCACTTCGCATCACGCTCAGCTAAGTATTCATTAACCGTAATAATGTGAACACCTTTAGAACTTAACGCATTTAAATAAACAGGCATAACAGAGGTTAAAGTTTTACCTTCACCTGTTTTCATTTCAGCGATGTCACCTTGGTGTAAAACAATCCCACCCATGATTTGGACTTCATAGGCTTTTTCACCAATCACTCTAAAGGCTGCTTCACGTGCAACCGCAAAAGCTTCAGGTAAAAGTTGATCGAGTGTTTCACCATTTTCTAGACGTGTTCTAAATTCGTTTGTTTTTTCTTTGAGCTGATCATCACTTAAAGCTGCATATTCTTTATCATATGCTTCAACTTCGTGTGCTTGTTTTCGTATTTTTTCTAGACGAGCTTTGTCGCCACTTAAAAGTTTTTCAATGAAATTCATTGCATATACTCCTTTATAATCCACAAGTATTGTAGCATTTAAACACCAATACAAAAAGGTTGACCGCATAGGCCAACCTTTATGATTTTTATGTTATAGTTTTACGATGTTGCGAGCTTGAAGTCCACGATCAGTTTCAACCATATCAAATTCAACTTCTTCGCCTTCTTCGATAGTTTTGAAACCTTCCATCTTTAACTCAGAGTAATGGAAGAATACGTCTTTGTCATCAGCTAATTTGATGAAGCCGTAGCCTTTCTCTTTGTTAAACTTTTTAATCTTACCTTGCATTAAATAATATCCTATGCCTTTCCCGTAATGAAATACACATCACATGCATAAATAATAGCATAAACGAAAAATATTGCAATCATATCAAATTATCCTTATTTAGCCAGTATGGATGGATACAACAGACCATACAGTCAATTGAGCTTGAATGTGCTTTCAATAATTGTATACACGCTTTTAATGTTTCACCTGTTGTACAGATATCATCAATCAAAACGATTGGCCCATAATTGATTGACTCATCTCTTAAACGAATGTGCTTCGATATCTCTGTTCTGTCTTTTTTCCCTCCTTGTGATTGTTTGATATCATCTTTTTCAAAAGCGTCTACTATATCTATACGCAGACAAGCAAACATTTCCTTAAGCGCATGGTATTTTCTTTCTTTTGTTTTCCTTTGTGAACTTGGAACCATAATTACGGTCTTGTTTTTAAACTGTCGTCGTAGCTTATATATATAAGGATAGACAAAAACCTTTGCCATTGTAATATCATGGGCTTCTTTTATCTGCATCATCCACCGACTGGCTTGATCATTATAGATATATAATGCTTTAACTTTTACACCTTCTATTTCTATTGTTTTATGATTCTTTTCAAGTTTAGATCTACATTTCACACATAGACAATCTTCTTTGAATAATAGTTCATACAAGGTTTCTTGAGTATCCACAGCTTCAAAACAGTTTATGCATTGTTGGCTTTTTGTAAGTCTGTGATACATGTCTTGATAGTTTGAGTAAGTTTTGAACACAGAAAGATCACCTCACCTTCTGGATAATTAAATTTACGACCAACCCGTCCAGCTATTTGAATGAGTGATGCTAAATTAAATACAGGATGATTAGCTTCTACTATAAGCACTTGTACATTTGAAAAGGTTACCCCTCTTTCTAGAACTGTTGTACAAACTAAATATTTACTTAGTCCTTCTTTAAATTGCTTTATCTTTTGATCCAAATCTTTATCACTCGCATAAACAAAGGGTATTTTAAGTAGTAAACTTATTCTTTTCCCCAATTTTATAGATGGCACAAAAATGAGTGTAGGTTTGTCTTGTTTGTTTAAGTATTGTCTTAACCATAGTATTTGTATAACTCTATTAAATCGATGTACTTGAGGAACAGGCAAAGGATAGCCATGTGGACGTTTAAAGAGTTGAATACGTTCTTGTGTTATTCTTTCAACTTTATCATCAGGTGTTGCGGTTAAATAAATCCTGACACCCTTGCAAGCTTGCTGGGCAAAACCTTGTAAGACAGGATCATTACTATAAGGAAAAGCATCTGGTTCATCAATAATTAAACAATCAAACTGTTTATGAAATCGATAAAGTTGATGTGCCGTTGAAATGATTAATTGTCCTGAAAGATCCTTGGTATAACCTTCACAGATGGGTGTCACTTTTAAATGTGGGTAAATAGCTTGATAGCGTTGTGCTAACTCTAGTACAACTTGACGTCTCGCAATCGCTATCCCTACTTTTTTATGTTGACTTAAAAAATGACTCATTGTCTCAACAATCAACTCGCTTTTCCCCGCCCCACAAACTGCACGCACTAGTACATTCCCTTTAAGAGATGCTTCATAAATTTGATGACTAACACGTTTTTGTGTATTGGTTAAGTTGAAATCAAACTGGTCAATAACATCTTTATCAAAACTAAGACTTTCACCTTCTTCTCCTTGATAGGCAATACAACGTCGACATTGATAAGCATCATTAAAATAAACAAAATACTTTGGATCATCACATCCACATCTTTCACAAAAGACTTCCATACCTTATTTATATGTACACATTTAAATTTTCCCTATATTGACAATCAAGTCTTATTTTTTATACACTAGCCATAAGTTAAAACGCAGTGAAGAGAAGAGTAAATTTTGTTTAACTTAACTAGAGACTCATGACTTGGTGGAAAATGAGAAGTTAATAAAATTGAAGATGGCCTTGGAGTGGTTTAGTCGAATCTTTAGACTAAAACGGTTGTGTCCGTTAACACACAAAGATTTATATAAATCTTATTGAGTCTTATTTAGTGATAAATAAGAAAAACAAGGTGGTAACACGAATTAGCCCTCGTCCTTAGTGATAGAGGGCTTTTATATTGAAAGGATTTATTATGGCAATCACAAAAACATACGCAGAAATTAACGAGAAAATCAAAACAGGCAAAGCGGTCGTTGTTACCGCAGAAGAAATCATCAAAATTGTTGAAGAAAAAGGCATTGAAGCAGCCACAAAAGAAGTGGATGTGGTCACAACCGCAACTTTTGGACCAATGTGTTCATCAGGCGCATTCTTAAACTTTGGACACGCGAATCCTGCCATTCGTATGGAAAAGATTCAACTCAATGATGTTGATGCTTATGGAGGATTAGCTGCGGTTGATACCTACATTGGCGCAACAGCTGAATCTAATACACAAGGTTATCAATATGGTGGAGCACATGTTATATGTGATTTGATTGATGGGAAAGAGGTTCATCTAAAGGCAACAGCCAAAGGCACAGACTGTTATCCACGAAAAGAAGTCGATACTTACGTTAAATTAAGTGAGATGAATGAAGCTTATCTATATAATCCACGTAATGCATATCAAAACTATGCAGCTGCCATCAATACTTCAAATCGAAGAATATTTACATATATGGGGATCTTAGCGCCTAATAGTAAAGTCGTAAACTATTCCACCTCTGGTCAACTAAGCCCACTACTTAATGATCCACTCTATAAAACCATAGGTATGGGAACTCGTATCTTCTTAGCAGGTACTCAAGGTTATGTATCATGGCGTGGAACTCAATTCAAATCAGGAGTTGATCGTGATGAAAACGATTTACCAAGAGGCGCTGCAGGAACACTTGCTTTAATTGGCGACATGAAAAAGATGAGTACGAAATACTTACAACCTGCCGTCTTTGAAAAATATGGAACGTCCATGTTTGTGGGGGTTGGTATTCCTATTCCTTTATTAAATGAAGACATCACTAAACATGTTTCCATTAAAGATGAAGATATCTATACGGCTGTACTTGATTATTCTGTTTATGATGGGCCTAAACCTACTTTAAAAGAAGTCTCTTATAAAGAACTAAGAAGTGGAAAGATTAACATTGATGGAAAAGACATTAAAACTGCACCAATGTCTTCCCTAAAAAAGGCCCGTGAAATTGCAGATGAACTGAAATCATGGATTCAAAAAGGAGAATTTTTACTTCAAGAACCGATTGAAACATTTCCAACAGATAATACACTTAATGGTTTAAAGATTAGAAATAAGGGGGCAAAATAATGAAACAAACTGTACTCTTTGACTTCCCTAATGAAGAAGTTAAACAACCGATCGTTAATGATTTAATTAAAAACTATAATTTAAACGTTAATATTCTTAGAGCCTCCATCGATTACAATGGCCGTGGTTTTCTACTCTCTGAAATTGAAGGGGATGATAAAGTTTTTGATGAAGCTTTAGCTTTTGTAAAGAAAAGTCATGTCATCGTTAATATCATTGAATCAGCTATTCTTATTGATCGTGATGTTTGTGTTAACTGTGGCGCATGTACATCTGTCTGTCCTGTTGATGCATTAACGATGGACGATACAGCTACACTTTCTTTTGATTCAAATAAATGTATTGATTGTAAGCTATGTGTAGTAGCTTGCCCAACTAAAGCAATTCGAGACATCCTTTAATTCATGACATACGAAGAAAGAACTTATCGTGATTCAAATAAAAATGAGGGCATGTTAAGGTTTACCCTCATTATTGAAGAATCAGATTTGCTGATTGTGATGGATCCAGTCGTTGAAGAAGATATTGTTTATACTTATGCAGAAAAAGTTTTGACAAATATACGAGAAGACATTAAATCAATGATTCAAGAATATCCTCAATTCTATAAAAGCCATTCGCCACTTGAAATTGGTGATGATAAACTGGATCGCATATTCAAACAAACACATATTCATTATCCAGACATGATTAAACGCATGCTTGAAGCAAGTACACAAGTAAATGTTGGACCTATGGCTTGTGTGGCAGGTATTACTTCAGAATATCTAGTAAAAGCAATACAAGAAGAGTTTAATGTCGTAAATATCTTAGCTGAAAACGGCGGAGACATTTATATCGACGGAAGTAGCGATAAAACCATTTCCATCTATGCTGGACAATCACCTTTAAGTAATCAACTTGCATTAAAGATAAACAAAGAAGATCTACCTACATCAATTTGCACCTCTTCCGGTACGGTTGGTCATTCATTCTCATATGGAAAAGCAGATGCGGTTGTTGTGGTATCTAAAGATAGTGCATTAGCTGATGCGAGTGCCACAGCTCTTGCTAATTTTATACAAAAAAAAGAAGATATTAAAGAAGTGATCAATCAAGCAAGCTCAATTCAAAACTTAAATTCAATTGTCATAATTAAAGATGATCAGATTGGTTATACTCCAAATACTAATTTAATAAAAAGTCCAAAATAAAGACCACTAATGTGGTCTATTTCTTTGGCCAATCTTTTATTTCTTGTCCTAAAACTAAGTAAGCTTTCTCACTTATATCAGCTAATGGACTATCTGACAAAGAATCTGAATAGAATGATTCAATATTCGCATCAGGATATTGTTCCCTAAATCGTTTAACCTTTTCTGCTCCATAACAATTCTCTTGAGAGAATCCTGTTTTCGCATCAACTCTTGAAGCAATAAGTTTAACACCTAGCTGATCACAGATTGGGTTAAGCAGAACTTCAGGTGACGCTGATATGATGACATCAGACTCATCTTTTTGTTTGAGATAAAAATCATTAATTTTTGAAAATCGACTTTCCCAAAATTCTTTTGCATTTTTTTCAACATCAATCATCTTGAAATAGGAATAAAAAACAATTTTCATTTCTGTTTTTGGGATTAGTTTTAACTTGTATTTAAGTGCTGCTATGGCCATACTTAACCAGTAAATCGAAATACTTGGTTTTCTTTTTAAGTTATAGAGGTAAAACTCTACTGAACTATCCTGAGGATAGATCGTTTTATCAAAGTCATATACGTTCATACTCGTATTATAACCTATGCAATTAAAAAGGAGCATGCGCTCCTACATAAATTTATACAAATCTTGATAAGTAATTAACTCAATATCATTTTCTTCAATCCACTTTAATAATTCAGGTGAAGTCATCATTTGATGGTCACGCATTCTTTCAAGTGATAAAGTCGTCCATTCAAAAAGTTCAGCATCTACATAACCAGGATGCCCCATAATCGCAAACAATTCTTTATCTAAAAAATAATCTGCATTATCTAAAACCATTTTTAATGGGTTTTTATTGATTTGAGCTATAGGATCAAAAACCTTTTTATTTAAACTTGAATTACTCATATCTATATTTTTATCTTTCATTAAATCCATAAAAGATACTAAACCAACTTTTTCCCATAGATCCATAGAAAAAGGAAGACCTTCTTCTTCACCCACTTTGCGAATCGCATCTAAGTAATTTTCATGCATTAATGAGTGTGCATGTAAATAACCAGGTTTTTCACCAACCAATCTTACATACTTATTATATTGTGCTCGAATTTCTTTATAGACTTCTTCAAAAGGAAATAATGCTCTTCTTCCTTCTTCAGTTTTAAATTCTTCTTTAGCCATCGTTGTTCCTGACTTAATAAAGTTACCATTTTCATCCACTAAATGTGGAATATCTTTTGGATTAGAGACTGATGGACCTGCCACAATATTAAAATCAATACCAAAACAAGCTTGTGGTCTATCTTTTATAAAAGATACTGCCCATTCAGCAATTGGCATATTTATGAATATCCCTGTATTTCTTAAGACACCGTTATCAATCGCATCTAAAATCCCGTAGGTGACAGCTTTTGTAAAACCATAATCATCCCCTTGTGTTAATGCTTTGTTTTTCATGTTATTTCCCCATTTCTAGCATTTCCATATTAAACAAATCAGTATCAGAATCTAAATCAAAAATCTTATGACCTTTTACATAAGTTTCAAGCACTTTAAAATCTTTATCTACAATAATAAAGTCAGCATCTTTCCCAACGGTTAATGAACCTTTTGAGTCTCCAACACTGTATTTACGACTAGGATTAAGAGATGCCATTTGCATAACATCAACAATTGGAATATTTAATTTTGTGACTAAGTTCTTAATCCCAAAGATGACTGGCTGAGTGGATCCCATCAAGCGTCCTGTATCTGTTAGGCAATAGCCCTCTTCTGTAACATTTGCATACATATCTTTAAACATGAGATATTTGCCAACAGGTGCTCCAGATAATGGTGTACAATCTGATATCATCATAAACCGACTTTTATCTTTGATTTTGAAATACAAATCAATCATTTCTAAACTAACATGCATTCCATCACAAATAATTTCGCAGTCTACATTTGGATGAGTTAATGCAGCACCTAATCCACCAATATCACGGTGATGTAAACCTGTC
This sequence comes from Erysipelotrichaceae bacterium, assembly GCA_963676105.1. Lineage (GTDB taxonomy): Bacteria > Bacillota_I > Bacilli_A > Erysipelotrichales > Erysipelotrichaceae > UBA2212. The sequence continues at coordinate 1,382,495 of OY781039.1, forward strand.
ATAACATTACCTGTATGAGTTGAAACTGTAATTCCTTGATCAAAAGCTTTTTTAGCTTCTTCATAACCTAAATCACTATGGGCGTAGGCAATAGTAATCCCTTCAGATAAGAAGTAATCTCTGATCTTATCTATCCCTTCAATTTCAGGAGCTAAAGCAACTAATTTTAATTGTCCTTTAGCTTCTTTAACCATCTTTTTTGCGGTAGCTAAACTAACTTCTGGCCAACCTGTTTTTATCCCTTTTTCACCAACGCGATTCAACCAAGGCCCTTCAGAATGGATTCCGCGAATTTGTGCTCCTTCATCCATCTTAGATAAATCAGCTATTGCAGAAAACATACTAATATCAGCAGTTGGTAGAATTGATGTCACACCTTGACTAGCTAAACCTTTTAGATAGCCTTTAACTGTTTCAATATCTTTTTCTTTATTCACTGATTCCATTAAATTAAATCCAAATACACCATGATTATGAGTATCGAATATTCCTGGTAATATCATTGAATCTTTTAAATCAACTATTTCTTTAGCATCAGTTTTTGATGATACTGATTTAATAATTCCATTTTCTACTTTTAAATAACCATCAATCACTTGATGTTCGCAAACAATTTGCTTTGACTTATAAACTGTAATCATTTTTCAACCCCTTGAAATGATTTAAAAATACCATTTCTAATATTTATTAATCGCTCTACATTTACATCATAATCTTTTTTAGTACGTGTATTTTCTAAAACAAGATCATTATTATATCGATCCCCACTTACCAACATCATGCCTGACGGGAAATATGAAAATATCTGATTTTCAGAACTTTCTTCTTTATAGGCTTTGAGTGTAATGTCAGTTTTAAAGTTTTCGATAAATTCTTGAGCGTTTCTTTCAAATTTATGTGATGTTGCGAGCGCAAGTATTTCTCCACTCGCTAAACCATCCAGTATCAATGTTTTAGTATGTGTGGGAATGAGATTTTGTTCTCTAATATCCTTATAACCTTCCATGCCAGATGATGCTTTATCTACTAGAACAAAAGCAACCTTATTTTTCAAACTTTTTTCTTTCAATAAATCAATAATTACTACAAGTGACGCAGAATTACGATTATGATTAAATCGATTAGGATAACCTGTCATCAGCTTGAATAATTGAGTAAATACAATAAAACTTATCCCCCAAACGATTGTTTTTAATATCCATGATTTCCACATCACAGTATTCGATACCAAAACATATAAACCAATAAACAAAATTGAGCTGACAATGACTTGTAAAACTAAATTCAGTTGATCTGTTGAAAAATTCTTTTCTTGTTTAAAAGGATAATATTTTTGATTTGGTAATAATAACTTTGTAGGTGTATCATACGCAGCCATAACCACATGTTTAGCTTTCTTTAAATCGCCAATAACCATGTGTGAATTAATAAACCCAAATTTCTTCTTATTGAAGAATTCTATATCCCAATCATATGATTGTGCAATTTTAGAAACTTCTTCTATAAATAATTGTTTTTGTTTTTTAGTATTTCTTTTACCTAAAGTAATACCGAAATGTAATATGAGATCTTTCATTCAACCTCCAAAATAATAAGGGAGAATCCTTTGATTCTCCCCTTAACTTCAATCTTAGAAAATCCCGAAAGCGGCTAAGATAATAGAACCAAACATAATACCTAAGACAAGCGTAATAGGTTTGAAACCTTTTTTAATTAAACTAACTAAGAAGAATAATAAGCCAACTGATAAGATACCCGGCATGATAGCTTCTAATGTATCTAAAACAACAACGGATGTATCACCCACAATGATTGTCCAAGATAAACCAACATTAACCATTTGTGCAACCATAGCACCAACCATTGTTAAACCAACAATAGCAGCTGATTTAGTAAGAGCAGACATTAATCCGGATTGGAAGACACTATCAATGAAAGTTGTCCCCATTGTATACCCAATACGTAATAAATAGTATTTAGCAATGGCTTGTCCACCACCATATAATAAGATAAAGATAATAACACCTAGGAAACTACCTTGTGATGCTAAACCAATCGCAATACCTGCGGCAATAACACGAATAACGTTGAAGAAGAAACTATCCCCGATACCGGCTGTAGGTCCCATCAATGCGACTTTGATATTTTCAATCGTTTCGTCATTAACTGAACCTTTCTCAATTTTTTCTTTTTCCATCGCGTAAACTAAACCAGCAATGAAGTTAAACATAACTGCATGAGTATTAAAGAAGTTAGTGTGACGTTTTAAAGCTGCTTTACGTTCTTCATCATCTTCATATAATGCATTAATAGCTGGAGATAATGTTAATGCGAAAGAGCTACTTTCCATCTTAACCATATTAAATCCTGCAAAGACAGTTCCAGAGAAGAGGAACATTTTATTTAGAATTCTATTTTCTTCTTTTGTATATTGATATTTAGCCATTAGAAGAAGTCCTCACTTTCTGATCCAGCTTTTGCCATTGAATTTTTCAGATCAATAAATTTCTTTTCGTTATAGAAATAACCAACTGCAACAATTAACGCTAAGATTGCAATTGCGAGTGTAGGTAAACTGAGGTATTTAGCTAACACAAATCCTGCAAAGAAATAAATCCCAACTTCTTTGTTCCAAATCATTGATGTAATGATTGCGAAACCAACTGCGGTCATCATACCACTCGCTTTACCTAACCCCGTCATGATAAAGACTGGTAATGAACCTAAGAATGCATTTAGCGATTCAACGCCATATGCTATCGCTAAGTATAATGCGATCATTGAACCAATACGTGCAATAAACATATCAAATAGAACTAATTGAATACCGAAAACTTTCATATTCCCTTTTTCTGCTAGGCGTTCCCAATATGGAGCCATACCTGCGAAAATCGAGAATAACAAACCGTTAAGTGAAGCCATAATTGTACCAATAGGTAATGCGATCGCTAGACCAGCTTCAACTTCACCTCCGGTTAAAATTGTGTAAGATACTGAAATAAGAGCACTTGTGAGTGCGTCAGCAGGAACAGATCCTCCAATTGGAGAAATTCCCATAAAAATCGCTTCTAATGCAGCACCCATCACAATTCCAGTGTGGAAATCCCCCAATAGCGCACCAATAAATGGAGCAATAACAATCGGTCTTGTGAAGACTTGGAATGACGTAAACGTCATATCAAGTGCTGATAGAATAAAATAAGCTAAAACAACTAATAGAGCACTTTGAGCCATAAATAATTCCTTTCTTTAACTTTTGAATTTTTATTTAAAGATACGGGTAACATCTTCACTGCTAGACTCTGGGGTTACTTGATAAATGCATTTGAGTCCAGTTGCAATGAGTTTGCGGAATTCCTCAACTTCCACATCATTGCAGTAGATGTGTGCCCCGTAGGCTTTACGTGGGTGATCGGGTAATGGAGGAGCGATTCTTCCATAATTTCCTAAATTAATATAAGGAATACCCTCAACAGCTGATACAAACTTGAATGCATCAGTTGGACTATTGACTAAAACCATTATTTTGAATTTTTCAGCGCGAGGATCATTCGCTAGCTTAATTGACTCTTCAATAGTTTTAATAACTGTTTTGATTCCTGCAGGTGCAGCCATCATGAGTGATTTCTGAATGATTGGATTTGCTGCTGCTGCATCATTTGCGACAATAATGTGATCAACACCTGTAAGCTTTGACCACTTAATCGCAATTTGTCCATGTATTAAACGTTCGTCTATTCTAAAAAATGTGATCATAAAATTTCCTCCTTAGAAAAAGTCATCACTTTTGTTACTTTTTTCTTCTAATTCAACAACTGTCATTGCATTACGTGCATTTTCGACAAGTGCTGTAATTTGTTCTTTGCTTAAAACTTCATCCCCACTAGCAACTAGTTCTAACACTAGTGCTAAATTCACACCTGCGATTAGATGTGTATGTGGTTTCTCAAGTTCTAAAAACATTTGTGAGTTAACACTTCCACCATATAAGTCAGACAGTAAAAAGACTTGATCATCTTCATTTACATCTTTAAAGAAATCATCAAGGGCATCTTTTACATTTGTTTCATCCAAATACGCGTCAAAGAAAGTCACCTTATCAGTATTTCCAATGAGTATGTTTAATGATGATTGAATACCCGTAGCCATCTTCCCATGACTTGATATAAAAATTTTTCTCATTCAATTCTCCGTTTCCCAAAACTATCATAAAATCTAGTAATCGCTTTCAAAAGTCATTATTAAAACACAAAAAAAGTGCAATTACACTTTTTTGTACTTTTATAAGTGCAAAATAGTAACACTACTCTGCAGTTAATGACTCTTTTATTAGAGCTTCATATTTATCTAAATTAGGCTCGTCAATTAAGTCGTTGAATTTTTCCTTACTTGTAATTAAAGAACGGCTAATATTCTCGATAGCCTTAGTACGATAGATTGAATTGTTTAAACCTAGAGAATAGACAACCGCATAACTAATATCCCCACGAGTCCAATGTTTTGATTCATTAAATTCATAGATTTCAATCCCACTATTTTTACACATATTAATTGGCAAGAAAATTGACACGATATTTTCTAAAATATCATAACTTAGAAATTTTTCATTTTCTTCAAGTATTGTTTCTAATTGTTGACACTCTACTTCTGTTTTTCCATGTTTATAAGCGATTAGCTTGAAGAATGAGTTGATGTTTTCAAATTTAAATTGTCTAAAGACTTGAGTTTCAGTTAAATCAATTATACATTTTTTAAATTGATAACTATTCACGAAGATATCATCAAACATTTCAGTGTATCTATGTGGCTTAGATATTGAACTCATAAAAAATGGTGGTATGTCATAAAAATATGAGTAACTTGGCGAATCTAAAATCACAAAATCATATTCTTTAGGATCCATTCCTCTTATTTCATATAATTCAACTGATTCATTAGATTCAATAAATGGACCATAATGTTTTTGAATACGATTAACTAATCCTTTACCAGCTTTTAGACCACCTGTACTTGTTGTTAGTAATCTTAATTTTTTAATGTCATATTCTACGGACGAAATTGCTTCATAAAAACTATAGGCTAATTCAACTACAGCTTTAGTGTTTAAACGGCAATAGTATTTATCTTCTATTAATCGAAGTGCCCTTCTTCCAAATTCAATTGAAAGTGGACTACCCGCAATGTCATGACTACTTTGAGAAAACCCAATTGATTGATGCGAAGATAAACCAAATCGAATTTGACCAATTATTTTAATAACCGATGATCTTAGTAATTGATCAATGCCATTTATTTGCTTAAAATCAATTCCCCAATCTTTCTTAATGACATCTAAAATTTCTTTTACTGTCTCTTCAGCTTCTTTTGAGTAATAGCATTTATGTGACTTATCCAATTCATTAAGATCTCTCATCCCATGAAGCATTATGGCCATGTGCGCTTGTTCATCAATAGAACTAAGATCTAAGTCACATTGTTTTAAGACATTCGCAATATCAACTGCAATTGGATACTCTTCTAAGGATCTTGCCTCGTGTTTGATTTCTTCAGATAGAAACACATGATGTCCGGACTTAATTCGATTTTTTGCGATTAAAAGATAAAAAGCGAAACTTAAAGAATAAGCATCCGTCGCTCGTTGACCACTCTCTCTATACACTTTCAAATATGTTCGTCTAATAGTTTGTCTTTCTTCATCCGTCGATTCAATAACCTTCGCAAAATTCTTAGATGTGTTTATAACATGAATTTGATGATAATGATTAACCACCAATTCTGTCATTGCCATCCTTAAGTTTTCTTCAGTTCCAATTGCTTTAATTCCTAATCCTGGTTTCGAATCAACCTCAATGTGATAGGAATTTAAAAATGAGTAAGCTCTTTGTAAATCAGGTTTAATTGAAGATCTTGATAAATACATTTGATCGGCTAAATCATCAATTTTTATATAATCATCGCTCGCAACCAATTCTCTAGAAATAAAAACAAAACGTGAAGAGCGATCATTATAAAAACTATCTATTACGATTTGACTATAAGTTAATTGATTTATAAAAGGTTCAAAAAGATTAAAATTATGAACCTTTATTGAATACCCTTTATGACGAACTGAAATAAGTTCTGCACCTACTTCACTTAAAACATCTCTTACTTTTATCATGTCTGATTTTATCGTACGAACGCTTACTGATATTTCATCAGCTAATGTTTGAGATGTGATTGGTTTATCTGATTTATAGATATTTGAAATAATTAATTTTTCACGACCTAGTGTCTCTAACATAAATTGCACCTTTTAATCATTATTATAGTGCAATTTTATATTTGTTTTATCTTTTCAAATAAAAAGGCAAGATTTTTCATCTTGCCATAATACTATTTCGATGCATCAATCATCAATTGTGATAAAACACGTGAGAATTCTACAGGGTCATCAATTGAGAATCCTTCAATGAGCTGTGCTTGATTATAAAGTAATTTCGCATAGTCATTGATTTTATCATCACTTGCTTTTTCAAGTGCTTGAACTAAAGGATGTTCAGCATTGAGTTCTAAGATTCGTTTAGCTTTAACATTGTTTGATTGATCAGGCATTTGAGCTAGAATTTTTTCCATCTCAAGTGATAAACCTTCACCAGCTACTAAGCATACTGGATGATTTTTTAGTCTGTTAGTTAAACGTACATCTTCAACGTCATCTTTAAGTGCTTCTTTTAGTTTTGTAAGAATATCTTTAGAGGCTTCATTCTTTTCTTTAAGTGCTTCTTTTTCTTCATCACTTTCAAGATCTGATAGTTCACCTTGAGTAATTGACTTAAATGGTTTTTCTTTATACTGCATTAAGATTTGTAAAACAAATTCATCCACATCATCAGTAAGATAAAGTATTTCATACCCTTTATCTTTAACAAATTCTGTTTGCGGTAATAGATCACACTTATCCACTGATTCACCAGAGATATAGTAAATCTCTTTTTGATCTTCAGACATACGTGCGACGTATTCTTCTAGAGAAACCAATTTCTTTTCGTGTGAAGTCGTGAATAGTAATAAGTCTTCTAAGAGTTCACGTTTTTCACCAAAGTTAGCATATGTACCATATTTAAGTTGTAAACCAAAGTTTTTATAAAATTCTTCATACTTCTCACGATCATTTTTAAGCATGAGCAACAATTCTGATTTAATCTTCTTTTCAATACGAGATGCGATTGCTTTTAATTGACGATCATGTTGAAGCATTTCACGTGAAATATTTAAAGTAAGATCTGGAGAATCCACTAAACCCTTCACAAATCTAAAGGCTTCAGGAATGAGTTCTTTCGCATTATCTAAGATATACACCCCACGTGAGTAGAGTTGTAATCCCGATTGGTATTCAGAATTATAAAAGTTGTAAGGAACATGTGAAGGAATGAATAGTAAGGCATCAAATGATAGCGTTCCTTCAAGTGATGTATGAATATGTTTAGCTGGTGCTTGGTAGTCATTAAACTTATCTTCATAGAAACTGTTGTAGTCTTCTTCACTAATATCAGATTTAGAACGTTTCCACAAAGGAACCATTGAGTTTAATGTGTTTTCAACCATCTTAGATGAAGTAACTTCACCTTTATCATCATATTCTTTTTCTTCTTCATCCATTAAGATAGGATATCGAACATAGTCAGAATATTTCTTAACTAAACGTTTAATGGTATGTGTTTGAAGATAGTTGTCATAATCCTCATCTTCTTCATTCTTTTTAAGATGTAAGACAATGCGTGTTCCTCTATCTTGTTTCTCACAAGTATCGATTCGATAACCATCTTCACCCGTTGATTCAAAATGAACACTTTCTTCATCTAGAACTGATTGAGTAAAGACTTCAACTTTATCCGCAATCATAAAGGCAGAATAAAAACCAACCCCGAATTGACCAATAATATCAATATCGTCTTGTTTTTCTTCCATTGCTTCTTTGAATGCGAATGAACCACTTTTCGCAATGACCCCAAGATTTTTTTCAACTTCATCTTGAGTCATCCCAATTCCATTATCTTTGATGGTTAAGGTTCTGTTTTCTGTATCGACTTCAATTTTAATATTTAAGTTTGTGCGATCCACTTTTAAATCATCTTGTAGAGATTTAAAGTAAAGTTTGTCTAATGCATCAGAGGCATTTGAGACGAGTTCACGTAAGAATATTTCTTTGTGCGTGTAGATTGAGTGGATTACTAAATCCAATAATCGTTTTGTTTCAGCTTTGTATTGTTTCTTAGCCATAACGCTCCTTTTGGCACTTTAATAAAGTGAGTGCTAATTAATTGTAAAACAGATAAAAAAGAATTTCAACAATAAAAAATGCATTGTGCTATAATGCATCGGTACTAAATAAGGAAACACTATGAATTTTAACGAACTAAACTTACAACCTGCGCTTTTAAGAAGCCTACTCGAAATTGGCTTTGAAGAAGCTACAGAAATACAAGAAAAAGCTATTCCTGCCATTATGGAAGGAAAGGATGTCACTGGCCAATCACAAACGGGATCTGGAAAGACAGCTGCTTTTGGATTACCATTATTAAATATTATAGAGACACACGAAAAAAGAGTGCCTCAAGTCTTAATCTTAGCTCCTACGCGTGAGCTATGTCTTCAAATCACAACCGAGATGCGTAAGTTCTCTAAATACTTAGAAGGACTGCGTATTGTCCCTATCTATGGTGGTGAACCAATTACACATCAAATAAAAGATTTAAAAGCAGGTGGCGATATCATTGTCGGAACACCTGGTCGTGTTAAAGATCATATTGATCGTAGAACGTTAAAATTCTTTGATTTAAAAGCTTTCGTCTTAGATGAAGCTGATGAAATGTTAAAGATGGGATTCAAAGAAGAAATTGAATCCATCAATGAAAAACTACCTGAAGAAAAACAAACCATTCTATTCTCAGCTACGATGCCTAAGGCTATTTTAGATTTAGCTAAGACTTATCAAAAAGATCCAGTCTTTATTAAAACTAAAGCTAAATCATTAACAGTAAATACCGTTACTCAAATGGTTTATGAAGTTAATCAAAGTGATAAATCTAGAGCGCTTGTCCAACTGATTGAATACTATCGTCCAGATTCATCCATGATTTTCTGTAACACTAAAAAAATGGTTGATGACTTAAGTTCATCACTTATCGCAAAGGGCTTTAATGTCGCTTCTATCCATGGTGATCTAAAACAAGAGATGCGTAACGTTGTTATGAACAAGTTCAGAGAAAAGAAAATCTCTCACTTAGTTTGTACCGATGTTGCAGCCCGTGGAATTGATGTCGATAGTTTAGACTTGGTCTTTAACTTCGATGTCCCACAAGAAATTGATTACTATGTTCACCGTATCGGACGTACAGGTCGTGCTGGCAAAGAAGGTTTAAGTATTACCCTTATTACCCCTAGACAACGCTATGTCCTCAATACATTAGAAAAACTGACGAAATCTCAAATTATTAGACAAAGCATGCCTTCCCCTGAAGAAATCCAAGAAGTACGTTTCAAACACTTATCACAAGATTTAATCAATACCTTAGAAAAAGAAGTTCCAGTCGAACTTAAACGTCAGGTTGAGAAACTGATTGATCAAGGTTTTGATCCAATTCAACTCACCGAAGCGCTCATGTATCAAATGATTGGTCATGAAATCTTTGAAGAAACAAAACAAGTTATTTCTAAACAAAAACATGCGACACTCGTACACACATCACACATTGAATTAGATGTTGGTAAAAACCATAAGATTGCGGCAGCTCACTTAGTATCTGCCATCGCAGAATCTGCAGGTATCTCAGGTAAAGATATTGGTAAGATTCGTATTCGTGATCGCTTCTCGCACGTTGAAGTGCCAACTGAATTTGTCCATGAAATCTTAGATGCCTTAAACTCAAATATGATTAGAGGTTATAAAGTAAAAGCATTTATGCTTGAACACGCACCAGCAAAGAAACGCAATGACGGCCGTAGTTCACGTAATCGCAGTGATAGAAACCATAGTGACAACAACCGTAGTCGTAGAGATCACAACAAAGCTGATAGCGGTTATAAAGGTCGTAGAGACAGAAAATCCAAACACAATTAAGTGCTTGGATTTTTTTTAGATTAAGTTTATATACTCTTGACTACTACTGACAACACCAACAATCATTATAGTTTCGTTTACATTATCAACTTTATAAAAGATTAAATATCTATCTACAATTAATATTCTAAGTCCCTGTCTATCGAGAATCGCATATTGTGGTTTTACACCTGATTCAGGAAAATCAGTTAGTTTCAATAATGATTTTTCAATCGTTTCAGATAATTTCATGGCAGTATCAATACTCCCTGTACTATCTGCAACATAATAAATAATATTACTAAGTTGATTATCTGCTTTTTGCGTTCTTTTTAACTTAAACAAACTATTTGTCTCTACTTAAGAGATTTTTTCTTATATTATCAAAAGTATCTTGAATATCACCAACTCGGCCAAGTCTAATATCTTCCTCAGACTCCGCAAGCATTTTTAAAAGTTCCAACTCAGCAGTCATTTGTTTGTAGTCTTGTAGACTAATAATAGCTGTATCACCTCTACCATTTTTAGTAATAATGACAGGTTCTCTCGTCTCATGGCACTGCTTAGATATCTCATTATAGTGATTTCTTAAATCAGCTGAAGGTCTAATATCAAATTTCATTTCATATCCTCCAATAATAGTCATATTATATCACTATTTGCATATAGTTAAACTCTTTGTAATTCATGATGCAATCTCCTTCGTGTCTTACCTATATATACGTTATGATTTTCAATTCCCCTATTTTTAAATCAAATTTTCTATAAATGTCATCGTAATTTAAAAACCAAACACAAATTATGCTTGGCTATTTTAAACATTTTTCTTTATATCGCAATCTAATTAATCTCTAAATCAAAATTTATTTGAATATTTTGTACTTCTTTGTTTTGAATACTCTCTTCAGTATCTTCAAACAAACTCAATAATTCTGCTTCCCAGTTCATTTGTTCAAATGATTTTTCTTGAGTCTTTTCCATATATATTCCCACTATTACTTATATACTTACATACTCTTGTTTAAGTAACTCTAATATTTCTTCCTTTTTCATAACGACATCGTGTCCATGAACTTCTTTTTCAAAATCTAGAAACTCAAGTTTACTTATAAGTTTACTAAGTTTCTCTTTTGTGTAGTGTGCTTCTCCATGGTGATAGTCTTCAGATGTCGCATCTCCTACAAATAAGACCTTGTCTTCTTCAACTAAGACAAAGGTATTATCCTCTGTATGATCTGTTTCCATTTCAAAGATTTTTAAACGTACATCTCCACAATCTAGTTCAACTTCATCAACATACGTTTCAGATGCATAAACCACATTGATTAAATCTCTGTCCTTATATTCATTTCTGATGTGTTCATCACAAAACGCAATATCTTCTCCTGTTTGTATTCTTTGTGACATAGACAAATCATCCCAATCCCAGTCACTCATTTCCTTTAATTTCAATTGAGTCTTTTCACTACATAGTGATGGAAAGTCACAGGCATGTAAACCATAGACATGATCCCAATGCCAATGGGTGAGTATTACAACCTCTGGTTCATGAAGACCTTTTTCTTTGATTAAATCTAAGACTTCAAAAAGATGTTCTTTTGATGCGCCTGCATCAATAAGAACCGATCTTTCAGTTCCATTAACATAACCTAGTCTTGGACGATCTCTATATTCTTCAAAATCTGAGATATATACATGTTTGCTGATTTGTGTTAGTTCCATTATTTATTTTTCTCAACTTTAAATCGAAGCAGCGTTTTTAGTTTCAAAGGGTCAGCTTTTCGTGGATCCCCTAAGTAAATTTCAATATGTGTTTTTTCAATGCGTTTATAACCATTATCCACACAATATTTTTCCATCAAATCAAAGGATTCTCTCTCATTATCATAGGGACCAATATGTAACTTCTGACACACTAATCCATCTTCAATTTGTTCATAACAAACATCATTTAATAAACTTATTTAATTCTTTGGTCTAACATTACCACTACTAATCGCTTCTTCTTTTGCGTCTAATGGTAACCACTGTAGGACTTTGTAAATATACGCGTCCCAGAAAACCCAATCATGACCACCAGGTCCTTCGTCGTATTTCACATCAAATTTTAAGTTTTGTAAATAATCTCTAAACGCACGATTACTTTCTATTAAATGATCTTCAGTTCCACATGCAATATAAATATGTGGACGATCTTTTTTCTTTAAACTTGTAGCCAAAGTTTGATAATCTTTATCACTTCCAACAAGTTTACTTAAATCACCAAATACTGATATAAGCTCATTTCGCGAAAGAATAGCATTTCTATCTCCATCCTTTGTTTTCGCAAAATCTTCAATAATAAAGGCGGCTGAAAGAGCTGCGACATAACCAAAGGTCTTCGCATACTTCAAACCATTTATCATCGCGCCATAGCCACCCATCGATAATCCCGCAATAAAAGTATCTTCTTTTTTGTGAGACAAGTTAAACATGCGGCGTGTGATATCTACCAATTCTTCGCCAATAAACTTTGAATAGTATTCTCCTGATAATTCATTATCGACATAAAATTTATTTTCTCCGGATGGCATAATGACAGCTAAGTTTTGATCTTCTGCCCACTTTTGTATACGTGTTCCACTAACCCAATCAGTATAGTTACCAAATATCCCATGAAGTAAATAAAGAGTTTTATAGGGACCTCTTACTATTTCTTGTTTCATCTCACCAAAAACAAGTTTGTCAGCAGGTAAGATGACATTAAAGGTTATTGTCCGTCGTAAATATTTTGAAAAAATATTAAATGTTCCTAAAGCCATAATGATTCTCCTTATTAGTTATACTTCTTTTCTTCATTAATATTAGACTGATTCGGTTTATGAATTGGTCTAAATAAATCTTTCAAAATTTCAAAAGATAGATTCATATAAATATCTAATGCATCATAATATTGTTCATCGTAACGCGGAAAAGTGACATCTAAATCCTTTACCTCATGTTTCTTCTTATCTGTTAATAAAACTGCCCCAAGAATACTCGCATCAAATGCCTTTTGAATAGTTACTTTTTCTTCAAATATATCCGCAACCATTTGCGTAATACCAGATATTTCAAAAACACCTCCGCTTAAATAAATTTCTTTAGAACGACCGCCATTCTCTTCTAAAATACTTAAAACATTTCTTAGGTTAAATAAGATTCCTTCAACAACGGCTCGTATCATATGTTCTTTCTTATGATAGTGTTTTAAACCAAAGAATTGTCCACTCACTGCATTTTCCCAGTAAGGTGCTCTTTCACCATGAATGTGTGGCAAAAAGACTAAACCTTCACAGCCTGGTTCGATTTGTTCTAATATATTTGGTAAGTCTTTATAAAACTTTTTAGGATTATCATAAAACAACTGACTAACCCAATCTAGTGTATTTCCACCATTATTAACTGAACCTCCAATGACGTAGACACCTTTCTTTAAGTAATAACAGAATGTTCTACCTAGAGGATCTAAAACAGGTTTCTTCACAGTCATTCGAACAGCTCCACTTGTCCCAAGTGTTAAAGTTGTTTGACCTTTGAGTAAAGCATTAGTACCTAAGTTAACTAAACAACCATCGCTTGCGCCAACCGTAACATTAAATTCATAATCTTTAGCTTTAAACTTCGCATTTGTATCTACAAGTTTTGGCAAATAAGATTCATCGATCCCTAAGAAATTTAAAATATCTTCATTCCATTCTAGTGTATGAATATTCATTAAGCCGGTTGCGGATGCAATCGAATAATCCATCACAAACTCACCTGTAAGTAAGAAAATGATATATTCCTTGATTCCCATAAAATGTAATCCTGGTTTTATAAAATCAGCATTCTTATAATAAAGAAGTTTTGCGAAAGGACTCATTGGATGTATCGGTGTTCCTGTTTTTTGGTAAAAACTTAACCAATCTTCAGTTTCTTTAAATTTGCGAATATCTTGATCTGCACGCGCATCTGCCCAAATCATATTCTGGGTAAATGGCATATTCTCTTTAATAGCCAAAATCAAAGAATGCATCGCAGACGAAAAACTAATATCCGTTACATTTTTATTGTTTAATTCATTTATACAGACATAAACAGCTTCAACTACAGCCTTTACATTCTGTTCATAATGACCATATTGATCGACCACTGAGGGTACCTCAATATTAATCTTCTTCTTAACCTTATATGCTTCATCAAAGAGAACCGCTTTTATATTACTCGTTCCAATGTCTATACCTATTTTGCTCATAGATTTATTATACTTGTTCTTATCTATATTTATTAAAAATAAACTGTGCTAATCTAGAAGTATGATAATCGATAAAATAAAAGAACTATCAAATCTAACTAATCAGGAACAAGCTGTAGCTGATTATATTGTTGAAAATCCTTCTCAAATATTATCCATGACGATGGCTGATCTTTCTTTAGCTTCCTATACGAGTGATGCGACGATTATTCGTTTATGTAAGAAACTTGGATTCAGAGGTTTCACAGATTTTAAATATTACTTCGCTTCTCAATATCATGATATTTTAGATAATCAAAAAATAAATGAATCAGAGTTTTTAGCAAACAAACTCGCGTTTAGAGATCTAAATGATTTATATCCAAACTCCATTAAAAAAGCGATAGATCAAACAAAAGATAATATCTCTTTATCTCAATTAAATAAAATTGCATCCAACATTTTTGAAAGTAAGAAAATTTTGTTCTATGGATTAAACACTTCGTATTCAATTGCCGATGTATATTCGAAAAGGTTTTCTGAATTAGGCTTAGATGTCATTGCGGAAACAAATTTTAACTTTCATTTATTAAGTTACTTATATACAAATAAGATCCCTTCATATGCCATCTTAATTTCTATGTCAGGTAAAAATACGATGATGGTTGAAACAGCACATAAATTAAAAGAACTTGGAATTCCATTTCTTGCGATTGCCCATAATTCAACTGAATTCACTAAACTAGCAGATGAATTCATTAAGGTTTCATACGAAGAAATAGAGGTATTAAATAGAGGCTTATTTATATTTGGTGCACATTATGTCTTAGAAATGATATACCAATATTTATATCTTCATAGAATAAAAAATATCGACAATATTGTCGAAACAATGCATAAGTTATTTTCATAAAAAAAGCTGTAACGCTTCTCGATGAGCTATTAACCTTTCACTGGTTAATTGCTTTTCTATTTTGTTACAGCCATATTTTTACACGTTATTAGAATAAACTATCATCTTTGTCAAATTTTGGTTTTATTTTCCAATCTACATTCTTTATTTGATCTTTTGATTTTTCAACATAATCAGTTAATTCATCAAAACTTAATTCATCAACTTTTAATACAATTTCCATCACTATAGGTAAATTAATTCCGCTAACAATTAACACATTTGGATAGTTTTTTTTGATTGCTGCTTTTACGAAATTTTGATTTACACTACCATATTGGATATCAGTACATACAATGAGTTGATCATCATCGTTTAGTTGATTGAATAAATCTTCAATATCTGACTCTTTGTGGTTTCCATTATAGAAACACATTGTTTGTAGATTCTCACGAGGACCACAAACAATATCTAATGTATCTTTAAATCCATCAGCGAGCGACCCATGCGTCGCAATTACTATTTTTTTGATAACTTGGGCGCTCCTTTCTACTAAATTATTTTCTAGACTTTAAGTGGACTGTTAATAAGGTTTAAATGATTTTGATATTCATTTGTCCCAAACAAAGCATCTCTTGTGTTAATAAGTTCTACCTTGTTGTTTATAACCCATTCTTTTATTTCATTCGAGGTAAGAGCATCAACATCGATAACTCTTGCTTCACCTAAGCTTGACTCATTTAGAACATATGGATCTAAATATCCTGGATGCCATGCAGTTAATGCAATCTCTTTATCCATGATATCACCTTCATCGTTCACATAATAAGCCGTTGGGTTATATTTACGACGATCTTCATATCTTTCACTATAACAAACTTTGTACACTGTTGCAGGTTGGTTTGGCATATAAATATTTAAATGTTTGTATGCTTCATATGCACTAACTAAATTGCCTTCACGATCTGGTTTATCAGCAAAATTCATTGCGATACCAAATTCTTTACAAATATCCATTCTAGCTTTTTCAAAATCACTTCCATTATCTTGAATCCAGGTTGAATCAGGAGCACGACCCAAAACCTTCATACAAAGTTCAATCTGTGCTCTTGACTCACGATATACATCATCGTAAGAACAGGTTTTTTTCAATGATTGATCCTTACGAAATTTAAACTTTCCTTCACTATTAACCATAGAAGGAACTTCTTTTGGATCTAATACAGGACTTCCCCAAAAGTGCGCGTGCCAACCAATACTAATCCATGGATAATCCTTCATGCGAGTTAAGGCATCCATAGTACCTGGAGTATCGAACATGAGGTCGACAGTTGTCACAATTCCATTATCGATGGCTTTGAAAGTTCCATCATTATGAGTTTTTGTATAACCTACATCATCTGCTCTTACGATAAGTTTCATTCATATCCTCAATTCTAATTACATAATTCCAAAGAAAGATAAAGCAATACCTAAAACAATCATACCCATCGCGATTTTAGTAATAGATACTTTACGTTTGATAAGTTTATATACACCAAATACTGTAATAATCGCCAATAATTCTGGAACGATTTGATCAAACATTGTTTGTAATCCAACAGATGTTTCACCAAATGTAATAGCTAGTGTTGTATTAACGTTCATTAAACTTGATACTAATCCACCAACCATCATTAAACCTAAGATAGATGCTGATTTAGTTAAACTTTTAATCAAGCCTTTTTCAAATAAATCTTTAAGGTATTGAGTTCCTAATGTGTATCCAGCTTTACAAAGTGGATATTTAATCGCTAAGAAAGTACCACCATAGATAATCATGAAGATAAATGCACCTAGAATATTTCCTTCTAAGGCGAAATTAATCCCAATACCAGCACCAATAACACGTAGTGTAATATGGAAGATTGAATCTCCAATACCAGCCAATGGTCCCATTAAAGATGCTTTGATGTTGGTAATCATGTCACTTGTGACACCTTTACCTTCTGCTTTTTGTTTTTCTAAAGCATAAACTAAACCTAATAAGAATGCACCGAAACTAGCATGCGTATTAATAAATGTATCATGGCGTTGAAGTGCTTCAGCCATTTTTTCTTTATCACCATCATAGAGTTCTGCAAGTGCTGGAATTAAGGCATATGTAAATCCCATCGCTTGACGTTTGATAGCTTGCATTGAGCCATTCAATAGATTTGATCTTAAAGTGATTCTTTGAAGAGTCTTTTTCTCTTGAGCACTAAGCCCTACTGCTTTAGTTGTCATTCAAATAATTCCTCCTCTTTTGAAGATGATGCATTAGTATTTTTCTCAGCATCGATGAAGTAGAAGATTAATGCTGTTGCACCTGCAACTAAAGCAATCCCCATAGTTCCAATACCTAAGTAAGCTGCTAATACAAAACCGATAACCATGAATCCAGCCAATTCTTTTTTGTAGATCATAGTTAATAAGATACCTAAACCAACAGCTGGGAATAAAGCACCTGCTGCTTTTAAACCACCAAGAATAAATGGAGGTAATACATCAAAGAATGCTACGACTGCATCTCCGCCTAACCAAACACCTAAGAAGATAACGATAGTGTGGAAGAAACGTGAGAAGATAATACGATAAGATTGTTGGAATGCTGAATACTTTTTATAGTCACCAGCAGCCGCAAATTTTTCAAACCACTTAATTAAATAAGCGTGCATTGGTAATACAAATGTGTTAATATTTCTAGCTAATGTACCAATTGGGAAGGAGATAGCCAAACCTGCTTCCATTGAGATACCACCTTTAATAACATATGTGACAACTAATGCTGTTGCTACATAAGCATCTGCTGGTGCCCCACCACCGATACTAACAATACCCATATAGATGGCTTCTAACATACCACCTAAGATGACTCCAGTTTGGAAATCACCTAATACTAAACCAAAGATTGGTCCAGCAACAATTGGTCTAACTAAAGCTTGCCATGAAAATGATTCATCGATCCAATAGACTAACCAATACGTTAACGCTACTATAAACGCTGTTCCCATATTATAAATTCCTTTCTTTTCCTTTTTTAGATAAGATTACTGATTTTTTGCGGAGGTAGTGTAGGAGTCATTTGATAATAACTATTTGGTCTTAGTTGAACAATTTTCTTGAAGATTTCAACTTCTTCAACTGTAACACCAAATGAAGTATCAATCATTCTACGTTCTATGCCGTCATCAATCATTCCAACATTACCAACATTTACATCTGGTAATCCTTCAACACTTTCTAATAATTTAAGTGCTGTTGAAGCTTTTTTGACTAATACAAGAATGTTTTTTGTCGCAACACGTGGATCATTCAATAGTGGAATCGCATCAACTTCTGATCTAACCACAACTTTGATATCACCAGGAGCTGCCATTTTGAGTGACATAATCGCAACATCATCTTTCGCTGTACCATCATCAACTATAACGATGCTATCAACGTTCAATGCAGTGCACCATGCTACAGCAACTTGACCATGAATGAGTCTTTCATCAATTCTGAATCCTTTAAACATAAATCCTCCTACGCGATGTCTTCGCAAATCATAAGCGAGTAGTGTGTGTTAGTTTTAATTGTTTTTCGGCGGCCGTCCTACAAACAAATCAACTAATCACTTTCGCAAACATAGAATATCAATTCTATAAATTATATTGTTTTAGTGTTTTGCATTAATATTCATGCAATTTGTAGGTAATGTGATCTAACGCTTTAGACACTTGATTTCTGAAGTTATCTAGAGTTAGATTTTCCATTACTGCTTTAACAAAATTTTCATTAGTCACAAATTCTGATAAATATGACCACAATTGAAAAGCCTTTGGATTATCTGCTTCAATGCTAATTAGGATAACAATTTGAACTTGATTATTAAATTTATCCCATGAGATTGGTTTATCTAATAATGCCAATGAGATATGAGTTTTTTTAGTTACTGGTGTCATTGGGTGTGGCATTGCAACAAAATTACCAAAGTATGTACCACCCATTGTTTCTCTTTTATTAACTTCCACTTTTAACTGCTCAGCAAAGTCATCTATATTTTCAATCATATTAATGAGTTTGCTCATTAATTCATCTTTTCTATTTATGTGTCCAATGAATGTCATCTCAGGTTTAAACATAGCTAGAATATCTTCCTTGCCATTAAAACCATCTAAAATCATTCTAATATTTCGATGATCTTCATCAGTTGGAAACTCTGATATTAAAATCGCATCATCAAGTTCTCTAAAAACATTGCTTTCAGTTGTACACACGACTTTATATTCACTTGTAACAACATTTTCTAGTTCGAAAGGATCAATAATTGATAATTCTGAAATTGACTCAGAAAACCAAGAATAAATTCTT
This sequence comes from Erysipelotrichaceae bacterium, assembly GCA_963676105.1. Lineage (GTDB taxonomy): Bacteria > Bacillota_I > Bacilli_A > Erysipelotrichales > Erysipelotrichaceae > UBA2212. The sequence goes on from OY781039.1 coordinate 1,402,076, forward strand.
TCTCTTAATAAAAGCGTTTCACTTCTCTTTAGTGAACTAATAATTAAAATTTTATTAGTTGTATCATTTTTCTGAATATTCAGAATCGAAGTATTGAAATAAATCGCAAAATAAGCAATCTCATCTTCACTAATTGAATAACCATATTTTTCTTGAATTCGATAAGCTACAAACGAGGCAATATCAAAAGCCATGGGATAAGCTTTACGTACATGGTCTAACATTTTATTCTTGAGTTGCATATTATATTTCAAACGCGTGATTAGTGGAATAATATGCAAAGACAGTGAAATACGTAATTGGACGTTATCAGATAAATCAACCCCAAAATTCTCTTTTATTGCACTTAGAGATTGACTAACAAATTCATCAATGTCATCCGTAATATATGAACTCTCAGGATAGTTAGACTTACCACGTAAATATACTGCTAATCGATTTATTTCAGATTTAACCATTGGTATTCCAAAAGAACGATGGCATTTTTCAAATATGTCATTTGCGATGACTATCTCATTTGAGAACTCTTTATTTATCGCATCATCTACCACTTCTTCTAAGAAAAATCCAATCATAATACGTCGAATAATAATATCGATATGAACAATTAAATTTTGTAGCGCAACATCTGATATTCCATATTTATGCTTTGTTAAAGTATCAACTAATATTTCACCAATTTGTCCAAGATTCATTGAAATTTGACCAATGGTCATAAACTCGTTATAGGCATAAAAAAGATCGATATTTTCATTGTTTATACAGATTCTAATATCCGTTTCTTTCGCTTTGATTGCTAAGCCATGATTTGGTTTATGAATTACCTCAATATTATATTGATCTAATATATGCTTAGCATTTTTCAAATCATTAATAAGCGTTGATTTTGATACAAACAATCGATCTGCCATATGCTGTAAATCCATCCCTTGTTTAGATTCAAACAGCAATGCGATAATTTTATTAACTCTGTCTTTAGGTGTACCAACAGCTGTTTGATAAAGAGTTGATTTTTGCTCATCTAGAAAGTCATCATATTTAGTGTCATTGCTTATGACTAATTGATAGCCTTTTGATGGAATTGATTTAAATTCTATAAATTCAAAAGGATCTATCTCTTTTTTAATTACACTCAATTCAGTTTTAACAGTACGTACACTGATGTCAAATTTACTCGCAATTTCATCAGCCGTCATAAAAAGTGAATTATCATTTTGTAACTCACATAGAATTTTAAATTGTCTCTCAGTTAACATGGCTATCCTCGCATTAAAAAGCCAAACCCCAAATTTCAGACTTTTATAATAAAACTATATCACTCGCAAAAAACATTTAATGCAAATAATTGCACGATTTATTGTGCAATTATTATTCTCATAGAAATGTATAAATTTCACGCATATCCGTTATGATTTGATCTGCCTTCGATTGGTCAATAAATCCACCTTTATCCTTATACGCAACCGTGAATAGTTCTGCTGCTTTTGCAGCTTCAATACCCATCTTTGAATCTTCTACGACAATGCATTCATCTTTTTGTATATTTAAAAGTCTAACAGTTTCATTATAAATATATGGATCAGGTTTTCTTTTATCTGTAAGTTCTGTCGATAAAACTAAGTCAAAGTAATTTCGAATCATGCAATCATTCATAATAATCTCGAGTCTCGCATAAGTTGAATTAGATGCACACGCAATCCTAATTTTCTTTTCATGTAAAAATTCTAAGACTTCTATTATATTGTCTGTTCTTATGTCTAAAAAATCAGTCGCTGTATGCATTTTGTTTAGTATTGATTTTCTATTTCTAATATATGCTTCTTGCTCACCAAATAATCGATCAAAGTTAATTCCTTTATCTACTTTTGTTCCTCCAGCTGAAGTATATAGGTCTTGTTTCGAAACTCTGACACCAAGACTCTCTAGATATTCATATTCTTTCTCTAAACGATAATCTTCTGTTTGACAGAGAACACCATCTAAATCAAAAATGATAGCTTTTATCATTTGTTTAGCTCAGATACTTTATTTTCGAATTTTGAGTTTTCAGGTAGATAAATACTCTCAGCAGAATATCGAATAGCAGTACCTTGATGAATATTTTTGTAAAATAAGTGTCTTACATTTCCCCATCGTTCTACTGTTTTTGAATTATCATATCCACTTGGATTTTCTAGTATACTTTTTGCACAATTCAACAAATATTGTAAATATGAATTAGTTAGATCTACCATACCATGTCCAGGAAATACACCTGATACTTCAGGAAATCTAGGTTCAAATTTAACTAGTGCACTATATAAAGCTTCAACTGAATAAAATTCTGCATAAGGGTGATCTTTGGGTGATGTACCAACACCTGTGACATCTCCAATAAAAATAGCTTTACTAACATGATCATAAAACGCACATTGTCCTGCAGCGTGTCCTGGTAAATGAACTGCTTCAACTTTATAACCTTTTCCTAAGTCAAATAGATGACCATCTTCTACTCCAACAATTTCATATTTTTTAGGCTTGATGATATCCTCTCTATCAAATTCAGCAAACAATGGTTTACCAGTTTCCTTATCAAATAAATAATCCCAAATATGTGGGTTATTTTTTTGTTCTAAATTATATACTTCAGCTTCGTGACAATATACTTTATCAAATTGACCATTGCCGTATGCATGATCAAAATGAGCATGTGTATTTACAACAATCAATTCTTTATTTCCACTTAAATGATTACATAAGCCTTTTAAGTCACCTACACCAAATCCAGTATCAATTAACATTGCTTTGTCTGGACCAACAATAAGATAACTCCATGGATCTCCAGCTCCATCAAAACTTTCTGAATATAAACAAAATAAGTTTTTTCTCATTTCATAAACTTCATAATAAGGGTTGATTTCTGGAAACTCCTGTTTTAAATCACTATGTTCTCTGAGTATTTTAAAGTATGACCAACGAATTGGTTTTTCTTCTTCCCATACTAATTTCTTGGATTTCAAATTTGATTTTATTTCTCTTGGTTTTTGATTAAACATATTTCTCTCTTTTCTTCATAACTAAATCAAGATTATCAAATTAAAGTTTTGTTTAAATATTAAATATTGCACAATTGTTCGTGCAATATTATTAATACTTTAATTATCTTCTTTGTTAGATATGAATAGTTTTCTAGTTTTCCATTTACCGCTTAAATAATATCCACCGTGAATGAAAACGCCTGCTAAGCGACCTAATGAGTGACCTAAATAGAATCCAACTGCTTCCATGTGAAAATATATTCCGAATAGAAATCCAAACCCTAACCGTAAGAAAACACCATCTAAAACACCTGCTAGAAAGTTCAACCGAGCATTGCCTGAACCTGCTGTTACCGTATTAAAACTGCCACTCATCGCAGCTAAAAAGTAAGTAAAAGCGGTAATCATCATAATTGTACTCGCATACTTTTCCGTATTTATATCACTTGTAAACATAGAGAATATTTGATTTGGAAACAATATAGATGGTATCGCTAACATTAATGCGAATATCATTGTTAAGCCTAGAGACCAACGAACAACTGTTTTGACCCTATTTGGCTTCCCTGCTCCTAAATTTTGTGCAACCATAGTAGATCCTGCTTGTCGAACAGCCATAGTGACGACATTCGTTAGAAATACAATCTTATCTCCAATACTATAAACAGCTGCCTGCAATAAGCCATATTGATTCACAAATGAAATAACTATCAATTGAGATCCTTGAATAGAAAGTGCGCTTAATGATCTTGGTAGCCCAATACTTACAATCATTTTTAATTTATCTTTTTTCAATTTAAATGACTTAAGTTTAAAATCAAAATCAAAGTGCTCTTTATTACGATAAAGGTATGTTGTTGAAAACATTAGTGAAACAGCTTGCCCAACAACTGTTGCAATAGCTGTGCCTGTTGCACCTAAGTTAAATATCCCGATTAATACAAAATCTAAAATGATGTTAACAGTTGTCGCAATACCAATGAATACAAGAGGCATTTTAGACTCACCAATACCTCTTAGGATTGCCGATACACCATTATATCCAAATGTAAAAACGAAACCTAATGAAGTAATGCGTAAATAACTCAATGCAGAATAATACGATTCTTGTGGTGTTTGTAATAATGTGATTATTTCCTTTGAAAACAACATGCATAATACTGACAATACTAATGCAATAATCATCAACAAACTGAATAAAGTACCTATTGTTTCTGATACTTCCTTATGTTTCTTGGCACCAATTTGTTGACCTATAATGATTTGTCCTGCACTTGATAAAGACATACTAACCATCGTAAAGATGTTTAACATTTTTCCACCTTGTGAGACTGCAACGATACCTACATTCCCAGCATATTGTCCTATAATCATCATATCTATAGTGTTATATAGACTATTTAAAATATTAGCTAAAAGAAAAGGTGTGAGAAACTTTAATAAAGGCAATACTAGATCACCTTCAGTGAAATCCTTTCCCAATGTTTTAATTTTATTTTTTGACATATCACTTAATAATTTATCAATTTATCTAAGCTAAAAGTGTAATGTTTTGCACTTATAGTAATGCATTTATCTGTTTTCAAATTCGATAAAAAATTAGAATTACATATTCCATTTTTTCTGAAATTATTCTTGTTTACCACTTTATGATTTTATTGGTTATCAAAATAATGAATTCGACTTTCATCAAATCGATTCTTCTGTTTAGCTTCTTTTAACGGATAACCAAACGGAATAATTGCGAAGACTTCTAAATTCAAAGGTACATCTAAAATGAGTCTAACGTGATTCATCCTTGCTTTTATGGGTGCTATTCCTAACCAAACAGACCCAAGTTCAAGTTCATCTGCTTCCAACATGATATTTTGTACAGAACAACTTAAATCTATTTCAGCATATTCAGGGTATTTAATTTCTTTTCTATAACATGCAACAATCGCAACCGATGCTCTTTTTAAACTATCAGCGTAAGGACTACTTTCGGATAGTTTTTCTAAAACTTGTTTATTTTTTACAACATAAAATTCCCATGGTTGTTGATTGCCTGCTGATGGTGCTGCCATTGCAGCTTGAAGTATTCTAGTGATTTTTTCTTGTTCAACAGGTCTCTCAGAAAAATTTCTAACACTAGTTCTATGAAAAATACTATTCATAACCTCTCCTTTCGATGTTTTTTTATTAATATCAAATTATTATAGATACTAAATTAATAAAAAGTAGAAATTTTGATTTTTCTACTTTTTTTAATTACTACTTTTCACATCAACGACTCATTCGTCTTTTTGAGATGTGGAATCATATAGAAAAGTATGAATACTATAAGCATTAGTGTCACAATAATCGAAATGCCTGCAAATGCATAACGGTAACCCAAGAAGGAAGCGATATAACCAGAAACCATTGCTCCTATAAATTGACCTAAATCTTGACCAGCATAGGATGTATTACTAGCTTTACCTCTTTCCTTCTGTGGCACGGAGGACATACACATACTTTGTAGTGGTGGTTGTGAACCAGATTTACCAATACCAAACAATAATGCTGCAATGATAAAGTAAGTTCTATTTTGAGCAAAGAACAATGATAATAGACCAGCTATAATCATAAATTCACTTACTATCGTAAACACATATATATTTTTCTCATTTATAAATTTTGCAATAAATGGTCTTGTAAATAAGATAGATAATGCTTGAATCATAAAGAATGATCCTAAATTTGTAACATTTAGTTCATCAGCATATATCAATAGAAACGATGCTACAGCAGATACTTGCATTGTATTACTCATTAAAACAAGTGTTGGTAGTAATGCCTTAACTGCAAACATATCCTTTATTTTGATTGAAATCGGGCTATTCTCAATCGCGACGTGCGTGGTTTTAAAGAATGTCACCAATATAAAGGCAATCGTCATAATTGTTGTTGATACAAGATATAAGGATTTAAATCCACTAGTATCAATAATATATAATGCAATGCTAGGTCCAATAACTTGAGCCAATGTTTGAGATAATGTATAAATTCCTATCCCATTTGCTAATCTTTCCTTAGGTAATGCATTCGCTGCAGTTGTTAAACTAAGTGTTGACCCAAACCCCCAAGCCAATCCATTGATAGCTCTGGATCCAATTATATATATTGGATTAGTCGCAAACACTAAAACAATATTAGATACAATTAAAAGCCCCACACTCGCAAATAGAAGTTTTTTATGATTACTTCTATCAACGACTTGTCCAACAAATGGCCGAGTTATCAATGCGATTATGCCAAACGTACCACCAATAACACCTATAAGATGAGTTGATGCTGACATTGTATTCGCATATTTCGTCACGGTGTTTTGAACCATTTGATTAGACAAATAGATTGCAAAAGCTATCACCATTATTATGACGAATTGTGAATTATACAATTTTTCTTTTTTCATTTAATTCAATTTGTCTTTCTAATCAGCAAGTTTAAACAACTTTTTTCATTTTATTTATTTCTAGTGTTTTCCAACAAGAAACAAAATGACCTGGGTTAATTTCATCAAGTGATTGTGGTTCGTTGCATCTTTCTTCCGCATACGGACATCTAGGCGCGAACCTACATCCTGGTTTTGGATTGATTGGTGAAACAAGTTCACCTTTAATTGGAATCCTTTTATTTTCTTCATGAATATTTATTGAAGGAATTGCAGATAAAAGTGCTTTAGTATAAGGATGAAGAGGTTTATTAAAAAGTTCTTCTGTATTACAGGTTTCAACCAATTGACCAAGATACATAACACAAATACTATCTGATATATGTCTTACAACTGAAAGATCATGGGTAACAAACATGTATGTTAAACCTTTTTCTTCCTGTAAATCCATCAGTAAATTCAAAATTTGAGCTTGAATTGATACATCAAGTGCAGATACTGGTTCATCACAAACAACAAATTTTGGATTTAGCGCAAGTGCACGACCAATCCCAACTCTCTGCTTACGACCACCATCTAGTTCGTGTGGATATGACATTCTTAGACGTGGTTCAATCCCAACCATATCCATGATTCTAATAGCTTCTTTTTCTAAAGCTGCACCTGTAAATTTCTTAGAAATAATCAAAGGTTCTTTAATAATTTCTTGTACAGTCATACGAGGGTTAAGTGATGAGGAAGGATCTTGGAAAATAATTTGCATATCTTCACGCGCCTTACTTAATTTCTTGCCAGTAACGTGTGTAATATCATTACCTTCTAGATAGATGCTGCCATCCGTACTATCTAATAAGTGAATCAACACTCTGCCTAAGGTAGATTTCCCACAACCAGATTCGCCAACAACACCTAAGGTAGTACCTTGTTCAATTTTAAAAGAAACATCATCAACTGCTTGGACTTTTCCACGTGCAGAATCAAAGTATTTTTTTAAGTTTTTAACTTCTATTAGCGTTGACATAATTAACTCCTATCCTCAGTATGAATACATCTGCAAAAATGACCTTTAGTAATTTCAACAAGCGGTATTTTATCAGTTCTACAGGCTTCAGTTGCTTTAGGACAACGTGGGCTAAAACTACATCCTTTTGGTAAATTTGTTGGATCTGGTGGTAGTCCATCAATAGGTGATAGTCTTTCCATATTCGTATTCATATTTGGAAGAGCTCCAAAAAGTCCCGTTGTATATGGATGAGTTGGATGATCAAATAAATCTTCTAAAGTCCCAATTTCTAGAATTTCACCAGCATAAATTACAGCTACATCATCACAAACTTCTGCTACTACACCTAAGTCATGTGTAATCAACAATAATGATGTATTAAAAGATTCTTTTAATTTCATAATAATTTCTAATACTTGAGCTTGAATGGTGACATCTAACGCTGTTGTTGGTTCATCAGCAAGTAATAGTTCTGGACTACATGCTAATGCCATCGCAATGACAACTCTTTGTTTCATACCACCTGAAAATTGATGTGGATAATCATCAGCTCTATCTGCCGGTATACCAACAAGTCTTAGCATTTCAACAGCTTGTTTATATGCTTGTTCTTTTGTATATGGATTATGTAAAAGCAAACCTTCTGATATTTGCTTTACAACTGTTATAACTGGGTTAAGGGCAGTCATAGGATCTTGGAAAATCATAGAGACTTTCTTGCCTCTTATTTTCCGCTTTTCATTCTCACTAAGTTTAAGAATATCTACACCATCTATGAATATTTCACCATTTGTAATACGTGATGGTGGTTCAGGAAGTACTTGAATAATTGATTTCGCAATTGATGTCTTTCCCGCTCCTGTTTCTCCAACTAAGCCAAGTGTTCTGCCTTTTTTTATATCAAAAGATACACCATTTACGGCTTTAATAATGCTTCCTTCTGATGTGTATTCAACATATAAATCCTTCAAGGATAAAAATACATTTGAATCAATATTTTTTTCTGTCATATCTTTTCCTCTTTATCACTTTTTCAATTTAGGATCTAACGCATCTCTTAAAGCATCACCGATTAAATTCAATGAAAGTACAGATAACATAATGGCAAATCCTGGGAATAAAACTAAATGCGGATAATCTCTAATAAAGTTTCTTCCAGCTGATAACATCGCGCCCCATTCTGGCGTTGGTGGTTGTACACCCAATCCAATAAAACTAAGTGCTGATGCAGCTAACCCAGAAGTCGCAATTGATAATGTAATTTGAACAATTAATGGTGAAATCGCGTTAGGAATAACATGTTTTGTAATGATTCTTAGATGACTCCCATTAATTGAAGTAGCAGCTTCAACATATTCCATTCCTCTTACAGTTAAAATACTAGCTCTCATCAGTCTTGCAAACGCCGGTATCCCAGCAACACCTAATGCCAAAATTGCTTTATCAAAACCAACACCAAATACGGCTGATAAGGCGATAGCAAGCAACATATTTGGAAACGCTTGAATAATATCCAATAGTCTCATGAAAATACTGTCAAACAATCCACCAAAATATCCGGCAATTGCTCCAATAACAATCCCGACACTTGCTGCAATAGCTGTCGAGAATATACCAATACTTAAGGTATATCTTGTTCCATATAATAATCGTGTAAGAATATCTCTACCGAGATCATCTGTACCAAACAAATGTTCCATTGAAGGTGATGCAAATGCATTCATAATATCAATTTTATCGATGCTATAACCCGTTATTTGTGTTGAAAAAATTGAAAGAATTATTAAGGCAGTTAAAGCAACTGCACCAATAATTGCGCCTTGGTGATGAGACATTCTTTTCATCACAGTTGCAAGTTGGGAATTCTTCCAGTTATTGAAAGTACTATTTTCCTTATGCATTAGCTTTCTTCTCCTTTTTCACATAACTAGCTCTAATTCTTGGATCTACAAACGCATAAAGTAAATCTACTAAAAGCATGACCATACTAAATGTAAAAGCTACAAATATAATTGAACCTTGAACAGCTGCGTAATCTCGAGCATTAATACTTTTAAGTAAATATGAGCCAATTCCAGGAATCGAAAAGACTGTTTCAAGAACTAATGTTCCACCTAAAAGTAAACCAAATCTTGTGCCAATAACGGTAATAATTGGAATCAAAGCATTAGGCAAAGCGTGCGCATATAAAACTACTCGCTCTTTAACACCTTTTGCTCTAGCTGTTGTAATATAATCCGAGCGTATGACATCTAACATACTTGCACGCGTTTGTCTTGTCATCCCCGCAACACCGTTTAGTGAGTTTGCAAACGCTGGTAAAATGTAATATTCAATACCACCAATACCCGCTGATGGAAACCACTTTAATTTTAGTGAAAATACAATTACCATCATTAGTGCTAACCAGAATCCTGGCATAGAAACGCCAAACATCGAGAACAGCATGGAGCCTCTATCTTTCCAAGAATTTTCATTAACTGCTGAATATATACCTAAAGGAATACCAATTAACATCGATAAGCCAATACTCATAGATGCAATTAAAAGGGTTCTAGGAAATCTAGCAATTAATTCACTTGTAACGGAAGTTCCATAAACATAAGATATCCCAAAATCAAAGTGAAAAAAGACATCTGTTAAGTAATTAACTAATTGTGTAAAGTAAGGTTGATCCACTCCTAGTTGCGCTTTTGCTGCAGCTATTTCTGCCGGTGTAGCATTGCTTCCTAACATAATTGTTACTGGATCGCCAGGCACAAAATACATTAATGTGTATATTAAAACCGCAACACCTACTAGAATTGGAATCATCCATAATAATCTTTTAGCTATATATCTGACCATTAAAATTTCTCCGAAAATATAGGATATGAAGAGTTTAATCTCTACTCTTCATATCCTTAGTAAATAAAACTATTTAACTACTGATTGATAATCATCTGCAAATTCTGATGCGCCAACAATTAATTGACCTTTAGGATGAATAACAATATCAGTTATTCCATCAACACCAACTACATAAGTGTAGGTAATAAATAACCCCATTGCATACGCTTGATCATACATATAATCGTGGAATGCTTCAACAGTCTCTGCACTGTGTGTTTCAACACCTGCCGCTTGGGCTAATAGATCTTGGAAAGTATCATCATGAATAAAGTTTGCTGTTCCTTGATCGCCGAATCCATTAGCATCAAATGCTAATTTCCATGCATTAATAACAAAATCAGTTGTACCTTTACGGTCTAGGATAATATCCCATTGAGTTGAATCATTCTTGTAACTTGAGAATAATGCATTGTCATAAGATAGAATTTCAGTTTCAATACCAATTTCACTTAAATTAGCTTGAATAATTTGAGCTGCTTGTTGATGTCCAGGGACAGTTGCTCCAACCATAATTCTGATACTTAATTCACCTGGTTCATAACCAGCTTCTACTAATAAAGTTTTTGCTTTATCTAAATCGTAGTCATAATAATCTTCTGAATCCCATGCTTCGTTGTAATCACCAGCATAACTAGTAGCAAAATCATGAATGATTTCACCAGCACCATTTAATGCACCTTGAAGAATAGCTTCTTGATCAATTGCATAAGCAACTGCTTGTCTTAATTCTAAGTTATCGAAAACATTACCAGTTTCAACATTAAACATAAGAACATTTGATAAACCACCAACGGTAGTTGCAACATTGTAACCCTCAACTGCAGTTCCATCAGCATTTAAGAAATGGCTAATTTCACTTGCAGAAATTGAAGTAACAATATCAGCACCTTGAGTTTCTAATGCGATAGTTCTTTGAGCTGCTTCAGTAACAACATTAAATGTAATCTTATCTACTGGTTGTTTTGCTGTATAAGCTACACTAGCAGCATCTGTTTGCCAGTAATTTGTATTCTTTTCAAGAACAATACGTGAACCTGATACTAAATCTGTAACAACATATGGTCCAGTCGCAATTGGATTTGTTGCTAATTCTTCAGCACTACTTGCTTCATAAGCAGCTTGAGATACAATTGGAACTTGATTTAACATATATTCCATCATACCTAATGCATCAGTTGTTAAACCGATTTCAACTGTGTAATCGTCTACTGCAGTAATATAATCTAAATTACCTCTAACTTTAGCGTAGTTACCAGAGTTAGCTGTTGATTCATATGAGAACACAACATCACTTGCAGTGATTGGATTTCCTTGTGAATCTTGAACGTAATCATAGATGGTAACTCGCATTGTTTTACCATCAATTTTTTCTACACTTTTTGCGATAATAAGTGGCATAGTGTCAATTGTTTGACCTAATGCGGTTACTTCACCTAATGTTTCATAAAGTTCAAATCTAATGTAATTTCTACCTGCTCCAGTAGCACCAAATGGTGAAATATCACCAATGTCGCTCTCCATAACTGCTACAACTGTTTTTTCAGCTGTTCCTTCACTTTGATCAGTTTGATCATCTGAAGACGAACAAGCAGTTACTGTAAATACTAATAATAATGCTAATAATATTCTCCCTATTTTTTTCATAATTGCCTCCTATTGCAATTTTTAAACTTATCGAATAATGTTAAATATTCTATGATTCAAATATATGTCTCACATCATATATAATCGTGCTATCTTTCCAACAACTTTTTCTTAAATTTTCATTTTCAAATAGCTTAGTGATGGTTCCGATATCTCTTGAATCATCTTCATTCAGAAAGTTTGCGGTTGTTATATCTTTACTTCCAAGATAACCGTCTATTATCCTTTTACAATTCTCTAATAAATCGTCTACTACATTATCAATTGGTGACCCATTTTGAGATGGACAAATATTTTGGATATCCCAATCACTTGTCTTTAAGTTACTCAGTAACTCTTTATATCTCTCAATACTCACACTGCTTTTACTTAAATGATCTAGCAATACAACTTGATCAGATTCAATTGCATCTCCTGTAAACAATATCTTTGTATTAACATCGAATAATATAACTCCTCCATCTAACTGAACATCAAATTCCCTTAGATAAATCTTTCTGTTTCCTAAATCAAGTTGTTTCGTTTCATTTGCTTTTATAAACTTAAATTCAATATTTTCATAAATTTCTATTGTTTTTTTGTTTATGCATAAATAATCTGAAGCATTTTGACTTATATAAACGAAACAGCCAGTGAAGTATCTATTAGCCTTTAAACAAGACTCATCATATTTAGTGTTAACTACTATGATTGGAACATCTACTATATTTTCTATGGTTTCTCTTAATTCATATCCATCAAAACATGGATTAATAACTAGTGCACTCTCCTTTCCTTTGAGAACATAGGTATATGTATGACTTTCATTGTGTATAACTATCCAAGTATCTTTTGCGATTCTTCTTATCTGTAAATTTTTTGGTTTGTATTCATCTTTGACTAACACTCTTTTACCTTCTATTTCACTACGAGATCAATGTCATAAATCAAATTACCAATTCCACCATCTTCTCTTGCTAATGGGCCGTTTTCAGGTGCCTGTTTTTTTGCTAATCGCATATCTCTTCCAGCAAATACCGCTAAGTTATTCCCTACAAATGGTATTTTGTCATCTGTGCCATTTATAATTTCGTCACATAACTCAAGCACACCTTTAATCGTGTCTATTGGTCCTTCACCACCTTCATGTTGATAAAGAACTCGATTATATCTACCAATTGTTTTTTCATTTAGTCTCATCAACATTTCTTTATATTCGTTTACCGAATTCCAAATTCGAGTATTGCAATTTACTGCATCCCCTAACATCAACATTTTTAGTTCAACGAATAATAATGTAATGTTCCCTTCAGAATGTCCAGCACCTTCATGTACTTCTACAGTTAGGTTGCCTAGGTCAAACACGTCGCCTGGGTTTAATGGTTTAATTTCTTCAAATGGCTTAGCTTCATGCCAATCTGAATCTTCAATATACTGCCATAATCCATTGTTAACTTTTCGACTTGGAACTTTAGAAATACTTTCTTTTCTAATTGACAGTGGGCTATCTTCTGCATATTTTTCTTTATCAAGATAACTCATATATACATCTTCAAATGCAGCAGTTCCCATTGCGTGATCTCTATGACCATGCGTAATTAGAACTATAATTGGTTTTTCAGTGAACTTACGAACATAGCCTAACAAATCACCACATCCGTACCCTGTATCAATAAGACAAGCTTTTTCATCTCCAATTAAAAGGTACATAATCGTACTAGATACATCTTCAATTCTTATAAGATTTTCAGTTAACTTTTCTGAGATAAAAAGATCTTTGTTATCAATGCTCATTTCGATACCTTCTGTGCCTTTTGCAATTTCAATATATCATGTAAGCAGTTACAAACCATGTGATACATTTTTTTGATTTTGTGTGAATTTTTATGATTTTAAAAAATATTATAATATGATATACGTAAGCAAATATTATTAGTTATATTAAATCTAAGGTGGTGATATTTTGAATATTCTCGTAATAGGAAATTTTTCATGGTTAGAAAATTTAGACAGAAAACATACAAGTTTCTTTCATCATGAAGATTCTATTTCATGTAATAATCTCTATCTTGAAATTCAAAAAAATATACCTGATTTAATCATTTTGCGAACTCAAAATTTTGAAGATTCAAATTATCTTGAATGTATTAATATTTTTCGTACATCCTATCCTCAAACAAAGTTTTTATTGATTAGTTCAGAAAAAAACTATGATGAGTTATACGCTGCGATGAAAGCAAATATTGAGTTTTTCTTTGTGGAACCTATTGATTTGAATGAAATAAATAAAGTTATATCCGAATTAAGGAATACAGATATCAATGAACAAGAAAATAATTTTGCGCAGACTCATAAGCAAGCTGTTCGTGACCTGTTCTTCTCAAAAACCATATTTGAATTAGACTCAAACCATAATCTTGATTCAATAAATGAAACCTATTGGACCCATTTTGACGAAGGATTATTTAGAGTCTTTGATATTAAAATTGATTTTGAAAATAGAACATCAAAAGAGATTGAATTAAAGGATTTTCAAATAAAATTACAAAACTCAGTAGGTGAAGTATTTCAAGAATATTGTTTTGATATACTTTATCAAAATCGATTTACTGGCATTATGGTCTTATTAAATTATTCAGAAACTGCTGATTCAAAAATCATTGAAAAATTCAACGATCTTTATACACTCATAAACAAAAATCATTTAATTGGTACTGATAATGTTTTGACTTTATCTGCTGGCGGTGCCTATCGTCATATTTATGATATTTTACAATCACAGAAAGAAGCACTTCATAAATCATGGTCTCGCATTATTGAAGGAAGCGGAAAAGTTCTGATTTGGGAAAGTGAAAAAGAATTATCAACTGATGACCTTGAGTTATTTAATGTAATCAGACGACAAGCAATGATAGCCTGTGAAACTTTAAATCTCGATATGTTTAAGGAAACCATGGAATCCTATTTTAAACTTAAACCAGAAATTCTTAATAAAAATGAAGTGCATTCTTTTACCCGTGAAATGAAAGATTATCTTTTTGAAACGAATTCTAAAAGAATAAAAGAGATTGGCGATATTGACGAAATCTATATCGGAACTAGAAAAGCACTAAATGCTTCTAGTACTTTAGACGAATACAAAGATACCTATATAACTCAATGTTCTTGGATATTTACCAATATTTTACAATCACCTGAAAGCAAGCACTTAGTATCAATAAGAGATGCAATTTCATTTATAAAACAACACTACAGTGAAGACATTGGTGCTAATGATGTCGCAGAACATGTTGGTCTAACATCAACCTATTTTTCTTTTCTATTTAAAAAAGAAACAGGAGAAAATTTCATTTCATATTTATTGAATTATCGTTTAAATGTAGCCAAAAATCTTCTTCAAGAGAGTGAGTTATCAATAAAAGAAATCTCTGAAGTTACTGGATTCAATGATCAACGTTATTTTAGTAAAAAATTCAAACTAGTTATTGGCTTAACACCGACGTTATATAGAGCTTATTATAATTAATCAAAAATACAAAAAAAGAAGCTGTAACGCTTCTAGATGTGCACTCAACCACTTGCTGGTTTCGTACTATTCTATTTCGTACAACCTCTTTTTTTATACTAAGCTTCTACGCCTTGTTCTTCTTCGTATTTCTTTTTATCCCATGCAGCAATGAATGGGTAATAGATTGCAGCGGTAACTACAAAGTTAACGATTTGAAGTAATACAACACGTACATCACCATTACCGATATAGAAACCGGATAAAATTATTGGTGAAGTCCATGGTGCCGCTAGACCTGGTAATGCGCCAACAATGCCAGATGAAATTGCAGCGTATGAAATAAGAATTGAGCTCAGTGGAGCTAGTAAGAAAGGAATCATCATCATTGGGTTCATAATAATTGGTAAACCGAATGTGACTGTTTCATTAATATTGAATAGACCAGGGCCAATTGATAATCGACCGATATACTTAACTTGTTCTGATTTAGCTAAGAAAGCCATAATGAATACAAGTGATAATGTTGAACCAGAACCACCAACACGTACCAATAACATCATAAATTCATATGTAACTACGTGAGGAATTGCAGTACCTGCTTGGAAGGCTGCTAAGTTATCTAAAGTAGCTGCTTGCCAAATTGGTTGGAAAACAGAACCAACAACGTTAGCACCATGGATTCCCACAAACCAAAAGATTTGTACGAATGTTTCTGCAATTAATGTTCCCCATAAGCCAGTACCTAGATGTAGTAAAGGTATTTGGAAGAATAAACGAATGAAATCAAAGAATGTACCATAACTTGTATGATCAAATCCGAATCGTACAGCTGTCCAGAATACAA
Source organism: Erysipelotrichaceae bacterium (assembly GCA_963676105.1). Taxonomy (GTDB): domain Bacteria; phylum Bacillota_I; class Bacilli_A; order Erysipelotrichales; family Erysipelotrichaceae; genus UBA2212. The sequence continues at coordinate 1,418,378 of OY781039.1, forward strand.
TCGCAATTGCAGCAGGTGTTAAAGCCATAAATTGGTTAGAGATTGCAGGTGGAACTTGTTCTGGTAGTTTAATTGTCCAACCTCTTTCAATAACAAAGTTATAAATCTCAGCTGTTACAATCGCAACAATCATCCCTGCAAATAGACCTTGAGATGTTAGATATTGACGTGCATAGCCTCCTCCATCTAATTGATGCATAAGAATGAAAAAACTTGATAGTGAAATAACAGCAGCAGGCAATGCAGGTTTTTCATATGATTTAGCTAAAGCATATGAGACACCTAAAGTAGCAATTAAGCCAACCATTCCCATTGTAGCGGCGAATATTACACCCCAGTTGAACCATTTCCAATTTTCTCCAAAAATTGATAACATCATGTTTTGATATGGATCAACAGGTAATTCAGCAATAACAATTACGAATGAACCAACAATCATAATTGGTAAGCTGGATACGATACCATCACGAAGTGCTCTTAGGTAGCGATTACCTTGCATCTTCGCAGCTATAGGTAAGAAATTCTCTTCTAAAAATAATGTAAACTTATCCATAGATTAATACCCCTTTTCTTAAAGTGGTCTTATAGAATTTAGAAAGAAAATCAAGTGAAACAGGTCTGGTCTATAATCTATTCCGAAAGGGTAGATTTCTTTCTAAATCTATCGACACACACAGTATCAATTAAAACGCTTTCATTGAAAAGAGCATTCTCTTGCCTTGCATAACAACTTCAAAATTACAAAAATTACTGTCTGTTTTTTGAAGTTTTACTTCAGAAAATGATGATATTTTACATAAAAAGAGCTTTCGCTCCTTTTATAATTCACTACCATTTGTTTCAATAACATGCTTATACCAAGCAAATGATTTCTTACGTTTTCTTTCGAATGTTCCACTTCCTTGATCATCAACATCAACATAAATGAAACCATATCGTTTCTTCATTTCACCTGTGCTAGCCGAAATAATATCAATCGGTCCCCAGGCTGTATAACCTAAGACTTCAACACCATCTTCAATGATTGTTTTCTTGAGTTCTTTTAAATGTGATTCTAAATATTCAATTCGGTAATCATCGTTAATTGATCCATCCGAATCAATTTTGTCTTCAGCACCTAATCCATTTTCTACAATAAACAAAGGTACTTGGTATCGATTATATAAAAGATTTAGACCATATCTTAAACCTTTAGGATTGATTGTCATACCCCAGTCACTTTGTTTTAAATAGGGATTTTTATAGCCTGTTACTAAACCATTTAAACCTTTAAGAACACCTTCAGTTTTTTTACCAGTTACATGGGTTAAATAATAACTTAGTGAAATAAAATCAACTGTTCCATTTCGAAGATGATTAAGGTCTCCGCTTTTAATTGGCAAATCAATATTGTTTCGTTCAAACTCTTTTAAGATATAGTTAGGATATTTCCCACGGACTTGAACGTCACAGTAATACATCATTTTATTCATGAAGTATTGTGTTCTTTCAACATCTTCAGGATCACAGCTATTAGGATAAGCAAAATGACCATTAAACATCATACCCATTTTAAAGTGTGGATTAATGTCTCTTGCTAATTCAACAACTAAAGCACTTGCGAGTAATTGATGATATGAACCAATCGCTCTTTCTTCTTCACTAGGATCAATTAAACCACCACCCATCCAAGCATTGGTTAACATATTATTGATTTCATTAAAAGTAAGCCAGTAATAAACTTTGCCTCTATATCGTTCTAAAAGAACTTTCGCATATCTTACAAAATGATTAACTGTTTCTCTATTTAACCATGAACCTTGTTTGACTAAGCCCATTGGCATTTCAAAATGAGACATCGTTACCACTGGTTGAATATTATATTTAAGGCAAGTATCAAAAACTCTATCGTAAAATTCTAAACCTTTTTCATTAGGTTTAGCTTCATCTCCATTTGGGAAAATACGAGTCCACGCAATCGACATACGATAGGCTTTAAATCCCATTTCCGCAAATAATTTTATATCTTCTTCAAAGTGATGATAATGATCGATCGCTTTATGACTTGGATAGTATTTATGTGTATCTATTACACTATCAATTTCCCTCGCAACACCATGTTCTCCAACACTTAAGACATCTGCTGTGCTCAAACCTTTTCCATCAAGATTATAAGCACCTTCACATTGGTTTGCCGCAAGAGCTCCACCCCAAAGAAATTCTTTTGGAAATGAATTCATTATCCCTTGCACACCGCTCCATTTGTCGGTGCAAATGCAGGGATATCACTCGTATCACCACTCACTTCACTAAAGGTTATAGTTTTTCCATGCGCAAAGATATACCCACCATTCTCTTCTGGTACAAACATAACATCAGGTTTATGAGCTGTTGCGACATTCATATAGATAAGATCTTCTGTATCTGAGTTATTGCATAATTGATGTGCACTTTCAGCATAGGCAGGACATACAATAATTTCACCAGCATTCACATTTCGATTACCGTCTGGACCTTTCATATACCCTTGTCCACTAATAATAAAGAAAACTTCTTCACTACGTGCATGATAGTGATAAACATTGGCTGTATTACCTACACCTGGTCCTAATTTAAAATAATTAACATTACATTGATCAGCTGTTTCTCCCATCACAACAGGTTTTTTAATTTGAAGCATGCCATTTTGATTTGTTTCTTTTCCTTCTGTTGTTTCAAATGTTTTAAAAGTCATAAATTTATTCATAATAAATTCCTCCGTCTTCACTATTCTAATAAAGTTGAAACATTTTATGTTTAAACTTTACAATATTGAAAGAATACTTCAAAAAAGAGTCCTTGTTTACACAAGAACTCTTCATAATTAACCTAAATCTTTACCATTAGTCGCAATGACTTGTTTATACCAGTTAAAGGATTTCTTTTTACTACGTTTAGAATCACCTGATCCGTCATCCTTCTTATTCACGTAGATGAAACCATAACGTTTCTTCATTTCGCCTGTTGATGCTGATACTAGATCGATTGGTCCCCACATGGTATAACCTAGTAGATCAACTCCATCAATTTCAACCGCATTAATCATTTCACGAATATGTTCACGCATATAATCAATACGATAGTCATCATTAATTTCACCATTTTCATCTGGTTCATCCACAGCACCTAAACCATTTTCAACAATAAACAATGGTTTTTGATAACGATCATATAGTGCATTCATCGTAATACGTAATCCTAATGGATCAATTTGCCATCCCCATTCGCTCGCTTTGAGGTATGGGTTTTTAACAGCTTGGAAAAGATTTCCTTCTGAGACAGCTAAACCTTCAGGGTTTGCTGCTGCAATACGTGATTGATAGTATGAGAAACCAATATAATCAACTGTGTATTTTTTTAGAAGTTCTAAGTCACCATCTTCCATTTTTAAAGTGATATTTTTTCTTTCTAAAAATTTCTTAACATAGTTTGGATATGAACCACGTGATTGAACATCAATAAAGAAGTAATTATCTCTGTTTCTTAGTAATGCTTCATATTCATCTTCTGGTTTACATGTATGTGCATAACGGATACCTGCCGCTAACATACACCCAACTTTATTTTCAGGATCAATTTCATGTGCAGCTTTGGTAGCTAAAGCAGAAGCAACTAATAAGTGGTGAGCTGCTTGATATTTAACTGCATCTTCATCTTCACCTTCATTAAAGGCAATCCCTGCACCCATAAATGGTAAATGCATTAAAATATTGATTTCATTAAATGTCATCCAATATTTAACTTTACCTTTATAACGCTTAAGAATAGTGGTTGTATATTTTTCAAATAAATCAACCATCTCACGTGAGCGCCATGAACCATACTTTTGACTTAAAGCTAAAGGAACATCAAAGTGATCCATAGTTACTAATGGCTCAATGTTGTATTTTAATAATTCATCAAATACTTTGTCATAGAATGCGAGACCTGCTTCATTTGGTTCAGTCTCTTCACCAGTAGGGAAGATACGTGCCCAAGCTATCGACATACGGAATGTTTTAAATCCCATCTCTGCCATTAAGGCAATGTCTTCTTTATATGTGTGATAGAAATCAATGGCATTATGTGCTGGATATCCAGCAGGATCTTTACCTTCGAAATCAACCCCATGACCTTTCATCACTTCAAGTCTGTTTTTTCCATAAGGAATAACGTCTACATTTGAGATACCTTTTCCATCTTCTAGATAAGCACCTTCTAATTGGTTAGCGGCTGTTGCGCCACCCCATAAAAAATCGTCTCTTAGAGGCATAGTTTAATTCTCCTTTTTTCTTATTATAACAAGTTCTTTTGAAAAGTTTTTCCAATTGTTTTGTGACAAATATCACATTAATATTTTAAAAGTTAACCTAGACTAACTTTATAGAAAGGACACTAAACTGAAATGAAAGTTGCTGTTATCTATAGTAGTCAAAGTGGAAACACTGAAATGATGGCTCAAGCCATCAATGAAGGCTTATTAGCTGAAGGAGCTGAAAGCGTATTGTTCTCCGCATCAAATTTTGATGTGAAAAAAGCCAATGATTATGATCGCTTAGTCTTTGGATCACCCTCCATGGGAGATGAGGAAATAGATCAAGATTTTATGGATCCTCTATTCTCTAATCTAGAACCCAACTTAGGAGGTAAAGAAATTGCGATGTTTGGTTCTTATGGTTGGGGAGATGGACAATTCTTAAGGTCATGGATGCAAAGAGCACAAGACTCAAATGCTATAGTCTTAAATGAAGGTCTACTTATTAACTACACCCCTGATAGTGATGGACTTACTGAATGTCAAAACTTTGGTAAATCACTAGCGCATTAAAAAAGCCTCAATGAGGCTTTATTTATGATTCATTACAGGACTTTTAAACTTCCATCAGCATTTCTTGCATATTTCTTCAAGAAATCCCAAGCAATTTCTAACTGTCTGTGATCAAGTCCATGAGGCATTCTTTTAGCGAATACTAATTCATAAAGTGATAATTTTTCACTATCATTGCTATTCCAAACATGGTGAATAAAACGTTTATCATCTCCTTGAACTAAAACTTCATCTGATGTCATGCCTGTTTCAATTTCAGGATTCATGACATACGGTACAACAGTAATATTATTGTAATTCTTCCAGTAATCAAAAGTTTTTATCCAGTCTGCTTCTGGATCTTCAATTGGCCATTTACCATCAATTAATCCAGTTTGTTGAATGACAGGCATTCTATAATCATATTTTGCTTTTTTACTGTCTGCCATTTTCTTAGTTTTAGATTCATTCTCATCCTTTGATAAATCTAGATCAAGAATAACAGTCTTTGGATTAAACATTTTCATTAATGGCTGTGATTGCAGTAATGTTTGTAGATAACCCCAATGTGGTGCATTATTAGGTGCTGCTGCTGCGAAAACTTCAGGGAATGCGCATGCTAATGCATTCGTAAACATTGAACCCATTGAGAACCCTGATACATAGATACGACTTTCGTCTATTTCGTAAGTTTCTTTCATATGGTCAATCAATGCCATCACAAAATCAAAATCACTTGGCAATGCATAATGATCCCAAACGTTCCATCTATTTTCAATGGCTGGTTTTGGATAAACAACAATAAAGCCTTCTTTTTCTGCGATTTCATGCCAGTTACTTTGTTCAGCACCATATAGCGGAATACAGTTAATTCCATGGAAGAAGAACAATAGCGGTGCTTTTTCTTTGGAGTTTTTCAATCTCTCTGGAACAAATTCATACCATGTATGTTTAAAGTTGTCATTTACCCCTAAACTTGAATCAGCAACGTGTGGAATAAATCCCTTTTTATAAAAATCCGTTCGATCTTGATATTGACCATGTGTATCAATTTGCCATCTTCTTGTTTCAGAGAGCAGTAAATCCCATGCTTTTTTAATTTCACTTTCGCTTAATTTTTCTTTTGAAACCATTAATTTAATATTCTTATTATTTGCATTCACAAAAACATCAAGATTATCAATTTCATAAGATATTGATACCTCATTTGCTTCCTTAAGTTCTTCTGAAGCTACTAAGTTATCACAAACATAAGAAACAACAGGTGCCTTAAAACTTAATTTTTCTACGTTGTAATCTTGGGCAAAACTTCCAAGCAACATTCCTGAAACATGTTTAGGTGTCTCTTTAGCCATTGTATAAATCATTGAAGATGAAGATTTAGTTGCACCAACATAGAAAATCATTCCATTAAATCCAGCTACATGTCCTTTACTTAATGGTAACGAGGCAAAACATCTAATTAGATATTGAATATCATCTTCTTTGCTATTTTCTTGGTTATAGTTCCAACCATCGTCCGTTGGGTTTGGGAACAAAAGAACAAAGTGTTTTTCTTCTGCTAACTCGTCGAGTTTCAAATCTTTCATTAATTTTTGAGCTGATGCTTCATCATTTTCATCTCTAAGCACCATCAAAACTTGCGCTTGTTTTGGATGATAACAGCCTGACTTTGGAATGTAAGTATACATCGTTCTGTCAGTACCTTTTTGAGTGTCTACTGAGTTTTCAGGTATCCAATCAATCTTTAAATCACCTTTTACTTCGTCTAATACTAAGCTTCCACCATATGGCGAAAATTTTTCAATTTCATTCATTCTATCGATCATATAAATTCTCCCTTCTAAGAAACTTTTGCAGAAGTTGGATTATAGAGACCGATTGTTTCGCGTTTTTCTCCCATAATATCCTCTTCGCTAAATTTCATATATTTAATTCCTAATCGATTATTATAAGCAAATACTAAATTCAAGTTATCGTTTGTATCTTGCATCAAATATGGATATTCATATTGTTTATTATTTGTTCTATTCTCAGAACCAATAAAACCTTCCCCTAGCTCAACTACTCTAATCATTGGCCAAGTTTTTCCACCATCTTCTGACAACGCTATTGCAACGGGACATCTTAAGCCTGGCCATGCAACTTTCCCAAAAGTTGGATCTGTTAAACTTGACGGATTATAAGCAATCGCCAGTCTTCCGCTATTTAATTTAATAGTACTAATACTTGAGTTATTATTTGGCAAGTCTGTTTTGATTGGTTCAGACCACGTATCCCCATTATCTTTTGATTCTGATTTGTACACATTATCAGCATATCTACTTCTCATAAATGCAACTAAATGTTTAGGCTCTAATTCAATAACATTGGCGTGAACACGTCCATTACTATTAGGCATTTCAACTGTTTTCCATGTACTGCCTTTATCATCTGAAATTCTAAACGCTGTTGGATCGCCTTCTAATCCTGATTCTGAATCAGTGCAAATCCAATTTCCAAAAATCCATCGACCACTAGATAAAACTTGGATTTCTTGTCGACAAAAACTACCTGGCTCATCAATTAATACCTCAGCTTCACTCCATGTTTTTCCATAGTCATAAGATTTTTGATACTTAATGACTGAAGTGAATTGCATATTATCTTTACCTTCAACACGACTTTCTTGTGAAGTGTACATAAGCCATACTGCTTTATCAGGTGCAATGAAGAATGATGGATTCTGTTCACTTCTAGTGTCATCATTAGAAACTTTTACTGGAACTTCCCATTTATTGGAATCTTTTTCTAATCGTGCACAAACAATACTAATATCTGCACTACCTTCAAATGATCCTGCAAACCACGCACACAATGTATCTCCATTATCTAATTCAATTAATGTAGGAGCATGTGCAGTTGCGAATTCACCTGGTGGGATGATTGCTTCCAGTAAATCCATATGTTTATTCTTATAAATCTGACCATCAATCGTTAATCCTTCTAATTCTTTATATTTCACGTTTAACTCCTTTCATTCGCTAATTGAATTGCGTAGTCAATTGCATTCACTAAACTTAATTCATTTGCAGTACCTTTACCTGCTTGATCAAAGGCAGTTCCATGATCAACAGATGCTCTAATAATGGGTAATCCCAAAGTAATATTTACACCTGCAACTGCATCCCACTTTTGAGTTTCTTGATTATAAACAAAGCCAATTAGTTTCATTGGAATGTGGCCTTGATCGTGATACATGGCAACAACAATGTCATACCAACCACCTCTTGCTTTAGAGAAGATTGTATCTGGTGGAACTGGCCCCTCTACATTTAAACCAAGATTTTGAGCTTCCTTAATTGCTGGTTCAATCTCGTTTATTTCTTCTTGACCAAACATTCCGTTTTCTCCACTGTGTGGATTTAATCCAGCAACACCAATTTTTGGATTTTCTATACCTAAAGATTTACACGCTTGATGCGCAATATTGATAACATCAAGCACACGATCCTTTTTAACTCGATCACATGCTTCTCTTAGTGAACAATGGGTAGAAACATGAACGACTCTCATATTTTCATGCGCCAACATCATGGTATATTTTTTGGTATTTGTCATTTGCGCATAAATCTCAGTGTGTCCATCAAAATGATGACCTGCCAAATTCATTGCTTCTTTATTTAATGCATTTGTTACAGTCGCATCGACCTCATTGTTATTAGCTAATTCAATGACTTTTTTGACATATTGAAATGCAGCGTTACCGGCTTCTTTTGAGACAACACCTTTTTTTAAAGTTTCAATATTTATTAAATTCATGTCGTAAACATCAATTGTTCCGTAATCAAATTTTGCATCTGAAACTTTTTGAACTGGATTAATTTTAAGTTTTCCATTTAATCCCACATATTGTAGTGCGTTTTCTAATACTTTAGCGTCACCTACAATTATTGGTTTGCATCGATCATATAAATCTTTTTTAGCTAATGCCTTCAAAGTGATTTCAGGACCTATACTAGATGGATCTCCTAATGTGATACCTATTATCTTTTTTTCAATCATATTAGTACCCAATTATTTCATTCCTTTTGCTTTGTTTTCTTTTAAAACAAGCTCTAACGCTTTAAGCCCTTCATCAGACAATTTATTAAATGGCGCTCGACATTCACCTACAGGTTGACCGAGTTTTGATACTGCCTTTTTAACGATTGTATTAGCATTCCCAAACTTAAACACATTTCTAAATGATCTAATACTATCTTGATAGTCTCTAGCTTTATCAATATTCCCTGCTAAAAATTCTTTATAAATAGAAACCATTACTTCTGGATACACATTTGCACAGCCAGCAACTCCACCTTGTCCGCCAGCTAATAAATTCCACAATATCAGTGAGTCATTTCCAGATAGGACAACAAAGTCTTCACGATCTCGAGTCTGTTCAATATATTGAAGCATGTTGTCAAAGTTACCTGAACTGTCTTTAACCCCCACAATATTTTTGATTTTTGATAGTCTTTTTACAGTAGCTGGTGCAATTGCATTATTTGTTCTAGCAGGAATGTTATATAGCAAAATTGGAATATCTACTTCCTCTGCAATTCTTTTAAAATGTTCATAGATTTCATCTTGAGATGCAGATGCAAAGGATGGAGTAATAATGGACAAAGCATCTGCTCCTATTTTCTTTGCCATTTTAGATACTTTAATTGTGTCTAAAGTTCCAATACATCCAGTACCCGCAATAACAGGCACTCTATGATTTACTTCTTTAACAATGATATCTAAGGCATCATATTTTTCTTTATCAGATAGAATATATCCTTCACCATTCGTTCCAAATGGGAAAAGTCCTTGAACACCTGCGTCTATTAATCGATTTACTTGATTCTTAAGTTCCGCTTCATTGATGGATTCATCCTCATTCATCGGTGTTAACATAGGCACAATAATTCCATTAAAATTAATCATATACACTTCCTCCTTACATTATTTCTAAAAACAATTTTCTAGCATCTTCCGCTGAGACTTCTCGATAGTTATTAACAAGTAATCGTTTGACATCTAATCCACCCTCAATAAGAGCATCTAGATCTTCATCACCGATTCCGAACGCGCGTAAACTATTAGGTATTTCTAGTTTATTAATAAAGTAATCTAACTTGTTAATTACCCAATCTGCTTTTTCTTCAAGACTTAGTTCTTTACGCTCATCACTTACGCGATCATATACTTTTGCTAACTGAGGTAATATCGTTGGTGCATTAAATCGCATTACCGGTACCATCATCATGGCTGTAGATACACCATGAGGGATATGATATTTACCTCCAAGAGGATAAGCTAAAGCATGGATGGCTGTTGTACCAGAAGCTGTAATGGCTACTCCTGCATAGAATGCAGCTAACATCATTGCATTCTTCTCAGTCATCGCATCGATATCAGTACATGCTTTTTCAATATTATTAAAAATCAAATCTAGCGCTTCTAAAGCATACATATCACTAAAAGGTGTTGCCTTTTTAGATGTATAACATTCAATCGCATGAGTAAGCGCATCGATCCCAGTAGATGCTGCAATTTTTAATGGCAGTTTCTTGATCATATCAGGATCCAAAATGACATAATCTGCAATCATTGCATTACTTACAATACCCACTTTAAGTTCTTTTTCAGGAACTAAGACAATACTGTTTGGGGTTGCTTCCGAACCTGTTCCTGCGGTTGTTGGTATCATAAGCGTTTTAATATTTTTCACAGCTTGACTTGGATCATCAATTAAATCACGAACCGTGTATTTATCAGTTGCTGCTACAGAAGCTAATTTCGCAATATCCATAACACTTCCGCCGCCAATCGCAATAATTAGATCGGCATTATGATTTTTAAAATCGTCGATAACCTCTTGAGCTTGATCACATGATGGCTCTACTGGAAGACTATTGAAAATAGTGTATTCCTTATTTGCTTCTTTAAGACTATTCAAAACTGTGTCAATAAGACCTAAACTTTGAATCGATTTATCTGTAAAGACCGCAACTTTATTGACTGCCTTTACAATCTCATCTACATTCTCTAATGCATTTTCGCCACTGTAGATTAAACCTGGCATTTTAAGATTAAATTGTTTCATGAATGTACCTCCCAATTTATTAATCTTTCTTTATTTTAAATACTATTTTTTCACAATTATTTACTGGATCAGATTTCGCACAAAGGTGTGCTTCGTTAGGATAAAAGACAACAAACTCATTTTCTTTCACCACGATATCCTCACCTTCACCACTATAGTATTGTGCATCCTTCTCACTAATGTAATCAGTAATCGGATCCAATGAAGTGTTCATACTGAATTCAAATCCTTCTAATCCTTTTAGAATTAAATGAACATCAATATAATTTTGATGTGATTCAAATCTTTCAGTTCCATTAACTCTAGTCTCAATACTTTGGCAGAAATAGAAATTTTCCTGATCTTCTGTCCACTTTTTACCATCAAATAGACTAAAGTCATTTGCTAAAACAAAATCACAAAACGGTTTTAATTCAGGATTGTCATTTAAAACTTCCTGAATATTTTCTATATTATTCTTAATCAATTATTGTCACCTCTTTATGTTTGTTTTTTCGTTTAAATTTTTTCATAAACTCCCATGCTGCTCTACTTTCATCCCATATAGCTCCATGGGGCATGTCTTTCATTATGATAAATTCAACTAGCTTATCTTCATTTGAGTTAGTATAGACTTTGGTCTTAAATCGATTACCCTCAGTATATGATTTGTCTTGAGTATAGAATTGACTTGGATCAATCTTATCTTCTTTAACACAGTGATTTATTTCATATAAAACTTTTAATTCTTTATCACGTAATAGACCTGCTTTGACATCATTGTCACCAATAATTAATTGGAAAGGCATTTTATATCCACTATGAATAAATTCTGGATGAAACACATAACTAGCAATATCTAGTTTTTCACACTCAATAATTGATGGTCCATTCCATGCAGAGGCTGCTGCAAATAAATGTGGTTTTAATGAAGCTTGTTGGCAAGTATATATGGCTCCATTAGAGAATCCACTAAGATATACTCGCTCTACATCATATGAATACTTTTCTTTCATATCATTTAGAATCGATTCAATGACTTCTGCATCTCTTTCAATCAGCCAGATGTTATCAATTGAATCAGGAATAACTAGAATGAAAGCTTTTGTCTCATCTGCTAATTTGTCCCAGCCATTCTTCTCAGCAAATACCCAACTTGGTTCGCCTCGACCGTGTATGCTAAATACCAATGGTAAACCTTTAACATCCTGTTCATTTAAACCTTTAGGCAAATAAACTGTGTAAGGGTATTTTTTATTATTAAGCACCACATGATGATGTTTAAAATATTTAGTTTTGTAGTAATCAATTTTCCCCGTATAAAGTTTTATTGTTCCATCAGGACTATTTTTCCAACGAATAATTTTATTGAAGAATTGTTCAACTATTAGTTTAGGAACGATTCTCTCATAGCCTGTGTGACTATAAGAAGTACGTATTTGTTGTGCAGGTTCATCTATATTATGATGTTTAACCCACGTAATTTCATGATTTTGTTCAATCGTTTCAATCATGCATTTATTGATCTTTGAAAAATATTTGTAAGTCTTATTAGAATATTTTGTTTTATCAAATAACCAAATTGCTGAAGGTAGTTCATTATTCTTAACTTTATAATCTATCGAAGGATTTTTAACTAACCAGTGATCACTGAATAGTTCAGCAGAATCGAAATCATTTGCTCCACCTTTTACCAGTGCTGATGCAGCGAATAGATTTGAGTGTTTTACTAGAACATTCCCAAGATAATCTGCCCCTTCTTCATACCCAACCGCATAAATCATCGTCTCCCATAACCATAAGTATCCATTTCTTCCCGGGATACTTTTACCACTAACAGACTTAAAATTATTTTTTTCTTTTTTATAGGTTTCTTTTAGTCTATCTATCGAACAATCTTTCCATTTATTTTTAATAATTGGTGCAATTATGACTGCCCCATTATTTTCCACAACATCCTTCCAACCTGTTGTTTCAACAAATGATTCTAGATCTAAAGAACTTTTTGCATATGCCTCTGGAGCACAAATAAAAATTGTTTGTACACAATCGATATCGCACTTTGTTGAAACATATGAATAGAAAGTCTGTTCCATAGATACCTCCAAAAATATATGCTAGGGTCCTTTTGTGAACCCTAGCATGAAAAATTAAATTATTTATTAACCAAAGAAAGCAACTGCTAAAACACTAAATAATACAATTTTGCCAAACCAAACTGGGATTGTAAATTTCCAGAATTCGGTAAGTTTATATTTACCCATACCAAATGTAAGTGCAGGCATACCATCAATAGGCATAATGAAATTAATCCATGCAGATAATGTACATACAATAGCTACTGGAACTGGACTAAATCCATATTGCATACTTAGCGCAATACCAATTGGTGCTGTAACAAATAATGAACCAAAACTTGCGCCTGTGAATGTAGCTAAAATACTTGTTAAGAATGCAAACACTAATACAATAGTTAATAAGCTAGGACTTGCCCCAAGCATACCAGCTACTTGTGCGCCAATATATGCAGATAGACCAGAATTATTCATAGCTGCAGCAACACCAATAACAGATGCCATCATGATCATTAATGGTGAGAACATATTTCCTAAGAATTCTTTAAATGAAATTACTTTAGCAACTAAGAACACACCAGCTAAAACCATAGGAATTGAATAACCAATTTCTCCTGGAAATCTTGATAAGAAAATCATTGAACCAAGAAGAATTGCATAACCTAAGTAAACTAAATTTTGTTGAGAACTAGAAAGAACTGGTGTAAATCCTTCTTCCTTAACTTCAGTTGTAGCTGCTTTTTCAACATTGCGAGCTGGCAATAATCTATGCCCAACAAATACCCAAACTAAATAAAGGGCAGAGAAGATTAAATTCATATAAACAATATTCATTGTGCTAATCGGACCACCAGTGTAACCTGCTGACTCAACAAGACCACCAGCGATAGAAGCGAAGATTACTACCGAAGTAGGTAGCCACATACTTGCTTGTGTTGCAATAGCTGCAGGTAAGATAATACGAGCAGTTGGTAGTTTATCATTTGCAGGAATTGTTGCTACGATCCCTAATACCAATACATAAAATGCTGTACCAGTAATAAAGTTACCAACAACCATAACTCCAAAAATTAAAACAAGTAAGCCTTTCACGCCACCTTTTGTGGCAAACTTGGCTAAAGCTTCTTTAATATCATAAATAAGCTTTGTTTTATTCAGAGCTGCCATTGCAACCATAAATCCCATAATCAATATAACGTTTTTGTCTACAAAACCACTAAACGCTGTAGCAACATCTACTTGGTTAGTTAGAACAAGAAGTGCAGCCGCAATTAGTGGAGGCGCACCAAATGGAAGCTTATCACTGATAATAACAGCTACCATTCCAACAACAATTAATAATGTAATAATCATTGAACTAGTCATAAATTTCTCCTTTCAAATTTAAATTTTGACTTTTATAAAACCATTTATATATTTCTTTATCATTCAAAATAGCTTTATTCTTTTCACAATCGTAAGTTATATAATCGTGATGTATGCAACTACTTAAACTAATGTTTTTATGACCTATATATTCATCCTCCTCTTTCCTCTTTTGTGTATTTGAAGGGCTAAAGCCCATATCAATTTATTTAGATTCTTCTCGAATTAAGTCAGCTATTTTAATGAAAATATCTTCACTTCCAAATCCACCAGATTTAGAGATAATATTTAAGCTTCTTCCTTTATAACTGATTTCAGAAACCACAATGCCTTCGTCAATTTCTCTATATGGTGTAATCGTCGATAATTGACATTCTTTTAAGAATTGAAAGAGGACATCTCCACCCATCAAGAACACATTCCCCTCAAAACCTTCATCAATTATCTGTTTTCCAATTTTCCCAATTGTTCCAGCAATTCGCTCTCTTGTTTCTTCAATATTTAAACCTAGTTCTTTTGCATGTTTTTTGGTTGCATTTGGTTCCTGCACACCATTCGCATTAATAATCGTCAAATCATTTTTATCAAGATCATCAAGTACAGTTGTTTTTAGGTCTAAAAATTCTGAGCTATTTGTCCAATTTAAATCTAATTTTTGAATAGGACTTATGATGAACTCTCTAATCCCTTTTCCCCTAGCATATTCACATTGTTTTAGAGAAATTGGATTTATACTTCCACAAATAATGATTGTTTTCTCTTTTAATTTTTTTTCATTTTTCTTATGCTCATTAAACTTAATAAATGTAGGTAATATATTTGCTAAACCTGAGCAACCAGCAATGAATTCCATTTCACTTTGTTTACTAAGCATTTCTACAGTATTTCTAATATCACTACTTGTTCTAGAATCATAAACAATTATTCCTGATTCATCCGAATTTGGTTTTGAATCAGTAGGAACAGTTTTGACTTTAGTTTTATAGGAATCATTTAGAATATCTGATACTAACGAATGTTTAACTGGATCAAACGGGTCATTTGCAAATACCGATTCTGCAACTTCAACTCCATCGATATAATGTATTCCATTTATGGTTAGTCGATTCATCTGTGGGTAAGAAGGAATAAAGTGAATTCTAGACTTGTTACTTGCATCTAACATTGCTTGTAATTCTGCTCCAACATTTCCACGCATCGCAGAATCTGTTTTTTTGAATATAGTTTTTATTCCTAATTCTCTCGCCTTTTTTGTTATTTCATAAACAATTGAATAAGCTTGTTCTGGCTCAGCATGCCTTGTCTCAGTATCGATAACCATAACTTCTATATCAGAAGTAAAATTATCTAGTCCATTATCAACATCAAAGGATATTTTAGTCACCGCACCAATTTTTGATAATTGAACACTTGTATCAAGAGCTCCTGTAAGATCATCAGAGATAATAAGTAGTTTTTTCATAATCACCTTTCATTAAACAAAAATGTATGCGGTTTCTTTTCTACATCGAAAATACCATGAACTTAATCGATTAAAAATTTTGTTTGTATAAAAAAGTGTTTATATTTGAAACAATTGTTTAAATAATGTTCATAATTCATTATTTTTATGTTTATAATGTGTTCGTAACCAAAATCAAACCGCTTACATTTTATAGAATTACTTATATATCGTTCATTTTTGAAACAGTTGGAGAAAAATATGATTAATAGCATTCGAATTTTAACAATTGCTCCCTATGAAGGCATGAAAACATTATTCTCAAAACTCGCAAATGATTATAAAAATGTTGAACTTGATGTTTTTGTTGGAGACTTAGACAAAGGTGTGGAAGCAACTCAACAAAATTTTCATTCAAATTACGATATTGTCATTTCTCGTGGTGGAACTGCTAAATTACTCAAGGAGCATATATCGTTACCCGTTGTTGAAATACAAACAACTGCCTTCGATATTTTAAGAACTATAAAACTTTCAAATGCAAGTAGTGATAAAGTTGCGATCGTTGGATTCCCAAATATTACGGATCAAAGCATCTTTTTAAAAGATGTTTTACCTATTGAAATTGACGTATTTCCAATTAACTCGCAAGAAGAAACTGTTGAGATTTTGGAAAAGCTAAAAATCGAAAAATATGATTCTGTTATTTGCGATATGATTACTTACACTACCGCTTTAAGTCTGGGCTTAGATGCTTTTTTAATTACTTCGGGAATCGAAAGTATTAAGAGTGCTTTGGATACAGCTGTTCAATATTGTTCAAACAATGCTGAGTTACGTAGTCAAAATCATTTCTTCAGGCAGCTTACAAGTATTCGAGGAATAAAAACTGTCGTTTTTGATACAAATGGAAAGCTATTTTACTCAACTGTTTCAAAAGATGATTTACCAATTTTTCAAACTTTAGAAAATTTGGTTGAAAACATAAATCTCGGTGACAAACATATCTTCCAATATCGTGTTGATAACTTGATTTACTCAGTTAATGCAGAAAGTTTTGTTTCCGATGAAAGCCAGTATATTGCCTTCTACATTCGTATTAGCAAAGCACCACTATCTGGTACAAAAATTGGAATCGAGTATTTAAACAAAAACGACATTGAAAAAAGCTTAAACGATACAGTCTACGCTTCAATTAACTTCTTCTCGCCTTATCAAAAAAACATTGATCTTGTAAATCAGTATGAAAGACCTATTTTAATTACTGGTGAGGAAGGTACAGGTAAAGCAATACTAGCTAAAAAAATATACTTACAAAGCAACGTAAATAATCGACCCTTTATACAAATTGATTGTGGTGTTTTAACAGATAAAGTTTGGGATTATCTTATCAATAACTCAAATTCACCCTTGTGTCACTACGATTCAACTATCTTTATAAAAAACATGAATATGTTAAACGAGAAAAGACAGGTTGAGTTATGGGACTCTATTTCTATTATGGATGTCGCTAGGGGAAACAGGTTGATTATTTCAACAATTAATAACTCCTCTCTAGCGCTTGATAAAGAATGGATAAATTATATAAATCAACTAAACTTCTATATATTTGATTTGCCTTCACTCCAAAAAGAAAATGGCAGAATCCCAAATATTATAAATTTATTTCTAAATCAATTAAATCTAATGAATGAAAAACATGTTCTTGGATTCTCGAGAGAAGCAATTCTACAGATGCAAAACTTTGAATGGCCATATAATTACCTTCAATTTATTAGAGTTATGAATAATATATTCATGATAACTGAACAAACCATAATATCTTCTGATGAAGTAAAGAAGATCTTAGAAAAGGAAAAATCTATCTTACATGTAGAATCAAAATCAACCTATAATTCACTAAATCTATCAAGGTCATTAAATGATATCAATAAAGAAATTATTCAAATCGTTTTAGATACTAACAATGGAAACCAAACTAGAACTTCAGAGAGTCTTCAAATTAGTAGAACGACTTTGTGGAGAATTATTAATCAAGATTAACGGAGAAAAATATGAAATCAATTGCTATTAGTTTATTTGCGGTAACTTATGTCGCCTTGCTAGCTTTACCAAAATATAGATCATATATCGCTTTTGCATCTGCTACACTTTTTGTATCATTTGGATTATTACCGATATCTGAAATTATTCCTTCTATCGACTTTAATGTATTAATGATGATTGGTGGAACAATGGGAATTGTTTCGTTATTTATCGATTCAAAAATGCCATCACTCATGGCTGATTGGATTCTTGATAAAACCCCTAATGTAAAGTGGGCTATTATTTGGCTATCCATTTTTTCTGGGTTTATTTCAGCATTTATGGATAATGTCGCAACTGTTTTAATGCTTGCGCCAGTTACACTTCAAATTACTAAGAAATTAAAAATTAATCCAGTTCCTGCGATTATCGCAATCGCTGTTGCGAGTAATCTACAAGGTGCAGCTACACTTGTTGGAGATACAACATCCATTTTATTAGGTAGTTATGCAAATATGGACTTTATGGACTTTTTCTTTATGGATGGTAAGATTGGGATTTTCTGGGTCGTTCAACTAGGAGCGGTTGCTTCTACTTTGGTTTTAATGTATTTCTTTAGAAAAGATACCCAACCTGTCCATATTACAGAAAAGACAAAAGTGACTGATATGTTCCCAACTTATCTTTTATTAACTATGATTTTATTACTTATACTTGCATCCTTTGTACCTAATAAATTAGATATCACGAACGGATTAATTTGTGTATCATTATTAGCGATTGGTTTAATTAGGGATTATATGCCGGACCATAAAGTTGGTCGTATCGTTAGAACGATTTTAGAAATAGATTTTGATACATTACTTTTATTAGCGAGTTTGTTTGTCGTTATAGGAAGTATTACATATGTCGGATTAATTGATGACATCGCAAATGTATTCGCATCAATTGCTGGTAACAACGTTTTCCTAATCTATACAATCCTTGTTTGGTTTTCTGTTATCGTCTCAGCCTTTGTTGATAATATCCCATACATCGCAACAATGCTTCCTGTTGTATCAGGTATTTCTGTTTCCATGGGAGTTGATCCAATGATCCTTTATTTAGGATTATTATCAGGTGCAACTTTAGGTGGTAATTTAACTCCACTCGGCGCGAGCGCAAACATTACTGCCTTAGGTATTTTAAGAAAAGAGAAACATCATGTTTCAACTCTCGAATTTATGAAGATTGGTGTACCATTTACACTCGCTGCAGTTATCACGGGCTATGTCTTAATTTGGTTTATTTGGATGTAAATAATAACCATTAAAAAACGCGAATTAATTCGCGTTATTTTTTTGATTTTTTAGCAGTTATTGGCTTTGAATCAGATTTATCTCTAAGTCTTAGATATGAATCTGTTAAGCTCTCATCCCACCAAGCAAGATAAGCTAAGATAGCGATGATTAAAATTGAGACAGGAAATTGTAGCCAAATCATAAAGGCAGAACCACTACCATCCACAAATTCAGACATCGACATATTTGAAGCAGACGCCAAATTTGATAAAGTAGAATAATTACCTAACATTGCATAAAATAAAATCGCAAAGAGTGCTAGCGTAATGTATAAAATCATTTTTCTTAAGTTCATAAATTAAATCCTTTCAATAAACTTCAAACGTATTTGTTCAATTTGTTTATCACTAATTCCTTTTGAATTAAGGTATGCTTCGATACTATCATATTTCTCATCCAAATAGTTTAAAAACTCAAACATTGTTTCGGGTTTAGAATCATAGAGTGATGCATACATTATGCTGGGATTATTCAACATATCATTGTACTTAGGATGTAGGTAGGTTTTCGACACTTGATAATCCGCAATAATGTCGTAAGGATCAACACCAACAAGTTTTAATAAGATAGATGCGATAACACCGGTTCTGTCCTTCCCTGCTGAACAGTGAAATAAAACGGTTCCATTCTCTTCTGCTAAACTTTTAAAAATTGGTTGTATAAAATCTTCTTTCTCACTCATTAAAATATAAAGTTTACTTAGCTGCCATTCATTTAACTCATCAATAGTATGTGTTTGTAGCGCATCATAAGTGGTGTTTTGATAAATGACATCTTCATCAAATTCAAATGGATCTCTCTCTTTTTCTATTTCATCCATATGTCTTAAGTCAATGACACGTGTTAATCCATAATCCTTAAGTGTCTTTATTTCATCACTGGTAAGGAAAGTGATATTATCACTTCGTAAAAAGACATTATGTTTAGTTATCCCATCACTTGTTTGATAACCACCTAATTCTCTTAAATTAAATACTTTTTCAAATTTAAACCGTCTCATATAAAAACCTCTATTTGTGAAATTATCTTATCACAAGTAGAGGTTTGTGTTTATTTCAATACAACTTGAACACCAAAGGTTCCAAGCCCAACGTGGGCTGCAATGCCTGCTGGTAAAACCATTGTTTCCATTTCAATGTTTGGTTCTTTGTCTAAAATAAATTTACGGTATTGTTCAACACGATTTTTTCCATCACAATCAGGAACATAAATCATATACTCATCTGTGTTGAATCCACGTTTAATCATGTCATCATAAATAGTTTGGTATAAACGTCTTTCATTACGATCTGTTCCAAATTTCTCAATTTGATCTGTATCCCAAGCAAGATAAACACATAGTTTAATTTTTAATAAATTACTCAATGCGGCAACTGCACCAGTCACACGACCATTCTTACGCAATTGATCTAAGGTTTCAGGTAGTACATACGTAATACTTGTTTCACTCGCTTTTTTCGCATACGCTGAAATCTCTTCGATTGACTTGCCTTCTTTCGCAAGTTCTTGAGTTCTCATCGCAATATGACGAACAACCCCTGCCGCACTCTTTGTATCAACAAAGGTGATGTTTTCAATTTCATTATTATTAGCCGCAAGTTGTAAAGCATTGAATGTTCCTGATAAATATCCCGCTAAAGTATAAACAAAGATATGATCATAGTTTTCACTTTTAATTCTCGCAAATAATTCTTCTAAAAATCCTAAATTAGGTTGAGATGTTGATACATCTTTCCCTGCTTTTAAAGCTGCTTCAACTTCTTGAGGTGATACCTCAAATAAATCAACACCCGATTTGCCATCAATAATGACATTTAGTGGTGCTAACTCAATCCCCATTTTTTTCGCATCATCTGGCATTAAAGCGATCGATGAATCCGCCACAACACATATTTTAGCCATAGTGTAGTCTCCTTGTATTGCTTAAATTTTGACAAATTAATATCCTATTGTCAAATAGCATAATCCGTTATTTTTTAGTTTTTTTGGTGTAAAATAGTTTTCATGAATCCAAAAGAAATATTAAGAGATGCTAATACGATAGCTGTCATTGGTATGACGGTACGTGAAGAGTCTTACGCCAACAAAATTGTCCACAAAATACGCAGCCTAAACAAAACAGCTTATCCCGTTAATCCACGCTATGATTTTCTCTTTGGCGAAGAGATCTTTGAGTCTGTTGAAAAATGTCCAAGTATCCCTGATTTAGTTGTCTTTGTGGTTAATCCTAAAGCAGGTATTGAATATCTTCCACACATAAAGGACTTAGGCATTAAAAACATTTGGTTACAACCTGGAACTTTCGATGTTGAGTTCTTAGAGGAAGCAAAAGACTTAGGATTAAATGCAATTGAAGCTTGTGTGCTTGTTGTTGGTAATTATTTATAAGAGATGAAAATCTCTTTTTTTATTAAGCACATTTAACGATTTGATTTTTTATATTTGTTATAGTGTGGCTATGAAAGAACTCTTATTTTTATTTTTACGCTTAGGCTTCTTTGCATTTGGTGGTCCTGCCGCTCATATTGCCATGTTGGAAAGAGAATGTGTTGAAAAAAGACAATGGCTATCTGAAGAAGAATTCTTAGATTTAATTTCACTTACAAACTTAATCCCTGGTCCTAACTCGACTGAAATGGTTTTACACATGGGTTATTTAAAAGCTAAAGGTAAGGGTATGCTTGTTGCAGGTGCAGCCTTTATCTTACCTGCTATGTCAATGGTCTTGGCTTTAGCCTATATCTTAAAAACCTATGGTACTTTACCTGAAGTTGAAGCAATTTTACTTGCGATTACACCGGTTATTGTAGCGCTTATCGCATCCGTCGGTTATAAACTATCTGCTAAACAGTTGAAGGATACTAAGACAATATTAGTCTTTGTATCTATATTTATTATTTCATTCTTAGGTATACAAGAGTTATTAATTCTGGCGATTGCAGGATTACTCTATTTCATATTTGATCGATATAGTAAACAAACATTAGTCGTTGAACCATTGTCACTCATTGGTTTATTCTTAGTCTTCTTAAAAATAGGTTCTGTTTTATATGGAAGTGGTTATGTATTACTATCCTTCTTAAATTCAGAGTTACTTGTTCCAGGTTACTTGGATGCGCAAACCATTATTGATGCCTTAACCATTGGGCAGCTCACCCCTGGTCCAGTCTTTACAACCTCTACAGCGATTGGTTATTTTATGCATGATTTACCAGGTGCAATTGTCGCAACCATCGGTATCTTCTTGCCTTCATTCCTATTTGTTTATTTCTTACATCCTCTATTTCCTAAGATGAGACAGAACAAATATCTTAGTTTAATTCTTGATGGTGTTCGTTTAGGTTCATTGGCTTTGATTTTCAAAGTTGTCTTTGATTTAGGTTTAAATCTAGATATGACACAAATTGTTGTTAGTCTATTTGCCTTTATCATTTTAATAAAAACAAAACTCAATCCTACCTGGTTAATTCTATCAATGGGACTGTTTGGATATATATCTAGCTTAGTCATATAAACTTGGAACTTTGTTTCAAAAAATTTCTATATAATAAGGACGACACACAAGGAGGAATCTCATGTCATTTCCAAAGAATTTCTTATGGGGTGCTTCTACTAGTGCTTATCAAGTAGAAGGTGCCTACAACGAAGACGGAAAAGGTCTATCCGTTCAAGATGTTAAAGAACCATATCCTGGTACACCAAACTTCAATGTTTGTTCAGACCACTATCATCACTATAAAGAAGATGTAAAACTATTCGCTGAGCTTGGATTAAAAGCTTACCGTTTCTCAATTGCTTGGACTCGTATCTTACCTGAAGGTACTGGTAAAGTTAATCCTAAAGGGGTTGAGTTCTATTCAAACTTAATTGATGAACTTCTAAAATATGGTATTGAACCAATCATTACTATGTATCACTTTGACTTACCAAATGCATTAGACGAAAAAGGTGGTTGGACAAATCCAGCTACGATGGATGCATTTGTTGAATTCGCAAAAGTCTTATTTGAAAACTACGGTTCACGTGTTAATTATTGGTTAACAATTAATGAACAAAATATGATGATCCTTTATGGACCAGTTATTGGGACTACTAAACCTGGTCAAGAAGGTGAACTCTATCAATCAAACCACTACATGTTATTAGCTCAAGCAAAAGTATTTGCGCTATGTCATGAAATGGTGCCTGGGGCTAAGATTGGTCCTGCACCAAATATCTCAGTTAACTATCCAAATAGTTCTAAACCTGAAGATAACCTAGCTGTACTTTACATTAACGCAGTACGTAACTGGTTATACTTAGATGTTGCTGTTTGGGGTAAATACAATCCTGTAGCTCTAAACTACATTAACTCAAAAGGTTTCAAACTAGAAATCACTGATGAAGAAATGGAAATCCTAAAGAGTGGTAAACCTGACTTCATCGCATTCAACTACTACAACACTGCAACATTTGAAGCTCAAGATGGTAAAGTTGAAGTGGATCCAAATGCTGACCAACAAGTCGCTGTATCAGATACATTCTACAAAGGTGTTCCTAACCAATACCTTCCATACACAGAATATGGATGGCAAATTGATCCATTAGGTTTCCAAACAACCATGATGGACATGTATTCACGTTATCACCTACCACTTCTAATCACTGAAAATGGCTTAGGTGCTAATGATGTTGTTGAAGCAGATGGTTCAATCAACGATGACTACCGTATCGATTATCTAAGAGATCACTTAAAGGTTCTTAAAGATACCATCGAAACTGGTGTTGAAGTGTTAGGTTATTGCCCATGGAGCGCAATCGACCTTATCTCAACTCACCAAGGTTTTGAAAAACGTTATGGTTTCGTTTATGTTAACCGTAATAATGAAGATCTTAAAGATCTTGCTCGTTCTAAGAAGAAATCATTCTTCTGGTATAACGAACTTATTAAAACAAACGGCGAAAACTTATAATCTAGAAATGACATCCTAACGGGTGTCATTTTTTTTGGTATGATAGGTTCATGATTAAATTCACTGAAACTCACTTTATCCACGACGATTATTCCATCATCAAATCATTCATACAAAATGAAACCGTTGTTTTTTTAGGTGGAGAAACAGCTCTTTCACAAGCCATGCCTCATCTTTATGAACACCTGGAAAATATTAAACACAGTGTTAAGATCTATGGCAAAGAATGCAGCCATGAAAATGCTGATAAATTCAAAGCTGATCAAGATGTTTTAAATGCCACTGTTATTATCGGTGTTGGTGGTGGTAAAGCCATTGACTTAAGCAAATACGTCGCGAAAGATTTAAATAAAAAGTTGTACACTATTCCAACCATCGCATCAACTTGTGCTGCAAGTTCAAGTGTTTCAGTTGTCTACGATCACACAGACCATCACTATGTTGGTGTTCAACAATATGAAACTGCTCCTGATGTGTGTTTTATACCGTTACAAATAATTGCAGAAGCCCCTTATAAATACTTATGGGCTGGTATTGGTGATACCATCGCAAAACCCATTGAGATGGATATGACACTTAGACACAGAGAACAAACTGTGAATATGCAGTTAGCTCGTAATTTAACTCAACTTTGTTTAACTGAGTGTTTAACATATGGCGAAGATGCATTAGAAGCAGTCAAAAGAAAAACTGATAATCTTGCCTTAGAACATGTAGCCTACGCCATCATTGCGAATACAGGTTTTGCATCCTGTTTAATGCATTTAAGATACGGTACAAGTCTTGCCCATTCAATTCACAACGCACTCGTAAGTTGGAAAGAAATTCATGACAATCATATACATGGTGAAATTGTCGCATATGGATTATTGGTACTCCTTCAAATGGATCAAAACAAAAAAGTCCATGATCAACTCACAGACTTCTATCACAAAATAAAACTACCAACTCAACTCAAAGAATTAGATATGAAAAATGATGATAAAACTATAGATGAAATCGTCCTCGGAACTTTACAGGATGAGTTCTTAGTTGAAACTTGTTATCCAGTTACCTTTAATTTAGTCAAAGATGCCTTCATTAAACAAGAAAGATAAAAGACGCAATTTGCGTCTTATTTTTTTAAAGTCTTTCTGATAAATCCATTTGCCTTTTCAAGTTTACTTTCTGCACTAAAGGCATCACAACGATTAAGAATCATCACAATCGCAACCTTAGGACGATAGTCAGCTTGAATAAGTTTTTCTTCAGCTACATGATAATCACAATCGGTTGCTTCCATGATAATTCGCTTTGCCCGATCCATAAGTTTTACATTAGAAGGATTTACATCAACCATTAAATTTGAATAAGCTTTACCTAAACCTATCATAGATGCGGTAGACAACATGTTTAAAACCATCTTTTGAGCTGTACCTGATTTTAGTCTGGTTGAACCCGTTAAAATTTCTGGTCCTACTTCTACTTCAATAGGTATTTCAGAAATCTTACCCATCTCTGTATCTTTATTACAAGTAATTGAAATTGTATGAGCACCAAGTTTATTGGCATATTCTAAACCACCAATACAATAAGGTGTTCTACCACTTGCCGCTACACCAACGGCGACATCATTTTTAGTAAAGTTCAAAGCCTTGAGTTCTTCTACACACAAATCTTTAGAATCTTCTGCATGTTCAATTGAATTTCTTAGGGCATCATCACCACCGGCAATCAAACCAATAAACTCTTCACTAGATGAAAAAGTTGGTGGAATTTCTGATGCATCTAAAACAGCTAATCTTCCACTTGTTCCTGCCCCAAACACAATCACTCTTCCATGATTATTGAGTTGTTCAATAATCACATCAACGGCTTTTGCGATGATTTCAACTTCTTTTTCAACCGCATAAGCAACTTGCTTATCTTCATCGTTCATTAGCTTTACGATGTCTAAACTTGAGCGTGCATCTAAGTCCATAGAGTTGGGGTGTCTTGATTCAGTTGTAAGTTTCTTTAGATCTTTGTTCATAACTCTATTGTACGCCTAAACAAAAAAAAGAGAATTCTTTGATTGAATTCTCTTCTTTAGAGTTTCTTAATTTAAGAATTAAGCACCGATTTTTTTATAAACGTCGATCATTTCTTCAGCTAATAGCTTGAAGACTTCTGCGCTCATAACTTGGTCTTCTGCGTGGATAAGTAGAATGTTTGCGCCTACTTCTTCACCAGCAGCGAATTTTTGAATTAAATCAGCATGTACGTGGTGAGCTTCTGTAAAAGCTTCATCGCCTTGTTTGATTAATTCTTTAGCGTCGTCATAACGACCTTCTTTTGCAGCTTGTAATGCTTCAACGAATGAAGAACGTGCTGTACCAGCAGCTGCGATAATTTGAAAACTTACGAGTTCTAAACCTTCCATGATTACTCCTTTATTTTTGTATTACACAAAATTCTTTTTTATTTTATATGCTTAAGCCTATCTTTACAAGGAACTTTTAAGAATTGGCACAATGTGCCACAAATTAATTGTTTATATTTTCACTATTTCCCGGTTAATATTTAGATACCAACACGTTTAAAGATTGAATCAACTTCACGTAAATAAAATTCTACATCGAAACTAGAATCGAGTTCGTCTTGTGTGAATACAGACATTACACGATCACTTGCTTCAAGTAATGTTTTGAAATCTTTTTTATTTGTCCATGCATCCATTGCGATTGGTTGAATCATGTCATAGGCTTCTTCACGAACCCACCCTTTTTCATCGATGAGCACATTCATAATTCTTTGCGCAAAGATAACACCATGGGTTAAACCAATATTAGCCAACATGCGATCTTCAAATAAACCGATGTTCTTCATTAAGCCAATCATACGATTTAAGGCATAATCTAATAATATTGTCGCGTCAGGCATAATGATTCTCTCAACTGATGAGTGTGAAATATCACGTTCATGCCATAGAGGAATATTTTCATAAGCCGCTAACATGTAACCACGAATGACACGTGAAGCACCCGTAATGTTTTCAAATGAAATTGGATTACGTTTATGAGGCATTGCGCTTGATCCTTTTTGACCCTTCGCAAATCCTTCTTCTACTTCACGTACTTCTGTACGTTGTAGGTGTCTCATCTCAACGGATATTTTTTCTAAAGTGCCCGCAATTAATGCGAGTGTTGATAAATAAAATGCGTGACGATCACGTTGAAGTGTTTGTGTAGAAATCTTAGCAGAATTAATCCCTAACAACTTACATGTTTCATCTTGCAGAGGAATGCCTGTATAAACATGATTTCCAACAGCTCCAGAAATTTTACCTGTTTGAACATCTTCACAAGCCATATCAAATCGTTCAATTTGACGATTAATTTCTTCAACCCATAAGGCAAACTTCAAACCAAAACTTGTAATCTCCGCATGGACTCCATGCGTACGTCCAATACAAGGATAGTGCTTAGTTTGTTGTGCTTTTTCAATTAAAACTGCTTTTAATTGTTGAAGATCGTCTTTTAAAATTTCATTCGCTTCTTTATATAAAAGGGCATATGATGTGTCAACGACATCAGTTGATGTCAAGCCATAGTGTATCCAACGTTTTTCTTCGCCTAAACTCTCAGATACACAACGTGTAAATGCGACTACATCATGTCGTGTTGTTTTTTCAATTTCTTCTATACGTTCAATGTTGAAAGTTGCTTTTCTTAGTTTAGCCATTTCATCATCCGTAATTTTTCCTTGTTGATGATAAACCTCACAAACCGCTAATTCAACTTTTAACCATGCTTCAAATTTGGATTGTTCACTCCAAACATTCTGCATTACTTCTCTCGAATATCTCTCTATCATACATCCCTTTCTATGCACGTCTATATGCTATACTTTAGACGCAATGTCATATCGCCTACATCATAACACAGAGCACTCTATCACCCTTAAAAAATCAGAATTTTTAACCTATCTTTTTAGAATAGATTCTTATGATGAAGTTCAAGAGATTATAAAAGATATTCGCAAACAACATTACAAGGCAACACATGTTTGTACAGCCTTTAGAATCAATGAGCGTGAACAGGCAAATGATGATGGTGAACCAAGTGGTACAGCAGGTCAACCAATGTTAGAAGCTTTACGTTCAATGGATGTTGAAAATATCTTAGCAATTGTTGTTCGTTATTATGGTGGTATACAACTTGGTGCTTCTGGTTTAATCAGAGCTTATAGATCATCAGTTGTTGAAGCTATTAATCAAGCTGAATTAACGACTGTTCAAGAAATTACTGAATTAGTCGTATCTATTGATTACTCTCACTTAGATCAAAAATTATTAGCAATCGAAAAAATCGCAGAGATTGTTGAAAAGACATTTGATACAGAAGTTATGCTAAGATGTCATACACAAGAAGATATTAAAAATAAGTTAAACGAAATCACCAATGGACAAATAAAAATACTCTCAGAAGAGAAAAAATTCATAGAAAAACTCGAAAGGAAATAGACATGGCAGAAGAACATATCCTATGTGCAAAATATGAAGAAGTAATTTCCTGGTTAGGTAAAAAATGGACTGGCCTCATATTAAGATGCCTTAGTTTTCAACCTATGCGTTTCAAAGAACTATCACGTTGTGTGAATGCTTGTAGTGAAAAAGTCTTAACTGAACGCTTAAAAGAACTTCAAGAAATTAAATTGGTAGAACAAATTGATGGCCACTATACCTTAACGGATTTAGGACAAAAACTTATACCAACCATGGATGCGATTCAAGCATTCGCAGATGAAAACTTATAATACTTACAAAAAGTAAGCATATTGATTGAAAGAGGGATAAGCCCTCTTTTATAATTTATCTAAGTTGTTTAACACAACAAGGAGAAAACTATGAGTTTAAAATTATCTGTTATTTATTACAGCACCTACGGTTCAAATACTCAAATTGCTCAATGGGCAAAAGAGGAGGGTGAGAGATTAGGTGCAGAAGTACGTGTACGCCAAGTACAAGAGTTAGCCCCACAAGCTGTGATTGATTCACAAGCAGGCTGGAAAGCAAATCAAGAAGCGACGAAAGATACACCAGTTGCGACATCCGATGATATTGAATGGGCGGATGCAATACTGTTCTCAGTTCCATCACGCTTTGGAAATGTGCCTTCACAATTCAAACAGTTCATCGATACACAAGGTGGTTTATGGGCAAGTGGTAAAACCATTAATAAAGTGGTCAGTGCGACAAGCTCAGCGCAAAACCCACATGGTGGACAAGAAGCAACTATCTTAAGTTTATATACGTCCATGTATCACTGGGGTGCCTTAGTGGTTGCACCAGGTTATACTGATCCAGCCATTAGCTTAGCCGGTGGTAATCCATACGGTACAAGTGTCACCATTAACCAAGAAGGTAAAATGGTTGAAGATGTTAAACCAGCCATCCAACATCAAGTAAAGAGGATGTTAGATATTGCGGCAAAAATCAAAGTTTAAAAAAATGTAGATTTCTACATTTTTATTTTTACATTGTTAATTGTATATCACAATATGCGTTTAAATACACGTATAATTCGAGGACCTATTTCAATCATCACAACTGATGACATCATCAGTGCTCCACCGATAATCAGTTTAAAACTGAGTGGCTCAGATAAAAGAAGTATCGCAAAGAGAGCTCCGAAGAAGGATTCTAATGTCATAAGTAAACCCGCAACGGTTGGATGGGTATGTGCTTGTCCATAAACCATGGTAAACATCGCAACTCCACTTGCCATTATTCCGATATACAACATGAAACCATAACCACTTGTAGGTAGTGCTTCGCCTTCAAAAAAGGCAAAGATAAAACCTAAGATGGATAGTGTATAGGTTTGAATAGCTGTCGCTGATACTAAATCACCTAGACGTGTAAGTCTTTCATTTAGAATGATATGTACCGCAAAAAAGAAAGCACAAGCAATAATTAATAGATCGCCTATATTAATAGAGAAGGTAGAGTCTAAACTTAGAAATGCTGTTCCACTAACTGCGAATACAATCGCAATAAAAATACTTGTTGTCATCTTATGTTGACGCCATAAAAGTAGCGGCACAAAGACAACATATAAAACCGTGATAAAGGATGTGTTTTGTACGGTCGATAACATTTGTCCATAAGTTTGAAAAAGTAAACCTAAGAATAAAAACAAACCAACAATCATACCTTCAATCATTAATCGTTTGTTTAACCAAAACTTTTTCTTGTAACTAAAGAGCGTTAAAAAAAGACCACCAATAAGTCCACGCATTCCTAGTATTTGAAAAGTTGTCCACCCACCATCTAAGGCTAAGTCTATAAAGGAAAATGAAACACCCCAAATTAAAGCTGTTAAGATTAGTGATAATTTACCCTTATTCATCTCTTAAAATTACTTTCCCATTCTCAATATGATCAATAATGGCACAAGATACTAAATCAACATTCATGTCTCTGAGTGTTTGACCACCAGTATCAAAACCTTTTTCAATTGCGATTCCAACACCAACACAATTTGCTTGTGCTTGATCAATTAAATTCATTAAACCTAACACCGCATGACCCTTAGCTAAAAAGTCATCGATCACTAAGATATTCATTTCTTTTTGAATGAAATCTTTTGACACATAGATACGTGTATCAATATTTTTCGTTGCGCTATGAACAATGGTTGTATAAATATTTTCTTGATGTAGAGAGTTATTACCTTTTTTCGCAAATAAAACTGGAACATTTAATTTCTGTGCAGCCATGATTGCCAAGGCAATTCCGGATGCTTCAATCGTTAATATTAAATCAATTTCTTTATCCTTAAAGGCATCAAAAAAGATAGTTCCCATCTTATCTATTAACTCAATATTTAAACGATGGTTTAAAAATCCATCTACTTTTACCATTGAATCATTAACGACAATCGCTTCTTCTAATATACGTTCTCTTAATTCTTGAATCATAATGAGATAATTCTACCACTTAAGCAATAAAAAACCCACATTGAGTGGGTCAATTATTTAACATCCTCATTAAACATTTTATACATTTCAGAAACAGGTGTATGCAAATGAATCGCTTGGATAGTACGAGCTAACATATAACCGATAGAGATTTGCTTAATCTTTGGTTCTTTTTTCATGTCATCTGTTAATGGAATAGAGTTTGTCACAACGACTTCCTTAACATCAGAATTGGCAATTCGACTTAGTGCATCTCCTGAGAAAATACCATGTGAGCAGGCACAGTAAACTTCTTTAGCTCCTTTTTCATAAAGCATTTTTACGCCACCCATAATGGTGCCGCCAGTATCAATGATGTCATCAACAATAATACAAGTCTTACCATCTACATCCCCGATAAGGTTAAGAGCCTCAGCAACATTAGGTTTTGTACGACGCTTATCAATAATCGCAATCGTACTGTTAGGCAATGTATCTGATAAGTTACGAGCACGTGTTGCCCCACCATGATCTGGTGATACAACGACAACTT
Source organism: Erysipelotrichaceae bacterium (assembly GCA_963676105.1). Taxonomy (GTDB): domain Bacteria; phylum Bacillota_I; class Bacilli_A; order Erysipelotrichales; family Erysipelotrichaceae; genus UBA2212. Next base: position 1,449,948 of record OY781039.1, read on the forward strand.
CATTTTCAAATTGTTTAGTTCTAAAATATTGACCCAACATTGAAACAGCTGTTAAGTCATCCGTAGGGATATCGAAATAGCCTTGAATTTGTGGAGCATGTAGATCTAATGTAACGACTCGATCTGCACCCGCTGTAGTTAATAGGTTTGCCATTAACTTAGCTGTAATTGGTTGACGAGCACGTGCTTTACGATCTTGACGAGCATAGCCATAATATGGCATAACAACTGTCACTTTATCCGCTGATGCACGTTTGCATGCATCTAAAGCAATCAAGACTTCCATGTAACTATTGGTTACAGGACGACAAGTGGATTGAACAAGAAAGACATGTTTTCCACGAACGGATTCTAATGGTTCAATGATAATTTCATTGTCGGCAAAATGCCTAACCGCAATCTGTCCTCTATCAATGCCAAGTGTGGCACAAATTTCATCAGCTAACTCAATGCTTGATGATAATGCAAATACAATAATATCCTTCATCCTGTCCCTCTCCTTTTATTTTTTATTCTTCTCTTTGTAACGTAAGCCTAAACCTTCTTTATTGATTTGGCGTGATCTTGCGATAGCCATATCTGTTTCTTGAACATCTTCATAAATTGTTGAACCAGCCGCAACCACTGCATTTTTACCAACTTTAATTGGCGCAATTAAGTTTGCATTCGAACCAATAAAGGCACCGTCTTCAATAATGGTTTGAAATTTATTCTTACCATCATAGTTGACCGTCACAACCCCACAACCCATATTAACTTTTGAACCTACAATACTATCACCTAAGTAGGTTAAGTGTGCACATCTAGAATCATAACCAAACTGTGTTTTCTTCATTTCAACGAAGTTACCAATTCGATTCTTATCTGCGATGACACAATGCATTCTTAGATGTGCATAAGGTCCAATATTAACTTCATTACCGACTTCAGAGTCTGTAATTCTTGAGGCATCAATATGTACTTTATTTCCAATACTAGAATTAGAAATAAAAGTATTCGGTAATAATGTAACATCATTTCCAATCGTATTGTGATTTTCACAGTAAACATTTGGATAAATTGTCACATCCGTCCCAATTTTTGTATTTAAAGAGATAAAAGATAGATTAGGATCAACGAAGCTTACCCCTTCTTTCATCCAATCAGTATTAATTTTTGTTTGAATCCATTTAGAAGCTTTAGCTAAATCATTGCGATCATTAACACCTTGAACTTCATCGACATCATCAATTTCAACTGCTTGTACTTTTCCACCATGACTTAAAATGATTTCAACTAAGTCTGTGAGATAGAATTCTTTTTGCGCATTATCATTTTTGATTTCCTTCATATATTTATGAAGGGCTGAATTTTTAACACAATAAATACCCGTATTTATTTCATTAACAAGTTTTTCAGTATCATTACAATCTTTATACTCAACAATCGCCTTAACATGACCATAACCATCACGTACTAATCGACCATATTGTTTTGGATCATCTAATACAGCAGTGTAGATTGTCATGTCGACATCTTTATTATGTTCAAAGATTTTATTCATAGTTGAAGATTGAATACATGGCACATCCCCATACAAAATAATGGTATCGCCATCATCATTTAAAATGGGTAGTGCTTGCATCACCGCATGCCCAGTACCCAATTGTTCACTTTGTGTCGCATAAGAAACTGTATCTTTTAAACAGTCTTGTACCACTTCAGCTTTATGTCCAACAATCACAATTGTTTGATCCACATCAATGCGATTGAGGTGTGTTGTAATGTGAACAACCATTGGTTCACTTAGAATCGGATGCATTACTTTTGGTAACTCCGATTTCATTCTGGTACCTTTACCAGCTGCTAGTATAATTGCACTTCTCATTTAGTCATTCTCCCATTCCTATTTTAACAAACTTTCACTTGCCTCGACCATTAATGATGTCTTTCTGACAAAGCGAACTTTACCTCTAAAATGCTTCACACACTGATCAATAATTTCTTCGCTTTGACTAAAGCCCATGACCACAGATCCCGAACCACTCATTTGTGTCGCATCACAACCTAGTTCAATAAGTTCATCTTTAATTGCCTTAATTTGTGGCACCAATTTAATCGCTACATCTTCAAAACTATTTCCTAAATTCTGGGTAAATAATTTATAATCTTCATCAACTAACGCTTTTTTAAGTTTATCAATATTGGGATGTTTTAAATTGGGATAATCTAAGCCCGCAAAAGCTTTAACAGTAGATACCCCTTTTTTAGCTTGAACTAATACCACATGGGTTGTGCTTTTAAAATTAAAGAACTGAAGTTTATCTCCAATCCCTTCTACGAGTGCTGGTTTATTAAAGACACAGAATGGTACATCAGCTCCCACTTCTTTGGCAATTTCTATTTTTTCTTGATCACTTAGTTTCCAACCATAAAGATCAATTAAATAGTTAAAGACAGCTGCCGCATCCGCACTACCACCGCCTATGCCGGCTTGTGATGGAATATGTTTGTGTAAGGTGATTGAGAAATGATCGTGGAAATTAAAACGTTCACGACATACTTTAATAATTTTCAATATCGTATTTTTTTCAGGGTGAATATAAAATTTTGGATAAACCCTAAAACGATCTTCTTTATATGGATGAATCATAATTTGATCATGTAATGTAATGGGCACAAAAATCGATTTCAAGTCATGATAACCCATATCATTTTTACCAACAATGTCTAATCCAATATTCACTTTTGCGTAAGCATTTAATTTCATGCGTTCACCCTTTTATATAAGTCTTCAAATTGTTCTTTTGATAATGCTTCAGCGCGAATGCTTTCTGATAAATTCATGTCTACTAATATTTCTTTTAGATTTGAAACATCTCGAAGGTTATTCACTAAAGTTTTACGTCTTTGTGTAAAAGCTTTTTTCACAAAAGAAAAGTAAGATGAAAGATCTTGTGAACTCACATTTTCTTTACGTCTAAGTTGTACTACAGCAGAATCAACATTTGGTTTAGGCATAAAGACATTCGCATTGACTTTTAAAACCGTCTTCACATCACATAAGGTATTTAGAATAATACTTAAGGCATTGTAGTCTTTCGTACCCACTTGCGCACTTAAACGATCTGCCACTTCTTTTTGAACCATAATGGTGATTACTTTGATTTGATCTAAGTTTTCTAAGATATGAAAAAGTATAGGTGTCGTAATGTAGTATGGTAGATTACCCACACAATGACTGGCGGTAAAATCATCATTTGTCACAGTTAGAAAATCTTGATTAATGACTTTTACATTTGAATCAACAAAAAAGTTATTGAGATGGTCAATCCAATCTTTATCGATTTCATAGGCTGTAACTGAATTCGCTAAAAAAGATAGTTGTTCTGTTAATGCCCCTAAACCAGGACCCACTTCTATCACATCTTTCTCTTTCACATCAGCCACTTCAGCAATCTTCTTAACAACCGATGGGTCAATGATAAAGTTTTGACCAAATTTCTTTTTAGCTTTTTGATTATTCTCACGCAAAATACGAATTGTTTCTGCATGGGCACTTATCGGTTTCTTCATTGCGTTAGATCTTTCTTTGAGATGCCAAAATGATGACATTGTTTTAAAAACTGTTTAGCATTACCTTCACTCATCTTCAACTTTCGCGCAAGCTCATTACGTTTAATGGATGCTTCAGCATTTCCCGCTAAATTGAGTTCAACTAAATCCTTCATTTCTACATCGCTTTGTACATCGCTGAGTTCAATGACATTCTTTAAAGCTTCTAAGATAACTTCTTTAGAGGCATGTTCAATTCCAACTTTACGTTTATGTCGAGCATCCTTTTGCGCTAAGAAAGCCTGTTTCGCATCAGGTATTTCATCTAGGATTCTTTGGCGTAGACGTTTGCCTGGATTATCAGGATCACTAAATATAATAATCCCATTCTTTTCATTTAATTCTTTTAAAAGACTGAGTGTTTCTTTTCTTAAGTGAGAACCATTAGTAACCACAATATGAGCATCTACAATCTCTTTTAAACGTGCTTCATCATGGCGACCTTCCACCACAATGCTTTCTTTAATTTTCATCGTGTTCATTATAACAAAAACAACCCTATTTCTAGGATTGTCTTTTAACTTATTGACAGACTCTTTGGCCGTAACTGTTGGTTGTCCAATCTAGGAAATCAACAATCGTTACTTTTAAGCCATTTGTCATACCACGATCAATAACACTTAAGTTCTTTTCTGAACCAGCATATAAATCTAAGTGTGTCGTATTTATGGCACCACCACGATCTAAAACAATCGCTTGAAATGGCACACCAGGTACTAAACCATACCCACTCATATTTCTATTCTGGATTTCCAAAACTGTACAGTAAGGGAACGCCTTATCTGCCGCTACAATATAATAACCTTCATAAGTTAGGTTATCTGTGTAGATACCACTCGCTTGTCTAACCGATGTGCTTTTAACTTTAATGCCTGATGATGTTGTTGCGGCACCATCTAAACCGATATTACATCCCACACAGTCATAACCATAACGGGTAATAACTGATGTATAGAAGTAAGCTCCAATTTCAACCTTCGCACCATATTGATAAACAGTTGGTGTGGCAGGTGTTTCTATATCCGATCCTGGAACTTGTTCAGTAGATAGTAGTTCACCCTTTACATCGTAAGTTGAACGAATCGTTGTGGTAATACTTGCAGGTGATCCTGTCGATACTTTTGAGATCAACCAAGAGTATCCAGTACGTGTACTATCTGTTTGTTTTAATACGGTTTTTACAGGAGCCGTATCATAAACTGTCTGTAATTCTTCAGAAAAAGTATATGGACTAATTTGTGTATTATTCTCTAATAATGTGGTGTCTTGCGCTTGCAAAAGGACAATTTCTTGAGTCTCTTCAGGCGCTGAGCAGGCTGTAAAAGATAACATTAAGCTGCATAATAGTAGTTTTTTGATGCGTTTCACAGTCATTCCTCCCTATTTTTGTCTAAGACTAAGGGATAATAGCACAGTCCTTTTCATTTGTAAACCTTTTTAAATTTACACCGATAAGTTGAATAATCGATTGAAATTAGTATAAAGCGCTTTCTTTAAATCCTCTAAAGGAATCTCTCTTAAAGAAGCTATTACAGCTGCAGTCTCAATCACATAGCTACTTTCATTGCGTTTACCACGATGTGGCGTAGGACTTAAATAGGGTGCATCTGTCTCAATATGAAGATGATTAATGTCGATATGTTTAGCCACTTCTTTAGGCGTATGTGCATTCTTAAATGTCACAGGTCCCGCTAAAGAAATATCATAACCAAGCTTAATAAACTCATTTGCCATCTCTAAAGATCCCGAATAACAATGTAATATGCCTGAGGCTTTTGCCTTATGTTCTTTCATAATGCGATAGGTCACTTCAGTCGCATCACGCATATGAACCAAGATTGGTTTGTTAAGCTTGTTAGCTATTTCTATTTGTTTAATAAAGAGTTCTTCCTGTCTTTGATGAACATCCTTATCTTTAACCCAATAATGATCTAGTCCAATTTCACCAATCGCAATGACTTCTTCTTTTTCCATCATCTCTAACATGATTGACCAATCTGCATCTTCTATTTCATCTACTTCTTCTGGATGAAAACCAACCGCTACTTTAAAAATGGGATCAGTGCTTGCCAAAGCTAAAGCTTCTTGTCCACCTTTAATGCCAACACCCACTAAAAGAATCGTTTCTACACCGACATCTTTTGCCCTAGAAATGACTTCTTTTATATCTTCATTAAATTCTTCAGATGCGAGGTGCGCATGTGTATCTATCCAAAACATTATTTACCTAAACAGAATCGTCTAAACAATTCATCTCCTAAATTAAAATCTTCTGCCCCCATCATGGCTTGTAAAGATGTATGGGCATCCTTTATATCAATTAAAGCTAAGTCCACTTCCATTCCACTATTTAAAGAAAGTTCAGCTTGTTTCATGGCTTCAAAGGCAGCTTGTGCTAAACCAATGGATCGTGCTTGAGATAAGACAGGACGATCAAAAACAAACTGATCTTTCTCAAAGCGTTTTTCAATTTGTTCAACTAATGCCTGTATATCCTTATGTAAGGCTGAAATCTCTAAACGGTTTGATTGTGTATTCAAATCTTTTTTGGTATGAACTAACAGAACTTTATCTTGATCTAGGGATTCCAAGAGTTCTGCATCACTTGAACTCATCTCTTTTGAACCATCTACTAAGAATAGGATAAGATCTGCTTTTTCAATATGATCAAAAGTCTTCTTTATCCCAATCTTTTCAACCGTATCATCACTTTGACGAATCCCAGCGGTATCTAAAAGTTGAAGGGTTACATTTTCTAAATGTAGGGTTCCTTCAACCACATCACGTGTTGTCCCAGGAATATCAGTCACAATGGCTTTATCTTCTTCAAGGAGTGCATTTAATAAGGAGGATTTACCTACATTAGGTTGACCAATAATAACAGTCTTAACCCCTTCTTTCATGCGCTGACCACTTCTTGATTCAATTAAGAGTTTTTCTAGTTTAGTAATTAAGCTATTAACTTGTTTTAATAGTTCTTGGCGTGTGATTTGTGGAATGTCATATTCAGGATAATCAATATTCACTTCTATTTGTGCGATTAGTTGAATAAGTTCTTCCACTAAAGGCTCAATTAAAATTTTGACACTCCCTTTAAGACTTGCCATCGCGAGTTGAGCAGATTGTTTAGAATCAGCAGTAACCATATCATTAACGGCTTGTGCTTGGGAGATATCAATACGTCCATTCATCACAGCGCGTTGAGTAAACTCACCACTTAAAGCTAAGCGTGCACCCATCGATAAAACTGTTGCGAGTAAACGTTCAGTCACAAAGACACCACCATGACATTGGATTTCAACCACATCTTCACGCGTATACGTCTTAGGTGCTTTCATGACTAAAATAAGTCCTTCATCAAGCACTTCGTTTGTATGTGGATCATAGATATGTGAATAAGTGATTCTATGATCTGCATCACTTAAATCTTTATGACATAGTTTTTCGGCTATCTCGACTGAAGCATCGCCAGAAAGTCTTAGGATACTAACAGCTTGTGGACGCAAAGCAGTCGATAGCGCAACAATCGTATCCTCTAACATTTTAGTCTTCCAAGGCATCCATAATTTCTAGGATGCGGTTTAAATCTTCTTCATCTTCAAAATGAATGTTTATCGAATGATCACTGACATGAATCTTAGTTTGGTATTTACCACGTAATAGAGATTCTACATAACGATAGTCAGTCGCATCTTCTTTTACAGGTTTATCTTTCTTAGGCTTCATGAGTTTCTCAACTTCACGAGCACTCAATTTTTTTGAGACAATCTCTTTCGCTAGCTTTTCAACTTGAGCTTTATCTTCAATATTAACTAATGGTCTGACTTGACCCATTGTTAGACTTTGATTAAGTAATAAGTCTTGAACAGATTCTGGTAAATTTAATAAACGAAGAAGATTGGTAATATGAGGTCTAGACTTACCGACCTTTTGAGCTAATTGTTCTTGGGTTAAGCCTAACTTTTCAATAAGGATTTGATAACCCTTAGCTTCTTCAATAACGGATAGATCTTCACGTTGAATATTTTCAATGAGGGATATTTCCATCATTTGTTGATCATCAAATTCTAAAGCAATCGCAGGAATCGTTTCTAAACCTGCTTTTTTAGATGCTCTAAAGCGTCTTTCACCCGCAATCAATTGATAACCTGAAACGGATTTACGCACTAAAATTGGTGTAAAGACACCATGCTCTTTAATGCTTTGCGCAAGTTCATCAATCTTAACTTCGTCAAACACAACACGTGGTTGATAAGGGTTTGGATGAATTTCAGAGAGTTTGATTTCAGAAGCTAATGAACGATCTTGTTGAAGATCTTCTAAGACATCATTAACATTTTCACCAAACAAAGCCTCTAAGCCTTTGCCTAATCTTTTATTGTCACTCATGAAGATCCTTTCTCATTCGCTTTAATGACTTCTTTTGCCATAGCCGCATAAGCTTTTGCGCCTTCTGAGCGAACGTCATATTCAAATATACTTAAGCCACGAGATGGGGCTTCAGAGAGTTTAATATTACGAGGAATATAGGTTTTATAAACACGTTCTTTAAAGTATTTACGTACTTCTTGTTGAACTTCAACAGAGAGTTTCGTACGGGCATCGAACATGGTAAGAAGGATCCCTTCAATACGTAAGTCCTTATTAAATAGTTTTTGAACTAAACGAATGGTACTTAAGAGTTGTGTTAAACCTTCTAAGGCATAATATTCACATTGAACAGGAATGATCACTGAATCAGCTGCCGTTAGTGCATTGGTATTTAATAAACCAAGTGAAGGTGGACAATCAATTAAGACATAATCATATTTGTCTTTAACTTCATCAATTTTATTTTTAAGTAAGTTTTCTCGTCCTACTTTATATTCAACCATTTCAAGGTCAGCTCCAGCTAAATCAATGGTTGCGGGAATAAGCGATACCGGTGGACGTTTGATTTGCATCGTTGTCGCATCTGCATCATGTCCATTCATGACTAAATCATAAACTGTTGTCTTAATCGACTCACGTGATGCGCCAACCCCTTGTGTTGTATTTCCTTGTGGGTCAAAGTCAACTAAAAGAACCTTCTTATTCAAATAGGCTAAGCCAGCGGCTAGATTGATACTGGTGGTTGTTTTCCCGACACCACCTTTTTGATTTGTTATTGCGATTACTTTTCCCATATTATTTTATAAACCGAACTTTAATTTCATAAGCTTCATCATTTTGTTCTTGAACAACTTCTATTTTAACACCTGTTTTTTCAATCATCTTAATCGATGCCAATAAGGTGTTAATCGCAACTTGGACTGAACGTGTTATGCCACGTATACCATGTTTGCGTTTTTTCTCAACTGGTTTTACCACATGTTCAACTAAAGCCTCTGTTTGTCTCACATTTAAGTTTTGTTGTTGAATCTTGTTGAAGACGTCAATTTGATCTTCTTCTTTTAAACCAAGTAGTGCTCTTGCATGTCTTTCTGAAATCACTTTTTCAGTGACCGCATATTGAATATCTTCAGGTAGATTTAATAAACGAATTTTGTTTGCGATGGATGATTGTGATTTCCCTACACGTTTCGCAATCGCATCTTGTGTAAGCGCATGTGACTTAATCATCGCATGATAAGCCTTAGCTTCTTCAATCGCTGATAAATCTTCACGTTGAATATTTTCAACCAAAGCCATTTCCGCGAGTTGTGCATCATCAACTTCTAAGACGAAAGCAGGAATAGAATGATATTGAAGTTTAGTGACTGCACGATATCGTCTTTCACCCGCAATGATTTCAAAACGTGGACCATTACGTCTAACCGATATTGGTTGAATCAGTCCATTGCCTCTAATCGATTCAGCGAGTTCATCAATCGCATCTTCATTAAATGTAAGTCGTGGTTGAAAACGATTTGAATCAATCAGACTTAGTAGTATATCTTGTGTTTCTTGCATAAACTCTCCTACAATGCTTTCTTCTTAATATATTTATATTCACGTGGATACATACTTGGACAAGCTTTATCCTTATTAAATAGATAGTGAATTCTATTGCCAGCTGTTGGTAATTCACTTTCAATCACTTGAGGTTGATTTAAGTTTAATGCTTTAATCGCATTTAAACTCTTATTCAATTCTTCTTGAGCATTTGATCCCTTCATCGCAATAAAGTCACCACCGACTTTAACTAAAGGGGTGCATAATTCTAATAAGACAGGTAGTGCCGCAACAGCTCGTGCAGTAACCACATCAAAAGACTCTTTTAAATCCTGACAATCTTCAGCTCGTTTGTTTAAAATTTTAACATTTTTAAGGTCTAATGCATTGACCACATTCATCATAAACGAACATCGCTTTTGTGTGGGTTCAATACAGACAACCTGTACATCATTTCGGACAATCGCCAAAGGCAAACCTGGAAATCCAGCTCCAGATCCAATATCCGCTACCATCGCATTTTCTTTAACCATTGGTTCCAACAACAAGCTATCTAAGAAGTGTTTTTCACGCACTTCATCAGCATCATTGATGGCCGTTAAGTTCATAACTTGGTTTGTTTCAAAAAGAAGATTTCGATAGACTTCAAAAGCTTCATCGATTTCTTCAAAACGATCAGGATATTGTTTTTTTAAATGAGATTTAAAAACGCTACGAGAGATGCCACTTTCCATAGCGTCATTATACTATTGAACGACAAACTTTCTTAAACAAGTTCATCTCATTTTCGATTCAAATAGGTTTTTAAAACGACAAGGTCTGCTGGATTGACCCCTGAAATACGTGAAGCTTGGCCAAAAGTGATTGGTCTAATCTTAGACAACTTTTGTCTTCCTTCAATAGATAAGTTATCCACTTCATCATAATTAATATCATTCGGTAGTTTTAAATGTTCAGTTGCTTCTAAACGTTTAACTTCTTTTTTAGCTTTCGCAATGTAACCTTCATATTTTACTTCGATTTCAACGGCTTCAATAACTTCATCATTAAAGCCTGTAATATCTGTATAAATTAAAACATCTTTCAAATTTATATTAGGACGTTTAATTAAATCATAAGCACTGATCCCTTCATATAGATTTGGATATCCTTTTTCAATAAGAAGTTCCATGATGGTATCTTTTGGCTTAAATCTAATCTCTCTTAACTTTTCAGTTAAAACCTCAATATCAGATTTCATTTTTAAATATCTTGCATATCTATTTTCATTTAATAAACCTATCGCATGACCGAGTTCACTTAAACGCATTTCCGCATTATCGTGTCTTAAAAGTAAACGATGTTCAGCACGAGATGTTAGTAGTCTATACGGTTCATCCGTTCCTTTAGTGACTAAATCATCTATCATAACCCCAATATAAGCTTGATCACGACCTAGAATAACAGGTTCTAAATGTCTTAATTTCTGTACCGCATTGATTCCTGCCATTAAACCTTGAGCCGCTGCTTCTTCATAACCAGAAGTTCCATTGATTTGTCCTGCAGTGTATAGATTCTCAACTGTTTTTACTTCTAAACTTGGATAAAGTTGAGTTGGATCAATCGCATCATATTCAATCGCATAAGCATATTTCTTAATAACACAATTCTCTAAGCCAGGTAGTGATCTCAACATCTTCTCTTGAATATCATGAGGCATCGAAGTACTAAAGCCTTGAACATAAGTGGTATCTAAAGATAAACTCTCTGGTTCTAAGAAGATTTGATGTCTATCTTTATCTGCAAACTTAACCAGTTTATCTTCAATAGAAGGACAATATCTTGGGCCAACACCTTCTACTAAACCAGAATACATGGCAGATTTTTTAATATTTAAATTGATAATTGAATGAGTTGTAGGTTGAGTATAGATTAAATAACATGGTACTTGTTCTTGTGGATAATCTTCTTTTTTAAAATCAGCAGAGAAGTGAATAAAGTTTTCATCCCCTTCTTGAAGCAAGCCTTTTGAAAAATCAATCGACGATGTCAAAATACGTGCTGGCGTACCCGTTTTAAGTCTAAAAGTTTTTAAACCTAAATCTCTAAGTGATTGCGATAAATCATTGGTAGTAGGCATGTCTTCTGGACCAGAAGATGTTGATGTATCCCCCACTAAAATTTTTGAGGTCATATAGGTACCAGCTGTCACAATTACTGCATCACAGTCTAGTACTCGTCCATCTTTTGTTTCTACAGCTGTAATTTTATTATTTTCTGCCACAACTCTAGTCGCAATTCCTTCAACAACTTCTAGATTTTTTGTATTGTGAACCACTTCTTCCATATATTTGGAATAAGCCACTTTATCTGATTGAACACGTAAGCATTGAACCCCAGGTCCCTTATTACTATTTAACTTTTTAAATTGAATCGCCGTCTTATCGCCGCTAATTCCCATTTGACCACCTAAGGCATCAATTTCTCTAACGACTATCCCTTTTGCGGGACCCCCAAGTGATGGATTACAAGGCATACTTGCGATATGATGATGACTCATGGTTAAAAGAATGGTTTCTACGCCCATTCGACTACTTGCGAGTGCTGCTTCTACACCGGCATGACCGGCCCCAATTACGATAATTTTCATTTGCGTACCCTATTATAACAAATCCACAGCACACTTGCGTTTGTTTATGATTTGAACATGTTAAAATGATTATCGAGGTAAAAATATGTTAGATGATAAAACTTTAAATACGATTCGTAAGATGCAACGTGGGGAAATTACGGAATTCTATGTTTACCACAATATCGCAAAACGAGTAAAAGATGATAAAAATCGAGAAATATTAGAAAAAATTGGTAAAGAAGAAAGAGCTCATTCTTTAATTTGGTCTAAATATACCAATGAAGAATCTAAACCTTATAAACTAAAGGTTTTCTGGTATAGCCTACTTAATGTTATTTTTGGTTATACATTCACCCTTAAACTTATGGAGCGTGGAGAAGAGGATGCCAGTGAGATCTACGAAGCTATTTCTGTAGATGTTAAAGAAGCTAAACGAATTGCGGCTGAAGAAGATGCCCATGAAGCTTCACTCATTGCGATGTTAGATGAAGAAAGACTTCAATATGTTGGTTCTATGGTTTTAGGTTTAAATGATGCCTTGGTTGAATTAACAGGTACTTTAGCCGGATTAAGTTTAGCCCTTCAAAATACAAGATTGATTGCTTTATCTGGTTTGGTTACAGGTATATCTGCAACCCTTTCTATGGCAAGTTCTGAATATCTATCCGCTAAAAGCGATGGTGAGGAACATCCATTTAAATCAGCAACCTATACCGGTATTATGTATATAGTAGCGGTTGTCTTAATGACCCTTCCTTATCTATTATTTGATAACAGTCATTATCTATTTGCTTTAGGAACGATGTTGACGATTGTTGTGTTGATTATTTTAATCTTTACGTACTATGTATCAGTTGCCCAAGATCTCCCCTTTAAATCTCGATTCTTAGAGATGGCAACCATATCATTATCAGTTGCGGCATTCTCATTTATTGTCGGATTACTGATTAAAAACGTACTAGGTGTAGATATTTAAACAAGAGGCTTCCACTAAGGAAGCTTTTTTTACGTCTATTGACTCTCTGTACTATCTGTACTAGTATTATAGTACAGTTGAATAGAAAGGATGTCATATGATCACATTATCGAGTTTAAGTCGAACACCGATTTATCAACAAATTATCGATCAAGTGTTAGCCCAAATTGCGGGTGGTGTTTTATCACCTCATAGTCAAATGCCTGCCGTCCGAGCACTTGCGAAAGATTTAGGGATTAACCCTAATACCGTCGTAAAAGCTTATAACGAATTAGAACATGCGGGTTATTTATACGCAAAAGCTGGGGTCGGTTACTTTGTATGCGAAAGAAATGAGAATGATCAATCGATCAGTAAAATGCGTTTAGATGAATGTCGTAAAGAACTTCATCTACTCAAGAATTTAGGTATACAAAAGAAAGATTTAATTAAACTTCTAGATGAAGTCTATGAAGAGGTGAAATAAATGATAAATTGTGAAAATATTTCTAAACAGTTTGATCAAAAGCATGTTTTAGAAAATATCGATTGGCATATCCCGAAAGGGTCTGTCTTTGGACTTGTTGGACCAAATGGTGCCGGTAAAAGTACCTTACTCAGAATTATTGCGGGTGTATTAAAAGCAGATGAAGGCACTGTCAGTGTTAAGGGGCAAACTGTATTTAATAATCCTTTAATAAAAAGACATATTTTATTTGTTTCAGATGATCCCTTTTTCTTAGGACAATCAAGTTTAAAAGAGATGAAAGAATTCTATCAAATCTTTTATCCAAAATTTGATGAAGGAATGTATCAACGTTTAGTTACAATTTTTAAAATCGATGAAACAGCTTCTATTCAAAATTTCTCAAAGGGAATGAAACGACAAGCTTCAGTTATCTTAGCTTTATCAGTCATGCCTGATGTTTTACTTTTAGATGAAGCCTTTGATGGTTTAGATCCCGTAATGCGATTAACACTTAAGCGAATTATTACAGATGAACTTTTAAATCGAGAAATGACAGTTATCATTTCTTCTCATAACTTAAGAGAACTTGAAGATATCTGTGATCGTATTGCATTGCTTAACGATACAAAAATTACTTTACAAGATGAAGTAGAAAATATTCGTGGTAACTATCACAAACTTCAAATTGCCTATAAAGAAGCAAATCATGATGACTTATTTAAATCCTTTAATGCCTTGCATCTTGAGAAAAGAGGCCATGTTTATATGATGGTCACAAAAGGTGAACTCAGAGATATTAAATCTCAAATCGAAAAAACAAAACCTGTGTTATTTGAAGAAATTCCAGTAAGCATGGAAGAAGTCTTTGTTTATGAAATGGAGGGAAGCAATTATGGCAAACTTATTTAGAATGCGTGTCAACATTGATTATCTTCGTTTCTTAGTCAAACGAAATAGACGTTTTATTATATTGATGACTTCCGCAATGTTGGTTGTATTTCCAATTTTGTATCTTACAACGATGACGATTAGTCCAAATTCTAGAGCTGAAACCATTCGTGTTCTAGGACAAGTCTTAAATTTAATCCTTTTAATTATTTCTGCCTTTATCTTACCGATTATTCTATTTTCCTATATGAATAAGAAAAAGGACTTAGATGTTTATCACGCTTTACCAATAACACAAGGTGATTTATTTATCACTACGGCAGTATCATCGCTTATTCTTCTTACCCTTCCATTTATCATTAGTTGGCTCAGTGGTAACTTAGTTTCACTGGATGCTGAATTCACTTGGGTAAATATGCTTGAAAATGGACTCAGTAGTTTACTGATCGCATATGCGATTGCGGCAATCGTGACATTAGCTTTGGTTCATGTCGGAACAAGTGCAGACGGCATTATCTATGCTGCGCTATTGAATGTTTTACCCGTTTCAGCCTATTTAGCTTATAACTTCTTTAGAAGCATAATCTTCTTAGGTTTCAGTATGGAAAACTCAGTACTAAGAATTGTTGGTTTGATTTTTCCTATTTGGTCAATCTTTGAAAACCAATTTGAATTTAGTGATCGAATGTTTGATTCTTCTTTATTTAATGGACTTTACTGGTTAGCTTGGACAATTATCATTTTCTCACTATCACGACTTGTTTATATCAATCGCAAACACGAGAAAGCGGAGTCAGCTTTTACTAATCAATATTTCTTCCCTGTCATCTCAAGTTTCTTCATGATTATACTAATCTTTATCATGTACTCTTCTTTTTACACCATCAGCGAAAATACTCAACAAAGTTTCTACACTTTAGCTAATTTTATTTTCCCATTCTTCTTTGCGGGAGTTGTCTATCTAGTGATGGATACGATTTCTCAAAGATCCTTCAAACACCTCTTTAAAGCAATGTTGAAATATCTCATTATTTCGATTGCAGGATTTTCACTATTACTATTAGGTTTATTCTCAAGAAACTTTAGTTTTGTGACACGTATTCCTGATTTAGAAGATGTAAAATCTATTGAACTAACACTCAATGATTATCAACACTATATCTTTAATTCAGACTATACCTATAATAACTATAATGATGATTTCAATACCATCACCATTAATGATGAAGCAGGCATTCAAGCCATCATTCATCTCCATAATATTATCTTAGATGAATATGCTTGGATTGATTATTCAACCAGTTCTGAATATCGCTATAACAGTAATCAACTGATTACTGCCATCGAAGCAAGTGATGGCTATACACAAAGTTATGAATCCTATCCTTTTACGATTGATAATGCTTACTCACAAGTTTATGTTAGTTTTACCTACGAGTTAAATGGTGGTCAAAAAATCTCCAGGCAATACCAAATCCCTTACACCTGGACCAAAGTTTTATATGAACTCTATGACTCTCCTTCTATTCTAAAATATATCGCCCCAGGGCTTGCCTATATTGATACTTATAGTACTGTTGGTCATGCGATCCTTAGAGAATATACAAATGCTGATTTAGTTGAAATTAATAATATTGACTTGAATCAACTTAAAGAAGCTTATCTAAAAGACATGGATTCATGGACTAAAGATACTTATTTAGAACTTCAAGATCAAACACTAGCCGTTTTAAATTTAAGAACAGAAAAACAAAACAACTACATTGAAACAGATATTACGCTCTCAAACTTAACAGTTAATACCAATGCTTATCTTGCAAGTTTAGTCGATTTCCCTCAGCCTGCAGATGACTTCATATCAATTACATTAGTAGATACCTACAATCATGAAGAGAATATGCTCTTTCATCGACCTTCAACGGCTTCTTATTATTATTTTGAGAATCCAAACGAAAAAGTAATGAGATATGTTCAATTGAATGCTGAACTCTACCAAGCAATCCTACCTTACACAACACAATTTGGTTTATCAGAAGAACCATTACTGGCCATAAGTATTCGAGAAGCAAACATCGATGATATCGAACTCGATAATATGAACTTCAATAATACGATGCTTATTAAAAATGAATATAGGGATATTGTTTTAGATTTAATCAAGGATCTCGAAGTTAAAGAATCAACGGATTTCTATGTCTTTGATACCATGCTTAGTCAATAAAAAAGACACGCTGTGTCTTTTTTAATCGGCCATTTGGAAATGTTCTCTTTGAACCTTCGAGAAGTTATGTTCAACCACATGATTGAAGTAGTCCCAATCTTCTTCTGACTCTAAATATTGTTTTAAATTGAAGAGAATATTTCTAAGTTTATCAACATCATTCTTTTGTTCAAGTGAATGAATCAATGTGTGTTGTAGATTAAAGAAATGTTTTTTACATGAATGTGCATAATCTAAATGCCATTCATTTCTAAAGTTATAAAGTAAACCTTTACCATACGTTAGAAGTGATAATTCTAAACGATGCATAGACATCTTATTTGAATCAAGCTCCATGAACTTAAGGTAATCAATATTAACGTCATCTAAAATTAAATGATACTCTTGATCGACATATTCAATATTGATATATTGATCCACAATTTCAATATCATGTCTTAATTCATAAATGAGGGCTTTTAATTCATGTATGGAGTATGCAAAATCTTTGTCATTCATAACATCTTTAGCCATCTCTACAGCACTTGCTTTGAACTTATGTAGAATGAGATAAGCTAGAATCTCTTTTTGACGCTTACGTACAATTCTGACATTACGTGAATTCATCTTCACTTCCATGCTTCCAAACATTTTAACGGATACTTCTCCAATAAAGCGTTCAACTGGTTTATGTTTATAGCGTTTAGCCTTCTGAACAACCGTTCTTAATCGATGTGGATTAATAGGTTTTAATATATATTCGATATCATAGTTTTCAAACACTTCTGCTTCATTATTTTTGAAGCGTGTTAAAAACACTATATAGGTATCTGGATTAGCCTTTTGTAGTTGAAATGCTAAATCAAATGGATCTTCATGATTAATTGAGTAGTCAATAAAAATGATGTCATAAAAATTGTGTTCATGAACATCTAAATGACTAATTTCACTTATCACAAAATTATCTTTGACATCTAAAAGATTTAAATTACTAATCAACTGTCTTGTAATTTTATTATCTGCTTCTAATATTAAACTTCTCATATGCCCCCCTCACTTCCTAATTCGTTTAACTTTAAATGTATTTTGTCAAAGTAGAAAATGATAATCAACGATTATAAATAAAAATCATGTTTATAAACATTTTTTACAATTATATACCCTTTAATGTTCGGTTTAAAGGAATTTTAAGCTCCAATTAACCTTTAATAACCAATTGACCCGTTATTTTTGCGCCAGCTTCTACTTGAATGTCTTTTGCATCAATATTGCCAATAACTTCAGCATGTTCGCTTAAATATATTGAATTACTTACTGTTATATTGCCTTCAATCTTTCCAGATAGTGATAGACTTTCTGCTTTTACATCACCTTTAATTAAACTATCAATGAGTAACTCACAATTTGATGCGCATTCCACACTACCCGTAATTGAACCTAGTTCTAAAAACAATTGATCAACACTCACATTCCCCTCGATACTAGCGTTGTTTTCAAGTATTACTTTCTCACTAGAAATAAGATTTCCAATAATTTGTCCTTTATGAATAAACGTCTCATTTAATTTAACATCACCAATAATCTTCATCCCTGAACTAATTAAAGATTGAGTATGGTTCGCACTTGTTTGATATGACATTTAATCCCCCATTTCTATATAAATATACTTATTTATATAAATATTTTAACATATATAATTTATGAATCTTTGCTTTTTAAATAAAATACTCATTTCGTTTAGCTCTAAGATTATTTATCGACAAATGTTGCGCAATTGTATCACTGCTTTCTGAGCATAATGCAGCTGCACTTAGGGCTAATTGGACCGTTTCTTTTAAATCTAAATTATGTAATCTTGCATACACTAAAGTCGCAATAAAGGCATCGCCTGATCCCGTTGTATTTTTTACATGAACTCGAGGATTCATATAGAAATTAGATTCACTTTTTGGTGAGGCATAGACCCCTTTTGCGCCTAAAGAAATAAATACACGCTTTACTCCAAGTTCATGCAGTTTATTAGCTGCTAACTTGATATCTTCATCTGTTCTAATTTGAATGCCAGTTAATATCTGTGCTTCGAGTTTATTAGGTTTTAAAGTATCTACTTTATCTAAGATGTTTTTGATTTTTAAAGCCTTGGTGGAAGAGACTGTATCAATAAAGATTGGCGCATCTGTATATTCACTCACCTCTTTCATGACCTCTTCACTTAAATTCGCATCCATCACAATAATTTGAGCTGCTTGTATGAGTGATTTTTTTGTTTTTATAAATTCGACATTTAATTTGTCGATGCTTGCCATCGCATTAATCGCAACACTCATGTCTCTATTTTCATCTAAAACAGATAAGTAAATTGAAGTTGTTTGATCTTTTAAAATTAAACTATCCGCCATATTTAAACCAATATCTATTGAATGTTTGAGAATCTTATTTCCAAAGGCATCATCACCGATAGCGGTTATTAGTTTTGTATTTAGACCAAGTTTCGTGCAGTTCTCCGCAATATTACGTCCAACACCACCTAAAGATAATTCGATACTTCCAATATTTGAATCTCTAGGAATGAGTCGTTTATCAGGTATTCCATTAATATCCATATTGCTTGCGCCAATGACTAATACATAAGGGTCTTCATTTAAGATATATCCCTTCCCTAAAATCAAACCTTTTTTCATCAAGTTTGTAATGTGAACTGCAGCACTAGAACGAGCTATTCCAAGTCGAAGTGCTAAGTCGTTTTGAGAAATGCTTGGCTCTGCTTTAATAATCTCTAAAATCTCTTTTTCTCTATCAGTTATCATGATGTTTATCCTCTAAACTTTTACTTATATTTACTATAGCGCAAAAAAACGACCAGTGCATAGTCGTTTAGTATGGGATATTTTCTTTTCTATACTGGCTTTCCAGAAATAGAAGGATGCAGCACTTAAATGTGGACTTAAGCGCTTCTTTATCTTGTTAAAGAAGGCTGGTGTAATTTCTTTTTTATGATAGATACGCATCATACCTCTAAGAATCGCAAGATCACCATAAGATAAGATATCTTCCTTCTCTAAAGTAAAGATCAACAACATCTCTACTGTCCATCGTCCAACTCCTTTAATAGGAAGCAGTAAATCACTGATTTCTTCAGAGCTTAATTTATGCAAATCATCAAAGGGTACAGAGCCATCAAGTTTTACCTGCGCAATATTCTTTAAGTACTGACTCTTTGAATTAGACATTCCACACGAACGAATATCATCAATGGATGCATCTAATATTTTTTGTGGATCTCCATTTTCAAAGGCAGTAAAGAATCGATCTGAAATAGATTGTGCAGCTTTCGTACTTACTTGTTGAGAAATAATACAATCTAAGCAAGCTAAATATGGATCTTCAATACCCGTTCTAGATAAAGGACCCATCTTTTGAATAAAGGACCCTAAAATGGGATCCTTTTGGATGAGTTCATTCATTGCCTTTTCAGATACAGTGATTTGAAAAGTTTTCATCGAATCGTAGAACCTGACTTGCTTTGCGCGAGTGTTAATAGTTCAAGTTCTTTGTCATCTTCAGCGACTAACAACATGCCTTCGGATACAACACCACGAAGTTTAGCTGGTTTTAGGTTAACCACAATAACCACTTTTTTACCAATTAAATCAGCAGGTTTAAATTTTGGTCTTAAACCCGAAACAATGGTTCTAACTTCAGGCCCAACTTGAACTTTAGAGACTAAGAGTTTATCGCTATCAGGATGTTCTTCGCACTCTAATACTTCACCTACTCTTAAATCAACTTTCGCAAAATCTTCTATGCCAATTTCATCTTTGGTTTCTAGTTTTTCAGGTTCTGGATTAAGCTTTTCCATAACCTCATTTGGATCTAAACGTGCGAATAAAATCGTAGGTTTCTCTGTAACCTTTACATTCTCTAATGTTCCATATGTTTTTAGCGAATCAAAGTCTCTGTGTTGAGTGTTGATTTGATCAAGAATTGATTTTGAAGTATCCGGTAAATAAGCCCCTAATAAAACTGCCCCAATTCGAATTGACTCTAGCAAATTATATAAAACATCATTGAGTCTATCTTTTGAATCTTCGTCTTTAGCAAGTTTCCAAGGTTCGGTTTCATCAATATATTTATTACTACGTTTGAATAAATCAAAGATATGATCGATCGCAGCTTGTACACGTAGATGCTCCATCGCATCTTTAACAAGTTTTGGTGTTTCGCTTGCGAGTTTAATTAAAGCTTCATCTAATGGATCCACTTTAACTGCCTTTTTAATGTTTCCACTAAAATACTTATTACTCATAGATAATGTACGGTTAACTAAATTCCCCATAACATTCGCGAGATCACTATTGATTCTTTCGACCATGATGTCATAAGTTAGTGTTCCATCTTGCGCAAAAGGCATTTCATGAAGCATGAGATATCTCACCGCATCAACCCCAAAGAGTTTAACTAAGTCATCTGAATAAATGGTATTTCCTTTAGATTTAGACATCTTCCCTTCGCCAACAAGTAACCAAGGATGACCAAAGACTTGCTTAGGAAGTTCAACATCTAAAGCCATTAACATAATTGGCCAATAAATGGTATGGAAACGTAGGATATCTTTACCAATTAAATGTAAGTTTGCTGGCCAGAAATCTTTGAAGCGTTGTTCGTGATTTCCATCAGCATCATAACCTAGTCCTGTAATATAGTTTGAGAGTGCATCTATCCAAACATAAACCACATGACCTTCATCAAAAGATACAGGTACACCCCATTTAAAAGATGATCGAGAAACACATAAGTCTTGTAAACCTGGTTTGATAAAATTATTGATCATTTCATTTTTACGAGATTCTGGTTGAATAAATTCTGGATGATCTTGAATATGCTTAACTAAACGATCAGCATAATTTGATAGTTTAAAGAAGTAAGACTCTTCATGGGCTTCATGAACAGGTCCACCACAATCAGGGCAGTTACCATCCTCTAATTGAGCTTCTGTATAAAAGGATTCACAGGCTTTGCAGTATAAACCTTTATATACATCTTTATAGATATCACCTTGATCATAGAGTTTCTTAAAGATCTTTTGAATTTGAAGTTCATGATATGGATCAGTTGTACGAATGAACTTATCATAAGATGTATTCATATCGTCAAATAAGCCTTTAATCACACCAGCGACTTCATCAACAAAGACTTGTGGTGTTTTATTTGCGGCTTTTGCCTTATCTTCAATCTTTTGACCATGCTCATCAGTTCCCGTCATAAAGAAAACATTGTAACCTTCATTGCGTCTAAAACGTGCAATCGCATCTGCGAGTACAATTTCGTAAATGTTTCCAATGTGTGGCTTACCTGAGGTATAAGCAATGGCTGTTGTAATGTAATAGTTGTTTTCTGGTTTTGACATAAGTTTATCTCCTACAAAAATAAAAGCGCCCCTCTAAGGACGCTTGTGCGTGGTACCACCTTAGTTCAGTCAAATGACTGCACTCTTTTCTGCCGTATCGTGACAGTCACGTGCGAATATAGGTCTAGCGCATATTCATTCCATATCCTAACGTAAACTTTCAGCCTTTGTTTACTCTCTAGTGATAAGACATTTGGAATTACTCCATCTAAACTTCGCTTGTGTTCCTATTATATGTTGAAACTTCTTTCCAATTCAACTCAAAAAACTTTCTTTTTATTTTTTTAGTGTTATTATTATTTGGCTTGGAGGACTTTTATGAATCTTATCAAACGCTCAATCTTTGTATTATTTGGAGTTATCTTTGTATCATTTGGTGCAAGTTTAACCTTAAAAGCTGCAGTCGGAGTTGGTGCTTGGGATGCAGTATCTCAATCAGTTTCGCTATTAACGGGTATTAAAGTTGGTACTTTTGCGATGTTTCTAAATGGCTCATGTGTTATAGGTCAGCTTATTATTTTACATAAAAATTTTAATGTTTCTAGAATCTTACAAATCGGTGTTGCGATTCTATTAGGCGTATTTGTGAATTACTTCTATTATGATTTATTTGGTTCAATTGTTTTAGATACCTATTGGATACGCATGCTTACCTTTATCTTAGCGATTGTCATCCTATCATTCGCAGTTGCGGCTGTCATGGTCATTGATGTGGTCACATTTCCACTAGAAGCGCTATGCATGGTTATTGCGAAAAAAACAGGATGGAACTTCAGTAAATTTAGACAATATGTCGACGTTGGCTCAATCATTTTCTCATTAGGAATCACATTCCTATTTGCGCAACCACTCGTAGTTCGTGAAGGAACCGTAATTGGAATGTTGTTGTTTGGACCACTCCTCGGCTTCTTCATGCATCGTTTAGAACCAACGCTAAAACGCTTAAATCTTGCGAAATAAAGAGGATTATTAATTACAGTTCATTTAATAGTATGATGTAACTATAAAAATGGAGGTAAATATAAAATGCTAAAACGTTATTTTGTGTTTATCTTCGGAATTATTTCGATATCGTTAGGGATTAGTTTAACAATTAAAGCAGCAATTGGTGTTGGGGCTTGGGGAGCAATTTCTCAAAGCACTTCATTATTAACAAATATAAAAGTCGGAACTGTAACATTTATTTTAAGTTCTACTTGTGTTCTTTTACAGCTAATTATTTTACATAAAAATTTTAACTATTCTCGGTTTTTACAAATTCTTGTCTCTATTTCTTTTGGAATATTCACTAACTTTTTTTATTACGAATTACTTGGAAAGATATTACTAAACTCGTACTGGATGCAAGTATTAGTTTTTGTGATTGGCGTTACAATTATTGCGTTGGCGATTGCGATAGTTATGATAATCAATATTGTAACCATTCCACTTGAAGCTTTAGTGATGGTCATCAGCCAAAAAATTAGATGGGATTTTTCTAAATTAAGACAAGTTGTAGATATTCTGTTTATAATCTATTCATTGATTATCACTTTTGTGTTTAATCAGCCTCTTATCATTCGCGAAGGCACGATAATTAGTATGTTGATTTTTGGACCATTATTAGGTTTATTTATCAATAAATTAACACCCATGTTTGAAAGACATCAACTTACAAAATAAAGAACCCTACGAGGGTTCTTTTTGATGATAATGTTGGTAAATCTCGTTTTTAGATAAACCAGTTTGTTTAGAAATCTCTTTGATAGCTTCAGAAGCACTAATGCCTTGATTAATTCTATTTTGAATTAAAGCATTTACTTCAGACAAATCAATATCTGCTGCTCGAACTGTTTCATGACCTTCTAAGATTAAAACCATTTCACCTTTAAGTTCATCAACGACTTCGATTAACTCTGTTAATGTTCCACGAATGAATTCTTCATGTAGTTTGGTTAATTCTCGTGCTAGTACAGCTTGGCGATTTCCAAATATAGATTCTAACTTTTGAAGCGTTTTCTTCATACGGTGTGGCGCTTCATAAATAATTAAAGTACTCGCATATGATTTCAGTTGTTCGCACTCAAGTCTAAATGCTTTGTCTTGCGTTGGTAGAAAACCTACAAAGGTATATGGTTGTACCTTTAGACCAGAAGCCACTAAAGCAGCTAGTCCTGCATTATTAATCCCTACCGGAATGACATTAAAGCCAGCTTGTAGCACAGCTTGAACCAGTACTAAACCTGGATCACTAATAAGTGGCATTCCTGCATCAGAGACTAAGGCAACATTTTGACCACTGCTTAATAATTTCAAAATACCCTCAGCACTATTTTTCTCGTTGTGCATGTGATGGGCGATACATTTAGTTGAAATATTAAAATGATTTAAAAGTTTTTGAGTTGTTCGCGTATCTTCCGCCGCAATCACTGAAACTGACTTTAGGGTTTCCACACAACGTGGTGAAAACTCATCTAAGTTACCAATAGGTGTTGTGACTAGATAGAGCGATACTAAATCATTTTTGAAGCTTTTTTGGCGTTTCATTGTTTTTCACTTCTTTTTTATAATCTTTAAACGCTTCATCAAAAGGTAAGAAATGAACTTCATCTCTATTTTCAAGTTTTGCTTGTCGAGAAAGTACATTTAAACCCGTGACTCTAAAGCGATTTCCATTATAGTTGATTTGTGAGCCCATTTTAGGACAGCCTTTTTTCAACTCTTTATAGTCTTCATTTTCATATTTTAAACAACACATTAACTTTCCACATTGACCAGAAAGTTTAGGAATATTTAAAGCTAATAATTGATTCTTAGCCATATTAATACTAATGACGTCGAAACTATTTAAAAACTTACTACAACAGGTTTCTCGTCCACATTGACCAATTCCACCCACCATCTTGGCTTTATCACGTGGTCCAATTTGTCTTAATTCAATTCGTGTATGTAATGCTGAAGCTAGTTCTTTTACCAATTCTCTAAAATCAACACGTTCATCTGATACATAGATAATCACAATCTTTGAACGATCTAAAGTATAATCTGCACTGATTAATTTCATATCGAGTTTTAGTTTTAAAACTAAACCTGCACAAACTTTTAAGGCTTCAATCGCATCTTCTTGATTCTTATCAAATGAATCAAGATCATAATGTGATGCTTGTCTAACAATGGGTTTTAAATCTGAAAAAGATTTTTCCTCTTCAAAATTCTTCGCATCACTTACGACATAACCCAGTTCAATGCCGCGGGCTGTTTCTACCACAACTGCTTCATCGACTTTAAAATCTTTGGAATTTGATCCAAAGGTATAAGCTTTATGATTACCTGCAAATTTTACAGAGTAGAGATATTGATAAGCATTTGAGTGCTCACTCATGCTTTATCCTCCTTTAATTTATATATCAATGCGTCAATGACTAAAGACAAATTCGCATTGCTTGTAATCTTGTGTACACTATCATTAAAAAGCGTAAAGGCTTTTAAGGTATCCAAAGATTTCGGCAATTGTTCAACTCTTTTTTTCCAAACTTGTGAATTTGGTTCATAGTGAAACAATACGTCCTTAAAAAACATCATACCGATGTTTAAAAAGAGTGTCAAACGTGCACGATCGTGTGCAGGCGTCGATTTTTTCTTTAAGATATGACTTTGCACAAATAACTCACCTAAAGTTGTTGAACGAGAGTACTCATCTATAAACGAACCAAAGAGATTAATATTATGTCTGGTCTCATCATCATTGAATAAAGCCATCATTTCTTCTTTATCATTTACAAGCTGAGAAATAAGATTAGCTTCATATGCATCGATGTTTATCTTTGGAAGTTCTTTTAATAAATCTTGTCGATTCTGTGCTTTGAAATTCAAAACCTGGCAACGTGAAATAATGGTATCTAAAAGTCTTTCTGGATGATGACTAATTAATATTGCATATGTTGAATCACCACTAGGTTCTTCTAAAAATTTCAATAAGCTATTTAGTGCACCGGCAGATGCATTATCAACTTCATTTAAGATATAAAATTTCTTACCTGTTTTTTCTAAAGCTGTTTTCGCAAACTGTTCTTGTAATTTTAGAATGTCTTCTTTTTTAATGGATGTTTTTGTGCCATCTAAAATAATTAAATCATTAAATGTTTCTTCTTCAATACGACGACATAGATCACATTCTTCACACGCATATGGATTGGCATGTTCACACATTTGATTTTTAACCATCCATTTTGCTGTTTGAAGCATGTGAGATCCACGTGGCCCCACGAAAAGATACGCATGGGTTGAATGCTCAGCATTTAATGCGTTTTCTAAAACTCGAGAGACAATTGGTTGATGCTCTTCAAGATAAGTATTAAACATCTTTGTTTACCTTATCTAAAATGATATTCAATGCATTTTCTCTAACTTCATCTAAACTTTGTGATGCATCTACTTTCACAATACGTTCTTTAAACATCTCATTTACAATCGCGTAGCCTTCAACCACTTTGTTGTGAAAAGAAATATCTTCTTGGTCTAAACGATCTAAGAAGTTACGATTCTTGATTCGTTTTAAGCCAGCTTCTGCATCAATATCAAAATAAAGGGTTAGATCTGGAAATAAACCTTCAATCGCAAATTCATTAATCTTTAAAACTTCTTCAATGCCAATATTTCGCGCATAACCTTGATAGGCTAAAGAAGAATCAACAAAACGATCACAGATAACAACTTTGTTTTCAGTAAGAGCTGGTCGCACTCTTTCAATTAAGTGCTGACGTCTTGAAGCTGCATAAAGAAGTGCCTCAGTACGCACATCCATTTTTGTATTTTTAGGATCAAGAATAACTTGTCTGATTTCTTCAGCAATTTCAATGCCCCCAGGTTCACGTGTATGAACCACATCGAAGCCTCTTAAAAGTAATTCTTTAACCACATAAGATGAAACACTTGTTTTCCCAGACCCTTCTGGACCCTCAAGTGTGATAAATAGTCCTTTTTTCATGTGCCTCTATTATACCTTATCAAGACATCTTTTAGACTTTCATTTTAGAAAGCTGTGCTATACTTTTTTCATGAAATTAACGGAAAAGACACTCTCTTCAGAAATTAAATTTGAAGGTCGAATTGTAAAACTTGTACATGACAAAATTGAATTACCTGATGGCCGTGAATCCATGCGTGAAGTCGTCAAACATCCAGGTGGAGTTTGTATTGCCTGTGAGAAAGAAGATGGTGAACTCATTCTTGTTCAACAGTTTAGATACCCATTTAAAGAAGAAATCATCGAATTCCCTGCAGGGAAACTAGAACCTGGTGAAGATCCTTTAGAGGCAGCTTTAAGAGAACTTGAAGAAGAAGTTGGATATAAAGCAGATGAGGTTATCCCTTTAGGAAAGTTTTATCCATCAGTTGGTTATTTAACTGAAATCATTTATTTATACTATGTCCCCAAAGCTCATTATGTTGGCCAACATTTAGATGATCAAGAATTTCTAAATGTCTTATCCTATCCTTTAAGTCACTTAAACGACTTAATTCAAAACGATATTATTAATGATGGTAAAACCATCGCTTTGGTTCATAAGCTTGAAAAGTATAAGGAGTCATTATGATTCGTTTAGCTACAAAAGATGATTATCAAAGAATATTAGAAATTACCAACCAAGTTATTCTAAGTTCTAACGCGATCTATCGTGAAGAACCTCATACGATGAAAACACGAAAAGAATGGTTTGAACACCATTCCCCAATCTTTGTTTATGAATTAGAAAATAAAGTAGTAGGTTTTGCGACTTTTGGACCCTTTAGAGAAAACAATGGCTATCGCTATAGTGTGGAGCATTCCATTCATGTAGATGAAACATGTCGTAATCAAGGTATAGGTACAAAACTCCTAAAGCATTTAGTTGACTACTTAAAAACAACAGACTATCGCCTATGTATCGGTGTCATTGATAACGAAAACAAACACAGTCTATATGTTCATGAAAAACTTGGGTTTGTGAATGAAGGTGTGATTCACAATGTTGCGATAAAACATGGTCAATGGTTGAATGTCTGTTTTATGAGTTTAGACTTAAAAAAATAAACTGCAATTTCTTGCAGTTTTTATTTAGCCCATAAATCAAATGGATATAAGTTTTCAGCTTTCATACGCTTAAACTCTTCAACCACTTGTGGTTTATCTTCTTTATATGTCACGCCATACCATGTATTCTCTGAGGTGAGTGCATTCATCGTATATAAGTCTTTATCTAAGGTTTCACCAATCATTGTTGGTATAACATGTTCGCACTTCATTGGGTTACCCTCTAAATCACTCTTTAGAAAAGCAACAAATTGTTTCTCTGCTAAATCAAAGACAGCGGGTGTGAAGCCCCAGAAGTTCATCGAGACTAAACCTTGTGGATCAAGATCATTCCAATCACGACCATTATCACTGGTAATCACCTTATGACCATGTTTCTTGATTTCTTGTCGCTCTACCACTTCAATCAGTTTTCCATCTTTTACGTCACAGACACCCCGTGTCACAGAACCTGAATCAGAGAGTGTATTGACTAAGCGATACCCAATTAAAGAATAGTTTGTATCTGTGACTTCATTAACTAAGAAGTCATACATGGTTTTAAAGGCATCAATCCCATAATAATCATCTGCATTACAGATCATAAATGGTTCTTTCACTTGTTTACGACATGCCCACATCGCATGGGTTGTTCCCCACGGTTTCTCACGTCCTTCTGGAACACTAAAACCAACAGGTAAATCACTAAGTTCTTGATAGACATATTCAACTTCTATAAACGGTCTAATCTTTTTCCCTAATGAATTTTCAAAGGCTTCTGTGTGTTCTTTGCGTATGATGAGATAGACTTTTTTAAAGCCTGCTTTTATCGCATCATAGATTGAGAAATCAATGATTGATTCACCATTATTCCCTAGTGTATCAATTTGTTTTAAGCCTCCATAACGACTTCCCATGCCTGCAGCTAAAATGACTAAACTTGGATGTTTCAATTCGACTCTCCTTCTTCCTTTGTTTGGGTGTAAATTCTAGAAGCCCCACTATATGATTTGATTTTATAAAAATCTGGAATTAATTGGGTTTGTTCAGTATAGATTTTAGAAACCGAATCAATAATTTCAGAATAGTCAGATTTTTTAACTAAGGCTAAAACACAACCTCCAAAACCTGCACCAACCATACGCGCACCTAATGCGCCATTATTAACAAATGCTTCTTGCATTGTATCTAATTCAATACAAGATACTTCATACAGATCTCTCAATGATTTATGCGAACCATTTAGTAATTCACCAAAGGATTGCATATAGCCATTTGATAAATAGGATTTAGCCGAGTTTGTTCGATGTTCTTCGTTTACTATATGTTCAACACGCTTATATTGATTTTCATTTAGCATTTCTTTAATACGCGGCAAATGATTTATTGAAAGTTCTGCTAATTGATTGATTGAATAGTACTCTTTCAAAATAATCAAAGCTGAATCAGCATCATTCTTTCGATCATTGTAGGCTGATTCAACCAACTTACGTTTTTTATTTGTATTCGCAATGACTAGGACATTATCTTCTAATTCAAATGGAACATAGTTAAAGTCTAATGTGGCTGTGTCTAAAAACATAGCTGTATTAGCTTTTCCCATCTTGCATGCAAATTGATCCATGATTCCACAAGCTACACCAATAAAATTGTTTTCAACTTCCTTTGCGATTTTAACAATATCTAACGCTGAATAATCAAGTTTGTAAAGATCATTAATGATTGTTCCAATGAGCACTTCTAGTGATGCACTAGAGGATAAACCTGCCCCAGCTGGAAGATTTGATTTAAGATTAATATTTAAGCCAAATGTTGGTTCAGGCATCATTCTATCAAACATCCCAATGACATAGTTTGCCCATGATTCTTCTTCAATTTTTTCGATTTTATCAATTATAATTTCTTTAAAATTTTCACTTTTTAAGTGAATTTGTTTATCATTTCTTATTTCAACATCTGCCTTTATACCAAGTTGAATTGCAACTGGAAAAACATGTCCTCCAAAGTTATCTACATGTTCACCAATCAAATTGATTCTTCCTGGTGAAAAATATCCATATTTCTTCATATTTTAACCTTATACCTTTTTTAAATAAATTGTATAACTTCTAAAATCGCCATTTAACTCCGGAATATCAATACCAATGTTCATTAACTCATCTCCACCATAAATTTGATTGTTTGATGTTTGATACATTGCATTAGAAGTTAAACCTTGTAGTTTAATTCTCATAGGTGATTCTTGTGCATAAGCTAACTTTTTAACAAAAGTTAATATCACTTCTGATTGATCTCTACTAATATATTGCCACGCGACTTCATTAAGATTTTTTTCATATCGTAATCGATACAAATCTCCAAATTGGACAATTGGTCGATATTGTTTATACAGCTTAACTTGTTCTTTTAGATCATTGATTTCAGTAGCTGTGAAAGTCGTTAAATCAAGTTCATAACCGAAGTTACCAGCCATCGCTACATCACCTCTAAAACTTAAACTAGTCTCGCGATAAACTTGGTGATTTGGTACAGCTGAGACATGTGATCCCATTGCGATGGATGGATATGCAATTGAAGTACCATGTTGAATGCTCAGTCTTGCAAAAGCATCAGTATTATCACTTGTCCATACTTGTGGCATAAAAGATAACATGCCTGGATCAAAGCGACCACCTCCGCCAGAACAACTTTCAAATAGAATATCTGGAAACTTATTAATAAGTTTTTCCAAGATTGTATATAAGCCTAAAATATATCGATGAGATGTTTCTTGTTTTTGATCTGCGGGAAGCGTCAATGAATAAGCTTCTGTCATATTACGATTCATATCCCATTTAACATAATCAATTTGAGTCGTTGAAAATACATCAACCATTGATTCATAGATATAATCACACACTAAAGGATTAGCTAAGTCTAATACAAGTTGATTTCTTGATTCAGATTTCCGTCTACCTTCTACTTGTAGACACCACTCTGGATGTTTTTGATAAAGTTGACTATTCACTGAAATCATTTCGGGTTCAACCCATAGACCAAATTTCATACGTTTATTGTGTACGTATTTAGAAATACCTTCTAAACCCTCTGGTAATTTATCTTTATTTACAAACCAATCACCTAATGAGGAATCATCATTGTTTCGATTTCCAAACCATCCATCATCTAAAACGAATAGTTCAATTCCACAATCAGAACTAACATCAGCCAACTCTTTTAATTTTCTTTGATCAAAATCAAAATATGTTGCTTCCCAGTTATTAATTAATATAGGACGCTCTTGATATTGGTATTTCCCACGTATCAAGTGACTTCTATAGAATTCATGAATGTTTCTAGAGAATTGACCGATTCCATGATGACTAAATGACATCACGACTTCTGGTGTACAAAACGATTTCTTTGGTTCTAGTTTCCATGTAAATGTAAATGGATTTAGACCCATGTTTACACGAATATTATTCTTGCTATCTTTTTCAATTTCCGCAAGAAAATCTCCGGAATACACTAAATTCATTGCATAAATGTTTCCGTTTTTTTCCGTTGTATCTTTATCAACTAATGCTATGAAAGGATTATGTTGATGAGAGCTTGATCCGCGGCGACTTTGAATGGAAACTAGTCCCTTTTCTAAAGTTTGTCTTGTGAACTCTCTTTCATCACCCCATGCGCCAGCTAGATGGATAAATTCAAAGTCCTCATTTCTAAAATCAACACTACCACTGCTTAATTTTTCGATAAACAAGGAGTCATTCGTTTCATTTCGGACGATTGAATGTCTAGTAATGATTGGAAAATGTTTAAAAATCGTGTATGTCAAATCTACATATAGTTCATAAAGCGTATCTTTTAGTGTAATCACCAACGTTTCAGCTTCATTATTTTGAGCATATGTCTGCCCGTACGTATCTATTTTAGGTTTACCAGAAATGATTTTATGTTCATGGTATCTAAAATCTGTAATGCGCGTTCCGTCATTTATTTTAATACGTAATGCAGGTGTTCTAAAATCAGTATTTCCATATGCAGGATATTCTTGTGGAAGTGTGTCGAGCGAAAAAGCACGATCTTCTGCGTTTGGATTCGGTGAGAATGCACGATCCGCATATTTTATCTCAAAAGAATTATGATATACAGATACTTCATTTCCCCAATATATATGGCTTAAATAATCTTCTTTTACTAACTGCATGATGTAACTCATTCCATGCGTTTTTAAATGAAAGATCTTTTTATTTTTGTCGAATGTAATATTGCTCATATTTTACCTTATTAACTTTTAACAGCACCTGAAGTAATATTGCTGATAATCCATTTTTGAGCAATCATATAAACTAATATCATAGGTGTTAAAGCCATCATATATGAAGCGAACGCTAAGTTATAATCGACACCAAATTTTGTCTTGAAGATATATTGTACTAATGGTAATGTCATGTTATTTGGATCACCTAGCAAGATCAAAGGTAGCATAAAATCATTCCATGCCCAAAGCGCTGTAAGAATTCCAATTGTCGCATTTATTGGAGCAAGTAATGGGAAGATAACTTTCCAAAAAGTTGTCCATGGTCCACATCCATCAACTTTTGCAGCTTCATCTAATTCAATTGGAATAGATTTGATATAACCAATATAAATAAACATGTTAAATGAAATACCATAAACAATATAAAGGAACGTTAATCCCCATTGATTGTTAAAATGTGTTGCTGCTGCGAGTTTAACAATTGGTAACATAATAATTGGGAATGGTATAAATAATGCACTTACAAAATAATAATAAAGAAATTTGAAAAACTTATTGTGGTTCATATTTCTAGCGATTGCATAAGCAACCATAGAATTCGTTAAAATGGTAAAAACAACTGATAGAGCTGTAATCACAAAACTATTTTTAAAAGCATTAAAGAAATTAGTCATTTCAATCGCATTTGTAAAGTTTTCCCAATGAATAACTGTTGGAAAAGACCAAATTGATTGAGCTGTTTCCTGTGCATTTTTAACTGAAATATTAAATGCCATATATAGTGGTATCAAAATCATCAAAGAAGCTATTGCGATGAAAATGGTACCGAGCCAATTTGTTTTTTTACGCATCATTAATCCTCCCTCTTTTGTAAGAAGTTAATTTGAATAATTGATATAACTGCGATAACAATCAAATACACAACTGCGTTAGCTGATTGATAGGCGAATTCACCACCAGCCAAACCTGATTGGTAAATTAAAACTGAAATGGATTTTGTTGTGTTACCTGGCCCACCACCTGTAACAGCCATAACGTGATCAAATACCATTAAGAAGTTTTTCATCGCTAATACAACATTGATTGTGAAGAATGGAGCAATCGATGGAAAAGTTATATGTAAAAACTTTTGCCAAGTGTTAGCTCCATCAATTGAAGCCGCTTCATATAGATCTTCAGGAACAGTTTGTAATCCTGCAATATATAGAATTGTATTAAATGCAGCACTTTGCCAAACAGCAACAAATACAACACCTAACCATGCATATTCTTTGGTTCCTAAAATATTTTTTGATAATACTTCAATATTTAATGCAGCACCGATATCTGGTAATACATTTGAAAAGAAATAGTTAAATATAAAACCAACAATCAAAATACTTAATACATTAGGTAAAAAGAAAACTGCTCTAAAGAATTTTTTAAATTTAATGTTTGAATGTAATACAATCGCTAAAAACAAGCTGATCGCATTAACTAATACTGTAGAAATAATAGCGAATTGAAATGTAAACAAATACGCTGTTACGATTCTAGAATCTTTTAGTAAATACATATAGTTGGCAAAGCCAATAAAACTAAAGTCTTTCTTTATGCCATTCCAGTTAGTAAAGGAATAATAAATACCTTGAAGAGCTGGGAATGTATGGAAAATAAAGAATAAGACAAACGCAGGTACAGTCATCAATAAAAATACATTTACTTTTTTCTGCGACTTAAAATATTTTCTTAAGTTCATTATTTAATTATCCCTTTCTTGTATAAAAGATAAGACGGCATATAGCCGTCTTAACTTAACTATTTATTGTCTAGCTAAATATGCATCATATGCATCTGTAATTTGTTGTAGTGTAGCTTCAACATCTTGGTCTAAAACAAATTGTTGTAATACACTAGCAAGATCAACTGAACTTGGTACATAGTGATCTGGGAAGTCAGCAACATTACCTGCTGCAAATGCTTCACTAACACCATTTAGATGATCAGCAGTTTGTTCAACACCCTTAACAGCGGAGAATAAACCTTGACTTTCAATAAATGTTGTCGCATTGTCTTGTTCAAGTAAGAAGTTAATGAACATCATTGCTTCTTCTTTGTGTTCTGATGCATCTGCAACTGAGAATAATAAGTCAACACCAGAGATAACTGTTTTATCACCTACTGGATATGGGAAGATACCAACTTCGATATCTGGATTTGCTTTTTTAATATCAGTAATAGCCCAAATACCTTGTAAATACATTGCTGATTCACCTAGTGCAAACGCAGTATTTCCATCAGGATATGTTTTACCCATGTTGTCATCATGACCATAAGCTAATAATTGTTTCATCATTTCAATACCTTCACGGTATCCATCTGCTGAAGTTGTAGTTCCAGCTTGATAATCAATGAAATATTGATTTCCAGCTGTATTTGCTGCAATAACATTCCATGCTGGAAGTGTTGTCCATGCATCTTTAAATGTGAAATAGAATGGTGTAACGCCAGCAGCTTTGAATGTTTCTGCTGCAGCTAGTAAATCATCCCAAGTTTGTGGAATTTCAACACCGTTTTCTTCAAAAATTGTTTTATTGTAGATAATTGCATTAGCATTAGCTACGTAAGGAATACCATAAATTTCATCCATCCCTGAAACATCTTTAATTGTTTGTAGGTATGCTGGATGAACTAAATCTAAAGCTGCATCGCTTGAAAGATCAACATAAACGCCAGCATCTGCTAAATCTTTATATGTTTGGTCAGCACCAACAGCAATAATATCTGGGATATCACCTGATGAAACTCGAGTTTTAATAACTGTTCCAGATTCTGGAGGTGATGATACTGTAACGTTAATGTTTGGATGATCAGCCATAAACTCTTCAGCTAATGTTTCAAAAACATCAATCGCCTCTTGTTTGTATTCAAAGAATTCAATATTAACAACTTCATCTTGAGCATCATCTGTTGAAGATGAGCAAGCAGCTAGCGAGCTTACTGCTAACGCAGCTGCGACTAATTTAAGTAATTTTTTCATTTTTACTCCCTTTTCCTTTTTTAGTAAAATAAGATATAATGGAGTAGCTAATATAAGGTATATCATCTTTTTAGCTACTAGGCCGGCAAGTGCAATTGTCGGCTATTTTTTTTGTACTTTCTTTATTTCTATCCCTCCTTAAGTGTTAAAACACTTTCCCTCTCTATAAGATTAGATTGAACGACAATTTTAATTGGTATGTCTCTTCCCTCTATTCTTTGATTTAGTAAGTTGATAGCCTGCCGTCCCAGCTCGATACTATTAAGATCGACTGTACTTAATGGAGGACTCATAAATTCAGAGGCTTCAATATTATCAAAACTGATAATAGAGACATCTTCTGGGACGTTTATACCATCTTCACGCAGTGCATGCACTGCCCCTATTGCTATTGGATCACTTGCAGTAAGTATTGCTGTAAACTCTATATTGCGTTCGAGAAGTTCCTTGGTCATATTGTTGCCCTCTTTAGAGGACCAATCACCAATAACCATTAGATTCTCATCAAACAAACCATTTAATGTCATAAACTCACGATATGCTTTTGCTCTCATATCTTCAAACTTTATTAGTTCGTTTGTATAAAAATCTTTCGTATAGATGCTTCCACCAAGGAAAGCTATTTTTTTATGCCCATGCGAAGTAAGTTTTTGAAGATTTAATATAGTAGCTTCATATAGGTCAGATGTCACTTTGTCGAAACCATTACTGTATACATATGAATTGTCTACAATAACTGTATTTTCTGTTTTTAAACCAAATTGTTCTAATGTTTCAAGTGACATTGATCCAAGAACTATTATTCCATCAGCATCATTCAAATCTTCATTTAATAAATCATCATCAAAGTGCAAAACTTTATTTAAATCATAACCATTCTTTGATGCTGAATTAATTACATTTACTCTAATCTCTGACCAATATGGATCTAAATCCTCTTGATTACGATCAACTGTCATAAGAATATTAATTAATTTATTTTGTTTTTTAGATTTAGTACGATTTCTCAAAGGTTTGTAACCAAGTACTTCAACAGCTTCATTTACTTTTTCAATGGTTTCTTGAGATGCTGAAAAAGTATCATCTTTAGATAATATTCTAGAGACTGTTGATACTGATACTTTTGCATATTTTGCGACATCTGAAATTTTTACCATTTATTTTACCTTTATTTTAGTAATGTAAGCGTTTTTATTTACTAATATAATATGTCTTATTATATAGATTGTCAACAGATTTATTTAAAAATATTTAAGAGCATTAAAAAAGGGCAGATAATCTGCCCAATACTATTCTATTTTATTAGCGATTCTTCCCAGTTAGGGTCTTTTTCAATTTCAAGTAAATCAGTTAATGTAGCTGCAATATTAGCTAGTCCATAATTCCCTTGTTTAAGTTCTACATCTTTACCCACGACATAGAATGGAACTGGTTTTAAAGTGTGAGATGTTTTAGGTTTAGGCGCAGCATTAGGATCTTTAGCCTTTTCATACATTTCATCTGCATTACCATGGTCCGCTGTAATTACGACGATCCCATCAACCTTTGCCGCGGCATCGAGTACTCGTTTGAGTTGCAAATCAACTGTTTCAACTGCGATAGTTGCGGCCGCAAAGTTTCCAGTATGACCAACCATATCTCCGTTAGGGTAATTACAACGTAAGAAATCATATTTCTTAGATTCTATTGCCTTGATTAATTCATCAGTGACTTCAGCAGCTTTCATCCAAGGACGTTGATCAAACGGTACAACATCAGATTTGATTTCTAAATAAGTTTCTAAACGATCATCAAATTTACCTGTTCTATTTCCATTCCAGAAATAAGTAACATGTCCATATTTTTGAGTTTCAGAAATTGCATATTCATTAATGTTTTCTGACACTAATTTTTCAGTTAATGTATGTTTGATTTTTGGAGGATTAACTAAGTAACGACTTGGGATTTGTAAATCCCCATCATATTGAAGCATTCCTGCATAAACCACTTTAGGGAAGTAAGTTCTTGAAATTGTATCAAGATTTTCTTCCGTGAATGCACGTGATATTTCAATTGCTCTATCACCTCTAAAGTTGAAGAATACAACGGAATCCCCATCTACGATTTTACCAACCGCTTCACCATCTTCAGCAATTACAAATGCTGGTAAGTTTTGATCGTCAATGTTTAGTTCTGAACGATACGTTTCGATTGCTTCTGTTGCGCTAGTAAACATACGGCCTTCACCCATAACATGAGTTGCCCAGCCACGTTCGATCATTGCCCAATCAGCATTGTATCGATCCATTGTGATAACCATACGACCGCCACCAGATGCAATTTTTCCATTGAAGTTTCCATCATTTAATTCTGTAAATAATGATTCAATTTGATCAACATATTCTAAAGCACTTGTCGCAGGTACATCACGTCCATCTAACAAGATATGTAGACGTACTTTTTTAATACCTTCACTCTTAGCTTGTTTAATCATCGCAATAACATGTGAAATGTTTGAGTGAACATTCCCATCTGATAATAAACCTAACATGTGTAAAGTTGATTTTTTAGCGTTACTTGAGATTTCTTTCCAAGCTTCACTTTGATAAATAGATCCATCTTGAATGGATTCATTAACAAGTTTTGCGCCTTGTGAGTAGATTTGTCCACATCCAATCGCATTATGTCCTACTTCACTATTACCCATATCATCATCTGATGGTAAACCAACAGCTGTTCCATGAGCTTTTAATTCAGTGTAAGGACCAGTTTTTAATAAATCTAAAGTCGGTGTATATGCGTTTAATACAGCATTCCCATAGGCGCTGTCATTAACACCCACACCATCCATAACTACAAATATTACAGGTCTTTTCATATTGTCTCCTTATTCGCGTTTCTATTTTAACATTTAAGTTTAAAAATGTGTGATATATGCAAAAAAAGCGATTACTCGCTTTCTTCAGGTAAATAGTAAATTTGTTCACCATCTTTGGTTAACATGTAGGTCGCACGGGCATAACTTTTAACATACTCAGGATCTTCGAGTTTTCCTTTTTGTTCAGCTAACATTTGATTTTGTTCTTCTAGTAAGAGTAACTCTTCTTGAACGACTGTTAAGTTTTGACTGAGTTCAATGGTATTTATTACTTCATCTACCACAGGTTTAAAGAGTGGAATAGATATCGCAATAAAGAGTAAGCTTACCCATACTTTTTGTTTTCTTGCTTTTTTAGTCTTCATAGTACCCATATTATAACTTAGAATGGACTAAGCTTTCTCAATTCTTTCTTCAGATATCACTTCATAACAAATTTTCTTAGAAGCTTGTTGAATATTATCTGCTAAATCTAAGACACGCACTTTTAAATGACGATGTCCAAAAATAATATCTATTTCATCGCCAATTTTGACATCAGATGAAGCTTTGGCAGCTTTACCATTTAAGAGTAAACGATCTTGAAGAGCTAACTCTTTTGATATCGGTCTTTTCTTAACGATTCTTGTGACTTTTAAATATTGATCTATACGCATAATTTACGCTCCTTTTAGTGGAATGTTTTGTATATCTTCTAATACTCGATTTGAGAGGTTTAACCATTCATCATCTTTAGGAATAGTTAAGATAATACTTTGATTCGCATATTTTAATTGAATGGTATTTGATAGCTTTGACACCGTTTCAAAAACTTTCATACCATCGATATTATTCGACCATCCTTCACTAAAAGTGATTTGAACTTGATGTTTGTACTCTTTAAATTGTTTAACTGTCTCGTTATTTAAAAGTAGTTCCCACCGTTTCTTTTCGAATAAAAGTTTGACTGATTTTGGTAATTTACCATATAAGTCATTCGTCTCTTCTAATAATAAATCTAAATCTGAAGCTGATGTGATCGCATCTATACGCTGATATAAACTTAATTTTTCAAAATCATTGGTTTCAAATTGTTGTGGAATATATCCATCGATTGCTAAAGCTTGTTTAATTTCAGGTTCTTTTTCTTCATAAACAACGCCTGTTCGTTTTTCTTCAATAGCCTGTTGAAGCATCTCAATATACATATCAATCCCAACAGTATCGATAAAACCAGACTGATTATCTCCTAACATTTCACCAGCTCCACGAATGGTTAAATCACGCATTGCGATTTTATAACCAGATCCTAGTTCAGTGAATTCTTTTATTGATTGGAGACGTTTTTGAGCAATCTCAGTCAATTGTTTTTTAGGATTATACATTAAATAGGCATAAGCTAAACGATCACTACGTCCTACCCGTCCTTTAATTTGATAGAGCTGTGATAAACCAAAAGTATCAGCACGATCGATTATCATGGTATTCGCATTAGGAATATCAATACCTGTTTCAACAATCGTCGTACAAACCAAAACATTGATTTCGTTCGCATTAAATTGAAGCATAACGTCTTCAATATCATCACGATGCATTTGACCATGGGCAATACCTACTTTCGCATGAGGTAAAGCATTTTGAAGTTTCATCGCAATACTATGGATATCAGCTACATTGTTATAGAGATAAAAGACTTGTCCGTTTCGTGACAATTCACGCTCTATGACATCCTTCACAATATTGTCGTTCTTTTGAATAACATAGGTTAATACAGGTAATCGATTAAGTGGTGGACTTTCAAGTTGTGATAACTGACGTACACCAACTAATGACATCTGAAGCGTACGAGGAATTGGAGTGGCACTTAAAGACAAGACATGGACAGATTGTCGTACTTCTTTGATTTTTTCTTTATGTTCAACACCAAAACGTTGTTCCTCATCAATAATAAGTAGGGCTAAATCTTTAAAGCTAACATCTTTAGATAAAATACGATGCGTTCCAATTAATACATCAATTCGTCCTTCTGCCACTTCCTTTAAGATTTGTTTAGCATGTGAATCAGGCACAAAGCGATTGAGTACCGCAATATTTACTGGATAATTTTCAAAACGATGGGTAAAGGTACGATAATGTTGTTGAGATAAAACAGTGGTAGGACATAAGAAAGCCACTTGTTTATGCTCACTGATGGCTTTAAAGGCAGCACGAATCGCAACTTCAGTTTTTCCAAACCCAACATCTCCACACAAAAGTCTATCCATTGGTTTCTTACTTTGCATATCAGCTTTAATTTCACCAATCGCAGTCGCTTGATCATGGGTAAGTTCAAATTCAAATTCTGATTCAAATTCTTTTTGTAGAGGGTTATCTTCAGAGAATTGGTAAGCAATATCTTGTTCACGTACACTGTATAAATTAATTAGTCGATCTGCGATATCGCGTACATTATTCTTAATCTTTTCTTTAGTTTTCTTCCACTCATTCGTCCCAAGTCGATTGAGTTTTGGGACTACTCCATCACGAGAGACAAATTTACGAACGAGTTGGAATTGTTCTAATGGAACATATAGATTTGAATTATCACGATACACAATGTGTAAGAAATCACGGTGTATCCCTTCTAGATTCTTAGTGATTGTTCCTATATATTGTCCAACACCATATTGATGATGAACCACATAATCACCAGTCTGTAATTCTGAATGAGTATGTAATGTCTCGGCTTCTTTAAACTTACTTTGGTATTTACCGACATGTACTTTGTGTTTAAAGAGTTCTTTTGACGAGTAAACAATGACATTCGCATCTATGAACTCAAATCCTTCATCTAAATCTTGATGAAGAATTAAGACTTGGTCCATATCTTCCTTGTAACGCATGCTGTAAGGCACTTTAAGATCAACCAACATTGGGATTAATAACTTAATTTCATTCTCTTTTAAACAACAAATGACCCGTTTATTTTCACTTTGTTTTTTAATATCCTTCGCATGTTGAAGTAGTGATGCATCAGGGATATCGAGTTCTCTAAACGGTAGTTTTGCGTGTGCACTTTTTGATTCAAAACGTCTAAAATCAAAACGTTTAACACCTGCTAAAAACTCAGTTAATCGCATCAAAACTGAAAACTGTGGCAAAGCTTTACTGTTTTGATTTAATTCAACTAAGTAATCTAAACTTTCTTCATTTAAACGTTTTTCATGTTCTTCTAAATCTTCAGTTGTTGAAAGATAAACACTAGGATTTCTAATATAGTCCACTAAACGATAAGGTTTAGCTAGTAATGCGCGATAACGGTATAAATGATTTTCTTTAATGCCTTTACGAATGAGTTCTAAATCTTGTTCTAGATTTTCTTCAAGTTCTAAGATGTACTCTTCACTCTTATGTTTACGTTCTTGTTCAAGTAGTGAATGAGCCTTTAATTCGATTTCATTGATTTCTTCATCACTAAAAAGTAAATCACTACACGGTTGTATTTGAATAGAATCAATAGCTTCTATTGTTCTTTGTGTCGATAAGTCAAAAACACGTATCGATTCTATTTCGTCATCAAAAAACTCAATACGTATTGGATCATTACTGTTAATCGGAAAGACATCGATAACACCACCACGAGCCGCATAGGTG
This sequence comes from Erysipelotrichaceae bacterium, assembly GCA_963676105.1. GTDB lineage: Bacteria > Bacillota_I > Bacilli_A > Erysipelotrichales > Erysipelotrichaceae > UBA2212. The sequence continues at coordinate 1,491,750 of OY781039.1, forward strand.
TTAGGTACATCAACTCTTGAAGTAATTTGATAGCCTAATTTTCTTAGTTTTTCTTTGAGTTCTTTTAAATCAATTCTTTGATTCGTTTTTAAATCAAGTTTGTTCTCAATAAAATACTGAGGACTAGGTGTATAACGCAAAATTGCACCTAAGTGTGTGACACAAATCAAATTGTCTTCATTATTTAAACGAGATAATGAATCCATCTTAATAACAGACATTTCAGGAGAAGCCGCAATCGATTCAACGCGTAATGATTCTTCAACTGGATACAAAACTGATTCATCTTCTAACCAAAACTGTATCTTTTCAAACAACTGTTGGGCTTGATATAAGTTAGCCTTCACAATCATCATTGATCTTGGGTTATTTTTATAAGAAGCCGCTATCAATAAAGCCTCTTGTGTTAATGAGAGATGTGAAAAAGAGACTTTCCCTAATGAAAAGTCTTTGATTGTTTGATGCTCGCTAATTAAATGGATAATCTGTTTCATTCGTTTGTATTATATCGTGTCATGACATCAACATAGTTTATCTTCACAAAATCTAAACAAGCATTTTGTGCACGTTCTAAACTTTTGCTTAATATCTCTTTTTCCTCTTTAGAAAAGGACCCTAAAACATGTTTAATAACTTGTTCTTTATCTAGGTTACCAATCCCAATTCTCATACGCTTAAAAATTTGATGATTAAGATGAGAAATAATAGATTTCATTCCATTATGACCCCCTGATCCACCTTTTTCTCGTAAACGTAATTTACCAATCGGTAAATCTAAGTCATCATAAATAATAATGATATCTTGATGATCAATTTGAAAGAAGTCTGTAATCATGCGCACTGCTTCACCACTATTATTCATATAAGTTTGTGGTTTCACTAGTATAAGTGTTTCGCCATTATAAATCCCTTTAGCGATTTCCGCATTAAACTTCTTCTTAAAGCTGAAGTTCAATTCTTTAGCCACTAAATCAATGACCATAAACCCGACATTATGCCGGGTCTTTTCATATTCTTTACCTGGGTTTCCCAGACCTACTATGCATTTCATATGTTTATTATAACAGTAAATAAAAAGCTTAGAAAACTCTAAGCCTTATCTTCATCATAAATGATTTTTAAACGACGATCGCGTCCTTCTCCAACACTTTCAGTACGAACGTTTTTCATTTCACCAATAAATTGATGAATCACTTTACGTTCATCATTAGGTAGCGGATCTAGTGTCGCATCTACTTTTGTGCGTTGAACCGTTTTCGCAATACGTCTTGCCATCGCGATAACTTTATCGTAGCGATCAACTTTGTAATTGTTAATATCAACTAATACATTGATATGTTTTTTAAAGTGAGCACTCACCGCAGATCTAACAACTGTATTAATCGCTTGTAATGTTTGACCATTTTTACCGATTAATATCGCGTTGTTCTCTGCATTAAGCATAACTTTTAAACCACTGTTGTCTTGTCCAACCGTTACTTCAACTTCAGTATCAATATTTGAGAAGTAATCATTTAGATAGGCATAAATGAAATCTAAGATATCACTTGGTCCATAAATTACAGCTGATACTGAATTTCCAAATCCTAAGAAGCCAGATTTTTCCTCTTTACTTAACACCACTAAATTCTCAAGAGCTGTCTTCTTATCTTCAGATGCAAGTTGTAAGCACTCGTCGAGTGTCTTACCTACATATGTCTTCATTATTTACCTTGTTGTTCAGGTAAGATGTAGTGGTGTTGAATGAATAATGTTTGACCAGCTTGCGCAATAGATGTCACTAACCAATACAGAGACATCGCTGTTGGCCATCCAATCGCTAAGAACATAATGAATCCAATGGATGAGTACATCATGATTTCCATGTTAGGACCAGATTTTTTGCCTTCTGCATATTTTTTCTCTTTAACAGGATTGTTTTTCTTTTGAAGCCACATTGGTAAACGCATGGATACAAATTGCATTCCACCCATTAATAAGTAGATAGCCATAAAGAACCAAACACCTTCACCAAAAGCTGCCCAAGGTGATAAGGATAAGCTTGCGCCAAATACTTCACCGTTATAAACAGCTGCAGATCTTTGAACCGCTTGATACATCGCAATGATGACAGGAAATTGAATAAACATAACACCCATCGCTCCAAATGGATTGATATTGTGTTTTGAATATAAGGCTTGCATTTCTTGACTCATCTTCATTTTAGATTGATTGTCTGTTTTGCCTTCATATTTAGCTTGAATACGTTTTAATTCAGGATTAATCATTTGCATTTTTTGTGAAGCAACTGTTGATTTAATTGTTCCACCTAATGTTAATAATTTAATTGCGATAGTAACGATTGTAATCGCTAAAAATACACCTACATATTGATTTAACCAGTTAATTGATTGAGCTAATGGATAGATCAATAAAGCTGTAAACCAACTTTCATTCTCAAAAATGACAGAAAATGTTGTGTCTAGTGAAATAACTTTATCAGCATAAACACGTCTTGTTTCAGGATCAATAACATTGGTACATGCGGTTAATACAAACAACAGTCCAACAATTAGTAATACCTTCTTGTTTAATAACTTTTTCATTCACATCTCCTTAAGGACGGATATTAACGATTTAAAATCGTTTATTGCATCTTTATTCTAACTTTATTCAAAGTGTTTTCCAAATCTTTTTTATTACTTTGATAGTCTTGTTTTAAATAGCCTGCTCGTACCATAACTATCAAGTCAAACACTTCATCTTCGACAAGTTCTCGAATCATCATTCGAACCTGTCTTTTTATCTTATTTCTTACAACAGCTTTACCTAGTTTTTTTCCAACTGAAATACCAAAGCGAGCGTGATCAGTTTTGCGTTTATCATAGTAAAGCGCGAAAGATCCTACACTAACATACTTACGATTATTGAGGAGTCTTTGAAATTCCTCATTCTTTGTAATACGTGACGCTTTTTTTAAACCCATAGTAATTAAGAAAAAAGTCACCCTAAGGTGACTTTACGCCGACAAAACCTCTCTGCCTTTGGCACGACGACGGGCTAAAACTTTACGACCGCCTACCGTTTTCATTCGGGCTCTGAAACCATGGACCTTTTGGTGTTTTCTTTTGCTCGGTTGATACGTTCTCTTCATAAGAGCCACCTCCAGTTCTATCTTTATATATTGAGCAATGCTACTTGATTATAACGATATGAATTGTATAAGTCAATAAAAGCTTTGTTTTATCCTTATATATTATATTTTATCCACTAAAACAATAAATTTTCACTTATCCCCAACAAACTATGCGTTATAATGGATTTCCACAGAATTTGTTGTGGATAACTCACATTTATATACACAATAATTACAATAACTTTATTAACATTATGTTGAATTGTGGAAAAGTGATAAAAACCCTTATTTAAAGCCATTATTTTACAAACAAATGTTGTTGAGAACGCTTTATAAAAACATTATTTATCCACATATAATTAATATTGTGAATTGTGAATAAGTTTTACACTATTCACAGTCTATAAAAAGTTGTGGATAACTGTGGATAACTTGTTTATAACCTTATACTTAGGGTTTATTTAAAAAGATGTTTTGTGAATAAGTATGTGGATTCAAAATTTACTATGGAATGTAAGGATTTTCATGGTTAAAATTATAAACACTAGAAGGAAGAGTATGACGGGGATCGAATATTATTACAACGATGTATGGTCTAAAACAAAAGACTTATTAAAAAATGACACTTCAATTGGTAAGTTGGTTTATGATACTTATTTTGAAAATTCAAAATTAGTGTTTTTAAACGAAAAACGAGCAGTTGTTGAAGTTCCAACCAATCTTGAGAAGATGATTTTATCTCAAAAAACCGAGCTTATTGAAGCTCTTTTAAGCATCAATGTTGATCATCAAGTTCAAGTTGAAATTCAGTTGTTGGATGAAAATCCTCAAGTTTTTGAAAATTCAATTCCTTCTGTATATGAAGATGATGGTGTTTTAGCTGAATACACCTTTGAAAATTTTATCGTTGGTCCAAGTAATAAAGAAGCTCATTCTGCTTCATTGGCTTGTGCTTATACTCCTGGTAAATTTTATACACCACTATTTATATATGGTAATTCTGGTTTAGGAAAAACACATTTATTAAATTCTGTTGGTAATTATATTAAAGAAAACGATCCATCTAAGAAGGTTTTCTATACATCTACTATGGATTTTGTGACATTGGTGGTTAATTCTATTAAAAATGGAACGATTGATCAATTTAAGCAAAACATGAATAAATTAGATGTTTTATTGATGGATGATATTCAATTTATTGCTGGTAAAGAAAAATCACATGAAGTGTTTTTTACAATTTTTAATGAACTTGTTAATCGTAAAAAACAAATTGTTTTAACTAGTGATCGATCACCAATTGAAATAAAAGGTTTAGAAGAACGTTTAATCAGTCGATTCGCTTCTGGTTTATCAGTTGGTTTGGACTCACCTGAATTTGAAACATCTTTAGCAATATTAAAACATCGATTAGAAACACAATCTGTTGATCCAAATTTTGTATCTGATGAAGCATTGGCTTATATTGCGACAAATTTTTCTAAAGATGTTCGAAATTTAGAAGGTGCATTAAATCGTTTATTGTTTTATTCTATTAATTTCAATAACGGACAAATGATTGATTTCAAAGTCGCATTAAATGCATTTAAAGGTACTCGAGGTTCTAATGATACCCAAGAGGTTAATGTAAATAAAATAAAAAGAGTTGTTGCAGATTATTATGGTTTAACTAAACAACAATTAGTATCAAATTCACGCACTAAAAATATCGCAAGTGCTCGACATATATCTATGTATTTTTGTCGAAAAATATTAGACTTACCATTTGCGAAAATAGGTGAAGAATTTGGTAAGAGAGATCACTCAACTGTTATTAATGCTTGCGAACGAGTTGAAGCTTCAATTAAAAAAGATAATAATTACAGACAAGCAATTATTGAATTAGAAAAATTGATTAATAAAACTTAATCTTATCAACATCATTCCACTAACTATAAACAGTAAAAAAATGATAAAATACACTTATATTAAAGGGTTTTCACAAGTTATACACATTATCAACACCCTTAATAGTAATAATAATTCCTTTAATAACTAGGAGGCTAGTTCATGAATTTCAAAATTTCTAAACGCGTATTCTTCAATGGATTATCGGTTGTTAGCCGAGCAATTTCGGCAAATTCACCTTTACCTTGGTTATCAGGTGTAAAGATTGATGTTAAATCAGATCACATTACTTTAACTGGTAGTGATTCTGATGTTTCTATTCAAAAAGTATTAGAAAAATCTAATAGTGATTCAGTTTTTGAAATCATTGAAGAAGGTTCAATTGTTATTGAAGCAAAATATATTTTAGAAATTGTTAGAAAAATAGATGCTGATGAAATTACATTAGAAGTTGTTGATGGTTCATTAACAAAAATCAGTGGTCATTCTGCAGAATTTAATATTAATGGTATGAAAGCTAGTGATTATCCTGATATTGATTTTTCAAAACCTAGTACAGAACTTAGTATTCCAGCTGATCGTTTATTAAAATTAATTACTCAAACAAGTTTTGCGACAAGCGACAAAGAAACACGTCCTGTATTGACAGGTGTTAATTTTAAAGCTGAAGGTAGTCAATTAGAATGTGTCGCAACAGATTCATTTAGATTAGCTAAAAAAGTGATTGAATTAAAAACTCCACAAAACTTTAATATTACAATTCCAGCAAAAAGTTTAGGTGAGGTTGCGAAAACTATTGAAAAAGATGAGGAAGTTGTGGTTTGTGTCAGTGATAAGAAAGCTCAATTCTGGTTTGATGATACAGTTATTCAAACTCGTTTAATTGATGGTTTATATCCAGAAACCTCACGTTTAATACCAACTGAATTTAATTATGAACTTACAATGGACTCTCGTGATTTATTAAATGCGATTGATCGTGCTTCTTTTATTAAAAGTGAAGGTATTTCAATTATTAAACTTAGCGCAAGCCAAGGTGAAATTACTGTTTCAACTAAATCACAAGAAGTTGGATCATCACGTGAAAATTTGAATCCAATTAAATATACTGGTAACCCATTAGAAATTTCATTTAGTGGACGTTATGTCTTTGATGCAGTTCGTGTTTTAAATGGTTCTGTTATTAAAATTTCCTTTACTGGAGAAATGAAACCATTTATTATCAAAAACGCTGAAGATGACTCAATTTTACAACTTATTTTACCAGTTAGAACATACTCTTAAAACAAGCCCACACCCTTATAAAAAGGGTGTTTTTTTATGGTATAATTATCGTGTGTTTGTATAAGAAAGAAGGCTTAAAATGGTCCGTATTACAACGCCATATGTTACCTTAGGACAAGTCCTAAAAATGTTGGATTATATCTCCTCTGGTGGTGAAGCTAAACATGCGGTAAAAGTATTAGATATTGAAGTAAATGGAGAAGCTGAAAATCGTCGAGGACGTAAACTTTATCCAGGTGATGAAGTAGTTATCGAGGGTAATCATCATACAATTCAAAAATGATTATTAGAGATTTGGTTTTAAATAATTATCGTAATTATGAAAACTGTCATCTTAAATTCTCACCTCAAATTACGGTTTTAGTGGGAGATAATGCACAGGGTAAAACCAATATATTAGAAGCTATTTATTTATTATCAACCGGTCGTTCACACAGAACCAATAATGATCAAATATTAATTCGTCATGATCAAGATTTTGGTTTGGTAAAAGCAAACATACAAAACCCAAATGAGATTGCATTAAAAGCGGTTATTCATCCAAAAGGAAAAACTCTTTTTATTCAAAATCAAGCGTTGAGGAAAAGTTCAGAGTTTATTGGAAAATTAAATGCTGTATTATTCTCACCTAGCGATCTCGATTTATTTGATACATCACCAAAAGCGCGTAGGCGTTTAATTGATGTTGAATTGGGTAAAATAAACCCTTTTTACATGGAAAAATTGAGTCATTACAATAAAGTACTCAAAGAAAGAAATGCTTATCTTAAGGAAGGTCTGCTAGATTCTGCGTATTTAGAAGTAATGACCAATCAATTAATTGATGATCAAATAGACTTAATTCAATTGAAGAGAGCATTTGTAGAAGAATTAGATGCTCATATTCAAACGATATTTCCAAAATTATCCTTAAGTGATTTGCCAACTAAATTGACTTATTTTGGTCCAGTTGATTCAAATGAAAACTTAAAAGAAAATTTACTTGAGAAATATCAAAAAAGCTTAGATCGAGACAAACAATTTAAACAAACACACGTAGGTGTACACCGGGATGATTTAAAGTTTGAGTTAAATCATTTACCGTTAAGTGCAACAGCATCACAAGGACAAAAACGGATGATTGTTATTGCGTTGAAATGTGCTCTACTAGAAGTGGTTGAATCTTTAACGAGTATTCGCCCAATCTTATTGTTAGATGATGTGTTTTCTGAATTGGATGCGAAAAGAAGAGAAGCTCTCTATCAATTCTTACACGATCGATCTCAAACATTAATCACAACAACAGATTTAGATGACATTCGCCCGTGGTTAAAAGAAAAAGTCTTGTTTTATCAAGTTAAAAATGGCGAAATTAGTGAAAGGAGTGATGATTATGAGTCAAAAAGTTGAACACTCATATACAGCTCAGGATATTCAGGTTCTAGAAGGTTTAGAAGCGGTTAGAAAACGTCCTGGGATGTACATTGGAAGCACATCACAACGTGGTTTACATCATTTAGTATGGGAAATCGTAGATAACTCCATCGATGAAGCGTTGGCTGGATATGCTGATCACATCACAATATCGATTGATAACGAAAACGTTGTAACAGTTGAAGATAATGGGCGTGGTATGCCAGTAGGTATCCATGCGAAAACGGGAAAATCTTCAGTTGAGACAATTTTTACTGTTTTACATGCTGGTGGTAAATTTGGCGGTGGCGCTTATAAAGTTTCAGGTGGTTTACATGGTGTTGGTGCATCAGTTGTAAATGCATTATCTGAATTTTTAGAAGTATATGTCCATATCGATGGTCAAGTTTATTTTATGCGCTTTGAAAAAGGTGGTTTGCCAATTGAAGAACTTAAAGTTATTGGAAAAACAGATAAACACGGAAGTATTGTGCGTTTTAAAGCTGATGGGACAATTTTTACAGAAACAACAGTCTATGACCACAACGTCTTACGTGATCGTATTCAACAACTCGCTTTCTTAAATAAAGGCATCAAAATTGATTTTAAAGATGAAAGAACAGATCAGAATGATTCATTCTTCTATGAAGGTGGTATTTCTGAGTATGTTGATTTCTTAAATAAAAATAAAAGTCCAATTCACTCGGAAGTTGTTTATTGCGAAGGTGAAGAGGAAAATATACAAGTTGAAGTTGCGATTCAATATAACAATGGTTATATGCCAAATGTATATTCTTTCTGCAACAACATTAATACACATGAAGGTGGTACCCATGAAGAAGGGTTTAGAGCTGCTTTAACACGTGTCATTAATAATTACGCTAAAGATAAGAATCTTATGAAAAAGGATGAAGATAACCTTCAAGGCGAAGATGTTCGTGAAGGAATTACAGCAATTATATCTGTTAAGCATCCTGACCCTCAGTATGAAGGACAAACAAAGACTAAATTAGGTAATTCTGAAGTAAGAAAAATTGTTTCTAATGTGTTTGCACAACAATTAGAGCGTTTCTTATTAGAAAATCCTACAACTGCGAAAATCATTATTGATAAAGCGGTTGTTGCATCTAAAGCACGTCAAGCAGCAAAAAAAGCACGTGAATTAACACGAAGAAAAGGTGCTTTAGAAATAAGTTCATTACCCGGGAAATTAGCCGATTGTTCAAGTCGTGATCCAAAAGCATCTGAAATCTATCTCGTCGAAGGTGATTCAGCGGGCGGATCAGCAAAATTGGGTCGAGATCGTGAATTCCAAGCTATTTTACCTTTAAGGGGTAAAGTTATTAATGTTGAAAAAGCACGAATGCATAAAGTCTTTGATAACAATGAAATTCGTTCCATGTTGACGGCTTTTGGTTGTGGTTTAGGTGATGAATTAGATGTCGAAAAACTTCGTTATCATAAAATTGTAATTATGACCGATGCTGATGTTGACGGTGCGCATATTAGAACACTACTTTTAACATTCTTCTATCGTTTCTTAAAACCTTTAATTGAAGAAGGGCATATATATATTGCTCAACCACCACTTTACAAAGTGGCTAAAGGTAATTCAGTTCATTATGCTTACACAGATGCTGAATTAGACGTAATTAAAGCGGAACTTGGTGATCGCACGAATGTACAACGTTACAAAGGTTTAGGTGAAATGAACCCAGAACAACTTTGGGAAACAACAATGGATCCTGAAGCACGAACATTGATTAAGGTTAATGTTGAAGATGCACTAGAAGCAGATATGGTCTTTGAAATGTTGATGGGTGATGAAGTTGAACCAAGAAGAAACTTTATTACTGAAAATGCACAGTTCGTTAAGAACTTAGATATTTAGGGGAGACATTTATGGAAGAAAAACAATATGATCGTATAAAAGACATAAATATCTCATCTGAAATGAAAACATCCTTCTTGGATTATGCGATGAGCGTTATTGTTCAACGTGCATTACCAGATGTAAAAGATGGCTTGAAACCAGTTCACCGTCGTATTTTATATGCGATGAATGATTTGGGAATGACTGCAGACAAACCATTCAAGAAATCCGCACGTATCGTTGGGGATGTTATTGGTAAATACCATCCACACGGTGATACTGCTGTTTATGACACAATGGTCCGTATGGCTCAAGACTTTTCATATCGTTATATGTTAGTTGATGGTCACGGTAACTTTGGTTCTATTGATGGTGATGGTGCAGCTGCGATGCGTTACACAGAAGCTCGTATGTCAAAAATCGCCATGGAAATGGTTCGTGATATTAACAAAGAAACAATTGATTTCCAAGATAACTACGATGGTGAAGAACAAGAACCGGTGGTACTACCATCACGTTTTCCTAATGTCCTAGTTAATGGGGCAACTGGTATTGCGGTTGGGATGGCGACAAACATACCGCCTCACAACTTAAGTGAAACCATTGATGCGACAATCGCGGTTATGGAAAACCCTGAGATTTCAATTCTTGAACTCATGGAATCTTATATTTTTGGACCTGATTTTCCAACTGGTGCCTTTATTTTAGGACGCGCAGGAATACGATCAGCATTTGAAACAGGTCGTGGTTCAGTGGTAATGAGATCACGTGTTGAAACAGAAGAAATGCCTAATGGTAAGACACGTTTTATCGTCACAGAAATCCCATATCAAGTTAATAAATCGGTTTTAATTGAGAAAATTGCTCATTATGTCCGTGAAAAAGAAATTGATGGCATTACTGATTTAAGAGATGAATCAAATCGTAATGGTATTCGAATTGTTATTGAACTTAGAAGAGATGTGCAAAGTGAAGTTGTTTTAAATCAACTTTATCGTATGACTCAACTTCAATCGACTTTTGGAGTAAATATGTTGGCTTTGGTTGAAAATAATCCAAAACAACTTAACTTAAAAGAAATTTTAGAATTCTACGCTTCACATCAAGTTGATGTAATTCGTCGTAGAACTGAATATGAACTTAGAAAAGCTCAAGAAAGAGCCCACATCTTAGAAGGTTTACGTATTGCCTTAGATAATATCGATCGCATTATTGCTTTAATCAGAGGAAGTAAAGATGATGCTGAAGCAATGTCTGGCTTACAATCTGAGTTTGGTTTAAGTGAAATTCAAGCAAAAGCAATCCTCGATATGCGTTTTAGACGTCTTACAGGTTTAGAGAGAGATAAAATTGAAGATGAATATCAAGGATTGATGGTACAAATTGCTGATTATCTTGATATTTTAGCTAAACCTGAAAGAATTCAAGCAATCATTAAAGAAGAATTACTTGAAGTAAAGCGTAAATTTGGTGATGAGCGTCGTTCAGAAATCATTGAGTCTGATTATGATTTTGAAGATGAAGATCTTATACCTAAAGAAGATATCGTTATAACGATGACGTTAGGTGGTTATATTAAACGTACAACCGTTGACACTTACCGCACTCAAAATAGAGGTGGTAAAGGTGTTAAGGGTATGACAATTAATCAAGATGATATCATCGATCAATTCATCACGATGAATACACATGATTATCTCTTGTTGTTCACTAACCATGGCAGAGTCTTTAGATTAAAGGGTTATCGCATTCCAAATGCAAGCCGTACTGGTAAAGGATTACCAGTTGTTAATCTAATTCAAATGAACCAGGGAGAAAAGGTTAAATCCTTAGTCACGATCAAAGCTGAAGATGCAGTGGGTGAATATTTATTCTTTGTCACACGACATGGTATCGTAAAACGTGTTCATGTTAGTGAGTTTGAATCAATTAGACAAACAGGTAAGATTGCGATTGGTTTAAAAGAAGATGATGAACTCTTAACTGTTAAATTAACGACAGGTGAGAATGAAATCATTATTGCTGGTGCCAATGGTAAAGCTGTTCGCTTTAAAGAGAGTGATGTTCGTACAATGGGACGTACTGCTAGCGGTGTTCGTGGTTTCAATATTGATGATAGCGTTGCGGTTGGTGCTGCAACTGATAAGGAAGGTATGTATATTCTATCTATAACAGAAAATGGTTACGGTAAGAAAACAGACCTTAGTGAATATCGATTAACAAACCGTGGGGCCAAAGGTGTTAAAACTATTAATATTACTGATAAGAATGGTCCGTTAGTTGAGTTGAAAGCTGTAAATGGTGACGAAGATTTATTAATGGTCACAGATGCAGGTGTCATTATTCGAATTTCATTAGAGAATGTTGGAGTTTATAGTCGTTCAACTCAAGGTGTACGATTAATCAACGTTACAGATGAGCAAAAATTAAGCACTGTCGCAGTGGTTCAAAAAGAAGAAATAGATGAATCAGAAAGCGATGAAAACACAGTTCAAGATACAGTAGAGGAAAGTGGTGAATAGCCACTTTCTTTTCTTGTCTTGAAATTAACTTAAAGCTTAAGTAAAATAGTGATAAATCGATGAAGGGACTAATCGATACTATTCTTGTTTAGAGAGACACTGTTTGGTGAAAAGTGTACAAGTTGTATTGAATTCCATCCCTGAGAGAGAAAATCCGGCCGGACCGTTACCCCTTTGAGTGATAATGTTTCACGTGAAACATTATAATTAGGGTGGCAACACGATCAATCGTCCCTGAATAGGGCTTTTTTTATGTTTAAGGAGAACAACAAATATGTTAGACATTAAATTGATTAGAGAGAATCCAGAAATAGTAAAAGAAAATATGCGTAAAAAGTTCCAAGACAACAAACTACACTTGGTAGATGAAGTTTTTGAACTTGATAAGGAATATCGTGCAACCAAAACAAAAGCTGATGATTTACGTGGACAACGTAATAAAATCAGTAAAGAAATTGGTGTTTTGATGGGTCAGGGTAAAAAGGAAGAGGCTGAAGAAGTAAAAAAGAAAGTTCAAGCAATTGCGAAAGAATTGGTTGAATTAGAAGCTAACGAAGAACCTTTGATGAATCAAATACGTGAACGTATGTTGGTTATCCCAAACATCATTGATGAATCAGTACCTCTTGGTAAAGATGATTCTGAAAATGTGGAACGTTATACTGTTGGTGAAGCTGTGGTAAAACCGTTTGATGTTCCTTACCACGTGGAAATCATGGAAAGTTTAAATGGCATTGATTTAGATAGCGCTCGCAAGGTTAGTGGTAATGGTTTTTATTATTTGATGGGAGATGTTGCCCGCTTGCACTCTGGAATATTAAGTTACGCACGTGATTTTATGATCGATAAAGGTTTTGATTATGTTATTCCACCTTATATGATTAGGTCAGATGTTGTTACAGGCGTCATGAGTTTCGCTGAAATGGAAAACATGATGTATAAAATTGAAGGAGAAGACCTTTATTTGATTGGTACAAGTGAACACTCAATGATTGGTAAGTTTATTGATACGATTATTGATGAAGAGAAACTACCATATTTATATACTAGTTATTCACCTTGTTTTAGAAAAGAAGTAGGTGCACATGGTATTGAAGAACGAGGAACCTATCGTATACATCAGTTTGAAAAACAAGAAATGATTGTTGTGTGCAAACCTGAAGATTCACCTAAATATTTTGAACAACTTTATAAAAACACAGTTGAGTTTTTTGAAACCCTTGATGTTCCTGTAAGGGTTCTAGAGTGTTGTTCTGGTGATTTAGCAGATCTAAAATCTAAATCAGTAGATGTAGAAGCTTGGAGTCCAAGACAACAAAAATATTTTGAAGTAGGTAGTTGTTCAAATTTAACAGATGCACAAGCTCGTAGACTGCAAATCAGAGTTCAAGACGAAAAGGGTAATAAATACTTTGCGCATACACTAAATAATACAGTCGTTGCGCCACCAAGAATGTTAATTGCTTTCTTAGAAAACAATCTACAAGAAGATGGATCAGTTTTAATTCCTAAAGCACTAAGAATGTATATGGGCGGTAAGGAAAAACTAGTCCCTAAAAAATAGTTTCACGTGAAACATTGTTGAATACGTAAAGATTATGTATAATAAATAAGCTGCCGCAATGCAAACCATCGAACCAGGTCAGGGTCGGAAGACAGCAGCCTTAAGTGGCTCTAGCATGTGCGGTGGCCTTTTTTATAAAATGAAACATGAAGAATATATGATGATTGCGCTTGAAGAAGCACAATCCGCACAAAAAGAAAATGAAGTACCAATTGGCGCATGCATTGTAAAAGATGGTGAAGTAATTTCACGTGCACACAATTTACGAGAGACCAATCAAAGTGCAATAGCTCATGCAGAGATACTCGCAATTGAAGAAGCATGTAAAAAGCTTAATTCTTGGCGTTTAGAAGGTTGTGTGCTTTATGTGACCCTTGAACCGTGTGCTATGTGTGGTGGTGCAAGTGTTTTATCAAGGTTGGATGGAATTGTATACGGGGCAGATGATCCAAAGGGTGGTTCACTTGGTTCTTTATTCGATTTAACACTTGTTAAAGGCTTTAATCATCAACCATGGATTAAGTCAGGAATTTTGAAAGATGAATGCTCACAAATCCTGAAAGACTTCTTTAAAGAAAAACGTGAAAAATAAATAATAAGTTTATGGATGCACCCGAATTGTGGGTGCATTTTTGTTATAATAGAGACCTAGAGGAAATATGGCATACAAAGCACTTTATAGAACATACCGACCACATTCGTTTGATACGGTCGTCGGTCAAAAACACATTGTACAAACACTACAGAACGCATTGAAACAAAACAAAATATCTCATGCGTATCTTTTCTGTGGACCTAGAGGTACAGGTAAAACAACGGTCGCGAAATTAGTTGCGAAATCTGTTAACTGTCTAAATCACGAAAAAGCACCATGTAATGAATGTGAACATTGCATAACAATACAAAACGGAAATCATCCTGATGTTATTGAGATTGATGCAGCAAGTAACAATGGTGTTGATGAAATTAGAGATTTAATTGAGAAAGTAAAATATGCACCACTTCAAGCGAAATATAAAGTTTATATCATCGATGAGGTACATATGCTTACACAAGGTGCGTTTAATGCATTGTTAAAAACTTTAGAAGAACCTCCTCAACATGTAATATTCATTTTAGCTACAACCGAACCACATAAGGTTTTACCAACTATTATTTCTAGATGCCAAAGATATGACTTTGTAAGAGTTAATACAAAAGATATTCAAGGAAGAATTGAAGAAGTTTTAAAAGTTGAAAATATAAAGTATGAAGAAGAAGCCACACGTCTCATTAGTCAATTAGCAGATGGTGGTGTTCGAGATGCTTTAAGTATCTTAGAACAAGTTATTGCTTATAGTGGTGATGAATTAAACACTCAACATGTTAATGATATCTATGGAATTGCGACAACTCAAGATAAGTTAAGATTACTCGATTCTATCATTGAAAAAGATGTATCTAAATTAATGAATGAAATTGAGTTTATCACACAAAAAAATATAGATATAAGACGTTTAACAAATGATTTAATGGATTTGATTAAAGAATCAATTGTTTATGCATTTACGAATGATAAGAAATTATTAAATAAATTGACTGTTGAAGAAGCAAGCTCATTAAATAGAATTAAACCAATCATTGGTTTGAAAATGATTGAAGATTTAATGGATACTGCCGAAAAGTATCGCACAGCATCTGATCTAATGTCTTATTTTGAAATTGGTTTATTAAAAGTTATGGGACATTTAACTGAAACAGTAGGTGAAACTAAAGTTAAAGACGTTAAAAAAGTAGAAATGAAAGTTGTTGAACCCCAAAAACAAGAACCTATCAAAACTAAAGAACCTATGATTGAAAAAGTTGAAGTTATTAAAGAGTCAGTTGTTGAAATAGAAGAACCAGTTCATGAAGAGTTTATTCAAACCAAAGAAGAAACTAGAGAAATACCAGTAGAAACAGAAATGCCTCTAGAATTTGACAATCAGACACGTGCAATGAATTTAGATGAACGAGTTGGTTTATTAGTTGCGGGTGATAAAGTTATGAGACTTAAATTATCCCAAGATTGGTTAAAAATTCAAGAAAACAAGTTGGACTTAAAGTGGGGTAAAATGGCTCACTTATTATCTAATACTGAATTAAAAGCAGCGAATGAAACGTTTTTAGCTGTATCACATGAAGATCCAGAAATAGTAAGTGAACTCAATAGTTTAGATCATGAAGAAGAACTAGCTGATTTTGCGAAACATGTTTTTGGTTTACATCGCCAAGTGTTTGCGATGACAAACTCGGAATTTAAAGAAACTGTTAAAGAATTTTTAAAACGTCAAGAAAATGGTAATTTACCAGAAGCTACAGTTATCCAAAAAAAAGAAGTTAAAGAAGAAACATCAAATACAAGCGATTTAGAAACAAGTGTACTAAATCTGTTTGGTGAAGAAAATGTAGAGATTATTTAATGTATCCAAAGACATTACAAACACTCATCGATGAATTAAGAAAATTGCCTGGTGTTGGAGCGAAAACAGCTGAACGCTATGCTTTTTCATTATTGTCTCAAAGTGATACAGAGGTTTTGTCTTTAGCTCAAGCTTTAGTGGATTCTAAAGAAAAACTACGTGAATGTGAGACGTGTGGAAATATTAGTGAACAAGATCAATGTGTTATTTGTGCAAATCCTAAAAGAGACCCATCTATCATATGTGTCGTTCAAGATGAAAAGGATATTATAGCGATAGAGAAAACTTCACATTATATGGGTGTTTATCATGTACTTCACGGAGTAATATCAACTTCAAAAGGGATATTACCTGATGACTTAAACATTCCAAGTTTAATGAAACGTGTAAATGAAAATACAAAAGAAGTTATTTTGGCAATTAACCCAACAGTGGAGGGTGAAATGACCTCACTTTATTTAGCAAAACGTTTAGAGCCACTCAACTTACAGGTTACCCGTTTGGCAAGTGGTTTACCGATGGGATCACATATGGATTATGCAGATGAGTTAACGCTGATAAGAGCGCTTGATGGAAGGAAGAAACTTTAAATGAAAACTGATATTCAAATAGCACAAGAAACAATTATTAAACCAATTAAAGAAATTGTTCAAAAAATAGGCGTTGATGAAGATGATGTTGAATACTATGGGAAGTATAAAGCTAAGTTAGATTTAAGTTTAAATGAAAAATATAAAAACAATAAAGACGGGAAAGTTGTTTTAGTTACGGCACTTACACCAACTAAGGCGGGTGAAGGGAAATCTACTACAAGTATTGGTTTGGTTGATGGTTTAGCGGCTATTGGCACTAACGTACTTGCTTGTTTACGTGAACCATCACTTGGACCAGTCTTTGGTGTTAAAGGTGGTGCAACGGGTGGAGGTCATGCACAAGTTGTTCCAATGGTAGATATTAATCTGCACTTTACAGGCGATATTCATGCGATTGGCGCAGCTAATAACCTAGTTGCAGCTTTAATCGACAATCATTTATATCATGGTAATCAATTAAATATTGATCCTGAACAAGTGATTTGGAAACGTGCTGTTGATATGAATGATCGCGCACTTAGAGAAATTACAATAAGCCAAGCTGATAAAAAATCAGTTGAGAGAAAAGATTCATTTTCAATTACTGTCGCTTCTCCAGTTATGGCAATTTTGTGTCTATCAAAGGATATGGAAGACTTGAAAGCGCGACTAGAGAGAACAGTCTTTGCTTATGATAAATCAGGCAAAGCATTAACTTTAAAAGATCTTGGTGGAGTTGGTTCATTAGTTGTCTTACTTAAAGATGCGATGAAACCAAATTTAGTTCAAACACTAGAAGGAAATCCTGTGCTTATTCACGGTGGTCCATTCGCTAATATTGCCCATGGAAGTAATTCAATTATCGCTACAAGACTTGCGCGTAAGTTAGCTGATGTGGTTGTTACAGAAGCTGGATTTGGGTCTGATTTAGGAGCTCAAAAATTTATGGATATCACTAGTGTAACGGGTGAATTTAATGCGAATGCAGTTGTCTTAGTCGCGACTATTCGTGCCTTAAAATTACACGGTGGTGTGAAGTATGAAAACTTGTCAAACGAAGATGTTGCATCTCTAAACAAAGGTTTAGAAAACCTCGATCAACACATCAATATCATGAGTCAGTATAATGTTCCTATCGTTGTTGCACTCAATAAATTTGTTTCTGATACAGATGCTGAAATCGCCGTAGTTAAGGCGTTTTGTGAAGCTAAAGGAGTTGCTTTTGCCTTAAATGAATCATGGGAAAAAGGCTCAGAAGGGTCCAAAGATTTAGCAAAAGTTGTCATGTCTTTATTAGAAGAGAATAGAGCTTCAAATTCGATATTTAAAGGTGATGAAGAATTAAAAGATAAGATCGAAATGATCGCAAAAAATCTATATGGTGCTAATAATGTTGATTACAGCGAAGCAGCTGAAGAACAATACAAACATCTAGTCGAACAAGGTTATTCTAAACTAAATATTTGTATGGCAAAAACCCAATCTTCAATCAGTGATGATCCAAAAGTTTTAGGTAAACCTAAAGATTTTACACTTCATATTGAAGGCTTTAATCTATCTAGTGGTGCAGATTTTGTGGTTGCCTTAGCTGGTAAAATTATGACTATGCCAGGACTATCAAAAGATCCTGCAGCTCTACATATTGATTTTTTAGAAAATGGAGAGATTATTGGTCTCTTCTAAAATGCTATAATTACTAAAAAAGGGAGTATCTATGTCGTCCATTGCTTATGTCACAGATAAACGGATGATTGAATTTCATCGCCTCAATGGAAATGATGGAATCAATTTTTGGCGACCATCTGCAGGTAAGCGTTTTTCTGACTTTAACAGTGGAGATTTACTTTTCTTTTTAGCTAAAGGTACTGAACGTGATGTCACAAGAGAAAAGGGAATTATTGGTTATGGTCGATATACCTATTCAGAAGCGTTATCTGCCAAACAAATGTGGTCACGTTATGAAACTTTAAATGGTTATCATTCAGAGAATGAATTAAAAGAAGGAATCTTAAAGGTTTCAAAATCTAATACCTTACCTTCACGTATAAGCTGTCTTCATTTAAAGGATGTTGTCTTCTTTCAATCACCTTTATATTTAAGTGATTTAGGTATGAAAATATCTAATAAAATAGAAAGTTTTATATACCTTGATAAAGAAGATCCGGAGATGACAACTAAGATCTTACTAAAGGCCAATGAAATCGGAATCGACTTCTGGACATCAGCCATTTCAAAATCCAATCCAAACTACACTGTATTTGATGATGATTTAATTTGGCATTTACTCAAGAGTCATGAAGTTAAATTGCCTCAGAGTTCTATTCAAGCAGTTCAAACTCGTAATGCTCGTTTCTTAAAAAAATATAAAGAAAGTCATCATGATTTGAATTGGTTAGATTCAAGTCATCAGGCGTTAATTGAATTCATCAATGATGGTGTTAGATTATATCATCCTATTCTTGCGAATAAAAAAGAACTAACTCAACTCGTGTTCTCGCGTTTGGGTCAAGAGACATATCTTAAACATGTGGCTCGACAATTTCCAAATTTTGTTAATAAGAAACTTGAGATTGTTCATATTAGTGATATCGATCTCAATCAAGAACTTGATATAGATTTAGGCTTAACCTGCATACAGTTTGATGATAAAAAATAAAAGGACTAGAGTCCTTTTTGTGTGAGATAACGTTCAAATTTTGTGATAGGTGCTTGTGCTTCAATGTTGAATAGTGTGCAGATTTCAATGAAACGTTTTTTTGCGCTAAGTGGATCATCAATGCTTTCTACTTCTAATTCATAATCGACATTACCATTATAAAAGTTTTCATCTATACAAATTTCTTGATGTGCTTCTATGACTTGATAACGATGGGTTAAAAGATTGCCAATAGGGATAAATTCTAAATTAAAATTATTTTCTTTTAGAAAACTTTGAACATCATCTCGTATAAAATAATTCGAGTCTTTAATCATATTATTAAAATTAGTTTCGAGACGACCTTCAGGATGATCTTGTTTAAAGGTTAATGTACACTTATCACCAATTTCTCTTAAGCGACATGCGACTTTTACTTTAGGGTCTGAATACTTAAAATAATGATTGTCTTGTTTGATTAATTTGGCATCTTTAAAATGATTTTTTAGATCATCAAATTGTTTTTTTGTAAGCAAAGTTTTAAATTCTATTTCGAGTTGCGTCATATAACCGTATGATACAATAGTTACAAGCACTATGACAGAAAAAAAGTACTATTATATCATTGCGAAAACCGATGAATGTTCGCAAAATCTAGCTGAAGAAATGCATAGAACCTTTGCCTTAAATAACTGGGAAATTAGCAAAGAAAACCCTGATTTATTGATTACAGTAGGTGGTGATGGAACGTTTTTACATGCGATTCATAGTTTTTTAGATAAACTAGATGACATTAAAGTGGTGGGCATACATACCGGAACTTTAGGATTCTTTACCAATTATCATGATCATGAATTAGATATCTTCTTTGACGATTTGTTTAATCGAAAAATGAATATTCATCCTATACCCGTAATGAAGATTGATGTGAAACAAAAGGATGATCATTTTGTTTTCGAAGCGATTAATGAAATGCGTATTGAGAATGTGACACGAACACAATCTTTAGATATTAAAATTAATGGTGAGTTTTTTGAATCTTTTAGAGGAACTGGAATGTGTATTTCAACACAATCAGGATCGACAGCCTATAATCGATCCCTAGGTGGAGCCATATTACAAGACGGTTTAGATCTTTTACAAATATCAGAAATCACAGGCATACATCACAAAGCCTATCGTTCTCTTGGTTCACCAATGATTGTAAAAAAAGAGTCCATTATTGAACTCGAGAGTGATAATTTTGATAACGCAATATTGTGTTATGACCATCTATACTTTCCGCTAAATTGTAAAAGTGAAGTTAAGGTTTCTTACTGCAACAAATATATTCGTCTATTAACAAGACCAAATTATACTTATTTTAAACGTTTGAAAAATTTGTTTTAATGAACACGCGCTGCTTGGTTTTCATTAGAAATACTATAGATAATAGCCAAAGCAGGTATATAGGATAATAAAGAAGAGCCACCTGCCGAAATAAACGGTAAAGTAATACCGGTGATGGGAACCAAACCAACAATCATTCCCATGTTTTGAACTTGTTGGAAGACTAACATACCTAAAACGCCACTAACCATAATTTTTTCTCTGTAATCATTACTATGTAATAAAAGATTGATAATAATTAAATCTAAAGCAAATTCTAAAAATAATGTAATGGTAGTCCCTGCAAAACCAAAGTTTTGTCCAATAACCGCAAAAATAAAGTCGTTTTGAGGTTCGATGAGTGTAATCACATCTGACCCTAAGCCATGCCCAATCCAACCGGCTGATCCAATCGCAAGTAAAGCTTGGTAAAGTTGTAGACCCCATGAACGAATATATTGTTCAGTTTTTAACCAACCATAAAAACGATTTAAACGATAGGATTGTCCTACAACAGAATTCAAAATCTCAGGAAAGATAAAGAATAAAATGAGAAAGACAGTCACAATTGTCACAACACTTATAAAACCATATTTAATCCAGTTCTTATGAACACCACTCATGGCCATCATCGTAATTAAACCTGCAATAATAACTAAAGGAATACCGGTATCTGGTTGCATGATAATCAATATTAAAGGTAAGGCGACGACTTTTAATAAGGCAATAAATAAGGATATATCGTTTTCTAAACTAGGTAATCCATGTTTTTCATGTTCTTCAGTAATAACGATTGAACTTTTTAAAATTAAAACAGCTTTCATAAATTCACTAGGTTGTATTGTCCCAATACCAGGTAAAGCAATCCAAGCACGCGTGCCATTTATTGGATAAATAAAAGGGAGATCAATGACTCTATCTAAAAGTAATAAAACTAAAAGACCAATTAAAATCCAATAAGCATAATCAATCGCTGTAAACATGATATCTACACCAAGGACTAATATTGTGATGAGTAAAGCCAAGGCAATAAATATCCAGGCAATTTGTTTATATAGAATATCGTAAGAAGGATTATAACTATTGATGAGTGGAACAGCTGCAAAGATTGCTAATAGACTAATTGTACTTAACGCAATTAAAACAATGGTCAATGGCCAATCTATATAAAATGTACGTTTTGAAGAGCGTCTAATTTGAGTCATATCTAAGCTAATTCTTTCTTTGAACTTTTTTTCGTTATAATGGTATCATGAAACACGAGGTAAACTCATGAGAAGATGGAACACGATATTAGATACATTTTACTTCCCTTTGGAAGTTTTATATATGGCAAGTATTTTATTTGGCTTAAGTGCACTGTTTTTAGGCCAAAGTTTTAATGCGTTATTCACAGTTGATAATGAATATCTTGTCTTGGTTTTAGATTTAGTCAGAAACTTTGCGGTATGGTTAATACAAGCCTTTCCACTCTTGTTTTTACTAAGAGCTGTTTATCGTAGAAATGATACGGGCTTAGTCGTAATCATAGCTTTATTAGCTTATGTTGCTTTCCATGTATCAACAGCTTTTTTTGCACCAAGCTATTTACCTTCAGGTTTACATGAACCTGTACTAGGAATTACGTTTAATTCATCACGTTTAATTGGGGCAAGTAATCTAATTGCGATTAATACAGGCTTTGTAGGTTCAGTCATTATTCTAATCATTGTTCGTTCAATGGTAAATCATATTCAAAAAAGATCACCGTACAGTATTTTTAGTTTTGTTGATAAAGGTGTATCAACTTTATTTACATCCGTAATCTTAAGTTTGTTGGCAGGGATAATAGTTGCTTTCTTAGTTCCTTATTTTATTGAGTTCATGCAGAATTTATTTACTGTTATTTCTTCTAACCTAAGTAGTCCGATTAATTTATTTGTTTATGGCATCACTGATCGTTTAAGTTCCATCTTTGGTTTTGGATATTGGATGAATCAACAATTCTGGTTTGGATCTCTTGGTGGAACATGGTCAAATGCATCTGGCGCTATCTTTAATGGTGATATCAGTATGTGGACTGCTCAACTCGTAAATAGTGGCAATAACTTTGGGGCAGGTAAACTCATCACACCTTACTACATATTAAATGGTTTTGTGGTGCCAGCATATATCTTAGCTTCATTTCAAACATACACAGATAAATTAGTAAGAAGACGATTATTATTGTTTGTGATTGTGGCTATCTTTAGTTCATGGTTCTTGAATACTTTATTACCGATTGAAATCTTTATGTTGGTAAGTACACCTTTATTATTTGTTTACTATATTTTCTTAGTTGGTTTACTATTTGCGGTATTACCAAGTTTCTCTATCGTATTTGGGTATTCATATCTAGGTTCTGTTTACAACGCAAATCCTGGTGGTTTATTAGATGTCTTAATCTTATTAAGAAACCCAAGTTTCCAAAGAAATATCTTAATACTATTATTTATTGGTTTAATTGTTGGTTTACTTACCTATGCGATAAGTACCTATTATTATCGTCGTGGTGCAGTTGGGTTGATTATGCCTGATGAAAAGGATCGTTTAGTATATGAATTACTAGATGCGATTGGTGAAATAGAAAATATTAAGCTAATGAATGCATCAGTTGGGAAAGTTATTATTCAAGTCAATGATCGATCATTGGTTGATTTTAAAAAGATTCATCACCGTGTCAGCAAGATTGTTGAAACACGTGCTGGGTACGCGATTAGTTATGGCTCAAGTAGTTATATGATTTATGCTTATTTAAAATCTCTACAAAAGACGACAAAGGAAAGTGCTTAGGCGCTTTTTTGTTATAATGGGACTAATGGAAAAACTATCACCCATGTTGAAACAATACATGGATTTAAAAGCGGAATATCCTGATACACTCGTCTTATTTAGATTGGGTGATTTTTATGAGTTGTTCTTTGATGATGCTAAAATCGCATCCTATGAATTAGATTTAGTTTTAACGGCTCGTGCTGCAGGGAATAATCAAAAAGCACCAATGTGTGGGGTTCCTTTTCATGCGGTCAGTTCATATGTAAAAACATTGGTAAACAATGGACATAAAGTGGCGATTGTTGAACAGATGGAAGAAGCTGGCGCAAGCAAAGGCATCGTAAGAAGAGATGTCGTGCGTGTCGTAACACCTGGAACTATGACGGATGAATGGGTTGATGACAAAACTCGAAATACGATTGCGAGTTGCACAAAGTTTGCCCAAAAATATACTTTAGCTTTATCTGAACTTTTAAGTGGAAATACACAGATAGAAGTGATAGAAGCCAAAGTTGAAGATTTAAAAGCGCTTATTTATAAAGAAGGTATAAAAGAAATCGTTCTTGATTCTAAAGTTGATCAAGAAACACTACATGCCTTAAGAGAAATGAGTCATCTAAGTATTTCATATGTTGATGAAACGGATTTAATTGAAGAATATAAAAATAATATCAAAGGAATTGAAGATCCAACTAAAATAAAAACCTATGGTCGATTACTCAATCATTTATTAAAAACTCAAAAAAGAAGTTTATATCATTTGCGTGAAGTCGTTGATGAAAAAACACTCACGAGAATGGCAATTGATGTTCGATCTCTACAAAACTTAGAGTTAATTACAGCCCTACGTCATGAAGATGATGAAGCAACCCTATTTAACTTTTTAGATAAAGCACGATCAGCAATGGGTTCGCGCTTTCTAAAAGATTGGATTAAAGAACCTTATAAAATCCTTGATCCCATTATCGACCGCCAAAATAAGATACAGTCATTATTGGATGATCATGCACAATTTGAGACATTAAGAGAAAAACTCAGTGAGCTTTATGACTTAGAACGTTTAATCACAAAAGTTTCAATACGCAGCGCAGGACCTTTAGATTTACTCAGGTTATCAAAAAGTTTAAATCCAGTACCCGCTATCTTTAATTGCTTAGATGAAACCGCCTTTAGTGACTTAAAATCAGTGAATCAATTAAATGATTTGTCTTTAATTTTAAATCAAGCTTTAAAAGATGAAGTACCGATGCATGTTAGAGATGGAGACATCTTTCAAAATGGGTATAACTTAGAGTTAGATGAACTAAGAGATATTCAGAAATCAGGTAAGCGTTGGTTACTTGAATTTGAAGCAAATGAAAAAGATAAAACGAATATTAAAAACTTAAAGGTTGGCTATAACCGAGTTTTCGGCTACTACATTGAAGTTTCAAAAGGTAATGTGCATCTAGTAAAACCTGAATATGAATACACACGCAAACAAACCTTAAGTACGGGCGAACGATATATCACACCCAAACTTAAAGAAATGGAAGATAAGATTCTTCATGCGCAAGAAAGAGCTTTACGTCTTGAACAACAGCTTTTTAGTGATTTAGTGGATACAGTCGCAGCTTCTCTAAAAGATCTACAAAAACTCGCAGATGCTTTGGCAAGCATTGATGCACTACAAGCTCTTACAAAGGTAGCTTTTGATCATCATTATGTACGACCAAGTTTTAATCAAGACTTTGATTTAAATATTAAAGAAGGACGTCATCCAATTTTAGAAACGAAATTAGATTATGTTCCTAATACGACCCATTTTGAAAAGAAACAAAGTATACATTTGTTAACAGGTCCTAATATGGGTGGTAAGAGCACCTATATGAGACAAGTCGCACTCATTGTGGTCATGGCTCAAATGGGATCTTTTGTGCCAGCCAAATCAGCAGACTTAGCTTTAGTCGATGCCATCTATACTCGAATGGGCGCAAGTGATGACATCTTAGAAGGACATTCAACCTTCATGTTGGAAATGATTGAAGCTAATCATGCGCTTAAACATGCGACAAGTCAGTCACTAATTCTCTTTGATGAAATTGGCCGAGGCACTTCAACCTTTGATGGTATGGCACTAGCTCAAGCGATGGTCGAGTATGTCTCTACGATTAATCAATGTAAGTGTATTTTTTCCACGCACTATCATGAATTAACAGAACTTGAACATTCCTTAAATAATTTAAAAAATATGCATGTAGATGTACATGAAGAAAATAATGAAGTTACCTTTTTGTATCGCGTGAAACATGGTAAAGCTGAACAGTCCTATGGGGTCAATGTCGCAAGACTTGCTCACTTACCAGATTCAATTATAGATCGCGCAACATCAATTCTAGGCGAACTTGAAAGCAAGAAAAGAGTGGTTCAACAAAGTTTAGATGTTGTTGAAGTAAAACATATTCCAAAAAATATACAAACATTAAGTGACCGATTAGACCGTGTAGATATAAATGATTTAACACCAATGGAAGCTTTGAAACTTCTTGATGATTTTAAAAAGGAGTTTAAAGATTAATGGCTAAGATACATAAGTTATCTGCAGAACTATCCAATCGAATTGCCGCAGGTGAAGTGGTCGAAAGACCTAGTGCTGTTGTAAAAGAACTTGTTGAAAACGCAATTGATGCGAAAGCACGTTTTATTGATGTTTCTTTTGTTGAAGGTGGTATTTCTAAAATTGAAGTGATTGATGATGGGGAAGGTATGGATGAAGAGGATGCATTACTTGCTTTTGAACGACATGCGACATCAAAAATTATTGACGAAGATGATCTTTTTGAACCACAACACTTAGGTTTTAGAGGAGAAGCTATTCCCTCTATCGCGTCTGTTTCAAAATGCACTTTACATACGCAATCCAAAACAAGTGGGCGAAGTGTGTATGTTGAGTACGGAAAAAAGATAAAGGATATTCCTTATGCTGGTCCACAAGGAACAAAAATCATTGTCGAAAATTTATTTAGAAATACACCAGCGCGTCTTAAGCATTTAAAATCACCATACTACGAAGCATCGATCATAGTTTCATTGATGGAAAAGTTTGCCTTAGCAAATCCTGAAATTGCTTTTAGACTTAAGGATGAAGATAAGATTTTATTAAATACTTCAGGGTCAAATAATTTAAAAGAAGTTTATACCCAAGTTTATGGATCTAAAATTGGTCAATTTACACATGAATTTAAATTTAATGATTATGATTTTGATGTGAAAGGTGTTTGGGTTGAATCACATATTAATAAAGCCAATCCTTATGACATTCTCATTTATATCAATGGCAGAATACTTAGAAACTTTAGATTAGCGAAAGCGGTAACTGAGAGTTATCAATCTTTTTTACCACATCATCGTTATCCTTTAGCATGTCTTCATATCAGGATGGATGCTAAATTGGTGGATGTGAATGTTCATCCATCAAAATGGGAAGTACGTCTTTCTAAGGAACAACAACTTTATTATTTAATCGTTGATAAGCTGTCAGCACTATTACATGGTTTTAATCAAATCAAACCAAGTCGAGTCCAAGATGAAAGTCTCATTGAATATACAGAACAAAAACCTTTATTTGATGTATCTCATATGCCTACAAAAGAGGTGAGGGTTGAGGGTGTAGAATTAAAAGACAATCTTGTTCAAGAACATTTTGAGGTACAAGAAGAAGCAGTTGAGTATCAAAAGTTTCCAACCTTAGATCTCATTGGACAAATGCATGGAAGATATATATTGGCTAGCTCAGATGAAGATTTATATTGGATTGATCAACATGCCGCAAAAGAGCGTGTAAACTATGAGCTTATTTTGAAAGACTTAAAAGATACAAGTCATCAATTTGAATTACTCATACCAGAAAATATTGAAGTCAAAATTAGTTTTATGAAAACCTTTGATGACTTTAAAGAAATCATGGATTCAATTGCTGTAGAGTGTGAGCGTTTTTCAATGAATAGTTTTGTGGTAAGAGCGGTTCCTGTTTGGATGCAAAACTTAGATATACAAGCTTTGGTTTTAGATTTAGTAGAAAAATTTGAACTCAATGAAAAAATATCTCAAGAAATTATACGTGATTCAGTCATTGCGACAATGGCGTGTCATCGATCCATTCGTTTTAATCAAGCATTAACACAAGAAGATATGTTGCAGATTATTGATGAACTTTCAAAGTGTGAACAACCATTTAATTGCCCACATGGTCGTCCAACACTAATCAAAGTATCTGTAAAAAGCATGTGGAAAGATTTTGAACGATGAAAAAAATACTAGTTATCGCAGGATTAACCGCAAGTGGTAAAACAAGTTTATCAATTGCTTGGGCAAAGAAATTAAATGGTGAAATCATCAATGGTGATTCTCAACAAGTCTATAAAGGTCTTAATATAGGTACCGCAAAAATCAGAGAAGATGAAATGGATGGCGTTCCTCATCATTTGATTGATATTTTAGATTACAGTGAACATTTTCATGTGAAAGCATTTCAAGAGAGATGTCGAGAAAAGATTGATGAAATCAGTGAGCGAAAACATTTACCTATATTAGTAGGTGGAACGGGTCTATATTTAAAAGCTGCTCTATATGATTACATCTTTGAAGAAGAGAATGATGAACAAGATGATTTTAAAGATGTCGATACGCAAACATTATATGAAGAATTATTAGAGCAAGATCCCAAGAGTTGTGAGAAAATTCATCCCAATAATCGGAAGCGAATCGTTCGTGCGCTAAATATGGCAAAACAGGGTTTAAGTAAATCAGAAAGAATTGAGAAACAATCTCAAAAGCCACTCTATGATATTTTCTGGTGTGTGCTTGCGCCTACTAAAAACTTAATTGATCAAAGAATTAAACAACGCGTTGATCTAATGTTTGATGCAGGTTTAAAAGAGGAAGTAGAGAAATACTTCTCTCATAAAGAATGTAGACAATACCAGAGTTTTCAAGCGATAGGTTATAAGGAATGGGCACCTTTCTTTGAAATGGATGTTAATTTAGATAACATAAAAGAAAAGATCGTCATTCACACACGACAGTTCGCAAAAAGACAAAAGACCTGGTTTAAAAATCAAATCCCATCACGGTTTGTGGATAGTTTAAATCCAGATGAAATCGAAACAGTTTTTGGTGAAATTAGTGAATGGTTGAAGGAGTCCTAGATGAAAAAAATCGTAGTAGCTGGGGGTTGCTTCTGGGGTGTTGAAGAATATTACAGAAGATTGAAAGGGGTCGTATCTACCCGTGTTGGTTATGCGCAAGGGATAAAAAATAATCCAAGTTATCAAGAAGTTTGTACAGGTGAAACACAGCATGCGGAAGTTGCTGAAATTGAATATGATGAAAAGATAATCTCACTTGAAAAAGTTTTAGAACACTTATTTAGAATTGTTGATCCAACATCACTTAATAAACAAGGTGGTGATAAAGGAACACAATATCGTGTGGGTGTTTATCCAAGCGATGAAAGTGAAATAAAACGTATACAAGATTACTATGATCTAAGACAAAAAGATTATGCTTCACCATTAGTCATGGAACTTGAGTTGCTTAGAGATTTCTATGATGCGGAAGATTATCATCAAAAATATTTAATCAAGAATCCAAGTGGTTATTGTCATGTGAATATGCGTTTAATTAAAGATGATGAGAAGAAATAAGCGATGTCTTATTTCTTTTTTTTAGGAATAACATAATTTAGTACGTATTTTATTAGGGATGGGAACTCTCGAACTAATTAATATAAAAAAATCATACAAAGATAAAGAGGTTTTAAAAGGTATTGACCTAAAAGTAGAACCTTATGAAATTTATGCGGTACTAGGACGTAATGGTTGTGGAAAGACAACACTCTTTAAATGCATTATGGGTTTAATCGAAAAAAAAGATGGACAACTATTGTTTGATAATCAAAAAGTTGATTTTGATGTACGTTCAAAATTTGGTTATATGCCAGAGAGACGCTCACTTCTTCCTGACTTAAGTATGCGTGAACATCTAGAACTTATGGGTACACTCAAACATATGGATGAGACATTTATTGAGGAAAGAATTTTAAGTTTAAGTGAAGATTTTGAACTTCAGGATTATTTAGAAAAACCCATCAATGCGCTATCTAAAGGACAACAACAAAAATCGCAGCTCATGATTGCCTTATTAAATGTGCCAGACTTACTAATTTTAGATGAACCCTTAAGTGGACTGGATGTAGATAGCGTCGATTTCTTTTTAAATGCATTAAAAACCTATGCAAGTTTAGGTCATTCAATTTTGATCTCTAGTCATCAAATGGAGTTCATGGATGCTTTGTGTACGCATATATTACTACTTGATCAAGGAAAGGTTATTCAAAAAGGTTCATTAACTGAAATACAAGATCAATCAGGGATTAGTTTAAGAATCAATTCTAGTGCACATTATGAGCCACTTATGAAACTCGCAGATCGTGTTGAATTACAAGGCGCTTATATAAACTTTTATGTCAAAGGAAAGACTAAGGCAAAACAACTCATTAATAAGGCGCATAAATGTGAAGGACTAAGCCAATTGCGTTTAAGTCCTCTAAGTGTTTCTGAAATCTTAAAGGAGCATCGATGAAGACACTTATACTTTTCTCACTAAAAAGACGTTTTAAAAATCGAGTGAGTATCGCTTTATCACTTTTGTTTGTTTTGATTGTGTCATGTCTTATATATAGTGATCATATTAGCGACTTTTTAAACTTAGATTTTAGTCAACCCTATGAAATTGTTTTAGATAAAACGATGCAAGAAAAAATAGACAATGAAGATTTATGGCTTCAACAAGGTTTTACCTTTACTGATCGAAGTGGAAATCTAAGTATTGAATACATAGACGATGTTTATATTATTAAAGGAAAAACAGATGTCATTTTACAAACGAAAATCAAAGAACTTTTATTAAACAATCATCAGCACTCTTTGTTGAGTGAAGCATCTAGTAGTGCCCAAAATTGGATTGATGAGTATTCAAACATCAATTTAATCTTTGATCAAGAAACATTTGGTATAGATTATCTTAAACAACAACTCATTATGGTTTTACTGACGTCTATCTATTTTATGATGTTGAATTTTATTGCGGTAAATTCAAATGAAATTATTTTAGAGAAAACATCTAATGTTTTAGCATTATTTCTAAGTTGTGTATCAATCTTTGAACACTATATTGCAAAATTTATCAGTGGGATTATCAACGTTAGTGTGCAGATACTAGGATCAATAACAGTTATTGCGACACTTATCTTTATACGTTATCAGGATGATCAAGGACAAGGTTTGTTTGTGATGGTTTCCAAATATCTACCAATACCACTAGATGATTTGAGTTTTGATTCATTTTTTTCATTGTTTGATTTTAACTTTAGTGATGGAATTGTTTTTGTCTTAAGTCTACTCTTTATTATTGTAGGGATAGCGATTGTGCAGGTCTTAGTCTTAGTTTTATCCTCACGGGTTAAAAACAGTGAGGAAGCAGGGGCAATACAAGGACCGTTTTATCTAGCCTTATTAATTCTTTATTATGGATCTCTAACTTTAAATTCATCTGAACAATTATCAAATGGAATAGGGTACATCATGTCCTTTGTACCTGTGACATCTATGTTAGTGATGCCGATGCGAATAGTCAGTAATTCAGTACCCTTCTTTGAACTTTTATTATCATCCTTAATATCATTTAGTTGTTTAGTTTTATGTCTCATTATTCTCTATCCAGTCTATAAAAAAGGATTAAGTCGAACATGACTTGTGAAAAAATAAACAATTTATTACAAGGTTTATGTTGATGCATAGAAATTTGTTAAAAAATTAACAAAAAAGTGAAGTTTCTGTGAAATGCTTATTGCAAAAATATTCACAAGTTAGTAATATTGACCATGCAAGGAGGAATTTATTATGAAAAAATTATTTGCACTATTAGCCGTTTCTGCATTAGTACTTTCTGCATTAACAGGCTGCTCTGCTGCTACTTACAAAGTAGGCACAGGCGTTATTACTCATGTTGAAGTTAAAACAGCTCAAGCGACTGCTGACGCTGATGGTAGAATCGATGTTAATACATACATCGCTACTGTTGCTGTAGATGGTGATGGAAAAATCGCTTCTGCATTTATCGATGTTGCTCAATCAAGCCGTTTAGGTTTTGATGCTATGGGTATGGCTACAATCGACGAAACTTACGATACTCGTACAAAACAACAAAAAGGTGCTGACTATGGTATGGTTGGTAGCTCAGAAATTGGTATGGAATGGTTTGAACAAGCTAACGCTTTCGCTGCTTATGTTGTAGGCATGACTGGTGAAGAAGTTGCTGCTATCGAAGTTACTGAAGAAGGTGATGCTGTTTCTGAAGATATCTTAGCTGGTACTACAGTTACTATTACTGACTACATCGAAGTTATCGTTGCTGCTTATGAAAACGCAACTGTTGAAGTTGAAGCTGCATCTGTTGGTACAGGTGTAATCACTCACGTAGAAGCAAGAACAGCTCAAGCAACTGCTGATGCTGCTGGTAGAACTGATGTTAACACATACATTGCTACTGTTGCTTTAGACAAAGATGGTAAAATCGTTTCTGCTGCATTAGATGTTGCTCAATCAAGTCGTTTAGGTTGGGATGCTACTGGTTTAGCTACAATCGACGAAACTTATGATGCTCGTACAAAACAACAAAAAGGTGCTGACTATGGTATGGTTGGTAGCTCAGAAATTGGTATGGAATGGTTTGAACAAGCTAACGCTTTCGCTGCTTATGTTGTAGGCATGACTGGTGAAGAAGTTGCTGCTATCGAAGTTACTGAAGAAGGTGACGCTGTTTCTGAAGATATCTTAACTGGTACTACAGTTACTGTTACTGACTACATTGCTGCAATCGTATTAGCTGCTGAAAATGCAACTGCAATTGCTGAATAATTAGTAAAACTAAATAAAGTAAATTGAAAGAGCTTAAGGATCACAATGATTCCTAAGCTCTTTTTTTGTTATTTCTTTAATGATTTTAAATCGTGTGTTCGTTTTATTTCATTAAGAGTTTTCAGGTTATTCGCTAATGTATTTTCATAAACTGAATTTTTAAATGGTGTATAGAAAGGTGTATTAGATGTGCCCTTTGGTAAGTAATCTATGTGATGCCAAATATTATAGCCACCATAATCATACTTATCTTCCTCTTTCATATTAACGGGTGTTAAACGCAAGAAATCAGGTACAGGTAAAGGATGTTCTTTAACTTCACGCATCGCAGAACTAATCGCTAATGCAGCGGCTTTTGATTTAGGGGATAGTGCTAAATCAATGACCGCAACCCCTAAAGGATAAACACACTCTGGAAAGCCAACCCGTCTTGCGACATCACAGGCTTGAACAGTACGCGCTACGACAGCTGGATTTGCTAGACCAATATCTTCATAAGCGGTAACTAATAGTCTGCGTTCAATGGAATCTAAATCTTGGGCAACTAGTAATCGTGCTAAATAATATAAAGCTCCATCGACGTGTGATCCACGAATTGATTTTTGAAAACCAGATAAGGCATCATAATAGCCGTCATCACTATGATCAAAATTTAGATTTGAAGATAGATTTAAATCATGAAGATGTTGACGATTAATACTTGTATTAGGATAGGCAATATTTAATACATCTAAAGTATTATAGGCAATACGAACATCACCGTTCGCTAAGTTAGAGATAGACTCAATGATTTCATCATCACATTGAATACTTAATGCTGAATGTGGATGACTTAAGGCTTGCTTAATGGCTTGAATCATATGTTTTTCTTCTAAACCTTTAAACTCCATTAACATACAACGTGAACGGATGGCTGGATTAATAGAAAAATAAGGGTTAGAAGTGGTTAGACCAATTAAGGTAATATGACCATCTTCAACATAAGGTAAAAGTAGATCTTGTTTATCTTTATTTAAACGATGAACTTCATCAACAATTAATATTAAATGTCCAGCAATGCGTGAATGTGCAAAAATAGAGTCTAAATCCTTTTTATTTCCTGTTACTGCATTAAAAGTTTCAAATGCTTGATTTAGTGTATTAGCTAAGATTGTCGCAACGGTTGTTTTTCCCGTTCCAGGTGGACCAAAAAAGATCATCGAAAAAAGACGCTCTGACTTTACAAAACGTTGGAGTAATCCATTAGGACCACTTAAGTGCTCCTGA
This sequence comes from Erysipelotrichaceae bacterium, assembly GCA_963676105.1. Lineage (GTDB taxonomy): Bacteria > Bacillota_I > Bacilli_A > Erysipelotrichales > Erysipelotrichaceae > UBA2212. The sequence continues at coordinate 1,525,416 of OY781039.1, forward strand.
CCAATGACTTCAGATAATTGAGTGGGTCTTATTCGATAAGCTAAGGGTTTCTGCATGGCTTGTAGGTACATTTTACTATTCAATGATAGAATGTAAAAGAGGTTTACGATAATGCGTATTTTAGTTCAACGAGTTCATCATGCGAAATGTGTTGTGAACGGTGAAATTAGTGGTGAAATTCAAAAGGGTTTTGTCTTATTTGTGGGTGTATCCAAAGAGGATACAATTGACAATGCAAAGCGAATGGCAGTTAAGATTGCCCATGCACGTTTGTTTGAAGATGAGGATGATAAACTCAACCTTAATATTCAACAAGTGGATGGTGAAATATTATCCATTTCGCAGTTTACCTTATATGCTGATACAAAGAAAGGACATCGTCCATCCTTTGATAAAGCGGCTAAAGCAGCTGATGCAAATGAAATTTACCTTGCGTTTAATCAAGAATTAAGGGATTATTGTAAAGTTGAAGAGGGTGTTTTTCAGGCACATATGGATATTGAGGTATCTAATGATGGTCCAGTAAGCATTCTGTATGAAAATTAGGAGCACAGATATGAAAGTCATTAACGGTAAAGAGATTTCAAAAGAAATTGAAGTTCAACTTAAAGAACAAGTTGAAACATTAAAAGCTAATGGAAAAAGAATTCCTAAATTAGCTGTAGTACTTGTGGGTGAAGATCCTGCCAGTCAAACCTATGTTGGTTCAAAAGAAAAAGCTTGTACACGTGTAGGTTTCTTATCTGAAGTAATAAAAATGGATAAAGATAGTTCAACTGAAGATGTGGTGAAAGAAGTTGAACGTTTAAATGCAGATGAGTCTGTTGATGGAATATTGGTTCAATTACCATTACCAAAGCAATGTGATTCAAAACCTGTCATATTAGCAATCGATCCTAGTAAAGATGTTGATGGTCTACATCCAATTAATGTTGCGAAGTTATATGCCAAAGAAGATGGTTTTGTGCCATGTACACCAAAAGGTATTATGACATTACTTGATCGTGCTGAGGTTAAACTTGAAGGAGCTAATGCGGTGGTAATTGGAAGATCTGATTTAGTGGGTCGTCCTATTGCGCAACTTTTATTAAATAAAAACGCAACAGTAACAACTTGTCATTCACGTACACAAGATATTCCTACGCACACAAAACAAGCAGATATCATTGTCGTCGCAATTGGTCGTCCAAATTATTTAGACAAATCTTATATTGAAAAAGAAGCCGTTATCATTGATGTTGGGATTAACCGTGTTGATGGAAAATTGGTTGGAGATGTTAATTATGATGATGTCTTTGATTCAGTTAAAGCCATTACACCAGTTCCACGTGGGGTTGGTCCGATGACGATTGTGTCTTTACTAGAAAATACATTAATAGCTTATTCAAAAAGGAGTTAAGTTATGAGTGAATATGATTTAAATGACATCGTAGAGATGAAAAAACAACACCCATGTAAGAAATCAAATCACTGGAGAATTATTCGCATGGGAGCAGACATTAAGATAAAATGTCTAGGTTGTGGAGCGGCGATTATGTTTGATCGCTCTGAATTTGAAAAAAAATTAAAACGCGTTGTGCAAAAAGCAGATGAAAACGCCTAAGGAGAAATATGCCACTAACAGCTGGAATTGTTGGTTTGCCTAATGTTGGTAAATCCACTTTATTTAATGCCATTACGCGCTCTCAAGTAGAAGCCGCTAACTATCCTTTCGCAACCATTCAACCCAATGTTGGTGTGGTTGAGGTTAAGGATGATCGATTAAAAGAAATCGCAAGAATCTTTCAATCAAAGAAAACTATTTATACAACATTTGAGTTTAGAGATATTGCAGGTTTAGTTAAAGGGGCATCACAAGGTGAAGGTCTAGGAAATAAGTTCTTATCTCATATTAGAGATGTTGATGCGATTGTACATGTTGTGCGTTGTTTTGATGATAATTCGATCACTCATGTTGAAGAATCAGTTGATCCTGTACGTGACATTGAGATTATTAACTTAGAACTTATTTTATCTGATAAACAACTTATTGAAACACGTATTTCAAAGGTGGAGCGTAAAGCTAAACAAAAAGATAAAGAAGCGATGTTTGAACTCGCCCTTCTTCAAAAGATAAATAATCACTTAGATGAAGGTAAGAATATCCGTAATTTAGAAATGAATAAAGATGAACTCATCTTATTAAAGAGTTTTAATCTATTAACCCAAAAGCCAATTATCTATGTTGCTAATATGGCTGAGGATGAAGTCTTAAGCGCAAGTGATAATGAATACTATCAAAAAGTTGCACAAATTGCGGAAGATGAAGACGCTCAAATACTACCAATCTGTGCCAAAATTGAAGAAGAATTAGCAGCCTTAGAAGACGATGAGAGAGATGAATTCTTAGCAGACTTAGGTTATACAGAATCTGGTTTAGATCAAATTATAAAGAGTACCTACTCACTTTTAAATCTATGGTCATATTTAACGGCTGGTCCACAAGAAGCGCGAGCATGGACATTTACTAAAGGGATGAAAGCACCAGCGTGTGCAGGCGTTATTCATACCGATTTCGAACGTGGATTTATCAAAGCAGAAGCTTATGCTTATGATGATCTTATTCAATATGGAAGTGAACAAGCGGTTAAAGATGCTGGTAAACTTCGAATTGAAGGAAAAGAATATTTAGTGAAAGATGGAGATATATTACACTTTAGATTTAATGTTTAGTTTATAATGGAATAAAGGAGGTATGTTGTATGAAACTCGTGATAGCGATTGTATCAAACGACGATAGCCATGCCTTATCCAACGCATTAAATAAAGAAAATTTCATGGTGACTCGTTTATCAACCACTGGAGGTTTTCTAAAAATGGGTAATACCACCTTGTTGATTGGGACAGAAGATAAAGATGTTGAACGTGTTCTTAACCTCGTTAAAGAATATAGTAAACAACGTACTGAACTCGTACCTTCAACAGCTGCCTATGACATTGGTCGTTTCGCATCCTTCCCAGTTGAAGTAACAGTGGGTGGCGCAACCATTTTTGTGGTTGATGTTGAACAATTTATTAAAATCTAGAGAAGCGGGAAACCGTTTTTCTTTTTTGTGTAATGGTATAATGTTTTTCGACAGGAGATGTGTTTTATGCGTATAGGACAATCGACAGATATACACCCACTTGTAGAGGATCGAGAACTGATTTTAGGTGGCGTGCATATTGAATCATTATTAGGTGCTTTTGGTCATTCAGATGCAGATGTTTTAGTACATGCAATTGCTGAATCCATTTTAGGGGCTTTAGCCTTAGGGGATTTAGGTAAACATTTTCCAGACACTGATCCAAAATATAAAGGAATATCATCCTTATTGATCCTTAAAGAAGTTGTAAAACTGATGGATCAAAAGGGATATAAGATTGGCAATATTGATGCCTTAGTTTTACTTGAAAAACCAAAACTCGCGCCATATATGCCAGAAATAAAAAAGAACTTATGTGATGTACTAGCTGTTGATGAAAGTCAATTAAATGTAAAGGCAACGCGTGGGGAAAAGTTAGGTTATGTCGGGAGGATGGAAGGCATTATGGCGCAAGCCGTGTGCTTACTAGAAGAAAAATGATTAATAAAAAAACTGATGAAATAAAAGTCATGCGTGACCCCATTCATGAATATATTCACGTGGAATATCAGGTGATATGGGATGCGATTAATTCAAAAGAATTTCAGAGAATGAGACGGATACATCAAATGGGGACATCCTATTTGGTCTATCATACAGCTGAACATTCTCGTTTTTCTCATAGTTTAGGTGTGTATGAAATTACACGGCGTATGTGTAATGAAATTAAGCATATTGATGAGTTTTTAAATGAAGATGAAAAGATACAAGTGATGTTGGCTGGTTTACTACATGATTTAGGCCATGGACCGTTTTCTCATTTCTTTGAAATGGTTACTTCTGAATCACATGAATCGATGACGAAACGTATCATTATTGAAGATTCAGAAATACATGCGATTTTGGAGAATGCTCAAATTGGTTTGAGTGGAAAAGTGGCAAGCATCTTAGATCATACACATCCAAAACCCTTACTTACCCAAATGATTAGTTCACAACTCGATGCTGATCGTATGGATTATCTATTAAGAGATGCGACCTTTAGTGGGACAACCTATGGTCATTTTGATTTAGAAAGAATTTTAAGAACGATGCGTGTTGTTGATGGTCGAATGGTTGTTAAAGCGAGTGGTATACATTCAATTGAAGACTATATTATGGCTCGATATCATATGTACTACCAAGTTTATTTCCATCCAACATCACGTGCAGTGGAAGGTTTAATCTTAGGTTTCTTTAAACGCTTTAGTGATTTAAGGGATAAAGATGAATCATATGCGATTAAATATCCAATGTTTGATTTTTTAGGTCAAAAGAAAGGGATATGTATTCATCAACACCAACGTATAGATGAAGCCAGTTGTTTCTATGGCTTTCAATTATGTTTAGATGATGAAGATATGATTTTAGCTGACTTTGCGATGCGCATTCTAGATCGTCATCTATTTATTGATGAAGATTTTGTGTCTGAAAATCACTTAGCAGATCTTAAACAAAAGTTAAGTGATAAAGGCTATAATCCAAAATATTACCTCTATCAAGATGAAATGGAGAAACGTCCATATTCACCATATAACGAAGACAATAGTTTAATTTATATCCTCACAAAAGATGGGGAAGTTCATGAGTTGTCTGTTGTTTCAAGAATTGTTAATGCGGTTGTGAATACTGATTCATTAGAGAACCGTAAAGTATTTTATCCTAAGGAAGGTTTTTAAGAAGTGAAAAAAGATTTAATAAGTAGAAGAGAAAGTCTTCTAAATGACTTACCTCTAAATAGTATTGCGGTATTTTTTGCGGGTGATTTAATCCCATCAACAGCTGATGCTCATTACCCATTTGTGATAAATAAGAATTTTTATTATCTTACTAATCTTGAAGAAGATAGTTTGATTTTAATGTTTACACATACTGCGACCGGTAAGAAAGAAACATTATTTATTAAGGATGATAATCCAGTGATGGAAAAATGGGTAGGTCGTTCGATTAAAAAGAATGAAGCCATTGCGATATCAGGTATTAAGAATATCTTGAAGATATCTGATTTTGAAAATACTTTGAATCGTGTCTTTATGAGCAATGATATAACCAACTTTTACATCGATTCAGAGCGGATGTCGCTTAAAAAAGGGCAAACTAAAGCTGATCGTTTTACCAGTGAAATCAAGGAAGCACATCCTGATTTAGCCATCACAAATTTAAATAAAAAAATTAATAGTATGCGCAGCATTAAATCACAAGCTGAACAAGATTTAATGGTGAAAGCAATGCATGTGACTCACCGTGGTCTAAATCGAATATTAGAGAATTTGAAACCTGGACGTTTTGAATACCAAGTAGCGGCTGATTTCTCTTATCAAGTACAAAGTGAAAACTGCACACATGCCTTTGATACAATTGCAGCAAGTGGAGAAGATGCTTGTATCCTTCACTATGTGGATAATCAAAAAGAATGTAAAGATGGTGATTTAATACTATTAGACTTAGGTGCTAGTTATCAAAACTATGCCAGTGATATAACGCGTACATATCCTGTGAATGGAAAATTTACTGAGCGTCAAAAAACGTTCTATAATATTGTCTTAAAAGCACAAGAAGCAGTTATTGATGCGGTGCAACCAGGGGTAAGTTTTCAATTCCTAAATCAAATTGTTAAAGAAATTTATAAAGAAGAATGTGTTAAGGCAAAAATTATCAAATGTGAGGATGATGTAGATCAAGTTTATTATCATGGTGTCTCTCATTCTTTGGGTTTAGATACACATGATGTAGGATATCTTGAAGGAGCTAAGGTTGAAGCAGGTATGGTTATTACCGTAGAACCAGGTTTATACAGTGCTCAAGAGGGTATTGGGATACGAATTGAAGATGATGTATTAGTCACTGAAACGGGCGGAATTGTCTTATCTTCCTTTATTGAAAAATCAGTTGAAGACATTGAAAGAATTATGAGCTCAAGATAAATCTGAGCTCTTTTTTTATAAATAGGATGTAAACGCTTGACATACGATTTAACTTATTTATAATCGTTGTCAGGAAATGGTTATATTTATATGAAGTCTCAAGCGGTTAGTTATCAGTTAACCTTAACCGATAATTTAGAAAATAAAAGTGTATTCTATGATGATTTAATTGGAGAGATGTCAAAAACACCTCTTGTATATCGTTACACAGAAAATCACACAGATGCATCTGTAAAGATTAATGTGAGTGATGATTTTATCATTTTAAACAGAAGTGCTGAATCCAACACAGAAATAAAATTTGAAGAAAATACAGGCACTAAATTCTTTATAAAAGATGATGCGACAGAGTTTATGGGGGACGTCGAAACACTCGAAATAAAAAAGTTACCTCAATACCTCTATATTCACTACCGCTTGTGGGTAAATAATGATATTATAGCGGAACAAGAAATGGAACTGAAAGTGAAGGTAAGTGATGCATGAATGCGATTGAAGCACAACTAAGACAAATCATTCAAAATGCAGTTTTAAAAGCTTATGATTTGAAACTTTCTTTTTCTGACATTGTCATTGAAAATCCAAAGATTAAAGAACATGGGGATTATTCAACTAATGTGGCAATGCAATTGGCTAAGCAACTTAAAAATAATCCAAGAGTGATTGCCCAAGCTATTGTAGAAGCAATTGAGTCAGAAGATCACCCATTCACAAAATTAGATATTGCGGGTGCTGGTTTTATCAACATGATTGTTAAGCTTGATGTTTTAACTGATATTATTCCAACAATTTTAAAAGAAAACGAAAACTATGGTGTCGGTGAACACAAAGAACATCCTAGTTTTAATATTGAGTATGTTTCCGCAAACCCAACGGGTGATTTACATCCAGGTCATGCGCGTGGTGCAGCGATTGGCGATGCCTTATCACGTATTATGAAAACAGCTGGATATAATGTTTCACGTGAATACTATATTAATGATGCGGGTAATCAAATCAATAATATGGCTAAATCTTTACGTGCACGATATCTTCAAGTTTGTGGACTTGATGAAGAAGTGCCTGAAGATGGCTACCATGGAAAAGATTTGGTTGATATTGCACAGGATATTTATGATACAAATAAAGAAGCTTATAAAGACTTAGCTTATGAAGAAAGTGTTGCACTTTTTAAAGAGTTAGGACTTAAAGCTGAAATTCAAAAACTAAAGGATGATTTAGAACTCTTTAGATGTGAGTTTGATGTATGGACATCTGAACAATCTTTATATGATAAAGGTTTAGTCACAGCGGCCCTTCAAAAACTGAAAGATCTAGGACATACCTATGAGCACGAAGGCGCTTTATTTTTAAAGACCAGTGATTATGGAGATGATAAGGATCGTGTTTTAGTTAAGAGTGATGGTTCTTACACTTATTTAATGCCAGATATTGCGTATCACTTAAATAAGAAAGAACGTGGTTATGATGAGCTTGTCAATTTATGGGGAGCCGATCACCATGGTTATATTCCACGTATGAAAGCAGCTTTACAGGCGCTTGATTACAACCCAGAAGATTTACATGTCGATATCATTCAAATGGCTCGCATGATTAAAGATGGGGAAGAATTTAAATTAAGCAAACGTACAGGGAAGGCGGTGGCTTTAAAAGATTTAATCGATGAAGCAGGGGTGGATGCGGTTAGATACTACTTTGTATCTAAAGCTGGCGACACACATATGGATTTAGACTTAGATATGGCAACATCATCTTCAAATGAAAATCCAGTTTATTATGCCCAATATGCGCATGCGAGAATGTGTTCGATTCTAAGAGTCGAAAGCCCACAAGAAATTACAGATTATAGTTTATTAACCCATGAAAAAGAAAGAGATCTAATGATGATCTTAGCGGATTATCCGCAATGGATTCAAAACTCTGCTGCACTAAGACAACCACATCTCATGTGTTTGTATATACATAAGTGTGCATCAGGCTTCCATTCTTTTTATAACGAGTGTAGTGTATTAAAAGCTGATGATGAAGCGTTAAAACTTCAAAGACTTTCATTAACGAAAGCAGTTCAAATCACTTTAAAAAATGCATTAGAACTTATTGGCGTAAGTGCCCCAGAGAAAATGTAGGAGATATTTATGACAAGCCGATCAATGTTGGATGTTGCGTACGAAACTTTAAAAACGCAACAAAACGAGATTTCATTCCTCGACTTATGGACTGAGGTTGTGAATACCTTAGGATTTAGTGCTGCTCAGTCTGAGCAAAAAATTGCACAATTTTATTCTGCGATGATGTTGGATGTGCGCTTTGCACAATTAGAAGACAACATGTGGGATTTACGTACACGTCGTACTTATGACGAAACGCATAAAGAAGGTGGCGAAATCATTGAAGATGAATATATGAGCGATGATGAAGCTGAAGAATTGTTAATGCGTGAAGACGATGATGATGACGATGACGATTCAGACGATGATGACGATGAGGATGACGATTCTGACGAAGAAGATGACGATTAATTCTTGTAATTTTTTGTTGTAACTTATGCTAGAATAGGAAAGGGCAGGTGCCCCTCATTAAAGAGGAGCACCTTTTCTTTTTATTAAACGATACGAGAGGATGTGAGATTATGGCTAAGTATGTATTTGTAACCGGTGGGGTTGTGAGTGGTATTGGTAAAGGTATCGCCGCAACATCTTTAGGAAGATTGCTTAAAAACAGAGGATTAAAAATCTTCTTACAAAAGTTTGATCCGTATATTAACGTGGATCCAGGAACCATGTCTCCTTACCAACATGGCGAAGTTTTTGTCACCAAAGATGGGGCAGAAACAGATTTGGACTTAGGTCACTATGAACGTTTTGCGGATGAAGAACTCACCCAAACAGCTAATATCACTTCTGGTCGTGTATATATGAATGTTCTTACGAAAGAAAGACGTGGGGACTATTTAGGGGCAACTGTACAAGTTATCCCTCACATTACAGATGAAATTAAAGCTAAAGTCTATGCGGCTGCAGCTGAAAGTAATGCAGATGTTGTTATTACTGAAATTGGTGGAACCGTTGGGGATATTGAATCCCTTCCATTCTTAGAGGCGATTCGTCAAGTTCACTCAGAATGTGATAAAGATGATGTCGTCTTTATTCATACTGTTTTGATTCCTAAGATTCCAGGTTCTGGAGAGCTAAAAACCAAACCAACTCAACATAGTTATAAAGAGTTAATGTCATTAGGGATTAAACCAAATGTCATTTTGACGCGTTGTGAAGAAAACATCAGTGATGATATGCGTAAGAAAATTGCGATGTTCTGTGATGTTAATTTAAATGCGGTTATTGAATCTACGAATGTTGAAAATATTTATGAAGTTCCATTACGTCTACAAGAACAAGGTTTAGATGATTATGTTTTGCGTAAGTTAAATATACAAGCTCCACCTGCTGATATGCGCGAATGGAAAAGCATGATTTATAAAGCGAATACTTTAAAAGATACGGTTCGTATTGGTTTGGTTGGTAAGTATGTCCAACTTCACGATGCCTATCTATCTGTTACAGAATCACTAAAACATGCAGGTTTCCCAATTGGGGCTAAAATAGAAATCAAGTGGGTTAATTCAGAAGAGTTATCTGCTGAAAATATGGTTGAACAACTTCAAGATGTTGATGGTGTATTAGTTCCTGGTGGCTTTGGTGGCCGTGGTATTGAAGGTAAAATTGCGGCAGCTAAGTATGCGCGTGAAAACAATAAACCATATTTCGGAATCTGCTTAGGAATGCAAATTGCGATGATTGAATTTGCCCGTAATGTTTGCGGTTATGAAGATGCGAACTCATCTGAATGGGATGAGCGTACGACCAACCCAATCATTCACTTAATGCCAGATCAAAATGATGTGACAAACATGGGTGGAACACTCCGTTTAGGAAACTGGCCATGTAAAATTAAAGAAGGCACTAAAACATGTGATGTTTATGGTGAACCTCAAATCTTAGAACGTCACCGTCATCGTTATGAATTTAACAATGATTATCGTGAAGTGGCTGAGAAAAACGGCATTATCTTCAGTGGAACAAGTCCTGATGATTACTTAGTTGAAATCGTTGAACTTAAAGATCATCCTTGGTATGTAGGATGTCAATTCCATCCTGAATTTAAATCAAGACCAAATCGAGCGCATCCGCTCTTTGCCGGTTTTATAAAAGCATCATTTGATTACAGTAAGCAAAAGTAAAAAAAACACAAATTTGATTCGTGTTAGAATGTGGTATATCTATGGAAGAAGTTATTAAAATTGAAGGCGGACATAAACTAAAAGGTTCAGTTCGCGTAAGTGGATCTAAAAATACAACGGTTGCGCTTATTCCAGCGGCTGTTCTTGCGACAAAAGGTAAAGTTACCATTTTTGGTGTGCCTGAAATATCAGATGTTGGCCACTTATCCAATCTACTTCAATCTTTAGATGTTGAAGTTGAACATAAAGGTGAAGATATTATCATTGATCCAAGTCATATGAATAATATTGCCCTAGATCATTCTTCGGTCACAAAACTTAGAGCTTCTTATTATTTTATGGGTGCTCTTTTAGGTCGTTTTAAAAAAGTATCGATGAAAATGCCAGGTGGCTGTTACTTAGGACCACGTCCAATTGATCTTCATTTAAAAGGTTTTGAGGCGCTTGGCGCAAGCATTGATTACTCCAATGGTTTTTATCATATACAGGCAAAAGAACTGGTAGGCGCAAAAATCTATTTAGATACCACATCTGTTGGCGCAACCATCAATATTATGATGGCATCTGTTTACGCCAAAGGTCGTACTACGATTGAAAATGCGGCTAAAGAACCAGAGATTATTGATGTCGCAACCTTCTTAAATAAAATGGGTGCTCAAATTCGTGGTGCCGGTACAAATATCATTACCATTGATGGTGTCGAAGAACTGAGTGGTTGTGTTCATGAAATTATTCCTGATCGTATTGAAGCAGGTACCTTTATTATCATTGCGGCAGCTGCAGCTAAAGAAATGGTGATTGAAAACATTATTCCGCATCACTTAGATTCACTTCTTTCAAAACTTGAAGAAATGGGTGTCCCACTTCAAGTTGAAATTGATAAAGTTACGGTTAAAGCCGCATCACACTTAAAAGCTGTTGATATTCAAACATTGCCTTATCCAGGTTTTGCGACTGACCTTCAACAACCTTTAACACCTTTGCTTTGTTTCGCAGAAGGTAATTCACAAGTTAAAGAAACCATTTACGTTGAGCGTTTTAAACATTGTTTAGAACTACAGCGTATGGGTGCAAATATTAATTTAAGTCCAGCTATGGCTAATATTACGGGTCCAACCCATTTAACAGGTGATATTGTGACTGCCACCGATTTAAGATGTGGGGCTAGTTTGGTTGTCGCTGGTTTAATGGCTAAAGGTGTGACAGAAATTCATGATATTTATCATATCGATCGTGGTTATGATCGCATTGATGAAAAACTACGTGCTTGTGGCGCAAAAATTTGGCGAGAAGAAGTTTAATGACTGATACTATCCTTGTCCACAAAGTACATAATGATATTCAAATGCGTTGGTGTTTAAGAATTCGAGAAGAAGTTTTTATCACTGAGCAAAGCGTTCCACGTGATATTGAAATAGATGAACATGATATCTTAACAGATCCTGTGTGCCAACATTTCTTACTCATTATGAATGGTCATCCAGTAGGGACGGCACGCGCTATTACCTTAGAGGATCAATCAATCAAAATTCAACGTGTTGCGATTTCAAAAAACAGTCGCGGTTTAGGATTAGGTAAAGTTCTGCTTAATTTTATAGAAGAAGATTATCAAGCACATAAATATATCTTAGGGGCACAAGAACATGCGATACCTTTTTATGAAAAGTTAGGTTATGTTGTTTGTTCAGATATATATATGGATGCTGATATTAGACATAAAGATATGGAAAAAACGATAGGTTAAGGCCTATCGTTTTATAATGGATAAAAGGAGTTTTTTATGTTACATCATATTGAAATATACGTTAAAGACTTAAAGAAAACTAAAGTGTTCTATGACTTTCTATTAAGTGAATTAGGATATCGTATTTATCAAGAATGGGATCAAGGAATTAGTTATAGATTTAAAGATGAGTATTATCTTGTTTTTGTACAAACGGAAGATGCTTATCTAAATCATGACTATCATCGAAAACATGTAGGCTTAAATCATTTAGCCTTTTCAATAAATACAAGAGAAGAAGTGGATGAATTAAGAGCCCGATTACTTAAAAATGGAGTTAATGAACTTTATAAAGATGACTATCCATTTGCAGGTGGAAAAGATTATTTTGCTTTTTATTTTGAAGACCCTGATCGAATTAAACTTGAACTCGTTTCCTTAGAGTAGATTATTTGAAACGTGTTCTAAAACTACAATGTTGGCATAAGTCTTCAACGAGTTTGTTTTGTTTAAAGCCAGAAACAAGATTGTTAAATCGTTGTGTCTTAAGTAAATCATTCATGGATGTTTCATAGATATTACCTAGCGATAAAATGCCTTGAGGATCTAAACAACAAGGTGTAAAGGTTCCATCTGTTAAGATGGCAGATAATTTAATGCCTGAATGACATCGTCCTTTATTAGATACAAAGGGATCATCTAAATGAGGCCAAGCAAACTGATCATCCAAATCTAGATAGAGATGATTATCAATCTTTATACGGTGTTTACCAAGTTTTTGAATGAGTTCAGAATCTACATCAGGCAAAAGACTTTGAATGATTTGTGTCATTCTCTCAGATTTTTTATTCCAAATACGGAGAAACTTGGAAGTATTATTTTGAAATAGTAATGCTTTAATTTCAATTAGTGAATCTAGTTTACGTTTAAATGCTTCATCACTAAACTCTTCCCATGCGTGAAAAGATATCGATAGTTGCGCGAGGGCAGGGTGTGTAAAAAAGGAAGGACTGATTTGATCTAAAAGGGTCCCATTAGTGACGATATGAACTTTTAGTTTATATTTATAAGCAATATCTAAAAATGTTAATAAATGGGGATGCGTTAATGGTTCACCTTGAACATGTAGATAAATATGTTGGGTATGCGTGTGTATATCTTGAATTATATGTGTGAATTCTTCAATGCTCATCTGTTTAGATGATTTAGTAGGACTTGGACAAAATGAACAAGTCAAATTACAACGGTTTGTAATTTCGATGTAGATGCGATCCATTTTATTGTACGGTTCTAATAAACACACTTTCTGTTTTATTAAAGGATTCAAGTATATAATCCTTTAATTGTAGGTTTCTTAATTCTTCAATGGTTTCTACTTGATTTAGGACACACCATTCAAGTGTTTGTCCACGAGCTTTTTTAGCTTCAGCAGAATTGATTCGACGTTTACCATTTTTTTCATCGTAGAAATAAATGGTATGAGTGTGTGGATGATTTATGAGTGAACTAAATTCTTCAGAGGCAATATTTAGTATCCAATCTACATCTTTAAATACATTGTTTATTTTATTTCCCCAGAATTTCTTTAAATGAATGTTTTTAAAACTCATCACAAAATCTAAACGATATGGCCAAATAGCCGTAAAAGGTGTTAGTACACCATACATTCCAGATAATATTCTTAGATGGGATTCTAAGTAATCTAATTGTATTTGATTATAAGCAGAGACATGTAACTGTCTAAAAGCCAGACCGTTATAGAGCTCAATGGCTGAATATTTATTTTGACTAGGATCAAAGTGATGATACATATCATAGATTTCTTGAGCGAGTTTATCACTGACTTTCATGCTTTCTTTTATTGCAGGTTTAGAGAGTTTCTTAAGTTTATTAAATAGACTTAAGGTTTCTTCTGTAAAAACTAAAGATAACTGTGATTGTGATGACTCACAATTTGAATTCATGGTTTTAGCTGGTGATAAGATAATTTTCATGACTTTATTAAAACATACTATGTCATTATTAATTCTACTTTTGGACAATTTATAAATATATGTTTTAGGTTTAAACTTAATTTATAAGTTGTCTATCTATTAAGGAGGAATAAAAAGATGGGTAAATCGGCAATCGCGATATTAGATTTAGATGTAAAGAAGTTAATTAAAACCTTAAATGAGGCATTAGCTGAAGAATGGTTAGCGTATTATCAGTATTGGGTTGGTGCACGACTTATGGAAGGACCAATGCGTAATGAAGTTGAATCAGAGTTGTTAGTTCATGCAACTGAGGAACTTGCACATGCAGATTTAATTGTGAATCGTATTATTCAATTAGGAGGCACACCACTTACAAATCCAGCACAATGGTTTGATCAGGCAAAGTGTGCTTATGAAGATCCAACCGATCCTTATGTAGAAGTTATCCTTGAACAAAATCTTAAGGGTGAAAGATGTGCAATTGCACGATATCAACAATTAGCACAAATGACTAATGGTAAAGATCATGCGACACATCAAATGGTGACACAAATCTTAAATGATGAGTTAGAACATGAAGAAGATATTGAATCATTTATTGCAGATATTCAAAGACTAAAAGAAGATATTCGTAAAATTCGTTTTGAGTAGATTTCTTTGTCTAAAAATTGCGCAGCTTTAATCTTGCATAGTAGTAAATGCTTGTGCTATATTATTAAAGCACTTACTTTGGGTTGATAAAGATACTCAAGGCGGAAGGAGAAACAGTATGAAAAAAGGAATTCATCCAGAATATCATACGGTTACAGCACACTGCATTACATGTGGTAATGAATTTGAAACAAAGTCTACAGCGAAGGAAATTCGTGTTGATACTTGTTCAAACTGTCACCCATTCTATACAGGCAAACAACGTTTTGCTCAAGCAGCGGGTCGTGTTGAGAAATTTAACCGTAAATACGGAATTAAGTAGTAAGCTAAAAGGAACAAATTGTTCCTTTTTATTTGTGATAAAATAAAGTCGTTTAGAAAAGGATAGTAAAGATCATGATGTATCAAATGTATCGACCAGGTTATGTTGAAGTCATTTCCGGTTGCATGTTTGCGGGGAAAACAGAAGAATTAATTCGTCGAATTAAAGTATTAGAATTTGCTAAGAAAAATGTCTTAGTTTTTAAACCAGCGATAGATAATCGTTATAGTGATACAAAGGTTGTGTCACATGCAGGTGGCAGTGTTGAAAGTTATGTAGTTTCTGACGCTAAATCAATCCTAGATTTTGTTAAAGATGATACAGACGTGGTCGCAATTGATGAAGTCCAATTCTTTGATGAAGATATTTTACTTGTAGTTGATTACTTAGCTAAAAAAGGCTTACGTGTCATGGCTGCAGGTTTAGATACAGATTTTAGAGCGGAACCATTTGGGGTTATGCCAAGATTAATCACACAAGCTGAGTTTGTCACTAAACTCACAGCTGTCTGTGTTAAATGTGGAGCACCTGCAACACGTACTCAACGTATTGTAAATGGACATCCAGCTCGATTTTCAGATCCAATTATTATGGTTGGGGCTGCAGAGAGTTATGAAGCTCGTTGTCGTCATTGCCATGTTGTACCAGATAGACCTGAAATTAAAGGTTAGCTTAAATCAGTAAAAGAGGAAACAGGATTGTAGCCATTTTTATGGTTACTTTCTTTTTATTTATAGGAGGCAAATATGCAAAATATCGATGTCATGCTTAAACGTTTAGAAACAATGCATGAAGAATATGAAAAACTCAGTGAAGATGTCATGAATCCAGCTATGATGGCGGATAATCGTGAATATGCGAAACTCGCAAAAAAACAAGCATCTATGCGAAATGTTATGGAAAAATATGAAGAGTTGTTAGAACTTAGAAAACACTTATCTGAAGCCATTGAGATGAGTCAAGAAAAGGATCCTGAGCTCAAAGAACTCGCTGAAATGGAAGTTGAAGAATTAGAACCAAAACATGATGAATTGGTTGCGCAATTAGAGATATTATTAATCCCGAAAGATCCAAATGATGACCACAATGCGATTGTAGAAATTCGTGGTGCTGCTGGCGGTGATGAAGGTAATATCTTTGCGGGTGATTTATATCGTATGTACCAAAGATATGCAGATGTATCTAATTTTAAAATCGAAGTATTAGAAGCATCAGAAGCTGAAATGGGTGGCTATACTTTAATTTCATTTTTGGTTAAAGGGGATGAAGCTTATCGTCATCTTAAATTTGAATCTGGTTCACACCGTGTTCAACGTGTACCAAAGACTGAAACACAAGGCCGTGTTCATACATCTACCGCAACAGTTTTAGTTATGCCAGATATTGAAGAAGAAGAAAGTGAAATCGATAACGCAGATCTAACGTTTGAAACTCACCGTGCATCTGGTGCAGGGGGTCAACATGTTAATAAAACTGATTCAGCTGTTCGTGTTACCCATGTGCCTACGGGGATTTCAGTAAACTGTCAGGATGGTCGATCTCAACATGAAAATAGAGCGACTGCGCTTCGTATTATTCGTGCGAAAGTTACAGAAGTTCTACAAGAAAGAGCTGAAGCAGAAAAAGGGATTGAGCGTAAAGCTAAGATTGGGACAGGGGATCGTTCTGAAAAGATTAGAACGTATAACTACCCACAAAATAGAGTTACTGATCACCGCATTGGTTTAACACTAAATCAATTGGATCGTATTGTTGAGGGTAAACTCACTGATGTGATTGAAGCTTTACTTGAAGAAGAACAAAAACAAAAACTTGCAGGAAACGCATGATTATTCGAAAACTTATCGCAAAGACACAGAAAGATTTAATTAAGAATGATATTCCAGAATCTTATGTGAAGTATGTTTTAAATGAACTTTTCTTAGAAAAAGGAAAGAATCTTTATGATGCGATGGATGAAGAATTGAATGCAGAAACACAAAAACGCTTTGATTCAATCATCGAACGTTTGCTTAAAGATGAACCTTTGGCTTATGTCATGGGTGTTCAATATTTTTATGGCTATGAGTTTGATGTGAATCCAAGTGTTTTAATCCCACGTTTTGAAACAGAAGAGTTAGTTTTAAGAGTTCTTATGGAACTTGATGAATCATTTGAAGATGACTGTACATTATTAGATATTGGGACAGGATCTGGGGCAATTGCTTGTGTATTAAAAGCTGAAAAACCTGATCTGAAAGTTTATGCTTCTGATATTAGTGAGGAAGCTTTAGTTCAAGCGCAAAAGAATGCTGAAAAATTAGAAGTTGAAATTACCTTTATACAAGGGGATATGGCTCAGCCTTTTGTTGACCAAGGTATCAAAGCAGATGTGCTTGTATGTAATCCACCTTATATTCCACAAGATGAAATTATTGAAAATAGTGTCAAAGACTATGAACCTCATGTGGCCTTATTTGGGGGTGAAGATGGTTTATATTTTTATCGCAAAGTATTAAAGTCAGCTCCTGCTATCCTAAATAAAAAAAGCTTGTTAGCTTTTGAAATGGGATGGGATCAAAGAGAAAATTTAACAGCTTTAGTTAAAGAAACATATCCTGACGCAGACGTTGAATGTATACAAGACTTATCAGGTAAAGATCGTATATTAATTGTTCGTAATTTTTAATTATTTCTTAGAAATAGATTCACACAATAAATAGAGTGTTTGTGAGAGATGATCAATGGATTCATCACTTAAGTCATAATAGTCTTTGAATTGTTTTGATCTAAAAAACGCATCAAATAAATCGAGTGGAGCACCATAATGGCCGCTTTCTTCTAGTAGGATAGGATCAGTGATCAAGTCACTGACTTTGACATTGAAAATTTCAGCTAGTTTTTGAATGGCTTCTGGATCAGGTGAAGTGATGCCTAACTCCCATTTTGAAATGGTTTGTTGAGAATAATTAAGAGCCTTAGCCAAATCTTCTTGGTTAAGGTCTTTTCTTTGTCTAATTCGTTTTAACTTTTGAGCAAAATCGTTTCGATTCATTATTTAAATTATAGATATCACTAAGCGTAAATACGCTTGTATACAACCGAAAAGTGTAGAGAGTTGTATATACAACCTATGGTAGTATAAACTCATGATTCGTCTTCTTTCTTATTATGTTTATAGAATCTTAAGCATTAGCCTAATTTTAATGATGCCACAAGTAGATATTCTATACCGTTTACTCTTAGTTGCATTGTTTTTTCTTTTACAAAGTTTTATTAAGTCAAGATACATCTATTCAAGACAAAGAATTATTTTATTGATATCTTTTAATATATTTATCTCAGTAATAGTGTTCTATTATTCTATTCATTTATTTATGTTAGGACTTATTCTTTTAGTTTCAACGCTATCTTTTTTTGAGAAATTATTGATTGATAAATCCTTAATTAGTCGTTTAAAACGTATACAAGATCATGTCGAACTAAGTGCTTTTTCTTTAACGATTGATTCAATTGCTTATTCCAACAAACAGTTGTTTCCACTACAAGATAAAGAGTATAGATATCTTAGAGATTTTGTTTTATATCGGTATCCAAAAGGCATATATAGCATTATACAAACAGAGACAGATATATCCTTTGAAGTTTTTCAAATGAAAGTCGTGTAATAAGGGTCTAAAACTAGGGGTAGGCTATGCTAAAATGTATAAGATGAAAACCCTTCATTTAAGCCTAGATGAAATCAGTCGTGCCAGTGATGTTTTACTAAAGGGAGGTATCCTTGCGATACCGACAGATACGGTCTATGGATTAGCGGTTCGTTATGATGATGAACAAGCAATTAATCATTTACGATCTGTCAAAGAAAGACCTGAAGATAAACCATTTGCGCTAATGGTATCGTCACTAAAAATGATTGAAGATTTAGCTAATTTGACTGAGCGTGATATTGCTTTAATTAACAAAACACTCCCAGCAGATATAACATATATCTTCAATAAAAAAGAAACGATTAAAGAGGGGTATTTCAAAGATGCGAAAACCATTGCCTTTAGAATGCCAAACGATGACTTTGTATTAAAGTTAATCGATCATCTTGGGATTGGCTTATTAGTTCCAAGTGCGAATATCAGTGGCCAAAGAGCATGTGTTAATAGCAATGAAGTTATTGATGTATTTGAAACGATGATTGAAGGAATAATGTTAGGTGAATCTGGCCAACAAGAAGCTTCAACCATTATCGATGCATCACAAAAAGAATTACGTGTTTTGCGTCAAGGCAAAGCACAATTAGAAGATATACATAGAAAGGTCGGGTAAACATCATGGAAGTAGCATTAGCGTGTGATCATGGAGCTTTTGAACATAAGGAAGCGCTTAAGAAACACCTTGAAGACAAAGGATATACAGTTAAAGATTTTGGACCATTTATCGAAGAGTCAGTGGATTATCCAGATACTGTTTATCCAGCGTGTAAGTATGTCAGCAAGCATCCTGATACATTAGGGATTGTGATGTGTGGCACAGGAATTGGCGCAAGTATTGTGGCCAATAAAGTTAAAGGTATTCGCTGTGCTTTAGTTTATGATGTAGAAGTTGCGAAAATAACACGTGAACACAATAACTCAAACGTACTTGCGAGTGGCGGTCGTTTAGTGAGTGTAGAAAAGATGTTAGAAATCGCAGATATGTGGTTATCAACGCCGTTTAGCGAGGATGCTCGCCATCAACGTCGTATCGATAAAATAACAAAAGGTGAAGGAGAGCAAGAATGAAGGATAAGTTATTAGAACAAGCTATTCAAAAAGAAGCTGAGCGTCAACATTTAAATATTGAACTCATTGCTTCAGAGAACTATGTTTCAGAAGATGTATTAGAAGCAGTAGGTAGTATTTTAACCAATAAATATGCAGAAGGTTACCCTGGCAAACGTTACTATGGTGGCTGTGAAGAAGTTGATGTTGCTGAACAATTAGCGATTGATCGCGCTAAAGAAATCTTTGGTGCTGAACATGCGAATGTTCAACCACACTCAGGCTCACAAGCTAACATGGGTGTTTACTTCGCTATCCTAGAACCAGGTGACACTGTTTTAGGGATGGACTTAGCAGCTGGTGGTCATTTAACACATGGTCATCCATTAAGTTTCTCAGGTAAACTATATGATTTTAAATCATATGGTGTTGATAAAGTTACGCATCGTATTGATTATGATGCACTTGAAAAACAAGCATTAGAAGTTAAACCAAAACTGATTGTGGCTGGCGCAAGTGCGTATCCATTTATTTTAGATTTCCCACGTTTTAAAGAAATCGCTGATAAAGTAGGTGCTTACTTAATGGTCGATATGGCACACATTGCTGGCTTAGTTGCGGCAGGTGCACATCCATCACCTGTTCCATATGCAGACTTTGTCACAACGACAACTCATAAAACATTAAGAGGTCCTCGTGGTGGCATGGTTCTATCTAAAAAAGAACATGCGGCAGCTTTAGACAAAGTTGTCTTCCCAGGGATCCAAGGTGGACCACTTATGCATGTGATTGCAGGTAAAGCAGCATGTTTCTACGAAGCGCTTCAACCTGAGTTTAAAACTTATGCCAAACAAGTGGTAGATAATATGCAAGCTTTAGTAGATGAACTTAAAAAAGAAGGCTTTACTTTAGTTGGTGATGGATCTGAAAACCATATGTGTTTGGTTAATGTAAAAGCATCTGTTGGTTTAAGTGGTAAAAAATCAGAAAAAGTATTAGATGAAGTGGGGATTACATGTAATAAAAATTCCATTCCATTTGACCCTGAAAAACCATTTGTTACATCAGGTATCCGTTTAGGATCAGCTGCGATGACAACACGCGGTTTCAAAGAAGAAGAATTCAGACAAGTGGCTAGATGGATTAAACGTGCTCTAACAAATCCAGAAGATGAAGCTGCTTTAGCTGATATCAAAAAAGAAGTTGTTGCACTTACATCAAAACATTAAGGAGTTGTAGTTATGTTAAAAGTATTAGATCATCCGCTTATTACGCATAAGCTAACGCAAATGCGTCAAGAAAGTACAGGTACTAAAGATTTCCGTCAAAACTTAGACGAAATCGCTGGTTTAATGGCGTATGAAATTACGCGTGATATTCCAACAGAAGAAGTTGAAATTATTACACCGGTTGCGCCAACCAAAACACGTGAAGTTAAAAAACAAATTGTATTAGTTCCAATCTTAAGAGCAGGACTTGGTATGGTTGATGGTATTCATCGTTTAGTCCCGACTGCTAAAGTTGGATTTGTCGGTTTATATCGTGATGAAGAAACATTAGAACCACACGAATACTATGCAAAGTTCCCTGATAATCTTGGAGAATCTGAAGTTTTGGTATTAGATCCTATGTTAGCAACAGGTGGTTCTGCATCAGCTGCGATTTCATTGATAAAGAAACGTGGTGCAAAATCAATTAAGCTTGTTTGTTTAGTAGGCGCACCTGAAGGTGTTGCGGTTATAGAAAAAGATCATCCAGATGTTGATATCTATTTAGCAGCACTCGATGAAAAGCTTAATGAAAAGGGTTATATCGTTCCAGGATTAGGTGATGCCGGCGATAGAATTTTCGGTACAAAATAAAGAAAGGGTTTTCATACCCTTTTTTTGTGAAATTGTTAACAATTGCACGAAATTTGTGCTAAAATGAAAAAGCAATGAAAGAATTAACTCAATCTTCAACGAAGGGTTTCTGGATTGCGATCGGAATTATTACGATAGTTCTAACCACCTTAAATAAGTCATATGGCTTAGGCTATGCACTTGGAATTGTGACTTCTGTATTGAATTTAAAGTTACTTGTTTATCAAATTGATCAAATGATGTTCTTTAAGAAATTTAATGCATGGATCGGTATTCCACTCTACATGCTTAAATCATTTATGTTTGTGATACCGATGGTTGCCGCAATACTTTGGCCACATTGGATTAATTTGTTTGCAGCAGTTGCGGGCTTATTAAGTCCAAAGTTTATGTTTTATATTAATGAATTGTTTTTAAAGAAGGAGACAAGTGAGTCATGATTACATCGATACAAGTTGAAATATTCTCAATCTTAATTATCACAACAATCTTACTAGGTCTCTTTTATTATTTAGGAAGAAAAGTACAAACTGCAGACGTACTTGCCAAACCAAGTGGGATGGTAACAGTTGTCATTATGGTTCATGACTTCTTCCAAGACTTTACCGAAAGTAATATGGGTAAAAAAGCGGCGGTTGCTTATTCACCCTATGTCGCATCACTTGGTATTTATCTGGTGTTCGCTAACTTATCTGGTTTATTTGGTTTAACTTCTCCAACCGCAAACTATAGTGTTACTTTAACCCTAACTCTAATCACATTTGTCTTTATACAGTACACAAAGATTAAAGTAAATGGCTTTGGTGGATTCTTACATGGATTTATTGAACCCTACGCACCTTTTGTGGTTATGAATATATTTGGAACCATCTCTCCACTGATCTCAATGTCACTTCGTTTGTTCGGTAATATGACAGCGGGTACAGTGTTGATGTTGTTGTTCTATCAATTTACAGCATTTTTATCAAGTTTTATTCCCGTAGTTGGTACGCTCAATATCTTTGGGATTGCGATTGCACCAGCTCTTCACGCATATTTCGATGTTTTTGCAGGTTTAATTCAAACTTACATTTTCATCAGTTTAACAACGATCTTGGTTGGGGTAGAAATTCCCCAAGAAGAATAAAAAGATATACAAAGGAGGCATGTATATATGGATCTCGCAAGAGGATTAGTAGCAATTGGTGTTGGCTTAGCAGTTATGACAGGTATGATGACTGGTTTAGGTCAAGGCTTTGCAGCTGGTAAAGCAGTTGAGGCGGTAGGACGTAATCCAGAAGCCGAAAACAAAATTCGTTCCATGTTGATCTTAGGTGATGCTTTGGCTGAAACCTGTGCGATCTATGGTTTGTTAATTGCGTTCTTATTAATGTTTGTTTTCCAATAAGAATTAAGACAGGAAGTGTGGTAGTAAGATGAATTTAAATATTGATATTGCCGGACAACTGTTTCCTGACCTATTAACGATGATTGTGCAGCTTGCCGCAACTGGCATTCTGTTTTGGGGCTTTAAAAAGCTATTATGGGTTCCAATTAAGAACTATTTAGCGAAAAGAGCTGAACATGCAGATGCATTGCTTAAAGAAGCACATGATGCGAACTCAGTCGCTCGTGCTAACCAACTTCAATCTGAAGTTATGTTAACTGAAGCGGCTAAAGAAGCAAAACAAATCATCGAGAACGGCAAAGTTGAAGGGGTACGTCTAAAAGACCAACTCATTGAAACAGGAAAAGTTGCTGCCGATGCAAAATTAGAATCAGCTGCGCGTGAAATCGACCATCAACGTCGACAACTCCGTAGTGAAATTGAAGGCGAAATTGTGGATGTCGCACTTTTAGCTGCATCTAAATTACTTGAAGGGAAAATTGACGAAGCAGAGGATCGTCGTCAGATCCAAAGCATGGTCAAAAATGTACGTAACTAATGAGTAAGTTAGCGTCACGTTATGCCCAAGCCCTTTACGATTTATCCGTTAGTGATAAATTTGAAGAACAATGCTTAACAGAACTAAAAACCATTAAGGATTTATTTGAAGACAATCCTGGTTTAGATGCTTTGTTAGCACAGTCTCAAATCTCTAAGGATGAAAAGAAAAAACTTTTAGATGAAGTTTTTGGCTGGGCTCACCCATACATTTTGAATACTTTAAAACTGTTGGTTGATAAGCAACGTACGCAAATTACAGTGGATTTGTGTAAAACATATCGTGAGTTCTACAACGAAGCTCACAATATTATCCAAGGTGTTGCCTACACAACCATTCCCTTAAGTGATGATGAACTACACGCACTTGAGAAAGACATCAGTGATAAAGAATCGAAGACGATTGAATTGATTAATCGTTTAGATCCTACCCTTGTTAAGGGTATAAAAATTCGCTATGGCGATAAAGTACTTGATGCGTCCTTAAAAGCACGTGTTCAAGGATTAAGAGATAGTTTAATTGAAGGAAGGTCATAAGGATGGAAATTAGACCCGAAGAAATTTCTGCGTTAATTAAAGATCGCATTCAGCATTACGCAGAAGAAATCGATGAAAAAGATGTTGGTGTTGTCATCAAAGTTGGTGATGGTATCGCTATTGTTAATGGCTTAAGTGATGCCATGGCTGGTGAACTATTAGACTTTGGTAATGACATAAGAGGTATGGTACTTAACTTAGAAGAAGATTCAGTTGGGTGCGTACTTTTAGGTAGCGATCGAGATATTAAAGAAGGTGGCACAGTCACACGTACTAAGAAAATTGTTGAAGTTCCTGTTGGGGATCAACTTTTAGGTCGTGTTGTTAATGCCTTAGGTGAAGCCATTGATGGTGGTCCTGCGATCACATCAAAGAAAACACGTCCAATTGAACGTGTTGCACCAGGTGTTATGACTCGTAAATCTGTTGATGAACCTGTACAAACTGGACTTAAAATCATTGACTCAATGATTCCAATTGGTCGTGGACAACGTGAACTTATCATTGGTGATAGACAAACTGGTAAAACAGCTATTGCGATTGATACCATCCTAAATCAAAAAGACCAAGATATGATTTGTATCTACGTTGCGATTGGACAAAAAGCGTCAACCGTAGCGCAAATCGTTGAAAAACTTCGTAGTGAAAAAGCTCTTGATTACACTGTTGTAGTATCCGCTACAGCAAGTGAATTGGCTCCTTTACAATATATGGCACCATACACAGGTTGTGCGATTGGTGAAGAGTGGTTAGAACAAGGTAAGGATGTCCTTATTGTTTATGATGACCTCTCAAAACATGCGGTAGCTTACCGTACAATGAGTTTATTACTTCGTCGTCCACCAGGTCGTGAAGCGTATCCTGGGGATGTTTTCTACTTACATTCACGTCTTCTTGAAAGAGCTTGTCGTTTGAATGAGGAAAATGGTGGAGGTTCAATTACAGCACTTCCGATCATTGAAACTCAAGCTGGAGATATTTCAGCTTACATTCCAACCAATGTTATTTCAATTACAGACGGACAATTATTCTTACAAACTGAGTTGTTTAACTCAGGGGCTCGTCCTGCGGTAGATTCAGGTTTATCTGTTTCTCGTGTAGGTTCTGCGGCTCAAACTAAAGCAATGAAACAAGTTTCTTCAAGTTTAAAACTTGAATTAGCTCAATATCGTGAATTATTAGCGTTTGCGCAATTTGGTTCTGACTTAGATGCTGCGACTAAATCGGTTATTGATCATGGGGCTCGTTTAACTGAGTTACTAAAACAAGGTCAATATTCACCTTTAACAATGGCTCATACTGTCATCTCTTTATTTAGCGCAAAACACCGTTTTATTAAAGATGTTCCTGTTGAGAATATCGTTGAATATCAAGAAACTCTACTAGCAGGATTTGATCGTGATTACGCAGATCTTGTGAAAGAAATCGAAGACAAAGAAGCTATTTCTGAAGACTTAGAAATAAAGTTAAAGAAAGCAATGGAAAAATTAACTAAACAATACTTAAAGATGAGTAGTAAAGCGTAATGGCACAAAACAAACAAGCTCTAAAACGTCGTATTAAATCTGTTCGCTCCACTAAGAAAATTACGGCAGCGATGGAAATGATTGCGACTGCAAAACTCGCAAAACAAAAAAATAGAATGGAAACAAATCGCGTTTTTGCGAATACTTTGTACCATACTTTTCACCGTGTCTTAGGACGCGTGAATATGAATGATGTAGTTTACTTTCAAGAAAATGAAGGTCCAACTTTATTCATCGTTTTTGTTTCGGACTTGGGCTTGTGTGGTGCGTATAACTCAAACGTTTTATCGCAAATTAGAAAAAGTGTTACGAAGGATGATCAATTAATTGTGATTGGTTCAAAAGAATCTGGTTGGTTAAGACGTAATAACTTTAATGTACTTGAACAATATTCTGGGGAAAACCTAGGTTATGGTCATTTTACGAAAACTGTTGAAGAAGTGGTTGAGAAATTCAAAAATAAAGAAATTGCGAAACTCAAGATTATTTATACTGAATTTGTTAACTCAATGACTTTTGAAGCACGAGAATTACAACTCTTACCAATAACTGAAGATCTTCAACCTAAAACCGTTGAAGAAGGCGAAGTTCCAACAAGCATGGGACAAGATATTATCTTTGAACCTGATCCTGAGACACTTATTGAACAGTTAGTTCCAATGTTGATTAACTCAATGTTGTTTAGTGTTTGGATGCAGTCAAAAACATCTGAACAAGCATCTCGTCGCTTAGCTATGGATAATGCGACAGATAATGCACAAGAATTGATTGACGATCTCGTCATGAAATATAACCAATCAAGACAAGCTGCAATTACACAAGAAATTACTGAAATTGTTGCTGGAGCAGAGGCTCTTTAGGAGGAATTATGGCAAAGTTAAAAGGAATGATTACTCAGGTTATTGGACCTGTTATCGATGTTCGTTTCAATGAAGGCGAACTTCCACAATTAAATAATGCGATTGAGATTAAACTTGGCAAAGAGAAATTAGTTGCTGAAGTTGCTCAACACGTTGGTGATGATGTTGTTCGTTGTATTGCGATGGGCGCAACTGAAGGTTGTGTTCGTGGAATGGAAGCAACTGACACAGGTGCACCAATTCAAGCACCAGTTGGACGTGAAGTCTTAGGACGTATGTTCAATGTTTTAGGTGACTTAATTGATGGTGGTGAACCACTTCCTAAAGATACTAAACATATGCCAATTCATCGTTTAGCTCCTAGTTTTGATGAACAACAAACCAGTGCCGAAATATTGGAAACTGGAATTAAAGTTGTTGACCTTCTATGCCCTTATGTTAAGGGGGGTAAAATTGGATTATTTGGTGGTGCCGGTGTTGGTAAAACTGTTTTAATGCAAGAACTCATTCATAACATCGCAACTGAACATGGTGGTTTATCCGTTGTAGCTGGTGTTGGTGAGCGTACCCGTGAAGGGAATGATTTATATACAGAAATGAAAGAATCAGGTGTTTTATCCAAGACCGTTCTTGTTTATGGACAAATGAATGAATCACCTGGTGCTCGTATGAGAGTTGCCTTAACAGGCTTAACGATGGCTGAACATTATCGTGATGATGAAGGACAAGATGTTCTACTATTCATTGATAATATCTTCCGTTTTACTCAAGCTGGTTCTGAAGTATCAGCGCTACTTGGCCGTATTCCATCAGCGGTTGGTTATCAACCAACACTTGCGACTGAAATGGGTCAACTACAAGAAAGAATTACATCAACAAAACGTGGTTCTATTACATCTGTTCAAGCGATTTATGTGCCAGCCGATGACTTGACTGACCCAGCGCCTGCAACTGCGTTCTCTCACTTAGATGCAAAAACGGTTCTTGATCGTAACATCGCAGCTTTAGGTATTTATCCTGCGGTTGATCCGCTTGATTCATCAAGTCGTATGTTAGATCCACTGCTCGTTGGACAAGATCACTATCGTGTTGCACGTGGTGTTCAGGAAATACTACAACGTTATCGTGAACTACAAGATATCATCGCAATCCTTGGGATGGATGAATTATCTGATGAAGATAAATTAATTGTTAATCGAGCACGTCGTATCCGTAACTTCTTATCTCAACCTTTCCATGTCGCTGAACAATTCAGTGGTTTAAAAGGGACTTTCGTAAGAAAAGACGAAACTGTACGTTCATTTAAAGCAATCTTAGATGGTAAAGCAGATGATTTACCAGAACAAGCATTTATGTATGTTGGTACTATTGAAGAAGCTCAAGCTAAAGCAGCTACTTTAGGGCAATAAATTATGTTTAAAGTCAGAGTGGTTACACCTGAAGCGAGTGAAAGAGACTTCAAATGTACACAACTGAATATTGATACACCTAGTGGTCAAATGGGTATTTTAAGTCACCATATGCCACTTGTGACTAAGATTAACATTTCAATGTTGACGACGATAAAAGATGGTCAACGTGATCGTTATGCGATTTCTGGTGGTGTTCTATTCTTCCAAGATAATGAAGCAACGATTATGGCGGATGCCTTTGAACATGAAGGTGAAATCGATATTACACGTGCTGAAAAAGCTAAACAAAGAGCGGAACAACGTTTAAAATCTGCGGATTCTGAAACAGATCTTAAACGTGCTGAACTTGCGCTAAAACGTGCAATCAATCGTATCAATTTAAAAGGTTAATATGAACCAATTTGTTTTAATAACACTCTATTTTGTATTCTTTAGCCTCAGTCTATATGCTTTGAGTGCGATTAATTTTAAAAAGATATTTCACTCAGCAAAAACAACACAATCACAAATTCTTATCTTATTATTAGCAATGTGTATAGCGTACTTATCTGTGCAATTTTTACTGGGTTTAACTTTCACTCTTTCTTAAATTTTTACACATGATATAATAAGTTGTACTAATTTTTAGGAGGCTATTTTTTATGGCATTTTCAAAAGCCGTTGGCATTGACTTAGGTACAGCAAACGTTCTTATTTATGTAAAGGGCGAAGGGATCGTATTAGACGAACCTTCTGTTGTAGCTATTGAAGTAGAAACAAAAAAATCTCTCGCAGTTGGGAACGAAGCTAAAATGATGTTAGGTCGTACTCCAGGTCGAGTTCAAGCAATCCGTCCATTAAAAGATGGTGTTATTGCTGACTTTGAAGTCACAGAAATGATGTTAGATTATTTCATCAAGAAATTAAAATTAAAAGGGGTTTTCTCAAGACCTACTATTTTAATTTGCTGTCCTTCAAATATCACATCTGTTGAACGTAACGCGATTCGTGATGCCGCTTACCGCGCTGGTGCGAAAAAGGTTTTCATTGAAGAAGAACCAAAAGTTGCTGCGATTGGGGCTGGTTTAGATATTTCCAAGCCTACAGGAAACATGGTATTAGACATCGGTGGTGGTACCACTGACGTTGCGATCTTATCATTAGGTGAAATCGTCACATCTACATCCCTTAAAATTGCTGGGGATAGAATGGACCGTGACATTATTAAATATGTTAAAGATACATACAAGCTCTTAATTGGAGATCGTACTGCAGAAACTGTAAAAACAAACATCGGTACTGCATGGCGTGGATCACGTAAAGATTCAATGGATATTTCAGGTCGTGATTTAGTTACTGGCTTACCACATACTATTTCTATCACATCTGATGAAGTTGAACTTGCGATTCATGAAAGCCTACAAGAAATTGTTCGTGCATGCCGTGTTGTTTTAGAACAAACTCCACCTGAACTTTCAAGTGATATCGTGACGCGCGGTATTGTCATCACTGGTGGTGGTGCATTACTTGATGGTTTAGATCAAATGTTAATGAATGAACTTGGTGTTCCTGTATACGTTGCTGAAAACGCACTCCGTTGTGTGGCTGAAGGTACAGGCATGATGTTAGAAAATATTCACGTTGTATCTTAGAAAACTACCCACTTGGGTAGTTTTTTTGTGGAAAATTTAAAATGATTGCGTATATAAAAGTATGAGAAATTATAATATGCCTGGTATTTTAAGTCACAGATACGACAGTAATGATTTTGATGATGTATTAAGAAAGGTACTCCTAAACTATAAAAAACTAATCCATCATCGTCCAATGGATGAAGCATTAGGATTAATATTGAGCACACACAATTATATTGAACGCAGTCATTGGAAACACCATCCATTTATGAATGTAAGTGTAGGTGATATCTGTTTCATTGATTTTGGGAGTGCTTATCAATTAGAGGCAGGTTATCAACATTTTGGTTTAGTCGTATCACTTAGTTATGGAAAGCTATTTGTTATTCCAATGAGTTCAAATCCACACGTCTATGAACAGGCGTATGATCAAAAAGAGAACCCTGAAGGCAAATCACACTTGCTTCGTTTTAAGAAAAGTTGTGGACTCAATCGTAACTCAAGTTTCTTTTTAAATGATGCGAAGTTTATATCATCAGCACGAGTGATTGATGTTTTAGGACATCTTGATCAATATGATGATCGATTTAAAGAGATACAGTTTCAGTTATTCAAAACCGTATTTAACAGCTGAAATGCTATACTTTATCTTGATGAATGAGTGTTATCTAAATCAATATCAAGATCAATCATGGGTCATTGGCGTATCAGGAGGACCTGATTCAATGGCGCTTTTAGATTTGGCATTTAATTCTAAAATAAGTCTTTTTGTAGTTCATGTTAATTATCATAAACGTGATAGTGCACAAAGAGATCAAGCTATTGTTGAAGCGTACTGCAATGAGAAAGGTATTAAGTGTAATACATTTAATGCACCAAAGTTTGAAGTAGGAAACTTTCAAGAAAACGCACGTAACTTTAGATATCAAAAAATGATTGATGTTTTCAATGAAACTGATGCAGATGCGATTGTCGTAGCACATCACGCAGATGATGATTTAGAAACTTATCTCTTTCAAAAAGATAGACAATCTAATGTTGATACTTTTGGCTTAAAGAAAGAGTCTACATTTAAATCTGTGCGATTATTAAGACCACTTTTAGAAATAAGTAAAATTGAATTGATTTCTTATTGTGAAGAGCATCAAATACCATATGGTTTGGACGAAAGTAATGAAGATATTACATATTCAAGAAATCGTATTCGAAAAGATATTGAGTCTATGTCTAAAAGTGAAAAAGATTTATTGTTTATTGAAAAAGAATCTAGAAACTTATCACGCCAAAAATATATAGAAGAAAATAAATTTTTATTAAATAAAACTGATTGTTCTTTAGAAACATTTAATAATCTATCTGATAAGCAACAGTTTATTTTAGAGTGGCTAAAATGGCATAGTGTTAATAAGGCTATTTCAAATGATTTTATCATTGAGCTTATTCGACAAATTGATGAGGGTGATTCATTTGTGATGCCTGTTGGTGACTTAAGATTTGTTAAACAATATGGAAATTTAAGCTTACTTAAAAATATAATACAAAAATACGAATATCTTATCGAAAAAGAAGAAGATAGAGAGTACAACGAGTTTAGTATTTCTTTTACAAAAAACAGTAAAAATCACATAAAATTCAGTGATTTTCCTCTTACAATTAAATCCTGTCAAGGAAATGAGAAAGTCGGTTCAATTAACTTAAATCGTTGGTTTATTAAATATAAAATTCCTTTAGCAAAAAGAGAGTTGTGGCCTGTAATTTACAATACAAATGGTAAACTAATATATGTAGCGAACCGCTCTTTTATACAGGGGGCAAATGCTAACAAAATCACACTAACTGTGGTAAAATGACTCAATATGGAGGCAGCATGCATAAAGATATAGAAACGATATTAATCTCAGAAGAAGACATCGCAAAACGATGCGTAGAGCTCGGTCAAGAATTGACTGAATACTATTCAAAAAAAGGTGAAGTTCCACTACTCGTTACTTTGCTTAAAGGAGCAGTTCCTTTTTTAGTTGAACTCTCTAAAAATATTGAGTTAGATATTGAATTAGACTTTATGGATGTCTCTAGTTATGAAGGAACAGAATCCATTGGTGATGTTCGTATTATCAAGGATTTAGATCGTTCCATTAAAGAACAAAGTATTCTCTTAGTTGAAGATATTGTCGACACGGGTCGCACATTAAAATCAGTTAAAGAGTTGCTATACAACAAGGGTGCTAGTGATGTGAAAATCGTTAGCTTGCTTGATAAGCCATCTCGTCGCGTGATTGAGATAAAAGCTGACTTTGTAGGCTTTGAAATTCCTAATCATTTTGTCGTTGGCTTTGGTTTAGACTTTAACGAAAAATTTAGGAATCTACCGTATGTAGGTGTTCTAAAAGAAGAATGTTATTTATAAAGGAGTAATTTTATTTTATGCGTAATCAGAAAATAACTTCACTTGTTCCATATCTATTTGTTGTTATGGCACTCATGAGTTTAATGTTTTTAAATCTTAATGGAGATATTCAAGAACTAACAATTAGTGAATATGACAAGTTATTAGAGTCAAGTAAAGTTGAAACAACAAATGTAACAATTAGCGATGTCGTTATATCGATTGATGGTTACTATGATGGAGGGGATGATACTCTTGTTCCTTACACATTAACGGTTCCAAACACTGAACAGAACAATGATACTTGGATGGAAAAAATCTATGCAGGTAGTACAGAAGTTACGGTTCTTGATGCTTATGAAACCAATGTATTTTGGGATTTAGTTGGACAAATTGTACCGTTCTTATTATTTGGTGCCTTAGCTTTCTTCCTCCTTTCTAGAATGAATGGTGGAAACAATAATAAAGCCTTTGAATTTGGACGCTCACGTGCTCGACTTGAAGGGGATATAAAAGTTCGCTTTGATGATGTAGCTGGTTGTGATGAAGAAAAAGAAGAGATGCAAGAGTTAATTGCGTATCTTAAGAGTCCCAAGAAATTTGAAAAAATGGGAGCACGTATCCCTAAGGGTGTCCTTATGGTAGGTGCGCCTGGTACGGGTAAAACTTTATTAGCGAAAGCTGTTGCGGGTGAAGCTGAAGTACCATTCTATTCAATTTCTGGTTCTGACTTTGTGGAAATGTTTGTAGGTGTTGGGGCATCTCGTGTTCGTGATATGTTCAAAAAAGCAACTCAAACAGCACCTTGTATTATCTTTATTGATGAAATTGATGCCGTAGGTCGACAACGTGGTGCAGGTTTAGGTGGTGGTCACGATGAGCGTGAACAAACCCTTAACCAATTACTAGTTGAGATGGATGGTATTACAGATAATTCTGGGATTGTCATTGTCGCGGCAACCAACCGTCCTGATGTATTAGACCCAGCATTACTAAGACCTGGACGATTCGATAGACAAATTACGGTTAGCTTACCTGATCGTAGAGGACGTGAAGCGATTCTTAAAGTTCATGCGAGAAATAAGAAATTTGGTGATGATATTGATTTAGCAGCACTTGCTAAGCGTACACCTGGTTTCTCTGGAGCTGATTTAGAAAACGTATTAAACGAAGCAGCAATCCTTGCGGTTCGTGCTAATCGTGAAATCGTTGTGATGGAAGATCTAGATGAAGCGATTGATCGTGTCATTGCAGGGCCTGCAAAGAAATCTAAAAAATATACTGAAAAAGAAAAGAGATTGGTGGCTATTCACGAAGTGGGTCACACCATCATTGGTTTAAAACTTGATGGTAGTGATACCGTTCAAAAAGTAACCATTATTCCTCGCGGTGTTGCGGGTGGTTATAACCTTATGACACCTAAGGAAGAAACTTTCTTACAAACTAAAAAAGACTTGCTTGCACGTATTACTGGATTATTGGGTGGACGTGTTGCTGAAGAAGTCTTCGTTGATGAAATCTCTACGGGTGCATCAAATGACATTGAACGAGCAACTCAAATTGCGCGTGAGATGGTTATGACATATGGGATGAGTGATCTCGGTCCAATCCAATATGAACACTCTAGTGGAAATGTTTTCTTAGGTCGTGATTATAGCGCAACCAAAAACTACTCTGGCCAAGTGGCTTTCGAAATTGACACAGAAGTTAGACGTTTGATTGATACAGCCTATGATTCAGCTAAGAAGATTATTAAAGAAAACAAGAAACTTATAGAGCAAATTGTTGATGTTCTTATTGAACAAGAAACATTAACAGCTGAGCAAATTGATAATATCGTCGCAGGACGTAAGTTCAATGAATTTGCTGAAGTCAAAGTTGAAAAGGAAAGTGAATAACCCCTATCTTTAGGGGTTTTATATCGATATGGACACTTTAGTAAAAGCACTTGCGCACGAAGGCGCAATTCGAATCATTGTTTGTGATACAACTGAAACAGTTAAACATGCAGCCAAGGTTCATAATACTTATCCTACATCGTCTGCAGCTTTAGGACGTACTTTAAGTGCGGCAGCTTTAATGGGAAGTATGGTTAAAGATGAATACACTAAGATTCATATTCAAATCAATGGCGGTGGACCTGTTGGAACCATCATGGCAGATGCCAATGCGAAATGTGAAGTGCGTGGTTTTGTGGCTAACCCTAACGTTTTACTGATCAATGAAAAAACAAATAAACTTGATGTCGGCAAAGCGGTTGGTTTAGATGGTCACTTAAGAGTGACTAAAGATCTACAACTTAAAGAAAAGTTTACGGGAACTGTTGAACTTCAATCAGGTGAGATTGCTGAAGATTTTGCTTACTACTTTACAGTATCTGAACAAACACCCTCTGCTGTATCTTTAGGTGTTTTAGTTGATGAGCACAATGAAGTCATAGCGGCAGGTGGATTAATCATTCAAATGATGCCGCATGCGAGTGAGACAGATATTCAAATTGCCGAAGATGTGGTGTCACACTTAAAACCAATATCAACGATGATTCAGGAAGGGATGACACCTCATGAGATTGCTGAAGCACTCTTTCAGGATGTGACTGTTTTATCTAAACAAGAAGTGAGCTTTAAATGTGACTGTAGTAAAGAACGTATGTTTGAAGCACTCCATACACTTAAGAAAAATGAATTATTAGAAATGATTGAAGAAGATCACGGAGCTGAACTCAGCTGTCATTTCTGTAATACTAAATACGCCTTTACAGAAGAAGAATTGAGATCTTTAATAGAAGCATCATGAGTAAGTGGAAAATTGGCGACATTGAGATCGAGAATCAAGTGACTATTGCGCCAATGGCGGGCATAAGTAATGGCGCTTTTAGATCTTTGGTTGCTCATTATAAACCCGGTATTATATATACCGAAATGGTCAGTGATAAAGCCATTGTTCATAAGAATGAGCGAACTATGAAGATGTGTGAAGTGTATGAGGGTGAACATCCGATTGCTTTACAACTCTTTGGTGAAGACATCGAATCGATGACTGAAGCAGCCATCTATTTAGATACACAAACAAATTGTGACATCATAGATATAAATATGGGCTGTCCTGTGCCTAAGATAGTTAAGGGCTCAGGAGGAGCTTCACTAATGAAAGATCCTGATAAGGCGGTCGCGATTGTTGAATCCATTGTGAAGAATGTTAAAAAACCTGTAACGGTTAAAACACGTCTAGGATGGGATTCAAAAAGTTTAAATGTTGTTGAATTTGCGAAACGCTTAGAAAAAGCAGGGGCACAAGCGATAGCGATTCATGGACGGACACGCGTACAAATGTATGAAGGTGCTGCTGATTATAAACTCATAAAAGAAGTTAAGGCAGCAGTAAGCATTCCAGTCATAGTGAATGGTGATATTACCAGTGTTGAAAAAGCACATGAAGCTTTGGAATATACCGGCGCTGATGCTTTAATGATTGGGCGAGGGGTACTTGGAAGACCTTGGTTCGTTAAAGAAGTTATGAATAGTCTAGATGGTACATCCATTGAACAAATAAGTATCGATGAGCGATTTGAAATCGCATTACTCCATGCGAAACGTTTAGTTGAACTCAAAGGGGAAAACCTTGGGATTAAGGAAATGCGGGGGCAGTTAGGTTGGTATTTAAAGGGTTTACCTAACTCACATCGAGTAAAAGATGAAATCGCAAAGATGAATAGTTTAGAAGATTTTGATAGAATAATTAAGAATTATCAAAATGAATTAAAAAATAAGGATTAAATTATGGATATTGAACGTACAGAACAAGAATTAGTTCGCATTGAAAAAATGCAAGCTTTAAAAGAGAAAGGTATTGAACCATTTGGTTCAGCTTTTGAAAGAACTCATAGAAGTTCAGACATTGTTAAAGCGAATGCGGACAGAAGTAAAGAAGAACTCGCTGAATTAGACCAAAAAGCAGTCATTGCAGGTCGTATTATGACAAAACGTGAAATGGGTAAAGCTGGTTTTATGCATCTTTTAGATCGTGATGGTCAAATGCAAGTATATCTTCGTAAAGATGCATTAACTGAAGAAGAGTTTGATCTATTTAAAGAAGCAGACTTAGGTGACATTGTTGGGGTTGAAGGAACTATCTTTAGAACCAATCATGGTGAACTATCTGTTAAGGCAAGTAAATTAACACATTTAAGCAAAGCGCTTAGACCGCTACCTGATAAATTTCATGGTTTAAATGATATTGAAGAGCGATATCGTAGACGTTATGTTGATTTAATTGCCAATGAAGAAGCAAGAAAAATCGCCATACTTAGACCACGTATTATTCGTGCTTTTCAACATTACTTTGATGGCTTAGGCATGATTGAAGTAGAAACACCAGTACTACAACCTATTTTAGGGGGTGCTGCAGCACGTCCATTTGTGACTCATCACAACACTTTAGATATGGATTTCTATCTACGTATCGCAACTGAATTACCACTTAAACGCTTAATAGTAGGTGGACTTGAAGGTGTGTATGAAATTGGAAGACTCTTCAGAAATGAAGGGATGGATAAATCTCATAATCCTGAATTCACAACGGTTGAAGCCTATTTAGCTTACAGCGATATGCAAGGGATGATGAAACTAGTTGAAGGTTGTTTAGAGTTTGTTTCTATGGAAACATTAAATACAACAGATATCTTCTGGAATGAAAAAGAAATTTCACTTAAAGGACCATTTAATCGTGTGCATATGGTGGATGCGGTTAAAGAAGCCTGTGGCGTTAATTTCTATGATGTTAAGTCTGTTGATGAAGCTTTAATCTTAGCAAAAGAACATGATGTTCATGTGGAAAAACACCAAAGAACTTATGGTCATATATTGAACTTATTCTTTGAAGAATTTGCGGAAAAGAAAATGATACAACCAACCTTTGTTTATGGACATCCAATTGAGATTTCTCCACTCGCGAAAAAGAATGCAGATGATCCACGATTTACTGATCGTTTCGAACTCTTCATTGATGGTCGTGAATATGCAAACGCCTTTAGCGAACTCAATGATCCAATTGATCAAAGAGAACGTTTTGAAAACCAGATCAAAGAAAAAGATTTAGGTAACGCGGAAGCGAATGAAATGGATGTTGATTTCGTGGAAGCCTTAGAATACGGAATGCCTCCTACCGGTGGTGTAGGGATTGGGATAGATAGATTTGTTATGTTGTTGGCAAATACTGAAAGTATACGTGAAGTTATCTTATTCCCACATATGAAACATAGAGATTAGTTATTAGAAGAAAAGCAAACTATTTTATCAGTAGTTTGCTTTTTTTAGGACTCCACTTGTTGACATGAGTTGTATTAATCCAATAATGTCTTTATCAAACCACAATCTATCATGGACACCTGCAATAGACCATATGATTACGACATAACCATTTGGATCTCTACCGTCAATCATATAAGTATCATTAAGATAAATAATTTTGTCGATTGCTTATTGTGCAATTGACACCACAATAAGATTTGTTTTGCCAAATACATTCTAAGATATCAGTGACGATAACTGTTATCTCGAACCATTTGTTGTCAATCGTTCAATACAATATCATGGGTATTTATATACTCTAAATCAGGTGAAGTGTAAATTTGCTACTGAAAATATTTAATATTGCGTTCAACTTACATGATAAGGGGGATATTTAAATCTTTTGATTATGTGAAAGTTCTAAGGGTCAAATCAGCAGGAAATTCATGTTACTATCGTTTGCATATTTGTAGTCTATTAATACAAAAAAATATTGATCTAAACGTAGTTTTTTTCACACGCTAATTGATGGGTTAATTCCAAAGCTAGGTTTTCTTGTATCTCAACATCTCGGCTTTACTAATAAACTATTTTTCTATCCAAAAAATAATAATAACATTCAAAAACAAAAATAGAATCAAAATAGTTGTAAAAAACAACTAATAATGATATTTTTTAAAAAAGGAGATTGTCATGCTGCTTTGTAACATTAGTATTATGAATCGATATGGAAAGAATAAATTAGACGAATTACTAATACCGTTTAATTTAGATTGGTATCAATTTGCTGCAATATGGTTAATTGATGGTATTCCAGGGATTTCACAAAATGATATGATCCCATTTTTACAGACTGATAAAGGAAATGTCTCTAAAATTATTAAGAAATTAATTGAAGAAGAACTTGTTTATACACATAAGAGTGAGGATGATAATCGTAAAAAAGGGTGTTATCTAACACTTAAAGGCAAAGATTTAGTTCCAACACTGAAAAGGGTTATGAGTGATTGGGAAGATATTTTATACAAAAATATCAGTAAAGAAGAGTTAGAAATATTTGATAAAGTAAGCTCTCAAATATCAGTAAACTTAACACAAAATATGGAGAAATTTAAATGATCATTACAGGAAGAGCAATCTATAGATTAATTCTATCTGGTGCCAACAATATTGTAGTTAATGAAACAACTCTCAATAGGATTAATGTCTTCCCTGTTCCCGATGGAGATACGGGAACCAATTTATCATTAACAATGAATCAAATATTAAGAGAGACTGTTGAACATGATTATGCTTTTATGCAATTAGAAAATATTGCGAAAGTGGCAGTAAACAATGCTTATGGTAATTCTGGCATGATTTTTGCTGAATATTTAAGTGGATTAGCTGAAAATCTTAATAATCAAAAAGAACTTAAGAGAAATGATCTTATCAAGGCGTTTTCACATGCATATGCTAAAGCGAAACAATCTGTTTCACAGCCGAAAGAAGGCACAATTTTAAGTGTCATGCGTTCGTGGGCAGAGTTGTTGGAAAAATCAGTTCATCTAGAGATTGAACATCTATTTTCTGAGAATTTAGAGAAATTGTTTTTAGCTGTTGAAAACACAAAAGAACAGATGAGAATTTTAAAAGATAATAATGTAGTTGATGCAGGTGCATTAGCGTTTTTCTTCTTTGTTGAAGGAATGGTTAAATATCTTAAAAATGGTGATCAAACGGAATTAGAATTTAAGGCTTCTAAGATGGAATTTATTAGAGAGCCATTAAAGTCATTAGATATTGGTAAATACCGCTATTGTTGTCAATATCAAATAAAAGCAAGTACTGATTCTAAAGAATTAGAGACGAAACTAAAAGAATTTGGTGATTCGATTGTAACCCATCATGATAATCAAAATTTAAGTGTACATATGCATAGCAATCAACCTGCAGAACTTATGAAAGAACTTTTAAAGATCGGACCAGTTTTAAAACACAAAGTTGATGACATGCTTTTACAGTCAAATATGATCCATAAACCAAAATCTAAAATTGCTATTTTAACGGATTCTATAGCAGATTTACCTGCATCTTTCATTGATGAAAATCAAATAGCTGTTTTACCATTAAATATTATTATTGACTCAATTGTATACAAAGATAAAGTAACAATGACTTCTGACTACTTCTATCAGTATTTAGATAATTTTAGAATGAGTCCAACATCGTCCCAACCTAACGTTGAAAGCATAGAGCGTTTTTTAAGCGAAATCATAAGGAATTATGATGAAATCATAGGTATATTTGTTTCATCAAGGATGAGTGGTACTTATCATAATATACTTAATGTTCTAGAAAAAATTGAAACGACAAATAAAAAGATTAAAATCATTGATTCAAAGACAAATTCAGTTGCTCAAGGTTTAATTGTTTATGATCTAGTTCAAAAAAGGAATGACGGTTATAATTTTGACAAACTTGTTTTATATGCTGACAAGTTAGTTGAAAATTCAGAAATATTTGTAAGCGTAAAAGATTTAAAGTACATGATAAAAGGCGGAAGAGTATCAAAATTACAAGGCAAGTTACTTTCCTTAGTAAAACTAAAGCCTGTAATTTCGATCGATAATAATGGTCTTGGCATTATACCTTTTAAGACACTAAGCCAAAAAAGCGCAGTAAATTCCATACTTAATAAAATAAAGAAGGATCTATCAAAGTCAAAGATATCTAAATATGCATTAGTGTACGCAGATAAAGAATTGGACTTGGAAATACTCAAAAAGAAAGTTAATAAAATACTGGAAAAAGAACCTGAATATATTGAATGTATTTCCCCAATTGTAGGATTAAATGCTGGTAAAGGTGCATTTGCGATTGCATACCTTAAGGATGAGATAGGTTAATGATAGAACTTAATTTAATCATTATTATAGTGGTGTATTTCTTAATCTGGTTCTTCATAAATACTTTATTAAAGAATGCAGGGCTAATTGATATCGCATGGGGTTTAGGCTTTGTTTTGCTTGCAATCACCCAATATGTTAATAACATAAGCTCACTTGGATTGATATTACTTATGATGGTAGCCATTTGGGGCTTAAGACTAAGTTGGCATATTGGAAAGAGAAATATCAACAACCCAGAAGATCACCGATATCAAAAATTTAGAAATGATTGGGGCAAACATTATATATTGCGTGCAATCTTTCAAATTTATATTTTACAAGCAATACTTATGTTAATTGTTTCGATGACATTTCTTGATGGCATAAAACAGTCCGAACTAAAGTCATTGGTTGGATTAATTATTGGTGCTATTGTTTATTCAATTGGCTTGGGATTTGAAGTGATTTCTGATTACCAAATGGAGAAATTTAAAAAAGATATAAAGAATAAAGGACAGCTTATGACAAGTGGTTTATGGTCACTTAGTCGACACCCAAATTATTTCGGTGAAGCAACATTATGGTTAGGAATAGCTATCACATCAATATCTATAGGATCAAACTTAGTTGCATTAATAGGCGCGTTTACAATATTCTATCTCGTTAGATTCTTATCAGGAACACCATTAATGGAGAAGAGAATTAAAGAATATGAAGAATTTAAATCTTATGAAAAAGAGGTGCCGATTTTCTTCCCAAAATTGAAAGGAGCTCTAAAAAAATGAAATTATTTATTCACTTTATAATTACTTTTTTTGTATTTTTAAGCATTGACCTAATCTGGCTTGGCTTTATTGCCAAGAATATTTATGCAAATGCAATTGGTCATTTAATGAGTTCAAATGTTAACTGGCCAGCAGCGATAATATTTTACGTTATCTTTGTAGTCGGTATTTTATATTTTGTCGTTGAGCCAGCATTAATACATCAAGATATCACTAAATTATTAATTTCTGCTGCTCTGTTTGGGTTTATAACATATGCAACATATGATTTAACGAATCTTGCAACACTCAAAGATTGGCCTGTCACTATTACAATTATCGACTTAACTTGGGGTACAAGTTTATCACTTCTAGTTTCGATCATTTCATATTTTTTAATCAAGTTAATTTCATAGTTTAAAGGAGATATTCTATGTTTGTAAAACCAAAAATATTAGTAAGTGATTGCCTTGGATTTAAAGCATGTCGTTATGATGCCTCTCAAATCAATGCACCACTTATTCAAGCGTTAGAACCCTTTGTTGAGTATATAAGAGTTTGTCCAGAAGTTGCGATAGGACTACCAACACCAAGAGAAAGTTTAAGACTGATAGAGGATA
This sequence comes from Erysipelotrichaceae bacterium, assembly GCA_963676105.1. GTDB lineage: Bacteria > Bacillota_I > Bacilli_A > Erysipelotrichales > Erysipelotrichaceae > UBA2212. The sequence continues at coordinate 1,566,787 of OY781039.1, forward strand.
TTGAATATCCAAAGTTAGTTATTTCAAAATCAGGTAAAGACTTGACAGAAAAGATGAAGAATTTCTCAAATAATTTTATAGGAAATATTTCTCAGGTGCATGGTTTTCTATTAAAAAGCAGATCGCCATCATGCGGTACAAAAGATGTAAAAATTTATCATACATATGGGGTATCAAGCGCGATTGGGAAGGGCAAAGGTCTGTTTGCGCAAGAGGTTTTTAATTACTATCCTACACATCCAATTGAAGAGGAGGGTCGATTAACTAATTTTGCGATAAGAGAAGAGTACTTTTATAAGATATTTACGTTGGCTGAGTATGATGAATCAGTCAGAACAGTTAATGATCTCGTCAAATTTCACACGAAGCATAAGTATGCAATGATGTCATATCAACCTTTGAGAATGACAGAACTTGGACAAATTGTCTCAAAATCAAGCAAGCGAACACAAAGTGATGATATTCAAGAGTACAAAGAGAGTTTGTATCAATTACTATCAGAAACGACTAGTATTGGACGAAATATAAATACACTTAGTCATCTTTATGGGTATTTCAAAGATGATTTAAATGAATTAGAAAAAGAACATTATTTTACAACACTTGAATTATACAAAAACCTGCAAATTCCCTTTTCAGTACCGATATCGATTATTTATTCATGGGCATTACGCTTTAAAAACGTCTACTTATTAAACCAATCAATCTTAAATCCATTTCCAAAAGAACTCATGAATCTACATGATAGTGGGAACTAAAAAAATATGAAGGAGATCAATGATGAATTTAAAAGAAAAATATATTGATGCTTTAAACGATTTAAATCACGATAAGTGCATATTATTACTTGATGAATATTTAAGTAGTGATGATGCAAACTTTGATGAAGCATTTGATTTAGTATCACAAGCACTATCTTTATCCGTAAACTGCTCAACAGATGAAATATGGACAGAACATGCTAAGACGCAAATTGTAAGATCTAGCATAGAATTATTATCTATTTATATCATTAAAAATACACCACTTAAAAATCAAGAGAAAATCGCTATCATTTGTCCTAATGGAGAATATCATGAATTAGGGGCGAGAATGGTTAGTGAAGCTATACGAAAAGAAGGATTTAATGCGCTCTTTTTAGGTAACAGTTTACCCAATAAAGATATTGTAGAGTTGGTTAAATCTTGTGATTTAAAAGCGATTGTTTTTAGTATTTCAAACTTTTTTACAATGCACTCGATTAATCCTGTTATTGACGAAATAAACAAAATTAGACCAGAGTTAAAGATTATACTTGGTGGACAAGCCATTAATCATAATCCTAGTCAAATTCACGGTCAAAATTGTGAATTGTGTACAACTTTCGATCAATTGAAAGAAGTGTTGGAGGCGATGAAATGAAATTAGCATTTAATATTGCGAGGCGTTTCTTAAACTATAATAAAGGTCAAACTTTACTTATTGTATTAGGGATAGCGATTGGAATATCAGTTCAAATTTTTATAGGTCTACTTATCTCTGGTTTACAAGATTCACTCATTGATAGCACAATTGGTAGTAGCGCTCACATTACAATAAGTTCACAAACAAGAGGTGAGAATTTTGATTTCGACAATAATTATTTAAATGACTTAAAAGAGAATGAAAATTTTACGAATGTTGGTATTAGTGTCAGTGGCCCAGCATTTGGTGTATTTGACGAAAAGAGTCAATCCATACTTTTTAGAGGTTTAGATTCTGAAGTGCTTGATATAAACAATCTTGAAAGCAAAATCATTGAAGGAACATTAGATATTAATAAAGGTATCGTCATTGGTAAAGGTTTAGCTGAACAACTTGAAATCGGTATTAATGATTATTTAACAATTCAACCAATCAATAATACAAGTACTGATTTTTTAGTTACCGGGATTGCTGATTTTAAAGTAGCGGTACTGAATGACAGTTGGGTTATTTCAAAACCTGATATTGTGCAAGAAACATTGTTGATAGATAATCAAATATCAGCGATTGAGATTCAAGTAGATGAAGTTTTTAGTGCTGATGTTTATGCAGCAGATTTAACTGTGCCATCAGGCTTAAGTGTTATTGATTGGAAAGCACAAAACGAAGAACTATTATCTGGTTTAAATGGTCAAAGTGTATCAACTTATATGATTCAAGTCTTTGTATTAGTTTCGGTAGTTTTAGGAATCGCATCAACTCTCGCGATTACTGTTTTACAAAAATCTAAGCAAATTGGGATCTTAAAAGCGATGGGAATAAAGAATTCTCAAGCATCGCTTATCTTTATGTTTCAAGGGATTATCTTAGGAATTCTTGGGGGCTTACTGGGAATGGGATTAGGCTATGGCTTACTTGAGATGTTTTCTACATTTGCGAAAAATTCAGACGGTAGCCCAATTATTCCAATTACCTTTGACCTACAGTTTATATTATTATCGGGATCAATTGCAGTGATATCATCGTTTATCGCATCACTTATTCCAGCTAGAAAATCACTTAAACTATCTGTTATCGAGGTAATACGAAATGGCTAAAATATTAGAACTAAATAATATCAAAAAATCCTATGGTGAAACTGAAGTTCTACATGGACTTAGCTTTGATTTAGAAGAAGGTTCATTTACATCAATCATTGGACAGTCAGGTTCAGGTAAAAGTACGCTTCTCAATATCTTGGGAACACTTGATAATGCGAGTCAGGGCAGTCTTAGAATTAATGGTGTATCAACGGAAACACTAAAAGGCAAAAAACTAGCTGAACTTAGAAATACTACACTTGGCTTTATCTTTCAATTTCATCACTTGCTTCCAGAATTTTCAGCTCTAGAAAATATTTTGATGCCTGTTAAAATCCAAAAAGGAAAAGTCACAAAAGAGGATTTACAATGGGCAGAAGAGCTTATAGAAGTCGTTGGGTTAAGTAAAGTTAAAAATAATAACGCCTTTAAAATGTCTGGTGGTCAACAACAACGTACTGCTATTGCACGTGCACTTATGAACAAACCTAAACTCATCTTAGCAGATGAACCAACCGGAAACTTAGATAGTGATACAGCTGAAAATATTTACCAACTTATGCGTTCAATTAATGCAAAGTACAACACAAGTTTCCTAATCATTACACATGATCAAGATATAGCTCAAAAAGCGGATCGAATTATCGAAATAAAAGATGGACATATTGTGCTAGATGTTTCTAAATGATTAAAGTGCAAAACATGTATCTGTTTAGATTTTATCTTTAAATTAAAAAAACTGGAGTTCATTTGAATTCCAGTTTTTATATATAATTTATAATCCGCACTTGAGTTGAGCATTACAGTTGGTACATGTATTACATCCACCAATTTCCTCAACTGTACCTTCTAAGCAGATAGGACAGATATCACCAACTTCAACACCGATGTTACGGTCTTGTCTGTCAGCTCTTAAGTCTGTTTTCTTTTCTTCAGGTTGTTGTTCTTTGACATTGACTCCAAAGTCATGGACTAAGTCCATTTGAGCCCAGTTGTTTTCATCATCATTGGTGAGTGTGAGAACTTGAGCATCACGTGATCCATCAACATAAACTGTTCCGCCTTTAGCTTTACCTGCGTAGAGTCTCTCATAGATTTTTTGAACTTGTCTAACGGTAAATCCACGAGGGGCATTAACTGTTTTAGAAATTGAAGAATCAATCCATCTTTGAATTGCACATTGTGTATCAGCGTGTTCTTCAGGTGTAAGATCCATAGCGGCGACAAAGTACTCTGGGAGTGTTTGTCTTGTATATTCAGGATTGAGTTCTAAGAAGTCATCCACGATTTGTGCATTAACTTCAATAAACTTACCTAAACGTCCAGAACGATAATAACTAAATGAGAAGTAAGGTTCGAGTCCTGTAGATACACCGACCATAGTCCCAGTAGAACCGGTAGGGGCAATCGTTAATAAGTGAGAGTTACGGATACCATGTTTGAGAACACCTTGACGAATTTCTTCACTCATGGTTTTCATGTAGCCGGTATTGATAAATTCTTCTCTAGATTCTAAGAATGGGAATGAACCCTTCTCAGCAGCTAGATCAATGGATGTTTTATAAGCAGATTCTGCGATTGTTTTAAATACTTCATCTATCGTCTCGATTGATTCAGGTGAACCATAACGTTTCTTAGACCAGATGAGTAAGTCATGAAGACCCATAACCCCTAATCCAACACGTCTTTCGCTTAAAGCTTGAGTTTTATTTGGCTCTAGGAAGTAAGGTGTATCATCAATAACGTTATCTTGCATACGTACAGTTAAGGCAACTGTATGAGCAAGTGCATCGAATTGGATTTCGCCAGTTTTGCGATCAACGAAGTTTGCGAGATTAACAGCCGCTAAGTTACAAACTGAATAAGGCGCTAATGGTTGTTCACCACAAGGGTTAGTTGCGACAACTTTTTGTCCATAAGCTTTTGCGTTTGTCATATCGTTAGCATTATCAATGAAGAAGATACCTGGTTCTGCAGAATAGGTAGCACAGAAGTTAATTAAGTCCCATAGGTCTCTTGCTTTAATGGTTCTGTAAACTTTAACAGGATAGCCCATTTCTTCCCATTCACGAACATCACCAATTTCATGCCATCTTAGATCATAAACTTCTTTTTCTTCTTTAGAGAAGTTTTGTAAATCTGGGAATCGTAATTGGAAGTCGCCATCATTTTCAACAGCGTTCATAAATTCTTTAGTGATTGTGACAGATATATTAGCTCCTGTTAAGAACTCAGGATTTAAAACTTCTAATGTTCCTCCATCAGCGAGTTTTGATCGAGCGTGGTTGATAATATGTTGTTCAGCAGTTTTGCTTTCAGCTAATTCTTCATACATTTCTCTTTCAATACGTGAGAATTCTTTATATTTAATATGCTTTTCAGCTTCTTTACGAATTTGTTCATCATTTGAATTTTCAATAAGCCATTTTAAGACTTTAGCATTTTGCATCTTTGAAATGATGAATTCAATGATATCAGGATGCCAGTCAGCCATCATGATCATTTGCGCACCACGACGTGAGCCACCTTGTTCAACTAAGTGTGTTAGGTTAGCTAAGTCATTTAACCAAGAAACAGCACCTGATGATTTACCACCAACGCCTTTTGCAGGAGCACCTTTTGGTCTTAGTGTTGAACCATTAGTCCCAACACCGCCACCACGTGACATGATTTCCATAACTTCTTTACGGTGTTCTGAAATACCACCACGTGAATCATGGACAAAAGGCATAACAAAGCAGTTGAAGTATGTAACTTGAGTGCCTGATCCAGCACCAAATAAAACACGTCCTGCAGGGATGGTGTTCATCTTCTCTAATTGTTCAGAAAAGAGTTGTCCATATTTTTCTTGATCAGCTTCTGATTTTTCAGTAGAGGCTAATGCATGACCTACGCGGCGTGCAATTTGTTCATAATATATTTCAATCGGTTTATCTACTTGATGAAGTGGTCGTTTAACAAGGCCGGTTTCAGCCTCGGTTTCATCTTCGAGGGATCCACGGAATTCTTCTTCAAGTAAGATAGAGACAATATCCCCATCAATAGCTTGAACAGATCCGATACCACGAGAAGGGAATTTAGGGTCTTCTTTTACAACTGTAACAACAATATCACCAACACCAAGTGTTTTATGACTTCTATCTTTTTGCGCATAACGATCGAGCATGACTAAACGAGACACGCCTTGGTGTGTTAGTTTATCAGTCTCTAAAATTTGATAAATATGCGGAAAATGCGTACTGATGTCCGCATTCAGCTTTTGTACAGTTACATCTGAATACTTCATATTGAAAACCCCTTTTGATTGATACGTTTTATTTTATCATGATTGCCTATGTGTCATTCATGAAAGTGACTTACATTTTATAGTTCTTTTGAGAAAACAAAATCTGATAATCTATTAATGTATTTAATAAAGTCTATATTAATACTCTCTGATAATGAATAGGCAATTAACACTCTTTCGACGCGTCTTACTTTTGCGCGAATAAGATGCAAATGAGCTTTTAATTCATTGTCGAATGGAAAGATGAATTGATGTGTTAGATTTTGTTTTTTCTTAATTTCTTGATCAAAATAATCAATGTGTTCACTTAAATCTATATCATCTAAGTAGCCTGAAAGAACACTACTTATTTGATAGAGATCGTTGACCACCATGACACAATCTTTTTTGTCTAAGTGAAATAAAGATTGATGATAGATGAGTTCACTTGATAATTCGTCAATTTCACCTAAAAGGTTAATTAATGGATCACTTTTAGACAAGCGTTTATTTTTTACATCTGTTTGGCCAGTATCGCCCTTTTTAGTTGAGATTGTCATTGAATTGATATTTCCTCATGAGTTGTTTAATCACTCGATAAATCGGCTTATATAACAATATTATAAGGATATAATTGGACGCTGCGTGAACTAAATCAAACAAAAGTCCTCTAAACCAATAAATAAGTCCCATATTGAAACCATACAAAAGCGCATGTTGAGCCGCAAAGAGGAGACCAAAAGCAAATCCAAAGAGGGCACCTGAAATAGCCCAAAACTGGTCTTTGTCTTTAATGAGTGGTTTCAAGGCTTGAACGATAATCATCCACAATGTCCAAATCCATAGATACGCTAATACCCAATCACCAAAGCCCCAAACTAAACCCTCTAATAATGAGAATATAAAAACGACAATGAGGGATTCTTTCCAATTTATAAATTGAGCTATGATCAAGAACAAGAGTGTAACAAGTTCAACATTTGGAAGAGAAGCCATTGCGATTTGCGAAACAAAGGCAGTTGTGGCGATTAATGCAAGCAATATCCACCGTTTAAGTGAGCGCATGATTAGTAAGTAGATGTGAAGTTTAATTCAAAATTATCTTGATCATAGATGCTTTGAAGATCAATACCGTTACAAAATCCTGCTTCTAAACAATCAACGTTATTCTCTGAATTGATTAACCACCAAGGACCAGTTGTCATATCCTCAGTTATATCTTCATTGATGGAAAGAATCATTCTTCCCCAGGTATCCGTTTTTTCACCACTATAAGTGATTTCGATTTCATCATAGAACTCATCAACTTCATCTAATAAATCACCAAGTGTTTCTGAATCGGTATGAACTGTATTTTCAAATACAACTGTTTCACCTTCTTCAGTATCTACCACAATAGAAAGTTGAATATCTTTTTCACCTTCCATTCTTGGGAAAATCATTGGTTTTAGAAGTCCGTAGGCTCCAAATGCGACCAATAATACTGTAATAATGCTTAAAAATTTCTTCATGACTAGCCTCCTTAAATAAAAAACACATCCTTAAGATGTGTAAAAAAGACAGTTTGTGCCTTTTTATCTTAAGTCCCAGAAGATAATGGAGTTTGCTTTTGTTGGCAGGTCTACTGGCTGATCGTTCATCCTCTAAGCACCTTCCCGAAACGTTTCTCTCAGTGGTATCTTGCTTATCGTCACGACCTACAGTTGCTGGGACAGCTTTGTTTACTACAAATTCCCTATTGAGCTCATTGAGCACCAAAGTAAGCATGTTCATTATAAGTCAATTTGTGGTAAATTGATGTGAAATTTCTTAAAAACTTGACCATTATTTAAAAAAGCGTAAAATTCTATGCATAGTGGGTGATTAAATTATGAATTATTCCGTTGTTATTGCGGCTGCCGGTAAGGGGACTCGTATGGGTCTAAAGTTCAATAAAATGTTCTTACCAATTGAAGGTGGCAAAACTATTTTAGAAAAAACATTAAGTATCTTTCTAGATGATCCTCGATGCAAACAAATTGTAATCGTGACTAATCCTGAAGATATTTCTAAACTGATCGACCGTTATGAAGAAGGTCGTATCGTTTATGTTATGGGTGGTAAAACCCGTCAAGAATCCGTCTATCATGGCTTGAAAGCCGTAACTGAAGAAATCGTATTTGTTCATGATGGGGCACGTCCTTGGTTGCCACTTGCTGATATTAATAATCTTTTAGAAGCAATGAAAACCGAGAAAGCAGCAATCCTTGGTGTTAAGGCTGTACAAACGATTAAAGAAGTTCATGGTGGTTATATTAAAAAGACTATCCCAAGACAGTCTTTATATCATGCGCAAACACCTCAAGCGTTCCATATTGGATTATTAATGGAATGTCATCAAAAAGCTGAGAAGGTAAACTTCCATGCGACAGATGATGCGCAATTGGTAGAAAACTTCTCTGATACGCCTATTAAAATGGTTGAAGGATCATATACAAATACTAAGATTACAACCATTCACGATCTTATCTAAACCAAAATAGATAAACAAAAAGGAGCGATTGTTAAGCTCCTTTTATGCTTTATTGAATGAATTGAATTTCATCTCCAACTTTAATGGTTGGAACTTTATAAGGACTTAATAGTGCAGCACCTGCCATGAGTTCAGTACCTTCTTCTAAACCGAAGTAGAGAGAGATATGACCTAACTCATTAAGGGTAGTGCCTGCAACATCACCGATGTCTTCAACGATGAATTCTTCATCACCAAATTTGATCTTGCTTCCTTTTGTTAAGAAGTTAAGTGGAATTTGTGATTCAGTTTCGTGGATAACACAAACTTCTCTAAGCCCTGGAGGAGCTGTGTCATTGAATAGAATTAGAATTGGATAGTCTTCGAAAAAGTAATCTGGTCCTAATTCTGTAATCTTTGATTTAATAATAGCCATAATTATCCTAACATTTCATCCTGCATTTTACGTAGTTTCCAAACAGTGGTTGATGTATCTAAGTTAACATCGTCTTCACTGATGAAAGTCCCTTTAGTTATATCACGTTTTGCTGTGACATTTCCAGAAATAAGTCCGATAGGTACTAAGTTCTTTTCACGTACAACTTCGTGATCTTCAATGACACCACGTACACAGAAACCACCGATACCATCTAAGCGTTCACCTGCTTTGATATCTTTCTTAGCAACTGCAACTGTATCAGATACTTGACCGCATAGAGGTACGATTGAATGTTCGCCTTTAAGTACAGCTTTTGCGATTGAAATAGGTGTTTCAAGTGAACCTAAGTGATATGGACGATAAATGATTTGGTGATCATTGTCTGTTTTATTCATATAACGGAATGTTTCATCAGCCATTTTTGTTTTAGCTTTAACGATAACGAAAACACCAGGTGCAATACCATCAACGTATTCTACGCAACCATAGTTATTAAGAACTCCACCTTCGTCTTTTGTACGAAGTTGTTTAACAGTTCCTTTTAAGTCGCCAGAAACACCGTGCATTCCTGTGACATCAGCTTTATAACCAATAGCATTAGATAATAAGGTCATTTCTGCCATTGTTTTAGTACCATCAGCAAATGCAGCTAACATATGAGCAGCCATACTACGATCTTTCGCTTCTTGAGCGACTGAGTCAGGGTTAGCATCTAAACGTAATTTATTATTCTTACCTTTACCAGCAACTAGGACTTCCATACCCATTGATTTAGCAAATTCATAGAGTTCGAATGTTGCGGCAGGTTCATCGCCATCTGATCCAGTATAAGATAAGCCAGCAGCTTGGAATAGTTTGTATAATAATGGACCGACTGTAATGTCGATTTCTACATTTAATAATACAACGTGTTTTTTAGCGACTAAGCATTCCATACAAATCTTAGCACCTACTTCAGGAACACCAGTTGCGTCTACTACGACGTCCACATTTTCACTTTGGATAACTTCTCTGAAGTTTGTTGTAGTGAGTGTGTCGAATTGTATTGTTGCGTTTGCAGCAAATTCGTCAGCCGCCTTTTTTGCGTTTTCTAATTTAATATCACTTACGCCAGCAACGACCATCCCAGGGATTGTTGCGATTTGAGAGATCATGCCACGACCCATTTGGCCAGCACCGATAACTCCGACGCGAATTGGATTGTTATTTGTTTCGCGTTCTAATAATTCTTGATAAATTGTCATTTGTTATACCTTTCCATGATTAAACATCATTTGTAAACGCCTACATCATAGAACGAGCAATTTATGTTGTCAATTTTGTTATTGTAAGTGTAACAAATGTGAATTTTTGGTAATATTGTGAATAGATGAAAAGAATTATCAAGCAGTTTTTGGAACATTTGTGAAAAAACCATGACTTTTGACACATTTGGATTGACTTTGATATAGCGCTTTCATAAAATCGAGTTAGCTAAGGCAAGGAAAACGCTTTCACTTGCTTTGCTCATTACAGAAAGGTAAGGTGTGCAATTGGATTATACAAAACTGATTATTGCATTTGCGATTGTATGGTTTGTTCAAGGCTACTTAGCGATTGTCCAGAATCGGTCCATGACAAAGACGCTAACAGCAATGCAAAGAAAACATACATCAGGTCATCTTGGTGTTGGAATCAAGAAGGCTAAATGGAATATAGGGAAAGGGTTTTACATAATCTTAGTTGCAGATGAGACTGGCGTACTAAAGGATGTGCAACTCCTATCAGGCTTTCTCGTTACAGCTCGATTTAAACCCTATCCAAAACTGATTGGTTTAAATGTTAGTGAAGCTCGTGCAGCCATTAAGCAGAAAAACATGCTTGCTGCATTCGATGAAGCGATAGGCCGCATCAATATAGAACGCAAACATCATGATCTCGAACCTTTCAAAATTTAAAATTCTCAAAAGGAGGAATGTATGGATTTTCTAGTATTCTTAGCTGAAGGTTTCATTGGAATCTTCAATCAAGGTGGATCTACTTTAATGGGTTTAATTACCGGTATTCTACCTACATTAATCGTATTGCTTACATTTGTTAATGCGATCATCGCATTAGTTGGGGAAGAAAAAGTTGAAAACTTCGCCAAAATGACAACAAAGAACATTATTCTTCGTTACTCATTATTCCCTGTATTGGCTGTCTTCTTCATGACAAACCCAATGTGTTATACATTCGGACGTTTCGTTGAAGAAAAACAAAAACCTGCTTTCTATGATGCAGCTGTTTCATTTGTTCACCCAATCTTAGGTTTATTCCCACATGCAAATGCTGGTGAATTATTTGTTTGGACCGGTATCTCTGTTGGTATTACACAATTAGGTTTAAGTGTTGCTCCTTTGGCAATTCGTTACTTCTTAGCTGGGGTTATCGTTATCTTAATCCGTGGTCTAGTTACTGAAACTCTCACAAAAATGATGTGGAAGGATTAGTCTTATGGCTGATAGAGTAGTTAAAGTTGTTGCTGGTGGTAAAGGCTGGGGCGGACCTCTTTATTTAAAAGAAGAAGGTACACGCAAAGTTGTTGCTTCCGTTACCGGTGGTGGTATCCATCCAGTAGCCGCAAAAATATCGGAACTTCTTGGTGTTCCAGCTGTTGATGGCTTTAACACTAAAGTTGAACCAGAAGAAATGATCGTTGCAGTTGTTGACTGTGGTGGTACAGCTCGTTGTGGTGTTTATCCAAAACTTGGTGTATTAACTATTGATTTACATGCAATTACACCTTCTGGACCTCTTATGAAGTTCATGAAAGAAGACAATTTTGTTTCTGGTGTTAAAGTTGAGGACATTAGTATGGCAGAAGGAACACCTGCTCCTAAAAAAGCAGAAGCTCCTAAAGCAGAACCTAAGAAAACATCAACTGAAGAAGCTAAAGAAATTAAAGATGAAGCTAAAAAAGTCGTTGCTGAAAGAAAAGCAGAGGAGAAAAATATGGGAAATACAAGTGGTGTCCAAGCTGTTATCAGTAATATTGGACGTGCTGTAGGTAAGGTCATTGGTGCATTCTACCAAGCTGGCCGTGAAGCTATTGATATTACAATTAAAAACGTATTGCCATTTATGGCATTTATCTCAATGATGATTGGGTTAATCCTTTATACAGGTATTGGTGATGTTATCGCTAAAGCTGTTGTTCCACTCGCATCAAATCTAGTGGGAATGTTAGTCTTATCATTCATTGCTGCAATTCCATTCCTAAGTCCAGTTTTGGGCCCAGGTGCTGTTATTGCTCAAGTTGTTGGTGTTCTTGTTGGTGTTGAAATTGGTTTAGGACATATCGCTCCTTCAATGGCATTACCTGCATTATTCGCTATCAATGCACAAGTTGGTTGTGACTTCGTACCAGTTGGTTTAACACTTGGTGAAGCAGAACCTAAAACGGTTGAAATTGGTGTTCCAGCTGTCTTGTTCTCAAGATTATTAACTGGTCCAATCTCAGTTGTTGTCGCTTACCTATTAAGTTTCGGTCTATATTAATAGATAGAACTAATTAATGATCAAAGAAGTTCAGAATTCTGGACTTCTTTTTTTTGTTATCATTTAAGTAATGAAAATTAAATTTGTTGATAGTGGAATCGTTGATTCTTACTCAATCAAAGAAGAACTAAAACTTATTAAAGATTTAAACGATGATGAATTGATTATTCGTTTTTGGCAAGAAGAAGCAATTCTTTTAGGAAAGTTAGATACCGTTTTACCTAAGTATGCTGAGGGTAAACAATTTCTCATCAATAATGATTATAAAGTAGAGATACGTAGACAAGGTGGTTTAGCAATCGTCTCAGACTTGGATAACTTAAATATGACCTTTTGCTTTAAAACGAGTGATTTTAATAATCTACACAAACCCTATCAATGTGTCGCAAAATACATAAGTGATGTATTAAACACATTAGGTTTAAAAGTCGATATAAAAAGCATAGATGAGTCTTATTGTCCTGGAGATTATGATTTAAGCGTTAATGGAATTAAATTTGCAGGTATTGCCCAGTATCGAAATAAAGAAGCAATCATTGTAGGTGTTAGTTTATTTGTAAAAGGTGATCAAGAAAAAAGAGCACAACTTATTAAAGATTTTTATGAAAAGGCTGATGCGAAAAATAGCACACGCCAGACCTATCCAGAGGTTGATCTTAAATCAATGGGAACACTCAGTGATTTGTTAAAAAAATCACTTGATATCGATGTGGTAAAACTAACTTTTATGGAGTCTAAAATTCACATATGTGAATAAAACCATCACAAAATCTATTCTAAGAATTGACATATGTTCAATTCTTTTTTGTTATTTGACAGTATTATTTCACAATCTTAAACTATTAGTAGCATATGTTACGTTTAAATAACAAATGTTATAGGAGGCAATTGTGGCAGATAAAAATAATGATCGTTTGCTGATTGATATCGCTAAAATGTATTACGACGAAGCAGCAACCCAAGAAGATATTGCTCAACAGTTTAATATTTCACGGTCTCTTGTTTCTAAGCACTTATCACTAGCTCGTGAAAAGGGTTTAGTTGAGATTGTTGTACATGATGAAAGCATTCAACCTTTCAAAGTTATTGAAGATCGTATACGTAAGAAATATGACTTAGAAGATGTGGTTTGTGTTTCTAGTGCGGATACCTCTCAAATTAAATTTAGAGTTGGTTTAGCGGCTGCGAAATATCTTTCTAAGATATTAGCACCAGATATGTTTATTGGCTGTTCTGCAGGAACAACTGTTCATGAAGTGGCAGAAGCAATGAATCTAAATCTAAATATGAGTAATTTAACCTTTGTCCCAATGGTTGGGGGACTAGGTATGGCACATACAGATATTCAAGCCAATGTTATCTGCGATATTTTTGCGCGTAAGACAGGTGGTAATGCCATACAACTTCATGCACCACTAGTTGTAGACGATGAAAACTCACGAGAGGTTTTTGTTAGACAACGCTTTATTAAAGAAATATTAGATTTAGCGCGTAATGTGGATGTGGCAGTTGTCGGTATTGGTGGACAACCAGCTTACTATGAAATGACAAAAGCTTATCTTCATAAGATTGAACCACTTGATCCTAAGGAAGCAGAGTATGTCACGGGTGATATTCTCTATAACTTCTTTGATACAAACGGAAGAGAAGCTAATAGCGCTTGGAATAAGCGCGTGATCAACCTAAGTATTGAAGACTTAATGCAAATACCTAGAGTTGTTGGGGTTGCTTATGGGCCTACTAAAATTGATGCGATACATGCAGCGCTAAGTGGTGAGTTAGTCAATATATTAGTGACAGATGTTCAAACAGCTAAACTGCTGTTAGATAAATAAAGAAAGGGAATCTATGAGTTCATTAGACACAGTTATTATTGGATCAGGACCTGGTGGCTATGTTGCGGCGATACGCGCTAGTCAATTAGGTCAAAAAGTTACGATTATTGAAAAAGCAGATATTGGAGGCACTTGTTTAAATGTAGGTTGTGTTCCATCAAAGGCCTTATTGAATATTGGTCATCATTTGAAAGATTTAAAAGAATTAAGTACCTTTGGGATTGATGTCAAAGACGCTGAATTTGATTTTGTAAAAGCACAAAAATTCAAAGATCAAAGAGTTGTTAAAAAATTGAGAATGGGAATCACTGGGCTTCTTCAAAAGAATAAGGTTGAAGTGATTAATGGTGTTGCTGATTTTACGTCAGCTAATACGATTGAAGTGACAAGTGATGGAAAGAAAACATCACATACCTTTAAGAACGCCATTATTGCGGTTGGTGGAAGACCAGTTGAACTTAAATTCTTACCTAAAGATGAAAGAATATTAGATTCTAGTACAGCTTTAAATTTAAAAGAATTGCCAAAATCAATGATTGTCATTGGGGCAGGTTATATCGGTTCAGAACTTTCTGAAGCTTATGCAATGTTAGGAACTAAAGTAACTTTGATTGAAGGAACACCAAATATCCTTCCTGGATTCTCAACAGACTTATCAAGTTTAGTTGCCAAGAATTTTAAAAAACTAGGAATTGATGTTGTAACGGATGCGATGGTTGAATCTGCTGAAGTTAAAGACAATCAAGTGACGCTTAAATATAAACACGCAGGTGAAGTGAAAACAGCGAGTGCTGATTATGTGCTTGTATCAGTAGGGCGTAGACCTAATACAGATTTACTATCACTAGATAAAGCAAAAGTTGAGGTAGTTGATAGAGGTTTAATTAAAGTAGATCAACAAAGCAGAACAACAAATAAAAACATCTATGCTATAGGTGATGTGACTGAGGGTTTAGCATTGGCTCACAAAGCATCTTATGAGGCAAAGATTGTAGCTGAAGTTATATCGGGTTCTAAAAATATTATCGATTATAAATGCATTCCAGCTGTGTGTTATACAACACCTGAGATTGCGAGTGTTGGTTTAAGTTTAGACGAAGCTAAAGCTCAAGGTAAAAAGGCAAAATCATCGGACTTCCCATTCCAAGCAAATTCAAGATCAATCGCACATGGGAATACTGAAGGTTATGTACGCTTAATCTTTGAAGAAAAAACAGAACTTTTACTGGGCGCACAAGTCGTCGGTGCCAACGCTAGCGAGATGATTACAAACTGTGGTTTAGCGATTGAAAATAGTTTAACTCTAGAAGATATTGCCTTAACCATCTTCCCACATCCATCATTTGCGGAAAGCATTATGGATAATGCGGAGATTGGCTTAGGCTATCCAATACATATGTAAGAAAGGATGAATATATGACAACTTCATTAAAAAACAAAGCAAAATTAAATGACGAGCAACTCAAAGAAGCCTTTAAGAAAATGTGGCTCGTTCGATACTTTGAGGAAAAAGTTGATTTCTTTTTCGCTCAAGGTAAAATTCATGGAACAACTCACCTAGCTGTAGGTGAAGAAGCGAGTTCGGTTGGATCAGGGGCCGTTCTTCGTACAACTGACTGGATCACCGCAACCCATAGAGGTCATGGTCAAACCATTGCGAAGGGTACCAAAGTTAATGTCATGATGGCAGAACTCTTTGGGAAAGTCACTGGAACCAATAATGGTAAAGGTGGATCAATGCATATTGCTGAACTTGAAACCGGTAACTTAGGCGCAAATGGTGTTGTTGGTGGTGGTTATGCGATTGCGGCAGGTGCAGCTTTATCTGAACAAATGAAAGGGACTGATAATGTTGCCTTATGTTATGCAGGGGATGGATCAACCAATGAAGGGTCATTCCATGAAGCACTAAATATGGCTTCTGTTTGGAAATTACCCGTCGTTTATTTCATTGAAAACAATATGTATGGTATGTCGGGTCCAATTAAGGAAATGGCTAATATTGAAAACTTATCAGATCGTGCAAAATCTTATGGAATTCCTGGAATTACCATTGATGGTAATGACTTAATCGAAGTTATTAATACGACTTATGAAGCGGTTGAAAGAGCACGTAAAGGTGAAGGTCCAACCTTAATTGAAGCGAAAACCTATCGTTGGAAAGGTCACTCTAAATCTGATGCGAAGAAATATCGTACACGTGAAGAGGAAGCTTACTGGCGTGAAGAAAAAGACCCAATTGAAAATGCGAAGAAAGCCTTTATTAAAGCGGGTGTTTTTACAGAAGAAGAATCAGAAGCGATTAGACAAGCTGCATTTGATGAAGTTGAAGCAGCTGTTGAGTTTGCGAATGAAGGCGAAACCATTGGTGTAGATGAACTCTATACAAATGTGTTGGCAGATTAAAGGAGGCAATTATGAGAGAAATTACATATTCAGAAGCCGTACGTGAAGCATTAAGTGAAGCGATGCGAGAAGATGAAACAGTCTTCCTAATGGGTGAAGATATTGGTGTTTATGGGGGTGCTTTCGGTGTTACTCGTGGCATGATTGAAGAGTTTGGACCAGAGCGTCTAAGAATTACACCAATTTCAGAAGCTGCTATTTCAGGTGCAGCAATTGGTGCAGCTATGACTGGTATGCGTCCCGTATTTGAACTTCAATTTTCAGACTTTATTACCATCGCAATGGATAATATTGTTAATCAAGCAGCTAAGATCCATTACATGTATGGTGGCAAAGCTAAAATTCCTCTAGTCATGCGTACACCGGGTGGATCAGGTACCGGTGCTGCAGCACAACATAGTCAAAGTTTAGAAAACTGGACAGCTCATATTCCTGGATTGATTGTCATTCAACCATCAACTGCTTATGATGCGAAAGGTTTACTCCACTCAGCCATTAAAAATAATAACCCTGTTATGTTTTATGAGCATAAACTCTGTTACCGTACAAAAATGGATGTACCAGAAGGGAAATATGAAATTCCTATTGGGGTAGCTGATGTGAAAAAAGAAGGAAGTGATATTACAGTTGTCGCAACAGGTATTATGGTGCACAAAGCATTAGAAGCTGCTGAAATATTAGCTCAAGATAATATTAGTATTGAAGTGGTTGATCCTCGAACACTTGTTCCTTTAGATAAAGATACAATCATTAATTCTGTTAAGAAAACACATCGTGCAGTGGTGGTCACTGAAGCGGTTAAACGCTCTGGTTTCTCAGCTGAACTTGCGAGTGTGATTGCCGAAGAAGATTCATTTGATTATTTAGATTATCCATTGGTTAGATTGGCTGGAGCAGAAGTTCCAATTCCTTATGAACCAACAATGGAAAAGGCGGCAGTTCCACAAGTGAATGATATTGTAGAAGCTTGTAAGAAAATCATGGAGAGTGTGTAATTATGGCAAAAGAAGTCTTAATGCCTAAACTCAGTTCTACCATGGATGAAGGTAGTGTAACTGAGTGGCTTAAAAATGTTGGTGATACAGTCAAAGTGGGTGAACCAATCTTTGAAGTTATGACTGATAAAATCGCGATTGAAGTTGAAGCTTATGATGCAGGCGTGCTTTTAGGTCGATACGTTGAAGTGGGTGAAAAAGTACCTGTTAATAGTGTTATCGCACATATTGGTGAAGCAGGTGAAAAAGTTGAAGCTCCAGCTAAAGCGGCTATTGCTAAAGCGGAAGTAAAAGAAGAAGTCGTTGAAGAAGTTAAAGCATCTTCAGTGCCTGTTATTAATCCGACAGGAGATACTCGCGCAACCCCTGCGGCACGTAAATTAGCACGTGAAAAAGGTTTAGATATCAATGAGATTTATCAAAGTTTAACCGATAGTCCACGTGTGCATTTAAAACATGTCACAAACTATGTGCCTAGTGCTAAAGCATCGAGCGCTCCTGTTCAAAGTGAAGTTGTTGTACCTTGGAAAGGTATTCGTAAAATGGTGGCAGATCAAATGGTTAAATCTAAGAGTACTGCACCACATGTTACCTTGAATGCTGAAGTTGATACGATGAAGCTAGTTGAGCTAAGAAAAACATTATTAGCTAACGCAAAAGAAGATGATACACGCATTTCTTATACACACCTTATTGGTTACTTTGTGTCTAAGGTACTTACAAAACATACAAATGTAAATGCGAGAGCACTTGATGATGGCATTCATCAATATTCTAGTGTTAGTTTAGGTATCGCAACTGCGATGGATGATGGACTGATTGTCCCAGTTGTGCATAATGCTGATAGTTTAAGTATTCAAGAACTTGCGACTAAAGCAAAAGATTTAACTAAACGTGCTCGCTCTAATGCTCTTGTAAGTGAAGAACTTAATGGTGGTACCTTTACCATCACATCACTGGGGACAACTGAAGTTCTTAACTTTAACCCAGTAATTAATGTTCCTGAGATTGCGATCTTAGGGGTTGGGAAAACATATACAAAGCTCGAGTTTGATTCGAATAAAAATGTCGTTGAGAGAACTAAACTACAATTAAGTCTTTCCTTCGATCATAGAGCGATTGATGGTTATCCTGCGGCCTTGTTTTTGAGTGACTTGGTAAAAGTCTTAGAAGATCCAGGATTATTAGTTCTATATTAAAATAAAGATAATAGTGATATTGGGGTTAATCTTTGATATCACTTTTATGATTAAAGAATTAAATATCGTTATTATATAGATAAGCAAATAATCGCTATTGTTTTAGTAGCAATAGAGTGCTATAATCACTAAACGGGTAGATATCCTATATATTTACTTCTTGCCTGAAAAGGCCAATAGACCATAAGGAGGTGAACACATGAGAAAATATGAAATCATGTACATCGTTAAAGCAGATTTAGACGATGCGTCACGTCAAGAGTTGGTTGACCGTTTACACGCTATCATCACAAATGATGGTGGACAAGTAACAAAGGTCGACGAATGGGGGATTAAGGAATACGCTTATCCTATCAATGACGAGACTAAAGGTTATTACGTGGTTATCAAAGTTGAAGCTAAACCTGAAACTTTAGATGAATTCAATCGTCTTGCACGAATTGAAACAAACGTAGTTCGTTTCTTAGTTGTAAACGAAGAAGAGTAGGAGGATCACATACATGCTAAATCGTGTCGTACTAGTTGGAAGACTCACAAGAGATCCAGAACTAACTAAAACACAATCAGGTGTATCGCTAACACGTTTTACGGTTGCGGTTAATCGTCGTTTTAGTAAGAGTGACGAAGCTGATTTTATTAGTTGCGTTACTTGGCGTCAAACAGCAGATTTCCTTAGCCAATATGCTAAAAAAGGAAATATTGTTGCGATTGAAGGACGTATCACAACTGGCAGTTATGATGATTCAACAACTGGCAAGAAAGTGTATACAACAGATGTAACTGTTGATAATGCTCAACTTGTTGGTTCACGTAATCAATCTGATTCTACACAAAGTTATCAAAGTCAAAGTTCAAACAACAGTGGTTATCAAGCTGATGTAGAACCAAAATCTGATGACGATTTCGAAACTGGACCATTACTTGATATTTCAAGTGATGACCTTCCATTCTAAAGAAAGGAGTTCTCATGGCATTTAGAAAACAACGCGTAGGCCGTAGAAAGGTCTGCTATTTCACAAAAAATAACATTAAAACCATTGACTACAAAGATACGGAGTTACTTAAACGCTTTATCACAGCTAATGGTAAAATTATTCCAAGACGTGTTACTGGCACAAGCGCTAAATATCAACGTATGTTAGCAACTGCTATCAAACGTGCTCGTCAAATGGCTTTATTGCCTTACGTAGCTGACTAATTTAAAACAACCTTCACTTGAGCACTGCGTTTGGGTGAAGGTTTTATTATTTATATATGAATAAAAATAACGTACGAAAAATAACACAAGGTGCAATGATGCTAAGTATCATTGCTGTATTCTTAATTATCAATCTGCAAACGGCAGGTCTTTTAGAGTTGTATGCAGTGTGGTTACTACCACTCCCTTTTATCTTTTATCAAGTTCAATATGGATTTAAGGCAACAGTTATCTTATCGATATCAAGTTTTATACTTTCCTTTTTATTAGGGTCAATTTTAACCTTGTTTTATGTTACGTCTGCGATTGTCATAGGACTTGTCTATGGTTATGGCGTATCTAAAGATAAGGACAATGGATGGTTAATCTTTTTCACAACCATATTTACTGCGATCAGTATGTTCTTGGAAATGTATGTTTTCGCTGCTTTCTTTGGTTATGATTTAGTGGCTGAAACACATGAAATTGTAGAAGTATTAAAAGGTATGGATGGTTTAGTCATTCCGAATGATTTAGAAAGTTTGGTTTTAGGAATTTATCCTGTCGCTTTACTGTTTATGTCATTCTTACAATCATTAGTGATACATATGTTGTCGATTTTATTGTTAAAGAGATTAAAAATCAAAACACGCAAAATGAAAGACTTGGGTAACTATCGTTTACCTAGCTGGGCTGGCTTATTAACTTTAGTTGGTTTGTTTGCGAACTTAATTTTTACAAGTGATTCAGATCTTGTAAGACAATATTTAATTCTAGCTTTTACAGTAAGTACCATGATCTTATTAGTTGATGCTTATATTGTGCTTGTACTACTTGCGAGAAAGTACAAAATGAGATGGTTGCCGATGATATCAGTACTATCGATTCTGTTCTTGCCAAGCATTGGTATCTATGTTTTCATAGGATTAGGCTTACTTGATTCAATTACAGATTTTAGAAAACGAATTCTAAAATTATAAGAGAAAAACTATGTTACATCATTTTAAAAACATTAAACCGCTTTTGTGGAGTATTATCATCGTTGACACGGTGCTTTTAGGCATCCGTTTTGCGCTACAAATACGCTATCACTGGACTTTGGATCTAGGGATTGTATTAGGCAATATCTTAATGTTTTTATTTGTGGCTGATTACTATGAAGAACAGGCACAACAAAGACAATTTGATGTTTCAGATGTCTTAGGTAAAAGTGCCTTTGATGCCTTGCTTTTTGGGGATATTGGTTTAGTTGTTTATAACGATGCTTTTGAAATTATGTGGATAAGTGACTTACTTGTTCAACGTAATTATCAAGTTATCGGACAAAAGATAATGCAGTGGCTACCTGAAACCAAAGCCATCTTTAATAATGAAGCTGAAACCATCCGTTTAAGAATAAATGAACACTCATATGAAGCAACGAAAGTAAGTGGTGCTTCTACCTTAATATTGAGAGATATTACTGCTTTAGATGAATGTTTAATAGAATCTCAGAATAAACAAATTGTATTAGGTATGGTTCACTTTGATAACTATGAAGAAACAACCCAGTTTGAAGATGAACACCGTGTTACATTAATTGACTCTAAGATTAGACAAGCTGTTTATACTTGGGCAAGTGAAATGGGTATCTTTGCGAAGCGTTTAAGAAACAATCGTATGATTTTAGTTTTAGATGAAGAGTTATTTCAAAAAGCATATGAAGATCGTTTTTCAATTGTGGATATAATTCGTGAGGAATCAGAAGAATTGGATATTGCGATCACTTTATCAATGGCTTTCTCACGTGGTAGTCGTAAATTCTCTGAACTTGAAGATATGGTTAATACAGCTTTAGATTTAGCGCAAAATCGTGGTGGGGATCAAGTTGCGATTAAAGCATTAAACGAAGATGTTCTATATGTTGGTGGATCATCTGAAGCACAAGCGAAAAAATCTAAAGTTAGAGCGCGTGTAATAGCACAATCTTTAAGAGAAACGATATTAAACAGTTCTAACGTTATTATTATGGGACATAAAGACATGGACTTTGATTGCTTTGGTTCTGCCTTAGTTATGAGTCGATTTGTTTATGCATATCAAAAACCGGTTGGAATTGTATTACATGGTGATCAAGAAGAAAAACTGGCAGTCTCTTTTGAAAAGAATGAAGAAGAATTAGCTTTATATCATAATTTCTTAAGTGAACATCAAGCACGTCAAATGATTAATGAAGATACTTTATTGATTCTTGTTGACCATCATTCAGAAAACTATACACAAGTTCCTAAATTACTTCATGAAGTAAAACATATTGTTGTTTTAGACCACCATCGTCGTAATCAAGACTTTACCTTTAATCCAATGTTGGTTTATACAGAAACTTCTGCTTCAAGTACCAGTGAAATGGTTGCGGAACTTATTTCTTATCACCAACATACAGTTCCACTAACACCAATTGAAGCAACCTTTATTTTTACGGGTGTTGTGGTCGATACAAATCGTTTTAGAAATCGTTCAGGTTCTCGTACCTTTGAAGTCGCAAGTTTACTCAAAAAGTATGGTGCAGATAGTAGTCAAAGTGATGAATTCTTAAAAGACAATTTACGAGACTTCCAACAAAAATCAGCCGTTTTAAGTAATCAAAAAGTGATTAATAAGAATATGATTATTGCCTTTGCAGATGAAGATGTGGTGACAAGTCGTTCTATTATTTCTCAGGTCGCAGATTCACTATTATTAGTTGAAGGAATTGATGCGAGTTTTGCGATTGGACGTTTAAATGAGCGTTTAGTTGGGATAAGCGCACGATCAAACGGTAATGTAAATGTGCATGCTATAATGGAAAAAATGCAAGGTAGTGGTCACTTCAATGCAGCTGCTTTACAACGTGAGAATACAGATGTAGAAAGCCTTTTAAGTGAACTTGAAAGTACGATTACTGATATACTTGAAAGTGAGGAATAGATATGAAAGTTATCCTATTAGAAGATGTTAAAAAAGTAGGCAAAAAAGGTGAAGTGTGTGATGTCGCTGACGGTTATGCACGTAACTTTTTAATTCGAAATAAAAAAGCTGTTGCGGCTACTGATGAAGCTAATAAAATCTTAGCTCAACAAAAAGCAGACAAAGCACATCAAGATGCTTTAGATAAACAAGCCGCTGAAGAACTTAAAGAAAAACTTGAAAAACTTGTTTTAAATTTTACTTTGAAACAAGGTAATGAAGGGCGTGTTTTTGGTTCGATTAGCACAAAACAAATTAGTGATGAACTCAAGAAAACATATGGTTATGAAGTTGATAAGCGTAAGATGCATGGTGAAGCGATTGCCTCTATTGGTTATAGTAAAATGCAAGTTGAACTATACAAAGGGGTCATGGCAACACTTAGTATTAAGGTAGACCCACAATGAGTCAAACACTACCGCATAGCATAGAAACAGAACAAGCGATGTTATCTAGTATGTTAGCTTACCCTAACTCAGTACAGGTCGCATCAGAACTTGCTTTACATCCAGACCATTTTTACTCTGAAGCAAACAAACGTTTATTCAAAGTGATGATGGATATGTATGAGGAAGGGAAGCCGATTGATTCAGCTTCTGTTTTAGCGCGTTTAAAAGATCTAAATCTTACGCAAGCTATCGGTGGTGCAAGCTATATTTTAGAACTCTCAGAAAGTTCAGTCTCTTCAGCTAATACTCGTTATTATGTTGGGGTTATTCAAGATAAAGCTTATGTTCGCAATTTAATTATTACAGCTCAAAAGATTGCGGCTGATGGTTATGATGGCAGCGTTGATATTGATGATGTCATGGACCAAGCCGAAAAAGACTTATTAAATGTCACACGTACACGCCGTGCGGCAGAATTTAAAAATTCAAGAGAAGTTGTGACCAACGTTTTAGAAAACATTCAAACAATGTCACAAACACATACAAGTATTACTGGTACACCTACTGGTTTTAGACGTATGGATGGTTTAACAAATGGTTTCCAAAATGGGGACTTAATAATTTTAGCGGCACGTCCTTCAGTTGGAAAAACAGCTTTTGCCTGTAATGTCGCACTCAATGCAGCGCAAATTTCAAAGAAAGCTGTTGCGATGTTTTCGCTTGAAATGCCAGCTGAACATTTGATTACTCGTATGTTGTCTGCGAAATCAAGATTAACAGGTTCTGCTTTAAGAACTGGTCAAATTAGAAATAACAATGAGTGGAATGCTTTGAATGAAGCGGCTGCTGATTTAAAAGAAACAAAAATATATATTGATGATTCAGCAACCATTCGTGTTTCTGAAATCTTTAGTAAATGTCGTAAACTACAAACAGAACATCCATTAGGATTAATTATTATTGACTATATTCAACTCATTAGCTCAGGAGCTAAGTCATCAGATAATCGTCAACAAGAAGTATCAGAGATTTCTCGTAACCTTAAAGCTTTAGCGCGTGAACTAAAAGTACCTGTTATTGCGTTATCACAATTATCTCGTTCAGTTGAATCAAGATCTGATAAGCGTCCACAACTCAGTGATTTACGTGAATCAGGTGCGATTGAACAAGATGCTGATATCGTTTTATTCTTGTATCGTCAAGCTTATTATGAGCGTGATGAAGATCGTCCAGAAACTGAGAAAATTGAAGTCTTAATCGCAAAACATCGTAATGGTCCGATTGGCCAAGTTGATCTTGCTTTTGAATCAGCGATAAATGCATTCTATAACTATTCCGAAACTAACCAACGAGGTGAAAATGCGTAATATTTATGCCATCTTACTAGCGCTTGGGATCAGTCTGTCAATTGTGAGTGTTGATTTTTTCAGTCAGTCTAATGCGATGAGTTCTGAAACAGCACAAATTCAAGAACAAACAATTGTTGATCAAGCGATCGTAGAAAGCTATGATATTCAAAAAACCATTCAAAAGATTTATTTAGGATCTGATTTGATAGGTGTTTTAAGTCACGATGCTGATGTTGAAGGTTTTTTAAATAGTGTTTATGTCGATAGATACTTAGAAGAATTCCCATCATCAAAATTAGGTTTTGGGGAAAACATTACGCTTATCGAAGAATTATCTTATTTTGAATATGAAAATAAAGATCAAGAAATATTTGATTATCTGAATTCAAATGATTTATTTTCAGTAGAAGTTGATAAGATTGAATTTTCAAATGGTGCGATTATTTATGTAAAAGATGTGGCCATGTTTGAAGAAGCGCGTGAGATTTATGTTGGTAACTTTATCTCAAAAGAAGCCTATGATTTAATTCGTAATAATCAACTACCTGCACCACTGACCACCTATGGTTATCGTGAAGTTGGTTTCTCTATTGTTGAAACAGCTACCTATCAAAGAGGGCTTGCGCCTTTATCAAAAATATTAGTTGATGTGAATGAGATTGTTTCATTCTTAAGTTATGGTTATGGAACAGATATTCAAACTTATACCGTTGATGAGTATGACACGATTGAAGGGATAGCTTATCGTACGGGCTTATCTCCTCAACAAATTTTAACGATTAATAATGAAAAGATAAAAACACTTAATCAAATCTTAGAAGTTGGTATGGAGTTAAATGTAACTTACTTTGACTCTCCAATTAACGTTATTGTGACGAAAGAAAAACTTCAAAAAGAAACGGTTTATCCAGCAAGTACACGCTATGTTAAAGATCCAACCATTCAAGAGGGTTTCAGCATTATTCAAACGCGTGAAGAATTAGGCTATAAAGATGTTTTATATGAAGAAACCTATATTAATGGTGAGGTTGCAGATGCGACCATGATTTCTTCAACGATTGTTAAGTATCCAGTTCAAGAAGTTATGATTATTGGGACGAAGGTTATTCCTGGTATAGGATCTGGTACGCTAAGATGGCCACTTGGTGCAAACTCACACATCTCATGTCGTTGGTATTGTTATCCAGGACACCAAGGCTTAGATATTGTTTATAACTATAATCGTTATGGACCAATTTATGCAGCTGATAGAGGTGTTGTTTTATCAGTTAGTTATGATTGGCGTAGTGGTTATCATGTTTATATCGACCACAATAATGGTATGAAAACACTTTATGCTCATATGTATAGATGGCCACCTGTTAAAGTTGGACAAACCGTTGAAAAAGGTGACTTCATAGGCAATGTTGGTAACACCGGGCGATCGACGGGGCCTCACTTACACTTTGGAATTTATGTAGATGGAGTTGCGAAAAACCCATGTACCTATTTAGGATGTTAGATGAAATATATTAACTTTTGTAGCGGATCAAAAGGTAATTGTACTTATGTTGAAAGTAAGCAAACAAGACTCATCATCGATTGCGGTTCAACAAAGCGTTATTTGTCACAATCTCTTCACAATTACGATATACAATTAGACTCAGTAGATGCATTGTTGATTACACATGACCATGGTGACCACATTGCTCAACTGCGTCTTTTTGATTCAATTGAAACGTGTATTAGTCCAGTTGAATTAAATCGAGAGACGATAAATCCAATGCCTTATCAATCATTTATGATAAAGGATATCGAAGTAACGGCTTTGGTCTTATCTCATGACTCTGGTTTAACTTATGGTTATGTTTTAAAGAGTGATGGGGTAAAATTGGTTTATATTACCGATACTGGTTATTTGAAAGATAATAATCTAGATTATATAAGTAATGCTGATATTTACTTGATTGAAAGTAATCACAATGTTGATAAATTGATGGAAAGTAAACGTCCACATTTTACGAAGACGCGGATCTTATCTGATACAGGACACTTAAGCAATGAAGATAGTGCCAAAATACTTAAACGTGTGATGGGACCAAAAACAAAAGAAATCGTTTTAGCCCATTTGTCAGAGGAAGCAAATACTGAACATTTAGCATTAAAAGCTTATGCAGAAGTCTTAGATACTCAAAAAGTACATATACACTGTGCGAGACAGCGCAGTGAAACAATAGGAGGATTTTTGAATGAAGAATACACTAACGAAGAGCTTGATATTCGTTTTGCTGATATCAAATAGTTTCTTAGCTTATGTCGTATTAACGGATGATAATCAAGTTGCGGTAACGGATGATGGGAAAATCATTCGAGAAGTTGTAACGGAATATACAACGGATGCGACGCAAGTCGTTGAAAACACCATTGAAAAAGTGGTTGGTGTTTCATCTCTTTATAGCGGTGAAGTGTACTCAACAGGAAGTGGCGCAATCTATGATGTCATCGATGATCAAATCTTAATTGTGACCAATAATCATGTGATAGAAGGTTATACAGATATTCAAGTAACCTTTGCGAATGGGGAGCAGCTAGATGCGGAAGTATTAGGCGCGGATTCATTTACGGACTTAGCTTTATTAAGTGTGAGTGCAGACTTTAGTGTTGAAGCCTTTGATTTAGGTGATTCATCATTAGTCAGTGTGGGTGAAAATGTCCTCGCGATTGGCTCACCTTTAGGCTTGGAATTTCAAGGCAGTGTCACAATGGGAATTATCTCTGGTAAAGATCGTGTTGTACCTGTTGATATTAATAATGATGGTGTTGATGATTGGGACTCTATTGTCCTTCAAACAGATGCGGCGATTAATCCTGGTAATAGTGGTGGACCATTAATCAATATGGCTGGTGAATTGATTGGCATTACATCAATGAAAATTGCCGATAGTTCAGTTGAAGGTATGGGTTTTGCGATTCCAATTAATGAAATTGTACCAATTATTACTCAACTCTATGAAAATGGTGAAGTAACACGTCCGCTTGTTGGTATTTCAGCTGTAGCCTTAGAAGAGTTAACGGTTTATCAAAAGAGTTTCTATGGCATCCGTTTAGATTTAAGTGAAGGATTATACATCTTTAATGTCAGTGCTAGATCAGCGGCAGATAATGCTGGCTTAGAAGAGGGAGATGTCCTACTCTCATTTGATGGTACAGACATCACAAGTTTTAAAGCTTTTAGAAAACTACTCTATGAAAAACAAGTCGGCGATAGTGTTGAGGTTGAATATGAGCGTGATGGTGAAGTCTACTCAACAACGGTAATCCTACAGTGATTAAACTTGTTTGCGTAGGCAAAATAAAAGAAAAAGAGTTAAGTATTTTAATTAAGGATTATTCAAAAAGAATACAGCCTTATCATAAATTTGAAATTATAGAGATAAAAGATTTACCTAGTGGGGAAGATCCTCACCTAAATCAAAAAGTGATTGAAAGCGAAAGTGAGTCCATTCTTAAACAAATACAAAGTGATGATGATGTCGTTTTGTTGGATTTAAGAGGGAAATTAATGAGTTCTGAGAAACTTTCACAAAGAATTCAGACAAGTTTTAATCAATCCTATAAAAATTTAGTCTTTGTAATTGGTGGTTCTCTTGGAGTAAGCGACAGCCTAAGAGAACGCGCTAATAGCTTATGGAAACTATCTGAAAACACTTTTCCACACGGTGTAGTCAGACTTTTATGTGCTGAACAAATATACAGAAGTTTTAGAATTTTAAACAATCATCCCTATCACAAGTGATGAAAGCGATTACATTAAAAAATTTCTTGCGTTGTAATTACAAAGGAACTATATTAAAATAGTCTTATAAAATCGTTGGAGGATATATGAAAGAAATCAGTGTATTAGTTATTGATCCAGTTGGACTACACGCACGCCCAGCAACAGTTGCTGTTAGTGCTGCTAGCCGCTTCAAATGCGAAGTTAAAGTTGCATTTAAAGGTCGTTCTGTGAATATGAAATCCATCATGGGCGTTATGTCCTTGGGTATTCCTACGCAATCAGAAGTCGTCATCTCATGTGAAGGTGAAGACGAAGATGAAGCGATCAAAACGATCGAAGATGTATTGAGAACTCAAAAAGTTATTCAATAGTCGTTGATTGATAAAAACGAAGATGGTCGCATCTTCGTTTTTTTTATAAGTTGGGAGAACTATGGAAGCTATTATTCAACATTGGATGAACCATCCAAATCTTGATCCTCAGTTAAAGGAAGAACTTGAACATGCGGATCGCAAAACATTACAAGATGCTTTTTATACGGATGTAGCCTTTGGTACAGCTGGGATGAGAGGACTTTTGGGGGTTGGCACAAACAGATTAAATGTACACACCATTCGCAAAGCAAATGTAGCGTTTGCGAAGTATCTACTTCAATATCCAGAAGCGACAAAAACAGGTGTAGCGATTGCTTATGATAATCGTTATATGTCGGTAGAGTTTGCACAAGAGAGTGCGCGCGTTTTAGCGATGTTCAATATTCCTTCATATGTGTTTGAGTCACTTAGACCAACACCAGAATTATCATTTGCAGTTCGTCATTTAAAATGTGTTGGCGGTATTGTCATTACTGCATCTCATAATCCGAAAGAATACAACGGTTATAAAGTTTATGATCAAGAAGGATGCCAATTAGTACCTCATTTAATTGAACAAGTGATTGATGAAATCAATAAAATAGAAGATGCTTTGGATATTGTGGTTGAATTAACAGCTGATCAAGAATCTTTAATTCATACAGTAGATGCATCAGTTGATGAAGAATACTATAAAAAAGTTGAAAACATCAAACTAAGAAAAGACTTAGATTTTTCAAATATTAAACTCGTTTTCTCACCTCAACATGGAACAGCGCATGTTGGTGTGAATGTTTTATATAAACGTATGGGTGTACCATTTGTAGAGGTTGCTGAACAAGCTAATCCAGATCCAGCTTTCTCAAATACTAAAACACCAAACCCTGAAGAGAGTGCTGCATACGAATTAGCAATCGAATACGCTAAAAAAGAAAATGCAGATGCTGCCATTGCGACAGATCCTGATGCGGATAGACTTGGGGTTGTGGTTAAACACAATGGTGAATATGTTTTATTGACAGGTAATCAAACTGGTTCTATCTTAATTGATTATGTGTTAAGCACTAAAACAGAACTTAACACAATGCCGACTAATCCAGTATTATTCAATACTGTTGTCACTTCTGATTTAGGTGAAAAGGTAGCGAATAACTATGGTGTTGAAGTTGAAAAGACTTTAACTGGTTTTAAATTTATCGGAGACAAGATTAAAAACTACCAGGAAACAAAAGAAAAGAACTTTGTTTTTGGTTATGAAGAAAGTTATGGTTATTTAGTTGAACCATTTGTACGTGATAAAGATGCTTTACAAGCTTGTGTCTTAATTGCGGAAGCGATTTCTTATAATAAGTCACAAGGTTTAACACTGGTTGATGTTTTAAATAATCTTTATCAAAAATACGGTTATCATTTAGAAGATCAAATGAGTTTAACTTTAAAAGGTGAAGAAGGAAGTTTAAAGATTAAAGAAATCTTAACCCACTTTAGAGAGTCAGATATAAAATCTTTCGCAAATATTAGTGTACAGGCGAAAGAAGATTATGAATTATCTATTCGTGTTGAAGGATCAAATAAAACAAACTTAGATTTCCCAAAATCTAATGTGATTAAGTATTTCTTGGCTGATGGTTCATGGATTGCGATTCGTCCATCAGGCACAGAACCTAAGATTAAATTTTACTTCTGTGTTTTAGGAGATTCTGAAGTCAGTGCGAAGAATAAGTATGACGAGTTAGTTAAGGATATTAAAGAACATATTTCATAAACAAAGGGGGCTATATGCGCAATACAGTTATATTGGAGAAATTCCATCAAGGGCATAGTATTGATTCTTATAAGATTTTTGGCGCTCATTTTGATTATGATCAAGCACCAGGTGTTCGATTTTGTGTTTATGCCCCTGCGGCAAAAGAAGTTTATGTCATTGGTGATTTCAATCATTGGCATAATACCCATCCAATGCAAAGACAAGAGGATGGCTCCTGGACTCTATTTATTCCAGGGTTAGAAGAGTGGACACTCTATAAATATCGTATTCACCAATCATCAGGTGAATGGGCAGAAAAAAGTGATCCCTATGCCTTTTATGCGGAAATGAGACCTAAATCAGGTGGTCTAGTCGTTAATCTTAATGATTACAACTGGGGTGATCTACAATGGGTTGGTAAACGAAATAAAGCTTTTAATCGAGAGTTAAACATTTATGAATGTCATTTAGGTTCATGGATGATGAATGGACATGAATGGCTTACTTATGAAGACTTAGCTTTAAAGCTTATTCCATATGTAAAAGACTTAGGTTTTACACACATTGAAATTATGCCACTTAATGAACATCCTTTTGATGGTTCATGGGGCTATCAAGCACATGGTTACTTTAGTTTAACGTCACGTTACGGTACGCCTAAGCAATTTATGAAGTTTGTGGATGAATGTCATCGCAATGATATAGGTTTAATCATGGACTTTGTGCCTGTGCATTTTGTGAAGGACGCCTTTGGTTTACGCTATTTTGATGGCTCTCCTTTATATGAATATCCACGCTATAATGATGCCCATAGTCAATGGGATACGATGAACTTTGACTTATGGAAAGAAGAAGTACGATCTTTTCTAATGTCAGCTGCCGCTTTTTGGATTGATACCTATCATGTGGATGGTTTACGTGTTGATGCGGTTGCGAATATGATTTTCTGGGGTGGTAATAAAAACAATGGAACCAATGAGGGCGCAACAGCCTTTATGCGTCGTTTAAACTATTATCTCAATGTTAATTATCCAGGTGTTTTGATGATCGCAGAAGATAGTTCTGATTATCCTATGGTGACGCATCCGACAACGGATATGGGTTTAGGCTTTGATTATAAATGGGATTTAGGATGGATGAATGATACCTTGAAATATTATGCTTTAGATCCTGTCTATCGTAAGTTTCATCATCATCAATTGACGTTCTCAATGGCTTATTTCTACTCAGAAAACTTTATTCTTCCACTATCACATGATGAAGTGGTTCATGGTAAAGGAACCATCATCAATAAAATGTGGGGAACTTATGAACAAAAGTTTGCTCAAGTAAAAAACTTGTATGCTTATATGTTTGCCCATCCAGGTAAGAAATTAAACTTCATGGGTAATGAACTTGCTCACTTTAGAGAGTGGGATGAGAAGAAGGAAATGGATTGGTTCTTATTAGGTTATGAAAGACATCAATCATTTGCGCGATACTTTAAAGATTTGATGCAAATCTATAAATATCACAGTGCACTGTCTCAATTTGATTATCAACATAAAGGATTTAGATGGATTGATGCAGATAATGCCGATCAATCGATTTATAGCTTTTATCGTCAAAACGCAAAGAGTACGATTGTAGTTGTGATGAATATGACGCCTACGAGTTATGAAAACTATCGCTTAGGCGTACCTAAAGAAGGTACATATATCGAGCTTATAAATACAGAGAAGGATATATATATGGGTTGTAATATGTGTAATTTCGAACCCATTAAGAGTGAAGAAATTCCTGCCCATCATCAAGAAAACAGTATATTAGTACGTATTGCGCCATTTGCGACAATTTACTTTGAAGTCAAATCTTAAGCATTTTTGTTCACGACATACAAAGAAAACCTACTTTCATGTGTTAAAATACACACATTATAAGGAGGTTTTTTTATGTTCAAGGATAAATTTGAATTTAAAAGAGACTTTACTCAAAGAGTTATCGAAAATTATGGACGTTCAGTAGAACAGTCGCATGTAACAGAACAATATAGTGTTTTAGGTGAAATGGTTAGAGACTATGCTTCTGTTCACTGGAAACAATCAAAAGAATCAGTCGCAGATTTAGGTGCGAAACAAATGTATTATTTCTCACTTGAGTTTTTGATTGGACGACTACTCACAAACAATATGATGAATCTTGGGATTTATGATATCGTTCGTGATGGTTTAAAAGAATTAGATATTGATTTAAATCAATTAGAAGACTTAGAAGCAGATGCAGGATTAGGTAATGGGGGTCTAGGACGTTTAGCGGCGTGCTTCATGGACTCACTCGCATCACTGTCTTTACCAGGTCATGGGAACTGTATTCGTTATGAATATGGTTTATTTAAACAAAAGATTATTAATGGTTATCAAGTTGAAGTCCCTGATCAATGGTTAAGATTGGGTAATGTATGGGAAGTACGTAAACCAAAACATGCGGTCGATATTAAATATTGGGGTCGCATTGAAATGAAAAAAGATAAAAAAGGTAACACAGTTTTTGAACATGTAGATGCAGAACATGTTTTAGCGGTTCCTTATGATATGCCAATTGTTGGTAAATCTACGGATGTGACAAATACACTTAGACTTTGGTCAGCTGAGGCAAGTGAACTACTACCAAAGAATAAAGACTTTAGACAATATATCTCTGAAGTGCGTGAGATTTGTCAAAATGTTTATCCTGATGATTCGACTGAAAGTGGTAAATATTTACGTCTTAAACAACAATACTTTTTTGTTTCAGCTGGTTTAAATGCGATTATTAAAGCTCACTTACGTGTTTATCCAAATTTGGATAATTTAGCGGATAAGATTGCGATTCAATTAAATGACACGCATCCAATTTTGGCAATCCCAGAACTAATGAGAGTACTCATGGATGTATACGCTTATGATTGGGAAGCTGCTTGGAAGATTACAAATAAAACAATTGCTTATACAAATCATACTGTTATGGCTGAAGCATTAGAAAAATGGCCAAGTGAATACGTACGTAATCTATTGCCACGTATCAATATGATTATTGAAGAAATCAATCGTCGTTTCTTAGTCGAAGTTAAAGAAAAATTTCCAAATGATGAAGGTTTGGCAGAACGTGTATCTATTATCAAAGATGGTCAAATTCATATGGCAAACTTAGGTATTGTTTCTTCATTTTCTGTTAATGGAGTTGCGAAGTTACATACTGAAATCTTAAAGACAGATGTCATGAAAGATTTCTATAAGGTTTTCTCCAAGAAATTTAATAATAAAACAAACGGAATTACACATCGTCGTTGGTTAGTTTATTCAAATCCTGAATTAACGGACTTACTTTATAAGACAATCGGCGAAGACTTTGTTTATCAACCATCTAAACTTGAAGACTTAATGAAACACGTTGATAAGAAGAAACTTCAAAAAGACTTCTTAGCGGTTAAGGCTAAACGTAAGAAGATTTTAGCGGCTGAGATTAAAGAGTTAACTGGAATTACAGTTGATCCTAAATCGATTTTTGATGTACAGGCTAAACGTCTACATGCGTATAAGCGTCAACTCTTAAATGTGATGCATATTATTCATCTCTATCAAAAATTTAAAGAAGATGAATCATTCACCATTACTCCACGTACCTTTATCTTTGCGGCAAAGGCTGCGCCTGCTTATTATTTTGCGAAGAAAGTTATTAAACTCATTCACTCTGTTGGTGAAGTGGTAAATAATGATCCACGTATTTCAAAATATATAAAGGTGGTATTCTTACCTAACTATAAAGTATCTATCGCAGAAGTCTTAATGAATGCGGCTGATGTATCTGAACAAATCTCTACTGCTGGTAAAGAAGCCAGTGGTACAGGTAATATGAAGTTCATGATGAATGGTGCTCTAACTTTAGGGACTTTAGATGGTGCGAATGTTGAGATTGATGAACATGTCGGTCGTGAAAATGATGTCATCTTTGGTTTAGAAGTCGATGATATCGAGAAACTTAAAGAAGAAGGCTATGATGCTTGGGAATATTATTCAAATAATGAAGATCTCAAAAAAGTGGTTGATAGCTTGATTGATGGTACCTTTGGTCCGAAAGAAGAGTTCAAACCAATTCATGATGAACTCATGTTTAGAAACGATGAATACTTCTTACTCGCTGATTTTAAAGCGTATGTTGAAGCTCAAAAAGAAGTTGAAAAACTTTATAACGATAAAGACTATTGGGCAAAGATGTGTTTAATCAATATTGCACAATCAGGTTTCTTCTCATCTGATCGAACAATTAGTCAATATGCTGAAGAAATTTGGAATATTAAGCCAATTGAAGTCTAAGCTGGGATATCCCAGCTTTTTTTACGCTATAATAAAAGAGAAACATGCGAAAAGTCGAAAAATTTGAAGCACATTTAGATGATTACAAGAGTATAACGGTCTATTTATCAGAGCGGTTTTATAATGGTCGTAGTGATGCCTTCTACATAAGAGATCAAAAAGGTAAACTCACAAAATGTGATATTTTAAATTTTGATCAATGTTTTGGAGGTTATTTCTGTTATACCTTATCTTTAACAATTGATTTAAATATAGGTGAAGCATATGAACTATTAGAAGAACATGGCTTAAGTACACCGCTTCAATATAGTTTAATCACAAAGACAGATAAGTTTGATGAAACTTTTTTCTACGAAGGAAGTGACTTAGGTTGCCATCCTAAAGGGGATTCAACAGACTTTGCCTTATGGGCACCAACCGCAACACGAGTAGTTTTAGAAGTCTTTAGAAAAGATGCACCAAATGCGTTTGAGTGTGAACGAACAGATAAAGGTGTTTACCGTGTGCATGTTGATGCGAATTTACACGGTATTGGGTATCATTATCATATTCTAGTCAATGGTAAGTGGAATGTTTCCTCAGATCCAATCGCAAGATCTTCGATTGCGAATAATGGTCATTCAGTCTGTATCGATTATGATCAAGTGAATGTTGAGAAATCTAACAATAAATTACCTGAAATGAATAGTCCTTTAGATGCGATTATTTATGAGTTGTCTGTGCGTGACTTTACGATGCAGAAAGCATCAAATGTTAAACATAGAGGTAAGTTTTTGGGTTTATGTGAAAAAGGTACTAGAACCAATAATGGTGTTAGCACAGGTTTAGATCATATTAAAGAACTTGGAATCACGCATGTTCAAATTATGCCGATGTTTGATTTTGCGACAGTTGATGAAATCAATGTATCGACTTTCTATAACTGGGGCTATGATCCGCTTCAATATAACGTGCCTGATGGTAGTTTTTGCACAAAACCACATGAGCCTGTTGAGCGTGTTCGTGAAGCTAAAGAAATGATTCAATCATTCCATAAAGAAGGCATTAGAGTCATTATGGATGTGGTTTATAACCATGTCTATGATATGGATTCTAGTCCTTTTGAACTTGTTGTTCCGTATTACTACTTTAGACGATCACATAATGGGGCTTTATCAAATGGTTCATTTTGTGGAAATGACTTTGATTCCAATCGATTAATGGCACGCAAATTTATTCTAGATAGCATTGATTGTTGGATGAAACAATATGATGTGGATGGATTTAGATTTGATTTAATGGGTGTTTTAGATATTGAAACGATGAACCAAGTCGTTAAACAAGCTAAAAAACTAAAACCCGAAGCATTAATTTACGGTGAAGGTTGGAATATGCCAACGGCTTTACCTGAAGAGTTGAAAGCAAATAAACTTAATCAATATTTGATGCCAGAAGTCGGCCAGTTTAATGATTTCTTTAGAGATATCGTAAAGGGTAAAACCAATGCTGAAGAAGTGAATGTTAAAGGTTATTGTACAGGTGACACCAATATGCTTGAAGCGATGAAAGCCTGCATGGTTGGTAATAGTTTAGATAAGAGTGATAATCGTCATTTCTTAACGAATACTCAAAGCATTAACTATGTAGAGTGTCATGATAACCATACAGTATGGGATAAAATGAAAGAATCCAATCGTGAAGATTCACGTGAAGTTCGTATTAAACGTCAAAAATTAATGATTGGGACAACCTTGCTTTCAATAGGTACGCCATTTCTTCATAGTGGACAAGAGTTTGCGAGAACGAAAAATGGTGTTCATAACTCTTATCGTAGTCCTGATAATATCAATCAAATTGATTGGGAACGTAAGGAACGTTTCTTAGAAATTGTTGATTATACAAAAGATCTAATAAAACTTAGAAAGTCTTTACCGATTTTCCATAATGATGATCAAAAACTTGTGGAAGCACATGTCGATTTTAGAAACTTTGATGGGATGTTGATTACGCATTATGCGTGTCCTAAACTACAGCCTTACCAAGAGATATGGATCTATATAAATCCAAGCAATCAAATTTATTCAGAAACATTCGATGAGAAAGTTATGATTATTGCGGATGAATTTGGTTTAGTTGATGGAGAACTGATTAATCATGTGGATATTAATCCTTATACATTAACTGTTTTTGCCAGATAAATGAAAACGCTCACAAAAATGTGGAACCGTTACCACATTTTGATGTACAATGGGTTTAGTAATAAAAAGAGGTTAACAATGAAACAAGAAAAATGGTGGAAAAGTGCAGTTGGTTATCAAATCTATCCTAGATCATTCTGTGATTCTAATAATGATGGTGTAGGTGATTTACAAGGTATTATCAGTAAATTAGATTATTTAGAAAAACTAGGTGTGAATTTAGTTTGGATTAGTCCTTTTTATAAATCACCAATGGATGATAATGGTTATGATGTGAGTGACTTTTATCAAGTGGATCCTTTATTTGGGAGTATTGATGATGCGAAAGAGTTAATTGAGAAAGCGCATAAAAAGGATATCAAAATTGTTTTAGATTTAGTTTTAAATCACAGTTCGGATGAACACCCTTGGTTTGTTGAATCACGATCTTCTTTAGATAATCCAAAACGAAACTATTATATTTGGAAAGCTGGTAAAAAAGATGAAGATGGAAATCTAGTTCCGCCTACCAATTGGGGTTCATTCTTTGAAGGTTCTGCATGGAACTATGATGAAGTAAGTGGTGAATATTACATGAAGATCTTCTCTGATAAAATGCCAGACTTTAACTGGGATTATAAACCACTTAGAGAAGAATTGTATTCAATGGCTAAGTGGTGGTTGGATTTAGGTGTTGATGGCTTTAGAGTGGATGCGATTGCGCATTTAGCACGTGATTTATCCTTTGAAGATTCAACCATGGATTTAAATCAATTTGGGGTAGCCCCTGATTGGTCTAAGTTTTCAAATCGTGAAGAACTCTTTGATTATATCCACGAATTTCACGATGAAGTACTTTCAAAATATGATTGTATGACAGTTGGTGAAGTGGGTGGTGGCGCATCAGTTGAAGCAGGTCTAAGATATGCAGGATACGATGCGAAAGCTTTTAATATGGTCTTTAACTTTGATTGTGTATGGCAAAATAATATACAAGAAGGCAAATATTTAGATGATAGTGAAATAAAAACGAATGTTTTAGGTTTAAAGAAGACACTCGATTTTTGGATTCAAGGGATGAGTGAAAAGGGTTGGATGCCTCAATATTGGTTGAACCATGATCATCCACGTGTTATGAGTCAATATGGAAATCCAATCAATTATCATAAGGAATCAGGAGCACTTTTAGGTGCCGTTCTATTAACATTGCCTGGAACACCATTTATTTATAATGGTGAAGAAATTGGTATGACCAATTGTGACTATGATAGTATTGATGATTTCAACGATGTTTGGGTTAAAAATCAATATCGTGAAATGATCAAACATGATCCTGAGGATATTGTTTTAAGAGATTTAAGACGTAAATCACGTGATAATGCGCGTACACCAATGCAGTGGAGTGATGAAGCATATGCTGGGTTTAGTGCGCATGAGCCTGTTCAAAAATGTGTCAGCAATTATCCAGAGATCAATGTTAAGAAACAAGACAATGATCCAGATTCAATCTTAAATGCTTATCGTACTTTAATTAAGTTAAGAAGAGATTCAAAATATAGCGAGACTTTAGTCTTTGGTGATTTTGAACTTATTCAAGAAGATCATGAAGATGTGATGGCTTATATTAGAAGTGATAAAAAGAATAGTTTAGTTATCATCGCAAACTTTAGATCTGAAACTGTTGAATTTGAATGCGATGAAAAAATTAAAGAAATCATTTATACAAATGTACATCGAAGTGATAAAACAATTAAAGCATTAAAACCGTTTGAAGTTATTATTGCGAAGCTAGGATAATAAATGGGATTAGTTTATATACAAAGTTTAAATGTGAATAACTTGAATACGTTATTGGCTTATTGTCAAAGTATCAATGAAGACGCAATGATTGAATCTAATTATTGCGTTTTTGAAGTAGATGCGACTCAACGGATACAATTGAATTTAACCCTACAAACCTTTCAAGAGGATTTAGCTGATGCGCTTATTTGTGTGGAAGGCTTTAATCATTCAAGTATTATGTCCTGTTCACTAGAACTGGCGAAGCGATATTCATTAGGTAGTTATACTCATATTTCAGAACTATTATTAGATTCAATGAATCAAGGTGATAGATGTTTATTAGAAAAGTTAAATGATTTGTTTTCAACATTGAAACCAGAACTCATTGAAACGGCAAAGATGTATTTATTGGCAA
Organism: Erysipelotrichaceae bacterium; assembly: GCA_963676105.1. Lineage (GTDB taxonomy): Bacteria > Bacillota_I > Bacilli_A > Erysipelotrichales > Erysipelotrichaceae > UBA2212. The sequence goes on from OY781039.1 coordinate 1,605,899, forward strand.
GTGGGAATGCGAAACTTGCGGCTGAATCTTTATACTTACATCGCAATACGTTTAACTATCGTATGACTAAATTCAAAGAGAAAAGTGAGCTTAATATAACTGATCAAGCATCCGCATTTTTCTTTCAACTGTGGTTAGATTTTCAGAAATAAGATTTGTGCACCACGCACATATCATGAAAGCCCATTCATGATATCATGATTTCGAGGTAAATAACTATGGCAACATTACAACTAAAAAATATCGACAAAATTTATGATAATAATGTCCAAGCAGTATTTGATTTTAATTTAGAAATTAAGGATAAAGAGTTTATCGTACTCGTTGGTCCTTCAGGCTGTGGTAAATCAACAACTTTACGTATGATTGCAGGACTTGAAGACATCAGTGGCGGTGAACTTTATATCAATGATGAATTGGCAAATAATAAAGCGCCAAAGGATCGTGACATAGCAATGGTTTTCCAATCCTATGCACTTTATCCACATATGACAGTTTTTGAAAACATGGCTTTTGGTTTAAAACTTAAGAAAATGCCAAAAGATGAAATTAAGAAACGTGTTGAAGAAGCGGCAAAAATTTTAGAAATCGATCAATACTTAGATCGTAAACCTAAAGCGCTATCTGGAGGTCAGCGTCAACGTGTTGCGTTAGGCCGTGCGATCGTGCGTAATGCATCCGTATTCTTAATGGATGAACCACTATCAAACTTAGATGCAAAATTACGTGTACAAATGCGTTCTGAAATTATTAAACTTCATGAACGTTTAGAAGCTACAACTGTGTATGTTACCCATGACCAAACAGAAGCGATGACCATGGCAAGTCGTATTGTCATTATGAAATCTGGTTATATTCAACAAGTGGGAACGCCTAAAGAAGTTTATAACAATCCTGCCAATATGTTTGTGGCAAACTTCATTGGTGCGCCAGCTATGAACTTTATCAATGGTAAGTATGAAAACAAACGAATTACGGTTGGAGACAAATCATTCTTTATTCCTGAAATGTTCCATGGTGATTTAAAAGCTTACGATGGAAAAGATATTGTTTTAGGTATTCGCCCTGAAGATATTCACTATGAAAATATCGTAGCGGAGACATTCCCTGAAGCACCATTTGATTTCAATATCGAAGTATCTGAACTATTAGGTCATGAATTTATCCTTCATGGTAAATTTATGGGACAACCGATCTTAGCTAAAGTCGCATCACGTGTAGATGTTCATGCACATGAAACGATTAAGTTATCTATGGATGTCACGAAGTTACATTTCTTTGATCCAGAAACAACTAATACAATCGTTTAAACCCAAGTTATCTTGGGTTTTTTAAGGAGATACAATAATGAACGCATTAAGAAATCAATTTATATATCAAGTATTTGTGAGAAATTACTCCAAAGAAGGAACGCTTAAAGAAGTCACAAAAGATTTGAAGCGTATTAAAGATTTAGGAGCAGACATCCTTTATCTAATGCCTATTCAACCAATTGGGGTAAAAGGACGTAAAGGGACCTATGGTTCGCCGTATGCGATAAAAGACTATACTGCCATCAGTGAAGACTTAGGAACCATGGATGATTTTAAAAAGCTGATTGAAGAGTCTCATAAAAAAGATTTAAAAGTTATGTTGGATATTGTCTTCCATCACACTGCGCCTGATCATAATTGGACGATTGAGCATCCTGATTACTATGTTTATAAGAATGGTAAGATGTCTAATAAAGTGGGTGAATGGGGAGATATTGTTGATTTTGAATATGACAATAATCCTAAACTTATTGAATCATTAACCCAAGTTTTAGAATATTGGGTAGACATGGGCTTAGATGGTTTTAGATTTGATGTGGCTAGTATGTTACCACATGAATTCTATCAAGTTGCTTTCCCAAGAATTAGAGCTAAGAACAAAGATTTAATTCTTTTAGGTGAATCTATTCATCTAGAGTTTAATGATTTCTTAAGATTTAATGGGTATCATGCCTTATCAGATTCAGAACTCTATCAATACTATGATGTGCTCTATGATTATGATGCCCATGTACCTTATGCGAATTATCTAAGACAAAGTGGGGATTTAGAAGAGATGAATAAGTTCATGCATCTACAAGAACAAATTTATCCAGCAACTTATGTCAAAGCTCGCAATATTGAAAATCATGACCAACCACGTAATCGTTATTACACTCAATCAGATGAAAAAACCAAACAATGGTTAGGCTATGTTTTCTTTGCGAAGGGAATTGCCTTTTTGAACAACGGAGTGGAAACAGGTAATGATCACTTAAATATGTTGTTTGAAAAAGATCCAATTGATTTTAAACACATCAAAAAAGATTGGGTAAAACTCATACAAAAACTAGCCCAACTTAAAAAAGACCCAATTATGGCACAAGACAAAGGCTATAAGATTGTGTCTCATGATAAAGATGTCTTACACTTTGAATATCATAATGAAAATGAAATTAGAGTTGGTATCTTTAATGTAGGAGCAAATCGTGGAGTCTTAGAAGTAGATTTACCAGAAGGGGTTTACACAAACCTGATTAATGATGAACAGTTTGAGGTAAGATTTCAAACAATTCCTCTGATGGATACACCACTCATATTTTCAATAGACCTTAATAATAAACAAGAAGCAAACCACTAGGATTTGCTTCTTTACATATATTTACTTGTGTTTGTTTTATCTACGACGTCCACGACCACCCATTGAAGTGAAATCTTGACCCATTATTTGATTTGAATCATAGCCATCAACATGAGCTTCAAATGCAGCTAAGTGATGCTCGGATGCATTCATTAGGTTTTCAAATACTGTTTCTACAGCTTCTGGTAAATCTAAGTCTAAGTAACCTTCATAAAGTGCGATATTAGCGATTTCCGCAACGACACCAATTTCATATGCTTCTTCTAATGTGTTAGGGACAATCGCGAAGTCTTCACCATGATCTTCAGGAACATTTAAGTCATAAGCTTCAAATACATTTGATAGAGCTTCAACATGCATTGTTTCTGCATTAATCAGTTGATAGAAAGGATTAACTGATCCAAACTCATCGACTAAGGCAATGTATTCTGCACGTGCTTTATATTCATCATTGATTAGTACTGTGAGCATTTCTTCGAGTTCTGATTCATCGATATCTGATCCAGATAAATCTAAATTTGCTTCATCTAAGAAAAGTGTTTCATCACAGTTTTCTTGATCAGAACCATACATGCCCATTTCTGTATTATTTGTATTCATACGATTAGAGATGTCTTCAAATCTCCATTCACTGTTTGCTTGAACAGTTTCAAAGGCAGAGTGACTTGCGTATGTTTCTACGTTTGCATTGCTATTTGCGCCAAGTGTGTAAGCTAGAGCGACGGATAATATTAGAGTTGAGGCGGCTAAGCCATATGTTATATTTTTATTCATTGTTTAATTCTCCTTGTAGTTCTTCTTGCTACAAACAAATTGTAAACTTCAGTTATAACAAAACTGTTACATTTCATATACAAATTAAAAACCAGAATTGCTTCTGGTTTTAGAGATTAATAACTAATACTTTGACTTCACCTTTTTTAAATGAAACATCAATGTGTGCATCTGATTGAACATAGATTGCTTCAAGTGGTGCGTTGTTTTCAGAGGTGAAAATCTGTTTGACAAGTTTTCCATCTTCCTTATATTTTGAAGGAATGTTGTCTAACTTGATGTGATGAACTTCATCTTCTTCTGTGTTTGTATTGGCAATCACGAGTGTTACTTTTCCTTTTTGTGGGAAGGCAAAGCCTGCCGCTAAATCCCAAGGAGCACTAAAACCTAAAGGTTTAACCGTTTTTGGTTTAAGGAGTACTGGTAAAAGGGATTGTCTAATCTTATTTGCGCTTTCGAGCACTTCAATCATTTCCCAACGACGTGGATGGAGATAATGGAAACTATAACGATCAAAGAGTGCTAACTTACCAAAGAGAGGATCATGTTTTGGTAGTGCTTCTGCTTCGTTTGGTCGACAATCTAAACCTGTATTCATTGGTTGCTTTTCAAAGACTTCTTGACCACTATTTAAGAATGGTACGGTATTAGGTACAAATAGGTTAAACACTGATAACATTTTAGCTAAGACTTCTTCACCCTTACGCGAAGCCAATCGTGGAGTATCATGTGTTTCACCACAGGCAAAGACGGCTGAAGGCATGGTTCTTGTTTTATAGACAAAGTCATTGAACTTACCTTCTTTGATTCTAGGTTCCATGATGAATCCATTACCAATAATCATATTGTAGCCTTTGGCAATACTTGCTTTGGCGTTTGCTGGATCGAGTTCTTCGGCAATGAAACTAAAGTTAGGATCAATCTTTTTAGCCTTATCAATAATCATGGTGATGAGTTCTGGTGGTAAAGCATGACCCATATCAATACGAGCACCATCAATCCCAAAGTTTCTTTGATAGTAAGGGATAACATCGCTTAACATTTTCCATAAAGGTTTATTTGGTTTGCTTCCAGGATTATAAGATGACTTAGCGACATCAAATAGAATATATGGTTCAAACTCACCTAATTTCTTAAGGTAGGGTTGAGAATTAAGTGGATGATCTAAATACAATCTAAAGTATGTGACATCAGTCCATGCAGGCTGAGGATCATTAATATGATCTGAGAAAGCAGGGGCAACTGTCATTTTAAAATAAGATTGTACTAAATCTAAGATTTCTTTTGTATTACCTTCAGACTTATATTCTTTAACGAGTTCTGCCCATTTAGCTGAATCAATGTCCTTAGGATTCTTTCTAAATTTATGTAGATGTTCCTCAACATTTGGAGAAGAGAATAAATCTTTAAAGTATTCTTTCTTAGCAGGTAAAGTATCTTTTAAACCTTCAACCATTGGAGGTGCATAGTTTTTAAGATCTTTTAAGTCGATCCAATAAAACCAATCAGGATGATCAATAATGAGATCTGAGTTTACAGAATTGGTTCTTGGGATAATATCGATAACCACTTTCATATCTAAAGCATGAGCAGCTTCAACGAAGGCTTTAAACTCTTCTTCGATTGTAGTGTGATCAGCTGTCATTGGATCTTTTAGAAGCGGATCTAAAGCTGTAAAGTTAGCCACACCATAAGGTGAACCCAATTCACCTTTTTTATCTTTTAAGGAATATTTAGCGATTGGCAACATATATAAAACATCAATCCCTAAACGTTTTAAATTCGGTAGTAAAGCTAATGTTTTTATAAAGGTTCCGGTATCTTTTAATTCATAAAAGTTTTTATCCATTAAATAACCAGTACGATCATGATCGTAAGAGCCGGATGTACGAATCATCATGGAATAAACAGAAGATGCCTTGATCCAATCCCCATTATCTAAACCGTAGGGTACTTCGTTTTTTAAGTAATAACCTGACAGTGGAGCTGGTTTTTCTTTAAGGAAAACATTTTTGATTAGTGCGCGATAAAAATGATAAGGATTCACTAAGACGTTGCCATCATGGACCGATATTTTTTCACCCTTATAGTCAAAGGACAGCCAAGTATCTGGGATGGCAAAATTAAACATTTCTGGTTGATTAATTGCTTCAGCATCAAGTGCTTTAACAATCTTTTTTAAGTATTTACTCATGGTCACCTCTTTCTTTTAATCATACCATACTAAAAGCGCTTACAATTGTGCACTAGAACCAATATTTGTTATGAAATTATGTGCTGAAATGTTAAACTTTATTACATGAAACACGGCTTTTATTTAGGACTCTCAATTCTTATCAGTTTTAACGCTTTAATGTTAACGTATGCTCAAGTTACAGCCGATCGCACCTGTGAAGAAGGTGAAGCTTTAGTGTGTTATGACTATAATGATTATGCCTTTCATGTTGAAGAAGATGCATCGATTTTAGTTGAAGTTGTCAGTGATCAATATGGTGAAGCTTTGCGTGTTTTATGGGATAAAACATATCCAGATCATAAAGGAGCGCTTACCTATATCGTCGGTGAATCTGAAGAAGCTGATATAAAATTTATGAAACTATCCAATGCATTGTTTAAAATGGATGAATGGATGGGTTTAATGAATCCTGAAACCTTTAATTCATTAGATAAAGTCGCAAGTGAAATTAACTACAATGATTTGTTATTTGTACCGATGTCTGCAGATGGTTTTGCCTTTATTACCAACATTCAAAAACTAGAAGAACTAGAAATGTCTACTGAAGATTTAAATAATGATCAGTTAGTGGATAGCGTTGATAGTTTTGCGAAAATACAAAGTCAATTTGAAGACATTTATTTAGATACAAATATTATGCATCTTAGTTTGAATGAACCCTATGTTTTTTATCCGTTTTTAACGGCAGGGAATTGGGAATTGTTTGGCGATAATTTAGCCTATGATCCTGGATTTGAAGATGTCTCATTCTTAGAGAGTTTAAAGTTTATTGAATCAATATCTAATTATCATTGGGATGGTCAAAAAGCTCAGTCATCAGAGGCCTACAACTGGGAATATATTACCGCCATGGAAACCAACGACTTTGTTTTTTCGATCGTTGCTTCATGGATGTTTGTTGATGCCTTAGAAGAAAAAATTGAAGGGAATTGGCAAGTATCTCATTTTCCTTCATCTGCTGAAGAAACTAATCCATTAAGCCCTTTATTAACCAATGTTTATGGATATGTATTAGACAAGGATGTCAGCTATCCAAGCATGGCGCATGAGGTGCTTCGCTTAATACGCTCATTTGATGGGATTGAAAGGTTTTATAATTCGACAGATTTAATTCCATTATTCCCAAGTGAAAAATTCAAATTTTTAGAACTAGAAGATAGTACACGTGCACAATTTTCTCAGGCTTTGAGTTTCGGACAAACTGAGCCATTAATCGCCTTTGAAAACGATTTAACAACATCTGCATTTTCGCTCTATTATGAAGTCGATTTTATGGAAGTGATTCGTCGTTTATGGGATGGTGAAATCACTGCTGAAGAGGCGCAAATTGAAATATGCATGAAATCAGATGCATGGTTATACCAACATGAAGAAGAAATTCGTTATGATGGGGATGAATGATGCAAGACTGGAATGAATTCTTAAAAAGTGAATTTAAAGAAGATTACTTTATTTCACTAAGTGAAAAACTAAAAAAGGCATATGAAACTTCAATGGTTTATCCACCAAAGGATGAAGTGTTCTCAGCTTTTTCATATGCCCATTATGATGATTTAAAAGTGGTAATCGTAGGTCAAGATCCTTATCATCAAGTGAATCAAGCACATGGTTTATGTTTCTCCGTATCTAAAGGAATTAAAATTCCTCCTAGCTTAAGAAATATCTATAAAGAGTTAAATACTGATATAGGCTGTGATATGCCCGAACATGGCTATTTAGTTGATTGGGCAAAACAAGGAGTGTTAATGTTGAATGCTTCGTTGACAGTTGAAGATAGTAAACCAATGGCACACAAGAATTTTGGTTGGGCGACCTTTTATCAACATGTCTTAGAGAAGTGTAATGAACACGATTCTCCAATTGTCTTTATTTTATGGGGAAGACATGCGCAAAATGCAAAGACTTTTATAACTGATCCAAAACATTTGATTATCGAAGCGGCTCATCCATCGCCGTTATCAGCACATAATGGATTCTTTGGATCTAAACCTTTTTCTAAAACAAATGATTTTCTTTCACGACATCATCGTGAAACGATAGATTGGTGTATCAAATGAGATTTAAAAATAGTGAAGCATTCTTAGAATATTTATTACCACGTATGTCAAAAGGTCGATATGGTATTGATCATTTTAAAAAAGCCATGGATTATCTAAAACACCCTCAAAAGGATTTAAAGGTAATTCATGTGGGTGGAACCAATGGTAAAGGATCAACCACTAATTTCTTGCGCAGTATTTATCAAGAAAATGGCTATAAAGTAGGAACTTTTACATCTCCACATTTAGAAAAACATAATGATCGTATCCGTATTAATGATATTTATATCAGTGATGAAGAGATTACCTTCTATGGGAATAAATATTATGATGTGTTTGAAGAATTCAACTTATCGATGTTTGAGATAGATGTCTTAATTTCTGTGATGTATTTTTTAGATGAAAAAGTGGATATCGCAATCTTTGAAGTTGGGCTAGGTGGTCGATTGGATGCGACCAATATTGTTGATCCTGTGGCTTCAGTCATCACAACAATTGGTTTAGATCATATGGAATATCTAGGGGATACTTTAGAAGAAATCAGTGCTGAAAAAGCAGGGATTATAAAACCACATAGAAAAGTTTTTGTTGGTGAACCTAAAACCAACTGTGTTGAAGTGTTTAAGAAAAGAGCAGAGGAATTAAACTGTGAATTTCAACATGTAGACTTAGCTGATCATATACATATTGAAGAAGCTTGTTGTTTTATGTATGAAGGTGAAATGATACATTTAAAATCATTGGCGAAATACCAAGCGAATAATGCTCATTTAGCACTAGAAGTTGCGAAAGGTTTAAAAGATGTTTTCCCGTATGATTTAAAGAAAGCCATTCAAGGTGTTCATTCAACACAATGGAAGGGTCGATTTGAAGAATATCTAAAACCACAACGAATAATACTAGATGGTGCTCATAATGAGCATGGGATGCAGGCATTAGTGGATAGTATTGATGTACTTAGACATCCACGTGTTGCGATCTTTAGTGCATTACGTGATAAAGACACCGATGGCATGATAAAAGACCTGATGAAGGTCTGTGATAAAGTGATTGTGACCCACTTTGAATTTCATCGAGCTCAAAGTTTAGAAAATCTCGCAAAAGACTTTAATGTTCTCGCAATTGAAGATCCTAAAAAAGCTATTGAAAAAGGCTTTGAATTAAGTAATAATGGGTCTTTATTGATAACTGGTTCATTGTATTTCATATCTTTAGTTAGACAAGAAATACTCGTTGAACTACATCAGGAAGGAGTATTTTAATGATTTATGGTCAAATCGTTTCGGGGGTAGGCATTTTCGCCTTAGCATATGTAGCTTTTTACAAACAAAACTTCAAATTTGAAGTATCAACGCTAGTAAAAGTAAGTTTCCTCGTATTGGTTTCATTTATACTAGCACTCTTTTCTTGGATGTTTCCGATTATGGGATTTCCAGCTGTTAAAGTTGGTTTATCTCAATTACCTTTAATGTTAGTTGGGTTCTTATTTGGTCCTAGTTGGGGATTTTTAGCCGGTTTAAGTGCCGATATGATTGAACTGATGAGTGGAACGATTGCGCTTCCATTCTTTGGCTTTACACTGAATAAGATTTTAATTGCGATGTTGCCTGGAATTATTCGCAAATATAAAGAAAAGGCAAGTTTAACTGAGATTATCATTTTTGTGATGGCACTTAGTGCTGCCGCAATCGCTTATGTCTTTACACGTGATGGAGTGACCATTAATGATGCCTTTATTGCGGTTGATATGAATACGAAACTAATCGTGTCATTCGGTGTTGTCATTTTAAGTTCGGGTCTTCTATATGCGATTAGAGAGATCACAAAACGAGAAATTTTAGATTATACATACCTTTGGGTATTCTCAATTATTTTAGTGGAATTGGTCGTAAACCTAATGTTGACGCCGATTTGGCTCAATGTCATGTATGGCTTGCCGATTTCAATTAGCGTTACAGTTCGCTTGTTAAAAATCGTCATAATGATCCCAATTAATACTCTAATTGGACTGGTGTCATTAAAAGTACTGTCAAAAGTTAACGTTTAATTAACCTATCCATACATATTTAACCTTTAAACACGGTATAATGAATGTAAACATGTACCAAGTTTGGAGGTCATCATGCGAGATAATACTATGATCGCGATGATATTGGCTGGTGGGAGAGGCTCACGCCTCTTGGACTTGACCAATAAAGTCGCAAAACCTGCGGTATATTTTGGGGGCAAATACCGTATCATTGACTTCCCCCTCAGTAATTGTGCCAATTCTGATATCAACATTGTAGGAGTGTTGACTCAGTATGAATCGGTACTGCTGAATTCCTATGTAACGCAAGATTCAAGATGGGGTCTTGATGCGAAAGACAGTGGGATTTATGTCCTGCCACCACGTGAAAAATCAGAAGGTTTTGGTTTATATCGTGGAACCGCTGATGCGATTACGCAAAACATTGATTTTATTGATCAATATAATCCTGAGCATGTGCTCATCTTATCAGGTGATCACATTTATAAAATGGATTATGATGCGATGCTTCAAAAACACGTTGAAAACGAAGCCGATGTGACTATCGGTGTTTTAGAAGTAACACTTGAAGAAGCGACCCGTTTTGGGATTATGAATACGGATAATAAAGACCGTATCATTGAATTTGAAGAAAAACCTGCTCACCCTAAGAGTAATTTAGCTTCAATGGGTATTTATATCTTTAATTGGAAAGAGTTGCGCCAATCACTTATTAATGATTTACACAAAGAAAATTCCAACCATGACTTTGGTAAAGATATTATTCCTGAGTTTATTAATACAGGTAAACGTTTATTTGCATATCGTTTTAAAGGCTATTGGAAAGATGTTGGAACCATTGATTCATTGTGGGAAGCCAACATGGACTTACTCTATCATTCAACAGATTTAGATTTAGCAGACCCTGCATGGAAAATCTATTCAGAAGATATTACCATGCCTCCACAATATATTGGACCTGAAGCATCTGTTGAAAATGCTTATATTACCCAAGGTTGTATCATTGATGGAACAGTTATTAATTCTGTTTTATTCACTGGTGCACAAATTGAAAAGGGCGCTGTTGTTAAAGACAGTGTTTTAATGCCATTCTCAGTCGTTAAAGCTGGCGCAAGGGTTGAGCGTGCGATTATTGGGGATGATGTCGTTATTAGTAAAGATAAGAAAGTTGGAGACGCACAAAGTGAAATTAGCTTAGTTGCGAAATCCATTTAAGGGGGAATGAAGATATGAAAAACATTTTAGGTATCATTAGTTTCGATGATGCATCCGTTCAAGTTACTGGTTTGGATGAATTCCGTCCAATTCCTTCATTATCCTTCTTGGGTCGTTATCGTTTAATTGACTTTATCTTATCCAACTATACAAACTCTGGCATAAAAGATGTACAGGTTTATGTTAAAAATAAACCAAGATCTGTCATTGAACACTTAGGTTCAGGACGCCAATACAACATTAATTCTAAACACGGTAAGTTACGTATTTTGACAGGTGAAGCACCTGTACAATCCGAAGCTTACAATCATGATGTGACATCTTATCTACAAAATATGGAACGTATTGAACGTAATACATCAGATATGGTTGTGGTTGCGCCTAGTCACATGATTTATACAGTTGATTTTAGAAAAGTGGTTGATTATCACACAGAAACAGGGGCAGATGTGACTGTTTTATATAAGACGATTGATAATGCGAATAGTGCTTTTATTGGATCAGATACATTAATCTTGGATTCAAATAAAAGGGTTATAGATATTGAAAAGAATCGTGGTAAATTTAAAAACCGTCATGCCTCATTATCTGCTTATGTGATGAGTAAAGAACTCTTTATGAATTTAGTTCATTTAGCTGATAATCTATCATCTTTCTATACCTTAAGAGATGCTTTACAAGAACAAGTTAAAGATCTTAAAATGATGGGCTATTCTGTGAACAGTTATGTCGCATGCATTAATTCTCTACAAGCTTATTTTGATGCGAATATTGAATTATTAGATGAAAAGACTGCCGCAAAACTTTTTGATCGTAATTGGCCTATTCATACCCGCACAAATGATTCATGTCCAACTCGCTATACTAAAGATGCGAAAGTTGTGAATACGATGATTTCAAATGGTTGTTTGATTGAAGGTGAAGTTAGAAATTCAATCATTGGTCGTGGTGTGGTGATCAATAAAGGAGTAAGTATTGAAAACTCCATTGTTTTAGCTGGGACGATTGTCTCAGAAAACACCGTTATTAAAAATACTATTGTTGATAAAGAAGTTATTGTTGATAAAACAAAAGAGTTGATTGGTAAAACTAATCAAGTCATGTACGTGAAAAGGAGTGATCGAATTTGACCCATATCCTATATGTTGCCGCTGAAGGCCTACCATTTGTCAAAACAGGTGGTTTAGCAGACGTTATTGGTTCATTGCCTCAAGCAATGGCGAATGAAAAGTTTAAAGTATCTGTGGTTATGCCACTTTACTTAAAGATTGCGCGTAATGAGCATTCAACTTTAACACGAATCAAAACATTCCCAATTGAAGTAGGGGATTATAATACTGTTGCGACTGTGTATTCAAGAGTTGAAGGTGATGTAACATATTACCTTATTGAACATGCAGGTTACTTTGAACGCGATGGTTATTATGGCTATGCCGATGATGGCGAACGTTTTGCTTACTTTACACATGCAGTATTACGCATGATTGAAGAAAAGATTGTTGAACCAGATGTGTTGCATTCACATGATTGGCATGCAGGCTTTATATCATTACTCATGAAAACAGTCTATGTCGATCGAGTAAAACAAATGTTTACAATCTTTACCATTCATAATCTTTTATACCAAGGTGTCTTTCCATATGAAATGTTAGGCTCATGCTTAGGTTTAGGTAATGACTGGTACTTTGATGGACGTTTAAGATTTAAACATGGTATTAGTTTTATGAAAGCGGGTATTGCTTATTCTGATATTGTCACAACCGTTTCTGAAACTTATTCTAAAGAAATCCTTACCCCATTCTTTGGTGAAGGCATGGAAGATGTTCTTCGTTTAAGAGAATATGATCTATATGGAATTGTGAATGGAATCGATATGGACGCTTGGGATCCAAGTGTTGATGATACACTCACCGAAAAATATTCACTTAAAAATGTTGATGAAGGTAAGCTTGAGAACAAGTTAAAACTACAAGAAGACTTAGGTTTAAGAGTTGATAAGAATGTCATGTTAGTAGGTATGGTGTCGCGCTTAACCAATCAAAAAGGCATTGGTTTAATCCTTGAAGCCATGAATGATATTATGGGTTGGGATATTCAACTTGTTATCTTGGGCACAGGTGATCAATGGGCTGAAGAAGCACTAAGATCGATTGAATTTAAATATCCAAGACGGGCAGTTTATTATTGTGGATACAATGAAGCACTCGCTCATCGTATCTATGCGGCAAGTGATGTCTTCTTAATGCCTTCAATCTTTGAACCATGTGGTATCTCACAAATGATTGCGATGCGTTATGGTGCACTTCCTGTTGTTCGTGAAACCGGTGGACTGAAAGATACGGTTACACCATTCAATGAATTTACAGATGAAGGTGAAGGCTTTAGCTTTGGACCTGCAGATGTGAATGTCTTTAAACAAGTATTATGGTATGCGTGGGATGTCTTTACGTATCGTAAAGAAAAACTTGCAGTACTTAGAAAGAACGCGATGACTAAAGATGTATCGTGGACTAAATCTGCTAAAGCTTATGGTGATTTAATTAACACTAAACTAAAGGAGCGAGCTGATGCTGAAAAGAAAGCTAAGGCTGAAGCTAAAAAATTAGCTGAAGAAGCTAAAAAGGCCGCAACAAAGAAAAAAGCGCCTGCGAAGAAAACAACAAAGTCAACAGCAGCTAAAAAACCTGCCACAAAAAAAGCAGCACCTAAGAAAACTGCTGCTAAGAAATAATTAGTTAAAAGACTAGCGAAATTGCTAGTCTTTGTTTTGTTTAATCGTAATAACCTGTATAGTCTTCAGATAAACTCACATAAACGGTTTTAAGTTGACTATAGGATTCTAAACCTGATTTATGGTTTTCACGTCCATAACCCGTTTTCTTATAGCCGCCAAATGGAGTGCCTGATGGAGCTAAATGATATTCATTAATCCAGAATAATCCTGTTTCAATAGCCATTGCGACTCTAAGTGCTTTGTTGATGTCTTTTGTCCAACAAGCACCAGCTAAACCAAAGTCTGAATCATTCGCCATTTCAATGACATCATCCTCATCTTTAAATGGAATAACACATACTACTGGTCCAAAGATCTCTTCTTGAGCAATACGCATTTTATTATCAACATCTCTAAAAATAGTAGGTTCAATAAAATAACCTTTATCAAATAATTCACCAGTTAAGCGATGACCACCATAAGCTAGTTTTGCGCCTTCATCTAAACCAATTTGAATATAGTTTAAAACTGACTTCATTTGTTTTTCACTGATTAAGGTAGCCATACGTGTATCTTCGTTTTCAGGTAAGCCAACCTTAACTTTCTTAAATATACTAATCATCTTTTCAAGTGTTTCTTCATATATTGACTCATGAATAAAAACACGTGATCCTGCATTACATACTTGTCCTTGTCCATAAAGGATTCCTAGTACGGCACCTTCAACAGCTTTTTCCATTGGTGCATCGGGGAAAAGAATATTCGCTGATTTTCCACCCAATTCAAGGGAAACGGGGATAACATTTTTAGAAGCTGTTTTCGCAATATTCATCCCAACACCTGTTGATCCAGTAAAGGCAACTTTATTAATGTCAGGATGTTCAACCATTGACTGACCAACAACTGATCCTGCACCAGTGACAATATTAAATACACCAGCAGGAATAATATCTTGAGTAAGTTTCGCAAGTTCTAAAATAGAAACAGGTGTTAAGTCAGCTGGTTTCATGACAATCGTATTACCAGCTGCTAAAGCTGGGGCAATCTTCCATCCACCTAAAAGAAAAGGAAAGTTCCAAGGAATAATCTGCGCAACAACACCATAAGGTTCACGCATCACAAAAGCCATATTGTCTTGATCAAAACGTGTAAATGAATCTTCTTCAGCACGAACAAGGGCAGCAAAATAAGCAAATTGATCAGCAATAGCTTTAACATCTTCACGTGTTTCAACAATCGGCTTACCACTATCGAGCGTTTCTGTGTGGGCTAAATATTCTAAATTCACTTCGATGACATCTTTGATTTTGAGTAAGATAGTACTTCTTTCAATGGGTGTCGTTTTCTTCCACACTTTAAAAGCCTTCCGTGCAGCTTTAACGGCTAGATCGACATCTTCACTTGTACCACGGTAAACTTTTGCGATTATTTCGCCCGTAGCAGGGTTTTTTACTTCTTCAGTTTCTTTTTTTACAGATGGAATAAATTCTCCACCAATAAAAACACCATATTCTTGATAGCTATATTTCATCATTAAACTCCTAATTTCCAATCTTTAACATGGACTTCTATTAATGTTGGATAGTGTGTATTGAAAGCATCTTCACATGCTTTTTTAAACTCTGTTTTATTTGTTGGTCGAACACCTATCATTGAATAAGCTTCTGCTAATTTCATAAAGTTTAGTGGTGCACTATCAACTGCGATGAGTTGTTCAAAATCCATAGCTTGCTCATTGCGTTTGATTTCACCATATCCATCATTGTTGAAAATGATAATTGGTAAGTTTTGTTTATTCTCACACGCAACAGCTAATTCTTGTAGCGTGAATTGGAAACCACCATCACCACTAATCGTAATGATTCGTTTATCTTTTTGAGAAAACTTTGCGCCAACTGCAGCTGGCATGGAATAACCTAAAGTTCCAAATCCTGCAGGATGACAAAAACTTAAAGGGTGAGTACTTTTATATTCGCTAATGCCAATATAAGCAGGGCTACACATGTCGGCAAATAAATGGCCTTTTTCACCCAAGACTTCACTGATGACGTCTAAGACTTCTACACCCATCTCAAAGCTTGTATGATTTCCACAGATATCTGAGGTAATGGCTTTAGTAGAATCCACTAAGTTTCTAACGGTAGATTTTGTGTCTAAATTTTTAACGTTCACTTTATCTAAGATATAAGAGACAATCGTTTTCGCATCACCCAATAGACCAATATCAGCTTGTGGATATCGATAGAAGATATCTGCGTCTAGATCTATTTGAATGAGTTGTCCATTTAAGTTTAGTTTAGAATCCCATAAATCAGTAGGTGCTAATTGTGATCCAATTGCGATGATTAGATCACAGTTATTAATATGTTCATTGACTAAAGGATAGTGTAAGCGTGCGCCTAAAGATAATGGATGATTATCAGATACAACCCCTTTACCTGCGGCGGTTGTGATCACTGCTGCATTTAATTTTTCAGCTAGCGCAGTGATTTCTTGTGAAGCATTGATTGCTCCGCCACCACAAATAATACAGATGTTTTGTTCGTTGTTAATTAAATTAATGGCATTATCTATATTTAATGGATTAAATGATGATTTTATCTTAAAGCTGTTTTCACTTAATTCATAATCAATGAATTGGTCTAAGATATCTAAAGGTATTTCAACATGAACCGGACCAGGACGTCCAGATAGTGATAGATGGTAGGCATCTTTAATAATCGATTCTATATGTTCAATTGATTCAATACTTCGTGACTCTTTGGTTACAGAGCTACTCATGATAGTTGAGTTTCTAAGTTCATGTAGAGTACCAGTATTTTGATTCTTAATATTAGTTGGCAACTGTGTCGAGATGACCAACATCGCAACGCTATCTTGATAAGCTTGACCCATTGGGGTCATGATATTAGTTAACCCTGGACCAGTAATAGTAAGCGCAATGCCTACTTTATCTGAAATACGAGAATAGCCATCTGCCATAAAACCAGCGCCCGCTTCATTTTTAACAGTAACCGCATTGATCTTACTTTTAAGCAACGATTTATAGATTTTTAAATTATGTACACCAGGGATTCCAAAAAGGGTGTCTACCCCTAACTGTTCCAATGTTTGAACCAGTATATCGGCACCTGTTTTTTGTTTATTATTCATTTGACCTCCTAAAACAATACTATTCAATTATAGCGTAGGGTCCTTTTAATTACCAATTTTGAGGCGTTTGCATTTAGTTTATAAAGTCTTTAAGATGATAGTTAATGTTTAGACAATCATTGTAGTTATTAAACTTACATAAGATTGGTTTTTATATGAAAGGAATTGAATAATGAAAATATTAATTTGTAGTTATGAAGAATTATTAAGCATGTATACGCCATATGCATTACAAGCGTTGAATGAGTATTTACCTGAAGCGGAAATAGTTGTTAGTCATTATACAGATGAAGCTAAGTTAATTTCGGACTTAAAGGATGTAGATGGATTAATAACTTTCTTTATTCCAATCACTCGTAAAGTAATAGCATCAACACAAATGTTAAAGTATATATCTGTTGCGAGTACAGGTTATTCTAATGTTGATATGGATGCTTGTAATGATTTCGATATAAAGGTTGCAAATATAAAAGAATATTGCACTGATGAAGTTGCAGATCATACGATGTCACTTATCTTAGCTTTAGCTAGAAAGATCACTGTTTTAAATGAACAAGTTAAGCAAGAACATATTTGGGACTATACAAGTGCCGGACAAATTCATCGTTTAAGTCAACATACATTAGGTTTATTTGGTTTTGGAAGAATTGGTCAAGCGGTTGCGAAACGTGCTAAAGCCTTTGGAATAAAGGTTATTGCCTTTGACCCCTATTTACCAGAAGAGATTGCGGCAGCACAAGAGGTTAAACTTGTGAGTGTTGAGACAATACAAGCTGAAGCAAGTATCATTTCTAATCATATGAATGCAAGTGATAAGAATACTGATTTCTTTAATGCTGATTTTTTTAAACATTGTAAACAAAAACCAATATTTATAAATGTAGGTCGTGGACAAAGTGTTGATGAGGATGCCTTAATAGAAGCTTTAGATAAAGTATATATTCAAAGTGCAGGGTTAGATGTCTTTAAGTCTGAAGACCCTAATTTAAGTGAAATGAAACTAATTCAACATTCGCATACAATCGTGACTCCACATGCAGCTTTCTATTCGGAAGAAGCGATTGAAGATAGTGATCGTATATCTGTCATGAATATGATTCATTCATTGAAAGATGAGCACGATAAAGTATTTGCATTTGTAAATTAATAAACTTAAAAAAGGCTTAACCATTATGGTTAAGCCTTAAGTTTATTTGGCTTTTTGAGCTTCTTTAATCTCTTCTTTATCTTCGACTGTTAATTCATCTTTATCAGCTAAAGCGGAAATAACGGATGCTTTGGAGATAATACCCATTAACTTATTATTTTTATCAACAACAGGTAGTGGATATGGATTATTAACTGATGGGGCTAGTGCATCATGGATAATTGTATCTAAGTCTAATGTTGTTAGATCTTTGATGAAAGTATCTTTGTTTAATACTTTATTATCCTTTTGTTTAGTTGCCTCATCTAAAGTAATGATACCTTCAAGTTCCATGTCTGCATTAACAACGTAAGCAGAGGATACTTGGTTAACTTTCATTTCCTGAATAGCACGTTTAGGTCCATCACCGTATTTTAGAATACAGCTAGGTGTCATCATGATATTTTGTACTGTGACAATCTTAGTGATATCAGCACCTTCTACGAAGTTCTCTACATACTCATCAGCAGGATTTGTTAACATATCCTCTGGTGTGTCAATTTGAATGACTTGACCATCACGCATAATCGCAACACGGTCACCTAATTTAAAAGCTTCGTTTATATCATGAGTAATGAAGATAATTGTTTTCTTCATTTTTTGTTGAATTTTTAAGAGTTCAAATTGCATATCTCTTTTAACAAGTGGATCTAAGGCAGAGAATGGTTCATCCATTAGTAGAATCTCAGGATCGTTAGCTAAAGCTCTGGCAAGACCAACACGTTGTTTCATCCCACCTGATAATTGTGAGATTTGGTATTGATCAAATCCTTTTAGACCAACGAGTTCAATCATTTCTAATGACTTCTTTTCACGCTCTTCTTTAGAAGTGCCTTTTATTTCAAGACCAAGAGCTACATTATCCATAACAGTACGATGTGGAATTAAACCGAAATGTTGGAAAACCATCGCAATTTTATTACGTCTGAAATCCATAAGCTCTTGTTTAGTATACTTTTGAACGTTGTCACCTTCGTAGTGAACTGAACCTTCACTTGGAACGTTAAGTCCATTGAAACATCTAACTAATGTGGATTTACCAGAACCGGATAATCCAATGATGACAAACATTTCGCCTTTTTTAACTTCAAAATTTACGTTATTTAAGGCAACGTTACAGCCTGTTTTATCTAAGATTTCTGATTTTTTAGCACCTTTTTTAATCATGGCCTTCGCTTTTTCTTTGTTTGGACCATAGAACTTAAATAGGTTTTCTACGCGTAAATAAGTTTGCTTACTCATGCATTATCCTCCTGACTAGCTTCAATTTTTGACCAACCTTGGCTTAAACGGTCAAGAAGAATTGCGATAATAACAACAGCTGTACCGGAAACAAGTCCGCGTCCAACTTCGATACGGTTAACAGAAATTAAGACTTCCATACCTAAACCAGTAACACCAATCATTGATGTTGTGACAACCATAGACATAGCCATCATGATGGTTTGGTTAACACCCGCCATAATGGTTGGGAAGGCTTGTGGAATTTTAACTTTAACTAAAGCTTGCATTTGAGTAGCCCCAAATGAATGGACCGCTTCAACTAATTCTTTATCAACTTGTCTGATACCTAAGTCAGTTAATCGAATAATTGGAACAATCGCATAAATGGTTGTTGCGAGTGTACCTGGCACTCGACCTAAACCAAATAGGATAATAGCCGGAATAAGGTAAACAAAGACTGGCATCGTTTGCATAGTATCTAAGATTGGTCGAATGACATTAGACAATCGATCAGATAGAGCCATTAAGACACCGATTGGGAATCCTAGTAATAAGGATAAGAACACAGCAGCCAAGATAATGGCTAGGGTTGTGATCATTAGGTCCCATAGACCAACTAAACCAATAAGAAATAATAATAAGCTATACAGTGTGGCGGTTAAAAATTTCTTCGTCTTCATAAACATAAGCACAAATACAAATACAATATATACCCACCACGGAATAAATTGGAGTATGTTACCGATGCTTGTTAACCAGAAATTAAGGATATCTCTAATAATACTTAAGATCCAGTCAGCATCTCTAGCGAATTGTCTAAATGCTGTGTCAATTGCGCCAGTGTTGATTTCAACCACAAATGGAAAATCAAAAAATGGATTCATTTATTTTCTCTCTCTTTCTCTAAATTAATTTACATAGGACAAACAAAAAGTTGTTTTTACAAACCTTCTTTGTCTTATCAGATGATTAAATCTGCCAACGTATACATCTATTTTAACAAAATTGCCTTTTTTAAGCGAATACCCATAAAATATGGACACATACTTAAAGGTAGTTTTGTGAAACTAGATGGATGCCTTAAACAAAAGAAAACGGCGTATAAGACATTCTCAAACGCCGTTAATCTAAAACTAAGTTTTACTTATTCAGCTAACGCAGCAAATAATGTTTCTGCATCTTCTGCAGGTAACATAGCAGCAATTAAATCTTGGTTTTCCATAATAAACCATTTAGCTGTAGTTACATAATCAGCACCAGTTTCTTGCATATAAGCAAGGGCATTTGATGTTAATTGAGAAGATGTTGTGTAATTACCTAAGAATGCATCTAGTTCTGGGTTATCATCAGCAAATCCAACACGTGTACATACTGTAACGTTGTTTGAAGGAATTTCATTTAGACCAGCTAGATAGTCTTCGTTTGTTGTATATGGATCATCTTCTAGAAGTGTTAAGTCATACATACCAGTAACCCATGTTGGTTCCCAGTAGTAAGCAACAAATGCATTACCAGCTTCATATTGAGCTGAGATATTAGCAGCTAAAGCTGAGTCAGAACCAGGTGTGAAACCAACATAGTAATCAGTTAAACCATAAGCTTCTAATTTTGCTTTTAAGATTTCATTAACTTGCCATCCAGGGATTGCTAAGTAAATAGTACTCTTAGTAGGATCTTCATCACTAGCTTCGAATAAATCAGCGTAGTTTGCTAAGTCTTTAACAGTTTTAAGATCTGGTGCTAAAGCATCATCACCTTCAACTAAATATGTAGGTACGTATAATCCTTGAGCGTTATCAGCAAAGTTAGTACCTTTTTCGATAATATCACCGTTAGCGATTAAATCAGGATATTGAGCAATACCATCTGACCATGTTTCTGTATAAACATCAATCTCACCACTTCTCATACCTTCGATAGTGATGTTTGTTGAACCAGGAACTTCTTCCCAAGTTGTGTTGTAGAGTGTTTCACCTACAAGACCAACAACTGCATTGTGGAATCGAACACTATCCCATCCTGGATCAGCAAGGACAATATGTCTTTCTTCCATTGTTTCGCCTTCTTCTGATGGCGCGCTAGAACAACCAGTTAAAACTAGTAGTCCTAAAATTAAAACAACTAAAAAACGTTTCATTAAGAACCTCCTATTTTGTTATCAGATTATAAAAAACCTGCCAACTTCTGACACTATTATACCGAAAATAAAGCATAAATGCCAATTTCACCATGTACACGGATACGGGTGGGCCCTTTTAAGCTAGGTTCTATAAGGTTTATTAGTGAATAAAAAAATTTCACAAAATTATTAAAAAAGATGCTTTATAGATTAAATCTCAAGCATCTTTGACTATAAATTCAATAAAAAATTAATTAGTTGAGTGAACTAATAACCACTTCAGCATCTTCTGCAGGCAACCAAGCTTCAACTAAATCAGTGTGTTGAGCTAAAAACCATTTTGCTGTTTCAACATAATCTGAACCTGTATCTAACATGTAAGCCAAAGCTTCAGATGTCATTGCACTATTAGTACCATACTTACTTAAGAATGCATCGAGTTCAGTATTTTCTTCGGCAAATCCATCACGTACCGCTAAGGTTACATTACTTGTAGGCCAATCTCCAATACCATCTTGGAAAGTATCAGCATTAAATGGCTCGTCATTGGTTAAACGAACAAAGTCATATTTACCAATTAACCATGTTGGTTCCCAATAGTAACCAACAATTGGCTCTCCAGCTTCATAAGCTTCAGTAAACATTGCAGCTAGAGCAGCATCTGATCCAGGTGCGAAATATTCAAATGGTTCACCTTCATCGTTACCATCAGTGTTTGCTAAACCATAATATTCAGTTTGATTACGTAGAATATTGTCAGCCATCCAACCAGGGATTGCTCCATAGATTCGACCCATTCCCTCAATATCAGGATTCTCAAAAACATCAACATAATTCAGTAAGTCTTGAATTGTTTCAAGATCTGGTGCTAATGCTTCAATACCTCTTTCTTCATCACCTTCAATGACATAGCGGGGAACATAAAGACCTTGGATAGCATCGCCAAAGTTAACACCTTTTTCGTCGATTGCACCAGAAGCTTTATCTTCTTCGTAAGTTGCGATATTGTCAGTCCAGATTTCTGTGTAGACATCAATGTCACCAGTTTTTAATGCTTCATAAGTAATGGTTGAAGAGCCTGGTACTTCCTCCCATGTATAGTTATAAGCAGTTTCTGCAATATAACCAACGACAGCGTTGTGGAATTTAATACTATCCCAGTTGGCGTCTGCCATTTTAATGTGTCCACCTGTTTCTTCAGCAGGAGCGCTAGAACAGCCTGTTAAAGCAAGCATTGCTAAGAAAGGTAAAACTAAAAAACGTTTCTTCATAAAAGAACCTCCTTCTTTGCTATCAGATTATAAAAAACCGTCAAACAGTACCTTTATGTTAACAGTAAAAATGATTAAATACCAATTTATATGTCTAATTTATCAATTACACGGATGCGGGTGGGTCCAAAATATCGCTTTGCAAAGGGCTAAAATTCAGTTTGTATAAAATTTACAAAAAATAAAAAAATCGGCGTTAGAGCGTTGGCAAAACTCTAATCACCGATTGATATATTAGACACTTTTTCAAGTGATCTAAACAGTTTTATTCAATAGCTGCAAAGAGTGCTTCTGCATCTTCAGCTGGTAACATACTAGAAATTAAATCTTTGTTTTGAATCATAAACCAGACAGCTGTGTCCTCATAATTAGCACCAGTGTCTTGCATATAAGCAAGTGCGTTAGATGTTAATTGAGATGAAGTTGTGTAATTACCTAAGAAGGCATCCATTTCTGGATTATCATCCGCAAAGCCTGCACGTGTACATACAGTAACGTTCATTGATGGAATTTCATTGATTCCGTTGTAGTAATCTTCTTCATTTGTATAAGGTGTATCTTCTAAAAGAACTAAATCATATTTGCCTGTGACCCATGTTGGTTCCCAGTAATAAGCTACAAATGGTTCACCTGCTTCATAGAAAGCAGTGATATTAGCGGCTAGTGCTGAATCTGAACCAGGGCTCATGTAGTTATAGAATTCATCTAAACCATAAGCCACCATTTTGGCATTTAAGACTTCATTGACTTCCCAACCTGGGATTGCTAAGTAGATCATGCCTTTTGTAGGATCATCTGGATCTTCAAAAACATTGGCATATTCTTTTAAGTCCATAACTGTTTTAAGGTCTGGTGCTAATGCGTCATCACCTTCAACAATATATGCGGGGACATATAAGCCTTGAGCGTTATCATCAAAGTTTGTACCTTTTTCGATAATTTCACCATTAGCAACTGCATCTGCATATGGTGCGATACCATCTGACCATGTTTCTGTGTAAACATCAATTTCTCCAGATTTAAGTGCTTCAAATGTGATCGCAGTTGACCCCGGGACTTCTTCCCAAGTGGTGTTGTATAAGACTTCCGCAACTTTACCAACGACAGCGTTATGGAATCGTACACTATCCCATCCTGGATCAGCTAAGACGATATGTCTTTCTGGCATTTCTTCTTCAGCTGGTGCACTTGAACAACCACTTAAAATTAGTAGCCCAAAAAGCGCAATACTTAAAAAACGTTTCATTAAAAAACCCTCCATTTCGATTGTGAGATTATGTGTTAAAAACCTGCACAAATATGAGTTCATTTTACTGAAGAATTTAACAGAAAACCAATTTGAACAAGCCAAAAGAACTTGTATAGCACTATTTTGAATGGTAACTACCCATATATATATATGGGTAGAAAATTCTTTATGAAAATTGTGTGAAGAAGTCTGGTTTGCACACTATTTAGGGCTTTATTCATCCATTTGACTAAGATGAAAATTTCATGAGAAAAAGTTCACAAATACAACTAGTTTCATTGTTTGTTAGTAGGGGAAATGCTATAATATTGTGGAACTTTAGGAGGATTAAAATTAGATGGCGAAACGCACTGTTAAAGATCTAGCGGTTAAAGGAAAAAAAGTAATCGTTAGAGTCGATTTTAATGTGCCATTAAAAGATGGTGTCATTACTGATGAGAATCGTATTGTACAAGCTTTACCTACTATTAATTATTTAGTAGAAGAAGGCGCAAAAATTATTCTATTATCACACTTAGGAAAAGTGGATCATAAAGATCCTGAAAAAACAGAAGCTAATAAAAAGAAAAACAACATGGCTCCTGTTGCCGCTAAGTTAGCTGAAAAAGTAGATACAAAAGTTACATTCGTAGCTGAAACACGTGGTGAAGCAGTTGAAAAAGCTGTGGCAGATTTGAAAGATGGTGAAATCGTCGTTCTTCAAAACACACGTTATGAAAAAGGTGAAAGCAAGAATGATCCTGAATTGTCAGCATACTGGGCAAGTTTAGGTGATTTATTTGTGACTGATGCATTTGGATCAGTTCACAGAGCTCATTCAAGTACTGTAGGTATTGCTTCAATCTTACCAAATGCATTAGGTTTCTTAGTTGAGAAAGAAGTAAACCAATTATCAAAAGCTGTTTATAACCCAGAACGTCCATTCGTGGCGATTCTTGGTGGATCAAAAGTAAGTGATAAGATTCCTGTTATTGAAAACTTATTAACTTCTGCTGACAAAATCTTAGTTGGTGGTGGTATGGCTTTCACATTTGCCAAAGCTCAAGGTTTAGAAATCGGTTCATCTTTATTAGATGAAGCATCACTTGAACTTACTAAAAAATTCATGGCTGAAGGTAAAGACAAAATTGTATTACCTGTAGATTACATGGTTGCAGATAAATTTGCAGAAGATGCTGATCACTACGTTGTTGATGCAGACAAAATTCCTGCAGGTTATATGGGTTTAGATGTTGGTCCTAAAACTTTAGAATTATTCTCTAAAGAATTAGCTGGTGCTAAAACAGTTGTTTGGAATGGCCCTATGGGTGTATTCGAAATGAAACCTTATGCTGCTGGAACAATCGGTGTATGTGAAACATTAGCAAATATGAAAGATGCCTTCACTGTTATCGGTGGTGGTGATAGTGCTGCAGCTGCAAACCAAAATGGTTTCTCTGAGTCTTTTTCACACATCTCAACAGGTGGTGGTGCATCACTTGAATTTATGGAAGGAAAAGAATTACCTGGTATTGCGGTAATTCAGGAAGCATAATGCGTAAACCTATTATTGTTGGTAACTGGAAGTTAAATAAAACAATCGCTGAAGCAAAAGAATTTATTGCGGCAGTTGATTCCGCTTGTCATGATGATGCGACATTTGGTGTTGCGACATCTTATATTGCTTTACAAGATTCTGTCAAAGCAGCTAAAAACCTAATCATTTCTGCACAAAATATGTGCTATGAAGATGCTGGAGCGTTCACTGGTGAAGTATCAGTATCAATGTTAAAAGAAATCAATGTTGAATGGGTCATCTTAGGTCACTCAGAAAGACGTCAATATTGGAACGAAACAAACGAATCTGTAAACAAAAAAGCTAAAAAAGCTTTAGAAAACGGCTTAACTCCAATTGTTTGTGTTGGTGAAACACTTGAACAATTTGAAGCTGGTGAAACTGAAAACGTATGTCGTACACAAACTAAAGCTTGTTTAGAAGGCTTAAGTGCTGATCAAGTGGCTAGTTTGGTTATCGCTTACGAACCAGTTTGGGCAATCGGTACTGGTAAAACAGCTACAGCTGAAATTGCTCAAAATACATGTGCGCTTATCCGTGACGAAGTCAAAGTTAACTTCGGCGCTGAAGCAGCTGATAAAGTACGTATCCAATACGGTGGATCAGTTAAACCTGATAATGTTGTTGAGCTAATGGCTCAAGCAGACATCGATGGAGCTTTAATCGGTGGTGCTTCCTTGAAAGTTGATTCATTTACCGCTATTATTAACGCGGTTAAGGCGTAATAAAAAGGAGAACTTAAAAATGCCATATATTATTGATGTATACGCACGTGAAGTTATCGACTCACGTGGTAATCCAACTGTAGAAGTTGAAGTAAGCACAGAAAGCGGCGCTTTCGGTCGTGCAATTGTTCCAAGTGGTGCTTCCACTGGTGAACGTGAAGCTCTAGAGCTTCGTGACGGTGATAAATCACGTTACTTAGGTAAAGGTGTTTTAAAAGCTGTTGAAAACGTTAATGATGTAATCGCTGAAGCAGTGGTTGGTCTTGATGTTACTCGTCAAAATGAAATTGACAACATGATGATTGAATTAGATGGTACACCAGATAAATCAAAATTGGGTGCTAACGCAATCTTAGGTGTATCAATGGCTGTAGCTCGTGCTGCTGCTGATTACTACAACATGCCTTTATACAAATATTTAGGCGGATTCAATGGTAAAACATTACCTGTACCAATGATGAATGTTATCAATGGTGGATCTCACTCAGATGCTAAAATCGATTTCCAAGAATACATGATTATGCCTGTTGGTGCAACAAGCATCAAAGAAGCATTACGTATGGGTGCTGAAACTTTCCACGCATTAAAGAAAGTTTTAAAAACTGCAGGTCATGTTACTTCTGTTGGTGATGAAGGTGGATTTGCACCTAACTTAGCTAACAACGAAGAACCTCTACAAGTTATTGTTGAAGCTATCAAAGCTGCTGGATATGAACCAGGTAAAGATATTTGCTTAGCAATGGACGTAGCTGCTAGTGAATTCTATAACACTGAAAAAGGTGTTTATGAATTAACAAAATCTTCAGGTGAAACAAAAACAACTGAAGAAATGATTGATTTCTATGAAATGTTAATCGACAAATATCCAATCGTTTCAATCGAAGATGGTTTAGGCGAAAGAGACTGGGCTGGATGGAAAACTATGACTGATCGTCTTGGTTCTAAAGTTCAAATCGTTGGTGATGACTTATTCGTAACTAACCCTAAGATCTTACAAGAAGGTATCGAAAAAGATACAGCTAACTCTATCTTAATTAAAGTTAACCAAATCGGTACTTTAACAGAAACTTTCGATGCTATGGAATTAGCTAAGAAACACAATTACACAACAGTTGTTTCTCACCGTTCAGGTGAATCAGAAGATACAACTATCGCTGATATCGCTGTTGCATTCAATGCTGGTCAAATTAAAACTGGTTCTATGAGCCGTACAGACCGTATTGCAAAATATAACCAATTACTTCGTATTGAAGATGAACTTGGTTCAGAAGCTCAATACTTAGGTATGGCTGCTTTCTTCAATAAGAAATAATTTCATTATTTAAATTAAGTGGCTACTCTATTGAGTAGCCCTTTTTTATAGGTAAAACCTTGTATTAAGTTTATTAGAGTGCTAAAATATCAAAGCAACTATAAAGGAGATGCTGTATGATTGATATCATTCTAATGGTAGTAGCTGCACTACTTATTATCTTAAGTCTATTACAAAGTGGTAAATCTGAAGGCCTCAGTTCAGCATTCTCTGGACAAGGTGGTCTCAATTTATTTGAGAACGTTAAAGAACGTGGACCAGAAAAAACACTCTCTCGCTTAACTATGGCGTTAGGTGGCGTATTTTTTGTTCTCGTTATCTTATCAAACATTCTTTAATTACAAAGGCCACTAAAGGCCTTTTATTTTTATATGGAAAAAGAAACACTATTTGAACTAATACAAAATCACAATAAATTACGCTCGGCTGAAGAATGGGCTATTTATCTTAAGTTAAAAGATGAAGAACTTGAGTCGTTTTTTAGCTTGGTTTATCAACTTCAGTCAAATTATGAACTTATCACCACAAAAAAAGGGAAGCTTCAACTTATTGAAGAAAGTGATTTAATCCAAGGGACACTAAGCATAAATCCTAAAGGTTTCGGTTTTGTGGATGGTGAAAATGAATCTATATATATTCCATCAGATAACTTCAATACAGCTATGGATGGTGATAAAGTCTTGGTTAAACCTCGTGTCTTTAAAAATCAAAGTAAAGAAGGCATGATTATCAAAGTTTTAGATAGACACACCAACCAACTTGTCGCAAATTATGAAAGAAAAGGCAAAAAAGAAAGTCTTCATATCGATGATCCTCGATTTATTTATAAAATTAAACTCGTTGATTCTGATACATCGCATTGTGTTAATGGTTCAGTATTACTTTTAGATATCGTTAAATATGGAAGTATAACAGAAGTTAAAATTAATCACATTTTAGGTCATAAAGATGACCCAGGAATGGATATCACTCAAATCTTAATTCAGCATAAGATCAATCTTAAATTTCCAGATGCGGTGATGGAAGAAACTGAACAAATTCCAATGAAAGTCAGTGAAACTGACATAGTTGGTAGAACTGATTATCGTAATGAAGTCGTAGTCACTATTGATGGTGAAGATGCGAAAGATTTTGATGATGCGATTAGTATCAAACGTATTGAAAATGGTTATAAGTTAGATGTTCATATTGCCGATGTGTCTCATTATATACAAGAGAATAGTCCACTAGATAAAGAGGCAAGAGAACGTGGGACCAGCGTTTATGTTGTTGATAGAGTAGTTCCAATGTTGCCTCATACACTATCTAATGGTATCTGCTCTTTGATGGAAGGGGTAAATCGTTTAACTCTAACTTGCTCAATGGAAATTGATCATGGTGGATCTGTGATTAATTATGATATTCATCCTTCAGTCATTAAATCGTCAAAAAGAATGACCTATACCAATGTTAATAAAGTTTTAGATGGTGAAACACCTAAGGGCTATGAAAAGTATGTTGAGATGATTGAGCTCATGGATGAATGTGCGCAGCGTATTCGTTACCAAAGAGATGAAAAAGGATCGATTAACTTTAGTTCAGTTGAATCAAAATTCATCTTAAACAAGAAGAGAGAAATCATTGATATTAGTGCTCGTGTCCAAGACGATGCAGAGATGTTAATTGAAGACTTCATGGTTTGTGCAAATGAAACAGTCGCAAAACACATGAAGTATTTAGATGTTCCAGCACTTTATCGAGTACACTCATCACCTACTAAAAAACGTTTTGATAATTTTTTAATGGTTGCGAAATATTTTAACGTGAAGATTCGTTATGAACATATTTCTCCCAAAGTACTACAATCTATCCTTAAACAATTTGAACATCATGATGAATATCAACTTATGAATGACATGATGTTGAGATCAATGGCTAAAGCTCATTATGATCATCAATGTCTAGGTCATTTTGGTCTAGCGTTAGCTGAGTATTGTCATTTCACATCTCCTATTCGGCGTTATCCTGATTTAATTGTTCATCGTATGCTTAGACGCCATGTCTTTACTTATCATCCTGAACAGTTATCACAAGATGCTCATACAGTTGAAGAGTGTGGACTTGAAACTTCAAGAAGTGAACAAAGAGCTGTTGAAGCAGAACGTGCAGTTGAAAGTATGAAGAAGGCAGAATTCATGGAGAAACATCTTGGTGATGTCTTTGAAGGTGTCATTAGTTCAGTAACCAAATTTGGATTATTTGTGCAACTCCCAAATACAGTTGAAGGGCTCGTTCATATCTCAACACTTAAAGGTTATTTTGAATTTGATGAACGGAGATATGCTTTAGTTCGAGCAGGTAGTTATAAGGAATACCGTTTAGGACAAAAGTTAAAAGTACGCGTCGTAGCGGCATCAAAAGAGAATCAAACGATTGATTTTCATATTGTATAATAGGAAGTGCTCATGTCAGAAAAACTAATCGCAAAAAATAGAAAAGCTTATCATGACTACTTCATTGAAGAAACCTATGAAGCAGGACTTGTTTTATTTGGAACTGAGATCAAATCAATTAGAAAAGGTGCAGTTCAATTTAAGGATGCCTATATTCATTTCGTAGATAATGAAGCTTTTATACGGGATATGTATATTGCTCAGTATGAACAAGGCAATCGTTTTAACCATGAAGAAACTCGTGAAAGAAAACTTCTGCTTCATAAAGAAGAAATCATTAAACTACAAAAAAAGGTACAACTTAAAGGTTATACCGTGATTCCACTATCAATGTATTTATCAAAAGGACGAGCTAAGCTAGAAATAGCACTTGCGACAGGTAAAGACCTTCATGATAAGCGTGAAAGTGATAAAGCCAAAACAGCCAAACGAGAAATGCAGAAGGCTCTAAAACAACATCGATAACCTAGGGTAAAACCTAGGTTTTTATATAACTTATAAATAATTAAAGTAAAATAAGTTTATGAGTACAGAAAACATTCCAAATTTTAAAACCGTCACCCATCAAAATTGTTTTGATATGGGGACACTTGCACTTCGACTTGTCAAAGAAAGACAACTTAGAAGAATCGGGGTTAGAGTTACCCTAGAAGATAAACTCGTTTTTCAATACTTAATGGATGGTAAAAATGAAGACATCTATTTAAGAGGAAAAGAAAAAGTTGTGTTAGAAACTAAACACAGTTCAGATTATGTCTTTAATCATAAAGATGATTACGCTGCTTTATTAGATGATAAATCTTACTGCGTAAGTGGTGGCTCAGTACCGATTATTATCAATGGTGAAGTTAAAGGATCCATCAGTATTTCAGGTATGACGCAAGAAGCAGATCATGCATTAAGCTTAGAAGTATTAAATACAATTTTTAATCAAACTCAGGAGTAATATTATGAAGCAAATCACCTTAGGAATCATTGGTAATGGAAAGAGTGCCAATCGTTATCACTTACCATTTATCCTACAAAGAAAAGATAAGTTTAAAGTTAAAACCATTTATCAAAGAACAATCAAACATGAAGAATGGAAGAAACTTAATGACATTACTTATACAGATAATATGGATGAACTACTCAATGATCCTGAGATTGATTGTGTTGTCATCTCCACACCATCAAGTGTTCATTATTCCTTGGCAAAACAAGTCTTAAATGCGAATAAGAACTGTGTGGTTGAAAAACCATTTACCGAGACTTTAGAAGAAGCTCAAGAACTATTTGATTTGGCGAAGTCTAAAGGTCTAATGGTTCAGGGTTATCAAAACAGACGTTTCGATTCTGACTTAGTTACGGCTCAATCAATCATGAAATCAGGCATTCTAGGCGATTTATTAGAGCTTGAATTATCATTTGATTATGAGCGTTCAGAAGTGGTTGAAGCAGTTCATCATTTTAGTAAGATAAATTCCTTTTATTATGGCCATGCTTGTCACTCCATTGATCAAGTCATTCATGTTTTTGGTAAACCCAATAGAGTGGTCTATGATGTTCGTCAACTTTTAGGTGAAGGTCGTATGAATGATTACTTTGATTTAGATTTATTTTATGACACGATTAAAGTATCAATTAAATCCTCTTTCTTTAGAGTTCATAAAAGACCAAGCTTAGTATTAGTGGGTAAAAAAGGCTCATATGTTAAAGTAACGAAAGATAAACAGGAAGACCAACTTAAATCATTCTTATGGCCAGACTGGCCAACATTTGGTCTAGATGATCGTGATGAGTATGGAACGTTGTATTATGTAGATAAAGATAAGAACTATCATGAAGAAAAAGTAGAAACTCTAAAAGGTGACTATGGAACTTATTATGATTATCTCTATGAAACATTAGCGAATGGTGCAGAAAAACTCGTTAAAGATGAACATACACTTTGGCAGTTAGAAATGTTAGAAGAAGGTATTGCTGGCCTTAAATAAGGAGCAAATTTTGATTATTGATCGACTACAAAAAGAAAGATATTTTACAGGAAGAGATACCTCAATATCTCGATATATTTTAGCTAATCCTGAAGAAGTATTATCTTTAAGTGCGCATGAGCTTGCGCTAAAAGCTTATGTCAGTCCATCATCAGTTATACGTTTTGCGCAGAAGTTAGGTTATAAAGGTTATATTGAATTTCAAAGAGAATATAACTATGAATATGGTTTACGGATTCAAAAAGATCAAGTTATTAAAGAAACTCAAGATGACGATTCATGTGCAGATACCTTAGAAGATATTTATAAGAACGCGATTACGATTACGCGTGAACTCTTAGATGATTCAAACCTAAAGAAAATTGTTCGATTAATAATGCAGTATAAGAAAATTGATTTCTATGCCAGTAATCAAAACTTCTTAATAGCGCAAGAATATTGTTTTAAATTAATGGCTTTAAATATTCGAGCTCAAGCATTTAATGATATTCATCAAGATTATTTGAAAGATACGTCTAATAGAGATACATTATGTATTTTAATTAGTCATACAGGGCGTAATCCAACAATTCTGAATTTAGTAAAAACACTGAGTAATGAAGATTATAAGACAATTGCGATAACCAATCATGTCGATACATCCCTTGAAAAGTTATGTGACTTAAGTCTTTATACCTATTCCTCTGAAGGTTTAAGTGATCGAATTGAAAAGTTGATATCACTTCAATTTATTTTGGATGTTATATATTTATCCATTATTCGTAGTAAAGAAAAACAATAAACCAATAAATTTAAGCAATGTTTATAGCATTGCTTTTTAAAAATACTTGACTTAGAGTTAACTCTAGGTGCTATACTTGCTCAGCGAGGTTATTATGAAGAAATTAAAAACAATTCTATATATTTTTAGTATTATGGCTTTTGTTTTAGGAATGTCCAACTTCGCATTTGGCGCGATCCTAGATAAAATCGCAGTCGATTTAAATGTAACAATTGCGCAAACGGGCTATTTATCAACAACTTATACTTTAGGTTCTGCTTTAGGAGGACCTTTAGTAATGATCGTTTTTGCGAAGATGAATCGCAAACATTTAATATTAACGATGTTAAGTTTAGGTTCTTTAAGTTTATTTGGAATCACACTTGTTAACAGTTTTAATCAAATTTTGATTATCCGATTTATTAGCGGTGTAACCTTAAATAGTTATGGTATTCTAGCGTTTGCGAGTGTATTATCACTTTCTACACCTGAAAGACAAGGTCGATCACTTGCGTTTCTTATCAGTGGAACATCATTGTCACTCGTATTAGGTGTGCCTTTAACAAGAGTGTTGTCGGATACTTTATCATGGCAAAATATTTTCGTTATATTGAGTATTATGACAGCACTTGTCGCAATATCTTTTGCATATGTACTTCCTAAAGATAAACATCATAGTGAACGTATTAGTTTAAAGGATGAATTTGTTTATTTAAAATCTAAAAAAGTATTATCAATTTACACTTTTACAATTATGATGTTTATTGGTTATTCTGCATTATATACTTATGCAACTCCATTTATTACAGAACGATTTACAGATTATGCAAAATATATGCCAATTATTCTTCTTGTTATAGGAGTATCGACGTTTATTGGTAATGAAATTGGTGGTCGTTTAAGTGATAAAATTGGATATGAAAAGTCAATGTTAATAGGTGCTGTGGCACAACTAATAAATGTTACTCTACTAGTTGTTTTTAGTTTTAATGTGATTTTATCTGTTATTTTCTTATCATTATGGGTAGTAAGTTCATGGGCGACAGGCTTACAAATGAATATTGGAATTGTGCAAACAACACACCATGAAGCAAACTTTGTCTTGTCTCTTAATGGTTCAGGAATCCAGTTAGGATTTACACTAGGTTCAATGTTGGCAGCATCAATAATACCGTTGATGGGGTTGGCAAGTATCACCTACATTACAGTTCTAACAAGTGTACTCATTGTCCTATTACAATTAATTGTTATTAAATATATTAAAAATTGAAAAAGGCTGTTAAGCCTTTTTAGTTTATATCGATATGTAATGTTCTTTGAAGCCATCTGAAGATGCCTTGAACAAAAGGAACTTCATAGGTTTCATAGTTCCAACCACGCATTGCCGCAATTATTGAAAAGATAAATAGAATGATATTGAGTACAGGTACAAAGACAATTCCAACAATCGTAATAACTAAAATGAAATTAGCGAGTGCTGTGAAGATCATCAGTGAAGTTGCTTGTAGAGCGTGATATCTAACGAGTGAACTATCTTTTTCCATATACATAATCACGATTGGGACAAGTGGACTAAGTACACCTAAATCCATCCAAGATAATAAGGTTCCACCAAACCAAACTAAAACAACCAGTAAATTCGCATCCATCCCTAGGGATGAACGATGCGGTTCATATTTTCTCATATTTTTTCTCCTCTAATTTAATTATAAAACTTTACCAGCTGCTTCCGCCACCACCGCCGAAGCCACCACCGGAAAAGCCGCCACCACCGCCTCCGAAGCTTCCACCACCTCGACCTGATGATTGAGGCATTGAAGTCATAGCGCGACTCATAGAACCAAGTGTTCTGTTTAAGTGACTAACAAAGATATAAGTATTTAGTGGGTTAGATCCACTATACCAATCAGGTTGTTGAATAACGATGTCTTCAAATTTCTTAGACCATACATCACTTACATTTAAGACATAGGCATAGGGTAAAATTCTGTAGAAATAAGAAGGATCATCATGAATCAACATTTCGAGTTTATCTTTTTCAGCGGCTTCAATAAAGTTTTTAAGACCTAAGATATGACCTAAGTATTTAGTCCCTAGCTCAGTGCGTTTATCCATAACAGAGGTAAATCCGATGTTTGTCGCAATTAAAGCATAGAGAACTAAGATTTTCCAGAAGGCAAAATTCGCAAGGCTTAACAAGAAGAAACTTACAAATATAAAGAATGAAGTGACTAAGATTAAGCCAACGGTTGATAAAGATTTTTGAATCTTACGAAGCGATGGCCAAAACTTAACCGCAATAATCCATATAATCATTAATGCTGTACTTAAAGCTATAGATACAAGACCTAGGCCAATCGCCATTTCGATTTCATAGGTGTTGAAATAAATTTGTGCCGCAACAACAAGCCCCACAGGTAACATACTAAAGATAGCTAAGAAGACTTTAAAGACAGTTGCCTTAGGATCAAAGATACGTCTACTTTTATTCCCAAAGAAATGACGTTGAATGTCTTTCTTTGCATATTCAACAGATGTATAGAATGAGTTTTTTAAATCATCACTGGTGACCACATCTCTGTTTTTAAAAAGTTTATTAAAGAGGGTAACTTCAGCTCTAATTTCAGTATCTGCAATTTCATTAATTTTAGTTAGGGTAAAGTCTTTACCTTTACTGTCATCTTCAGTGATTGTTAGATAACCTTTATAAGCCCATTCAATAATCAGTGATACTACATCTCTTGTATCAACAATCCCTTCATAGATATATCCAACTTGTGCAGATGATAGTCCTTCAATTGGATAAAACTCAACCACTTCAACCGTTTTTTCATCACGTCCAAATTTGAAGAACAAGAGTGCGGTTAAAGCACTGAATAATGAGAATAGGGCGAGTGCACCAATAGTATAGTCAGGTGCAGGAATAAAGGTAAAAAAATCATTGGCTAATGGAGCATAGATGGTTAAGGCTTGATTAGGACTTAATCCACCATTTAGAACACCTGTTAAGGTATTACCTGAAATACTATATGTCACATCAGCTTCAGTTTCTTGACCATAGTAACCAGAATAAAAATAAATTTCTTCTGGCCAAGCTTTAGGTAAGGTAATTGAGAATGACACTTCTTCCATACTCATATCCCAACCATCACCAACAATATTAGTGTAAAGGGCTTGCTGACCATTTAAGTCTAAATCTCGCATTTGAACAGAGTAACTGTAATCATAGTTTTGTAGATCATCCACGTAAGTGTCAGCATCACCAATTTGAATTAAGACATTACCATAACTATCGGTATCTGTGACATAGGTTCTATCATAGACTGTCACATTATTAACTGGGAAATAATAAGACTTTTCAACGGATTGTCCATCAATATCCCATACCATATCATAACGCTGAGGAATGTATGCAATGATGCCATGACGACTAACATTAAAAAATGCATCTATGCTTTGATTTACTTGTATCAAGCCGTTTTCATTAATATCTAATGAAATGTCAAAAGATGTGATAGACACATCTTCGTATGCAGATACAGTTGTAAAACTAAGCGCTAGCGCAAATATAGTCGCAAGACTCAGAGCTAGTGCTTTGAGTTTACGGATCATAAACTAAAACTCAACTTTAACGTTTTTACGTTGGCTTTCTTCTTCAACTTCGAATAATGGTTTACGTGTGAATTTAAATAAATTCGCAATAATATTCCCAGGGAACATTTCAATAGAAGTATTATATTGACGAACAATACCATTATAGTATTTACGTGCATTAGCGATATCTTCTTCAACCACTTTAAGTTGTCCCATTAAATCTTGGAAGTTCGCATTAGCTTTCAAATCTGGATAAGCTTCTGATAGAGCGAATAAACGACTTAGCATACCAGACACTTCACCTTCGGCTTTTAGTTTTGCTTCTGGTGTGGTTGCGCTGACTGCCATATTACGTGCTTTAATAACATTTTCTAATGTTTCTTTTTCATGTTTCGCATAACCTTTTACAGTTGCGACTAAATTTGGAATTAAATCTGAACGTTTAATTAAATAAACATCCATGGTTGAGAATGCTTCTTCTGCTTTATTTCGTGATGAAATAAACCCGTTGTATGCCGCAACTAAATAAAAACCTAATGCAATTATGAGGGCAATTAGCCCATAACCTAAATATCCCATGAATGACCTCCTCATAAGATGTACCTTATTATTATACCCTTAAGTTTATTGTTAATTATGTAGTTATCGTGAAAACTCTTAGGATTTACCTTCAATAAAGTACTGTTTCGTTTATAATAAGTCATATGAAAAAATCTTTAATTCTACTTATCACAAGTTCTATGTTTTTAAGTTCTTGTTCACTCTTTACTAAAGAAAAAATTGATCAGCTAACGATCGCGATATCTCCCGTCGCAATACCGGGTGATATTTTAGAGTCTTCTATATCTTTTTCAGATGATCTTCGTAGCTATTTATTTGATAAAGGTTATGATGTTCAAAACTTAAATGTTGAAGTCTTTGATACGCATGAAGAAACTCGGTTAAGTGTTGTTGATGGAACAGTAGACATAGCATATCTACCTGTACTTCAATATTTAAAAGTCATAGAAGAAGTGGATTATATGGCAAGCATTACAAGTCCACAACTTGATATGGGGACTGAGCCAAGTGTTTATAACGATATTACTTCAAGCACAAAACCAATTTCTGATTTATCTTATCGAAATGCTTTAATCTATACGGGTCCATCAGAATATGGACAAGAGCTTTATTCTAAGTTTGTTAATAATCAAACCATTACTTGGATTGATGTGAATGTGGCGAGTTGGTGTCATGTGGTTGTGACTAGTTTAGATGGTTATGTCATGCCAAGTCTTTGGTTAATTGATGAATATGATCGTCGTATAGGTGAACTCTTTGATCATACATTAGAGGTAAGAGGTTATGAGGATGTCGTTAAATCGTTGGCTAGTCAAGATTGTGACATTGCGGTTGGTCCTAGTTTACTAAGATATGATTATGAAGATTTATGGAATACTGAAGATTATGGTGGTCAAAATAATATCTTTGATGATGTAAATGTCATTGGTGTAACGCAGCCTATTTATGACGATGTCTTTGTGAGTCGTAAGTTAGCTGAAGAAGATGATGAATTAAGTGCAGAGTTTATGGCTTTAATTCAAACATTCTTAGTTGAGAAAGTTGAAGAAAACCCAGAACTCTATCAAGTGCTGGGCTTTAGTGGAATTGATATCTTAGATAAAACTTTCTATGAAACAATGATTCCTGCTTTAGAATATGTAGAACGCATCATGTCCTGATGCGTTTTTTTCTTTACTTAATGATTTTAATATTTTCTTTATGATTAATTTTTACAGGTGTATTTTTTTGGATATACTCCGCAATTAAATCAGTCATATCTAATGGTAATTCAGTCACTGTAATCGCTTCAGGAATCATATTAAAGTTACCGCCACCACTTGCACGATAATTATTCATGACAATCGTGTAGTAATCATGATCAACCAAGTCTTCTCCATTGATTTTAGCTTCAATGAGACGTTTACCAATTGGATTAGAAATCTTATAGGTATAATCTATACCATCCAACATATCGTAATTAAAGTGTTGTGGTTTAGGTTTGGCATATTCTGGTGTCACAATAATCTCATTATCTTTAATTGAGAAGTATTTTGCGTTTTGTTCAAGATAAGCTTTTATTGCTCTGCCAGTCATTTTCTTAACCACTAAACTATTTGGATAAACATAGTTATTTACAATATCACGCATACGAATGTTTTGAGGGAAACCGAGTGGTTGGTTAAATAATGCTGTTGCGCTAATTTGAGCCATCGTGAAATTAAATTGAACTTGATTCAAAAATGAGACCATTGGATGTTTATGTAAACGTGCTTCAAAAGGATCATTCACCAAACAATCTTCTTCTAATGTGCCGATGATGGTATCTAACCATCTATTAACATTTTCCTCAAATGGTTCGATGAGATTCTCGATTTCTTGATCAAATTCAACATCAGCCATACTGACAAGTTTAGCTTCTAGTTTTTTATCAATGATATCTACCTGCATGATTTCAGAAGCATTCATTGCGGATTGAAGAAATAGGGTGTTATTGATAACTGTGTTGATTGATCGATGTTGATGCCCAGAGATGATCACATCAATGCAATCAATTTGCGCAAGTTCATAACCTACGTTTTCACCCGTTAAGGTTTCAGTAGGGATGCCTGTTTCAGGATCTTTTTCTAGACCACCATGATAGATGACAAAAACGAAATCGACATTTTCTTTAAGTTCACAGACTTCTTTCTTAACCACTTCAATAGGATTTAAGAAAGTGAAATGTTTAATGTTTTCGGGTCTTTCCCAATGAGGGATATAATCAGTGACAACTCCGATTAAACCTATTTTAGTCCCATCATTGAATTGTTGGATTTGACTACTTCCAATTGGAATATCTTTATAGAGTACATTGCTGGTGATACATGTTGCCCCTAAATCATCTAGGAATTGATGCAATATTTCTTCACCATAATTGAAATCATGGTTACCAACGTTAGTATACATATATTCCATTTCATTCATGACTAACGCTAGTAGATTGGGTGATAGCTTGTTGTTGTGGGAATAGGTTAAAAGTGGACTTCCTTGAAGACTATCTCCATTATCACAAAGTAAAACTTCATGTGTTTTTTCAAGTTCTTTTAAATAAGTAGAAACACGAGAAAGCCCATTTAAGTTAAGTTCATTATTGATGGATGATTTGGCTGATATTGTCCCATGAATATCAGTTGTAAATACACAAGTTTTGTTAAGCATATGTAAATTATATCAAGGCATTGAAAACTTGTATAAAGAAATGCGCAATTTATACTTTAGTACTATATAAAAAGTGCTATGCTAGATATGTAATTATTTAATTACAGGAGGAAAATAATGAAAAAGTTTTTAGCTGTGTTGATGCTTTCTCTTCTTGTATTAGGTGGACTAACTGCATGTTCATCTGAGCCTGCTGAAGAAGAAGTCACAACGATCTCAGACCTAGTTGTTTTATTTGTTCCTAGCCGTGACCCTGGTCTTATCCAAGAAGCGACTGAACCTCTAAAACAAATGTTAATCGATAGTTTAGCTACAAAAGGCTTCACTGTTGAAAATGTAACCATCGAAGTTACAACAGATTACAATGCTGCTGGTGATGCACTTGCTGCTGGTACTGCACAAATTGGTTTCTTACCAGGTGGTACATATGTTGCATACTCCGAAGACGGTGTTGAAGTAGTCTTAGCTGCTACACGTGCTGGCTTAAATAAAGACAGCGAAAATCCAGTAGACTGGAATGATGGATTACCAACTGAAGGTGATTCAGAAAATCAAGTTACTTACTATCGTTCATTAATTTATGCTGGACCAAGTGAATATGGTCGTACATTAGCTGATAAAGTGAACAGTGGTGAAGCTTTAACTTGGGATGATGTTAATGCTGCACAATGGTGTGTATCTAACTCATCTACTTCATCTGCAGGTTATGTTTACCCAACAATGTGGTTAATGGATAACTTCGGTATGAAAATCACTGATTTAGAAAACTCACCACTACTTGGTGGTTATGGTGATATCGCTGCTAACCTCGCAACAGAACAATGTGATATTGGTGTTGGTTATGCTGATATTCGTCGTGACTATGATGAAAACTGGGTTGGAGAATGGGAACGTACTGAAGATATCTGGAATGAAACAGATGTTATCGGTGTAACTCAAGGTATCTTTAACGATACAATCTCTGTAAGCTTAAATCACCCAGACATGAGTGATGCATTAAAAGTTGCTATCCAAGAAGCATTTATTGAAATTGCTCAAACTGAAGCTGGTGCTGAAGCAATCGCTATTTATAATCACGAAGGTTACAAAGTTGTAACAGATTCTGATTATGATGGTGCTCGCGCTGCACGTGATATTGTACAAGGTAGTTAATTAGGTTTATCATAAGAGCGAGGCAATTGCTTCGCTCTTTTTTTGTTTTAAAAGGATGTAGAAATATATGATTAAATTTGAGAATGTCGTTAAGACTTATCCAGGTGGGGTAACAGCTCTTAAAGGAGTTGATTTAACCATCGAACAAGGCGAGTTTGTCGCTATTATTGGTTTATCTGGGGCAGGGAAATCAACCTTACTTAGAACCATCAATCAGATGCATGACATTACCAGTGGCACACTGATTGTCAATGAAGTAAATGTGTCTGAATTAGCTGGTAAAGAACTTAGACGTTTTAGACGAAATATTGGAATGGTTTTCCAATCCTTTAACTTGGTTAGACGAACTTCAGTTATTAAAAATGTTTTAGCTGCTCGTGTTGCAGATATGCCTTTATGGATGAGCTTACTTTCTCTTTATTCTAAAGAAGACAAAATTATTGCGCTTGAAGCTTTAGATCAAGTCGGTATTTTAGAAAAGGCTTATGTTCGTGCTGATCAATTATCTGGTGGACAACAACAACGTGTTGCGCTAGCTCGATGTTTAGCTCAAAAGCCAAGTATTATCTTAGCGGATGAACCTGTCGCATCCTTAGATCCAGTTACTTCTAAACAAGTGATGGGTGATTTCTTAAAAATTAATAAAGATTTAAATATTACGGTTATTGCGAATATGCACCATGTTGATATGGCGCTTAATTATGCAGATCGTATCATTGGGATAAAAGAAGGGGTCATTGTCTATGATGGTCCATCTAAAAATGTAAACAATGATATCTTAAAACAAGTATATGGTCGTGAACTATCTAACGATGACCTAATGGAGCATTAAGATGTCATCATTATTTAACTGGTTAAAACCAAAACCAATTACACTCAGTAATGGTAAAGTAGTCACACCTAAAATGAGTCCAGCTATTTATGTGGTCCCAATCATTTTAGTTCTAACTTACTTTAGTATTGGTTTAACACGCTTTAAACTCGATATGTTAATTAATCGTGGTTATCAATTCTTTGTGATTGTATCGCAAATGATTCCACCGAACTTTGAATATTTTGATTCAGTGGTTGGACCATTAGTAGACACTATTTTAATGTCAGTGGTTGGAACCTTAATTGGTACAAGTTTAGCACTACCTGCAGCTTATCTTTCATCAGAAAATATGATGAAAAACCCAGTTGTTAAATTTATCTTTAAATCCATGATGTCTGTGGTTCGTACATTCCCAATTTTAGTATTAGCTTTATTATTTAGAATTATTTTTGGGATTGGTGCTTTTGCGGGTACGATGGCGATTATGGTCTTTACCTTTACCATTATGACCAAGATGTTTTATGAACTCATTGATACTGCAGATATGGGGCCTTTTGAAGCTTCATTATCCAGTGGATCAACACGTATTCAAGCCTTCTGGGTTGCGATTATGCCTCAACTATGGGGTCAATATATTTCACTTGCTTTATATAACTTTGAAATGAATATCCGTAATGCGGCTATCCTTGGTTATGTTGGTGCGGGTGGTATTGGGATCGTACTTAATGAACGTTTAGGTTGGCGTGTTTATGAAGATGTTGGACTTATTCTTTTAGTAATGATGATTACGGTGTATTCCATTGAAAGTACAAGTCGATATATTAGGATGAAATTATTATGAGTCAAAATCAAGCTATTCTCGAAAAACTTAAACAAGAACCTAAATACACCGTTCAAATAGGTTTGGCAATAAGTGCTCTTATTGCGATTATTGTTGTTTCAAATATCTATATGCCTTTTAAAGGTTTAACTGAAACAGGTATGAAGATAGCCTTTAATATATTGGGTTCTATCTTTAATCCAAATACAGATTTCTTATTTGATTTTAATAGTACAGGTGGCGTGCCTTACCTCATGTTAGAGACAATGGCGATTGCCTTTTTGGGCACGATTATTGGGGTCATTATTTCGATTCCAATTGCCTTTGTATCATCGCGTAATATTATGCCTAAGGCAGTGGCACATTTAGGCGTTATGATGATTACGGTTATTCGTACATTCCCAGCGGTTGTTTATGGTTTAATGTTTATCCGTGTAACAGGTCCTGGTCCATTTACGGGTGTTCTTACTTTAGCGGTCGCAAGTATTGGGATGGTCTCAAAACTCTTTATTGAAGTTATTGAAGATTTAGATCCAGGTATTACAGAAGCGCTAGATGCTTCTGGTTGTAATACGATACAAAAGATTCAATATGGAATTATTCCCCAATTAATGAGTAACTTTATCTCTACTGCAATCTATCGTTTTGAGATTAATATCAAATACGCCACGATCTTAGGGATGGTTGGCGCTGGTGGTATTGGTGCTCCATTGATTTTTGCGATTAGTGCTTATCGTTGGAAAGATGCGGGTGCTTTACTCATTGGATTAATAATTACTGTTTTAATCGTTGAGATGATTTCTACTCGTTTACGTAAGAAATTGGCAACTGGTCAATAAAGATAAAGACATATCTATTCAAAGGTATGTCTTTTTTGTATAAGAGGCTTAACATTTATCACAAAAAAACCTAGACATATGAATTTGCGTTATAATTTTTATTGATGAATGTGATTAGTATCAATAAGAAATTAAGAATCCCTCTTTATCTGCAAATTAGAAAAAGTGTTATGGATGCGATAGAAGACGGACGATTAAAAGATAATGATCCTTTACCTTATGAAGAACATGTTAGTTCCTTTTATCATGTTTCACGGCAAGTGGTCAGACAAGCGTATCAAGAACTCGAAGAAGAGGGCTTAATCAAACGCGTTAGACGCAAGGGTACTTTTGTAAGCATAAAACCACATATAGTCGCAACACGTCCAGAGATGTTTAGCTTAAAGGGTATTATTGAATCCCGTGGCTATTCATATAAACGTAAAGTATTATTGGTTGAATCAGTTTTCGTGAATAGTGATAAATTTCCAGAAGTTATGAAAGAAAACTTTGATCATATATTACACGTCAGTATGATTATCTATGCGAATGATTATCCTTTCTTTTTTGTTGATGTCTTTATGCCGGGGCAATATAAGTTGGATATTAATTTACTTGAGAATGAAGAATTCATCATGCAAGATTGGTTTAATAAATTCATGATGACTGTAAAAGAAGCCATTTTTTCGATTCATCCCAAAATCGCATCTAATATTGATAAGCTAAGTTTAAATTTAACAGATGAAACGATTTTAACAGAACATAGTATTCACTATATTGATAAAACTGAATCCTGTGTTGCGGTTGAAAAAATATTAGTCAACGGGAACCTTTTCTATCAGGAAGCGATGGAACAAAATGAAAAATAAACAAAAAATTGATCATCGAAAAAAGTTGAGTATTGAAGATCAATTTCGAAATGGTTTGCGAAATTTCTTAGTCGCACAAAAACATGCGCAAAATCTTTTAATACCGACGCCCGTACTAATGGCAGAACTCTTAGGCGTGGAAAATGAAGTTGCCAAGTTAGTTTACGATGAATTTATCCAATTAAACTTAATTGAAGTTAAAGACGATTTATATTATAAAGTTGAACCCTATAGAGTTATTTACGAAAATGAGACTCAAGATGTATCCTTGACTAAGTTAGCGAAGAAAATGGGTTTAGAATCACACTTTGAAATCTTAAGTCGTGAGTGGGTTGTGCAATTTGATTTATTAGATATTGATGATTTGTATTTAAAAGGACGTTATCTAAAAGTACGACGTTTAAATTACTTTGATGATGAGAAGGAAGCTATATTGATTGCTTATATTCATGAGTCACTCATTAATGATGAAGTATTAAAAAATATTGAAAGCAATGGGTTCGCGAACATTATGGATGCTTTGATTAAAAATAAAAAATATCATCGACGAAGAGTACTAAGTATTATAGAAGCAAGTCTTGATGTTTATGAAAACTTAGATCTAGATAAGGGTATGCCTATCATTTTTTCTCATCAAACTGTTGAAGATGAAAAGAATGCATTACTATTTTATTTAGACTTCTATACAGCTCACGAAGCCTTCTTAACCTTAGAAAAGATTGATTTAGAACCACTAAGAGCATCTATAAATTAGATGTTCTTTTTAAATATTTCTATTTACCTATTGACCTAGTAGGTTGAATTTGATACACTCATGATAATCTTAGTGAAAGGAAGAGATGACATGATAAGAACAAATACTTACTTGTTAATATTTCACCATCGTTTCCATCGAATGTGAAGCTCACATTTTTAAACTTGCTTACACACACTCGAAAGGAACTTAACTAAAATGAGT
Organism: Erysipelotrichaceae bacterium; assembly: GCA_963676105.1. Taxonomy (GTDB): domain Bacteria; phylum Bacillota_I; class Bacilli_A; order Erysipelotrichales; family Erysipelotrichaceae; genus UBA2212. Next base: position 1,650,784 of record OY781039.1, read on the forward strand.
AAAAACTATAAATTTGAAACTTTACAACTACACGTAGGACAGGAAAATCCAGATCCTGCAACGGATTCTAGAGCTGTCCCAATCTATGCGACAACTTCATATGTCTTTAAGGATTCAGCACAAGCTGCTGGTCGATTTGCCTTAACAGAAGGTGGAAACATTTATACACGATTAATGAATCCAACATCTGATGTCTTTGAAAAGAGAATTGCAGCATTAGAGGGTGGTGTAGCGGCATTATCTACTGCATCTGGTACTTCAGCTATAAACTATGCGATTTTAAATATCGCAAAAGCAGGAGATCACATTGTATCTTCATCAACCGTTTATGGAGGAACCTATAACTTCTTCGCTAATACCATTAAAGAATGGGGCATTGATGCGACATTTGTTGATGGCAGTGATCCATTAAACTTTGAAAAAGCAATAAAAGAAAACACAAAAGCTTTATATTTAGAATCATTAGGAAATCCTAATTCAGATATTATTGATTTAGAAGCTGTGGCAGATATTGCCCACAAACATGGCATTCCAGTGATTGTGGATAATACCTTCGCTACACCATATCTCTTTAGACCACTAGAACATGGTGCAGATATCGTCGTTCATTCAGCGACTAAATTCATTGGCGGACATGGTACAGTTCTTGGTGGTGTCATCATAGATGGTGGTAAATTTGACTGGACACAAAATGATAAATTCCCTGGTATTACCCAACCTAATCCAAACTATCATGGTGTCGTTTTCTCAGAAGCTGCAGGTAATCTAGCTTACATTATTAAGATTCGTACAACCTTACTTAGAGATAATGGCGCAGCTATTTCTCCATTCAACTCTTTCTTACTTCTTCAAGGTTTAGAAACTTTATCACTACGTGTTGAAAGACATGTTGAAAATGCATTAAAGGTGGTTGACTTCTTAAAATCACATCCACAAGTGGATAAAGTTAATCACCCATCCATCGCTGATGCGAAGACCCAAGAACTTTATAAGAAGTTTTATCCAAAGGGTGCAGGTTCAATCTTTACTGTTGAACTTAAAGGAAGCGAAGAAGATGCGAAGAAATTCACCGAATCACTTGAACTCTTTTCATTACTTGCGAATGTTGCGGATGTGAAGTCTTTAGTTATCCATCCTGCATCAACGACACACTCACAATTATCAACTGAGGAATTGTTAGAGATTGGTATTAAACCAACTACAGTTCGTTTAAGTATTGGGACTGAACATATCGATGATATCCTTGCGGATTTAGCACACGGATTTGAAGCCATTAAATAAATCGAATTAAATAAACCGGGAGACCGGTTTATTGTGTTTTAATAATACAGAAAGGATTGTTTATCATATGCCAATTAAAATACCTAATTTATTACCAGCCGCAAAGATTCTTGAAGAAGAAAATATCTTTGTGATGAATGAACAAAGGGCGATGACTCAAGATATTCGTCCACTTAAAATATTACTTTTAAATTTAATGCCTACAAAGATTGAGACTGAAACTCAATTATCTCGTCTTTTAGGTAATACGCCTTTACAAGTTGAACTTGAATTACTACAAACTTCAACCTACAAAGCAAAGAATGTTTCAGAAGAACACATGTTAGCGTTCTATAAAAACTTTGATGATGTTAAAGACCAAAAATATGATGGTTTAGTGATTACAGGTGCACCCGTTGAAACCTTAGAGTTTGATGAAGTGGAATACTGGGAAGAGCTTAAAAAGATTATGGATTGGGGAAAGACCCATGTCCATTCTAAGTTCTATATTTGTTGGGGTGCTCAAGCAGCCCTCTATCATAACTATGGTATTGATAAGTTAGAACTTGATGAAAAGATGTTTGGTTTATTCCCACATAAAGTCAACAACAAGAAATCAATGTGGACACGTGGTTTTGATGATTGTTTCATGGCACCACACTCACGTCATACAAGTGTTGACCCAGAAGAAGTTAAAAAGATTGATGAACTAGAAGTTATTGCAGAGTCTGAGGATGCTGGGATTTATCTCATTAAATCTAAAGACTCACGTGAATTCTATGTCATGGGCCATAGTGAATATGATGCTGATACGCTTAAAAAAGAATATGATCGTGATGTGAAACTTGGCCGTCCAATCAGAGTACCTGTAAACTACTTTGAAAATGATGATCCGAGTGCTGAAGTAAAAGTCACTTGGAGATCACATGCAAACTTACTATTTTCAAATTGGTTAAACTATTATGTTTACCAATCAACACCATTTGATATAAATACAATTGATTAAAGGGGGTAATCCTATGATGATTTCAACAAAGGGTCGTTATGCCCTAAGAGTGATGGTTGATCTATATGATCACGAATCATTTAACTACATACCACTAAAAGACATTGCCGAAAGACAAGAGATATCTTTAAAGTATTTAGAGAGTATTATGACCATTCTTTCAAAAGCGAAGTTTGTCGATGCAACACATGGTATAGGCGGTGGTTATAAATTAAATCGTACAGCTAGTGATTATACAGTGGGTAGTATTTTAAAACTCACCGAAAAGTCTTTAGCACCGGTGGCTTGTTTAGATAAAGGCTATGATTGTAGTCGTGGTAATACCTGTAAAACACTTCCAATGTGGGAAGGTTTGAATCAGGTTATTGACACCTACTTAGAAAGTATAAACCTTCAGCAACTCGCTGAAGAAGCGATCGGCTTTAACTATATGATTTAAGAGGATATGCATCATTTGCATATTCTTTTTTTATAAGGCGTAAAATAGTGGTAGAGGATAAGAAGATGAAAAAGATGCTTAGACTAACATTTATCTTTATTATCAGCACACTATTCTTGTCATCATGTTCAAGTGTTGAAGATGAAGATACTATATCAAGCTCAACTATGAGTCGTTTTAGAGAAAACGAAATAATGGAGTATCAAGGGGCAAGATTAGACCCTGCCGTAGGACCACGAGATAATTCAATTAGTGGTGTGCAAGAAGTCGATATTGAAACATATCAACTAAACATAACAGGGCTTGTCGATCAAAGCGTTACTTTAACTTATGAAGAAGTTTTAGCCCTAGATAAGTATCAAAGACTCATAACCCTTTATTGTGTTGAAGGCTGGGACGCGACCATATTTTGGGAAGGTGCATTCATTTCAGACATTATGAATTTAGCTGGCGTCAAAGCAGAAGCTAATACCGTTATCTTTAAGGCAGTGGATGGCTATACGACATCACTTCCATTAGATCAAATCGTTGATAATCAATTGATACTAGCTTATAACGCTAATGAAATACCTTTGCCACCAGAAATGGGTTATCCATTTATTGTGGTTGCAGAAGATAAATTGGGTTATAAATGGGCTCGTTGGGTTAATGAAATAGAATTATCAGATGATGCAGATTATCAAGGCTATTGGGAACAACGTGGCTTTAGTAATGAGGCTGAGATAAATAGATAGCTTTATTTGACATTACAATTGTTAAGGACTATAATTCAAAATGCATTACATGCCTAATGTATAAACATGGGGATGTCATGGTTTCGACAGGTTGATGTTGGATTCAGACTGCAGTGGAGTGGCGACCTAATTGCCAAAACAAACAATAACTGGAAACTCAAGATTAAGTTTCGCTGCCTAGTAGCTTTATAGCTCGCAGCTGTCGCTATTAACCCTGTCCTTGGGGTTGGTGGTTGATACTAATAAACAAGGGATCGCTAAAGAAGACAGTTCTTTCGAGTATTAGTTAAATCATAGTAGAACAACTTATCACGTGGCACGTTTGAAGCATTCGTGATTCGTACTAAAATCAAACTAAACTGTAGACGTTTGAATGGGGACACTATTTGGACAGGGGTTCGACTCCCCTCATCTCCACCAATGTGGAAAAACAAGCACTGAAAAGTGCTTTTTGTTTTGCTTAGAAATAGATAAATTGTATAGTTGTATTAGGAGAATTTTTAATGGCACATAAATGCTTTGACCTTGGATGTAGTATGCATAATGGAAAGGGATGTGTAAGCACAGTTCCTATCTTTAATCATCTAACTCAAGATCAGATGGATGAAATTCAAAAACTTATTGTTACTAAGACCTTTAAAAAAGGTGAAACGATTTATGATGCAAATACAAAATCTGATGCCTTATATGTTATTTCAAGAGGACGAGTTCGTATTGATCGAATTACAGAAGATGGTAAAAGTCAGTTGATTAGATTATTAAATCCTGGTGATTTTACAGGAGAACTATCTTTGTTTAATGATTCGATTCATGATTCATTTGCGAGTGCCATGATGAATACAAATATTTGTATGATTAAGCGAGAAGATTTACAGGACTTATTGAATAGATATCCTCAGATATCCCTTAAAATTATGTCTGAATTATCTAAAAGATTATCCAAGTCCGAAGAACAAAGCACGCGCTTAGCGACACAAAAAGTTGAGACACGTTTAGCGCTCTACTTAGTAGAAAGTTTAGAGTCTGAACAGTCTACAAAAATCATACACTTAGGAATGAGTAAGAAGGATCTAGCGTCTTATTTAGGTACAAGTCCAGAAACAATTAGTCGTAAGTTATTTGAATTTGAAGAAGCGGGTTATATCAAACAGATTTCTAATCAAGAAATCGAATTATTAAATATAGATGAATTACTTATGATATAAGACCAATGATTTGGTCTTTTTTTTTAAAAACTTGATGTACATCAAGGAAAATAAATCAGTATAATCATATACTTCTTTTATATTTAGAAAAGAGGCAAATTTTTATGAGTGAAAACACTGCATTTAATCAATTATTTGAGAAATATTATAAAACCCTAGAGCAATATGTTCCGGTTGTTGAAAGAGTCCACGGTGGACACCATCCAGAGTTTTATGATGTTCGTGCTGAATACAATAAACTTGTTGAAAAGATTCGAGCAAATGATTTAGATCTAAGTGAAGAATTTGGACGTTTAGATTTAATAACCGATTCCTATAAAGTACCTGGGGATGTCTGTGAAACATATGAAGCAGTCTTTGTGATGCTTAAAGCATTAGCGGATAGTTATAAAAAGTAATTAGCTTATGCAAAGATTTATTTTTAAGCATAAAAACAAACTTACATTTATCAGTGGTGTATTAGTTCTAATTGGTTATATCAGTGAACTAATATTAGATAATCATCTTATCTTTGAAGGTTCATTGATAGGGGCTTCTATCATCGCATCACTACCTATTTTTATACAAGCTTATCAGTCTTTGAAATATAAGGTCGTTAGTATTGATGTTTTAGTTTCTATCGCAGTATTAGGGGCGTTTATGATACAGGCGTATGAAGAATCTGCCATTGTCAGTTTTCTATTTTTGTTTGGTGCGTACTTAGAGGCAAGAACACTAAATAAAACTCGAACAGCCATTAAATCGTTACTAGATTTGGCTCCTGAAACAGCACTAAGACTTAATGAAGATGGAACTTATGAAGAAGTGGATATTGATGAGATAGATGTTGATGATCGTGTCTTGGTTAAGACTGGCGCAAAGATACCCGTGGATGGAATCGTTTTGAGTGGGGAAGCCTATGTTGATGAAGCGAGTATTACGGGTGAATCAAAACCTATTTCAAAAGAGTCAAACTCTAATGTATATGCGGGGACGATTGTCGACAATGGAACCCTACAAGTCCAAGCATTGCGGGTCGGTGAAGATACTATCTTTGGAAAGATTATTGAACTGGTTGAAGAAGCACAGGATTCTAAATCACAAACCGAACGTTTTATTGATCGTTTCTCTAAACATTACACACCTGTAGTATTACTACTAGCATTAGTTGTTTATGTCTTTACAAGAGATATAGAACTATCAATCACTATACTTGTCTTAGGATGTCCTGGAGCTTTAGTGATTGGTGTTCCAGTTTCGAACGTTGCAGGAATTGGTAATGGTGCAAGCCACTCAGTCTTATTTAAAGGGAGTGAAACTATTCAAAGCTTCTCTCAAGCTGATGTCTGTGTTTTTGATAAAACTGGTACTCTAACACAAGGTAAAGCACAAGTTTCAAGTATTAAGATATTAGATGAAGATAGTAAGGACATTGAATCAATCTTAGTCAGTGTAGAACATGAATCAACTCATCCATTGGCAAAAGCGATTGTCGATTATTTTGATCAGTTTGAACTTCATAAAGTAGAAAAGACTGAAGTGATAAAAGGTCAAGGTGTTAAAGCAGTCGTAAACAAACAAAAGGTTATTATTGGGAATCTTTCATTAATGAATAATGAATCAATTGTCATTGATGAATCTAGTTCAGAAGAAATCAAAAGCATTGAAGAAAATGGTCAAACCTTAATTCTAATGTCTGTTGATCAAAGTCTTAAATGTATCATTGGCGTGAAAGATCAACTAAGAGCGAATGTTAAAGAAAATATTGAACGATTAAGAAAACATGGTATTAAACGATTTGTACTATTATCGGGAGATAACCAAAGTACAGTGGATATTATCGCAAATGAATGTAACTTGACTGAAGCCTATGGGAATTTATTGCCTCAAGACAAACTTGAGTTTGTAAAGAAACTTCAAAAAGAACATCATCATGTGGTATTTGTTGGTGATGGGATTAATGACAGTCCTTCACTTACTCAAGCAGATATTGGGATTGCGATGGGTTGTGGTACAGATGTGGCCATTGAAACCTCTGATGTTGTATTGATGAATTCTAAGTTTGAAAGTTTAGTCCATGCCTATTTACTAAGCAAACACACCGCAATGAATATGAAACAAAATATTTTTATTGCGATAGCGGTCGTATTATTCTTACTAATCAGTGTTTTCTTTAGTGATTGGATGAATATGTCGATTGGGATGTTTGTTCATGAAGGTAGTATATTAGTGGTCATTTTAAATGGAATGCGTTTATTAAAATTTAAAACAAATGTGGAGGATATATGAAAAAAGCAGTTTTACAATTAGATACACTAGTGTGTCCATCATGTTCAATGAAAATTGAGAGTGCCGTTAAATCGATGGTGGGTGTGGATAAAGACAGTGTAAATGTATTATTTAATTCAAGTAAGGTGAAGTTAGACTTTGACGATTCTAATGTGTCAGTCGAACAAATTAATGAAGTTATCACTAAACTAGGATTTGATGTATTAAAGTCATCTATTAAATAAACAATTTAAGAAAGCGCAATGCGCTTTTTTACTAGGCAATCTGGTTGCGAAATTGATTACTTAAAGACAAAATAGAGACTAGGTAAATTGGTGATGAAAATGTTAAAAACAGAATTTTTAATTAAAGATATGGATTGTCCATCAGAAGAGCAGATGATCCGCATGAAACTAGCTGACTATCAAACAATTAAGTCTTTGGATTTTGATTTAGATGCAAGAAAACTAACGGTTTTCCATGAAACCGAACTTGAAAAAATATCTAATTCACTGGATTCGTTAAATTTGGGATCGAATTTAATTCAATCAAGCGAATATAATGACGAGATTACATCATCAAAAATTGATCGAAAGTTACTGTGGTGGGTTTTAATCATAAACTTTGGATTCTTTGTCTTAGAAGCTATCTTTGGTTATGTTTCAAATTCGATGGGTTTAGTAGCGGATTCATTAGATATGTTAGCCGATGCATTTGTTTATGGTTTGTGTATTTATGCTATTTCGGGAAGGTTGTTAATCAAGAAACGTATTTCAAGACTGAGTGGAACTTTACAAATGAGTCTTGCGATATTAGGCTTAATTGAAGTATTGAGACGTTTTATAGGATTGGAAGAAATTCCGAACTTTACCATGATGATTGGAATCTCTGTTTTAGCTTTGATTGGAAATTCTTTATCACTAGTGATTTTAAACAAATCTAAAAGTGATGAGGTACATATTAAATCAAGTCAAATATTTACTTCAAATGATGTCATTGCGAATGTTGGGGTCATACTCGCAGGTATATCTGTCTATTTTCTTGACTCTAGACTCCCAGATCTTATCATTGGCTTAATAGTATTCACTTTAGTCTTTAGAGGAGCCTTAAGGATATTTGAATTATCTAAGAACTAAAATTTAGATTATTTTGTCATATTAATGTCACAATAAATCAGTAAGCTATCTATGTTAGGAGAAAAGTTATGAGTCACGTAAATCAAGTCATGCAGGAAATGATTGAATATTATGGAACAGATGTTCGACGTATTAATCATTTTTTGAAAGTGTATGGCTATGCGAAAACCATCGCTGAGACTGAAGGACTTGATCAAAACCTTTGTGAGATAACAGAGATCTTAGGCTTAATACATGACATCGGAATTAAAAATAGTGAAGTGAAATATGGAAGCAGTTCAGGGATATACCAACAAATTGAGGGTCCTGATGAAGCTAGAAAACTATTAACTAAGATTAAAGTGGATAGATTACAAATAGAACGTATTTGTTATGTGATAGCGCATCATCATGAATACACTGATATTGATGGTCTGGATTATCAAATTTTAGTTGAAGCAGATTTTCTTGTGAATGCTTATGAAGATGAGTTAAGCAAAGATGTGATAAAAACATTTGAAGAAACTATTTTTAAAACACAAACTGGACTCAAGCTATTAGATAGCATTTATGGATAAAAGACAAAGTGAAAAAGAAACAATAAATATCATGATTGATCTTTATGATAAGCATCATCAAAGTGATCATAGTGAATTAAAAGATTACGCATTTAATCGAATTGATGCGTGTCCTTATACAGAGACGAAAACATTTTGTAGTCAATGTAGTACACCCTGTTATAAAGAAGACATGAGATGTGAAATCAAAGAAGTTATGCGATATTCAGGACCTCGTATGATTCTAAAAAAACCAGTACTTGCGCTTAAACATCTAAGATACACAATCTTTGGTTAATATTGAAAAATATTTCCAATATCACTGCTGTATCTTTTTTAGTGCGGTATAGAGTGTTACGATAAATATAATAAAATTGTTTAGAGGAAAAAGATATGGATTTTTCAAAAGTACTAATTATTGCAGACATTGATGGAACTTTGGCTGACAAGGGTCAAGAAATAGGTCCGATTACACGCAAAGCTTTTCAGGAATTACACCGTAAAGGCGCTCGAATAGGTATTGCTTCAGGAAGACCAGCGAGTGATAAGTTGAAGATGCGTGCGGATAGTTGGGATCTAGGTTTCGAACTAGATCTTATGATTGGAATGAATGGTGGTCAATTAAGAGATTTAAGAACAGGTGAATATCAAGAATTTTATAAGCTCAAAAAAGCCTATATCAAAGAAATTATTGAAATGATGAAACCAACGGGCTTAAATCCATTCGTTTATAAAACTGGCTATATGTTAAGTCAATATTTAGATGAGCGGATGTCTGCTTCTGCAATGAGAAATCATGAGCCGGCTATTCCAGCTAAAGAACTATCTGAATTATGGGAAGAAGATAATGCGAAATTACTTTTTAGGTTGCCTGATGATTTGACTAAAGTGGATGATATTGTCGCGTTTGCGAAAGCACATCCAAAACCATATTATCAATCATTTCTAACTGGTCCACATATGCTTGAATTCCAAGACCCACGAGTCAATAAAGGTATAGCTCTAATAAAATATTGTGAAAATGTAGGATTAGATATAAAAGATGTCATTGCCTTTGGTGATGCGACTAATGATAATGAAATGCTTCAAGTGGCGGGCTTAGGCGTGTGTTTGAAAAATGGCATTCCTTCAACTAAAGCAATTGCAGATGTAGTTATGGATTATGAGTGTAGTGAAGATGGTGTTGGTCGATATTTGTATGACACAATTTTGAAAGATGAATAATCTTTTACTACATAATTTGGATAATGATAGAATCAAACATAAGGAAGGTACTTATGTTTGATTCTTTAATATTGTCCTTGAATATTGTATTACCTTTGTTTGTGTTAATGCTAATTGGTTATTTACTTAGGTATTTTAAATTGGTTGATGAGCATACTTTAAAAGGCATGAATGTCATTGTTTTTAGAGTCTTACTACCAATCACTTTATTCCAAAGTTTAATTAAAACAAATATTGAAAAAATCTTTAATCCACAGTTAATTATCTTTGCGATTTCTGCCGTTTTAATCGCTGTTTTATTCTTTATGCTTGTTTATTCGAAGATTGAAAAAGATCCTAAAAAAGTTGGGGTCATGGTACAAGGTTCATTTAGAAGTAACTACATTCTTTTAGGACTACCAATCGCTATGAATATTTATGATGATGTTGGCGTTGTTAGTTTGCTCATTGCCTTTATTGTGCCTTTATACAATGTGATTGCGGTTATTATTTTGGAATACTATAGCGGTGGTGAAATTAATCTAAAACAAACACTTATTAAAACAATAAAGAATCCCATTATTATCGGTGCAATATTAGGGGTGATTGTATTAGTGTCGGGTATTCAATTACCAAGTGCTGCTTCAAAAGTCGTTTCTTCGCTTGCCTATAGTGCCACACCGATTGCCTTAATGGTTTTAGGGGGCATGTTTGAGTTTCATGCGGTTAAAAAGAATCTTAGGAATTTAAGTATTATTGTGATTATGAAATTAATTCTATTACCTCTAATAGGAAGTCTTGTTGCCTATACTTTTGGTTTTAGGGGAATTGAATTAGTCGCATTACTGTTAATGTTTGGATCACCTGTTGCAGTTTCATCTTATCCGATGGCTGTGGTTTTAAATTGTGATGGTGAACTGGCAAGTCAAGCTGTTTTAGTATCAACCCTTGCCTCAGTATTTACGTTCTTTTTCTGGGTCTTTGGTTTTAGATTGCTTGATTTATTGTAGATGGTAAGTAAGCAAATTAGTACTTTAGCACACTTACATTAAAAGTATTAAGACTGTATAATAAATATACATAAGTTTGAAGTGTTGGGGATCATTGATAAGACTTGTTAGATGTTGGAGGTTGTTGTGAACCAAAGTATAATTATTGCCTTATTAAATAATGCAGCTTTATTAGTTATGTTGGTTGTTATTTATGAAGCAGTATCTTATTTACCTAAAAAATATATAAAGTATGAACCAATCATAACTGGTGTTTTTGTCTCGTTAGTTGTGGTTGTCATCATGTCACTTCCATTTATACTACAAGATGGAGTTGTCTTTGATACGCGAACAATTCTAATTAGTGTCACTGCTTTACTTATCGGGCCTATCCCAACTTTAATGGCAGTTATTACCGCTTCCATTTATCGTTACATGCTAGGTGGTGTTGGTGCTTTTGCAGGTATTATGTCAATTATTTCTGCAGCTTTTATTGGTAATCTTTGGCGTTTATGGATTTTTCCAAAATTTAAACTTGTACATATCAATGTTTATGCGATGAGTGTTTTAGTACATGTATCAGTTATCGCATGTTTATTGCTTATTCCATCTGATAATTATATGGATGTGATTCAAGCGGTCAGTTTTCCAATCATGGTTATATATCCGATTGTGACAGTCTTATTAAGTGTTATTATCATGCATCAACAAACGTTGCGTAATTCAAAAGTCCAACTGCAAGAATCTGAAGAAAGATTTAAACGTTTATTTGAAGAAGCACCAATGGGTTATCAATCATTAGATGTTAATGGAAATATTATTGAGGTAAATGAGCGTTGGACTGAAATATTTGGTTATAGTAAAGAGGAAGTCATTAACACGAGTTATTACGACTTGTTACCTGAAAACCAAAAGGAATGTTTTTTAGATAGTTTTCCTAAATTTAAAGAAGCAGGTTTTGTCCATACAGAGTCTGAAGCCATTCATAAGAATGGATCTTACTTAAATTTAGAAATAGAAGGACGTGTTAGTTTTGATGAAGATGGTAATTTTTTACAAACACATTGCATCGTTCAAGATATTACTCAACGAAAGAAAACTGAAACTGAGTTAAGAGAAAGTGAACGAAGTAAAAGTGTTTTCTTATCGAACCTTCCTGGGATGGCTTATCGATGTAATAATGATGCAGATTGGACAATGAAGTTTGTGTCTGATGGGGCTGAAGATTTAACAGGTTATAAAGCAGAAGAACTTATTGATAATAATGTGATTGCTTATAACGACATTATTAGTAAAGACTATCAGGATATTGTTAAAGTTGATTGGGATCGAGCAGTTAAAAGTAATGTTGCTTATAAAGGTGAATACGAAATAACAACAAAAGAAGGCAAGCCTAAGTGGGTTTTAGAGTGGGGCGAAGCAGTTTATAACGATGATCATGAAATTGAAGCTTTAGAAGGGATCATTATTGATATAACTGATCGTAAGGATTTAGAATCTGAGATTCAATTCTCTAATGATCATAACCAACTTACAGCTTTACACAACTTAAATTATTTAAGAAAAGTCTTGGAAAGAGAAACAGAAAATGATGCGAAATTTAATCGCGCATTAGTTAGCATCAATTTAAATAACTTAAATGCAGTAAGTATGAATTATGGATTTGTTTATACACAACACTTAGTTATGAAAATTGCTAATCGATTAGATGAATATAAAACTGAGAAAGCTCAGTTATTTCATACCTATGAAAATCGTTTTACTTTCTTTATCAAGAATTATAAAAATACAGAAGAGTTACGTTATTTCTGTGAGAATGTGATTGAAATACTTGAGACTTATTTATCATCAGAGCGTATTAATGCAGGTATTGGCGTTGTAGAACTTAAACATGAATATCCGATTGAAATAGAAGAGAATTTAAAATATCTCATGTTGACATCTGAAAAAGCTGTTGAAAAAGAAAATGAATTTGGTCTAGTTTTCTATGATACTGAACTTGAGATATCTGTTATTCGAGAAAAAGAAATTGAACGTGAACTTCAATCGATTATCAACAGTGAAACAGCGGAAGGTTTAGTACTACACTTCCAACCTATTATTGATATTAAAAATGATAAGATAGCGAGCTTTGAAGCTTTATCACGTATACAAAGTGAACGTTTAGGTTTCATTAGTCCGCTAGAATTTATTCCGATTGCGGAGAAATCAAAATTGATTATTCCTTTAGGCGATCACATCATTACTAAGGCATTTGAGTTTTTAAATAAATTAAAATACCTAGGACAAGATGATATGAAAGTATCGATTAATGTTTCAATCACACAACTTATGAGTGATGACTTTGTGAAACGATTTATCTCTAAAATCAGTGACATGAATGTGAATCCAAATAATGTTGAAATAGAAGTGACAGAGTCTATCTTCTACGGAAATAATCATGAAATTAATCGTATTTTAAAACTTCTAAAATCAAGAGGAGTCACCGTTGCGATTGATGATTTTGGAACAGGTTATTCTTCTCTTTCAAGAGAAAGAGATTTAATGGTTGATATTCTTAAGATTGATCAATCTTTTATTAAAAAGCTTGAAGTCTTAGAAGAGAAAGATGCGATTACAGCTGATATTATTTCTATGGCACATAAACTTGGTCATGTCGTTATTGCTGAAGGAGTTGAGACAGAACGTCAACTTGATTACCTTAAGAGACATGATTGTGATTGGGTACAAGGGTACTTATTTAGTAAGCCAATTAATGAGAAAGATGCAATAGAGTTTATTGCACAATATTACAAATCATAAAAAAAGCCACTGACTCAAAATCAGTGGCTTTAGTTTATAATTTCAATTCCATATACCGTGTTCCATCGACGGGGCTATAGACGAATGGATTAATATCATAGAATCCATAGGACTCATAGATTTGTTGAGCACGTGTCATGCCTGGAATAGTATCCAGCTTCATAAACTCATAACCTGCGTTACGCGCTTCATCAATAAGTTTTGTAACCAATTGTTTACCGATGCCTTGACCACGATAAGTATCTTTTACATATAAACGTCGCATTTCGCAACTGTTATTTGCGAATTCACGTAAGGCTACACAGCCTGCGGCTTTACCTTCGACATAAGCGACTAGTAGTCTTCCTTTAGGGGCAATATATTCCCCAGGTAATTTCTTTAACTCCTGTTTAAAGTTTTGGTGATCTAAACTGATCTTCAAAGAATTTCCATATTCTTGGATGAGTTTTTTGGCATCAGAAACCTTCTTGGAATCTGTGGCACTGATAATTTCAATTTGAGCAGGTGTCATATTATTTTTGAGCTCCTTAAATGTTTTGTTAATTTAACTTTAACATTGAATTGTGAAATAAGTATGAAATTACTTAAATTGGAAAATTTTTCCAAAAGCCTTCACTGATCACTTCGACATTATCTCCGACAACTTTTATCGCTGTTTCCTCATCAATTGCATAGGCGCTCACTTTGATTTCATCAGCCCAAGATTGTGCGGTTTTGAGATTGTTATCAGGCATCAACGGGTGATTTAAATGAGGGAAAATGCTAAAGGGAACGATCCCACATGTTTCATCACTCATGCCTTCTTTTTTCCAATTCACAAAATCTGATCCAATGCGAGGTGCCATAACCATACTTCCAGCACTTAGGCCGACATAAACGGCATCTAATGTAGGAATAATTTTATCAAAACCTGATTCTTTCATCCAATAATAGAGAAAGAGTGGATCACCACCATTTACAAGAAAAACATCAATATCTTTGACCTGTTCTAGTATGACACTTTCATCCACTTGACTTAGTGCACTAAGTTCTAAATTCCCAATGTGTTTCCAACCTAAATCACACATCGGTGTTTCTGATATTCCATTAATAAACTCATAAGCTAATTTGGGGCCATTACTAAAAGCGTAACTAGCTGTTGTGATACATAGAGCGTTACATTCTTCAGTGGGTTTTCCTAATAACTCTAATAAAGCATTTTTGATGCTAGGATTTCTAACACCACCAGATGTGAGTAAATATTTCATCTTAAAACCTCTTTGTTTTATTTTAAGACATTTCAAAGAATGATAAACTAATAATGCACAAACAAAGGAGCTATTATGACGCATTATATAATTTTAAAATTTAAAGAAGGATCATATACAAAAGAACTTTATGAACTAACAAACGTTTCGTTCACTGAAATCGTAGATAAGATTACTGGCGTAAATGGGTTTAAACTTTTTGAAAATACTTATGATCGTGATATAAATGGTGATCTCATGATAATGGTTGAACTTGAAACCAAAGAGATGCTGCAAGTTTATTTGGATCATCCACTACATGTCGCATATATTCATAAAATTAAAGATATTCTTGTATCAAAGATGGGATTGGATTGCTAGGAAACCAACAATGTTGGTTTTTCTTTTGAATGCAAAAATGGCAAGTCTTTTCACAAGCTATGGTTTAATATAAATATGATGAAAATACAAGATTACCATACTCATACTGAATTTAGCGATGACTCTATCTATCCAATGGAAGAAGCTGTTAAGGATGCGATTGACTTTGGGATTGATGAATTATGTTTTACAGATCATGTTGATTATGGGGTACACCCAGATTACCATGATCCAAGCGCAAAGGTTGTGAATGGAAAGAAAATCGCGAATGTAGATTATCCTGTTTATGTTAAAAGAATCGATGAACTACAAGAAAAATATAAAGATCAAATTGTATTGAAAAAGGGATTAGAGTTTGGGATACAAACTCATACCATTCCTCAGTTTCAAAAAGTCTTTGATACTTATGATTTAGATTTTGTTTTACTATCCATTCATCAAGTTAATGATGAAGAGTTTTGGACCTTTGATTATCAAGATAAGTTATCTTGGGATGAATATAACGTTGGTTATTATCAAGAGATGTTAGATGTCATTAAAGAATATAAAGACTACAGTGTATTAGCACATATGGATTTAATGCGTCGTTATGATAAAAATGGAAAATACCCATTTGAAAAAACAAAGGATATCGTGACTGAAATACTAAAACAAGTCATTGCGGATGGCAAAGGGATTGAAGTGAATACGTCATCCTTTAAATACGGTTTGGACGATTTGATGCCTTCAACAGATATTCTAAAACTTTACAAAGAACTAGGTGGAAGAATTATAACGATTGGAAGTGATTCGCATCGTAAGGAACATCTAGGTTCATATATTAAAGAAGTTAAAGAAACATTGAAAGGGCTAGGGTACACAGAATACTGCACATTTGAAAAAATGAAACCAATTTTTAGACCTTTATAATATTCTTTTATAAAGATAATATAAGGTCGATTTTGGACGTGTTAGAATAAAAACATGGATTATATACAAATCGACAAAACATCAAAAATACCTATTTATAATCAAATCGCAAGCTCACTTGAAGATGCGATTTTAAACCATTTATTACCAAATGGTTATCATTTACCAACTGAAAAAGAAATTGCAGATTTTTATAATGTCAGCATTGGTATTGTTAAGATTGCCTATGCATTACTTGAAGAAAGAGATCTTGTTTTAAGGATTAAAGGTAAGGGATCTTATGTTAAAAATAGGGTTAAGCATTACTATAAATTAAATGATTTAAGATTGAATGTGGAAACTCATATTCCGTTTCATACCGCTCTTTTTGAAAAGAAGAAAACAAATAAATTAGATGCATCATATGCCCGCTATTTTAAAGGTTCTGAGTTATATCACTGTATTCGTGTCTATCAAGATGAGCATACATCAATAGTGCTTGAAGAGACATATGTAGTGCCAGATGTAACCAAGCGTTTTGAAAGTAAAGTAAGAAGTGGACAGGGTATTTCTAAGCTCTTATACCACACAGATAAATATAATCTAAAAGATTTAAAGAATGTCATGTTTGTCCAATTAGCTGATTCTAAATTATCTAAGATATTTGCGATTGGAATTGGTGATCCTGTAACTCGCATTGAAAGTATGGTCTACGATCGAAATGGAAGCATGGTTGCGATAATCGTTCGATATTTCCCAAGTGAATATATAGAATTTGAAAGTGAGATACGCAATGCTTAACTTAAAATTCGATAAACGTAAGAATAAATCTGTACCTGAACAATTAGTGGAAGCTATAAAGACTGAAATATCACTTCATCACTTTGCGACACATTCTGAGTTAGCTGAAATGGATGTGTTTGCGAAGCAATATCAAATTAGTCTTGAAGATACTAATTGGGTTTATGAAACATTAATTAAAGAAGATTTAGTCATCAAAAAAGAAGACAAGTATTATTTTACTGATTTTGAAATACCAAGTATTTTCTTCGACAATGTACATTCTATTCTCGATATCATTGAGAAAAATAACTATAAGGCAAGTTTTAAAGATCTAACATTTGAAGTGATTGATTTTCCACTTGATGCGAGCAAATTAATTCCTAAAGCAGAAGGTCCTGCGGTGCATATTGAGCGACTATTTTATGGTGATGGTAGACCTGTACTTTTATCACATTTCTATTACTCCTTAAAACGTTATCCTAGTTTGGATAAAGTTGATGTTAAAAATAAAATGGTTTGGAAAATACTTCGTGAAAAGTATAAAGCTGAACCAAATAACGTCAAAATGAATTTTCATGTTGTAAGGCTAAACAATAGAGATAAACAACTTTTAGAAACTGAGTTTAACTATGCTCATAATGTGAAGAGTTGTATTAAAGATCAAGATGATGAACTCTTGGAATATTCTGAGATTTATCTTAAAATTGATGAAATCAGTTTTAGATTTGATACAGAAATTTAAGGGGACTCGCTATGAAAGAAATATGTGTTGTAGTAGATATGATCAATGGATTTATTAATGAAGGTCCTTTGGCAGATCCAAGTATTAATCAAATTGTACCTAAGACAATTGAAGTAATTGAGTCTTTCTTAAAAGATCAAAAAGACGTCTTAGCTTTTCAAGATGCACATACTGAAGATGCATTAGAGTTTAAGAATTATCCACCACATTGTTTAAAGGGTACAAGTGAAAGTGAACTCATTCCTGAACTTAAAGTTTTTGAAAAGAATATGCTTCAAATTGAAAAGAATACAACCAATGGATTCTTTGCGCCAGGCTTTCAAGATTATTTGAAAGAAAATCCTGATTTAGAATCTGTAACCGTTGTAGGTTGTTGTACAGATATTTGTGTTCTACAATTTGTTGAAACATTAAAGACTTATTCACAAACCATTAATAAAGAAATTGAAGTTAAAGTTGTTAAGGATGCGGTTGATACATTTGGACTTGAAGGTCACGATAAAGAACAGTTTAATGCAACTTCCTTACAACTTATGCAGAGTTGTGGAGCTATTTTGCTTTAATAAATATTTATAAGGCTAATTGTAAAAAATTAGCTTTTATTTTGACTTGTTAAAAAGTTAAAAATGCATACAATAAGTGTATATATGTGTGGGACATATATAAATAATTATGGGAGGTGTTATTGTGAAACAATATCGTCTTCGTGATTATGTATTTGCCATAATTACGATTGTTGTGGGTGGGCAAGTACTATTTAATTTAGCTTTTAGTTTGCTTGGTTTGCCTTATGCGATCTCAAACAATATGTTACCTGAAGTCTTTTTAGTATTAGCTGGTTATGCGGTTTTGGGAGCACTTGTCTTTGCGATGATGCGATATACTGTTAATCGTTATCTACAAAAAGATACACTTATTTCCACTGCGCTAACTTTACCACTAATGGGAATACTCTTAGCTGTAGGGATTGTATTTTATGAAAGTGCTGATTGGTTACCAATCGCAATTAGTATAGTAATATCAGCTTTGTATTACGCCTTTGTGTACATAAAAAAAGCATCTTGGGTATATTATTTCGCGATGCTTTATGTTGATATATTAGCGATATCCGTAGTTTTATTTGATATCCAAATTTAAATCAAAGAGTTTATTGAAAGCTTTAGCTAAGCCATCATTGAAGAGGTCATCAGTCACTTCATCAGCGATGGTTTTTACTTTGTCATCAGCATTGCCCATGGCAACCCCACAACCGACGAGTTCTAACATTTCAATATCATTTATGCCATCACCAAAGGCATAACTATCAGCTTGTGTAAGTTGGGCGAAGGCAACCACTTTCATACAAGATGAACCCTTAGTATGACCAGGTAAATGGATATCGATTCTTAAGTCATTCGGATCATAATAGGCATGTATTTCCCATTCTTCAGGTAATGCTTTTTCAACATTTCGCATATCTTTTTCATTATCAAAACTTGCAGTTATAGCGGAAGCTTCAATTTCATTCAAAACAAAAGGTAATGCAAGTTTCTCAATATCTTCTTTTTTGTTTCCATAATGCATGGCGTGCTTGATCGCATGTTCAATATGTTCTGGCGCAATCCACGAACCATTGACTCCGTGAAATGAAGATCCAGCATTATTTTCTTTAAAGATATTATGTAGAAATGTAATTTGATCACAATTAAAAATATTATTTAGTAGTACGTTATTTTTATATTCAATGTATTGTCCATTGTTTAAAACAAAGCCATCAAACCATTCCTTGTGAACACTTATGGGTAGTTTTGAGCGTGAAGTTGCACAAATTAAAAGGTTTCCATTTTCTCTAAATTTTTTAAATGCATTAATGGTGTTTTGAGTAGGTTCTATCATGCTTTTTGAGAAGTCTAACATCGTACCATCAATGTCTATAAAAGCTATTTTTGTCATCATTTCCTCGTTTCTAATGACACAATTTTACCATGCTTAAAAATGAATAATTAAGATTGCAGTAAATTGGCAAGAATTTCCATACACTAAAAATATACATATATATTAAAAAAGAAAACGTATACATTTTTGTTGACAAGAGTGTTTGAATGGGTGTATAAGAAAGATACAAGGTGTGTCACTGAACTTGATCAGGCAATAACCAATGCTTTTTGGTTGTTGCCTTTTTTGTTGGAGAACATATGAAGAAATATCAAATATTAAAAATCTTTAATAATAACGTTGTTCTTGTATTAGACAATGAAAGCCAACAAGAGGCTGTTTTCTACTCCAAAGGTATTGGTTTTGGTAAAAAAGAAAAACAGATCTTTAGTATAGATGAAGAAACTGTGGATAAATCGTTTATTTCTTACAACGAAGAATTCAAAGAAGTTTACATCAATTTACTGCAAGGCATAAACCATGAAATCTTTGAGTATTGTATTGACTACATCAATGTAGCTGAACAACAATTGGGTGCTCTAAATCCAAGAATTCGCTTAGTGTTAACAGACCACATTGTCTTTGCGATTGAAAGAACTAAAAATCATCAGGATATTGTTAATCCATTTATTGATGAAATTAAGATTCTTTATCCCGAAGAATATGCGGTTGCGGAATTATCACAAGAGTTTGTCTTTAAACCATTAAAGGTCAAAATTTCTGAAGATGAAATTGGATTTATTGCGATGCATCTCTATGCAGCTAAGAAAAATATTGAAGTTAAGGAATCAGTCAAAACGATGCGTCTAGTCAATGAAATTATTGAAATCATTGAAATGGAAATTGGTTCTAAAATTACACGAGGTTTTGATTATAGTCGTTTGATTTATCATCTAAGATCTACGGTAGAGCGTAGCATTGAAAACAAGATGATTAAGAACCCAATGTTGAAAGTTCTTAAAAATGAACTACACGATAGTTATGTGATAGCGGAAAAATGTGCGAAATACTTGAGTGATAAAGGACAAGTACATTTAGTGGATGATGAAATTGGTTATATGGCGATTCATATTAACCGCATCACTCAGCAGCTAAAAAAATAGTTTGGTATTTATAGGACTGCAGCCTATTAATATAAAAATTTTCAAAAGGAGGACTTAGGTCGATTATGTTTGGAAAACTACAAAAAGTCGGTAAAGCTTTGATGCTTCCGGTAGCCGTTATGCCAGCCGCAGCTATTTTATTAAGACTCGGTGCTGGTATTCCTGGTATTGAAGGGCTATTTGCTCAAATCTTATTAACAGCTGGTGCAGGTATCTTTGATAACTTGTATCTCTTATTCGGTATTGGTATTGCTTTAGGTCTTGCAAAAGAAAATCACGGTTCAGCAGCTTTAGCTGGTGCAGTTGGTGTTCTAGTTGCGAAGAATGTTTATACAGCGATTAATCCTGACATCAACACTGGTGTTATGGTTGGGATCGTTATGGGGATTTTAGCTGGTACTCTTTATAACAAGTACTACAACATTAAACTTCCAGAATTCTTAGGATTCTTTGGTGGTAAACGTTTTATCCCTATTCTAATGTCATTTGTTGGTCTACTTGTTGGGATCGCATTTGGTTATGTATGGCCTCCAATCCAAAATGGATTAGATGCTTTAGGTAATGCAGCAGCTGCTTCTGGTGTTGTTGGTACCTTCTTCTTTGGTTTCGCTAACCGTCTACTCATTCCGGTTGGCTTACACCATGTATTAAATTCGATTTTCTGGTTTACATTTGGTTCATTCACAACTGCTGCTGGAGAAATTATTAATGGTGATTTATGGCGTTACTTCGCTGGCGATCCTACTGCTGGGGTTTACATGGCAGGGTTCTATCCAGTAATGATGTTTGGTCTACCAGCCGCAACATTTGCGATGTATACTACCGCAAAACCTGAAAATAAAAAGTTTGTTGCGGGGATGTTCTTCTCAATTGCGTTTACTTCATTCTTAACAGGGATTACAGAACCAATTGAATTCTTATTTGTATTCTTATCACCAGCGCTATACGCGATACATGCAGTACTCACTGGTTTGGCTTTAGCTGTAACTCAAGGTCTTGGGATCTTACATGGTTTTGGTTTCTCAGCTGGATTATTTGACTATGTATTAAATATGTATCTCGCAACCAATGGTTACTTACTCATACCATTAGGCTTAGCCTTCGCAGTTGTTTACTTCTTCGTATTCAGATGGGCAATCCTCAAATGGGATATTCCTACACCTGGTCGTTTAGATGAAGAAATGGGTGATGATAGTGCACTGGAAGAACTCGGTGTGAGTGGTCTTGCTCAAGCATACTATGATGCGATTGGTGGTAAAGCTAATTTAGTATCATGTGATGCATGTATTACACGTTTACGTTTAAGTGTTAATGATGCAAGCTTAATTGATGAAGCAGCTGTTAAAAAATTAGGTGCTTCAGGCATTGTGAAACCAAATGACAAGAATGTTCAAATTGTTGTTGGTACACATGCAGAGCTTATTGCAGATGAAATAAATACACTTGTTAAAAGAAAATAATTTAGGAGAGTATTATGCTTGGACTATTCAAGAAAAAACCCATTAAAATTACAGCGCCTATCAAAGGTGAAATCATTGAATTAAAAGATGTGAATGATCAAGTCTTTTCACAAAAAATGGTTGGGGATGGTTTTGCGATTATTCCAAGTAGTGATGTAGTGCTTGCTCCATTTGATGCAGAAGTCTTAATGGTCTTTCATACCAACCATGCATTAGGTCTAAAATCACAAGAGGGAATTGAACTTTTAATTCATGTTGGTTTAGATACTGTTGATTTGAAAGGCGAAGGATTTGAGTCTTTTGTTAAAGCTGGAGACAATGTTAAAAAAGGTGATAAGTTATTAGGATTTGATTTACCTTCGCTTTTAAGTAAAGGTATTGATATGACTTCACCTGTTATCATCACCAATCCAAAAAAAGTAAATAGAATTAATTTAACAGATGATGAAGGAGTTGAAGTTTACTTATAAAACTTCTTCATCAGATGTTTATTAAAGAACTTTCATTGGAAAGTTCTTTCTTTATCAGTATGATATAAATAAGAATAAGTGAGGTAGTGTGATGTTTGACATCAATGTTTTAGACAATTATGAAGAAGTATCTAAAAAAGCAAGTGAAGTTGTTTTAGATATCTTAAAGGGGAAAAAAGTAACACTTGGTTTGGCTACTGGATCATCTCCTGTTGGAATGTACAAGAATCTAGTTAAAGCATTTAAAGAAGGACAATCTTTTTCTCATGTCACAAGTGTGAACCTAGATGAGTATGTTGGAATCGATAGAGATAATGAACAAAGTTACTATCATTTCATGTTTGAACATCTATTTAAACATGTTGATATGAAAGAAGAAAACATTCATATACCTACCGGTACAGGTGATATGAATGATGTGACTAAAGCTTATGAGACTTTCTTAGAATCACATCCACAAGATTTACAAGTTTTAGGTTTAGGATCTAACGGTCATATTGGATTTAATGAACCAGGTACATCGTTTGATTCAGTTGCACATGTGATTGAGTTAGAAGAAGGAACACGTGCTGATAATGCTCGTTTCTTCGATTCAATTGATGATGTTCCAACTTATGCGATCACCATGGGAATTAAAGATATCATGCGTGCCAAGAAAATAATTGTCATTGCGACAGGTGAAAAGAAAGCACAAGCGATCTATGAAATGATTCATGGCGAAATCACAGAAGACGTTCCATGTACCATTCTACAAAAACATCCTAACGTAGTCGTTGTAGTAGACAAAGAAGCTGGGAAGTTATTAGATAAATAATAGGAGGGCATATTATGATAATTCAAAGTACTAGAGTATATCTTGAGGAAATGTGGACAGCTGCCCAAATAGAAATTAAAGATAAGAAAATTATTGGAATTTATCCCTATGGCACAAAGAGTGTAGATGAAGATTATGGAAACAATAAAATCTTACCGGGTTTTATTGATACTCATTGTCATGGAGCTTTAGGTTTTGACACAAATGATGTTGATCCTGAAGGCCTAAAAAAGTGGTTAAAAGGAGCGGTTGATGAAGGTATTACATCACTTTGTCCTACAACCATTACACAAAGTGAAGAAGTACTGACAAACGCTTTAGTCAATGTAGCGAAGGTTGCGAATAGTGACTATGAAGGTGCACGTATTGCGGGTATTCATTTTGAAGGCCCCTATTTAAATAAAGCTTTTAAAGGAGCTCAACCTGAATCACATATTGTTCAAGGAACCATCAAACAATTTGATGATTTTTATAAAGCATCAAATGGACTAATTAAAGTTGTCACCATGGCTACTGAAAATGATCCTGAATTCACTTTAACTAAACATATGAATAAGTTGGATATAGCTGTTAATATTGGACACTCAGCTTCAACTTATGAAGAAGCACAGTTTGCATTGGCAAATGGCGCAAATGGATTTACTCATACCTATAATGGCATGAGTAAATTTAATCACCGTACCCCTAACTTAATGGGTGCATCTTTAGACATTCGTGATGGATATTCAGAAATAATCACTGATGGTGTTCATGTCAGTTGGCCAGCGATAAGAATGTTGTTTAAAACTAAAGGGAAAGACCATGTGGTGATTATCACCGATTCTGTTCAAGCTAAAAAGGTTGGGGTTGGTCACTATGTCTTTGGTGGTCAAAACATTGAAGTGAAAGAAAATGGTGGCGCTTACCTTGAAAGTGGTAACTTAGCAGGTAGCACATTACTTTATAATCGAGCTCTTGAAAATGTCATTGTGCATGCGCAAGTGGATGAAGTCAGCGCTATTAACGCCGCTACCATCAATCCTGCAAAAGTTTTAAAACTAGATCATGTTAAAGGACGACTACGTGCAGGTTTTGATGCAGATATCGTGGTTCTAAATGAGACTTATGATGTCCTTGCGACCTATGTTGAAGGAACATTAGTCTATAAAATCTAATTAATTAAATGTTATTTTGTTTCATTTTTTCATGAACAAAGTAATATTTTTTTACTCTATTAAAGATGTAATAGTATTACATTAAAATAAAATAAAGTTAATCACTTGTAATATTATTACATAATGTGTATAATTTGTTGCAGATGAAAACGGTTGCAACTACTCATCAAATTTTCCAAATAGGAGGAAAGAAATGGAATTATCAATTCTAATTATCTTATTACTAACATTGTATGTTGGTATTGGTGTTATCGACCAAATTTCAATTCAAGCAGGTCTATATTCACCATTATTTGCTGCCGCAGTTACAGGTTTCTTATTAAAGGATTTACAAACAGGTTTAATTGTTGGGGCTACGCTTCAACTCATGACCCTAGGTGTGGCAACCTATGGTGGGGCATCTGTTCCTGATTTTCTATCGGGTGCAGTTATGGGAACAGCTTTCGCTATATTATCGGGAAATGGAGCTGAATATGGAATCGGTTTAGCCGTTCCAATCGGATTATTATTAACTCAGTTAGATGTCCTTGGACGTATGACTAATACATTCTTCCAACATAAGGCAGATCAATATGCTGCTGATGGGGATGTAAAAGGTGTTGAGATGGCTAATGTGCTTGGTGCTTTACCTTGGATGTTATCTCGTATGATTCCTGTATTTATTGGTTTATATTTCGGAGATGCAGTTGTGACTAGTTTAAACTCAGTGATTCCTGCATGGTTTATTACAGGTTTAAGAGCTGCTGGTTCAATTCTACCAGCTATGGGGATGGCAATTCTAATGCGCTATCTACCGCTTAAGAAATACTATCCATATTACATCATTGGATTTGTGATGATGGCCTATGGAAATTCAATCTTTTCAATCTTATCTGTTGCGCTTGTTGGTTTCGCATTAGCTGTCATTCATGTAGGCTATACAAAACCTGCTGCCTTTGCGCAAGTGTATGGACCATCAATTGATGGGGAGGTAGAAATTGATGACTAAGCAAGTTCAAGTTACAAAACAAGATTTAAATAAAGTATTTGTAAGAAATTTATTTGGCTTACAACTCGCCTGGAATTATGAAAAAATGCAAGGTCTAGGCTATTGCTATGTCATCCTTCCAGTGCTTAAAAAACTTTATGGACATGATCCAGAAAAAATGAAGCGTGCACTCCAAATGCACTTAGGATTCTTCAATACAACACCAGCGATGTCTAACTTGATTATTGGTGCTGATATTGCGATTGAAGAAGAGATTGGTATTGAAAGTGAAAAAGTCGTTACTGGTATTAAAACTGGTTTAATGGGACCATTTGCTGGTGTTGGAGACACATTATTCATCGCAATCTACAGAGCGGTTGTTTTCTCAATTGCTGCATACTTAGCACTAGAAGGAAATGTAGTTGGATTATTTATACCATTTATCGCAGTTGCTGCTGTGATTGCAGTACGTTATAAATTTACGTTCTTCGGTTATGAACAAGGTAAAAAATTAGCGAGTGGCTTTGCTGACAAGATAAATCTAATTACTGAAGGGGCATCGATTTTAGGACTAGCGGTTGTTGGGGCCTTAATCCCATCTGTTATTCGATATAGTTTAAACTTAAACTTTGCTTTTGGAGATGTAACACTTTCTATTCAAGATATGTTAAATCGTATCTTACCAGGTCTAATACCTCTAAGTATTACACTGCTTTCTTACTGGTTACTAGGTAAGAAAAAAATGAATTCAACACGCTTAATCTTCTTCTTAATCGCATTAGGTTTAGTGTTGGGTAATCTACAAACATTAGTAGATGCATTATTTAGCGTATTCGCATAAGGAGTAAAAACAAATGATTGTACATGCACGAGTAGACGAAAGATTAATCCATGGTCAAGTGGCTATGGTTTGGACGAACACTGTTGGCGCAACACGTATCGTTGTGGTAAATGATGAAGCGGTTAAAGATGAAATGATGATTTCAGCCTTGAAAATAGCTAAACCAGCAGGGGTTAAGTTATCTTTATTATCGATAGAAAAAGCAAAAATAAAACTAAATGATGATACGTATGCTCAAGACCGTGTGTTTCTCATTTGTAAGAATATTAAAGATATGATCACACTCGTAGATGAGGTTGATCAATTAAAAAGCTTTAATGTTGGTAATGTTTCGCAAAAACAAGATACAATAAATATTAAGAAGTCTGTTAATCTTACACAAGATGAAATAGACATTCTAAAGAAATTAGTTGAAAAAGGTATTTATGTAACGGCACAAATGGTGCCGAATGAATCTGATCAATTGATTGTCGAATATTTTAATTATTAAAGGAGCGAGGTTTGATGAATATTATTCTAGAGTTAAGGAGCCAATTAGAAAGCTTAAGCAAGACGAATAAACGTATTGTTGAGTTTATCTTAAAAAATCCAAGTGTAGTTTTAGAAAACACGGCCGCCCAACTAGGAGAATTGAGTCAAACCTCATCGGCTTCTATCATTCGTTTTGTCCATGCTTTAGGCTACAAAGGATTAGACGAATTCAAAATAGAGTTAGCAAAAGAATTAAGTACACAAGATGACGTACTAAGCATAAGTGGTGGTATCAATCAAAATGATGATTTAGAAACACTTTGTTTAAAAACACAAAGTTTAATAGATCAAACAAATCGTGATCTCTTTTATCAATTAAAAGAAGATCAATTAGCTCAAGCTATTAAAATTGTTCAGGATGCTAAACACGTCTATCTGTTTGGGATAGGCGCATCATCGCTTGCTGCCTATGATCTATATCACAAATTTAATCGTATTCAAAAACAATCAGTTTTTAACTTTGATTCACATATGACGGTTGAATTCTTACATTATTTAGAAAAGACTGACTGTGTCATTGTCTATTCTTATAGTGGGCATTCACGTGAAGTTGTGGAAGCGGCAGTACTCGCAAAGTCTAAAGGTGTTAAAGTAATTGCGATTACTCAGAACGCACCTTCACCTTTAAGTGAGAATGCCGATATCATCTTAACTGTTCCAAACAATGAACCAGCGCCTCGTGTTGGGGCGATTGCTTCAAAGTTTTCGATCATGTTGATATCTGATTTATTGTATCTAGGTGTGATTCAAAAAGATCTCAAGAAAGTTGAAAAGAACTTACTTGAAACCTCTAAGCTAACTCGAAAATTAAAACTATAAATATTTTAGAAAGAGATAGGTTTAATGATTGAATTAAATAAACTGACTTCTGAACAAATAAATGATGACTCATTAAGAATTAGTGATGTTAATACAGTAGAAGTTTTAAATATAATAAACAACGAAGATCAAAAGATAGCTTTGTTGATTAAAGAGGAAATTCCAAAGATAGAAATTGTAGTAGACGAAATGACCAGACGTTTTAAAAAAGGTGGTCGTATTATTTATGTTGGGGCAGGATCTTCAGGTCGTGTAGGATTGATGGATTCAGTTGAACTCAATCCAACATACGGCATTGAAAATGACCGAGTTTTTAGTTTGTTGGCTGGTGGTGCAAATGCACTACACGAAGCTGTTGAAGGGGCTGAAGATTCGATCGAATTGGCCATTCAAGACATTAGTGCTTTAAATGTAAAAGAAGAAGATATTATCATTGGGATTGCCGCAAGTGGCAGAACACCTTATACTTTGGCAGTTTTAGACTATGCGAGTCGTCGAAATGCATTAACTGTCGCTATCACAACAAATGTTGGTAGTGAAATGTCTAAAGTTGCTAATCTTGCCATTGAAGTTGATGTTGGGGCAGAAGTTATCCAAGGTTCAACTCGAATGAAATCAGGCACTGCACAGAAGATGATTGTAAATATGATCTCGACGGCTGTTATGGTAAAACTTGGTCGTGTCTATAAAAATCAAATGGTTTTTGTAAAGGCAAGCAACTTTAAACTTAGAGTAAGGGCTCGAAACATCTTAATGCAATGTACAGACTTAAATGAAATTACAGCTCAAACTTTACTTGAAAACAGTGACTTTGATGTGGCAAGCGCCATCGTTATGCATGAATTAAATGTAAGTCTAGAGAGAGCACAAAAACTCATAAAATCAAATCACGGTAATATCTATGCAGCCCTAAATGCACAGGTAATCACATGAAACCCTATTGTTTAATGTTGAGTCATGGCAATATGGCGATAGAAACGCTTAAGTCTGGTGAAATGATTGCGGGTAAACAAAGTACAATTCTAGCTTTAAGCTTTTCAGAAAATGATTCAGTTGAAAGTTTAAGAGATGAAGTAAATAAGATTATAGAAAGTCATGTGAATGATCAGTTAATTGTTATGGTTGATTTACATGGTGGAACACCCTTTAACACAGTTGTAAATCATGTCTTAAAAGCAAAGAACATAAAATTGATGACTGGATTAAATCTTCCATTACTACTCGAATATATTTTCTCAAGTCATGAAGATTTAGATGAATTATCTAAACATCTAGAATTGGTTGGTCAAGATTCTATCCATATCTTAGATGCAGTACATGATACTGATGATGAAATTGAATTTTAATCTAGGACATTTTCAGAGATTCTCATACTACAATAGTGAGAATCTTTTTTTATTTGTGAAGTAGAATTATTAGGTATATAATATGCACATACAATGCAATGCATAGTATGTGCATTGAAAGGAGAGAATTATGGCAACTAAAAATGTAACAATCCGCATGGATGTTGAATTAAAAAAATCTGCAGAGAAGCTATTTAATGAACTTGGTTTAAATATGACAACTGCAATCACCATGTTTATTAAACAAGCAGTAAGGGAACAAAGATTTCCATTACCGATATCGCTCAATGTACCTAATGAAAGAACAGCAGCAGCAATTGAAGAAGGTAGAAGGCTTGCGAAAGATCCAAATGCAAAATTTTATTCTTCTATGGAAGAATTAATAAATGATTTAGAAAGTGATGAAGTATAGTGTAAAAAGTACTTCGCAATTTAAAAAGAATCTCAAACTATCAAGAAAACGGAATAGGGATATAAATCATTTGTATGAGTTAATAGAACTCATCGCATCAGGAGAAACCATTCCATCAAAATACAAAGAACACATTTTAATTGGTAACTTTAAAGGCATACATGAATGTCATGTTGAGAATGACTGGTTATTATTATTTGAATTTGATGAAGAAGAATTAAAATTAATTCTCCATGGTGTAGGAACACATATTGATTTATTTTAAAAAGAGATTATCTGAATCTTCTTTATATATATATTCTTTAACATCAATATTTAACTCAGCACAAATATTTTTAAGTTCATTCATGTCTTCGTCATTGATATCTAGACCATGCATCTTTACACGTTCATAATATTCAAATTCTTTTTCACCATGAATATAGATGCGGTCATGATTTGGTGATTTTTTAGATGTCTTAATTTCATCAAGAAAAGCATTTAACTTAGTTTGAATTAAATCTGCTGGACCAAATATTTTTGGATCAATAACCATAAAGAAGTGACTGACTCCTGAGTGTGTATGCTCTTCAATGTGATTTGATGTTTGTCCTAAAGAAATAATACCAGTTAGATATTCTACTAACATTGATAAACCATAACCTTTATGTGATCCTGTTTCTTCACTTTCACCACCTAATGGAAATAAGCCTGATAAACCAGAATAAATGGATTTAAGGATATCACTTGGATTGGTTGTTGCTTGATAGTTTTCATCTAAGCCCCAAGAGTCAGGGATTTGTTTGCCTTCTTTTTGTGCAACTTCAATCTTTCCTAAAGGAACAGTGGAAGTGGCCACATCAAAGTTAAAAGGAACACCACCTGTAGGGATGCTTACTGCGATAGGATTAGTCCCTAACATGGCTTGTACACCATGAGTTGGCACAACACAAGCTAAGGAGTTAGTCATTGAAATACCAATAAGATTTTGTTTTGTTGCTTCTAAGGAATAATATGAGGCAAAACCATAGTGATTAGAATTACGAACAGTTGTGAGACAGATACCACTGCGTTTAGCTTTTTCAATGGTCTTACTCATCGCAAATCGTGAAACAAGTTGTCCCATACCTTCATGTCCGTCAATGACACATGAAACAGGGGATTCAAATACAATCTCAGGTTTAGAATTTAGTTTAACTAATCCTTCTAGAATTTGTGTGTGATACATCATTAAACGATTAATACCATGTGTACGTATTCCATAAGCATCAGATTTAATTAATGTATCCGTAATATACTTTGCATCGTCAGTATTAAAGCCATATGCACGATATATAGACTCAACAAGTGTTATTAGTGAGTTTAATGAGTAATTATTCATCTTCTTCTAAAGTGTTCATAAAAGGCTTTAAATACAGGTCACCAGAACGTGTCATTTCTTTCGCAAAGTCTGAACCATACTTACGATTATAGAAACGTTTAACGTACTCATCAAAACCAATTTGGCTAAGTTCACCAAGTTCACTCAAACTTTCTCTTAAGTCATTTGAACTTAATTGTTGATAGGTATTTTCATGAACTATGTATTTTCGATTAAAACGTTTTGGTTTTTGTCGATCAATTTGGTGTTGAGTAGGATAGCCATAAACTAACATACTAATCGGAATCATTTTCTCACTGAGATTTAGAAGTTTACGAACATTTTCAATATTCTCTAAAATATCTCCAATATAAACAGACCCTAAACCAAATGACTGCGCTGCGACAACAGTATTTTGAGCCGCTATCATGGTATCTTCAATCGCTAATAAAATATCACCTGACCCAGGTTTTCTTGGGTTTAGTCCAGCTTCAATATAATAGTCATACCACCTTTGTGTATCTGCCACAAAAACGAGTACAAGTGGTGCTGTGGTAATAAATGTTTGATGATCACAGCTTTCAGCTAAGTCAGCTTTTAGTTTCTCGTCCGTTATATCAATAATGGAATACAACATTTGATTGCCAGCGGTTGGTGCTTGAAAGGCTGCATTTAAAATGGCATCTTTTATTTCATTTGATAGTTCTTTTTTCTCGAAGATTCTAACAGATTTTCTGTCTACTAGGGATTGGTAAATTTGGTTCATAAATAACTCCTTAAACAGTAATTTTATCTTATCATATTGAAACGATGTATCAGGCTATCCTTGGTATAATTAAAATGAATTATCACAAGAAGGAGGATGTCATGTACATCAAAAATTCAAAGGGATTTCCTGAAGGTTTTCTTTGGGGATCTGCATCTGCAGCCTATCAAGTCGAAGGCGCATATAATGAAGATGGCAAAGGCTTAAGTAACTGGGATGAATTCGTTCGTATTGAAGGTAAAACCTATAAAGGTACAAACGGAGATATCGCAGTCGATCATTATCACTACTATAAAGAAGACGTAAAATTTATGGCAGAAATGGGTTTGAAAACCTATCGTTTCTCCATCGCTTGGGCACGTATTTACCCTGAAGGTAATGGTCAAGTCAATGAAGCTGGTCTAAAATTCTATGACAATTTAATTGATGAGTGTTTAAAATATGGGATCGAACCAATGGTAACGATTTATCACTGGGATTTACCATTAGCACTAGATAAAGCCTATAAAGGTTGGGAATCAAGACAAATCGTTAATGATTATGTAAACTATGCTGTAACTTTATTCAAACGTTATGGTGATCGTGTTAAATACTGGATTACCATGAATGAACAAAATGTCTTTACGACACTAGGTTGGGTAACCGCTATGCACCCTCCAGGTAAAGCGCATGATATGAAGACTTTCTATCAAGTAAATCATCATGCCAATATGGCACATGCTTTATCGGTTATCGAATATAAGAAACTCTTCCCTAATGGTAAGATTGGCGCAAGCTTTGCTTACGGTCCATCTTATTCAGTCGATTGTAAACCAGATAACTTTGTCGCTCATATGGACTTTGATGATATGCGTAACTACTGGTGGATGGATGTCTATGGATATGGACGTTATCCAAAAGCAACTTGGGCATATTTAGAATCAGAAGGTCTAACACCTACTTTAGAAGCAGGTGATGAAGCAGCGATGAAAGAAGCAGCTTCAAAAGTAGACTTCATGGGTGTTAACTACTACCAAAGCGCTGTGGTTGAATATAATCCATTAGATGGTGTGGGTATCTCAACTGAGATGAATACGACAGGTAAAAAAGGCACTCAAAAAGCGCAAGGTATACCTGGTGTTTATAAAGATCTTAAAAACCCATTCTTAAAAACAACTGATTGGGACTGGACGATTGATCCAGCTGGATTGAAAGTATGTTGTAGAACCATTACTTCTCGCTATGACTTACCAATCGTTATTTCTGAAAATGGCTTAGGAGCATTTGATAAAGTTGAAGAGGATGGTTCAATTAAAGATCCATATCGCGTTGCTTATCTTAAAGCTCACTTAGAAGAATTAAAACAAGCATCTGACGAAGGAAGTGAAATCTGGGCTTATTGCACATGGAGTTTCACTGATCTATTATCATGGTTAAATGGTTATCAAAAACGTTATGGATTTGTCTATGTTGATCAAGATGAAACCATGCAAGGTAGCTTAAAACGCACCGCAAAAGAATCCTACTTCTGGTATAAAGAAGTTATTGAGTCAAACGGCGAAAAGCTATAATAATTCAAAAGCCTCTAACATCAAATGTTAGAGGCTCTTTTATTTATTAGGAATAATTGACTAATCGTCAAATTCATCTCTTAGAACAGCACCTGTACTTGCAGATGTGACTAAGTGTTGGTAACGACGTAAGTAAGAGTTTTTCATTTGTACAACTTTAGGATTAGGTACAAATGTTTCTGCACGTTTAGCAAGTTCTTCATCGCTTAATTTAACGCGTAAGATACGATTAGGAATATCGATTTCAATGATATCGCCTTCTTGTAGTAGACCAATTGGACCACCATCAGCTGCTTCAGGGGAAACATGACCAATGGCTGCACCAGCTGTACCACCAGAGAATCGTCCATCAGTAATTAAGGCTACATCTTTATCTAAGCCCATACCAATAATGGTTGCGGTAGGTGATAACATTTCACGCATACCAGGACCACCTTTAGGACCTTCATAACGGACAACAACGACATCACCCTTAACAATTTTACCGCTAATAATCGCATCGTAAGCTTCTTCTTCGCCATCAAAGACACGGGCTGGTCCAGAGTGAACTAACATCTCTTTTTTAACACCAATCTCTTTAACAACCGCACCTTCAGGCGCTAAGTTACCACGTAAGATTGCGATACCACCAGTTTTTGAATAAGGTTGATCAATTGGGTGAATAACATTCTTGTCTGTAACAAATGAGAAGTAACTATTTTCGGCATGTGTTTTACCAGTAACTGTTGGTAGATCTCCATCCATTAAACCAGCTTTGATAAGTTGTCTAATAACGGCTTGGACACCACCAGCTTCATGAAGTTCAACAATGCGGTGTTCTCCACTTGGATTTAGTTTACAAATATTAGGAATTTGATTTGATAATTCATTGAAGTGTTCAAGTTTTAAATCAACATCTGCCATTTTCGCAATCGCAAGTAAGTGTAGAACAGTATTGGATGATCCGCCTATCGCCATATCTACTTTAATCGCATTTTTGAAAGCTTCTAAAGTCATAATGTCACGAGGTAGAACATTATTATTGACCAAGTCCATGATTTTTTCACCAGCTTCTTTAGCCAATTGTTTACGTTGTGCATAAACAGCTGGAATGGTTCCATTACCTGGTAAGGCAACACCGAGTGCTTCAGCTAAACAGTTCATGGTATTAGCCGTATACATACCCGCACATGAACCACACGTTGGAC
This sequence comes from Erysipelotrichaceae bacterium, assembly GCA_963676105.1. GTDB lineage: Bacteria > Bacillota_I > Bacilli_A > Erysipelotrichales > Erysipelotrichaceae > UBA2212. The sequence continues at coordinate 1,685,034 of OY781039.1, forward strand.
ATGCATTTAATGCGCTATATTCAAGTTCTTCTTCAGATAATTTACCAACTGTAAATTCACCAACGGCTTCAAATCCACCTTTAATAAGGTCAGAGTCTTGTTGATGAACACGTCCTGGAAGCATTGCGCCACCAGAGACATAGATAGCAGGAACATTTAATCTTGCCATAGCCATAAGCATTCCTGGAACTGTTTTATCACAGTTACCAATTAAGACCATACCGTCTAATTGATGACCAATCATAACGGCTTCAATAGAGTCTGCAATGAGCTCACGTGAAGCTAGTGGATAGTGCATACCATAATGGTTCATGGTAATACCATCACATAGAGCGATAGATGGGAACTCTACTGGTGTACCACCAGCTGTCGCAATCCCGAGTTTAACTTTTTCAGTTAACTCTCTTAAGTGAACATGTCCTGGAACAATTTCATTAAATGAGTTAACAACACCAATCATTGGTTTATGTAAATCTTTTTCTGTATAACCAATCGCATACAATAAACTACGATGTGGGGCACGATTAGGGCCTTTTTTTATTTGATCACTTTTCATAAGTATTTCTCCTTATTTATAAATATGGGAATCGCTCAGTTGAACGATTCCCACACTAAATCATCTTAATAATTTAAGCTTATTTATTTTGATTCCATGCCATGTTAGCACGTAATTCTTTACCCACTTTTTCAATGAGTAGATCTTTTTCTTCAGCACGTTTATTAGCGAACCAAGGACGACCATCTTCGTTTTCTTTAATCCAGTTTTTAGCGAATTTTCCAGATTGGATATCAGCTAATACATCTTTCATAGCTTGTTTAGAAGCATCAGAAATGATACGAGGACCAGATACATAGTCACCATATTCTGCAGTATCAGAAACGGAATAACGCATACGCTCTAAACCACCTTCATTGATTAAATCAACGATAAGTTTTAGTTCGTGTAATACTTCATAGTAAGCAATTTCAGGTTGGTAACCAGCTTCTACTAAAGTTTCGAAACCAGCTTTGATAAGTTCTACAGTACCACCACAAAGAACCGCTTGTTCACCGAATAAATCAGTTTCAGTTTCTTCTTGGATCGTTGTTTCAACACAACCTGCAGGTAATGTACCAATACCATATGAGTAAGCTAATGATTTAGCGAATGCAGTACCAGTCGCATCTTGATAAACAGCTACTAGACCAGGAACACCTTTTTTCTCAGTGAACATACGACGTACTAAGTGACCAGGTCCTTTAGGTGCACATAGGAATACATCAACATCCTTTGGTGGAGTGATTAAACCATAGTGTAATGAGAAACCGTGAGAAACAACAAGTGATTTACCAGCTGTTAGATTTGGTTCAACGAATTCATCATAAACTGCTTTGTGATTTTCATCAGGAATTAGAAGGTGAATATAATCAGCTTTTTCGCAAGCTTCTTTAATTGTTGCAGCTTCTAGACCATCTGCTTTAACTTGATCAAATGTTTTTGATCCTTCACGTAAACCAACAACTACATCAAAACCATTGTCATGTAAGTTTTGTGCTTGAGCATGACCTTGTGAGCCATAACCGATAACTGCGATCTTTTTTCCTTTTAGGATATCTAGATCAGCATCTTTCATTGTATAAATTTTTGCCATTTTTTATATCTCCTTTAGATCTTTCTTAGTATAGCATCTGTTAACTCAACAGTGCTTAATGATTTTGGACCTGATTTAACCAAGTCTTTTGTACCATAGCCTTCAACTAGAATTTCTTCAACAGCTGATTCTATGCGTTTTGCTTCCTCTTCTAAATTGAAGCTATATCTCAACATCATTGCGACAGATAAGATAGTTGCGATAGGATTCGCAATCCCTTGTCCGGCAATATCTGGTGCTGAACCATGGATTGGCTCATATAAGCCTACACCATCACCTACAGATGCAGATGGGAGTAAACCAATGGATCCTGTCATAACCGCAGCTTCATCAGAGAGAATGTCTCCAAATAAGTTACCTGTGACTAAGACATCAAAGTCAGAAGGGTTTGTGACTAGTTTCATAGCCGCAATATCAACGTATAGGTGATTCACTTCTACTTCAGGATATTCTTTCGCAACTTCTAAGAATACTTCACGCCAAAGTCTTGAAACCGCTAAGACATTACTCTTATCGACGTTTGTGACTTTTTTATTTCGTGTCATTGCAGCTTTGAAAGCGACATGACAGATCCGTTCGACTTCTGCTTTAGTATATTGCATAACTGAGTAAGCTTTATCACCTTCATAGAACTGTTCACCAAAGTAAACACCTCCAGTTAATTCTCTTACTATTAAGCAATCAAAATTTTCAATCAGTTCCTTTTTTAAAGGAGAAGCTTCAACCATTGATGGATAAGCTTTTGAGATACGTAAGTTTGCGTAAACACCCATTTCCTTACGAATTTTTAAGAGTCCTTTTTCAGGTCTTAACTCACCTGGAACACTATCCCATTTAGGACCACCAACGGCACCTAATAAGACAGCATCATTACTTAAACACATTTTTACAACTTCATCAGTGAGTGGAACACCATTTTCATCGATAGAACAACCACCAATTAAACCTTCAGTATAGTTAAATGTATGATTGTATTTTTCACCGATTTTATCTAAGACACGTAAACTTTCAGAGACAATTTCTGGACCAATACCATCGCCTTTAAGAACGGCTATATTATACTTGCCCATTATTTAATGAGTCCTAAGCTTTTCGCATATTTGAATAAACCACCGGCTTCAATGATATCCTTAGCTGATCCTAAGTCATTGAGTTGGTACGTTTTACCTTTAGTCAAATTCTTTAAGACAAATGTATCTGTATCAATTTCAACTTCATCATCTGTATTAAATTCTTCAACAATTCTAACAGGTGTTTCATATGGAGTAATGAATCCACCATCGACTGCATTACGATAGAAGATACGAGCGTAATCTTCGGCAACCACCACTTTACATCCAGCCATCGCAAGTGCAAGTGGGGCATGTTCACGTGATGATCCACAGCCAAAGTTTTTACCTGTAATCATGACAGCGTATTTACTTTCATGTCCATCACCTTCGATGAAAGGTTGTTTTTGTAGGATATCTTCAGGTAAACCACTCATTGCGTATTTACCATATAGTTTGGCTTCTTCACCTTCGACTTGATAGACAAGGTGTTTCGCAGGAATTATTTGATCGGTATCAATGTTGTCTGGGACAACATAAGCTAAGCCTTTAATAATCATTATTTAAGCCCTCCTAAGAATTCACGAGGATCTGTAATATGACCCGTTAAAGCTGAAGCAGCGGCAGTATAAGGTGAAGCTAAGTAAATAGGTGCTTCTTTAGATCCCATACGTCCTGGGAAGTTACGGTTAGTTGTAGAGATAACCACTTCTTGAGCATGTGTACGTCCAAAGGTATCTTCAGGTCCACCTAAACATGCTGCACATGAAGGTAAACCAATATCACAACCTGCTTCTTCTAAGATTTCATATAAAGTTTTATCTTTATAAGTAATGTTATGTAAGTTATCTAAAACTTGAGATGTGGCAGGAACAGCGAATGTTTGAATCGCAACTTTCTTGCCATAAAGGATTTCACATGCCGCAAAGAAGTCAGATGTTTTACCACCAGTACAACTACCAATGTAAGCACGAGTGAGTTCAATGTGAGCTAAGTCCTTAGCTTTTGCGCCATTACCTGGTGAGTAAGGTTGGGCAACCATTGGTTCTAATTCTTCAGCGTTATATTCAATCACTGTATGATATTTCGCATCTTCGTCTGCTGTATATACTGTGAATGGTTTATTTGATTTGTTTGTGACAAATTCAACTGTTTTACTGTCTGCAGGAATTAAGCCGTTTTTACCACCCGCTTCAATTGCCATATTACAGATTGTCATACGTTCTTCCATATTTAATGAACTAATCGCATCACCATCAAACTGCATCGTTCTATAAGTCGCACCATCAAAGCCAATATCATTGATAACCGCTAAGACAATGTCTTTACCCATAATATATTTAGGCAATTTACCATTAAAGGTAAAACGCATTGTTTCAGGAACTTTAACCCAAAGTTTACCAGTACCTAAGATATAACCACCATCGGTGTTACCAATCCCAGAAGCAAACATCCCGAATGCTCCAGCAGAACAAGTATGTGAATCCGTTCCAAATAGAGTGTCACCTGGTAATAAGTGACCTTCTTCCATAATTGCGACATGACAGACACCTTTATAGTTTTCAGTGAATGGTTCGTAATAGTTTGTTAAGTTTTGGTCTAAAGCAAATTGCTTAACATATTCTAAGTTACGAATTGCGTGAGCATTTTTTGTGAATATGTAATGGTCAGGAATGAGTATAACTCTATCCTTATCCCATACTTTGGCATCTTCACCAAATTCTCTTTTAAAAATCGCAATCGCACCTGGTCCTGTCACATCATGTGTGAGTAGGTTGTCTACATCAATCCAAACATTGTCGCCTGGTTTGACAGATTCTTTGTGAGCACGATTCGCTAAGATCTTCTCAACAATGGTCATCCCCATACTTAGTTATTCTCCTTTTTCAATAATTTATATTCTAATGAATCGACTAGCGCAAGTAAACTTGCTTCGATGATATTTGTGGAAACACCCATGGTATTCCATTCATCTTCGCCATCAGACGTTACTATTGTAACTCTAACTGTCGCATCTGTCGCTTCATTATGGTCTAAAACTCTAACAATATAGTCGGTTAGAATAACATCCTTTATTTCAGGATAGAATTCTTCTAAAACTAAACGTAAAGCCTTGTCCAATGCATTAACGGGTCCATCACCCTCAGCAGATACCAAACGCACATGTTCGTTAATTTTAACTTTAACGGTACTTAATATATCTAAGCCTAGAGTAGAAACATCACGGACTTCGTAGTAAATGATGTCAAAGGATGGATCAAACTTCTGTAGAAGCTTTTGAATGAGCAGTTCAAGGGAAGCAGGGGCATTTTCATATTGATAGCCTTGTTGTTCCATATCCTTGATTGTTTCAATCAATTTCTTAGCTGTCTCAGACTCTTTGTCCAAACTAGGATCATATTTATTTAAGAGTTCCATAATCGCACCACGACCTGAAACTTCTGAAATAATAATATTACGCTCATTCCCAACTAAGTCAGGTGAGCAGTGTTCAAAGGATGAACTGGCTTTTAATACACCATCGATATGCATTCCACCTTTATGGGCAAATGCATTCTTACCAACATAGGGCATCCCGTTATCTAAGTGAACATTGGCATGATCTGCAATTTGTCTACAGGTATGTGTCAGTGTTTTTAGTTGTTCATCACTAATAACGTGTATGCCTTTTTTAACTTGTAAATTGGCAATCACATTACTTAAGTTACAGTTGCCTGTTCTTTCCCCAAAACCATTGAGGACACCTTGAACGTGAAGTGCACCGTTGTCTAGGCTAGCATGTGCATTCGCAACCCCAAAGCCGGTATCGTTATGAGTATGAATTCCGATAATCGCATCAGGTAATGCAGCGCATACTGCTTTAGTAATGTTAGCCACTTCTTCAGGGAAGCAACCACCATTGGTTTCACATAGAACTAAACGTGTTGCGCCAGCACTGTGTGCAGCTTTAAGTGTTTTAATCGCATACTCTGGATTGTTTTTATAACCATCGAAGAAATGTTCGGCATCGAAGAAGACTTCTTTATCATGATCAACGAGGTATTTAATACTGTCGCTAATCATGTTTAAGTTCTCATCTAATGTTGTACGGATAACATCGGTCACATGGAAGTCCCAAGATTTACCAAAGATGGTAATAATGTCACAGAAAGCATTCGCTAACTTGTTTAAGTTATCATCGTCTTTTGGATCCATGTTTTTTCTTCGCGTACTACCGAAGGCAACAATTTGAGAATGTTTAAGTTCGATTTTTTCTAAAGCTTCGAAGAATTCGATATCTTTAGGGTTTGATCCAGGATTACCTGCTTCAATATAATCAATGCCTAAATCATCTAGTAGATGAACGGTTCTTAATTTATCTCTAAAGCTAAAGGAAACATTTCTTGCTTGAGCACCATCACGTAGAGTTGTATCAAACAATTCTATTTTCATGATTGTGTACTTCCAATCGCGAGTAGATAAGCATCAACACTGGCTTCAACAATGTCACTACTTACGGCACGACCATAGTATTGTTTATTGTCAAATTCAATCGTAATATCCACTTTTGCGAGTGATTCAACGTCATCTGTCACTGTGGATAGTTGATATGAATGTAGTGGATATTGTCCTTTATAGATCTTAGAAATGGCATTATATAAGGCATCAACAGAACCAACACCTTTACCTTTTTCAGAAATAATATCACCATCAATATTTAAACTAATTTCAGCGACTGATGCATCGTTTTCACGTTTGGTAGAATATGAAATCACTTTTGTTTCAGTTGATGAATCAATCGAACCATTAACGATAACGACTAAGTCTTTATCATGGATTTCTTTTTTAGTATCAGCGAGTTTTTTGAATTGTTCAAACATTTGATCAATTTTAGTATTGTCATAGCTAATCCCTAATTTATTAATACGATCAACAAAGGCGTGACGACCAGAGAGTGCACCTAAGACAATTTCGTTCTCAGGTAAACCAATTGATTGTGGACTCATGATTTCATAAGTTTCACGGTTCGCAAGGACACCATGTTGATGAATACCTGATTCATGTGAGAAGGCGTTTGCGCCAACAATCGCTTTATTAGGTTGGCAATTGACACCTGATAAATATTGAATTAATTGTGAGGTGTTATAGATTTGTTCAGTTGTAATGTTTGTATAAAGATCACTGTAGTAATCTTTACGTGTTTTAATGGCCATTACACACTCTTCAAGCGCTGTATTACCAGCACGTTCACCAATACCGTTAATAGAACATTCGATTTGTGTCGCGCCTGCATGAACCGCTGCGAGTGAATTGGCAACAGCTAAACCTAAGTCATTATGACAATGAACAGAGATTTCAACGTTTTCAATCCCTTCAACATTTGCGAGTAGGTACTTCATTAAATCAGCATATTCTTCTGGGGTTGTATAACCTACGGTATCAGGCACATTAAGTACTGTTGCGCCAGCTTTAATGACTGCATTGAATATTTCAACTAAGAACTCAGGATCACTGCGAGTCGCATCTTCTGCTGAGAATTCAACATCTTCACAGAAGGACTTCGCATAAGTCACAGCTTCAATCGCTTTTGCGAGCACTTGTTCCTTATCCATTTTGAGTTTGAACTCCATATGGATAGGGGATGTCGCAATAAAGGTATGAATACGATGTTTAGGGGCAGCCTTTATCGCATCGTACGCTACTTCTATATCTTTTTTAACAGCTCGAGCTAATGAACATAAAGTAGATGTTTTTAAAACTTTAGACATTTCTACTAAGGCTTCATAACTTTTGGGTGAGGCAATCGCAAAACCACCTTCAATGACATCAACACCTAGTTTTTCAAGTTGCAGTGCAATCTTGACTTTATCTTCGGTGGTAAAGTTAACACGCGGTGTCTGTTCACCATCTCGAAGTGTTGTATCAAATAATTTAACTTGTCTCATATAAACACTCCTATTTCAAAAATAAACTGCCAGATTTAACTAAAATCACTTTTCCTAAACTATGTAGTTTTTCAATGGTCTTCTTAGTATTATCGATTGAATCGGTAATTTCTAAATAAATCCAATTGTGTTTCACACCTAAGAAGGTTGCATTAATATCATTGAATTCTTTGGTATAAGAATCCACGCTTGTTTGAATACGAACTAAAGTATGTTGACGTCCCAGTTGAATATCTTCCGTCACATCAGCAACCTCAATGATATCAATCAGTTTTTTAAGCAGTTTAACCACATAAGCTACTTTTTCTTGATCATAGAAGAGTTCAATGAAGATTTCTCTCACATTTGGATCTTCAGTTTCACAAGAAGTTAGGTTATGTACACTAATGTCTCTAGAAAAGAATAAAGCTGTAATACGATTAATCACACCAGCATGATCTTGACATCTAACAGATATAACACGTTGTTCCATTTTTACTCTCCTCTCACATTATCTAAGGTATCAAATGGCGCAACCATTGGATAAACATTAGAAGCGGTATCGACATGAACTTCAATTAAAGCAGGTCCTTTTTGATTTAGAATCTTATCTAAACCTTCAACATCTGCATCTTTTTGAATGGAATAGAAAGGTATACGATAAGCTTCAGCTAGTTTTTCCCAAATTGGGGAATATTCATATAAGGTTTGTGAATAGTTTTCTTTGTAGAAAACTTCTTGCCACTGACGAACCATACCAAGTGTATTGTTGTCATAGATAATAACTTTAATGTTAAGTTTATGAATATCAAGAAGTGGTAGTTCATTTAAAGTCATTTGGAATGAACCATCACCTGTAATCAAAATAATATTGTCATCGTCTTGACCAAAAGCTGCACCAATGGCTGCAGGTAGTCCATAACCCATGGTACCTAAACCACCACTTGAAACAAATTTACGTGTTTTCTTAGGGTGAAGATGTAAAGCTGCAAACATTTGATGTTGACCAACATCTGTAACGATTGTTGTATTCTCGTCAATACATTCATTGATTTTGCGAGATACTTTAATTGGATGAAGTTTAGCTTTAGGATTTGAATTGAGTTCTTTTTCCTGTGCTTTAGCTTCAGCTTTCCACTCTGCAAATTTTGTATTAGTAATCTCAGCTTTTCTAAGCATGAGTTTCTTTAAGAAATCTTCAGAATCTGAGTTAATGCATAAGGTTGATTTAACATTCTTATTATGTTCTGAAGCATCAATATCAACATGGATAATTTCTTTCGCATTTGGTAAGAAACCATCAACTTTACAAGTAATACGATCATCAAAGCGTGAACCGATGTTTAATAGAAGATCACAGTTTTGAGTTGCGTAGTTAGCTGCGAAAGTACCATGCATACCAAGCATACCTAAATAGTTATCGTGGCCAGCAGGGAAAGCACCTTTACCATGTAGAGTAGAAGTCACTAAAATATCTGTGCCATCAATCACATCAAATAAATAATCAGCCGCATGTAAAGGAATGGTTACACCATTACCAATAAGAACTAAAGGTTTCTTTGCCTTATTTAATGCTGCAATAACAGCTGTTACTTCATCTTGATCAGCGGTTGGTAAAACAAATTTATCTTGGATGTGTTTTTCAACTTCAACTTCACGAAGAATATCATCGGATACTTCTTGTGCGAAAACATCTTTTGTTAAGTCAATTAAAACTGGTCCAGGACGACCGCCTTGCGCAATTAAGAAAGCTTCTTCAACGACTTGTGGAATTAAAGTCGCATCCTTAATTAAATAATTGTGTTTAGTCACAGGTTGACTTAAGCCCACGGTATTAATTTCTTGGAAAGCATCACGACCTAAAACGGATTGATCAACTTGTCCTGTAATCGCAATCATAGGAACACTGTCTAAGTGAGCATTGCCTAAACCTGTAATCAGGTTAGCAGCACCAGGTCCACTTGTTCCTATACACACACCGACTTTTCCAGTAACACGAGCATAGGCATCAGCCGCATGAGCTGCACCTTGTTCGTGACGTGTAAGGACATGGTGAATTGGGCTTTCTTCGATTTCGTCATAGAGTTTAATGACGGCACCACCTGGAATACCAAAGATGGTTTCAACGCCTTTTTTCTCTAAACATTCTAGTAATAATTGTGCACCATTCATTTTTAATCACCTATCCTATATTTAATATAATGTTATCAATGAGTATATCATAAATCAAAGTATACAGTGTAAATTTTTTTCATATTGTTTACATATTGTTTCATTCTTTTCATGTATATTTTAATATTCGTTTTAACGGCATTTTAAATAAAATATATTTCCTTTTTAGGGAACCTATATAAAATTGTATAAATATCATAAACCTTATTAGTAACTTTGTTAAATTAAGCTATTTAGTAACTGTTTGTTTTTTAATTATGAGAAAATTTTCAGTTTGTTTTCATTTTAGATTAAGGTGAGTCCTTTAAATTATGCTTATGAAAAATATGAAGAAGGTTAATCATCCACTATCACAAATGACTAAAAACAAAGATTTTAAAAATAAGATCATATTATTTGTTTCATTAATAATCATATCCATTTTATTTTATGTTGTAAGTCAACAATTTAACCTACCCCTAGTTAAAGAATACGTTGCAAAACAAGGAATCCTTGGAATGTTTATATACATCCTTCTTCAAGTTTTTCAGATTGTTGTTGCGTTAGTGCCAGGTGAGCCAATACAAATTTTTGGAGGATTCTTATATGGCAATTTACTAGGTTTTATATTATCAACGATTGGGATTATGTTTGGATCTGTTATCGCATTCTACTTAGCAAGAAAATTAGGTCTTCCATTAGTAAAAATATTTGTAAAAGAAGAACTATTAATAAAAGTTCAAAATAAATTAGAAACAAATAGTGCTAGCGCTATCCTATTTCTACTTTTTTTGTTCCCAGGGTTACCAAAAGATGTACTCGTATATGCCTTAGGATTATCTAACATAAGATTTAACAGATTCTTTATTATTTATTTCGTTGCGAGAATACCTGGAATGTTTGTAGCTAATTATATTGGAGCACAAGCATTACACATTACAACAGCACAAGTACTTGGGCTAAGTGTTCTATTAATTCCAATATTAGCGCTAATTTATTGGCAAAGAAAACCGCTACAAGCATTACTTAGTTTATAAACAAGGAGAAAGCTATGTTAATTATTAATAACTTAACGAAACAATATGGAAAATTCACTGCTCTAGACAATCTAAATTTAACTGTAAAAGAAGGATCGATTTTTGGTTTTCTTGGCCATAATGGTGCTGGGAAAACTACAACTATTTCAATTTTAACTACACTTATTCATCCTACATCTGGTGGCGCGTTTATCGGTGGACATGATGTTGTTAACAACAATCTTAAAGTGAGAGACTTAATTGGTTACTTACCAGAAAACGTTAATTTGTATGGGGATTTAACCGCAGTTGAGAATTTGAGATTCTTTGGCAAACTTTCAAAAATAGATAACTTGGAAGAGCGAATTACAGAAACATTAGATTTATTAGGTATTCAAGATTACCAACATCGTAAATTACGAACTTATTCAAAAGGTATGAGACAAAGGATTGGTATAGCACAGGCTATTCTTCATAGACCTAAAATATTATTTCTTGATGAACCAACTTCTGGATTAGATCCACAAGGAACTAAAGAATTAATGAATATATTAGTTTTATTAAATAAGAAATTTAACACAACAATTTTTATGAATACACATCTATTATCTGAAGTAGTAAAGGTGTGTACAGATATCGCAATTATTAAAAGTGGCAAACTAATTATCTCGGATTCACTCGAAAATGTATTACAGCAATTCCCACAAGAAAAATCGCTTGAGGATATTTACTTCAAGTTAGATAACAAAGACGCATGAGTATGATTAAAACAATTGCGTTTAAAGAAGTTAAATCAGCTTTTAGAAACTCTAGTTTCTTAATGATTACAACACTTTTTGTTTTATTATCAATTATTTCTGTTTATATAGGGACTAGTACAAAAAACGCCGTTTTAATGGCATTTAATGATAGTTACAATCTCTTAGTGTCACAAGGTGCAACAAGCTTGCCGATTAAGCCTCAATTATATCCCTTATCAATATTAAGTAATATTGTGACTTATATAAATATGTTAGGTGCAGTTGTATCAATATACCTTGGTTATGAAATGATTAGTGGTGAAAAAAGCAATGGAACCTATAAATTAATATCAGTAAAACCGCTTTATAAAGACCAAATTATCAGTGGGAAAATACTGGGTGGATCAATTGTTTTACTTATATTATTAAGTATTATATTAGTCTTCAATTTAATCTTGTTTATGTTTATTACTTCAAGTGCACTAAGTATAGCTGAAACAATAAAATTGGGTCTTTATTTCTTGTTAGCTTTTACCTATCTGTTCTTTTTCTTTATTTTAGCTTTATATACCTCAATTAAGTTTAAAGATAGTGAATATGGATTTCTACTACTGATGATTATTTGGATGATAGTATCATTTGTTATACCAGAACTTGCAAATACGCAAAAGAACTTTAGTTATGCAGTAAATGTGGCTACTCAATCGCTTTCAGCAATTCCTACGGATACAGCTTTATCTAATTTAATTAATCTCATTTCACCTGCAACTCAACTTCAATTATTAGGTGAAAACCTATTACAAGTTGTTCCAAATAGTGCTCTAGATTCAGCTATTAATATCTTGATAAATCATAGTATGTCCATAGTTATGATTATTAGTCCAGCCTTTATCTTTACAGCATTAACTTATTTAAGTATTCAAAAAGAGGAGGATGCATGAAAAAGGTTGCATTTATATCAATATTGTTGATTGCATTTATGACAAGTATTATTAATGTTTTTGCGAATGACTCAATCAGCCAACAAATCAATGTCAGTTTAAATCAACAAGCATCAACATCATTTAACTTAATGAATACTGATTCAAAATCACATCAATACTCATTAGATTTCAAATCAATAAACAATCAGTATGAATCGTATTTTGATTCAAATAAGCAAATAGTTAAGCAAATTGATTTAAATCAAAATGAAAGTCTAAATCTAAATCTAAATCTAACTATGATTAATCAAATACAAAACTATGATCATGCCAAGATTATTGTGACTCGTGATGATGGTCAAGTTATAGAATATCCTATAACTATTAATGTTCAAGAAGACTATGTTATGAGTGTATCAAGTAATTTGAGTCAGATTGATGCGACAAGTGGTTCTGGTTTCGATGTTTCAATTTCAATATTTAACCAGGGATCACAAACACTTAATAATATTCAAGTTGTTGCAGATCTTCCATCAAAGTGGACTTCAACGCAGACCTCAAATGTTTTGTATTCACTTAGTCCTAACGAAAGTTCAATCTTAAGCATGCATATCAATATTGATAACGCCCAATCTTCAGGGCTTGTGAATATTAATTTGCAAGCCATCAGTGATCAAATCTCAAGTGAGCAAACATCACTTGATGTTAATGTAAAAACTAATCTGAATTTATCAGTTTGGATGTTTGGCTTATTAGCTGTGATTTCAACTTTTGTCCTAATTCAATTTAGACGTTTTGGAAGAAGGTGATTAGATAATGTTCAATATTGCGAAAAAAGAAATTCATGATATTCTTAAAAATAAATTATTTCTAGGATCGTTAATCTTATTATTTGTTTTAACTTTTGTATCGGTCATTCTGGGGTCATTACAAGTCAAAATACAGTTAGATAGTTATCACTCATCGATTGCATTCTTACAGTCACTTGGGAAAACTAATCTACCTAGTCCACCCAATTTAAATCCACTATCTTCCTCAAAAGATTTTGTGAATTACATCGGTATGATAGGTGCGCTACTGGCTATTATATTAGGTAATACTAGTATCACTAAAGAATACAAAGCTAAGACAATGAGTCTAATTTTATCGAAACAAGTTACCCGAGATCAATTCTTGATGGGAAAGCTGATGGGAAATGCATTTATTCTGTTTGCGATTACCCTGAGCAATTTAATGATAACTTTAATTTCATTAGTGTTGATTACAGGTGTGGGTTTATCTTTGGATGATTTATTGCGATTAATACTATTCTTTTCAATGGCTTTGTTATATATGCTATTCTTTACGATCTTAAGTATGAGCTTTGCAGCTCTTTGGAAGAAAGGTAGTAAATCTTTGCTCGCAACCATTGTTATATGGTTATTACTTGCATTTGTGTTTCCACAAATTGGAGACACTATGGATATGGATAACCAACTTCCTGGAGGATTCTTTAGTGCAATGGGTTTAGATAAATCTCAAGAAACACAAGTTTTATCTCAATTTACCTATTACGAAACAATCCGTGATTCTATTGAAGAATTATCCCCAACCAAACATTTTGAGAGAATTAGTTTTGCCTTATTAAATGTTAAACCAGGTTTTGATACAAACACAGCCATTGAAGTTGTAGGTATTAAGTGGATCAATTTAATGGGTTTAACTTTACCAAGTATAACGATTTATATAGTTACATTGCTCGCTTTCTTAAAACGAGAAACCCTCTTTCAATCATATGAAAACTAAAAGGAGTTAAAACATGAAAGAAATCAAAAAAATTCAAAGATTATTAATTACAAGCATATTAAGTTTAATTTTACTTGGCGCATGTAGTAGTCAAACCACGACACCTGCAACAAGTAATGTGGATTCAACGATAGATACGGATGGTGATGGTATGCCTGATTCAGTTGAGTCAACCTATGGAACAAATATCCATACCGTAGATACAGATGGTGATGGTATCAATGATAAAGAAGATAGTAATCCAGTCTATACTGATAATCTAATTATCGAATCAAGTACAACAGCATTACCGGTTAAAGTTGATGATGTTAGAGTAGAAGACAATACGGGAGCAGATCATTTAGAAATGACCCTAACTAATACATCAAATCAAGACTTATCAAATTTTGATATCTACTACACTATTACCGATAAAGTTGATTCAACTCAAGAAGCTTATTATCAAGTTCTTACTGGCTTAAGTATTGGTGCAAACCAAACAGTAACATTACATTTCGACAATGATGTTTTAAAATCAAATCATTTTTATCAAAATATGAATGGATTATATGGAACGTCGGCAAATGGATTAACATTTGATATAAATCTACATTCGAAAAATTATCAAAGTCTAAACTTTTCTGTCGACAAAGCTGATGGAACTGCTGAAGTTGCAGATTAAAGGTATACAATAAATATAAGTAATGTAAGGAGGCCACTTTGAAAAAATATGAAATACTCATTGTTGAGGATGATAAAGCTATCACTCGACTTTTAGAACTTGAATTTAACTATGAAGGTTATTCGTTTGATGTTGCATATGATGGA
This sequence comes from Erysipelotrichaceae bacterium, assembly GCA_963676105.1. Lineage (GTDB taxonomy): Bacteria > Bacillota_I > Bacilli_A > Erysipelotrichales > Erysipelotrichaceae > UBA2212. The sequence continues at coordinate 1,700,040 of OY781039.1, forward strand.
CGAAGTGGCTTCAATAAGTTTCTTGAAAATGAATACCAGCTCATTATTTTAGACTTAATGTTGCCCGAACTTAGTGGCTTAGATGTTTGCCGAAAAATTCGTAAAACTTCAAGTGTACCTGTAATTATGTTAACAGCACGACGCGATTTAACAGATAAAATAATGGGATTGGACATTGGTGCTGATGATTATGTGACTAAACCATTTGAAATGGAAGAACTCTTAGCACGTATTCGTGCTGCATTAAGACGATCAAACTTGCAATCTACCCAAGAACATCGTTTAGTTGTAGATCAACTAAGTTTAGATACTCTAACACGCGAGGTCTTTGTAAATGATGTAGCTATCGAATTAACGAAGACGGAATACAACTTACTAGAATATCTATTGTTAAATAAAGGACTTGTATTAACCCGCGAGCAAATTCTTGAACATGTTTGGGCTTACGACTTTGAAGGAGATAGTAATGTTTTAGATGTTTATATTAGATATCTTAGAAATAAAATCGATTATCCATTTAAACTTGATTTAATTCATACAGTTAGAGGAGTTGGATATAGTATCAAGGAGCCTAAATGAAAAAAAGAATTTCAAAAATATCACAAAGATTGACGATAACTTTTGGATCACTCTTTTTCATTGCTTTGCTTTTAGTAAATATCGCAACCCTTTTTAGTGTGAAATACTATATAAATCAAACTGCTGAGCAACAGCTTGTTCTATTAGTTGAAACAATTCAATCAGAAATTAAAAATATTGATGATATTAACACGATTGATATTCGTCAATACTCGCAAATCGCAGAAAATGTAGATATTAATTTAGTTGTCAATAAAACATCAATCTTTAACTCAGGAGAAACTGATTCATTTAATTTTATAGACGTAACTATTTTAGACCAAGTTATCAGTACTGAAAAAAACGAAGGTCGTATTTTGTATTTAAATAGTGATTATAAGTTAACAGATGGGACAAATTTAACCATTCAACTTGTAAAAGATATGGATAACAGTGATCAGTATATTGATGTGATTTCAGGTGTTATTCTAGGCTTAGATTTAGCTGTTTTTGCGATTGCGATTTTAGCTGGTTATTATTTAAGTCGCAAGGCTTTAAAACCAATTAATCAAATGACAGAACAAGCTCAGAAAATTAGCGCAACGGATTTATCTTCTCGTATACAATCTGATGGGCCAGATGATGAACTTAAACGATTAGCTAACACTTTTAATGATTTAATCAAACGAATCGAAGAAGTCTATAAAAAACAAAATCGATTTACTATTGATGCTTCACATGAACTTGCAACTCCCATAGCGGTTATAAAAGGTTATGTCGATCTATTGGATCGTTGGGGAAAAAAGAAACCCGAAGTTCTTGACGAAAGCATTCAAGCAATAAAAGTTGAAATCGACAATATTTCTCAGTTATTGGATACACTTCTCTTTTTATCTAAAGGGGATAATAGTGTTTATCAACTAAATACTAAAACATTTTTTATAAGTGATTTAATAAATGAGATTACTAAGGAATCAAAACTAATCTCTGATAATCATTTAATCGAATCAGATAATCGCGAGATTATTGAAATAGAAGCTGATTATAATCTTATTAAACAAATGTTAAGAGCTATTATTAACAATAGTATTAAATATTCAAAAGAAAATACAAAAATAAAAATAAACTATTATGTAAATCAAGACAATTTATATTTAGAGATTGCTGATCAAGGTGTTGGTATCGCAAAAAAAGAAATACCTTATATCTTTGATCGTTTCTATCGTATTGATAAGGCAAGATCACGAGAAAATGGTGGAACAGGATTAGGTCTTTCACTCGTTAAATGGATTGTGGATATACATCATGGTTCTATAAATGTTGAAAGTGTAGTAGATCAAGGAACAACGATGATTGTATGTCTACCGCTAAAAATTAATTAAAAGTCTCATGTAATTCTTAGTTTCATCTCAATTAAATTTAATGTTTAAGCTTCATACTATGGTCATAGGAGGAAAACATTATGTAAAACGAGATCCATCTATTAAACAAATTATCTAAACAAATGAAACTAAAAAAATTACAGGAGAAATAAAAAAATGAAATTAGCAAGTTTATCATTAATCAGTTTATTAACAGCAGGAGCTGGAACAGGTGTATTAGCAACCACTACTACAAGTACTCCAGCAACATCAAACGAAAGTGAATCCGTCGAAGTAGCGATTGATCCTTCACTCGCAACAGTCACAGAAGCAGCTGCAAAAGAAGTTGCCCTAGAAAGTGCTTCAGGATCAAGCTTTGTATCAATTACTCTAGAAGATGAAAATGGCACAATCGTTTATGGTGTCGAACTTCAATCAGGTTCAAGTCTACTAGATGTTAAAGTTGATGCGAAAACCGGAACCATCTTATCCACAGATAATGGCGATGATACTGAAAACGACTCACTTGAAGCAAATGATTCGGGTGTCGATAATGACAATGTTGAATTTGAATCCGAATCAGAAACAGATGCTGATTAATTAAAAAATATAATAGGACATAGCTGATTGGCTATGTCCTATTTTTAATCTTCATCCTTAATAATATACTGTACTGAAACACAGCCTGGACCACCTTGAGTAATCATAACTGGACTAAGCAATAATGTTTGAATTTCAATTCCTTCAATCTTTTCTTTAATGGCATCTACAAATTGAGAAGCAATAGAAGGATTATCAGCATGTGAGATATAAACTTTAAATTTTTCACTTACATTATTTTTCTTCATATCTTCGATAATGGAATCGATCGCTTGCTTCCAAGAACGCGCTACTCCAAATTTTTCTAACTTTTCCATACCTGGCTCATGGAAGACAATAGGTTTAATTTTAAGTAGTCCACTCATAAGTGCAGCTAATGGAGATAAACGTCCATTTCTTTTTAAGAAATCAAAGTCAACAGGAATAAGATAAGATTTACAATCTTCTAATGCCTTATCTAATCTTGCCTTTAATTCACTATGATCTAGCTTATCAGATAAACGTGCAGCTAGTTCCACTACATATTGTTGTGTACCTGCTAATGTCTTTGAATTAAAAATTGTCATATTAGGATAATCATCTTGTAAACCTGCAGCACTGACATATGTACTACTTAAACCTGAAGTCATCGCAATATAGAATCCATCTTTATTCTTATTAAAGGTTTCCATAACCTCACCAATGGCTGGTTGAGATGATTGTGGAATACCACCTGCAATTTCTTCAATATATTTCTTTGAATCTATTTCAAAGTAGTCTCTGTAATTTTTACCGTTGATTTCTACTTGTAAAGGAATTAAATCAACATTTAATTCTTCAGCTTTTTCACGTGAAAGCATTGAACCTGTATCTGTAATTATTTTCATTTATTTATACCTCGTGTACACCTATTATATACAAATTTATTAATTAATTGTGAATATTATGAATGCGTTTACTTAATCAAAGGCGTATTATACATTTATGGAAAATATAAAAGTAACAGCGCTCATCAATCATTATCCACAATGGTCAGAAGAATTAAAACAATTACGAGAATATATACAAACATTTGAGTTTGAAGAAGAAGTTAAGTGGAAACAACCTTGTTATTGCATTAAGGGCAAGAATGTTGTCCTTCTTCATGGTTTCAAAGAATACTTCGCAATTCTCTTCATGAAAGGGTCGTTAATCACAGATAAGTACAACCTACTAATCCAACAAACAGAAAACGTCCAAGCAGGACGTCAGTTAAGATTTACATCGCTTCAAGAAGTCAAAGATAAAAAAGATGAAATCCTTTATTACATTCAGGAAGCAATCAAAGTAGAAGAAGCTGGTCTACAAGTTGAGATGAAACCGACTAAGCAATATGACATGGTCGATGAACTTCAAGAAGTATTAGACAAGGACGAAGTCTATAAAGAAGCCTTCTATAAACTCACACCTGGAAGACAAAGAGCTTACCTCATGTATTTCTCAGATGCAAAAGCTTCAGCAACTAAATTTTCACGTATAGAAAAAATGAGAGATAAGATCTTTGATGGCAAAGGACCTAACGAAAGATAGACAAAAAGAAAACCACATCCAAGCGAATGTGGTTTTGATTTGAAAGGAAATTATAAATTAACTACCGAATGTATCATCAGTATAGGTATTATCGCCTATCTTACATGAGAATGCAGTAATATCAGTTAATGCTGTTCCTGAATTCACTGTGCATGTAGAAGGATAAGTCCAACTACCGTCAGTTGCAATTTCTAGAGCTGCTTCTGTATACAATGAACGAGCATTTGCTTCATCACGTGCATCTTCAGCAGATCCAATATAATTCATAACACTTGGAATCAAAATACCAGCCAAGATAGCTAAGATAGCGATAACAACGATTAATTCAATAAGCGTAAATCCTTTTTTATTCTTTAATAGTTTTTTCATAAGTCTTCTCCCTATTTATAAGTAAATTTTCTACCATTAAATATCGTATGTCAATGAATTAATGGATTTGAAATGAAAAAGTATACTTTAGTACCATAAAATATGTAAATGTAGTCATTCTCATTAATTAAAAATCAGTATATAAATGTAATCTAAGAAGTAATTGACTATTCTCCAACAAAATTATTGGCAACTGAATAAGTAATTCCTGAATCCCACGTACATTCAAATGATGAAATACCACTATCTGCACTACAATGAGAATCTAATACATAAGCGTCATTATTGGTCGCATCAGCGAGTGCGTACTCAGTATAAATAGCTCGTGAATTTGCCATATCTCTAGCGTTTTTTGCGGCATCAATATAACCTGTGACACTTGGAATAAGAATACTTGAAAGTATTGATAATATTGCGATAACGACGATTAATTCGATAAGGGTAAATCCCTTTTTATTTTTTAATATTCTTTTTAAGTTAGTCATTAGGTACATTATAGCCTAATGTACTCTATATTAGTAAACTTAAATGCCTACTAATCGTTGCATTAATGCTGGATCTGAAGCAGCGCCTAACGCAGTATCTTTGTCGATTTTTTGACTTCTAATTAGATTTGCAAGACTTGCTTCTAATGTGGTCATACCTAATTTCTGACCAGTTTGAATAACAGAGTTAATTTGAACAATCTTATTTTCGCGAATCATATTACCGACTGCGTCTGTATTAAGTAATATTTCATGAGCAGCTACACGGCCACTACGATCTGCAGTAGGTAGTAAGGTTTGGGATATAACAGCTTTGAGACCAGTTGATAATTGAGATCGAACTTGGTTTTGTTGGTGAGGTTCAAATGAATCAATAATACGATTAATGGTTGAGGAAGCTGAAGTGGTATGTAATGTCCCAAAAACTAAATGTCCTGTTTCAGCAGCTGTTAATGCGAGTGATATACTTTCGTGATCACGCATTTCACCAACCAAGATAACGTCTGGATCTTCACGAAGAGCAGATCTTAAGCCGTCTTTGAAACTATTTACATCTCTTAAGATTTCACGTTGATTAACTAAACACTTTTTACTTTGATGAATATATTCGATAGGATCTTCTAATGTTAAGATATGTGCTTTTTCATTTTCATTGATATAGTCGATCATGGCAGCCAAAGTGGTTGATTTACCAGAACCAGTTGGTCCAGTAACTAAGATGATACCTTTATTTGATAGAGCTAATTTTTTCAGTACTTCTGGCAATTGTAGTTCATCAATACTTGGTATGTGATTATTAAGTAATCTTATGGCAATGGCTGATACTTGTTGTTGTCTAAAGATGTTTAAACGATAACGATTTCCATCTTTGTCACTGTAAGCTGTGTCAATATCATAACCATTCTGATAATGTTCAAACTGATCTTCTGAAGTCATGATCTGGATCATTTTGTTGATATCATCTTCAGTGACAACATTGAACTCACTTGGATTTAAATCACCAATTTGGCGCATATAAGGAACTTTATTGGCAATTAAATGAATATCGGATACTTTGTTTTCTTGAGCATACTTAAGTATTTCTTCTAACATAGACATCCTCCTTTAATCAACACTGTAAAGTAATCGAATAGCTTCTTCAACTGTTGTTTTACCTTCAGTTACTAAATCTAAGACTTCTTCTCTGAGCATTCTCATGTTTGTTTCTTCAGCATAAGATCTTAAATCTTCCATTGATGCGCCCTTAGAAACAAGATCTTGAATGTGCTTATCAATAAGCAACATTTCAAAAACAGCTGTACGACCACTATAACCAGTGTTATTGCAGCTATCACAACCGCGACCATATTCAGTCTCTGTTAAGTCTGTTTGAAGTAACATGTTTTCTTCTTCAGTGACGGTGTGAACGGCTTTACATTTTGGACAAACTTTTTTAACTAAACGTTGAGAGATAACACATTTAACTGATGAAGCAACTAAGAATGGTTCTATTCCCATATCAACTAGACGTAATACGGTAGATAAAGCATCATTGGTATGGATAGTAGATAAAACCAAGTGACCAGTAATCGCGGCACGAATAGCGATTTCAGCAGTTTCTCCATCACGAATTTCCCCAACCATGATAATGTCTGGGTCTTGACGTAAGATAGATCTTAATCCAGAAGCAAAGGTTAAACCAGAGCGTGGATTAACTTGGACTTGTGTGATTCCTTCAAATTTTCGTTCGATAGGATCTTCAACTGTCACAACAGCCTTTTTAACATCGCTAATTTTAGCTAGCATTGAATATAGGGTTGTGGTTTTACCAGACCCAGTAGGACCTGTAACTAAGATAATTCCATGTGGTAAACGTACAGCTTTATTGATTAAATCTTGGCTTTGTTTTGATAAGCCTAGAGATGAAAGCTTATAAGAAATATTTCGATCGGCACCCAATAAACGTAAAACTAGTTTTTCTCCGTAAGGTGTAGGAATAGACGATACACGAATATCAATCTTTAAACCTTCAGCGGCAAATTGGAATGAACCATCTTGTGGAATACGTTTTTCGGCAATGTTCATTCCGGAAATAATCTTGATACGGGAACTTATGTGTTGATGTACTTCAGAAGTAAAATCTGTTTGAGCTTGTAAATCACCATCAACTCTAAAACGAACATGAGTTGTACGTTCTGCAGGCTCAATGTGAATATCAGAAGCATTTTGATGATAAGCATCAAGAATTAAATTATTAACCAATTTAACAACAGGGGCACTATCGATACTTGCAGCTAGCGCTTCATCACTTGTTAAAGTGCCATCAGCTTCTAAATCATTTTGAATATCACCAAGTATTTGATCACTTGAACGTTTTGCATAAACACGATTAATCGCAATTTCAATTTCTTTCTTAGGTGAAATCGCAGCTCTTACTTCAAATCCTGTAATCATACGTAAATCTTCGAGACAGTTAAAATCGAGAGGGTCATTCATCGCAATCGTTAATACACCTAAATTCAGTGATAATGGAACGATATTATATTTGCGGGCAAAACTTTCTGGAACAACTGTTACAACGTCTAATTCAACATCAAAAAGTGGGGCATCCACATATTTAATGTTTAAACGTTTAGCGAGTGCTTGAAGCATAACTCTCTCTGTCGTAAAGTCCATATCGATAATGACTTGACCCAGACGTTTTTTAGTGACTTTTTGTCTTGAAAGTGCTTGTTCAAGTTGATCTTCTGTAATGACGTTTTCTTCAATAAGCACTTGCCCTAATCGAATAAATTTCATAAATATCTCCTTTAACTTCATTTTTACGTATAATTGAAGTATGAATTCTGTATATACCGTCTTTGCGATACTCTTTGGATTAGTTTTTGGATCCTTTTTTAATGTGGTAATCCTGAGACTTCCTAAAGGTGAGTCATTATCCACAGAAAGTTCTCATTGTGTCCATTGTGGACATCCATTGAGTCCTTTTGATTTAGTACCTGTCTTTTCATATCTTTTTCTAAGAGGAAAATGTCGATACTGTCATAAACCAATTTCAATTCGTTATCCATTGGTTGAATTAACAACAGCTATCCTTTTTGGATTAGTTGTTTATCAATATGGCTATAGCATTAAATCACTTATTGGACTAATTTTCATGTCGATATTAGTGATTGTTGCGGTGATGGATATAGATACGATGGAAATACTTGATCGTTTTCAAATCCTTATTCTTATTTTAGCCTTAATTAACTTCTTTATCACAGAACTTAGTTTTTATAATCATGTGATAGCTTTCTTTATGATTTCAGTTCCATTCTTTATCATTGCCCATTTCTTTGGAGGAATGGGGGGAGGAGATGTGAAACTAGTTGCGGTCAGTGGATTACTCTTAGGCATACAAAGTACACTGATTGGTTTTTTTATTGCTTCAATAACCGGTGGACTTGTGGGTGTCTATCTGCTTAGTACAAAACAGAAGGAGAGATCTTCAGCCATTGCCTTTGGACCTTACCTCTGTTTAGGTTTTGCGATAGCTTTCCTTTATGGACCAAGTTTATTTGAAGCTTATATCAATTTATTTGCTTGAATCAAATGGATCTTCGTTTGAACTTCCACTTCCATTACCGTTCGCAGTTACATCTTCTGTATCGACACTAATGGAGTCTAATAATAACTGATCAACAAAATAAACATCGAAGGTAAAGCTAGCTTTGCTTTCTTCTACGTTATAACTTGATTCAGAAACAATGATTGAAGTATTCCAATCTTTAACAGCTTCTAACAAATAGACAAATCTTGCATAAGTTGTACTAACTTCAAAGATTTGAGTTGATTTGAGAATAACGGCGGTACTTGTTGGGACAACTGTTGCTTCAACTGTTTCTTCTTTAAACTCTTTTATTAAGTCACCTAGGTTATATTGAATTTCAGTTGGAAGAGTTTGAATCGCAACTGGTGTTACAAGTTCAGGATCACTAAAGTTACTTGTTAGAATTCTCATATTATAGTAGGTCATGAGTTCTAATAATCTATGTTCAAATTGAGCTTGATGCAAAGGTGCTTCGAAGACTTCAAGTTGAGAAGATACTTCATTGACTCGATTTTCTAATTGAGTTTCATAAAGTGGTAAATTAGGCACTTGTGTTTCAATTAAGAATTTTTGTGCATCAAGAGAGTCAAAGTTTGCTTTTAGACGAGTGTTTTCAATCATTAACGGACTTATTACAAAGGTATAAATTAGGCCAACTATTCCAAATAAAGCGAGTATGAATAATAAGAGTTGTTCACGTTTTGAAACTTGTAATTTCATATTACTCACCTCCTTTTAATAGACACTCAATACTGCCGGTATAGCGATATGTAGTAGTATCTAAGCTGTATCCATAATTTGTAACACTTGCGAAATAATGACTTTCCTCAAGATGTAAAACATAATTAGAGAAGTCGGATGCATAAGCAGATGATGCTTCGATCGTTAAGATGTTATCAGAGAATGAATAGAAAGTATTTGTCATAGTTGTTGGGCGTTTATCATCGATTAGATCTAAGGTATATTGATCTAGTTTTGGAATATAATCCATAACATCTGATAAATTAGAAATTTCAGTTTCAATTTGATCTAATAAACTAAGTTGATCTTGTAGATGATTTACTTTTGCGAGATTTTCAAGAGCATTGTTACTATTTAGATAAGCATTTAAACTATCAATTTCTTTTTGATAGAGACTATTATCTAACATTAACTTACCTATAAATGCTCCAGCGATTAAGATGCCGGCAGCAGATATCATAACCATGACACGTGTGCCCGTACCTTTTTTAGCTTTGATTTTTTGATCGGCGTAATAGCGATCTAATAAGTTCATATCAAGTTTTTTCATTTTGACATCCTCATTAAACTTCCCATCGCATTTACATAACGATTTTCATATTTAATACCTTTAACACTAGATTCAGGACTGATAATTTCGCATTCAATAGCTAAACTTTCAGTAACTTGTTTCTTAAGTGCCGATAAAACATCATCGCTACCTGTTAATAATATTTTAGAAAGATTTGTTTGTTCTCCACGTGTGTAACTGAATTGAATCATTTTGTTGATATTTTCAACAATATCTACAACAACATCAGCTTTATTCTTTCGTGTAACTTCATCAATTCGATTATTACGTGTTAAAGCATAATGTCCATTTTCAAATAAATATTGTCTTAAATAATTTTCTTCAACATCAACAACAAGAACTTGTTGATTATTTGGTAGAATTTTAAGACTTTGAACAAATTTCATAATTGAATTAGCAGCACTGTCGATAACTTTGACTTTTAACCCAACTTCTTTTAAAACTTCAATAATACTTTCTATATAGTTTTTGTGTAAGGCAACAGCTAAAACTCGATATTGAGTATTATCTCCATCCCCAATTTCTTCGATTAATACATAATCCATTGTGAAGTCAGGTGTTAGATTAAGATTATTCATCATTTCAGAACGTACTAATAATGGAATCTTTCGTTCATCAACGGCTGGTAGAGTTAATTCTCTGTAGATAATGGCATTACTGTTAATGCAAATTGTGGCATGTTTATCTTTGATTTGTGTTTTAGTGATTTCAGATTTTAATAAAGCTGAAAACTCATCAACATTGACAATGCCTTCCTCATTAATCCAATTTTCATCAAAACTAAAATGATGGAGGTGTTTTAATGTGATGTCATTTTTAGAAACGCCAGCATCTACCAAGTTGACGAATCCATTTCTAATTTCTATAGCTAATGGCATATTTTATGTCCTTTCTATCCGATGGATTGATACATTGTGAATATTGGTTGAATGATAGATACAACAATGAATCCGATCATGACCCCTAGAATAACTAGCATTGCTGGTTCTAATAAAGCAATCATTCTTTGAATTGCACTATCTGCTTCATCATCGAAGTAATCAGCTGTGCTACTTAGAATATCTCCGAGTGAGCCTGATTCTTCACCAATATAGATCATTGAGCTAAGCATTGGATCAAATTCTTTGGTATCTTGAATTGATTTAGAAATGAGTTCACCTTTAGAAACATCATTCATAACCACATAGAGCAAATCTTCTAAAAACGTATTACCTATAACTTTCGCAGTGGTCTCAATCATAGATAATGTTTGAACACCACTTGAGTAAAGGGAAGACATGGCACGTGCAGTGCGTGCAGAGTAGATCGTTCTTAGTAAGGGTCCTACAACCGGTAATCTTAGTTTTAACATATCGTAGGTTATCCGAATTTCTTTGATGTTTAATGCGATTCGTAGGCCAACAAATAAAACGATGATCGTTGCGATAATCACAATATAGTTTTCAATTAAGAAATCAGAAATCGCGAGAATAACTTTTGTTGTTGCAGGCATATTTTCAGCTGGGAACATTGAAGTAATGGTTGGTAATACGAAGGTTACTAACATCAGAACAACGGATACTGATATAACACCAAGAACAGCAGGATAAATACTTGCGGTTCTAATCTTATTATTTAGTTTCAGTTCTTTATCATAATGGCCAGCCATTTGTTGAAGCGATCGATCAAGCGATCCTCCGACTTCACCAGCTACAACCATGTTGATTAGTAAATCTGGGAATGCACCATTTTGCATTTCCATGGCTTTAGATAATGCATTACCTTTTTGTACTTCTTCATAGATGTTTCTAAAGATTTTTTTAGACTTAGCACTATCAGCTTTTGCTTGAAGCATATCTAGTGATTGGATGATTGGTATACCGGAACCAACCATGGTACCAAGTTGTCGACAGAATACAACAACACTCTTTGTCTTAAGTTTAGAAACCTTTTCTTCTTTGTTTGCTCCTTCGGTATATTCTAATAAATACCAGTTTTTGGCTTTAACAAGTTGAATAAGTTCCTGCGTAGAATCGGCAAAAAGAATATCTTTACCTTCATTACCAACTGCATCCATGTAGTTAATGTGAAAACTCTTCATACTGTTCCTTTCTAGTCAACCTCGGTGACTGGGTTATAAATATAGTTAAATACAAATCCACCAGAATAAGGTTGACCTGTTTCAGGATCAATCAATATAAATGGCATATCACCAGCTTGCATTGGAACATATTCAACGGATGAATTTTGTGACATAAAGACATCCTTTGACACGATTGATCCGACTAGTGTTGCCAGGTTATTTAAGGTTACAAGTGCGTTTGGCGCATAGTATAATCCACCTGTTGATAAGTCAGATCCATTTGAGAAGTAGACATTTTCGCCATTGGTTAAGATATAGCCATCAATTGCTGAGTTATTTCCAACATCTAAATTAATGAAATCAAACATAAACGAACCAGATAGTTTGGTGTTACCCGGGACTTCAAAAGTAGGAGGAGTTTCGCCAGCAACTTGTGGATGTTTAACATAAACAATTAAATTTTCAGGGTCGTTTATATTTCCAATCACAGATTTTAAACTAATATCACCTAGAATAAGTGGCAATGGGGAACTATCACGCACGTATATTTCGAGTTTACCTGTTCCAACAAAATTTATAGCACCAGACAGATTCAAACTATCAGTTACGATTAATGTATCGCCAGTGACATTAATGGTGACAGGGTTTGATAAATCAGCATCTGTAATACTAAAGCTTGGAACATAGTAGCCACCTTCTTCACCTGTACTTGGCGAGATATTATATGTATAACCACTTGCCCCATCTGAAATAATGGATCCAGCACTATTAACGAGGAAGTTTGCATCAGTTAATAAAGGTAGTTTTGGAATACTAGCTTGTGCCATGACAGTATCAACTCTTTCATCGATTTCAACAAATGAAATGATGGGTAGCTCTTCATCAATTAGTGAAAAGTCAAGTTGGCTTAGTGGGGCACCACTTACTACATCTGCATCTGCATCAGGCAAAAGATAGATAGTACCAGTTACATCGGCTTGTCCTGTCAATGTGATTGCCCCAGTGGTTGTATCATAGGTAGCGATATCAGCCGTGACATCTTCGTCATTTGTGAAAACAACGGCATTATTTTGAATGGTAATACTTCCATCAACTAAGATAGCTTTATCGGTTGAAAAACCAGCACCTGTCGCTTTCGCATATTGCAGTTGTACAACACGACCTAAAGTACGAGATTCACCATCAACATAACCTTCAGAAATAATGGTATAGATATGATATCCTTCTCCATCAACAGTGGTTGTGATTGTAATATCGGCATATGCATTGCCAATATCAGTAGAAAATGGATCTAAAGATTCTGAGTCAATACTAGTTCCATTAATGCTTGTGGCTAAGGCATCCATTGAACTATTAAAACTTGTTGGATTAATGCTTGGTGAAGCTAATAAGGTGTTGATTTCATCTTCAAATTGACCAAGGGTTAGATTAATCCCTGATTCAGCTACATAGAAAGCGGTCGCATGTGAATCGGCTTTATTTTGATTATTAAAGTTCCCAATGGTCACATAGAAAAGACCACCTAAAAGGATGGTTAATACCATAAAATACATGACCACGATTAGTAGGGAAACACCCTGTTTATTTTTTAGAGTTTTCATGTGTTAACAGGTTCTCCTTCAAATGGTAAGCGTAAATAGATTGTTTGATGGATATCATTATTAGTGATGCGGGCATCGGGAATCGCAATTATGTCAATTGTTAAATAAGGAGTTTGAGGATCATCTTCATTTAAAGTAATATCAAAGTCTTCGATTTGTTGACTTGTGATTTGACTTGAAATAACAACATCATCTGGATCATACAAAGTTCGAGTAATCGTAGAGTCTGAAATATTAAAGGTATAGACAGCGTAATTTGATAAGATCCCTCCAAAGTAGACAATGCAAATATGCAAAGTTGAAAGGAGGGATTTTTTATATGGGACGTAAGAATAAATATAGTCCTGAAATTAAAGTAGAAATAGTAAAAACTTTTTTAAGAGGTGAAAAATCAGTGAACCAACTAGGATTTGAATTTAATGTTCGAGCTTACACGGTTCGTCAATGGATACATAGTTATCAAAAATATGGCAGAGAAATTTTTGAAGATAAAGAACGAAACAAACGCTATACAAAAGAACTAAAAGATAATGTCATACACGAATATCTTAACGGCGTTGATTCCTTAGAAGGATTGCGTATTAAGTATCAAATATCATCCCATTCCATCATATTAAATTGGCTTAGAAAGTATAATAACCATATAGAACTGAAGGACTATGATCCTAAGGGAGATGTTTATATGGCTGGAAGAAGGAAGACAAATTTAGCAGAGCGGGTTGAAATTGTAGAGTATTGTCTCAAACACAATCGTGAATTTAAAAAGGCAGCTGAAGTTTATCAAGTGTCGTATTCTCAAGTTTATCAATGGGTGAAGAAATATGAACTTGAAGGACAAGATGGTTTACTTGATCGACGTGGTAAACGAAAACTAGAAGATAGTTTAAGTGAAGTTGAAAAGCTGCAGAAGAAGATAGATCAACTCGAGAAACAATTAGAACTTAAAGAGAATGAGAACACACTCTTAAAAAAAGTGAAGGAATTCGAAAGGAGGCGGTATTCAGTCAAGTTAGACAAGAAGCGAAATACTTAGCCATACAAAGCTGTCAAAGAGATTATCACTGGAGTATACATTGGATGTGTCAGGTATTAGAGATACCGAGATCTAGTTACTATAAGTGGTTAAAACGCACTGAAACAGCACAAGAGAAGGAAAACCAACAAATTGCACAATGGATACTTGAGTATGATGAAATATTCGATCATATCTATGGTTATCGACGTATGACAATAGCCATTAATCGATTGAATCATAAAAATTATAATCAAAAACGTGTTCGTCGTATGATGCGACTATTAGGGATAAAATCCGTCATACGTAAAAAGAAGAATAACTATCATAAGTCAGAACCTGAGATTACTGCTGAGAATATCTTAGCGAGAGATTTCTTCGCTAGTGCACCTAATCAAAAGTGGGTCACAGACGTAACTGAGTTTAAAGATCGACATACAAAACAGAAACTCTATTTAAGTGCCATCTTAGATTTATATGATCGAAGTATCGTTGCGTATGAGATAAGTGGACGTAATAATAATCAACTTGTATTCAACACTTTTGAGAAAGCAATGAGTCTTAATCCAGGTGCGAAACCACTGTTTCATTCAGATAGAGGATTCCAATATACAAGTAAAGTATTCAAATATAAGTTAGAAACAAATGGATTGACACAAAGCATGTCTAGAGTTGGCCGCTGTATCGATAATGGACCGATTGAAGGTTTCTGGGGCATTATTAAATCAGAGATGTATCATCATCATAAATATGAAAACCTACAAGATTTAAACCAAGCTATTCATAAATATATGTCCTTCTACAATCATCAAAGATTTCAAAGCAGATTCAATAATCAAACACCTATTGAAGTTAGAGAAGCAGCTTTAAATAGTCAGGTCATTCCACAATACCCAATTAAACCAAATAATCGAATCATAAAATACTATGAAACCATAAAACAAAATCAAGAAATAAGAAACTAAAAAAGATGACCCATTTTCTGGATCATCTAATCTTTACTTATTTCCACTGTCTACTTGACAGGGGTCGCATCAATTTGTACCGTTTGTTGTATTGCCAAGTGTAATGGTGATGGCTGTTTCGGATGCTACTCGTGCATAAAAATCAGTATTAATAACATATCGTCTGATATCTTTTTCAATATATGTTGCAGAAAGTCTTAAGTCTTCTTGTGACACGGATTCACTATATTCATCACTAAAATAGGTCGTTGAGAAGACCACAATTTGAGTTAGGGTGGTGAAGACGATTACTAAGATAACAGAAGCCACCACCACTTCGATTAACGTAAAGCCTTTCTTATCCATCTTATTCTCCAAAATTAACGTAGAGCTGTAAACTTACTGTGACATCTTTATGGGTTACATGAAGTAGTATTGAATCAACCAATGCACTTGTGTTCAAGGTAGATGTTTCTACTTCATAGATGACATCATTAACTGTTTTACAATAACTGATTCCTGTATCGCAGGTATCAGAATATGTCAGTGTAGTAACAAAAACATCATTCATTGTGTTATATGGACTTAAAGCATCAATGTTTTCGAGTTCAGCCTGAGCTAAATATGTTGCTTCACTATCAGTATCACTAAAAAGATTGAGATGCATTGCGCTCTCTAGTGCAAAGTATAAACTGGGGACGACTATTGCGAATAATGCCATGGCAACCACCAGTTCCACCAGACTTTCGCCTCTTCGATTTAATCTCATAATAAGTCCACAAAAAGATGCACTTTTATACATTAAGCGTATTACTTTTAACCATAAATAACAACTTTTTAAAGCCTTAAATAAAGGCTATTTTTCATTTGCACTCGATAAGTGTGAAATTAAATAAAAAGCTATACTGAATACTGATAAAGTAAATATAAGAGTAATTGAATAATATATATATACATTCATTTGTTGTAGAAATGGTCTTTTCACTAAATAGAAGTAATTACCATCAAAAAGAGCATTTGCGCCTACTGCAATTATAAAGTAGAACAGAAATAATATGATACTCAGATGCAAGTTTTTGCGCTTTGGACGCCAGTCAAATGCAAACCAAGCAATGAATGGAAGTAATAAAGTTAAAGAATGATTGATTATATAAGAAATACCTAAGGCATGGGTTAAAGGATGTATCGCAATGGGTAAGGCAAAAGATCCATAGGCAAATAAACCAAAGTAAAAGACGATATCCATAATATTTTGATTAAGGGTAATGAAATAAACGATGCTTAATAAAGTAGATATACGACAGAGATGTAAAGGTAGTGCTTGACCTAAATCAAATCCTGTTTCTAGTGCATACCAAGAGTATAGTAATATCTGTTGAAAGATGGTTAATATTAATAGAACGGTTCTTAGTTGTTTTGAATAAGTCTTTAGCTTATTACGATTTAGTATTATTAAAACAAAAAGACTCATGATGATTACAACATTTATGAGATGTTCTATGCCAAAGAGTTTGATATAGGGGACATTTGGGTCTAAAAACGTATTCATACTCTATTAATTATGCAAATAATTAGTAAAAATACAAAATTTGATTAAAGACAAGTATACAAAAGTACTATTGTAGATATATATAGTCAGTGCGATAATTAAATAAATAAAGATGTCTATCCACTAATGGAAGGAGTATATGGATATGATGAAAAAACTAATAATATTTTTAATAATCATACTAGTATCTGGATGTAGTGTTACAGTTTCACCTAAAAAAATTGTGGTAGTGGACGATTTTTCAGAGACTGGTTCTAGTTTTGCATTACTTGCCTATAGTGGGGTAGAAATGGCATTAAGTGATTTAGATATCACTGAAGAATATACCCTGGATTTTGTGGATATTTCAGAATATGCATCAATCGATGATCTAGAACAAGCTATTCTAGATATAAATGCAGACGTATACATTGGTCCTAATTTTTCAAGTGTTTTAGCTGATGTTTATCCGATTTATAAAAATAATGAGTTATTTGCGTTTATTCCTGGCGCATCTGCAGACACTATCAATGAAGAAGATGACTATGTTTTTAGATTTTTAACATCAACCAGTGAACAAGCACGTCAGTTTGCGAATTTAATGAATGATCGTTATCAAACTGGCTCAATCATTTATGAAAATATCAACTTAGCTTATTCGCAGGTTATCAGTGAATCTATTCAATCTCAAGCAAGTAATGTCATCAATAGTATTGATCCTATTTCAGAAGATATGAGTGCAGAAGATTTAATCGCATCTATTGATCCTAATTCAGAAGCAATTGTTTTGATTTCGAGTGCTAAGACGGCAGGTATTGTCATTCAAAGACTCAGGAGTTCTGGTATTGATATCCCGATTTATATGTCTGGTTGGGCACAAAGTAATACTTTAATTGAGTTTGTTGGAGACTATACTGAAAATTCTTTTATATTCTCAAATGGTTATCCATCTAAAGAAGATAACTATAATGTTTTCAAAGATCGTTATTTAGAAGAGTATGGTACAGTGACAGGCCATATTGCCATGTATTCATATGATTTCATGGTTATTCTAAATGATTATATTAAAGCTGGAAATAGTTTTGATAAAGAAGCTTTTAAAACTTATATGACAAATAATCCACATCAAGAAGGTTACTTATACAGTATAGAACTAAACGAATACGGCATGGGTACACAAACGATGCAGCTGCTAGAAATTAAAGATGGTGAGTTTGTTCAAGCATCACATTAAATATAGAATTTGAGAATTTAATTTATATAAATTGTTTGTTTAAAAAACTTATTCACATTCATTGTTTCTAGCTAAGTAAAAGTACTGTTATGCATAAATATCTCTATAGATAGTGAATAATATTATTAACAGGAACGTGTCTTATAGAAAGGGAGTTTATCGTATGTTAAAGAAACTTATCATCGTAATAACCTTAGTTTTAGTCGCAAGTAGTTGCTCACAAACAGTGATTAATCGACCTAGACTTGTGGTTGTCGGAAACTTTTCTGAAACAGGTGGATTTGCGCCACTGGCTTTTAGTGGTGTTGAATTTGCATTGGAAAAACTCGAGATTGAGGATGAGTACATCTTAGACCATCTAGACATCACTCTTTATCCTAGTGAAGAAGAATTAGAAGCTGCCATTCTGGAAAGCGATGCAGATATTTATATCGGACCGAGTTATTCTAGTGACTTACCAACGGTTTATCCAGTGTATAAGGCAAATGAACTCTTTGCCTTTATCCCATCAGCGTCTGCGGATACGATTAATGAAGAAGATGACTATGTCTTTAGATTCATTACCTCTACACATGAACAAGGAGTTCAATTTGCTCGCTTAATGGAAGTAAATCATTATGATGATGTCGCCATTATCTATGAGGATGCGAATCTTGCCTATTCACAAGTGTTAAGTGAAGGAATTGAAGCTGAAATACCTGAACTCGTAAGTTCTCTAAACACAACAAGCGCAGAAACAAGTGCGGATACATTAGTTTCATATATTAGTGATGAAACAGATGCGATTATATTAGTTATGAGCGCCAAGACAGCGGGTATCACTGTTCAACGTTTACGAAGTGTCGATATTAATATACCAATCTATATTTCATCTTGGGCTCAAAGTAATACCTTGATTGAGTTTGTTGCAGATTATACAGAAAATCTATATGTTTACTCAAATGGTTTTCCTTCAAAAACAAGTAATTATTTATCTTTGAATGAAGAATATTTAGCGTTTTATGGATCTTCAATGGGTTTGCCTGCTATGTTTGCTTATGACTTTATAGTTGTTTTAAATGATTATGTTAAAGCAGGACATGATATTGAAAAAGATGAATTTAAATCATATATGTTAGAAAACCCTCAACAAGAAGGTTATCTATTTGATTTAGAACTCAATGAATATGGCATGGGAACACAAGCTATGCAGTTAGTAGAAATAAGAGATGGGGTGTTTGTGAATGCGTATGATTAAAGTTAAGCTGGGGCGTTATTTTCTAATTACAACCATACTTCAATTTGCGATTATTATTGCCTTAATGAGTGTGTTAATTATTCGCTATATTGCCCAGCCTTATGAATATCGACAATTACTCAATATTCATGATCAACTGAGATATTCGATTGCCTTAACAGAGAGTCATTTAGATACACAGACCTTTGTGGTTAATCGACTTGCCAATCATGATGAAAGTGGTAAAAACTTAGATGAAATGGCTAAGAGTCTCTTTGTAGATGAAAACAATGTCTTAGATGCTTTGGTTGTTTTAAATAGTGACTGGATAGTGGAAGCACAGTATCCTAACACTGAACTCATTGGTTTAAATTTAGCCTCTCATTTTCAAAATTTAGACTTTAGTGATGAAGGTATTGACTACTTCTCAGGGGATGATGGCGTGCATGTTGTTAAACGTGCATATGGTAAATACTATGTGGGTATTTTTGATTTAGATCTTCAAGATATCTTCGAATCAGATTTAGATATCCTAGCTTCTTCTATTTTCTATGTAACAGATGGTAATGGTAATGTCTTGGATAGTAATAAGACCTTTATCACCAATCCAAAATATGAAGTTCTACAAGAAAATATCATTGAGTTTGAAGGTCAAACCTTATATACACGAAACATCGTTATGAATAACGAAGAATATATTCTTAAACAAAGAGCTTTTGAAACCTTGAATATGACCTTCAATATGATGATTCCAATCGAAGTTTATCAACAAGCAACTTACACATATCAAAGTATTATGGCGTTCGCTTTTGGTGGGGTTGTGCTTCTTAGTTTAATGTTCTACTTAAATCTTAGAAAACAAATTACAATACCATTAGAAAGACTTACGGATATCTTTAAATATGACAAACTTAGAGATATGAGTAATGAAGAATTAAAGGATACCAATATTTTAGAAATTAACTCATTGAACTTTCAATTTAAGAAATTAATCAATCAACTTATTAGAAAAGAACAAGAGATGAATGAATTTGTCTATATTGCATCTCATGATCTTCAAGAACCACTTCGAGTGATTAGTTCATACATTAATATTCTAGAAATGGACTATGAAGATAAGTTTGATGAAGATGGGCATAAGTATCTCAATTACGTTGTTGATGGGGCTAAACGGATGAAGAATCTGATTGTGGCCTTACTGGATTACTCGCGTATCATCAACGCAAAATTAGAATTCAAAGATACAGACTTAAATGAGATACTAAAGATGGTTGAAAACAATCTTGAAGTAAGTATTAAGGAAAAGGAAGCGACAATTATTAGTGATGACTTGCCTGTTGTTAAAGCACATGAACAAGCCATGATACAACTCTTCCAAAATCTCATTGCGAATTCAATAAAGTTTTGTAAAGACAAACCAGAAATACAAGTACGCTACGTTAATAATCAATTAAGATTTATCGATAATGGTATCGGAATAGCTGAAGAAGATATTCCAAAATTATTTAAGCCCTTCAAGCGATTAAACTCTGCTGCTGAATATAAGGGAACAGGTATTGGTCTAGCCGTAGTATTTAAAACCTGTGAAAGTCATGGATGGAAAGTACACATAGAGTCAGAACTTGGGAAAGGAACAACCTTCGTGGTTGATTTAGGTGAAAAATATGGATCGTAAACAAGAAGCAGTCATTTTATTAGTCGAGGATAATCCTGCTGATATCGATTTGATTAAGTATACATTTAAAAAGAATAAGATTGAGAATAGACTCATAACCATCATGGATGGCCAATCAGCGATTGACTACATTGTTGATCATAAAGATTGTGGTGAAGGTTACTTTGAACCAGATCTCATTATTTTAGACATCAATCTGCCAAAAAGAAGTGGACTTGAAGTCTTGGAAGTGATTAAAAATGATGATGATGCAAAAGTCATTCCAGTTGTCATGTTGACGACAAGTGCATCACCAACAGATATTGACGAAGCTTATCAACACTATGTGAATGCTTACTTAGTAAAACCTGTAGAAATGCATGACTTCATTGATGTTATTACTAAACTTGAAGACTTCATGATTAAGGTCATAAAACGTCCGCTTAGAAAGGGGTAATTTATGCGTAAACTCGATGTTGTGATTCTAGAAGATTTAGATACTGACTTTGATTTAGTTGATATCTATCTTAAGAAAAGTAAACAATATTTAATTAAAACAACTCGATTCACACTTCTTAAAGATCTCTTAAATGCATATGAATCTAAAACACTTAGAGGTGATGTCATTCTTTTAGATTTAAATCTACCTGATTCGGATTATCATCATACTCTTTATCGTGTTTTGAATACGATTATTGATATTCCAATTATTGTTTTAACATCCATGGATCTAAAGTATGGATATGATGCGATTAAATTAGGTGCTCAAGATTTCATTAATAAAACAGAACTAAAAAATGAATACTTAGATTACAAGTTATTGTTTGCGATGGAACGCTCTGAACAACTAAAGCATCTTGAAAGTATTGCCTTTATGGATTCTGAAACCAGTCTTCATACATTAGCTTTTCTAAGAACCTATATCGAACAACAAGTTAAACAAGGTGTTCATCATTTCAGTTTGATTCGTTATGAATTTAAAACCGATAATAAAGAAATGTTTGAAGATTTAAGTTTATATGTCGCATCTGAACTACGTTATACGATTTTAGATTTCAAACTCATCGCGGCTGTTGATTCAAATCGTGTCTTCTATGTTTTGGTTGAAGATGGCGAAGAAGCAATTTCTCAAGTCGATAATTATTTGAAGAGTGTACTATCGAATGCCAAAGATCAAAATGAAGCATTGAATTATCAAGTCTTTAAAAACGCGATTACATGCACAGGTGATTTGAACTTTGAATCATGCATAAAAGACCTTGAAAAGGATAAAAAAGAGGTCAAGTTATGAACTATGAAAATGCCTTAAAGTTATCCTCTGATCAAGTCAGTCATTTATTGCTGGATGTCTTAAAGGATAAGAAATTATGCGATAGTATCATTGATGCTTCACTTAATCTATTAAAGTGCAATGTAGAAAATGATGATGAACTTCAAAAACGTAAAGTAGCGGTTTTAGATGCCTTAAAATTGATTTCCAAGAAGATTGATTTTAGAAATGAAAAAACATTAATTATAGAAGTTATTCACACCTGGTATTTACATTTAGGTGAAAAATGCATTGAAGATCGAACAGTTAATACTCGATTACGAGAGTTAACCAGCATTTATTTTGATGGCTGGAATATGTTGATGAATGCTGATCATAAAGTAAGAGTGGATAAACTTACCTCTAACTTTATGGTGAAATCGGAAGGCATTAGTACTGAACGCAATCAATACATGGAAATGTTTGAATCACTGCCATTATCTGTGTTTATCTTAGATGAAAATGGTGACTTAGATTTATTAAACCTAAGAGCTGTTGAATTCTACAATAAACTTTTAGAACTACAATCATTCAATGATTTTGATAATAATTTATTGAAATTCTTAAATGTGAATGGTTTTTGTGATGATGTGAATAAAGTTGTATGTAATGGTGCATTGCCAGAATTTGAAAATGCTTATTTTGAATTGAATAAAAATAGTTGGAACTACAACAATAAAAAAGGTTACATCTTAATTATCTACGTACATAAATAGAAATCGGGGACGTATGAATTTTAACTTGATTGAAGGATTAAATAATTTCGACCAGCAATGGCAAAACCTTTCTGAACTCATAAATAAAAACATTGGACAACATAATTTTAAATGTCTAATTTTTTCGTCGAGCGCGGATGAATCTATCTTTCAATATACCAGTAATGATTCAAATGATTACTCAGCCCTTAGAGAATATATAGAAGAATTTGGTTCAACTAAAAACGCAAGTACCACCGGCAAAGCGCATATTATCCAAGGTAAAGAAAAGAATATAATGATTGCGATTGTCGCAAGCGTTTTTACCCATTCTCAACATGTTGAAGGGGCCTTTTATTTCGAATTTGAAAACAAAAATAAAGATTATATTCAGCTATTTAACGATAGTTTGATTCCTTTGAATTTATATTCTCTAACATATTGGATACAAAGAGAAATTGAAGTCTATGAAAATCTCTTTTATACCATTGATTTATTTACAGAGCTTATCGCAAAAAGAGATCGATTTATGCCTTATCACATGAGTAATGTGGCTAATCGAAGTATGTTGTTGGCAAATCGTTTAAATCTAAGTCGACGAGATCGTTTCTTGCTTTATATTGCGGCACTTTTACATGATATCGGCAAGATAGATATTGATGAGAGAATCATCAATAAACCTGGACGTTTAACCGAAGAAGAATACGAAACAATGAAAGATCATCCACGTAAAGGTTATGATATAACTTGGGCTGAACTTCATGGGATAAAATATTTAGAAGAAGTACCAGAAATCATTCTTCATCATCATGAGCGTTATGATGGTAAAGGTTATCCAGATCAACTAAGTGCTAATGATATTCCTTATTTAAGCCGAGTTTTATCGATTGCAGATACCGTTGATGCGATGATTTCAGTACGCTCTTATAAAAATCAATTTACTAAACAAGAAATTATTAATGAACTGGATAAATTCTCGGGCTCACAATTTGATCCTGAAATTGCTAAAGTTATGATTGATGTTTTAAGTGAAACCAATGAAAAGAGCGTAAACAATCAATTAAAAGTTGCGAACTTTATCCCTAAAGCGTCAATCGTATTAGAAAAAGAAAATGGTGAAACTTCTCACTTTATGGGTAATATTGTCATCAATGAAAATATTGGTAAGTTTATCATTCACCAAAAAGAAGGTAAATCTTTAGAAAAGACTTATCATAATTTCGCCTACATTGGCTACTTTATGTATGGTGAGTTTGTACAATACCGTGCTAAAGTTCAATACACTTTAAAAAACCAAATTATTCTTTCAAGTTTTATTTATCAACCACTTGATCGATTAGCCTTTACTGCCTATTATTCCAATGCCTATGTATCAACTAGTGATAGTTATGAAGAAGTTCAAATCATTAAATTAGGAGCACGTAACTTAATTATTGAAATTGACATTACCTCATCTTTATATATCAAGGAACACCAAAAATTGAATTTATACTTTAGTACTCATAAAGATTTCTTCATGTCAGATTATAATGTCATTTATGAAGTGGTTCGTAAGTACATCTTTGATAATCGAATTATCATTCATTTAGAATCCAAAGATATTGCGCCACGAATTCGTGATGAAATTATGCGGACCATCTTTGATAAACAACTTAATGATGCGAATATTCAACCAAATGTTGCGATTGGACAAAAAAACTGAGAATTCTCAGTTTTTCTTTGGGTGATCTTTACGATACTCATTGATTAAATTACTTTGATGGCGACTCAGAAATGAATCATCGCACTGACATGATTTATTACTCGAATGAGCACAACCAATACATTTAATCCCGCGTTGTCTTGACCTGATAATAGGAATACTTGCGAGTACAACAATGATCACAATGATGCCCCCAACAATGATATTTTCCATTATGCAAGAACCTTTCTTTTACGATAACCAACGCTATAGAAAGCGATAAAGATAAGTATTATGACTATTGTGCCAGCTGTAAAACCACTCTGTAGATGACCATAGAATATCAGTGATCCCAATTGATAAAAGAGAAACGCGATACTATACCCCATACTAAATTGCAGGGATAAAGCGATGCCTAACCATTTCTTAGAGCGTAGCTCAGCATTCATTGCGCCAATAGCCGCAAAACATGGTGGAGTGAATAAGTTAAAGACTAAGAAAGCTAAAGCCGCAATGGTGCTTAGACCCATAATGGATACGATTTCATTTTGACCACCAATTAAGGCAAATTCTTCAGTATTAATAAAGTTCGTAATATTAAAGACAACAGCTAGAGTTCCAATGACATTTTCCTTAGCAATAAAGCCTGTGATTGCGGCTGACGCAAGTTGCCATGTTCCGAATCCTAGAGGAATAAGTAAGAATGAAACAGGTGTCGCAAGGCTAGCGAGAATACTTGTATCTGCAGCTCCTTGTTCAACAACCGATAAGTTCCAAGTGAATGTCTGCATAATTTGAATTACCACATTTGAAACCAGAATAATGGTGAAAGCTTTAATAATGAAAGCCTTCGCTTGAGAATACATGGATCTTAAGGCATTGATGGCTGAAGGGATACGATATGTTGGAAGTTCAATGATAAAGTAATCTGTTTTTGAATCATCTCCGGTGACCCATCGAATCACAAAAGCAGCCACAAAGATAACTCCCATCGCTAAGAAATACATGGCAGTCCCAACCCAAGGTGATTCATTAAAGAATACACCTGCAAATAAGGCAATAACAGGTAACTTAGCCCCACATGGCATAAATGGGGAAAGGATGGCAGTTGTACGTCTTTGATTAT
Organism: Erysipelotrichaceae bacterium; assembly: GCA_963676105.1. Classification (GTDB taxonomy): domain Bacteria; phylum Bacillota_I; class Bacilli_A; order Erysipelotrichales; family Erysipelotrichaceae; genus UBA2212. The sequence continues at coordinate 1,725,906 of OY781039.1, forward strand.
CGTTTCTTATCGTACGTGTACTCATGACACCTGGTACAGCACAACCTGTTGAAACAACCATAGGGATAATGGATCTTCCAGATAGTCCAACCTTTTTCATATAAGGGTCCATTAGTACGGCAACACGCGCCATGTAACCACTATCTTCAAGTAAAGCTAACATAAAGAACAACGTCATGATAAGTGGTAAGAAGCCAACAATGGCACTGACACCACCAATGATTCCATCTAACAACAAGGCTTTAAGGAATGGGGATATGCCATCACCTAGCAGTCCTTCAATAAAAACATAGAACGCATCAATCCAACTGACAAAGGTATCAGCCATCAGTGGACCTATATAGGTTTGTGATATGGCGAATACAACATATAAAATGAGCGCAAAGACAGGTAAACCAAACCATTTATTAGCCACTACTCGATCTAATTTATCTTGGAATTGATGGGTGGGTGTATAAACATCTCTTTTTTCACAGTGTTTAACCAAAGCATTTATCCAGTCATATCGAGCTGTGTCATCCTCAAATTCAACAAGTTTAGGTTGATAAATTTGTGGGGTTTGCGCAAAGTAATGAACAGTATCCATTAGATCATGTAAACCTGATCGATTAAGTGAAGAAACAGGCACAATAGCTACATTGAGATCTTCAGCTAAATGTTGAATATCGATTTCAAGACTTGGATGTTCAGTCAAATCCCATTTGTTTAAGGCAATAATACTAGGTATACCTAAGGCTAAAATTTGCGTGCTTAAGAAAAGCGAACGATTTAAATTTGATGCATCTAAAACATTGATAATTAAATCAGGCTTGGCATATTTAATCGCTTCAAAAGTAATCTTTTCATCTGCGCTAAAAGGAGATAGAGAATAAGCACCAGGTAAATCGATAATATTAACGATTTGATCCTTAACATACTTTGGTTTAAGCATGCCTTCTTTCGCATCCACCGTTACACCAGGCCAGTTTCCGACATATTCATAATGACCAGTTAAGGCGTTGAATAGGGTTGTTTTACCACTATTTGGATTTCCAACTAATACAATATTCATCACTACACCTATATAAACTGTGCAACTTTAATGCACTGTGCTAACTTTCTATCAATGGAGTATCTTGCTCCAAATATTTCAATAATATAGTTATCTCCTAGATTAGAGATAACGGTTAATCGTTGTTTTGGATAACAGCCCAAGGTAAATAAAAACTGTCTTAGATCAGCATCATCACTATCCACTGTTTCAATGGAATATTGGGTATTAAGGGGAACTTGAGTGATATCGAATACATCTGGATGTACAAAACGATCACGTCCCATATGTTTACGATGTCTATTCATTTGATATCCTCTAGCGCAAAACGCATTTCATCTTTTATATTGATATTTAACTTTTTCTCAATCGCCGATAACATATCGTCTGTAATAATATGTTCCATTCGACAAGCGTTCTCTTCAGCTTCCTCTGCACTTAAATCTAAATCAAGTTCTAGATATTTTGTGAGCACTTTATGTTTGTATAAGATATGTGTCGCAAGCTCTCTTCCTGAGTCAGTTAAAAAAACAGGTCCGTAGTTTTCCTGTGTAATATAATCTTTCTTTTTTAAGCTGTTAATGGCTTTTGTGACAGAAGCCTTACTGACCTGTAGTAAATCAGCGATTTCTTTAACATGTGCATGACCTTCGTTGTTCTCTAATAGAAGAATTGTTTTTAGGTACATTTCACTTGAATCATGATGTTTCATGGGCAAAGTTTACCATGGTTAACTTTTACTGTAAACACTTATTATGAGAATTTCTTAACAATTCTTTTCGCATGATAAAAAAGACATAAATTGCACAAAATAAAGCGTTCTCGTAATCGCTTGGAAAACATTTTCAAATCAATTGTTTATAATAGTATGGGTAAAAAAGAGGAACTAACAATGAAAAAACGATTATATCTCATGCGTCATGGACAAACTTTATTTAACTTAAGACACAAAATTCAAGGACACTGTGATAGTCCTTTAACAGAACTTGGAAAACAACAAGCTTTAAAATCTAAGTGCTTTATCGATACTGTTGATATTGATCATGCTTACTCATCAACATCAGAAAGAGCGGTCGATACGATTGAGTTAGTGCTAGATGGAAGACTTCCATATACCAGATTAAAAGAAGTTAAAGAGATGAACTTTGGGACTTTCGAAGGAGAAAGTGAAGATTTAAATCCAAAAGATCGAATTAAACAACATGATTTCTTTGTGCCTTATGGGGGTGAAGATCGATTCGATGTTCAAAAAAGAATGGTTGATAAACTAACATCTCTTATGGAAGAAAACGATCATCAAAATGTATTAGTGGTTTCTCATGCAGGGGCATCTATGGGGTTTTTGTCTCAGTGGCATGATCCACGTGAAATATTACCTAACATGTTTCCAAATGGGACTGTACTCGTTTTTGAATATGAAAATAAAGCCTTTTCGATTGTAGATGTACATTATCCTATCTTATAGTTGTGATAAATACTTTTAAAAACACATATACAAGTTTTTTTACAAATTGCCTATGTTAAAATAAATATATATAAATTAGATAGGACAAAAGGCTATTTTTGTGGTCAATGAAAGTAATTTAAAGAAACAAGCACGTAAAGAGTTATCTCAATACGAAGGTAATGCGAGGAATTATATTCGAGCTTTAGAAGAACTTCAAGCTGGATTGTGGTTTTGGGATATCAAAAATAATGTGACGAATGTGAATGACCGTTGGGCACAAAATTTAGGTTATACAAAAGAAGAAATCAGAAAACTTTGTCCTGACACCTGTAAAGATTTAGTTCATAGTGATGATCAAGAATTGTTTAGGTCAAATATAAACGCATGTAAAGATAGAAAACTCGATCACTTTAAAGTGACCTTAAGAATGTTGCATAAAAATGGCAACTATATTCTGATGGAGAATATGGTTCAAGTTTTAGAAAAAGATGAGAGTGGATATCCATCTGTTCTTTTCGCGACCCAAATAGATGTCAGTGAATATTTTGAACGTGAACAAAAAACGGTTATACAAAAAACATCGGATATTATTGAACTAGCACCTTTTCCCATTGTCATATCTGATATGGAAACAAATACCCTTGTTTATGCGAATAAGCGGGCTAAGGATGCCTATGCCTTAGGTGAGGATCAAGGGATAGGATCACCAAGTGTAGATTTTTATGTTCATAAAGACGACCGGTCACAATTTATTTCTATATTGACAACAGAGGGTTCTGTCTATGATTTTGAAGCGGAACTCTATGATTATCAAAAAAATAAATATTGGGCATTGATGTCTGCGACCATTATTGATTTTCATGGGAAACCAAGTATTGTCGTGTCTATTAATGATATCAATAAGCGTAAACACGCAGAATTAGAGCTTGCAGAAGAGAAGAAAAACTATCAATTATTAACAGAATCCATCTCTGATGTTATTTGGGTTTATGACTTAGAAAATCAAAAACTTGAATACATGAGTCCATCTATTACAGCGATTACTGGATTTACACCCGAAGAGACAATGACTTTGCCGACGGCAGCTCTTATTACAGAAGAAGTTCGTATAGGCTTTATGGCAAATTTAGAGAATGCCGCTAAACAGTTTAAGCGTAATGGAAATATTCCCGTCGAAATTACACAAGAAGTTAAACTACTCAAAAAAGATGGAACAGATGTTTGGACTGAACATGTCTTAAAAATTGTTAAAGACAAAGATGATCAAATACGCGTTATTGGAGTTACTCGAAACATTGAGGATCGTAAACGTACAGAAAACTATATTGAATATTTAAACACTCATGATCAATTAACAGGACTTTTAAATAAGACAGCTTTTAGATTATTTGAGCTTGAGTATTCAAGTATGGACAATGATTACGCTATTTTCTTTATAGACTTAGATAATTTTGGGGTGGTTAATGATGCGATAGGACATAGAGAAGGTGATTCTATCATCGTTAATATTGCCTCTAAAATTGTTAAGAGTATGGCTGATCGTGGTCGTGTATTTAGGTATGAAGGTGATGAATTTGTCATCTTTATCCCAAGTGCAAACAAAGATTATCTACAGGCAATTTCTTCAGATCTTGTTCGCTTTATTACGACTGAAGCTCGTGTAAAAGACAATGCCTATATTTTAACCGCAAGTATTGGGATTGCGGTGGGTGAAGAAAACTTAACCATGGATCGCGTGTTAAACAATGCCGCATCTGCCTTGCACATCGCAAAACACATACGTAATAGCGTGCGCTTTTATACACCGAATATGGATGATTTACAACGACGTGAAGTTATCTTAGAAAAAGATTTACCCAACGCCTTATTAAAAAATCAATTAAAGGTTTTCTATCAACCAATCTATGATGTAAGAAAAGGGACTATTTCTCAATTTGAAGCCCTATTAAGGTGGGAACATCCAGAACTTGGTTTAGTTGGTCCAAATGAATTTATTTCAATTGCGGAAAAGAATAATTATATAATCCCCATTACTGAGTGGGTTTATAGAGAAGTATTAACTTGTATTAAAAACTTTGAAAATAGTGGTCATGAAAACATCAGCATGTCTGTTAACTTTTCAATTCTTGCCTTTACCAATCGAGTCGATAATTTAATTAATTTTGTAAATTACGCACATGAAGAATCAGGGGTTGCGCCATCTAAGATATTTGTTGAAATCACAGAATCAATGGTTGTCCAAAACTCAAAAGATTTAATTCGTGCGATTAGTGAACTTAAAGCTTTAGGTATTCGTTTTGAATTAGATGATTTTGGGACAGGTTACTCAACCTTTGGTAAAATCAAAGAACTACCTTTAAATGTCGCGAAAATTGATCGTTCCCTCATTAACAATGTTGATACCGACAAAAAGGCATTTATGATTGTGGATACCATGATTTCTGTCTTGCATAGTTTAGAACTGGAAGTTGTGATTGAAGGGGTTGAAACAGTCAAACAATTTGAAACCTTGGTTGCGTTAGCACCAGATTATATTCAAGGTTTCCTTTTCAGCAAGCCTGTACCTAGCGGTGAAACATTAAGCTATTTAAATAAAACAAATGAATTTGATGGTTTACCTGTGGTCTATCGTTTTAATGAGAATAACACTGCAGTTCATTGGCGTGAAGAATGGAATTGTGGGATTGAAGAAATTGATCAGGAGCACCGTGAACTTTATAAAGCGGTAAACTATATTGATTTATATAAAAATGATTTAGCACATCAAGATGAATTGAACGATGACTTTTATCAAAAGTTGATTGATCGCATTGCCCAACATTTTGATGATGAGGAAGAAATATTAAAAGAACATAAGTTTCCACAACTTGATAAACATTCAGATATTCATCAAGAACTTTTAGATAAGGTCACAGCTTTGTTTGAAGCACAGAAAAAAGATAGAACCAAGAAGGATGAGTTTATCCATTTCTTAACGGAAAGCTACATTGTGGATCATATTTTATACGATGATTCTTTGTTTATTCGCTTTTTAAACGATCCTGAAGCACCACTCACAAATCTTATTTTTGTGGATGATTATAAAGACCCAGTGGATTCAAATGATGCAGGACATTATCGAAGAAAACTTAAAGAAAGTGTAGATTTACAGAATTTACTATCTGAAATATCACATAGTTTAATGATGGTTAATGCACAAAATTTTGATGATAAGGTAAATGATGCGCTTAAACGTTGTGCTAATTTTGTAAAGGCAGATCGCGCTTATATTTTTACCTATGATTTTGATAAAAATACGACAAGTAATACCCATGAATATTGTCAGGAAAATATCAGTCCTGAAATTGATAATTTACAGGATGTACCACTTGAATATGTGCCAGACTGGGTTCAATCACATTTACATGGTAAGACTATTAATATTTATGATGTAAAAGCACTACCTAAAGATAGTGGTTTAAGAGAACTTTTAGAGCCTCAGGGAATTTGGAGTATACTCACAACGCCAATGATGATTAATGATATTCCGTTTGGATTTATGGGTTTTGATTCAGTTATGAAACATCATTTATACACGGATTATGAACGAGCCATCTTAAGTGAAATCAGTAATGTCATTTTGGTAGCTTTTAAAAGAACCGCTGATCAAATTAAGTTAGATAAAGAAAAAGATTTATATTCCAATACACTCTTATCACTAAATGAGGGGATTATCGTTATAAATGAGCATTATGTTGTCGAGTTCTGTAATAAGGCTGCCAAGGATATTTTTGGAATTCACGTAAGTTCATTAAAAGGCATTAATATCAATGAAGGATTTAAAATCTATGATTTTATGACTCAGAAACAAATTAATATTGATTGGGATGTGCTTAATAAAAACAAAGCCTTTAATTTCCCAGGAAACTGTTTTGTGAAAACACCAAAAGGTGAAATTCGTTTTATTGAAGGTAGTATTAAAATCAATGAAGATCATGGTTATTTAATAAACTTTAGAGATATTAGTTTTAAAAAAGAAAATGAACGATTAGCTGAGGCTTTCTTTACCATGAATTCCGATTTATTCTTTGTCGGTAACTTTGATGGTTTCTTTGAACGTGTCAACAATCGATTTAAAGATGTTTTAGGTTATAGTTCTCAAGATTTAAATGGATCTAAAATACTTGATACTGTACACCCTGATGATGTTGAAATGACACAAAATGAAATAGTGAATTTAGCTAAGGGCAAAGTTGTTAATAATTTTGTCGTTAGATCAGTCGGAAAAGATGGAAAAATTAGAAGTATTGAGTGGAGTGCTCAAAAAGGTATATCTAATCAATTCTATGCGACCGGTCGTGATGTGACAGATCGTATTGAAGTTGATGCAGAAAAAGAATACTTAACTTATCATGACGTGATGACTGATCTATATAATCGCAGATATATTGAAGATGTGTTTAAACGTTTTGATTTAGATGAATCAAGCTTACCATTGTCGATTATTAGTTGTGATGTAGATCATCTCAAAACAATTAATGATACACATGGTCACGCAATTGGAGATGAGGCAATTCTTGAAGCTTCTCGCATATTAAGACATAATTGTCGTCCAACTGATATTGTTGCGCGCTATGGTGGGGATGAATTTATGATTATTCTTCCAAATACAAAAGCTGTGTATGCGCAAAAAATTGTTGATCGTATTCATGAACATAAATCAATGACATCAAATAAAGTTGAAGTGACTTTATCAGCTGGAACATCAACACGAAATAGTTTTGAAGTTGGAATGGATGAAACAATCCGTAGTGCAGATGCACATATGTACCGAAATAAACGCGCAAAAGTGAAATAATTTGCCAAAAATCATTTAGTGTATTGACCTAGAGTGCACTCCAAGGTATAAAATAGCGTAGTTGAAAATTGAGGAATAAATATGAGTGATAAAAGAGTTCTTATACCCTTTGTATTGATTACGGCTTCTACGTTTTTTCTAAGTATTGCATTACAGATGAGTTTACCGAGTTTTTCGGTTTATCTAAACTCTCTAGATTTCCCATTAGCTTATATCGGCATGGTCTCATTGTCAGTGGCATTTGCGGCCATGTTTTTTAGACCTGTGTCTGCCTATTTAAATAAAAAGATTGGATCTGTTGAAACCGCAATGTTAGGTGCAATCCTTTATAGTGTTGCCTTTTTAATTTTAATTCTAACTAAATATATACCTTTAGTTGTTTTTGCCCGAGTACTACAAGGGATTGGGATGGGTTTAGGTGTCACTGTTTTAGGTGGTATGATTGCGGTCATTATGCCGGATGAAGAACTTCTAAAAGGGATGAATATCTATTCCTTGTTTGCCGCATCCACAGGAGCGATTGGCCCTTATATTGGAATGTTTTTAATTTTTGGTGATGATTTTAATCCATTGTTTATATCAGCATTGGCTGCATCTATCTTAGGTTTTCTTATTTTAGTTTATTTACATTTTAAAGTTCATTTACCAATGCCTGAAGACATCCATACTCAAAAAAGTGGTGTACCAATATGGAAAAGTAGTGCTCTATTTCCAGCCATCTCTGGTCATTTTTTAGCGATGGTCAATGCGGCCATTGTATCCTATATATCTTTATATGCCTTTGAGATTGGGATTGATAATGTAGGATTCTACTTCTTATTAAACTTTGTAGGTTTACTCATTTCACGTGTTGCCCTTCAACAAATGATTGTGCGTATGAGTTTAAGTAGTATCTTTCTAATCATGGGCTTTGGCTTTGGTGCTGTACTCTTCTCACTTACTTTATTTGATTCAGTTTTTGTATGGTCTATTATTTCTATCTTTAATGGCTTCTTCTTTAACTTTAGTTTTACTCTCATTAATACAATGGCACTTAAACGCGTTCCAATTTCCGATAAAACAGCTGCCAATGCATTTCTATTTGTATGCTTAGATTTTGGTTTCTTCTTAGGTGGAATTTTATGGGGTCAAGTCGGTGATGCATTCTCACTTCAAAATATCTTTATCCTTGCCGGAGTTATGATCATCATTACCCAAAGTATAAGTGCCTTTGTGATAAATCGAAAAAAGATTGAATTCTAAGCTAGTCATAATTAAAGAAATCATAAATTAAGTCCGTTATACTTTGTGTAGCGGATTTTTATTTAGGAGGAACAATATGAGTTTCTATGATATTAGTGTCAGAAAAGTAAATCAAAATAAAGTATCCTTAAGCGAATATAAAGGGAAAGCCCTACTTATTTTTAATAGTGCAAGTGCCTGTGGTTTTACACCGCAATATGAAGGACTTCAAAGATTATATGATAAGTATAAGGATAAAGGTTTGGAAGTTTTAGACTTTCCGTGTAATCAGTTTGGTAATCAAGCACCTGGCACAGATAGTGAACAAGCGCAATTTTGTCAGCTAAACTACAAAACAAATTTTGAAACATTTGCCAAAGTTAAAGTGAATGGTAAAGAAACTGATCCATTATTTAAATATTTGAAAGATCATACCCCAAAACCTAAAGGCATAGGTGCTGTAATTCCTAAGTTAATTAAATGGAATTTTACTAAATTCTTAGTCGATCAAAATGGAAATGTTATTAATCGATACGAACCAACGACAACCCCTGAAGAGATTGAAAAAGATATTGAAACCTTATTAATGTAAAGATTTCTTAATAAATTGGTATATCGATATGAATCGATAATAAAATTAGGTAGAATAAGCGTGTATAAAAACGAGGTAAACAAAAATGGTCAAAGTATTATTCGTATGTATTCATAACTCAGCTCGATCACAAATGGCAGAAGCCTATTTAAACAAAATGGGTGAAGGCAAATTCATCGCTGAATCAGCAGGTTTGGAAGCAGGCACAATGAATCCTGTTGTCGTTAAAGCGATGGCTGAAGAAGGTTATGATTTATCCAATAACTCATGTGACTCAGTCTTTGACTTCCACAAAGAAGGTCGTAAGTATGATTTAGTGGTTAAAGTTTGTGATCAAATCAATGGTGAGAGATGTCCAATCTTCCCAGGAACGAAGGCAACCATGAACTGGAATCTTCAAGATCCATCAGGTTTAGATGGTGACGAAGAGGCTAAACTACAACGAACACGTGAGATTAGAGATCAAATCAAAGTTCGTGTTCAAAATTTAATCGAAGAATTCGGTGACTAAGATATCCTAGGATATCTTTTTTTTGTTTTACTTGCGTTATCTATATTTAATACTTTTGTAACATTTAAAGATTAGACTTAAGCACGTAGTAGATAGGGAGGATTACTTTATGTATCTATTTAATCGTGCGTTTGCCTATGTAAGAAAACAAAAAGCGAAGACTGCTTTGCTTTTAGTTTTGTTCTTTATTATCGCAAACATTGTTTTAGCTGGTCTCTCAATTATGAGTGCAACAGCTACGGCAACAGAATTAACTCGTCAAGAGATTGGCGCAGATGTCGTTTATGCAACAAACTCATCTCAAATCAATATTGATTATCGTAATGGTTTATTAGATGAGAACACAGATCGTGACACATTGATTGGTTTACCAACAGTCGCGAATGCAGATTTATTACTCGGTTCTGAATATATTGAATCAGTAGATTATGTCACAAGCTATGAAGCATTTACAGATGACACAATCACACCTTATATTTATGAAACAACTGAAACAACAGAAACTTCAACAGGAGGTGGGGCAAGCAAAGTGGTCCTAGGTTCCTATGAAGAGAGTGGTGATGTAAGTTTTAGAACATTCAGCACTTCAGAACCATCAGACTTCACAGATGAACTAGCTTCTTTAGTTGAAGGACGTTATGCATCTCAACAAGAAATTGAACAAGGTGCATATGTTGTATTAATTAATACAGTCCTTGCAGATCTAAATGGTTTAAGAATTGGTGATACCTTAACACTAACTCCAACCATGGAAGGCTATAATACAGTCGCTGTTGATTATGAAGTTATTGGGATTTATGAATTATTAGAAGTTGAAGATGATCGTACAACGAGCTCATTAACCACTTCTCTATTAGGACAAAATAGACTCTATACACCATTTAATACTTTTGAATCTTTAGGTTATTCACAAGTAGAACTCGATGAAATTCTATTAGATAAAGCGGTTATCAAATTAGATGATCCAATGAACATTGAAGCCTATATGGCATCCATTGATGGATTAATCGATTTACAATATGGTTCAATTTCCGCAAATGATGCAGTTTATGAACAATTAGCGGGTCCAATTGAATCACTTGGCGAACTTAGTTCTATCTTAGTTTGGATCGTTGTTATTGCTGGTGCATCTATTCTTTCATTAATCACAGCGCTAACGATTAACCAACGTAAAAATGAAATTGGTATCTTACTCGCGATTGGTGAAAGTAAAATGAAGATTGTAAGTCAATTCGTAGTTGAAGTTGTCACAATCGCAATCATAGCCTTTACCTTATCGGTATTCTCAGGGCTAAGAATTGGTTCAACAATTACTGAACAAACTCTCGCCTCATTTGAGAGTGATACAGAAACCACTGAAGTTGTATCAAGTGGTGGCGGCGGCGGTGGTGGCCGTAATAGTACATCCACTGTCAGTGCAGAAGATATTGAACCAGTTGAAGTAGATGTTACATTCAGTGCCATTGTACTTGTAGAGTTCTTTGCGGCAGGTATCTTATTATCAATTATTTCAGTCGCAATCCCTGCACTTTATGTCACACGTTTTAACCCTAAACAAATATTAACGAATAACGGATAAGGAGCCAGAAATATGTCAATCTTAAAATTAAACAATATTACTTATGGTTACATTGATGGTAACCGTAAACGTACAATCTTAGATGATTTATCTTATACATTTGAAAAAGGTAAATTCTATAGTATCTTAGGTCCATCAGGATCTGGGAAAACCACCTTATTATCTTTAATGGGTGCCTTAGAAAAAACTCAAGGTGGAAGCATTGAATTTGAAGGTAAGAAGTTAGAAGATATTGGACTAACCAAATATCGCCGTAATAATCAAGCGATTGTTTTCCAACAATTTAACTTAATTCCTTACATGACAGCTCTACAAAATGTTGAGAATGTCATGCATATTACAGAAAACGAACTACCAAAAGATAAAACAAAAACAGCTTTAAATCTTCTTAATACATTTGGAATTGTTGAGTCTAAAGCTAAACGTTCAATCAATCAATTGTCTGGTGGTGAACAACAACGTGTTGCGATCGCACGAGCACTCGCAACAGGTGTTGGTTTAATCTTAGCGGATGAACCAACAGGTAACTTAGATACAGCGACTCAACAAGAGATTGTTGATATCTTTAGAAATTTGGCAACAGAGTATGAAGTGTGTGTTATTGTCGTTACCCACTCAGATGAAGTTGCGAAAATGAGTGATGTCCAATTACGTCTTAAAGACGGTAAGTTACATGACATTACGGGGACGTTCAAATGAGTAAGTTTCTAGATTCAATTAACGACAAAGAAGAAGTTAAAAACGAAAGTTTTCAAAAAGAACAATTCCAAGAAATTAAACCGGATCGTACCAAGTACTATATAATAGCCGCTATTGCGGCTGTTGTACTTATCGCTTCATACTTCCTTTTAAATCAAAAGATTGAAGTCACCAATATGGTGGGATGGAATGTTAGTGATGCACGTACTTGGGCAAGTACCAATGATTTAAATATCGTAGTACACGAGATCTATGATGATAGTGATGTGGGAGAAGTTGTTTCTCAAAACATCTTAGAAGGTGAAAGTGTCAGCGCAAATTCAAGTATTGAACTTGAAGTATCTTTAGGTTTTGATCCAGAAGAAGTGATTGTACTTCCTACGTTCGATGAAACATGGACTAAGACAAAAGTAATTACTTGGTTAGATGAGAATGGTATTACAAACTTCACATTTATTAATGTAGAAGATGAAACAAAAACAAGCGGAACCGTTATTGGTTTTGATACACCTGAAACAGTATCTGATTATACACGTGAGCAAGCGATTGAATTTGAAGTTACCATCTTACCAGCTGAAGTTGAAATTGTAGTAGCTGACTTCTTAAACTACACAGTAGCGCAAATTGATGCTTGGGCTGCAGATAATGATGTAAAAGTCTATTATGCAGAAGGCTATAGCGATACGACGGCTACTGGTAAAGTTTTAACCCAATCCATTGATGATGGTGAAATTATGAACCCAGGTGATTCTATCACTGTTACTCTATCAATTGGACCAGCTATAAAAATGGTTAACTTTACAAACTATGATTCTACAGCTGCGACAAATTGGGCAAAAGATAATGGTATCGATATTACCATTATTAATGAATACCATGAAGATACCCCTGAAGATGTCGCCATCTGGCAATCTATTCCATGGGATACAGTTGTAGCTCAAGGGACTGATCTAACGATGTATTATTCTTTAGGTGATGAAGTCACCATTGGTTCATATGTTAATGGGTCAATCACAACTTTAGAATCATTTATTGAAGCGCAAAATGATATGAAAGCTGGATTAAGTTTGAATATCTCTTATAGTTACTCAGGGACTGTTGCAGAAAATAAAATTATTTCACAATCAGTTCGTGATGATCAAGTTCATATTGGTTCTACCATTGATGTTATCGTGTCACTAGGTGATTTGGTAACAGTGCCAGATTTCACAGTCCTTACGTATGTAACGGATGGAGGTGGAGAAAAATCTGCTATCGGAACATATGATGAAATTACAAGTGAATGCGGCAGCACATTTGTATGTAAGATAGTGTTTGAAGATGGTGGAGAAACCTATGAAGCAGGTGATGTGATTTCGCAATCTCAAACTGCAGGAACAAACATTTCAGATTCAACAGTTATTGAAGTTAAAATTGCAGAATAAAATTCTAAAACCTTTATAGAAATCTATAAGGGTTTTTTCTTTTGTTTCTGTTTTGTGATAGAAATGTAACATTTGAAGCGTATTCTAAGCACTGTAGAAATACGTATGTTAGGAGAACACATTATGAAATTAAAATTTGGAAGTATATTATTATTGATTGCACTCTTAGGGCTAAGTGCCTGTTCAAGTGAAACAGAAGAAGTCGCAAGTGATGATGAAAGCACAGTAGTAGAATCAGGTGGTGAAGATTCTGTGCCAAGTGATGAAACAACTGAGGAAGACCATGTTGCTGATCCTCAAGATGGTACAGGTGGTCAAGGGAATAAAGGTGGTAATAGTGCAGTAGAAATAGACTGGTCACTAGTTCCAGAACAAACCGTTTTCTTTGATGATGAGTACACAATTGGTGAAATGTTAGAATATGCCATTCAAGATGAATTTGCAGCCCGCCATGAGTATGAATTAATCATTTCTGAGTATGGTGAAATCTCACCGTTTGTATCTATTATGGCAGCTGAAGAAAGCCATATCGCAAGTTTAGAAACTGTCTATAACAACAATGGCTATGTGATTCCACAAGATGAATCAGATACAAGAGTTGTATTACCAGCCAGTGTAACTGAAGCCTTAGAAACAGGTGTACAAGCAGAAGTGAATAACATTGCCTTATATGAAGCCTTCTTAGAAACAGAAGATTTACCAGATGATATCCGTTCTGTATTTGAAATGTTGAAGGCTGGATCAGAAAGTCATCTTGAATCTTTCTTACAAGCACTACAAAGACAATCAACTGAAACAACCGAGTAAAATCGGTTTTTCATTTTATTAATCATTCCTATTGACAGATTAAAGAATTGTAATTATTATAATATTATAATCATTACAATTATATGAAAGGAACAAAATGAACTTTAAAGAAATTCTAATGAAACATGACATTCAACCATCAAACTATCGAATTAAGGTTTTAGAATGTTTAAGTCATTATGAAGAACATCCAACAGCGGAAGAGCTCTATCAAAGTTTATCAGATGTTTTTCCAACGATATCAAAGATGAGTGTCTATAACACAATCGAAGTTTTACTTAATGCTGGTCTAATTAAACGGATAACCATTGAAAACAATGAAGTACGTTATGACAGTATGTTAGAAAACCATGGTCACTTTAAATGTGAATCCTGTGGAAAAGTATTTAACTTCGACATTGATATGGATCACTTACCATTTAAGGGTTTAGAGAACTTTGAGATTGATAGTAAGGATGTGTACTTTAAAGGTATTTGTCCAGATTGTAATCATTAATTTAAATTTAAAGCGCAGTTTGAAAGGAGTACAGTATGTACAAAAAATTATGTAAGTATTTAGCAAACCTTAACGTTCTTAACGTTAAACTTCACAACATTCATTGGAATGTCGTAGGACCTCAATTCATGAGTGTTCACAACTTCACAGAAGAAGCTTATGACACCCTATTTGGCTATTATGATGATGTAGCTGAAATCCTAAAAATGAGAGGACATTATCCTCACGCATCTCTTGCGAAATATCTTGAAGCGACAAGCATTAAAGAAATTGAATCAAAAGATATTTGTGTTGCAGACGCATTAAAATTGGTCAGTGATGACTTTGATGAAATGTTAGAATTAGCATTCATTATCCGTCGTGAAGCAGATGAACAAGGTGATGTAACTTTAGTTTCGACCCTTGAGGATCAAATTGCTTATTACCAAAAAAATCTTTGGTTTATTAAATCAATGTTAACTAAAAAAGCTTAGTTGAATAAAGAGGTCAATAAATGACCTCTTTTATATTGACTTCAGTGTTTAAAATGGTATATTAATTATGAACATATGTTCATAAAGGAGAAGCATGGGTCGACCACATAAAAAAAGATGTGTTAGTCATCGTCCACGATGCAATCAATTTACACCGCTATGTGCGCCTGATGAAGATGTCACATTGACTTTGGATGAGTTTGAAACCATTCAATGGATTGATGTAGAAGGATTGAGTCAAGAGAACTGTGCAAACGTTATGAACGTATCAAGAACTACGGTACAAAGAGCTTATGCGAGTGCGCGTGAAAAAATTGGTTATGCGTTAGTTAATGGAGCAGCAATCAATATTGAAGGTGGACCAATTGAAATGGTTAAACCTTCAGTAATTAATAAACATTTAAATGATAGAGGAGAATTACATTTGAAACTTGCGATTGGAATAATGAACAACAAAGTGTCTATGCATTTTGGACCATGTAATGACTTTAGAATTATTACGATAGAAGACGGACAAGCTGTTAAATCAGAAGATATCCATGATGAAGTTCATGTTCATCAAGAACGTCCACAATTCTTGAAAAACCTAGGGATAGATGTATTGATTTTAGGTGGCATCGGGAAAGCTGCTTATAATCGTTTACTAGCATTAGATATTGAATGTATTGATGGGGCTGGGAAAGACTTAGATGAAGCACTTGAAGCCTATTTAAATAAAACGCTTGATAAGCCATTATTTGGTCATGCAAGCAATGGTCATGGAATGGGAAATCATGGTGTAAATGGACATGAACATCATGATCACGACCACATACATATCCACCACGCCAATGGTGGTAAGGGTAACAATAAAGCGTAGATTTCTTCTTGCAACAACCAAAACGACTCTTTATCGTTATCCTTGCATATTTTGGCTTAAACATATATCTTAAAAAAGGTTTAATATAACCTTTTTTTATGCAAGGAGAAAAAATATATGTTATTGGCAATCGGTTTGGATAATGAAAATGTATCCAGTAATTTTGGAATGTGTAATGATTTTAGATTAGTTGAAATTGAAGATGGAATAGTTGTTTCTACAAAAGATATCTTTAATGATGTTAATACCCATAAACAACGTCCACCATTTTTAAAATCATTAGGTGTTGATGTATTAGTCATGAATGGACTTGGCGCAACAGCTTTTGATTTGCTTATTGGTTTAGGAATTCAATGTATTCATGGTCAAAATCTAAGTGCAGAAAAAGCGCTAGAAGCTTATTTAAATAATGAATTAACAACTGAACTAGAATCAGTTGGTCCACACTGTTCTTAATCAATTGACTTGCATTATTCAAGTTTTGTCCCTAGAATAATGCACATGAGTCAGATAAAAAAATACAGTTTTATTTTCACATTAAGCATCTTTGCTTTATCTTTTATTAATATTATTTTTGCATTATTAGGACTGATTTGTTATTTCAGTCCTTTATACTTGTTTATGAAGTATAAGGATAAGACGTTTTGTAAAAAGTATTGTCCAAGAGCATCGCTTTTACAAACAATCTTTTCTAGGATTGGTTTACACAAACCTATTCCTAAATGGATGAATAATGAAAACATCAAAGAGTTTATGATCTATTATATGGGAGCTAATTTTATCTTTGCGATTCTTTCAACCACAATGATCTTCTTAGGACGTATGGAACCGATGTCTTATATCCGATTGTTTATGGCTATTCCTACCTATGTTGAGTTACCTCAACTTATAACGATTGCTTTACCAGATTATTTAATTCACTACAGTTATCGGATTCTATCGATGTTATTTTCATCGATATTAATTGGCTTTGTATTAGGTTTTATTTATGCCCCAAGAACATGGTGTGTGATATGTCCTGTTAATACATTAAGTGTACCTAGGAGTTTAAAAATATGATTAATCAAAAGACTGTTAATCTTTTCTACTATGCAGGATTAACATTACTAGTGTTTGATATCTACAAAGCTTTTCAAGTAAATGCGTTTTGGGATATTTTTAAGAATCTAATTTTTATAGTTATCGTATTATATATGATATTTATTTATCCAAAAAGACGGTTAAATTTAACTGAAGATATCTTCTCTATTCTTTTTATATATTTCTTAGCCTATGGAATTCGATCAGTTATGAATGCTTACTACATAGGCATAATTGTTTCAATTATCTATACAGTCGGTATAATTGCTTATAAAGTGTATCGTAAGAAACACAAGTATTCTTTTTATTTAAAGAAGTAGGAGTTAATGATGGAAGACTTAAAAGAGTTTACAGGATTTTTAATCATCGCTTCAATGGCTGTTTTATCATTTAGGTATGTATTAAAATTTGTATTTAAAAAATATGGTAAACAGTTAGATGAAAGTCTAAGAGCTAAACTAGTATCTCTAATGACCTTCAATAAAAAGATTCATCCTTTTGTAGCCTATGCAGCTGTTGGCTTTGTTGTGTTGCATGTCTATGTTGTGACTGGATTTAATTTGCGTTTTAATTTCACAGAACTAAGCGGGATATTTGCGGCATCATTTATTATTTTAAATATTATTGTTGGAATCTTAGGTCAATATGTTATGACTAAACCACGACCTAAATGGTTTAAATTTATGCATCGATTATTAACTGTATTAGCTATTATTACCATCATTATTCATGTTGATTAAAAACCCTTGAGAACTTAACTCAAGGGTTTTTTTTATCATAGATAACGACTCTATTACGACCAGTTGTTTTAGCCTTATACATCGCTTTGTCCGCTTTTGAGATAAGTGCATCAAGATTATCGTTTTCATCTGCAAATGCCACACCAGCACTTATGGTTAATTTAAAACTAGGATCTTCTTTAATAAATGAAAATTCCTGCACATCACTTAATGTTCGTTGAGCAAGTTTAAGTGCTTCACTTTGACTATCAATTTTAATCAATACAACAAACTCTTCACCACCATATCGAGTGACAATATCAGAGCTTCTAAACCGTTTTCTAAGTAATGCGCCAATATTTCGAATGACATCATCACCAACCGCATGACCATAGGTGTCATTGACGACTTTAAAGAAATCAATATCGAAGAATAATACAGCTAGTTTATAGAATTCATTATGATTAGATGATAACCAGTTGTTACCTTGATCAATAAGTTCACGTCGATTATTAAGTGAACTGAGTTCATCGGTTTTAGATAATTTTTCAAGTTCTATTCTTGATTTAACTTTGTTTGTTGTTTGATTTATGATTTTTAAACGCCCTACCACTTTTCCTGAATTATTTTCAATGGATCTGGTTTTAACTTCCCAATATTCATCATGTTCAAAACTATAATATTCAAATATACCTGCATTATTGTTAAAAACTTCTTGTAAGTCTTTGTTTTGATTTAAGATGGTGTATTCAGAGTTAATCGCATTTTTATTTAATTCAACTGAATGGTGGTTTAAAAACTTTTCAGCTTCAAAGTTATAATCCAGCACAATGTTACGATTACTAATAACGATAATTCCATCATGGCTTGATTGAAATAAATCAAAACGTACTTTGGACTTAAGTTGTAAGTTATCATTCAATATTATTGAAACTGCTAATATAAATACACTTATAGGTAAGACGAGTGCTGTGTAATCTAAAGGTAGATTAAAAGGATCAAAGAGTCCAATTAAAACCGCAATAACAGGGAGAATACTGGCAAGTAACATCGCTCCATATTTCCGTTTCTCATTTGGTCCGCTTTTTACAAATTCAATCACAAACATAACGATAACGGCTAAGGTTAGAACTAATACATAAACAATATGTATGTAATAACCTAAACCAGAAGTTGTGTTGATTAGCCAAAAATTATCCAATTGAACTAAATGAGGATCAGAATAGAACCCGTTATGGAAATCATTGGTAAAACGCATGAGTATTGTGATAAATGGAAGTATGAAAAATATAAATGAAGTAAGTGAAAAGAATTTCTTAATTTTCCCTAAATAAAGCAAACTAACAACTAGCCAGACTGAATTAATTAACGGGATAGGTATGTATTCAAAATCAACCCAAAAGATGGCTGCTTCAACGGTATGGCTGTTGAGTTCAGCAAGATATCCAAAATCATACATAAATACCAACAACATTAAAAAGGCAAGGGCATAGGAATATTCACTCTTACCATTATTTATTAAATAGAAAGCTAAAAAAGTTGTGATTAATGCCGCGATAAAAATATACATCGTTATAATGTTCAACAACATAGCGCTCTCCTTTTTAAAACAACCTAATTTAAGTATAGTCTTATTTAAGCTCTTTTTCTATTATATATAAATTTGCCTATAATTAGTTAATGAATATTAAAAACCCCAATCAATTGATTGAGGTTTAAGACTAATTTCTTTTACCTGTTGTTGTAGGTTTTTGTTGAATCCCAGAGTCTTCAGGTCTTGATCCTGCTGCATCAGATGTTCCTGCATCAGGATTACTAAATTCACCTGCACTAGGATTAGGTTCTTGTGATAGTATTTCTGGATATGTTGTTGATAATGTATCGTGGAGTAATTCTAAACTTTCAATATCTGTTGCGGTAGTCAAACTTGTTTCATAAGTTGAGGTGTCGTAACCTGCAGTACTTATTTGACTTAACCAATCTTGGATAATTGATGTTAATCTTTCAATTTGTACATCATCTTGAGAAAGACGTGGATTAGTGTCAAGGATATCGCTATAAGTACTTGTGATTTCGTCATATAAAGTTTGTAATGCATCAAGATCTTCTATGACACTTAAACTTATTTCGTAATCTGTGGTTGTTATACCTGCATCAGTGAGTTGAATTAATAAATTTTCAATGCTTGAGGTTAAACGATCGATTTGTATATCATTGCGTGCAGACTCATTAGTTGGTAATACATCAACATATGTTGTAGTTAATTCATCTAATAAAGCTAACAAACTATCCAAATCAGTGTTATCGACTAGATTAGCTTCATAAGCACTAACATCGATTCCTTGTTCAGTTAAGTTGATGAGTATTGCATTAATGTTTGTGATAACACGATCAACTGCACGTGTGCTTGTGTTGAGTTCAGGTAATATCGCAATGTCAGAATATTCGCTTTGTAGAGTATCGTATAAAGCCAATAACTCAACGGTGTTCGCATCAGCTAATATTGTTTCATAATCTGCAATATCATATCCAGCTTCACTTAGATCTTCCAACCATGCACTGATAATTGAGGATAAGTGTAACTCTAAAAATGTATCAGTTGTTGAGTTGATTGTATCTAAAGAATTAATGTAGCTAGAAAGTATATCATTATATAAATTTTCTAAACCACTTAAATCTGCATCAACCAATTCTGTTTCATAACTTGTTGTATCAATGCCTAATAAACTTAATTGTGCTAACCAGTCATTAATAATCGTAGTTAATCTTTGGGTTGCTTCAACATTAACATCAATTGGCTCAGCAGCTCTTAAATCAACATTGGTAAAGTTTGAGAAGAGTCCATCTTTACTGTAATAATGGCCATCCTCATATGCGAAGGAAAACATTTCATTTGAACTAACTGAAATGCTTGTTATTTCCTTGCGAATGACAGAATCTGAGTTTACTACTGAGAATGTAGCTGCTAGTGTTAATGAACTAAGTGTAAATAATAATTTATTTTTCATGAATATCTCCTTTTATACAAATATAGATATTTGTAATCCGTTCACTACACTAGAGTTTGATTATTTTGTTTTAGACGAAAATTTATATAAAAAAAGAAATCCTTTTGGGATTTCTTAGTTGTTTTTGCCACTTTGTGGACTACCTGTGTTCTCCTTTGGCGTTTGTGCTCCGTTTTCTGGGGCTTCACCTATTGGATCACCATCACCTGCATTATCAGGTTTTTGAGGATCCTGTGCTGCGTTATCAGAAGGTGTTCCAGGATTTGGGTTTGGAGATTGATAATTAGATAATAAATCACCATATTCATCTAAGATTTGATCATGTAATGCATGTAAGGTATCGATATCTGCCTCAACAAGTGTTGCTTCATATGCGGATACATCAATATCTTGTAGTGCTAATTCATCAATCATACTTTGAATTTTAATCGTTAATTGATCAGCTGATATATCACTAATGTTAATTTGATAGGTATGTGTTAATTCAGTTAATTTGTCTTCATTTGAGAAAACCTCTTTAACACTTAGATAGGTTCCATCCTCTTGTAGAATTTCGCCATTGATGACGTATAGTCCAACGGGTACATTTTTTTCATCTGCTTCAAATTTAGTTTGCATGTCAGATTTTAATTCAACCACATAGACTGAATTAAGTGTTTCACTTGTTTGGATACGATCTTGTATTTTGAGTTCTAAGGCTTCCTCACAATCGCTAGTGCATTCTTCATTTACTACGGTTGTGACTAATACGTAATCATCAATAATATCAGTGGTATCGATAAAACCAGCTTCAGTAGCTCTGGATACAATGGCTTCAATCGCTAAATCAACATCCATGCCAATTAAATCAGATACATCGATCGTTAGCGCATCATCATTTAATGACGCAATGGATTCAACCGTATTATCATCATATACACTGATTTCAAAACTTGGATTAATATCAATCGATACATAAGCAATAACTGTTTTTTCTTGTATTACATCTATAATGCCTTCATCACTTGGGCTATTAAGGAATGTGAAGACTAATACTGCACTTGCGGCTACTAAGATTGTAGCTAAGCCCTTTAACCATGTCTTGTTCATAAAATTCTCCCTTTTTTGTGTTTTAAAAGGTAAACCATCTTTTTGCGCACGAAGATATATTGCTTCTAAGGTTTTATCTTCATTGAAGAATATTGAATTTTGTCGTTGTTTATTCTTTTTCATCGGATGGCTCCTTTCACACCACTAGAGGGGTTAATTCTTTATTTAGACGAAAACTTATCTTTTAGTTTCAATAAATTTCGTTGGGCAATACTTTTTATCGTGCTCTCTGCGATATTTAATTTTTCTGATAATTCTCTAAAACTGATATCAAATCTGTAACGCGCAACCATGATTGTTTTATCCGGTTCACCTAAGTCATTGATTTCTTCAAATATTTGATCTACAGTCGTTAAGTCTAACACTTCGTTTTCTAAATCACTTTGATCTTTAATGTTGTTAAAGATATATTCATCATTATATTTTAAAGTATCTTCTTTGTTATGTTGTTTATAGTAATTAGATATATGATGATTCGCAATGGTTTTAAGATATGCGCTGGGATATTCAATTTCTTTATCACTTTTTAACCAATGTTTATAGAAGTCATAAAAAACATCTTGAACAATATCTTGGGCATCGTTTACATTTTGTGTCTTTATTAAAACATGCTTCGATATGATCTCGTAGTTGGCATGATAGATATTTTCGAAATCTTCTATGTTTCTCTTCACATTTGCATTGTAACAGGTAAATATGACGAAAATATAGCATTATATCAAAAAGATATGCCTCGATATAAAAGAAGTATAGTGAAACAAAATGCATAATTTTGAGTTCGATATCTTTAAGATATCCTTATAAATTTCGGATTTCTATGAAAATCAACAAATATAATTAATTATTTCTAAATAAAAATCTAAATCTTATTTAATTTCTGAATTTTATTTTAGATTTTCCCAAAAAATCATTTATTAAAAAATATCTTATTTTCACATTGTTTCATTTTGATGAAAATATTTCAGAGTGTGCTTAAAAATGACTGATTTTTTATGTACAAGTGTATTCAATATTGATACACTGTTACAAATATCGGAATAATTAATCACAACTTTATTAAGCTAAAGTGTGTCTGGTATTTAATTCAATTAAGATGAAAAGGAGATTTATCAATGAGTCAATCTTATGGTGCACCTGCTAAACAGGGCATGTATGATCCAAATTTAGAAAAAGACAATTGTGGTGTTGGTTTCATTGCCCAAATGAAGGGTAAGAAGTCCCATGATATTGTTGCGCAAGGTATCCAAATTCTAGCTAATCTACACCATCGTGGTGCAGTCGGTGCTGATCCTTTAACAGGGGATGGCGCAGGTATTTTACTTCAAGTACCACACAAATTCTTAGGGAAAGTTGCGAAAGAAAATGGTTTTGAATTACCAAAAGCTGGTGAATATGGTGTAGGTATGATGTATCTACCTCAAGAACCGAATGCACGTAATTTCTGTGAGGGTGTTGTTGAAAAGGTCGTTGAAGCTGAAGGTTTTAAAGTCTTAGGATGGCGTGAAGTACCTTTAAACATTAATGCATGTGGTCCAACCGCAAGTGGTACACGGCCAATTGTTAACCAAGTTTTCATTGAAATGGGTGATATGGATACTGCCGCATTTGAAAGAAAACTATACATTATTCGTAAACAAATTGAATTAAGTATTAGTGAAGCACAACATGCTTATACTGAAAGTTTTTACGTATGTAGTTTATCCTCTAAAACAATCGTTTATAAAGGACAATTATTAGCATTTCAAATTCCTGAATTCTTCCCGGATTTAGTGGATACAGATATGGAAAGTGCGATTGCGCTTGTTCATCAACGTTTCTCAACAAATACATTCCCATCTTGGGATCGTGCTCAACCATTTAGATATTTAGCACATAATGGTGAAATCAATACCTTACGTGGAAATGTTAACTGGATGAATGCCCGTGAAGGTGTTATTGAATCAGAAGTTTTTGGTGATGAACTTAAAAAAGTTTATCCAGTTATTGAGACAAATGGTTCTGACTCCGCTAACTTAGATAATGTTTTAGAACTATTACTCGCATCTGGTAAATCACTAGCACATGCGATTAGTATGCTCATTCCAGAAGCTTGGCAAGAACATGAAAATATGTCAGAAGATAAAAAAGGTTTCTATGAATACCATGCTGGTTTAATGGAACCTTGGGATGGTCCAGCCGCTGTTGCCTTTAGTGATGGTGTACAAGTTGGGGCAACCTTAGACAGAAACGGGTTACGTCCAGCACGTTACGCTGTGACTGAAGATGATGTCGTGGTCATGGCATCAGAAACAGGTGTTATTCCTTTCCCAACGGATTCAATTGTTAAAAAAGGAAGACTTCAACCAGGCAAAATGTTCTTAATTGATACTGAAGAAGGACGTATTATTTCTGATGAAGAAATTAAAGAACAATTATCAACTGCTAAACCATATAAAGAATGGGTTGAACGTAATAAACTCACTTTAGATGATTTAGCTGGTCATCATGATCATGTTCGATTAGATGACACGATGCTTCAAAACTTCCAAAATATCTTTGGATACTCTGAAGAAGAATTAAAGAAAATATTAACACCAATGGCTGTTGATGGTTCAGAAGCAATCGGTTCTATGGGGAATGATGCAGCATTAGCGGTTTTATCTGAAAAACCACAGATGCTTTATAACTACTTTAAACAACTGTTTGCACAAGTTACCAATCCTCCAATCGATCCAATTCGTGAAAAACTTGTTATGAGTAATATTCAATTATTGGGTGATCGTGGAAGTTTCTTAGGTGAAATGGATGCAGATACAGATATTAAATTCATTGAACTTAAACAACCAATCTTAACCAATGCTGAACTAGAGAAATTAGCTGCAGTTCGTTTAAAAGATTTCAGATCGATAAAATTTCCAACCATCTTCAATTTAAATGAAGGTGGCAAAGGTTTAGAAAATGCTTTAACTCGTTTAAATAAACAAGTTGAAGATGCGGTTAATGAAGGTTACAACATGATTATTCTTAGTGATAGAGCGGTTGAGAAAAACTCAGCAGCTATCCCTATGTTGTTGGCAGCTTCAGCAGTTCATCATCATTTAATTGATCAAAAACTACGTACTAAAGTGGATATTATCGTTGAAACAGCGGATGCGAGAGATGTTATGCATATGGCATTACTTGTAGGTTATGGTGTTGATGCGATTAACCCATACTTAGCGTTTGATTCGATTGAAAAACTTGTTGAAGATAATCTTTATATCTACAACGATGAAATGACTGTTAAACAAGCTCATAAAAACTATATTAAAGCGATTGATAAAGGCTTACTCAAAATCTTCTCTAAGATGGGTATTGGAACTTTACAATCCTACCATGGTGCTCAAATCTTTGAAGCAGTTGGTTTAAACTCAGAAATCATTTCGAAATACTTTGAAGGTACTGTTTCACGTATTGAAGGAATTGGACTTGATGTCATTGCTGAAGAAGTTGCGATTAGACATAAAGCAGCTTATGCGATTAATAATCCATACATTGGTTTATTTGAAGGTGGTTCTCACCAATACCGTAAAGGTGGAGAAAATCATTTATTCAGTCCAGAAACCATTCATTTACTACAACACTCATGTCGTACAAATGACTATAAACTCTTTAAAGATTATTCCAAGATTATTAATGATCAAGCATCTCATTTAAATACGATTCGTGGTTTACTCCGCTTTAAGAGTCGTCCAAGTATATCAATTGATGAAGTTGAACCAATTGAAAAGATTCTGCCTCGTTTTGCGACTGGCGCGATGAGTTTCGGATCTTTATCTAAAGAAGCTCATGAAAACTTAGCGAAAGCAATGAACATGATTGGTGGTAAATCCAATTCAGGTGAAGGCGGTGAATCAGTTGAACGTTACTATAACGATGCGACTCGCTCATCCATCAAACAAGTGGCATCTGGTCGTTTTGGAGTCACCACAGAATACTTAGTTAACTGTACAGAACTTCAAATTAAAATGGCGCAAGGTGCTAAAGCCGGTGAGGGTGGTCACTTACCAGGACACAAAGTGTCTGAGGCGATTGCGAAAGTTAGACACTCAACACCAGGTATTTCATTAATTTCACCTCCTCCTCATCACGATATTTATTCAATTGAGGATTTAGCGCAACTCATTTATGACCTTAAGAACGTCAACGACAAAGCTCGTATCAATGTTAAGTTGGTTTCTGAAGCAGGTGTTGGGACGGTTGCGGCAGGTGTTTCTAAAGCACACGCAGATGTCGTTTTAATCGCAGGGCATGATGGTGGTACAGGGGCATCTCCTGTAAGTTCCATTAAATATGCAGGTCTACCTTGGGAGTTAGGATTAGCTGAAACTCAACAAACACTATTATTAAATGATTTACGTAGCCGTATTGTTGTCCAAACAGATGGTCAACTTAAAACAGGTCGTGATGTCGCGATCGCATGTCTACTAGGAGCTGAAGAATTTGGTTTTGCGACTGCACCGCTTGTGGTATCAGGTTGTATCATGATGCGTAAGTGTCAAAAGAATACCTGTCCAGTTGGTGTTGCGACGCAAGATCCAGAACTTCGTAAACACTTTAAAGGTAAACCAGAACATGTTGTTAACTTCTTTACCTTTATCGCAAGTGAGCTTAGAGAATATATGGCTCAACTAGGTTTCAGAACGATTGATGAAATGATTGGTCGTGTGGATTGCTTAGAACCAAACACAGATATCATGAACTGGAAAACTCAAGGCATTAACTTTGATTCCATTCTTTATAAACCAGAATTACCTTCACGTATTCAAACGAAGAATACGATGAAACAAGATCACAACTTAGATGAAATCTTTGATAGAACACTCATTAAAGATGCGAAAGATGCGATTGAAAACGGGAAGAAAGTTTCTAAGAACTATGATATTAGAAATATTCATAGAACTGTTGGGACCATGTTAGCAGGTGAAATCACACGTGTTAATAAATCTGAAACATTAGCTGAAGATAGTATCCACTACAAATTTACAGGTAGTGCTGGACAATCTTTCTCAGCCTTTGGCGTTAAAGGTATGACTTTCGAACTTGAAGGTGATGCGAATGACTACATGGGTAAAGGTTTATCTGGTGGTAAGATTATTGTTTATCCACCAAAGGATGCGACGTATAAAGCTGAAGAAAACATTATTGTTGGTAATACATTACTTTATGGGGCAACCTCTGGGGATGTTTATATCAACGGTATTGCAGGTGAGCGTTTCGCTGTTCGTAACTCAGGTGTTAATGCGGTTGTTGAAGGAACAGGGGACCACGGTTGTGAATATATGACTGGTGGAACAGCTGTTGTCTTAGGACGAACTGGACGTAACTTCGGTGCTGGTATGAGTGGTGGTCAAGCCTTTGTCTTTGATGAGGCTGGTGACTTTGTTGAAAAACACTTAAATACTCAAATCGTTATGCATCTTCCGTTAGAGGATAAAGCGGATATTGAACTTGTTAAGTCAATGATTGAAAAACATGTTGAATATACAAACAGTCCTAAAGCGACTGAAATTCTGAAGAACTTTGATAAGAACATTTCTAAATTTGTTCGTGTCATCGCACCAGAATACAAAGAAATTTTAGATAAAAGAGCAGCTGAAGCTGCAGGGAAATAGGAGGACATCATGGGTAAAGTTACAGGATTTAAAGAAATAGCTCGTAAAAATGGTGATTATTACGATCCTAAAAAACGTGTCCTTGATTGGAACGATATCTATATCCCTCAAGATGAAGCTGGTATAAAAGAACAAGCAGCTCGTTGTATGGATTGTGGTGTGCCATTTTGTCATTCTAACTGTCCTTTAGGAAATATTATTCCTGATTTTAATGATTTGGTTTATAACGACCAATGGAAAAAAGCATTAGAAGTTTTACAAACAACAAATAACTTCCCTGAGTTTACTGGTAAGATTTGCCCAGCACTTTGTGAGGGTGGTTGTGTGCTTGGGTTAATTGCTGATCCAGTTGCGATTGAAGATATTGAACTTGCGATTGCGGAAAAAGGTTGGAAAGAAGGTTGGATTCAACCACAACCTCCACGTATTAAAACAGGTAAGAAAGTAGCGATTGTTGGATCTGGTCCTGCTGGTATGGCAGCGGCTCAACAATTAGCACGTGCTGGACATGACGTTACTTTATTTGAAAGAAACGCTAATGTTGGTGGTGCAATGCGTTATGGCATTCCTGTTTATAAACTACCTAAATCAATGATTGATCGTCGTGTTGATCAAATGAAAGCAGAAGGCGTTACGGTTAAATGTAATACCAATGTAGGTGTTGATATCACTAAAGATGAACTAATGGCACAATTTGATGCGATTGGTTTAACTGGTGGATCAACTGAACCACGTGATTTAACTATCTCTGGTCGTGAACTTAATGGTTTACACTTTGCGACGGATTTCTTAAAAGAAGCCAATAGTGTAAATACAGGTGAGAAAGATACAGATTATGCGATTACTGCAAAAGGTAAAAGAGTAGTTGTCATCGGTGGTGGTGATACAGGTTCTGACTGTATTGGGACTAGTCTAAGACAAGGAGCTATTGAAGTTACTCAACTTGAGTTATTACCAATGCCTCCAAAAGAAAGAGATAACTCTCAACCTTGGCCTGTCTTCCCAAGACTTTATAAAACATCATCTTCACATAAAGAAGCGATGGCTGTTTTAGATCATGATATCCGTATGTTCTCAATTGGAACAAAAGAGTTTATCAATGATGGAAAAGGTAACCTTAAAGGTCTTAAATGCGTTAAGTTAGATTGGATTACACCAGAAGGTGGTGGCCGTCCACAAATGAAAGAGATTGAAGGATCTGAATTCATTATTGATGCCGAACTTTGTATGTTTGCGATGGGATTCTTACACCCAGAACACACAGGATTACTTGATGACTTAGGTGTTGAGTATGATCCACGTGGTAATGTCGCAACTGATAAGTCTTATAAAACTAAAGTTGAGAAAGTATTTGCAGGTGGTGATATGAGAAGAGGTCAATCTCTTGTTGTTCATGCGATTGCAGATGGACGTAAGTTAGCTAAAGACATGGATGAGTTCTTAATGGGTGAATCCTATCTTAGAAGTTCATTAGGTTAATATGAAACAAAAAGAACTGATTACTGTGGTAGTCAGTTCTTTTTTAGTATGAATTATTTCATAGCTTATTGTTTTATGAGTTAAAATGAAAAAAGAGTAGCTAAAGGGGATAATAATTATGAATTTCACATTTTTGTACATCATAGGGGTTGTGTTGATATTATTTGTATTTTACGAATCCTATGGATTTTATCGAAGAGCTTATAAAAGAGGATTAGAAATTGGTATGAGTGAATCACAACTTAAAGAAACAACAAGAATGTCAGTTATCTTCTCGATTGTGCCTTCTATTCCTATTCTTATTGGATTAGTCACCATGATTCCACTTTTTGGTGATGTGGTCATTCCTTGGATTCGTCTGTCTGTTGTAGGTTCAGTTTCTTATGAAACCTATGCAGCGCTCGCAATAAAGAATGCAGCGAATATTTTGAGTTTAACAGATGATTTAAAAGTCTATTCCACAGCGATATGGACAATGACCATTTCCATTATGTCAGGTGCAATAATACTTTTATTCTTTTATCGATCATATCAAAGTAAATTAGCAGCCATTCGTGAAAAGAATGTTGCGTGGTCTAACATTCTAATATCAGCCTTATTCATGGGACTTGTAGGTACCATTGGTGCTCAGCAAATAACCATGGGTGGCTATAATGTTTTAGCTTTATTTATATCAATGGGTATCATGGGAATTTTAGGTGGTTTTTCGCTTAAATATAAATGGCTTGAAGAGTTTGCATTACCCATTTCAATTTTAGGTACATTGGTCGCAATGTACTTTGTGTTAGGGATGTGATTATGAAAGATAATTATATTGAACAAGTTCATAAACATGGATTTAGATTTGTGCTTATTGCAAGTTTATTAATGTTACTAGTACCACTTAGTTTTAGTGTTATTCATAATGCGTGGCCGACCCTTGATTTAGTGGTTGTTGGGATGATGTCTGTAGGTGTTATCTATATTCCAATAGGAATAATAGAAACATTTACTTATGCGCCAATGATGGGTGTTGGTGCAACATATCTAGCTAATATTACAGGGAATGTTTCTAATATGAAATTGCCTGTTGCATTATCTGCAATGAGACAAGCAAAAGTTGAAGCAGGAAGTGATGAAGGTGAAGTTATCGCGACCTTAGCGGTTGCCTCTAGTTCGATGGTGACCATGCTTATTATAGCGGTCGGTGTCATTATTCTTCTACCGTACTTAGATAGTATTAAAGAGTTCTTGGGACCTGTAACGGATTATTTAGTACCAGCAATTTTCGGAGCTTTAGGTTTTGTTTTTATCTTTAGAAACTGGAAGTTAACGGTTGTTCCTTTAGTTAGTATGCTAATCTTATTTGCCTTTGTAATAAAAGATCCAAGTGTGCAACCAGCGTTAGTTCCTGTCGCATCAGTTCTTTCATTATTGGCAGCACGTTTTATGTTTAAGAAAGGTTGGGTTAAATAATGGATTTAAATTTAGCTAAAAAGCATCTACAAGATGCAATTCAATGTGAAACAGTAAGTTATTATGAACGCGAAAGAATAGATTTCAAAGAATATGATAAGTTCATAAAACTATTAAAGAAGAATTATCCACTTTTACACAAAAAAGCAAAACTTATTAAGATTTTAGATTATTCATTGATCTTCCACATTAAAGGAAGTACAGATCAAAAACCAGTAGCGTTTATGGGGCATTATGATGTTGTGCCAGTATCGGATTCATGGGTGAATAAACCGTTTGGTGGTGAAGAAATCGATGGCTATATCTATGGGCGAGGTACTTTAGATATGAAAGGTCATGTGATAGCACTCTTAGAAGCTATGGAAAGCTTACTTGAAGAAAAATATGAATTCGAAAGAGATGTATATCTGCTCTTTGGACATAATGAAGAAACGGGTTCATCAAGACCTGATTCAGGTGCATTAAACACGATGAACTATTTTAAAGATAAAGGTATTGAATTCTATTCAGTCATGGATGAAGGTGGTGCATTTATCGATGGAAAGAGTTTAGGGGTAAATGGTGTAGT
Organism: Erysipelotrichaceae bacterium; assembly: GCA_963676105.1. Lineage (GTDB taxonomy): Bacteria > Bacillota_I > Bacilli_A > Erysipelotrichales > Erysipelotrichaceae > UBA2212. The sequence goes on from OY781039.1 coordinate 1,756,912, forward strand.
TGCGCTCATAGGTGTTGGGGAAAAAGGTTACTTGGATGTTGAACTTACAGCCACACAAAATGGAGGTCATGCCTCCATGCCACCTGAAAGATCCGCTTTATTTGAAGTATTTGAAGCTGCTTCAAAAATGGAAAGTGATAAATTCAAACTTGATTTTAATGAAGCAACGGATGCGATGTTTGAGGGATTAATTCCATACATGGAAAATAAGATGAAGTTCATTTTTAAGAACCGTAAGCTTTTAAAATCAGCTGTTTTAAATGCTATGGCTAAAGATCCTAAAACAGCCGCAATAGTTAGAACAACATCAGTCATGACAATGGCACAAGGTTCAAAAGCACCAAATGTACTTCCTCAAGAGGCAAAAGTAAATATCAATTGTCGACTTGTACCGGGAGATAGCGTTGATCAAGTGTTAAAACGTATTCAAGAGAGAGTAGGTTCAAACATTAAAGTTGAAGCCATGCAAAGTACTGAACCAACAAGTATTTCACCTGCTAATCATCCAAGTTTCAATGTGATTAAAAAAGCAGTTGAAAAAGTCTATCCTAGCTTTGTGACGACGGTACCATATTTAATGATTGCAGCAACTGATTCACGTGTTTACCATGGTTTAGCTGAAGGTGTATATCGTATTAATCCTTTTGAATCAGCTTATGCAGATTTACATACCGTACACGCTGATGATGAAAGAGTTAGTTTAGATTCATACTACAAAGGTATTGAGTTCTTTAAAGAAATATTAATGAATGCCTCAAAGGTATAAAAAAAGCATTTAGAGGTTCTACTTAGAGAATCGAGACTTATACACATATATTTTTTAAATATATAAATATTGAAAAAGAGTTTTGAATGAGTAAATAAAATAAAAGCAACAATTTTTTTTGATTGTCGCTTTAATGAATTAAGCATAAGAAAATTTGACTATTTCCCCTTATTATTAATTTCTTGGTTAGCCTCAATGATTGCTGACTTAATTACGTACTTTAAAACAATCATTGAAATACCAAAGTAAATGAAGCCTAATATGCTTGAAACAAAGAATTCCATCAATTTCTCCCCCGAATTTTATGAATAGCGGTTACTATTTCTTTTTTATTATAAGTCTATTAACCATAAACAATTCATTAAAATATGTTTTGCAGATTCTTAAATTAGTCAGGGTAAATTATAACTATCTATTAAACAAAAAGACACTACATAAAATTTAGTTAAGTAGAAATCATTTCTCGAAAGAACCATAATTTAGTAAAGATAAAACCGAGCAACTAACTCGGTTTTATTGCATAAAAATGCTTCAATATAATCCAACAAAATATCTTTAAGGTGCACTAGGTCCCGATTCTCTAAGTAGAACCCATTTAGAGATGAATTTCTCTAAGCGCTTTTTAGTTTAGTCTTAATCATTTCAACACATTCATTCATCACTTCATCATGACTTTTTTGTCTGAAGTCTTCAGGTAAAAGTGGAGGATGAAAGTGTACTGAAAGTGTATGTTTTACAGGACTTGTTCCATCGCATTCAAAACCATAGTTTTGAGTCACTGGTACAATTTTAGCTTTAGCTAAGAAAGCTGGAAGTACAGCACCAGCTTTAAAGGGTAGTAAGTCTTGTCCTTTAGCTCGTGTTCCTTCAGGAAACACTAGAACTGATTTATTTGATTTTAAGAAACGAGTTGCTTGTCTAAGCATACTCACGTTTTGATCAAAATCATCTCGATCAAAAGTAATAAACTCGATGAGTTTGCCCCAATCTGCAATGACAGGTAACTTTAAGTTTTCCTTTTTAGAAATAAAAGTCATTGGATTTGGGTTAGCTGCGATAAGGAGTAATGGATCAAAGGTTCCTTGATGATTTGATATGTAGTAAACCGCTTCATCAGTTGGAATATTATCGATACCAGTGAATTCAGTTTCTAGTTTTAAATCTTTGTAAAAGCCTTTACAGATATCATGAATAATCGCATAACGACCGGCAAAATCGAGTGGCTCTGCTTCTTTGGTTTTAAGTTTTGCCTTGACTAAGGTTTTAGAAAACTTTAACCATTGTGTAATCTTCACTAGACACCTACTTTAAAAATTAAATCAGCACTCGCAGCAACTTTATCGTTTACACTTGCTTCAGCATGGGCAAAGCCAACTGAACCACGAAGTTTAGTGAGTTTTACATGTAGTTTCATGGTGTCACCTGGATAAACAGGTTGTTTGAACCGCACATTATCCATACCTGCAAAGAAAGCAATTTTTCCTTTGAATTCTTCTTTAGATAAAAGAAGAACTGCTCCTGTTTGAGCTAATGCTTCCATGATCATAACACCTGGTAGGATGTGATGCTCTGGGAAGTGACCCATGAATTGCATTTCATTAGCTGATACGGCTTTTACGCCAATGATTTCATCGTCGCCAATGATTTCATCGATACGATCAACTAAGAGAAATGGATAACGATGAGGAATGATTTCTTGAATTTGATTTGAATTATAAATCATCTTAACCCTCCCATTTCTTCATAATGATTGAAGCATTATGTCCACCAAAACCAAGTGAGTTACTCATAACATAAGTTAAATCAGATTTTCTTGGTGTATTAGGTACGATATCTAAATCGCAGAGTTCATCTGGATTTTGATAATTGATAGTTGCAGGAATTAAGTTGTTTTGTAAAGCTTTAACACAGATAATCGCTTCAACAGCACCAGATGCCCCTAATAGATGACCTGTATAAGATTTTGTTGAAGATACAGGTACTTTATAAGCATAATCACCAAATGTTTTCTTAACTGCTTTAGTTTCAGTTTTATCATTTAATGGCGTTGAAGTACCATGGGCATTGATATATGAAATATCAGTTGCTTGAAGTTGTGCATCTTCAATCGCAAGTTGCATTGCGTAAGCACCCATTGCGCCATCTTCTAGTGGTGCAGTGATATGGTTTGCATCACATGTTGCACCATAACCAACCATTTCAGCATAGATTTTTGCGCCACGTTTTTTAGCATGTTCTAATTCTTCTAGAATTAAGACAGCGCCACCTTCACCCATGACAAATCCTGATCGGTCTGCATCAAATGGGATAGATGCACGGTTTTTATCTTCTCCTGTGTGTAAGGCTCTCATAACGGCAAATCCAGCGATTCCTACAGGTGTAATGGCTGCTTCTGATCCACCGGTTAACATGATGTCTTGATAACCATCACGGATTTTATGGAAAGCTTCACCAATTGCGTTAGTACCAGCAGCACAGGCAGTTACTACTGAATAACATTGTCCTTGAGCTTTTTGATCAATCGCAACTTCACCAGCTGCTAAGTTGATTAATGTTTTTGGGATAAAGAAAGGGGAAATTCGTGAAGGTCCTCTTTCAGTTAAACTATTGCGTGCATCTTCTAATGATTGAAGTCCACCAATACCACTACCTAGGATACAACCATATCGAAGGGCATTGATTTCTTCAACATTTAAGTTCGCATCGGCAACAGCTTGTTTAGCCGCAATACGTGCAAATAATGTAAATAAATCATTATTTTTACTTTCACGTAATGTGAAATATTGCTCAGTATCTAAATCTTTAACTTCGGCTGCTAATTTTGCCTTGTGATCAGTTGTATCAAATTTACTAATGAAGTCAATGCCACATTTACCTTCTTCAATACTTGTCCAAAGTTCATCAACAGTGTTTCCGATTGGGCTTACAACACCTAAACCTGTAATTACAACTCTTCTTTTCATTTCATCCACCTCACATAACCATTCCGCCATCAACATTGATGACTTGACCTGTAATATAACTTGCGTTGTCAGAAGCTAGAAATAATGCCGCATGGGCTATATCTTCTGTACTTCCAAAACGATTTAAAGGGATTTGTTTAAGAATTCCTTCTTTGACATTATCATTTAAGACATCTGTCATTTTTGTTTGAATAAAACCAGGGGCAATCGCATTAACTGTAATGTTTCTACTTGCGAGTTCTCTTGCGACTGATTTTGTAAAAGCTATTAAGCCACCTTTAGATGCTGCATAGTTGGCTTGACCAGCATTACCTATTTGACCAATTACACTAGCCATATTAATGATACGACCATATCTTGCCTTCATCATTGGTTTTAAAACAGCTTGAGTGACATTAAAGGCACCTTTTAGATTTGTTTCTAATACCGCATCGAAGTCTTCTTCTTTCATGCGCATAAGAAGTCCGTCTCTTGTAATACCTGAGTTATTCACAAGGACATCAATCTTTTCAAATTTTTCAAGTGTAGCATTTATCATAGTTTGAACTGACTCTGCATTTGACACATCACATCCAACGACTAAAGTTTCAACACCTAAATTTTCGCATTCTTTCGCAACAGCTTCTGCACCATCTTTAGAACGTGCATAGTTGATCACAACATTGTATCCTTCTTTGGCAAAGGCTAAGGCAACGCCTGCCCCAATGCCACCTGAGGATCCTGTAATTAAAGCGACTTTACTCATACTAATATTCCTTTCAATTGATTGAGCTGTTCCATTGATTCAACGGTATATACATCAACATTTTCATTTATTTGTTTTACAAATGAAGTGAGTGTTTTACCTGGTCCAATCTCAATAAATGTATCAATACCATCGAGTATCATTTGCGAAACCATTTTCTCAAATAATACTGAATTGGAGATTTGGCGGGTTAATAAGTCTTTTGAGAACTCAGCTGTTTCTCCAATGACGTTATAGTAAACTGGCATGTCTGGTGTTTTAAATTCAATAGGATCTAAAACTTGACCTAAGTTCTTGCTTGCCTCATTTAATAAAGCAGAATGGAAAGCACCAGAAACTCTTAGTGGTATAACACGTCCAACTTTTTCTTCTTTTAGGACTTCTTCGGCCTTTTTAAGACCTTTAAGTTCACCCGTTAAAACAATTTGTTTGGGTGAGTTATAGTTCGCAATTTGAACTAAACCATGATCTTGAATATCATCTTTCATGATTCTCTCAGCAATATACGCTTGATCACCATTAATGACGGCAGTCATACCTGTGGTTCCGCTAGGCAAAGCTGTAGCCATTATGATGCCTCTTTGTCTTACGATATTTAAGGCTGTATTGAAGTCAATCGCATTTGCATAAGTTAAAGCACTATATTCGCCTAAACTTAAACCACCCACAGCACTTGGTTTAATTCCTAAAGATTCAACCGCTTTGGCAATCGCTATTGAAGTTGCGAGCAAACATGACTGAGTATATTCAGTTTGATTAATTCGACCTTCAGCATCTGTAAAACAGATTTCTTTTAAATCAAAATCTAAGTCAACTGAATCATAAACAGCTTTAGATACGTCAGATTCTTGGTAGAAATCAGATCCCATACCAACTTTTTGGGCACCTTGGCCAGCAAATAAGAATGCTATTTTCATGTCGCTAATCCCTCCTTCATCTCTGATAGTAATTCAGCCATTAAATCATGGACTGAATAGAGTTTTTTAACACGATAACCATTCGATCCTGTAAAGACTAAGCCTTCATCCGTATTACCTTTAACCGCTTCAATTAAAGCTTCAGTAATACAGTAAGGAGTGGTCGGAGGATGACATGGTTTTAAACAGTTCACACAGTGAATTGGTGGAACACGTTGTTCTCTCATCTTCTTAACAAATGGATTGACCCAAGCACGACCATGATAGCCAGCAGGAGATATAACGAAGTCGATATCTTCTTCTTTACCATTGAGGAAGACTTCTTTAAATTTCATATCAGCATCACATTCATAAGTACCGATGAAACGTGTTGCCATCTGTACGGCATCTGCGCCTAATTTAATAAATTTTGCAATGTCAAAGCCAGTGAATACACCACCCGCCGCAACAATAGGAATTTGATGACCTAAGTTTTCAATCGCAGCTTTTGTCTCAACGACGATTTCTTCTAAACTTTGGGTTGTCTTAGCTCTTAGATCTGCAATATCAAAGCCTAAGTGACCACCTGCCATGGGACCTTCAATAATAATGAAATCAGGTAAACGATTGTGTCGACTTAACCAGCGTTTACATAAAAGTACAGCAGCTTTAGCACTTGATACAATGGGTGCTAAGGCAATTTTTGGGTTTGTGATAAATGATGGGAGTTCAAGTGGTAAGCCAGCACCTGAAATGACGACATCAATGTCTAAATCATTCATGGATTTGGCATAATCACCATAGTATTCCATCGCAACCATTAAGTTGATGCCTAAAGCACCTTTACCACCTGCAATTTCTCTTGCCTTTGCGACTTCTTCTTTTAAAGCTTCAATATTTGCCTTGACGGTTTGTCTAACAAAATTTTCTTTACGATAGCCAGGTTGTGCAGCAGAAAGGACCCCGAGTCCTCCTTCTTTCATCACATGACCTGCAAGATTGGATAAGCTAACACCTATCCCCATACCACCTTGTATAATAGGGACTTCAAGTTCGATATTGTTGAACTTTAAACTCATTTTAAGTCCTTTAATTTAGTCTCTAAATGTGAGAATTGAACTTTTGCGTCAGCTGTCATGTTTACAAAGATGTCTCTTAAGGTGGTTTTTTCTTTGACTAAACCAGCGATTTGACCCATCATTACAGAACCTGTATCCATATCCCCATCAAAGACAGCACGACGTAAAGACCCGAGTGTTAAACGCTCGAAATGTTCACGATCTGCGCCTTCCTTTTCTAATTTTAAGTATTCATTAGACATACGATTTTTCTTAATACGTACTGGAGCCCCTAAACTACGTCCAGTAACAACAGTATCAGTATCTTTTGATGAAATAATCGCTTGTCGATAGTTTTCATGAATTGGACACTCTTCAGCAGCCAATAAGACAGTACCAAGTTGAACACCAATAGCACCTAAACTCAGAGCTGCATTAAAACCACGACCATCGGCAATACCACCAGCTGCGATAACTGGAATACTTAGCGCATCAACGACTTGTGGAATTAAAGTCATTGTAGTAAGTTCACCAACATGACCTCCAGCTTCAGTCCCTTCCGCAATAACCATATCAGCTCCAGCTCTTTCCATACGGCGAGCAAGTGCAACTGTTGGAATAATTGGGATAATCATGATACCTAACTCTTTAAGTTTAGCCATGTATTTACCAGGGTTACCAGCACCCGTTGTGACAACGGCAGGTTTTAACTCGTAAATCACTTCAAAAATATCATCTGAGTGTGGGTTCATAAGCATTACGTTGACCCCAAAAGGTTTATCCGTTAATGCACGACATTTCTCAATGGATTCACGTACTAAATCAGGTGTCATAGCACCAGTTCCAATAATGCCTAAACCACCCTCATTTGATACAGCTGCGGCAAATTCAGCCGTTGCGATGTTAGCCATAGCACCTTGTACAATCGGGAATTCAATACCTAGTTTTTCATTTAATAACATATTTGTTTCTCCTTAGATTTCAAGGTAGCTTGCGCCCCAGGCTAAACCTGCGCCAAAGCCAACCAAGATTACTTTCTGTCCTTTTTTAAGAACACCTTTGTTCTTCATTTCTGCTAGAGCAATCGGAATCGTTGCGCTAGATGTATTTCCGTATTCTTGTAGATTGGTATAAAACTTATCTTCAGCAAAGCCCATTTTCTTAGCCACATGGCTTAAGATTCTTAGATTTGCTTGATGAGGAATAATCCAATCAATATCATCCAATGTTTTATTTGCTTGAGCTAAGACTTGATTAATCGCATCAGCCATCGCCACAACCGCAAATCTAAACACGGGTTGACCCTTCATTCTTAGATAACCAAAGTTTGCGGGGTGATTTTGAATAGAGGCATTGAGTGGAATTTTATCCGTTGTCAGAACGCCTTCTTCATCCCCTTTAGAATTTGCATAGTGATACCAATCACTCGCATCATCATCTTTTCGAAGAATCATGGCACCAGCCCCATCTCCAAAGAGGACACAGGTTGTTCGATCTTCATAATCTAAAATTTTACTTAAAGTTTCAGCTCCAATAATTAGGGCTGTTTTAACCATGCCAGAATTGATTAAGGCATGAGCTGTTTGTAGGGTTAAGACAAAACCCGTACATGCCCCATTGATGTCAAAGGCCATGACTTGTTTATCATTAATACCTAAACCTGCTTGAACAAGACCAGCCGTTGATGGCATTTGACCATCTGCCGAGAAGGTTGCGACTAGTATCGCATCTAATTCATCAGCTTCAATATTCGCATCTTTTAAGGCAGCTTGTGCCGCTTTAAGTGCTAAATCAGATGTATTTTCATTAATAGAGAAATAGCGTGATTGAATCCCTGTTCTTTCACGAATCCACTCATCTGAGGTATCAATGTATTTTGCCATGTCGTCATTAGTGACTAAATTATCTGGATGAGCTAAACCGTAACCTAAGACCTTTAAGCCTTTCATACACGTTTACCCACTTTTCTAAATTTGTCATAGCGTTGATTGACTAAAGCAGTCGTTGATAATTTGTTTAAATCAGTTAAATCTTTTCTTAGATAAGTTTTTATTTGATCTAAACTAGGTTTTGGATTGACCCCTAAACCTTCTTCAGCTTCAGTGATAATATGGTCAATTAAACCCTTATTATCTAAATCATAGGCTGTACATTCCATAAGTTCAGCCGCTTCTTGAGCACGACTTCCATCTTTCCATAAGATAGAAGCGAAACCTTCTGGTGAAAGAATTGAATAGATGGCATTTTCAAACATATAAATTCGATCAGCCACTGATAAAGCTAAAGCACCACCTGAGCCACCTTCGGATAAAACAATCGCAATTACTGGTGTTTTGAGTGATGAGAAGAAGCGTAAACTTTCCGCAATCGCTTGAGCTTGACCTCTTTCTTCTGCGCCTTTACCAGGATAAGCACCTGCAGTATCAATGATGGTAATAATAGGGCGTTTAAACTTTTCTGCTTGTGCAGCTAATCGCATTGCTTTACGATAGCCTTCAGGATTTAACATTCCAAAGTTACGTACCATGTTTTCTTCTAAGTTACGACCTTTAGATTGCGCTAAAACAGTAACTGGCATACCTTCAAATGTGGCTAAACCAGCTAGTAATGCTTTATCATCTCCAAAGTATCGATCCCCTGATAATTCAAAGAAATCATCAAAGAGTAAAGGAACGATATCGAGTGATTTAAGACGATTGGTTTTACGCGCTTCAGTAACGCGATCCCATGCGCTTTTAGTCATACTATTTCGCTCCTTTCGTGTGCAATTTAATTAAGTTTGATAAGACTTTTCGTTGATCTTTACGATCAACAATCGCATCGACAAAACCTTTTTCTAAGACAAACTCTGCACTTTGGAAGTTTTCAGGTAATTGTTCAGAAATAGTTTTTTCAATAACGCGACGTCCTGCAAAACCAACGAGTGCTTTAGGTTCAGCTAAAATCACATCTCCTAACATCGCAAAGGATGCGGAAACACCACCGGTTGTTGGATGGGTTAAGACAACTGTATAGAATAATCCTTTTTGTGAGAATTTCTCTAAGGCAGCGGATGTTTTAACCATTTGAAATAAAGACATGATGCCTTCTTGCATACGAGCACCACCTGAGGCAGTGAATATCACAAGCGGTAATTTTTTGCGTGTTGCGAGTTCAATTAAACGAGTGATTTTTTCACCCACGATTTGACCCATAGATCCCATCATAAAAGAAGGATCCATAACGGCTATCGCAAGTCGTTGATCATCGATTTTTCCAAATCCAGTCACAACCGCTTCATTTAAGCCACTATTTTTTGTATAACGTGCAAGTTTAAGGTTATAGTCAGGGAACTGATTAATACCTTTTGAATTCGCACGAGAATAAATTTCTTTAAAACTCTTTTCATCTAATAGGGTATCTAAACGATCATAAGCATTAACTTTAAAGTGATGATGACAGCTAGGACATGTATATACATGTTTAGCTAAATCAGAATGTGGGATTGGGTACTGACACTCAGGACAGACTTCTACATTCAGTTCATTTTCAGTCACTTCTTTATCTGTAGTTTTACGATCAAATAATTTTTGAAAGAGATTTAGTTTTTGTCTACGTTTCTGAAAGGGTTGATTCACGTTGTTTTAACTCCTCGATCCAACCAGCTGCAAAATCTGTGGTATAACGACCACCGATAAAGCCTGGTGAATGCATGGTGAAGTAACAAAACTCCACGTTATTATCGATGCCCTCTATGATGAATTCTTCTAATGCAGCGCGCATTTTCTTAATCGCATTGAGTCGAGTATCACCCATGACGATTAGTTTTGCGATCATAGAATCATAGAAAGGCGGTAATTTATAACCGGTATAGATGGCAGAGTCCACACGGACATCTTTGCCACCTGGCATATGTGAGAAAGATATTTGACCAGCTGAAGGTTTGAAATCATTTCTGAAATCTTCAGCATTGATACGACATTCAATCGCGTGACCTAATATCTTGATATCTTCTTGATTAAGTGAGAGATGTAAACCTGAGGCAACTTTAATCATGTTTTTAATTAAATCGACCCCTGTAATCATCTCTGTAACAGGATGTTCTACCTGGATACGGGTATTCATTTCCATAAAATGGTGATGACCTTCAGCATCCATTAGAAATTCTACTGTTCCGGCACTGTCATAACCCACTGCCTCTGCAGCCTTAAGTGCATCACGGCAGATTTCTTCACGTTTTTCGTGAGAGAGCATATGACATGGTGCTTCCTCAATGACTTTTTGGTGTCGTCTTTGGAAAGAACAGTCTCTTTCATATAAGTGAAGGACTTTACCATATTTATCGGCAAGTATTTGAACCTCGATGTGTTTGGCGGCATCGTGCATTTTTTCAATGTAGAGACCATCATCACCGAAGTAGTTTTGAGCTTCTTGTTTAAGAATAGGGTATGCATCTTTGAAGCCTTGTTCATCGTCAATACGACGAATCCCACGACCTCCACCACCTGCAGCAGCTTTCAACATAATTGGATAGCCGACTTCAGCAGCTTGTTTTATACCTTCTTCTACTGAACTTAATAGTTCAATAGATCCAGCGATGATTGGCACATTCGCTTTGTGCATGATTTGACGAGCATTGATTTTATTTCCCATCATATCAATGACCTTTGAACTAGGACCAATCCAAATTAAACCCATGTCTTCGACTAAACGGGCAAAATGAGCATTTTCAGATAAAAATCCGAAACCTGGATGAATGGCATCACAGCCACTTAAATGAGCGGCTGTGAGTATATTATTCATATTTAAATAGGAATCTTTGGATAAAGCAGAACCTACGCAGTAGGCTTCATCCGCTAATTGAACATGTAAAGAATCGCGATCAGCTTCAGAATAAATCGCAACAGCTTTTATTCCAATGTCTTTACAAGCTCGAATGATACGGACTGCAATTTCTCCACGATTCGCAATCAGTACTTTATGGATCATCTTAGGCTCCTAATTCAATCAAACGTTGATTGAATTCAACCATGCCACCATTATCAACTAAGATTGATTTAACAGTTCCATCGCATGGTGCTTTGATTTCGTTCATGACTTTCATCGCTTCAACTAAGCAAACCACTTCACCTTTTTTAACAAATTGTCCGACTTCCACATAAGGTTTTGCTTGTGGATTTGGGGCAGTGTAAAAAGTACCGACTAACGGCGCAGTTACATAGTTAGAATCATCGACTTCAGCTACCGCAACAGCTTCAGTACCTGTAGCAGTAGGCGCAACCATTGCAGGTTGTGCAGCAGCCACTTGAGTAATCAATTGTTGAGTGCTCTCTTTCTTTAATAAGACGCGATGACCATCTTCTTCAATTTCAAGTTCATGTACACCGCTTTTTTCAAAAACGGCAATCAGTTTTTTAAGTTCTGTTAGATCCATAAAAGTTCTCCTTAATCTAATAATTGTTTAAGCTTTTTTTGCGTTAACGATATCAACGATGTCTTGAACAGTTACAAGATTAACAAGTTCTTCGTCTTCAATGCGAACATCAAATTCTGTTTCAAGTTCTAATGCAAGTTCAACAGCTGATAAAGAATCGATATCTAAATCTTCACGGATTTTTGCTTCAGGTGTAACTGCAGCTGGGTCTACGTGAATTGCATTCACTAAAACATTTTTAATTTGTTCAAACATAAAATTCTCCTCTCGCCACTTTGGCGTTTGCCCTTAGGCACATCGATAGTTTATTAAGATGAGAAAGACACAACAAGTTCAAATTGTGAAAAAGATGTGAAAAGAGTGATTTTTTACTAAGTCAGGTCTTTTGAATGTGCAAAAAACGAAGTAAGTTGTGAAAAATACTGGTATAATTTCACAAATGAAAGAAATCAAAATTCCACTTTTGGACCCAAAAAGACTCAATAATGAACTAAAATTGATGGATTTTAGGATAAATATTGTAGATTCATGTCCAAGTACTAATGATGAACTCAAAAAACAGATTGATTCACTTAGACATAAAACAGTTTTGTTAACGGAAGAACAGACTGCAGGAAAAGGACGCCAAAATAGACAATTCATATCTAATAAATCAAAGGGAATTTATTGTTCACTATTATGGAAAATGAAATTCGATCCTCAACAAGTGCGTTGGTTTTCTTTAATGTCATCATTCGCAATCGGGGATGCATTAAGAAAACAAACCGGACTCGACATTCAAATTAAATGGCCAAACGATCTATATATTAATAAGAAGAAATGTGCAGGCATCTTGATAGAAAGCGAAATAAGTTCTGATCAAAAAGACATTAGTTTAGTCTGTGGTTTTGGGATAAACGTTTATCATCAAGTCTTTAATAATGAATTAGATACTAAAGTTACATCAATCGAAGATCACTATGATAAGGGTTTAGACCGCAATGATTTAATCATTGAAATCTTAAAATCATTGAATCATTATTTATCAAGACCTTATACACAAGCCTCAAAAACTTTATATGAGAAATATTTAATCTTGCCGAATACTTTTTTAAATATTGAACATCATGGAATGGTATTTAAGGCAAAACTTAATGGCATCAATGAAGATGGTTATATGGAATGCATAAAAGAAAACGGAGAGCACATGGTACTATCCGTTGAAGAAATTCATTTTGTTTGATGTGCTTTAACATCATCGAGCACGCGTTGATAAAAGTAACCTTCACGTACACCATAGGATGATAATCTAAAGCTTTGTGCTTTAATTTTTTTCATGAGTTCAAATAGAATTAGTGAACCAGGAATGAGTGTTGTTAAACGCTCAGGGACTTGGTTTACAATCACTTCAGCTAAAGCTTTTGGGTCTTCGGTGGCTGAGTCCATAAATTGATTAAGAATGTCATAAGACATCTGCATATCATAAATAGATTGTTGAATATCATATTTAGCTTGATGGACACGCATAAGAGCACGTGCTGATCCACCAATGCCAAACATGGTCTCAACTTCGATTTTATCTAACCAATCGATTTGTGCTAATAAATTTTGAATCTCAATACGCATTAACATCATTTCACCATTGCTTGGTAAAATCTCTTGAACATGATTGATATAAGTATTTAAACTACCCATTGGGATTGAGACAGTATGTATCGCTTTGTCGTGTTTGAAATACGTAATTTCAGTGGATGCGCCACCAACATCAACACTGACACCTTCGATAGGAAGTTCAATATTTCTTTTTAAACCTTCAAAACCATAGATGCTTTCTTCTTTCGCATCCAATAAATCAATCTTATGTTGGATGGCATCTTCAATCTGAGTTTTAACAGCTTCTGAATTTTGAATGTTACGAACAGATGCAGTTGCGAAGATATGAAGTTCAACAACATCTTTAGTACGTGCGATCATCATCAGTTCTTTAAGATTTTCAATAATGGTTTCTATACCCATTTTGCTCATTTGTCCATCAACGATGTACTTGGCACTTTGAGCTTGTCTTTTGATATTAGTGGTTTTTAAAAGACTTTGACCATCCCAGGTATAAACAACTAAACGAATTGTGTTTGATCCTAGGTCAATAATTCCAATACGCATATGATCCTCGATTCTACATCAAGTAAAACTTGGTGGGATAATATCATTTTAGTACAAATATCTTTGATATTCGTAAAAAAGTGCTTACAATAGAAGCATGATTAATATTAAAGAGATAGCAAAGAAGGCTAACGTTGGTGTTGGAACCGTTTCCAGGGTTATTAATAATTCAGGGTATGTTTCTCAAAAGACACGTGAGAAGGTTGAAAAGGTTATAGCTGAAACGGGTTATCACTCAAATGAAATCGCTCGAAGCATGAGTACACAACACAATAATATTGTGGCTTTTCTATTGCCTAACTCTACGCATTATTTCTTTGGTAGTTTAATTCATGAGGTTGAACAAGAACTTTATCGCAAAGGTTATCACCTAATGTTATGTCAATCATCTGAACAATTAGAAAAAGAAATTATTTATATTGATTTATTAAAAAAACGACGTGTTGATGGGATTATTCTTTTATCCAATAATGATATTGAAGATTACTTAAATGAAACTATGCCAATTGTAACCTTTGACCGTAAGTTTGATTTTTTACCTTATGTAGCTTCTGATAACTACCAAGGTGGTGTTTTAGCTGCACAACGTTTAATTAAACAAGGTTGTAAACATTTTGCCTTTGTCGGGGATGATGCACAAGGTGAACATACTAGTGTTAAAACAGATGTTAGTAATCGACGCCACGGATTTATTGAAGAATTAAAGCGTCAAGGAGTAGAGAGTATCCTTAATGTTGAATATCCATTAGGTGATTATAATTATGTCCCTGACTATGTTTACGATACGATCCTAGAACATACAGAACTGGATGGAATTTTCTGTAATAATGACAACATTGCTTCAGAAATCGTTATGCATTTAGAGAGTAGTAATAAAAGTGTTCCACAAGATGTCAAGGTTATAGGCTTTGATGGTGGTGCCTACGGATTTAATTTGGGTCGAAATATTACGTCCATTGTTCAAGATACTCATGAGCTATCAATCGCTTTAGTCGCAAGTTTAATTGATCTTATGAAAAAACGAAAAACCAGTAATAAAATAGTGCCAGTTAGTCTTTCTGATGGTGAAACTGGCTAAATTTTCACATAGTAAGTATTGACAGCGCTTTCAGTTTCATTCATAATCAAGGTGCAAGGTAAAGATAGAGACATAGTTCTCTATTTAAAAACCTATGGTATGGAAACGTTTCCATATTAGATGAAGGGAGTCAACGATGATTGAAAAAGCATTCTTATCACTTGTTTCATTGGTCATGTTTCTTCTCACGCCATTAGTAGCGCTATATGCAGTGTTACTTAAATGGATTATGAAGAAAGATTTCTATGATTTCGATGCGACTAAAGAAAGAAACAAAGTGATGGATCACATTGTGCGTCGTTGGTGGGGTATATCTGATACTGCACAAAAAAATCGAACATTTGCATTATTCGTAATGCCAACACTATTCGCATTTAGTTTATTCGTAATGTTTACATTTGCCCATGGTATTTACTTATCCATGACAAACTGGACTGGATTAAATACAGGTAAAGAAGTATTTACAGGACTAGCTAACTACAAAGAAATATTTGGTGATTATGGATTTGCATATTCACTCTATCGAACAGCATCCTACGCAGTTATTTCAATCGTTGTAATTAATGTGGTTGCCTTCTTCTTAGCGTTGATGGTTACACAAAACTTAAAACTTAAAAACTTATACAGAGCTGGATTTTTCCTACCTAACTTAATTGGTGGTTTAGTACTTGGTTATATCTGGCAATTCGTATTCAATAAAGCGGTTACTTCACTCGGTGGTGTATTTGCGACTAGTATCTTGGTCAGTGGTGATTCTGCCTTAATTGGATTAGTTATCGTTGTGACATGGCAATATGCAGGATACATCATGATGATTTATATCGCAGCACTTCAAAACGTTCCACAAGATCTCATTGAAGCAAGTAAGATTGATGGCGCAAATGCATGGCAAAGACTGAAAACCGTTACGATGCCGCTTGTTGCCCAAGCTTTCACTGTTGCGATGTTTCTAACCTTAGTTACATCATTTAAACAATTTGATACAATCGTATCTTTAACTCAAGGTGGACCAGGGGCACTCTTGCCTCAATGGTTAGGCCAAATGTTTGGTTTAGGAACTTTCACGCCGGTTGTGAATTCAAATGAACTCTTAGCCATGAATATTTATCAAGAAGCTTTCACTAAATACCAATTAGGCGTTGGGCAAGCTAAAGCAGTTGTCTTCTTTAGTTTCTTGGTTGTTATTTCTCTCTTACAAGTCTATTACAACAAACGTAAGGAGGTTGAACTTTAATGGAAACAAAAAGACCTTGGTATTCATTTATCTTCAGTAAATATTTCCCACTTGAAGTCTTAGCATTTGTCCTTATGTTAGTGTTCTTCGCACCATTTGTGTTGGTGTTCATTAACTCATCTAAAACAGCTTATGAAATTACATTAACACCACTAGCTCTTCCAACAGATTGGAGCAATCTCTACAAAAATGTCATTGAAATTGCGACACGACCTAAGATTAATTACTTTAGTGCTTTTATTAACTCAACGATCATCACCACTGTTTCATTAACAGCGATTGGTGTCTTAAGTGCCATGGCAGCTTGGGTCTTAGTAAGAACTAAAACACGTTATTCAACAATTATCTTTATGTTCTTTCTAGCAGGTATGGTTGTCCCATTCCAAGTGGTTATGTTGCCTTTGGTTAGATTATTAGAAACCTTAAAAAATCTGACAGGTATTCCATTTAAAGATACCTATCAAGGGGTAATCCTTGCCTATATTGGTTTTGGAGCTCCATTAACAATCTTTATGTTTCATGGATTTATTAAATCTATACCAATGGATATAGAAGAAGCTGCGATTATTGATGGTTGTACTCGACCACAAGTCTTCTTCAAAATTATCCTTCCTATTTTAAAACCTATCTTTGTGACCATGTTAGTTATTAATGGTATGTGGATTTGGAATGACTACCTCTTACCATTACTTGTTATTGGGGTAGGAGGGGACGTTAAGACTTTACCATTATCAGTGGCATCACTAGCCGGTTTCTATGATAAAGAATGGGCATTGATTTTAACATCAGTCTTAATGGCTGCACTTCCTGTTCTAATTCTATTCATCTTTGCACAGAAACATATTATTAAAGGTATGACATCTGGTGCGATTAAATAACTTTGGTTTGAACGATTAAGAAAATCGTTTAGATAAAGATGTAAGCAAACATAAGTTAGTAGCTTCAAAAGCTTGCATCATGAATTTGGTATTAATCAATCATTGAAGATTGATACACTTTTTTCAATAAAGGAGGACATGAAATTGAAAAAGTTAGCATTGTTGTTGGCTTCAATCGTCGTGCTAGGTAGTTTAGCTGCTTGCTCATCTACACCAGCTGAAGAAGAAGTCGCAAAATCACTCGTTATTTTCCAAAATAAAGTTGAAATTGACGATGTATTATCTGCATACGCTACAGCCTGGGGTGAAGCAAATGACGTTGAAGTCACTGTAACAACCTGTGGTGGTGATAGCTGTGCATACGGTGATCAAATCTTGGCAGAATTCCAAGGTGAAAGACAACCTGACATCTTCGTTATCGAAGGTATGGGCGGATATAATATCTATAAAGATAATATCGCTGCATTCGATGGTGATGCTTGGATTGACAACACCGGTTTAGAATTTGTCGTAGACGGTACTGTCTATGGTTTCCCTGTAGCTGTTGAAGCTTGGGGTATGGCTTACAATAAAGACATCTTAGAAGCTGCTGGTGTTGATATTGAAGCATTAATGGATGTTTCACAAGAAGAATATGCTGCAGTATTTGCACAAATTCAAGATTACTATGACGCTAATGGTATGGATGACTACACTGTAGTATCTATGGCTGCGGGTTCAGGTATGACTTGGGTTACTGGTTTACATAACTTTAACGGTTATCTATCAGCTGGTTTAGACTATACTGATAATTCTGTTATTACAGCCTTAAACGCAGGTACAGTTGATGCTGATCGTTTAGCACAATTAGCTGACTGGGTTGAATTATTATTCATGTATGCTGATCAAACAGTTTTAACAACTGGTGGTTATGATGAACAAGTTGGTGCATTCGCAACTGGTAAAGCTGCATTCTTACACCAAGGTAACTGGACAGACAGCTCATATGCTGATTCCGATTTCGAAATGGGTTACTTACCACACGCTACTATGGCTGAAGGTAATGATTCTATCTTCGTCGGTGCTCCATCATATTACGTAATTAACAATGCATCTGAAATGCAAGATGTAGCAAAAGCTTTCTTAGAAGACTTAGCCGCAACTGACGCAGGTCATGATTACATGGTTAACCAAGCTAATATGGTTCCAGCATTCAATTCTGTAACATTATTACCTTCTACTCCACTATCTGCTGATGTAGTTAACTGGGTACAAGCTGGTAAGATGTATGCTTGGTGGCAAAATGATATGCCTTCAGGTTTCGGTATGGATACTCTAGGTCCTATCTACGAATTATTTGCTAAAGGTGAATTAACAAAAGCTGACTTCATTGCACAAGTTACAGCTGCTATTGAAACTTTAAAATAAGTTACAATTAAAGGGCATAGCAATATGCCCTTTTCTTTCCTAAATTTTATTGAGGTGAAAAACATGAAAGTTTGTACATTTGGAGAATTACTCATTGATGTTACACCCTATGGTGTAAGTGATAAAGGCTATCCTGTATCTGAATTTAATCCTGGTGGTGCACCAGCTAATGTGGCGGTAGCGCTAGTTAATCTTGGAGTTGACGCTAGTTTTATAGGTCAAGTCGGTGATGATCATTGGGGTCATTTCTTAAAATCAGTTTTAGATGAAAAAAATGTAGATACAGAAGGCTTACTTTTAAGCAAAGATTATCTAACCACTCTAGCCATGGTTAATTTAGCTGAAAACGGTGAGAGATCATTTAGTTTTTATCGTAAATATGGCGCAGACGTCATGATTAAAATGAATCAAGGCTTTAAAGATAAAATTGATGAAGCTAATGTTTTTCATTTGGGTTCAGTCTCGATGAGTGATGAACCAAGTCGAAGCACCTCATTCGATTGTTTAAATTACGCTAAGACAAAAGGAAAACTCGTAAGTTATGATCCAAACTTAAGAGAGCTATTGTGGCGTGATTTAAGTGAGGCGAAAAAACAAATCCTTAAGGGTATGCAGTATGCGGATATCGTTAAGGTGTCAGAAGAAGAGTTAGAGTTTTTAACAGATGAAAAAGATCATAAAATAGCTAGTCAACAACTGCTTGATCGTTATCCGATTAAAATTTTACTTATTACATACGGTAAAGATGGTTGTGTTGTTTGTTCACATGAACAATTTACAAAAGTTGATCCATTTAGTGTTTCTGCAGTAGATACAACAGGTGCAGGGGATGGTTTCTTTGGCGCTTTCTTAGCTAAAGTACTGAAATCTAATAAAACAGTGGATACTTTAAGTCATGAAGAATTATGTGCTTATGCAAAATTTGCGAATGCTTGCGGAGCATATGCGACCACGAAAAAAGGTGCAATAGGTGCTCTCGCAACAGAAGAAATGATAAGAGGTCATTTTGGAGACATCGAATGAATCATCGAAATGAAATCGAAAAACTTTATCTAAAAGTTTATGGTGAATATGCTCGTCCAAAACTTCAAGAACTCTATGACATCATGGATGAAGCAAAGAAAAATCGTAAGAAAGAACTTGTTCAATTAGATGCTAAACAGAAGAACTGGTATTTTTCTCAAAACTTAGTCGGTATGACACTCTATATTGATTTATTTGCAGGTGATATAAAAAAGCTTATTCGTAAGATTGATTATTTTAATGATTTAGGTATTACCTTTATTCATTTAATGCCACTACTTAAACCACGTGATGGTGAAAATGATGGTGGTTATGCCGTTGAAGATTATCGAACAATTGATCCTAACTTAGGAACAAATGAAGACTTTGTTAAACTCTTAGATGTCTATCGTAAAAATGGTGTGTATATCTGTATAGACTATGTCATCAATCATGTCGCAAAAGAACATGAGTGGGCAAAAGAAGCCTTAGCTGGTGATAAGACTAAACAAGAGTATTTTATTATGTTTGATAATGATGAAATGCCACGTAGATATAACCGTACTGTACCTGAAGTTTTACCAGATAAGTGTCCTGGCAACTTTACCTTTTATCCAGAAATTAGCAAACATGTCTTTACATCATTCTCTGATTTTCAATGGGACTTAAATTTTAAGAATCCAGATGTCTTTAATGGCATGACTGATAACATGCTATACCTTGCGAATTTAGGTATAAATATGATTCGTTTAGATGCCATTCCATTTATGTGGAAAGAAGTAGATACCACATGTCGTAATTTAGATCCAATCCATGATTTAATGCGATTATTCCATCATATTAAAGAGGATGTTTGTCCTTCACTCGCATTGTTGGGTGAAGCGATAGTAGAGCCAGAAGAGATTGTTAAGTACTTTGGTTCTGATCATGAATCAGAATGCGAAATCATGTATAACGCTAATTTAATGGTAGATATTTATAATGCTTTTGCGACCCGCGATGTTCGCTTGATTTCTGTTGATGCAAATCGTTTCCAAATTCCACAACGTGCTAGTTGGATGAATTATGTTCGATGTCATGATGATATTGGTTGGGGTTTTAATAATGAAGCCATTCAATCATTTGGTTTAGATCCAGAATCACATAAACAATTCTTAATTCAATTCTATGGTAATGATTTTGAAGGTTCATTCTCAAAAGGTGAACATTATCAATATAATCCACTGACTCGCGATGCACGTACTAATGGAACCTTAGCAAGTCTATTAGGTCTGGAGAAGGCTGTTGATTATAAAGAAGACTATCGACAATATGAAGCATTAAGACGTATTAACTTAGCGCATGCTTTAATCATGAGTTATCGTGGTTTCCCACTCATTTATTCAGGTGATGAAATTGCGACACTCAATGATCAAAGTTATTTAGATGACCCAGCTAAATCACGTGAAGGACGTTGGGTTCATCGTCCATTCTTTGATTGGAAACGTTCTAAGAAAAAAGATGAAAAGGGTACTTTTGAATATGAAGTGTATCAAAGTCTAAAAACACTTATTCAAAAACGTAAGAAATTACCATATCTACAAGGACAAGCAGTTCAGTTTGCTTTAGATGTTCATAATAATTCAGTACTGTGTTTAATTAGACGTCATGGTAATAATGCAATGTTCTTACTCTTCAATTTCTCAGAGAATACTCAAATAATTCAAACTGATATCTTAAGACAAGTACTTAGTGCTCCTGTTTACGAAGATCTTATTCAAGGTAGAGAGTTTGATATGAATTGGCATAGTATTACACTAAGTCCATATGAATATATTTGGGCAGTTCCTAAAAAGTAAAAAAGGCTCACGCCTTTTTATTTTATTTCTATAAACGATTGAAGTTTATCCATACCAATGGCACCAAGTGGTGCTGTGACAAGTATCGCAAGAACTGCCATCGCAAGTATGGTATTACCACTAGCTAAACCCATACTAAATGGAATAGCACCAATAGCGGCTTGGACAGTTGCCTTAGGTGAATATGAAACCATACAATAAATCTTTTCTTTAAAAGTAAAATTATTTTTAGATACAGATACAAAGACACCTAATGATCTAAAGATTAGACCGATAAAGAGAAGAGCTAAAGCACTTAATCCAATGTATTGAAGATGAGTTAAATCTACAATCGCGCCAACTAATACAAAGAGTAATAGTTCGGCAGCCACCCATGTCTTATTAAACTTAGCGGACAAACGATGAGCTAAGACAGGATATCTTTGAAGTAATGCAATGCCCATCGCTAGAATAGAGATGTAACCAGAAAATGGAATAATATCACCAAAATGTGACTCGATATTGACTAAGACAAATGATGTCGCTAATAGGATAAGATACTTAACGGTATCTCTTATATGAAATCTCTTAAAGAATAAAACTAAAATTGTACTAATTAAAAATCCAGTTACAATGCCTAAAATTAAACCTAAAGGTAATCTAACAAAAGTCATCGCATTAACATCTTGTCCGAGGGCAAGTGCCAAGAATGAACTAAATAAAACAATGACATAAACATCATCAACAGATGAGCCAGCCATAATGAGTTGAGGTATTTTTTTGGTGGTTGCTTTAGGGTTGTTAATAAGGTTTAGCATACGCGGAACAACTACCGCTGGTGATACTGCCGCAATAATACTTGCGAGTAATGCAGAATCAATATAACTAAGTCCTAAAAAATGAGGAGCTAATAAAGTGACTGTAATGATTTCTAAGCTCGCAGGTACAAATGATAATAGCACAGCAGGTCTTCCAATTTTCTTTAGATCTTCAATATCTAAAGCAAGTCCAGCTCTAAGTAGAATCACAATTAACGCGACCTGTCTTAGTTCACTTGAGATATCTAAAACAGATTGATCTATAAGGTTTAAGGCATGTGGACCTAAAAGCATCCCTGCGATCATCATGCCGATTAGTCCAGGTAATTTAAGTCGATTAAGGATGCCGCTAAAAAGTAGTCCGACAAATAAAATAATTGCTAAGCTTAAAAGCATAATTTAGTTATAACATGTCCATTGAAAATATCAAAATACTTCGGTATATTAATAGAATAAGGGGACAGATGATGAAAAAAATTATCTTACTATTAACCGTATTACTAACACTTACAGCTTGTTCAACAAGTTCGTCGGTGACAAAAATTGATGCAAAAGAAGCAAAGAGCATGATGGAGTCACAAGAAGTTATTGTGGTGGATGTTCGAACACAAGCTGAATATGATGAATCTCATATTGAAAATGCGATATTAATTACCAATGAAAATATTGATGGTGATCCAGTTGAACTACCAGATAAAGATGCGACGATTTTAGTTTATTGTCGATCAGGAAATCGATCAGCTGAGGCTAGTGCAAAACTAGCGAATTTAGGTTACACAAATGTCTATGATTTTGGTGGCATTATTGATTGGCCTTATGCTATTGTTAAGTAGTCATGGCAAGAAAAGCACGTAATACATTAGATTCAAATTTAGTTTTAATTACACAAGCCTCTCAATGTGAGGTTTTTCGTGATGATAATGATCGTGAACATTTTCTTACACTCATCGAAAAAGCACAGAAGCAATATAACTGTAATGTTTTAGCATTCTGTTGTTCAGAAGAAAAAGGTTTTCAACTTGTTTTAGATACGAAGGGTGCAAACCTTTCACGTATTATGCAATCAATATCTATTTCCTATGCGATGTATCGAAAGAGTGAATCTCGTTTATTCGAACAACGGTATAAATCATATCCACTATACTCAGTAGATCAACTCAAAGAAAAGATCCAAGAAGTTGGTTTAAAAGATCCACAGTTTGCAGGTTGTTGTTTTATGAAAGATGAAACACACCCATGGGTTAGACGTGTTGATTTAGATGCGACAATCTTTGCTAGATCAGAACATGAAATCAATAGTCGTACTTATCTTCAAAAATGGTTAGATGAGCATAATATGACTTTTGATGAACTGCTTCAAGATAAGACAATGAGAAATCAAGCAATATTTGAATTAAGACAAAATTCAACCTGTACTTTAAAAAGGTTATCTGTTGCTTTTGGCTTATCTGAATCTACGATTTCTAAAATACTTAAACATCATTAAAATACGATTTATAAAAAAATTAAGCAAAGTTCTTTACAATTCAAGTTCTGTCCCCTATACTATCCATTGTAGGAGGAACACAACGTGAGTTTTAACTTTGCTTTTAAAACGGAAACTAAAACAGTAGATACTTCCATTACCTACGATTTTGTAAGTATTGGGGGAGGACCTGCTTCATTAAATGCAAGTCTGTATGCAAAGCGTAAAGGTTTAAAAACCTTACTCATTGCCAAGAAGATGGGTGGTAACCTGTTAGATACAGATCAAGTAGAAAACTACTTAGGTTTCAAAATGGAAACAGGTGAAGGACTAGCTGAAAGTTTCGAAAATCATTTAAAGTCATTAGATGTAGAAATACTCAGTGACACATTTGTCAGAAAACTAAGTAAAGAAAATGGACTCTTCAAAATAGAAATTGAATCTGGTGAAATCATCACAAGTAAAACAGTGATGGTCGCAACAGGATCTCAACCACGACACTTAGGTGTTAAAGGAGAAGAGACATTTAAAAACACAGGAGTTGCTTATTGTGCCATCTGTGATGCACCTCTATATAAAGATAAGACAGTGATTATTGCCGGTGGTGGTAACTCAGCTGTTGAAGCTACGATAGATGTGGCAAAATATGCAAAGAAAGTGATTGTGGTACATCGATCAGAATTCAGAGCCGATGCAATACTACAAGATAGAATGCGAGCTATTGAAGGGATTGAGATTTATAAACAAACACAAATCTTAGAACTTGTAGGTTCAAATAAACTTGAAGGTGTTAAAGTCTTGGATAAAGAAACAAACACTGAAAGAGTGATTGAAACTGAGGGCATATTTATTGAAATAGGACATGTACCTAATTCAAACTTAGTAAAGGATTTAGTTGAACTAAATTCAATGAATGAAATTGTTGTTGATCAAAAACAACAAACAAGTCTTGAAGGTTTATTTGCGGCAGGTGATGTCACAGATATCCCTTATAAACAAATTATCTTAGCTGCAGCGGATGGTGCAAAAGCCGCACTTGCTGCTAGTGAATATGTTGTACACCATTAATTAAGGAGAAACAAAACAATGGAAAAATTATTAAACGAAGAAGTACAAAATCAATTAAAAGATGTCTTTAGTGGAATGACATCACCAATCACAATGGTTTTATTTACATCAAAAGATGCATGTGAAACTTGTGAACCAACAGAACAATTATTAAGTGAAGTTTCTGAACTATCAGACAAAATTAATGTTGAAGTAAAAGACATTGCAGATGCTGATGCGAAGAAATATGGAATTGAACGTGTTCCTTCATTTGTTGTCTTAGATGACAAAGGTGAAGACAAAGGTGTTAAGTTCAATGGTATTCCTGCAGGACATGAAATTAATTCATTCGTTAGCGCAATCATGGAAATGGGTGGCGCAACGTCTGAATTACCAGCAGAACTAGTTGAGCGTATTGCTAAAATCGATAAACCTGTAAACATTAAAGTATTCGTGACATTATCATGTCCACATTGCCCAGGTGCTGTTCAAAAAGCTCACAAATTAGCAATGTTAAACAAAAATGTAGTAGGTGAAATGGTTGAAGCTCAAACATTCTACGAACTTTCACAAAAACATAATGTTTCTGGAGTTCCAAAAATCATTATCAATGATTCATTAGAACTTGTTGGTAATCAACCAATTGAAGCATTCTTAGATCAAATCGAAAGTTTATAAGACTTAATTAGACAGTTCAAATGATAAGATCCCTCCAAAGTAGACAATGCAAATATGCAAAGTTGAAAGGAGGGATTTTTTATATGGGACGTAAGAATAAATATAGTCCTGAAATTAAAGTAGAAATAGTAAAAACTTTTTTAAGAGGTGAAAAATCAGTGAACCAACTAGGATTTGAATTTAATGTTCGAGCTTACACGGTTCGTCAATGGATACATAGTTATCAAAAATATGGCAGAGAAATTTTTGAAGATAAAGAACGAAACAAACGCTATACAAAAGAACTAAAAGATAATGTCATACACGAATATCTTAACGGCGTTGATTCCTTAGAAGGATTGCGTATTAAGTATCAAATATCATCCCATTCCATCATATTAAATTGGCTTAGAAAGTATAATAACCATATAGAACTGAAGGACTATGATCCTAAGGGAGATGTTTATATGGCTGGAAGAAGGAAGACAAATTTAGCAGAGCGGGTTGAAATTGTAGAGTATTGTCTCAAACACAATCGTGAATTTAAAAAGGCAGCTGAAGTTTATCAAGTGTCGTATTCTCAAGTTTATCAATGGGTGAAGAAATATGAACTTGAAGGACAAGATGGTTTACTTGATCGACGTGGTAAACGAAAACTAGAAGATAGTTTAAGTGAAGTTGAAAAGCTGCAGAAGAAGATAGATCAACTCGAGAAACAATTAGAACTTAAAGAGAATGAGAACACACTCTTAAAAAAAGTGAAGGAATTCGAAAGGAGGCGGTATTCAGTCAAGTTAGACAAGAAGCGAAATACTTAGCCATACAAAGCTGTCAAAGAGATTATCACTGGAGTATACATTGGATGTGTCAGGTATTAGAGATACCGAGATCTAGTTACTATAAGTGGTTAAAACGCACTGAAACAGCACAAGAGAAGGAAAACCAACAAATTGCACAATGGATACTTGAGTATGATGAAATATTCGATCATATCTATGGTTATCGACGTATGACAATAGCCATTAATCGATTGAATCATAAAAATTATAATCAAAAACGTGTTCGTCGTATGATGCGACTATTAGGGATAAAATCCGTCATACGTAAAAAGAAGAATAACTATCATAAGTCAGAACCTGAGATTACTGCTGAGAATATCTTAGCGAGAGATTTCTTCGCTAGTGCACCTAATCAAAAGTGGGTCACAGACGTAACTGAGTTTAAAGATCGACATACAAAACAGAAACTCTATTTAAGTGCCATCTTAGATTTATATGATCGAAGTATCGTTGCGTATGAGATAAGTGGACGTAATAATAATCAACTTGTATTCAACACTTTTGAGAAAGCAATGAGTCTTAATCCAGGTGCGAAACCACTGTTTCATTCAGATAGAGGATTCCAATATACAAGTAAAGTATTCAAATATAAGTTAGAAACAAATGGATTGACACAAAGCATGTCTAGAGTTGGCCGCTGTATCGATAATGGACCGATTGAAGGTTTCTGGGGCATTATTAAATCAGAGATGTATCATCATCATAAATATGAAAACCTACAAGATTTAAACCAAGCTATTCATAAATATATGTCCTTCTACAATCATCAAAGATTTCAAAGCAGATTCAATAATCAAACACCTATTGAAGTTAGAGAAGCAGCTTTAAATAGTCAGGTCATTCCACAATACCCAATTAAACCAAATAATCGAATCATAAAATACTATGAAACCATAAAACAAAATCAAGAAATAAGAAACTAAAAAAGATGACCCATTTTCTGGATCATCTAATCTTTACTTATTTCCACTGTCTACTTGACAGGGGTCGCATCAAAATGAACTGTCTTTTTTTGCAGCAATATCAAAAAAGACTAAGCACTTATTTAATGATCAATCTAATGTCTAGTGCGTAAAATTATACTTATATGCACTAGATACTTAGATTCATTTTGTGTATGCCACAGTGCGTTGCTTGTGATTGGATTAACATAAGGTTATATTAAGATTATATTAAGCATATTTGTAAGTACAAATGTGAAGTTATTTGGGTTTATCACATACGATGTTAGTAGGGTTACACGTGATATTGTATTGAGCATAAAGATCATTTAAATAATATTTAATAGCCTATTAGTGCTGATTTTAGTTTTATGATTTTGAAATCTTTATAAATTAGAGATACAAGGTCTAGAAAGGGGTTTATGAGACTTAATTATTGAGTGTTTAGATCTGATGTCTATTTATAAAATAAAGAAAGGAATATATTTATGAAAAAATTATTTAAATTTTTATTTACTGTACTTATGGTATTAAGTTTAACAAGTCCGGTTTACGCAAACGATGATTTTTCTTCAACAAATAGTTTAATTCAAAACAATCAAGAATCCATTGAATTAGTAACAACCGAAAGTGTATTAATTAGAGAAGTTAAAATTTTTATTGCGGGATATTTAGTATCAAAAGTAATAGATGGAATAGTTTATAAAGGAACTGGTTATTATCCTCAAGATATTACAGATGCCGCTATAGCAGCTGCTACAGATTTTGCTCTTTATAATATTTATCAACATGTTGCACTTTCATCGTCTATTCTTGCAGATTTTTCGAACGCTGGTGTTTTTATTTCTGCAACAGGAGGTTTTGGCGGTGGCGGTGGTACCACTTGGTCATTTGATTATTAGTGACATTGTTTGATAATGCATGCATCTTAAAAATATAATCGATGTAAAATAATGTTTATGTTGATTTTCAATATAATGAGGTTAAATAAATGAACAAGCGGACAATAATAATATTTATATTAGGAATGATCGTTGGATTTGTTACAATCCCTATTTTTGGGAATCCATTTAGAGATGTTTTATCATTTTTCTTCAGGTAATTTTCAATATCTAGCAATCAAATATTGAAGGTGTTCTTACAACGATTGACTTAATTAAAAATAATAAAATGAGTGCATAAAAGTATACTTTTGTGCACTCTCATCGAACCCTTATTTAAAAGGGTTTTTTGATGCTCAAAATGCTAAAATAAGTGCATAAAGTAGTTCAATACTTTTTTGCACTATTATTGGGAGATTATTTAAAGAATCTTATTTATTAAGCTCGTTTTAAATCAATGTTCATGAAGAATTGTGATAGTCTATGAAATAAGTGGAAATTCACTCTCAAAGTCTCTCCCAGTAATTAAAAATCAATAAATTTTAACTTTCGATATACTATTTTACGGCATTTTGAAAAGAATGAAGATTAATGTGTTTCATTTTGTGCTATATTAATGACTCATATGAGAACTGAAGAAAAACAACTTAAATTAATTTGGAAAAAGATTGGTCAACTAGACAGACATTATTATAAAAATGCAGTAGAGCCTAAAGGATCGGTTGTCTCAGAAAGTATTCCATACATAAATGATGATAATCCTATGCATGAGTTAGAAGTGGTCTTGCCAAAAAACAACTCAACTAAACTACCTGTTATCATCAATATCCATGGGGGTGCTTGGATTTATGGTGAGAAAGACTCTTATTACAAATATTATTGTATGGAACTAGCGCAATTTAACTATGCAGTAATCAGTATCAATTATCGTTTAGCTTTTGAATCTCCATTTCCTTCAATGATTGAAGATATTTTTGCGGTTTTTAAATGGCTAGAAAATCAAAGTCAATTTAACTTAGATTTAAATAATGTGTATCTTGTAGGAGATTCAGCGGGAGCTCATTTAGCGGCTTTGTCTGCTCAAATTATTCAATCAACAGATTTACAAAAACACTATGATGTTAAGGTTCCTTCATTTTCTATTAGGGGGCTAGGATTAAGTTCGGGTGTTTATGATTTTGACACACTTACGACAGGTGATAATGAATTACCTTTAAAACAAACATTGCTTGAAGTTATGTTTAATCGAATAGATTTTAAAAATAATCCTATCTATCAATATTCTTCAGTATCAAAGAATTTAAACAAAGATTTTACACCATCTTATGTTGTTTCATCTCTAGCTGATCCATTAACACATGAAAGTCAACGTTTCGTAAAAGAGTTGGAAGAAAAAGGCTGTGCCTTTAAACAACATTTCTTTGATAAAACACAGGAATTACCACATGTATTTAATCTTAAAAGTATTTATCCACAGAGTGATTTAGTGAACTCTGAGATGATTGCATTCTTTGATTCTCTAAAGGCTTGATAAGTGCTTTTGTAAATGATAAACTAAATGAGCATTTATGGACGCTTAGCTCAGCTGGGAGAGCACTACCTTGACGTGGTAGGGGTCATGGGTTCGAGTCCCTTAGCGTCCACCATTTATTTCTTTATGCGCCCGTGGCGCAATGGATAGCGCATTTGATTCCGATTCAAAAGGTTGCAGGTTCGACTCCTGTCGGGCGCGCCATTAAACGGGTTTAAATATTGCGGGGATTTAGCTCAGCTGGAAGAGCACAACGCTGGCAGCGTTGGGGTCGTGGGTTCGAGTCCCATAATCTCCACCATTACATAAAACACCAAAGCTCAGCAATTGCTGAGCTTTTATTTTAGTAAGTTAAATTTTGATTTTCAGCTTCACTATCTTTAGATGAACCAAGTCCAATCCCTATGGCTAGACCCATGCTTATTCCAATCGCTATAAAGGCAGAGTTTGTACTGCTTAATGCACCACCTATGGCCACTCCAATCGATAAGCCTAAAGCTAAATAGGTGTTTTGATAGTAACCTTTTTCAACAAGTCCAAATTGATTTTCACAATACTTAAAAAGTAGATAACTTGTCTTACGATATTCTTTATATGCTTCATTGCTTAGCATATTTACGACATCATTGTAGTAAGTATTTACTTGATGATCATCAATGTTTTTTTCTTCTATTTTTTGAGCTAATCGAATAAGTTTGTGAACAAATAGCTTTTTTTGTTCCTTTGAATCATATTGTTCATTTAAAAACTGTAATTTTTTAATAATATCTTGCATATATTAAGGTTAACATATGATCTCAATTGAAAAAAACTTCATTACCCATTACATTATTCACATGACAAATATTAAAACACTAACAACTTCAGCCCTATTAGCAGTTATTATCAGCATTTCGGCTTATATATCTATACCACTACCATCCTTCACAGTTTCATTTACATTACAGACTTTAGTCATCATGATTATTGGATTAGGTATGCCAAAAGAAACTTCAATCACATCAGTTCTACTTTATTTATTTTTAGGGGCAATTGGTTTACCTGTCTTTTCGCATGGACAAGCAGGTCTTGTGACACTGTTTGGTCCTACAGGTGGTTATTTATTTGGTTTTCTACTAGCGACAATTTTCATGAGTTTATTTAAAACAAAAACATTTTTATTAAGGGTCGTATTAGCATTTATTGGCGGCGTTGTTGTTGTATATATCTTTGGCGTTATTGGTTTGATGTGGGTATTAGAAATTAATGTATTTGATGCGATCATGATAGGTGTTATTCCATTCATTGTATTAGATACAGTTAAGGCTATTTTGGCAGCTTGGTTTGTGACAAAATATCAAACGATCTTTAATCGATTTAATTAAACTCAACTGAATACTAAGTTAATTGTGCACAAGAATGAAACAATTCACAAAAATTTCACAGTTCTTACATTGTGTTTTCATAATTCTTGAGTATACTGTACACATAACAAGGAAACCTGTATCAAATTTATACAAATTTCATTGTTCCCCCTATTAATAATTAATTAATAATCCTTGTTAAAATGAAATCGTACTGGCAGCGTACGATTTTTATTTTATACTGTATCTATGAGTAAAACTGTAGTCTTAAGACTTAAACCAAAAGAAGATATAAAATTAGCCTTAAAGAACTTAGATATTGATTCAGGATCGATTATCAGTGGGGTAGGGTCAGTTTCAAAAATGTGTTGTCGTATTGACGATGGCGTCACTGTTTTAGAACATCATGAACCGATGGAAATCATTGCCTTTAGTGGCACAATGACCAAGAAGAACTTACATATTCATATTGCAGGTATTAATGGGAAAATGGAAATGTTTGGGGGTCATCTTATGGATGGCTGTATTGTGAACACAACCATGGAGATTGTGATTTTAGATTTTAGTGATGAGTATCAAAATGATCGTGAATTTGATGATGCGACAGGTTATGATGAACTCGTTGTCCATAAGCGTTGACATCAATCGTTAGTTTATATACGATTGAATCACGCCGGCTTAGCTCAATTGGTAGAGCAACTGAATCGTAATCAGTAGGTTGCGGGTTCAAGTCCTGTAGCCGGCACCATTTAAGCCTTAGGGCTTTTTTTATTGGGTGTATAATTTAGATATGGAAAACAACGAAATTTACACAGAAGAGAAACTACAAAAGAAAATTGTTAAGGTTGCGAAAAAAGCAGGGATTAAATTAATCTACTTAGTTTTACTTTTGTTCTATACTCTACAAAAGAAATCAACACCTACCAAAGCAAAGTCAGCGATTATTGGAGGATTAGCGTATTTTATTCTACCTTTTGATTTTGTTTCAGATTTAATTCCAGCCATCGGTTTTTCAGATGATCTTACTGCATTAGTGTCGGTACTTATCGCAGTTGCGATGCATGTGGATGCAGAGGTTAAACGTAAAGCTAAAGATAGATTGCACATTTGGTTTGGTGATTATGATCAATCAGACTTAAGTGATATTGACAAACATCTTGAACAATAATTTATGCAATTTGTTATCTAATGACGCAATTGCATAAATATGACATAAAAGCCTGAAGGCTTTTTTTGTTTATGGTTTACAATAGATTTGTTGAAATCGGAGGAATTTATGGACGTAAAAAAATATATAGAAAAATACTATCAGGAAGCTTCAGATATGCGTGACAGTATACATCGTGAACCTGAATTAGCTTTTGAGGAATTTAAAACAAGTGAAAAGGTGAGAGCTTTTTTAGATAAGCATGGAATTTCTTATAAGTTTCCTATTGCGAAAACAGGCATACTTGCTGAAATAAAAGGGAAATTTCCTGGGAAAACTATTTTGCTCAGAGCAGATATGGATGCTTTACCAATGCAGGAAAATAAAGAACATTACAATGCATCTGAAATAGATGGAAAACATCATGCATGTGGTCATGACGGTCATACATCCGGTTTATGTTTAAGTGCAGCAGTTTTGAATGATTTAAAAGATGAATTACACGGAACAGTTAAATTTATGTTTCAACCAGCGGAGGAAGCCATTGGTGGTGCTAAACCAATGATTGATGAAGGTGTTCTTGAAGGCGTTGATATGGCTTTTGGAGCACATTTAATTGGTGAGATGGTCGAAGGGACTGTTGGTTTAAAATCTGGTCCAATGATGGCATCTCCCGATACCTTTAATATTAAAGTTTATGGTCGAGGGGGACATGGTTCAAAACCATCGAAAGCAATTGATCCAGTTGTTGCGGCAGCTAATGTCATTATGTCAATTCAGACTATTGTATCTAGATTAAACGATGCTTTAGAACCTTTGGTTATTACCATTGGTAGTATTCATGGGGGCAGTGCGCCAAATATTATTCCTGATATGGTTGAAATGGTCGGGACTATTCGTACTTTAAATAATGATTTAAGAGCTAAAGTACCAAACGATATTAAAAAAGTTGCAGAAAATGCAGCGGCTGTTTTAGGGGCAAGAATCGAGTTTGAACTTGAAATGGCTTATCCAGTTTGTATTAATGATAAAGAAGCAACGGCGATTGCGAAAGAAGCTTGTTTATCATTCATGGATAAAGAGAATGTTATTGAATTAGAGAAACCAAGTATGGGGGCTGAAGACTTTGCCTATGTGACTCAAAATGTTCCCGCTTCATTCATTTATGTTGGTATTGCGAAAGATGAAGAACATCCTATCAATCATCACCACTGTGACTTTACGTTCGATAATAAAAACTTAAAAGTTATATCAGAAGTCCTTGTTCAGTCAACTCTACATGCATTAAATAATTAGATATTTAAAAAGTCATTCACTTGTAGAATGACTTTTGTCTTTATTAAGGGTTTACGATATCGTCTTCAAATCCTTCTAACCAATCTACTTCATAGAATTCATAGGTCTTATTATATTCATCACCTACAAAATAAGTTGAAGCATCATAGACTTTCCATTCACCATCAATGAGTACTTCAGCATGGTAGTGAGCGCTGGTTTCTTTGGCGATTGATCGAATGAGTTCATAATCGTAATTGTAACCTTTTGAGTTTAATAATTTCTCAAGCCGAGCATATTCATCAGGTCCTAATCCAGTGGTCGTTTTAGGATCGATAGATGAATCGAGTTCGCTTGGTTTTTCTGCCATTTGTGCAACTCTACAATCTAAGCCTAAGCCATCTGCAATTGAACAGTATATGGTCGCAAAGTTATAACATAGACCTTCAATTTTACCTTCTGAGTTTGTCACATCTAACATTTCCAATGTGGTATAGATACCAGGCAACATATAATTCCAACGCATCGCATCTGATATTGGTCCAAAAGCAACATAGTTCATATTTTCAATTTGCCAATCATAAATACCTTGTGCAATTTCTGTATCACTTCCACTGAGATTAATTCCCAATCTTTCAAGTGTTGTCGTATCGAATGTAACAACTGGACTGTTTGGGATAAATTCTACATAATCCATATCTGCTTCATTATCATCTTCATAGTCTTCTTCATAATCTTCATCATCATAGTAATCATCATCTTCTGCTTGTGCACATGCACCTAACAGAAACAATACAACAAATAAACTCAAGAATTTTTTCATAAGAATTGCCTCCTACTTATAGTCTATGATTAATTAAAAGCTAACGCAATAATACGAAAGTTGTATTGGGATTGAAACTTAGAATAATTTCAGTCACAATAAAATTATGAAAAACTATAAGATTAGTGAATCAAGTCAAAAAGATGAAAACTTTAGATCATTCTTAAAAGAGAAGATTAAAAGTCTTAATAATGAGATATCGTATTATCATCGTATTTCACGTGAAGAAGACTATGTAGAATATTATCAAGTCAAAGTAGAAGATGATGATTTTGTGGCAGGTTTAAGTGCACGGCTTTATTGGGATTGTATGGAAATTGATGACTTCTTTATTGAACAAGAATTTAGACTACAAGGTTTAGGTACACATCTTTTAGAGAAGGCAATTGAAGAAGCCATTAAAAAAGAAAAATCTTTCATTATTCTAACAACTTTCTCGTTTCAAGCTCGTGAATTCTATGAAAAACTAGGCTTTGTGGTTGTGGGAGAAATTAAAGATTATCCACCAGGTGAATCATTATATACATTAAGACTAGACCTAAAAAAAACGTGAGGCATTTGCTTCACGTTTTGTGTATTATTCAACCGTAACTGATTTTGCTAAGTTACGTGGTTTATCTACATCTAGACCTCTAAGAACACTTGAGTAGTATGCAAAGAGTTGTAAAGGAATGATAGATAGTAGTGGTACTAAATCAATATGACTTTCAGGAAGGATATAAGTTGTATCACTGAAATCATCTAGGTATTCAATACCAGGGGTCGCAATTGTAATGACTCTAGCCCCACGAGCTTTAACTTCTTTAATGTTTGAAACCATTTTCTCTGCTGTATCATGTTGAGTGATTAAAGCTATTACAGGGAAACCTTCTTCGATTAAAGAGATTGTTCCATGTTTTAACTCGCCAGCAGGATAGGCTTCTGAGTGGATATAAGAAATCTCTTTAAGTTTTAGAGAAGCTTCTAAGGCCATCGCATAATCCATTCCTCTTCCTAAGAAGAAGATATTTCGAATGTTTTGAAGTTCTGAAGCTAATTGTTTAATAGACTCTTGTTCATCTAAGAGTTTTTGAGCCAATTTAGATACGCCTTTAATCGATGTGATTAAAGTAGAAATTTGATCAGCACTTAAATTACCTTTAAGTTGTCCCAGTTTATTCGCTAATAAGATAAATAAGGCAACTTGTACAAAATAAGCTTTAGTAGATGCAACAGATATTTCTAAGCCTGCCCAAGTATAAAGAACATGATCAGCTTCACGGGCAATGGATGATCCAACCACATTAACGATCGCAATGGTTTTAACACCATTCTTTTTAGCTAAACGCATCGCTGCTAAAGTATCTGCTGTTTCACCTGATTGTGAAATGACTATGACCACGTCTTTTTTGTTTAAGATGGGGTCTTTATATCTAAATTCTGAAGCAACATCTACTTCACACTGAATACGTGCATATTTTTCAATGAGTTGTTTACCGATCATGGCTGCATGCATGGCTGTTCCACAAGCGACTAAATGAATATGCTCGATATCATTTAAGATTTCATCAGTTAATCCAGCCTCAGTGAAGTCAATCGTATCTTCTTTGATTCTAGGGTTGATCGCATTAAGTAAGACAGCTGGTTGTTCAGAGATTTCCTTCAACATAAAGTGAGGGTACCCTTCCTTTTCAGCAGTTTGTCTGTCCCAAGAAGCGTGTTGTACTTCTTTTTTGATTTCTTCAAAATCTAGATTCATGATTTTGATAGAGTCTTGTTTAATGATCGCAATTTCATCTTCTTCTAAAAGATAGTAATTACGGGTACGATCTAAGATCGCAGTAATATCGGATGCGACAAAGTTTTCATCTTCACCGATTCCAACAATTAACGGTGAATCTTTTCGAATCGCATAAATCGTATCTTCATAACCTTTGAAGATAATCGCAGTCGCAAATGATCCTCTAATTTTCTCTAGAACTTTACGAATGGCTTCTTCAGGATTACCTTTTTGTACAAAGTAATAATCAACGAGTTTCGCTAAGGCTTCAGTATCTGTTTCTGTTTCAAAAGTATAACCTTTACGAATCATTCTTTCTTTGATTTGAAGATAGTTTTCAATGATTCCGTTATGGACAATTGAAACTCTATGATTACCATGTGGATGTGAGTTCACATCACTTGGTTCACCATGGGTTGCCCATCGTGTATGACCAATCCCTACTTGGCAATGATCAAGTTTAAAATTCTCTAATTTCTTTTCAATATTATCAATACGACCAACAGTTTTAACAGTAGAAATTTCGCCATTATCAAAAACGGAAATTCCAACTGAGTCATAGCCGCGGTATTCAAGTTGTCTTAAACCCGCAACTAAAAAGTCAGGCGCATTCTTGTGTGTAATAACACCAACAATTCCGCACATAAATTATTATGATCCTTTCAAAATGTGTGAGTAGTTTAGGTTCTGTTGATTTGTCCTATTCCTAACGATGTCACTTATCACCGATGAGGCATCCGCCGAAAACTTCGATACTCCTCATTCCTCGTCACTTATCATTGTCATTATTTAATGACATTAAGTCGGGCGCTATAACTATAATTCTTTATTATTTTTATTTGTTTTTTTCTGTCGTTCCCCCTTTCTAATGAACCTATAATACCATAGGCAAAAGGCAAGTCAAATAGCCTATACAAGCCAAAGTCTATCGTGTATAATAATCTAGCATCGGGACGTAGCACAGCTTGGTAGTGCGCTACCTTGGGGTGGTAGAGGTCGCGCGTTCAAATCGCGTCGTTCCGACCACTTGCGGCTGTAGCTCAGCTGGATAGAGCAAGCGCCTCCTAAGCGCTAGGTCACAGGTTCAACTCCTGCCAGTCGCACCAGCTAACAATCGATGTGAAGTTTTACATATATGCACCAGTGGCGGAATTGGTATACGCGCACGTTTGAGGGGCGTGTGGGCAACCGTACGGGTTCAAGTCCCGTCTGGTGCACCATCAACAAATTAGAGATACGAGAAATCGTATCTTTTTTGTTTATAGATATATTTACTAAGTATCTTTGAATCTTATGTGAAACTTACATCTATAATTAACATCACAAAAAAGAATTATGGTATTCTAATGAAAATAAAACACATAAATTTTCATTATTTATGTAAAGTTTTTCATAAGGTGGTGGACTATGAACTATGTATTTATTTCTCCAAGTTTCCCAGATAACTTCAAGTATTTTGTGAACAGATTAAATTCATATGGGATTAATGTTTTTGGGATTGCTTCAGACTCTTTTGATAACTTAGATTCAGACTTAAGAGATCATTTATCTGATTATTATCGTGTTAATGATTTAGAGAACTATGAAGAAGTTTATCGAGGGGTCGCTTATTTTGCCTATCGTTTTGGCAAGATTGACTATATTGAATCTCATAATGAACATTGGATGCAGTTGGATGCGCAACTACGAACTGATTTTAATGTTGATGGTATAAAAAATGATTGGATCATGAGAATTAAGAAGAAATCAGAAATGAAGAAAATCTTTGAGTCTTTGAAATTACCTCATGATGATGGATCAAGATTTGAAACATTAGATGAAGCAAACAAATTGCTTAAGAAATATAAATATCCAGTCTGTGTTAAACCAGATATTGGGGTAGGTGCAGCTTTTACTTATCGACTTAATTCAAATAAAGAATTGGAATCATTCTTTGAATCAAAACCTGATAAAACCTTTATCATGGAACCTTTTAATGAAGGAGACATTATTACCTATGATGGTTTATTAGATAAAGAAGGCAAGATTATCTTTGAAAATTCTTTAGTTTATTCACATCCAGTGATTGATATTGTAAATGATAACTTAGATATGTTTTATTATTCAGATATTAAGATTTCAAAAGATTTAAGAGTGATGAGTCAAAAGATCTTAGATGTTTATCAACTTAATACACGTTTCTTTCACTTTGAATTTTTCAAAAGTAAAGAAGGAAAGTTAAGTTTACTAGAAGTAAATATGCGTCCACCAGGTGGTAAAACGATGGATATGTTTAACTTCGCTAATGATTTCGATTTCTATGATGCCTATGCAAGACTTGTCGCAGGATTGGATGTTTCAATTCCTAAGAAGAAAACATATAGTGTGTGTCATGTCGGATTGAAAACGGCAAATGATGAAAAGCGACAATTAAACTATGATCAAATCAAAGAACAGTTTAATGACTTAATTGTTTATGAAGGATCAATGGCAGATATCTTATCACCTGCTTTAGGTAATTATTGTTTTTTCTTAAGAAGTTCAAAAATATCTGATGTTAAAAAGGCAGCACAAGCCATTATCAAATAAAGGATATGTTATATGAATTACATTATTATTTCCCCCCATTTTCCAGATAACTTCAAACTCTTTAGCACCGCTTTAGCGAAAGAGGGCATTAATGTGTTTGGGATTGATAATCAGAAATATAGTGACTTATCTGCAGATTTAAAACACTCTTTAACTGAGTATTATCAAGTTCATGATTTAGAGAACTACGATGAAGTTTTAAAAGCGGTTGCTTACTTCACCCATAAATATGGAAAGATTGATCGTATTGAATCTCATAATGAACATTGGTTAATGTTGGATGCGAAACTAAGAGAAGATTTTAATGTATTTGGTTTTAAACCACATGATCTTAAAGCCATTCAGTCTAAGATGAGCATGAAAGCAGTGTTTAATAAAAATGGCATTAAAACAGCACGGGGTATTGTGATTGATAACCATGAACATGCCTTGAGTTTCATCAATGAAGTGGGTTATCCTGTTGTCGCAAAACCAGATACAGGGGTTGGTGCAAGTGGCACCTATAAAATTCATAATGAAACTGAGTTAGATGCTTTTTGTGCGCAGAAAAATCATGCTGCATATGCGTTAGAAGAATATATTCAAGGCGAGATCCATACCTTTGATGGTTTAGTGGATAAATACGGGCAAATCGTTTATGCGAATTCCTTTGTCTTTCCAGTAGGTGTTATGGAAACAGTGAATGATGATTTAGATATGATCTATTACACCCAAGACACGATTATGGATGATTTAAAGGAAGCAGGTTTTAAAATTGTTGATGCGTTTAATTTAAAAGAGCGCTTCTTTCATATTGAATTTTTCAGAACTGCAGCTAATGATCTATACGCTTTAGAAATCAATGTACGTCCACCCGGTGGTTATTCAATGGATATCTTTAACTTTGCGAATGATCGTAACTATTATGCAGAATATGCGAAGCTTGTTGCGGGTCAAAGAATTGAAGAAAACATTGGGAATAAATATGTTTGTCTATACATTGGTCAAAAAGCACATATGGCAGACGACTACCTATTAACAAAATCTGAGGTTAGAGAAAGATATAACGATAAGATTGTTTTTTATGGTGAGATTGCCTCAATTTTTGCGAAAGCTATTGGGAATTATGCCTATATCTTAAAAGGACATGATTTAAAGGAATTAAAAGATATCGCAAAAGCGATATTAGAAAAGAGAACTTAGATATGCACGTAGAATATCATGATTACTATAGTTATCGATTAGGGAGAAATATGCCTTTTAAGATTTATGGTCATGCCGGTAAACCGATGATTGTCTTTCCTTCTTCAGGTGGTCGTTTTTATGAGTATGAAGATTTTCAAATGATTGATGCGATTAGTTGGTTTATTGAACAAGGTTTAATTAGAGTCTATACACCTGATTCTATAGATGCAGAAACGTGGTTAGCGGATGGAAAATGGGCAGGGGATAAAGCACGTTTTCATAATGCTTATGATAAATATATTGTTGAAGAATTTGTGCCTTATATCAGACTTCAAAGTGATTGGCCTTATCAAATGATTGTGACAGGTTGTTCAATGGGGGCATATCATAGCGCAAACTTCTTTTTTAAACACCCTGATGTCTTTGATACACTCATTGCCTTAAGTGGTATTTATGATGTGCGATTCTTTGTGGGTGATCACTTAGATGATAGCGATGTCTACTATAATTCACCGGTAGACTATTTAAAAGGCTTAAATGATCCACATTACTTGGACAGAATAAGAGATGGGAATATAATAATATGTACAGGCCAAGGAGACTTTGAAGCTGATTCAATAAAAGATACACAGCATCTACAAGCTGTACTTAATGAAAAAGGTATCGAAGCATGGGTAGATTATTGGGGGTTAGACGTCAAACATGATTGGGAATGGTGGCGTCAACAAATGCCTTACTACCTTGGTAAATTGAAAGAGATAGGGAAATTATAAAAATTATGGATTATTCAAACTTTTTTGATCAGTTAAATGATCGTCACAACACAAATTCCATGAAATGGGATGCACATGAAATGCTTAAAAAACCAAAGGATACTTATCCTTTATGGGTGGCAGATATGGACTTCAAAGTCATGCCTGAAATCGTAGAAGCTTTAAAGACAGAAGTGAATACAGCGATTTATGGTTATACTTTTGAAAGCGATGACTATACTAATGCAGTCATTAATTGGTTAGATAGACGACATAACTATCATGTCAAAAAAGAATGGATAACATCAACACCAGGTGTTGTATCAGGTGTTAATGCAGCATTATTAGCTTTAACAAATGAGGGGGATCATGTGCTTCTTCAAGAACCTGTTTACTATCCGTTTAAGCGTTCAATCTTAACCAACAATCGTAAGGTTGCGATTAATGAACTCATCTATACAGATGGTGAATATAGAATTGATTATGAAGATTTTGAAAAACAAATCAAAGAGAACGATGTAAAACTTTTTATTTTATGTTCACCTCATAATCCAGTGGGTAAAGTCTTCACTGAAGATGAGTTAAATAAAATGGTAGATATCTGTAAAAAATATGATGTCATCATTGTCTCTGATGAAATTCACATGGACTTTGTATTTAAACCAAACAAACATATCGTTACAGCAGAACTTAGAAAAGATTATGCTGATCATATCATTACTTTATATGCAGCCTCAAAAACCTTTAACTTAGCAGGCATGAAAGTATCACAACTCATTTCTTCTAATCCTGAGTTTATTCAAAAAGTAAAAGATGTTTATATGACTTTAGGACTACATGGTGTAAATACACTAGGCTTAATTGCTTCAACAGCTGCTTATACTTATGGAGATGACTATGTGGATGGGATTGTGGCGTATTTAGATAAGAGTATTAAGTGGCTACAAGACTTTTTAAAAACAGAACTTCCACAAGTTAAACTTGTTAATCCACAAGGAACATATATCTTATGGTTAGACTTTAAATCATTAAACATGAAACAAGATGACTTAGATAAATTTTGTTTAGAAGATGCGAAGATGTGGTTAAACAACGGAAGCATTTTTGGTCAAGGTGGTGAAGGTTTTATGCGTATTAACTTGGCTTTACCTTTATCAGAACTACAAAAAGTCATGAATCATTTAAAGAAAGCGATTGATTCGCTTTAGGAGATTTGTATGAAAGTTGCCGCATTAATGGCTAATGGTTTTGAAGAAACTGAAGCCATCACAACAATTGATATTTTAAGAAGAGCAGGGATAACGGTTGATTTGGTGTCCATTGCAGACGAGATTGTGACAAGCTCACATGGTGTTAAGCTAGTGTCTGATAAAACATTTACAGATATGAATGATTATGATGCGCTATTTTTACCAGGTGGACAACCAGGCACCAACAATCTTAAAGCTGATCAAAGAGTGATTTCGTTAGTTCAAGATTATGCTTCTCAAAACAAATTAGTTGCAGCTATATGTGCAGCACCTTTAGTTTTAGAAGAAGCAGGCATCTTAAATCAAAAAGCCATCACATCCTATCCGATGGGTGACTCAAAAGCTTTATTTCCTGATGCTCATTATAGTGAAGAGTTAGTTGTTAAGGATGGGAAAATTCTCACATCAAGAGGTGTTGGGACAGCCCTTAATTTTGCTTTAGCCTTTGTAGAAGCCTTAGGTTTAGATTCAAAGGATCTTGCGAAATCTGTTTTATTTCAAGGTAAACTGAAATAATTCATTTTATATAGAAAATATCCATAAGTGAGCCTGCTCACTTAGTGCACCAGTGGCGGAACTGGTATACGCGCACGTCTCAGAAGCGTGTGGGCAACCGTACGGGTTCAAGTCCCGTCTGGTGCACCAAAGACTTTATTTAACATCTCAAATGGGATGTTTTCTTTTGGGGTTTTGTTATACTTGAAGAAAAGCGAGGTGCTCATGAAATTTGTCTTTGATGTGGATGATACAGTCTATGATCTTAGTGAACCTTTTAAACAATCTATACGTAAGAATTTTCCTGAATTAAAGGTTGATATGGAAAAACTTTTTATTCGTTCTCGATACTTCAGTGATGAAATATTTGAAGATCAAATGGCTGGCAAGGTCTCTTTAGAAGATGCTTATATTTATCGCATTACCAAAGCTTTAGAAGAAGTTGGTTTAAATATTGATAAAGAAGAAGCTTTATCTTTTCAAACAGATTACTATGACTTCCAAAAAGAAATTAAACTGGAACCACTCATGATTGAACTCTTTGACTATCTTGTGAAACATAATCTATTAGGGGGGTTTATTACTAATGGAATAAGCCAACACCAAAGAACTAAGATAGAA
This sequence comes from Erysipelotrichaceae bacterium, assembly GCA_963676105.1. Lineage (GTDB taxonomy): Bacteria > Bacillota_I > Bacilli_A > Erysipelotrichales > Erysipelotrichaceae > UBA2212. The sequence goes on from OY781039.1 coordinate 1,799,684, forward strand.
AATTTGGGCTTAGAGAAATGGATACCTAAAGATCAAATACTTGTATCAGGGGAAGTTGAAGTCAATAAACCAGATAAAAGGATATTTGAAATAGCTAAGAAACAATTTGAAATTGAGTCTGATCAAATCTATTTTGTGGGTGATTCCTTTGATAGTGATGTCATTGGGGCATTAAATGCTGGATGGATTCCAATTTGGTTAAATACTCGAAATAAAATAAAACCGCAAGATTTTAATGAGGAAATTGTTGAAGTAAATTCATATAGTGCTTTAATAGAATTAGTAAGAGCTTTAATTAAATAGATAATCAATAGGAGATGATCTATGACTAAACAGGTAATTTATCAATTTTATGCAGAATTAAGTGATTATAAGTATGGATGTAATCGACGTTTTCAAATCAAGGCCGATAGGACAATGTCAAATCTTGCTTACACTTTGATGACTATGTTTGAAATGAAAGCGAGTCATCTCTTTCGTTTTATGTATAATGCAGAGTTAAATTTCATCACAAAAGTTGGTGAACATATAACAAATGAAATTAATCAAAAAGCGTTAATGCAATTCAACACGAATCCAAGTTTTAAAATGTGTATAGTTGAACTTCCTAATGAATATATGCAAGGATTTGAACGATTCAAAACATTTGACGCAAGTGAAACGTTGATAAAGGATTTAGTTAGTGAACCCAATGAGTTTATCGATTTTGAATATGATTTTGGGGATAGTTGGATGATTCATTTAGTGCTTGAAGAAATTATTGTGAGTGATACAACAAGATATCCTACAAAAATGTTTCCGAAAGTGATTGACGGAAAGGGTTATGGAATTATCGAAGACTGTGGAAGTATTCCTGGCTTAGAAAGTATTTATCGTGCATTTGAAAAGAAGTCGGGTAAAAAGTATGACGAGTTCGTTGATTGGTTAGGGACTGATCAATTAGATATGAAATCCTTTGATTTAGAAGAAATGAATGTACGTTTAAAGAAAATCCCTAGACTTTATCAAAAAGTATATGAAGAAGACTATCGAATAAGTGAATCTGAATATCAATATTTAGAAAGGCTTTAATATATAACTTAAAGATTCTTTGACATAGCATTTTGGTATGCTATAATGTGAAAAATAAATAAACCGTTGAGACGGAGATAACGGTAGATATGACTTTACAGAGAGCCCAAGGTGCTGCGATTTGGGTAAGACACAGTTTATCAAATGGACCGTTGAGGGTGTAGTGAAAAGCAAGTGCTTATTATTCTACAACGTGAAGAGCTACGTTAGTTGCTCAGGGATATGTTAGTATCCTATAAAAGTGCATCGTTTTTTTGATAAGAACGGTGAAACAAGGTGGCACCGCGATACGTGTAATACATCGTCCTTGGCAAAACAAAAAGTTTTGCTTAGGGCGTTTTTTATTTCTAGGCAAACTGACATAAAAGAGGTAAACCTTATGAAAATTGTTCCTAGTCTAGAAGAAGTTAAAGCGATATCTAATGAAAAAAAATACGATATTGTACCGCTTAGTTGTGAGATCTTATCTGACTTCACAACACCTTTAGAAGTCTTAAAAATCTTAAAGAATAAATCTAAACATGCTTTTCTACTTGAGTCTGTTCAAGGACAAGAAAAATGGGGACGTTATACTTTCTTGGGTTATGATCCTAAGTTTGATTTGAACTGCGTTGATGGAGTCATGAGTATTAAAGATGCATCATCGAAAACTGATAATCCATCTAAAGTATTAAGAGATATCTTAGCTCAATATAAAAGTCCTCAATTTGATTATCTTCCTTCGTTTACAGGTGGTTTAGTAGGTTACTTCTCTTATGATTATATTAACTATGCAGAACCTAGCACTAAAGTTAAAGTCGATGATTCAGAAGGTTTTAAAGATGTTGATTTAATGCTCTTTGATAAAGTCATTGCTTTTGATAACTTTAGACAAAAAATTATATTAATTGTTAATATCCCACTAAAAAATATTGAAGCTGAATATGCGAAAGCCATTGAGAGTTTAAAAGCTTTAGTTAAACTCTTAAAAACAGGAAAAAAGATTCAAGAAGAAGCTGGCAAGTTAATGGGAGAAGTTACCCCTTTATTTGATAAAGAACATTTCTGTACTATGGTTGAAAAAGCAAAGCATTATATCCATGAAGGTGATATCTTCCAAATTGTTTTATCGAATCGTTTAAGTGCTCCGTATACTGGTAGTTTACTAAATGCCTATCGAGTACTTAGAACCATTAATCCTTCTCCTTATATGTTCTATTTCTCTGGAACAGATGTGGAAGTGGCTGGAGCATCTCCAGAAACATTAGTAAAACTTGATCATAAAGATCTTTATACCTTTCCATTAGCGGGAACACGCAAAAGAGGAAAAACGGAAGAAGAAGATATTGCGTTAGAAAAAGAACTCTTAGCGGATCCAAAAGAGATTGCTGAACATAATATGTTAGTGGACTTAGGGCGAAATGATTTAGGTAAGATATCTGAGTTTGGATCAGTCCATGTCGATACACTACATTCAATTGAGCGTTTCTCTCACGTTATGCATATAGGATCAACGGTTAAAGGTAAGATTCGTGATGAACACGATGCCTTAGATGCGATTGAAGCCGTACTACCAGCAGGTACCTTATCAGGAGCACCAAAAATTCGTGCTTGTCAGTTAATAGGTGAATTAGAGAATAATAAACGTGGTATCTATGGTGGTGCCATTGGCTACATTGATTTCGCAGGGAATATGGATACCTGCATTGCGATAAGAATTGCATACAAGAAAAACAATACAGTATTTGTACGGTCAGGGGCGGGGATTGTTGCCGATAGCGTTCCAGAGAGTGAATACCAAGAATGTATTAATAAAGCACAGGCTGTGATTAATGCTTTAAAACAAGCGGAAGGAGAAGAGCTATGATTTTACTCATTGATAATTACGATAGTTTCTCCTATAACCTTTATCAACTCATTGGTGAGATTAATTCTGATATTAAAGTCATTCGAAATGATGAGTTAACGGTAGAAGAAATCAAAGCCTTAAACCCGGATCATATTATTTTATCCCCAGGTCCAGGACGACCAGAAGATGCAGGTATTATTGAAGAAGTCGCTAAAACACTTAGTCGAAGCATACCTACCTTAGGTGTATGCTTGGGTCATCAAGCGATTTGTGATGTTTATGGAGCCAATATTACGTATGCCAAAGAACTCATGCATGGTAAACAATCAGAAGTAAGTTTAGATTTAAGTTCAAAGTTATTTAAAGAATGTGATGAAAAAACATTAGTTGCCAGATATCATTCACTGGTTGCCGATGAGAATACAATTCCTAAAGACTTTATAGTCACATCACTGACTGATGATGGCGTGATTATGGCGATTGAACATAAAGATTATCCAATCTATGGCGTTCAATTTCATCCAGAATCCATCATGACCCCATTAGGTAAGTTGATGTTGAAGAATTTCTTAGAAATTAAAGGAGAGAAATAAAGATGATTAAAGAAGCCATTATAAAAATAGTTAATAAAGAAGATTTAACATTTGATGAAGCTTACACAGTTATGAATGAAATCATGAGTGGGGAAACATCTGCTATTCAAAATGCAGCTTTCCTTTCTGCTTTATCAACCAAAAGCGCAAAAGCTGAAACTACTGATGAAATTGCAGGCTGCGCAACAGCGATGAGAGAAAATGCGACCCAAGTGAAAACACCGTTTGATGTTTTTGAGATTGTAGGAACTGGTGGAGATCACTCTAATAGTTTTAATATTTCTACTACGTCAGCTTTAGTTGCAGCAGCGGGTGGATTAAAAGTTGCGAAACATGGCAATCGTGCAGCTTCATCAAAAAGCGGAACGGCTGATTGTTTAGAAGCACTTGGTGTAAACATTAACCAAGATCCTGAGAAATGTATAGAGCTATTAGATAAAGTAGGTATGTGTTTCTTCTTTGCGCAAAAATATCACACATCAATGAAACATGTTGGACCAATCCGTAAGGAACTTGGAATTAGAACCGTCTTTAATATTTTAGGACCTCTTACAAATCCTGGATCACCTAAATATCAATTACTAGGTGTTTATGATGAATACTTAGTTGAACCATTGGCAGAAGTTTTAATGGAACTTGGGGTTAAACGAGGCATGGTAGTTCATGGATTAGATAAGTTAGATGAAATCTCTTTATCTGCGCCAACAAAAATCTGTGAGTTTAAAGATGGACTTCATAAAACATCTATCATTCAACCCGAAGATTTTGGTTTTGAAAGATGCACTAAAGATGACTTAGTAGGTGGGGAACCACAAGAAAATGCACAAATCACATTAGATATTTTAAAAGGTCAAAAAGGTCATAAACGCAATGCGGTACTCCTTAATGCAGGGGCTAGTTTATATATTGGAGGGAAAGCTGAATCCTTTAAAGAAGGAATTGATTTAGCTGCGTCCATTATTGATTCAGGACAAGCTTTAAAAACACTAGAAGCTTTTGTGGAAATCAGTAATTCATGAGCATCTTAGATGAATTAGCTGATTACGCTAAGGATAGAGTAATTGAAGCAAAGCGTACAATTACGTTAGAAGATATTAAAAGACAAGCTTTAAAAATGCCGAAGAAAGATTTTGAGTTTGAAAAAGCTTTAAAGAAAAATGATTTATCCTTTATCTGTGAAGTTAAAAAAGCGTCGCCTTCAAAAGGTATCATTGCAGAAGAGTTTGATGTTCTTCAAATCGCAAAAGACTATGAAAAAGCAGGTGCTGATTGTATCTCATGTTTAACTGAACCAAAGTGGTTTTTAGGCAAGGATGAATATCTAAAGGAAATATCAAATACAGTTAAGATTCCTGTTCTTCGTAAAGACTTTACCGTAGATGAATATATGATTTATGAAGCACGAGTCTTAGGTGCTTCAGCTATACTACTCATTTGTTCGATCTTGAGTGAAGAACAAATCAAAAACTATATTACGATTGCGGATGGTTTAGGTTTATCCACTTTAGTCGAAGCGCATGATGATGATGAAGTTAGTTTAGCGATTAAATGTGGTGCACGAATTATAGGCGTTAATAATCGTAATTTAAAAGACTTTAGTGTTGATACCAATAACAGTAAAAACTTAAGATCATTAATCCCAAGTAATATTCTCTTTGTCTCTGAGAGTGGTGTAAAATCACATGAAGATATTAATGAAATTAGAGACTTTGGTGCAGATGCCGTACTCATTGGTGAAACGCTGATGAAAGCTAGTAATAAAACTCTTAAACTAAAAGAGTTAAAAGGTGAGCTATGACAGTTATTAAACTTTGTGGTTTGAAACGAATCGAAGATATTAGAGTTGTTAATGTCTTAAAACCTGACTACATTGGTTTTATCTTTGTCGAAAAAAGTAAACGCTATATTAATCCGATTCAAGCTTATGAGCTTAAAAAATCATTAGATAAAAATCTAAAAGTGGTTGGTGTTTTTGTTGATGAGGAAATTGAAATCATTAATGACATGTTTAATATGGGTATCATTGATCTAGCACAACTACATGGTCATGAAGATGAAGGCTACATTAAAACATTAAAAGATTTGTCACATAAACCAATCATTAAAGCCTTTAGAATTGATTCAAAAGAAGATGTACTAAAAGCCGAAAAAAGCAGCGCTGATTTTATTCTATTAGATTCAGGAACAGGTGGGACAGGTTCAAGTTTTGATTGGTCACTTATTAAAGATTTGAAACGTGATTATTTCTTGGCCGGTGGTTTAAATAATGAGAATATATCTGATGCATTAAAAACTTTAAAACCGTATGCAGTAGATGTCAGTAGTGGCATTGAAACAGATGGTTTTAAAGATAGAGATAAAATGAATGAATTTGTTGAAAAAGTAAGGAGTGTAAATATATGAGAAATCCACATAGTCGATTTGGTGTACATGGTGGACAATATATCCCTGAGACACTAATGAATGCGGTTATCGAACTTGAGAAGGCTTATAATCACTTCAAAGATGATCCTGATTTTAAAGCAGAACTTAAAGAACTTTTTGATGAGTATGCAGGTCGTCCTTCAAGACTTTATTATGCGAAAAAAATGACTGAGTATTTAGGTGGCGCAAAAATCTATCTTAAACGTGAAGATTTAAATCATACTGGGGCTCATAAGATTAATAATGTTTTAGGACAAGCTCTACTCGCAAAGAAAATGGGTAAAACGCGTTTGATTGCGGAAACAGGTGCAGGCCAACATGGTGTTGCGACCGCAACTGCGGCAGCTTTAATGGGCATGGAATGTGTTGTCTTTATGGGTGAAGAAGATACGATAAGACAAGCACTTAATGTTTATCGTATGCGTCTGTTAGGCGCGACGGTTATTCCTGTCACAACAGGAACTGCGACATTAAAGGATGCGGTATCTGAAGCGATGCGTGAGTGGACATCAAGAATTGATGATACCCATTATTGTTTAGGTTCAGTTATGGGACCCCATCCATTTCCAACGATTGTACGGGACTTTCAAGCTGTTATTTCTCAGGAAATTAAAGAACAGATCTTAGTTAAAGAAGGACGTTTACCTGATACAGTAATTGCCTGTGTTGGTGGTGGATCTAATGCGATTGGAGCTTTCTATAATTTTATTGAAGATGAATCTGTTGAACTCATTGGGACAGAGGCTGCTGGACGAGGGATTGATACCTTAGAAACAGCCGCTACGATTAATGTGGGAAGCTTAGGCATATTCCATGGAATGAAGTCTTATTTCTGCCAAGATAAATATGGGCAAATCGCACCTGTTTATTCCATTTCAGCAGGTCTTGATTATCCAGGTATTGGACCTGAACATGCTCATTTACATGATATTGGTCGCGCAAAATATGTACCAATAACGGATGAAGAATCAGTTGTGGCTTTTGAATACCTTTCAAAAACAGAAGGGATTATTCCAGCCATTGAATCCGCACATGCGGTAGCGTATGCGATGAAACTTGCGCCAACTATGGCTAAAGATAAAATTATCGTAATTAATTTAAGTGGTCGTGGAGATAAAGATTGCGCTGCGATTGCACGATATAGAGGGGAAGATCTTCATGAGTAATATAAAAAATGCTTTTAAAAATGGTAAAGCCTTTATTAGTTTCATTACTGTGGGGGATCCAGATTTAAAAACCTCTAAAGAAGCTATCTTAGAGATGGTTAAAAACGGGACAGATTTAATTGAACTTGGTATTCCTTTTTCTGACCCGATGGCAGAAGGACCAACCATTCAAAGTGCGAATGTGAGAGCTTTAAAGAACGGGATTACCACTGATGATATTTTTGAATTTGTTAAAGATATTCGAAAAGAAGTATTTATACCAATGGTCTTTATGACTTATTCTAATGTTGTGTTCTCTTATGGTTCTGAAAAGTTTATTAAGATCTGTTCAGAAATAGGGATTGATGGTTTAATACTTCCTGATTGTCCATATGAGGAAAAAGAAGAGTTTAGTGAAATCTGCGAAAAATATGATGTGGACTTAGTTTCATTAATTGCGCCAACATCAGAGAATAGAATTGCGATGATTGCCAAAGAAGCCAAAGGTTTTGTGTATTTAGTATCTAGTTTAGGTGTTACTGGAACTCGCTCTGAAATCAAAACCGACTTAGAATCGATTGTGAAAGTCGTACGTGAAAATACGGATGTACCTTGCGCCATTGGTTTTGGAATATCAACACCTGAGCAAGCTCAAAAAATGGCAGCCATTTCAGATGGTGCCATTGTCGGGTCTGCGATTATTAAACTATTAGAAAAACATGGAACAGAAGCACCAAAGTTTATTGGAGAATATGTTAAATCCATGAAGGATGCATTAAGATAAAAAAAGAGTGGGTTAATCCCACTCAAGTAATCTTCTTTCACCTTGAAGCGCTCTAATGTCTTCAACTAACTGGGTCACTTCTAAACATCCTTTATATTCATTACATGAATTACGTAAGGCAATATATTTGATGTAGATGAAGTGGCCTTTCATTTGGATCCAAAATTGAGCTTGGTCTTCTTTGCCTGATCTAAGTGCTTCTATAATACGATCAACCACATCAACACTGGATGCAGGATGACAATTACGTACATCTCGACCAATAACGGCAGGTGATCTTGGGAAAACACGATCAACCGCTTTATTGAAGTAGCGTACTTTGTTGTTTTCATCAATTAAAGTGATATCTAAAGGTAGGGCATTTAAAACAAGTTCTAATTGTTCAAAGTTTAATTCACCTGTATCTGTTTTAATGAAACCACCGAAGTCTAAATCAACTTTCTTGTCTATTTTGGGTTGTCTTGGTTTTTCAATAAAGATAAATGGATATTCAAACATTTGTTGAGTGAGATCATCCAAGGTTTCTTTTGTTAAATATTGAAGAGAAGCTTGTAGTAAAAAGCGATTCTCTTTTTGAATTAAACCAAAAGCTTTAAAGAAATAACTACCCAAGGCAAATGAGAATAATTGAAAATCAAAGGGTTTGGTATCTAGTGCATTTACAGTTGCCTTTAAAGCATTACGACAAGCATCCTGCATTGACCATAAAATTCTTAATCCTTCAAAGTTTGAGTTAACTTTCTCTAAAGAAGGAAAGAGAAGGTTTTGTGTTTTAGTGTAATGAACTGAAAAGATTTCAAGTTCTCTCAGTTCTTTTTTGACATAGTCATGATCACAATCAAGTGTTGAATGAATCTTAAAGTAATCTTGTAAGTTATGTAACTTAAGTTCTAATGCCTTATTTTCAGCATCTAAATAATGAAGGATTCCTTCTTGTGGTAAATCAAGTTCTTTCGCTTTTAAGTGATGATCAACGGCATGAATAAAGGGATCAACAAAAGTTAATATTGATTCAATACTTTCACCCTCTTTTAATAAAGAATTAAAGATTTCAAAGATTTCAACAACTTGAATATTTTTTAGTTGTTCTTCAACATCTTTATAATCATTTAAAGTGGATTTCTTATCTTTAATAAGAAGAATATAATCCTTTACACTCATGATGCCTCCGCATTGATTTTCACAATCTCTAGAATGACTTCAACTGCTTTTTTCATCACATCTAAACTTGCATATTCATATGGTCCATGATAATTATCCCCACCAGTAAAGATATTAGGAGTTGGAATTCCCATGAAGGATATTTTAGATCCATCGGTTCCACCGCGGATGGGTTGAACAGTTGATTTGATTCCAAGATTTTCCATAGCTTTTAAAGCTAAGTCAACTGACTTCATATCTTTTTCAATGACTTCAGCCATATTGTAGTATTGGTCATGCATCTCAATTTTGAAGCGTTCAGCTTTATATTTTTGATTCATAAAAGCTACATTATTTAATAGAGTTTGTTTACGATCTAAGAATTTTTCTTTATCGTGATCACGAATAATATAGGTCATTGACCCTGTATCGATTTTGGTTTGAAGATCCATTAAGAAATAATAACCTTCATAGTTGTCAGTGTGTTCAGGCACTTGTTCTTGTGGAAGTAAAGCATCAAATTCCATTGCGAGTTTTGCGGTATTGATCATGGTATCTTTGGCACTACCTGGATGAACAGATACACCTGTTAATTTTATATGTGCAACCGCTGCATTAAAACTTTCATATTCGAGTTCACCAAGCACAGATCCATCCATGGTGTAGGCAAACTTGGCTCTAAAGTTTTCAGCATCAAATAGATCAGCCCCTCGTCCGATTTCTTCATCAGGTCCAAAAGCAATACGTATTTCACCATGTTTAAGATCAGGGTTATTAATTAAAGTAATCATGGCTTCCATAATTTCAACTAAACCTGCTTTATCATCAGCACCTAAAAGTGTAGTCCCATCAGTCACAATTAAAGTATGACCTTTTAGCGCCAATAGTCTTGGGAAAGATTCAACTGACATATTTAAGTCTGAATTGAGTGGAATATCTTTACCATCATAGTTTTCGATGATTCTTGGATTGATGTTTTCAGCATTGAAATCAGCGGTATCATAATGGGCAATAAAACCAATTGTATCAACTTCTTTATCTACATTACTTGGGATCGTTGCGCTCACATAAGCATTTTTCTGATGATATTCCACTTCACTAAAGCCTAAGTCTTTTAATTCTTGAGCCAACATTTTGGCAAATTCGACTTGATTAATTGAAGAAGGAATCGTTTCTGATTCTTCGTTTGATCGTGTGTTAATTTTTGCGTAGCGTATAAAACGCTCTAATAGTGTTTCCATATTTTATTTAACCTCTAATGTCTATTCTATCGCAATTTGAACTAAAGGTCATGTGACGTAATTTCGCTAAAAACAAACAAATAGTTTAATTACTATACTTCCAATTCATTAGTTCGATTTTTTCTTTATAGTAGATTATTGCAAGCTTGTACTTACTTCGATTTTCGTAGTAAGTAATTAGTCGATCTAGAACAAATTCATAGTTTTCAAAATTTCTACTGTCTTTAGTCATTGAATGAAGTTGAAGGAGTTTCGATTCAATATCAACTTCATCGTGAAAATACTCATTATGCACAATTTCCATTTCAAGTTTGTACATTGGATCATTAAAAGTTGATATTGAATTTTGATAGATTTGATTGGCTTCTTTGGTTTGATTTAAATGATATAAACTAGAACACTTAATAAAAATTCCATTTTCAGATAGTGTTTGTTGAAGCTCTATTTGTTTTAAATAATCTAATGAGTCTTTATACTCTTTATTTAAAAATGAAAACCATGCAAGATTGTAGAGAATAACATATTTGGTGTCTGCATCGTTTGTTGTATTAAGGATTTGTTTATACATTTTTTGTGATGTTCTAAAATGACCTAATATTGCGTTAATTGATGCGATATGTACTTGCGTATTTGTGAGTCGTTTTAGATTACGCGTCTTTAGAAAATAATTCTCTGCGATTTCACTCAAGGATAAGGCTTTATTTAGTTTCCCATAATACGTATAAATAAGTGATGCATGATAATGAATTAAACCCGCATTACTTTCTATAATGTCGTACTGAAGAGCTATGTCTATGGTATTGGCTGCTTCTTGAATCTGATTGTTTTTAAGATGTTCAATTGCTTTGTAGTCGTAGTAGAGTTGTTTGAGTTTGTTTTCAAAACAATAGATATTATTTAAGACATAATCATAGGCTGTTGAATCATTATAAAGACCTAGTACATAAAGAACATAAAAGACAGTATTGAATTTGTTTAACATATTGGAGTAATGGATATATTGAGTAGGAATTCGTATTTTATTAATTAATCTTTCAATTTCTTGATTATTATCATAAACGATGGCTTCCAATAAATTGTTTATATCGTCATCCAATTTGTTTTCAATATAGAAAACAGATTCTAAATTAATATCTAATGCTGATGCGATCATTTTTAGATTTTCTTGATTTAAATCTCTCAAACCGATCTCATATTTAGATAAACTTTGATAACTATAATTCGTTAATTCTGACAAGTCTCTAAGGGTAAGATTTTTATGTTTTCGAGAATCAGAAAGAAGTTTTAAGATATCAATATTTTGAAATAATATTTTGTCGCCCATAATTTATTTAATTATACAACTCAATTTCAAAATTTACCGATATTTGTAGACAAGATTTGTTAGAAAATTATTTATAATTGAATTATGGGAAAGGTGGGTGGATAAATGATCGTATTCTATTGTTGTGTTATTGATTTATTTGATACGGTATTGCCTAAGTTTTAAGATTAACTAGTAGTAATTTAAATGCCATAAATATGACAAAGAAAGAGAGTTTATGAAAATTCAAAAAATTTTATTTACTTTATTATTTTTTATTAGTTTAGCAAGTCCAGTAAGTGCGACTACCGAAGATAAAATTATTGGAGAAAAGTTAGTTACAAATATTGAAATTGATGGGATAAATTATATATATACGCAATATTCAACTGAATTAAGTAATTTTACTTTAGTAGATAATGGCGAACAAGTTGATGTATATGAGTATAATTTTCAGACAAATAAACTAACAATGAATAATGCAGCGATAGGAAACACAAGTTTTATTTCACCATACAGTAGAGCAGCATCTTGTTCAATACCACTTCTATCTGGATTAAAAGATGAACAAGGAAATTTAGCCGTATATGAGGGTTGTGCAACATATACAATTAATGCTGGGGGACCAACAACTAGTGTTATCGCAAATTTAGTTGTTTTGACAATGATAGATGCAGGAATTATTAAGAATAAAATATTAATAAAACTAGGAACAGCTGCATTACCGACATATTTAAACTACAAAATATCAACAGCGCGTCAACAATATAGATCTAAATACACAATACTAAATCCATACACAGGTTTATATAAATACAAACATCTATATAATTCATATTATTTCTGGGCTGATCAACCATGGTTTGGACCTAATAAATCAGTTTGGTGGTTTTGATGGGTAAGAACTATTGTCCAAATTGCAACACAAAAGTTCCACTTCTTAAACTATTTAAGAATCAGTTTTTTAAAGATTATCAATGTGAAAATTGCAATACATCATTAAGTCCAAAATTACATGTGCCATTTATTGTAATCATGACCATTTTTATTTCTAGCATTGATGATATCTATTTAAAATCTATATTAGTGATAATTTATTTTTTTAGTATAGAACCAATTACTGCATACTTAAGTGGATTTAAATGAAATTGAACAAAAACTTATTGGTCCAAGTAAATCAGCGTGGACGTTCTAAAAAGTATCTATGAAAAAATACAATGCCCAAATTGTAAACATGATTTATCCTTAAAACAGAAATCATTGTTGATTTATCAAAAAATGGGTAAAAACCATTGTGTTAAGTGTGATCATTGTCATAGTGCTCTGAGTTTTAAGGGCAACAATCAAATTTTACCTCTTATGTTCTTGTTTACGAGTTATGTTTTATATTATCTCAAAGATAAAATTCTATTGTTTGTCATAATTGTTATATTCTTGTTTATATTAAAGGATACAGTTGCATTGTATCGTAACGGATTATATGTTTGTGTTACAGAGGAAAAAACAACTAAATAAAGCCTACACAAAATTCAATATAAAAGTGGTGCTCATTTGAAATGAACCCTGAATAGTAGATATTATATAAAAAGGTATCTACTTTTTATTTGTGATTATTCATGATAAAAATCTCACTAGATATAACTTTTAAGGAAACTTAATTGTCCATAAAGTTGTAGAATAAAGTTAATGAGGAAGTCAGTATGAGTTCACAAAAATCAGTCAAAATTTTAGAGGTCATGAAGCTCTTGTTAGAAAAGAGTGATGATGAACACCCTTTAAGTGTGCAAGATATTATTTCTGAACTGTCTAAACTAGGGATTGAGAGTGAACGTAAAAGCATCTATCAATATATGGATCAGTTAGAAGACTATGGTTTAGATATTATTAAAACCAAGAAGATTGCGAACTATTACCATGTGGGTGAGCGTGATTTTCAATTGGCAGAATTAAAACTCTTGGTTGATGCAGTTCAATTCTCGAAGTTTATTACAAGGGAAAAGAGTATTGAACTGATTGAAAAGATTAAAGGTTTAACGTCTGTTTATCAAGCAGATAAACTTATACGTAACGATTATATTTCTGATCGTCTAAAGACAAGCAATACATCCATATACTTTAATGTTGATGCGATACATGAAGCGATAGTAAATAAACGATGGTTACAATTCAAATACTTTGAATATGGATTAGATAAAGAAAGACACTATCGCCGTAATGGTGAGTTCTATACTATGATTCCAGAATTTTTGTGTTGGGATGATGAAAAATATTATTGTGTGATGTATCATGAAGCACATGATGATCACGTCATTTTCAGAGTTGATAAAATGCGTGAAGTTTCAGTTATGCATAAATCACATCATCATCAAAGATCACAAGCAGATTTTGAGAAATACTGCACTCGTATCTTTAGTATGTTTCAAGGTGAAGAAAAACGTGTTCAGCTTGAATTTGATAAATCATTAACATCGGTTGTTTTTGACCGATTTGGTTTAGATGTAGAAATAAAGGAAGAAAAAGAAAATAGTTTTGTGATTGAAGAATCCGTTATGGTTTCGCAAACTTTCTTTTCATGGTTATTTCAATTTGGAAGTTCAGCTAAAATATTAGGACCACAAGAAGTCAAAGATGCAGCACTAGATTTGCTTAGAAAGAATTGGGAGAATTATGAATCCTAAACAAAATCGACAACTAGCGATTCAATACCATATCCTTCGTCGTTTGATTCAAGATGATTCAAAACTTCATGCGAAGATTAATAAGGAAAATATTGCTGAACTATTAGATGCGAAGAAATTCTATGATAAATATTTTGAACCACAACATAATGCGGCTCAATTACCAATGCTTTTTAAACTCGTTCAAAGAGAAACTGAAGCAGCTTTTAAACGAATATCGAATAAAGTTCATATCATCCATAAATATGATGAACGTTATCCTAAATGTATTCTTCAAGATTTTAGAGAAGATGCCCCTATGTTTCTTTATTTGAGTGGTGGGGTAGATGTTTTAGATCGAAAATATAAAAAAATCTCATTGTTTACCAATTCTAAGAGTAGTGATGAGTATATAGAAGAAACGTTAAAATTACTGAAACAATTAAAAGATTCATCCTATGTTGTACTAATCCAATTTAATACACTTATGGATAATCTTATTTTCCTAGAATGTCAAAAACAAGGTATTCCATGCATTGTTGTATTTAGAGGTCCTGTTACTAAAGATCTTGAGAATGCAGTAAAGAAATATAACCCCCGATTTAAACGTGGATCAAAGGGTATGAATATAATGAGTATCACTGGTCCTTTTAATGAGGTTTTAAATGAGAAAACACAATCTCATTTAATGAATTCAATGGGGCGCGTTAGTGTTTTATTTTCAGATGCGTTAAATGATGTGAATCATGAAGCTATTAAGAATAACTTGTACTGGCGTAAGCCTTCGCTTATGCCACTATTAAATGGGTCACAGTACCCCTCATCAGAATTGTTGTTTACACTTGAAAAAAAGGAAGATTTTAAGATAACCATTGACCAATTAAGTGCGTAATTTAATTTGTGAAAAAAGACTAAATTATCATTTGTTAAATTATTGTCAAAAGCCTTGAAAGTCTGTGGGGACAGGTCTATACTTTAATGGTGTGTTAATAAAAACAAGAAAGGATGCATATGAAAAAAATACTTATTGTTGGTGGTGTTGCCGGTGGTGCTACAGTTGCTGCTCGTTTACGCCGTCTCAGTGAAGAAGATCAAATCATTATGTTCGAACGCGATGAATTCATTTCATTCGCAAACTGTGGTCTTCCTTACTACATCGGTAATGTGATTACCGAACGTGATAATCTACTCGTTCAAACAGTAGAAGGAATGTCACAGCGTTTTAATTTGGATATTAGAAACTTCTCAGAGGTTGTTGATATCGACAGAGAAAAGAAAGTTGTCACTGTTAAGAAAACTCAAACAGGTGTGACTTATGAGGAGTCTTATGACAAACTCATTCTTTCACCAGGTGCAAAACCTATTCAACCTCCAATTGAAGGTTTGAAGGAAGCTACAAACTTATTTGTTCTACGTAATATTCCAGATACAGATCGTATCTATAACTATATTGCAGAAAACAAACCAAAAACAGCAGCTGTTATCGGTGGTGGATTCATCGGTGTTGAAATGGCTGAGAACCTTAAAGATCGTGGTTTAGCAGTAACGTTAGTTGAAAAACTACCACAAGTTATGGCTCCAATCGATTTCGAAATGGCTCAACTTGTTCACGAAGAACTTAATGCTAATGGTGTAAAATTAGAACTCGGTGATGGTTTAGCTAAATTCACTCAAGAAGGTCGTAAGATTCACTTAGAATCCGGTAAAGTTGTTGATGCGGATATCGTTATCTTCTCAATCGGTGTTGCCCCAGAAAACGCTTTAGCTAAAGCTGGAAAATTGGGTATTGGTCCTCGTGGTCATATCATGATAAATGAAAGAATGGAAACATTCGAAGAAGATGGCAAAACAATCGCAAAAGATGTTTATGCATTAGGTGATGCGGTACAAGTTAAAGACTTTGTTACAGGTCATGACACAGCCATCGCGCTTGCTTGGCCAGCAAACCGTCAAGCACGTCTACTTGGTGATATCATCAATGGTGATAAAGAAGCTAAATACAATGGTTCAATGGGAACATCTGTTCTTAAAGTATTTAACTTAACTGTTAGTGCTACAGGTAATAACGAACGTTCTTTAAAAATGAAGAATATTCCTTATGTCGCAATTCATGCTCACCGTGGTAACCATGCTGGTTACTATCCTGGTGCATCAAACATTGCGCTAAAGTTAATGTATAATCCTGAAACATTAGAAATTTTAGGTGCACAAGCTGTTGGTCAAGAAGGTACTGAAAAACGTATTGACGTTATCGCAACTGCGATTAAAGGTAAACTTAAAGTTACTGAATTATCTGACTTAGAACTCGCTTATGCACCTCCATATTCATCTGCAAAAGATCCAGTTAACGTACTAGGTTATATTGCTGAAAACTTAGTAGATGGATACTATACAATGGTTCATTCTTCAGATATTGAAGAAATGACTAAAGAAGGTATGACATTCTTAGATGTACGTACACCTCTAGAATTTAGTACAGGACACGTTGCCGGTGCGATCAATATGGAAGTTGATCACTTACGTGATACTGTTTCTAAATTAAATGTTGCGAAAGATGCGCCTATCACAGTTATCTGTGGTGTTGGTTTAAGAGCTCACGTCGCTACAATGATTTTACGTAACTTAGGTTATACAAATCTTCATAACATGTCAGGTGGTATGAAGACATACAATTCACGTCACTATATTATGAACAGTGCATGTCCTAGCGAAATGCATCACATCGACCATATCGAAGTGACTGATACTGGGGATGTAGTCGAAAAAAAGCCTAGCGGGTTAGATGGCAACCCATCAAAAGTCATCGATGCTTCAGGTCTTCAATGTCCTGGACCACTTCTCGCAACTTATAAAGCTGTGGGTGAATTAAAAGATGGTGAAAAAGTCCAAATTATTTCCACTGATCCTGGTTATGCGAAAGATGTTGAAAGTTGGTGTAGTACCAATGGTCATACACTTGTTAGCCTAAACAGAGAAGGCGGAAAAGTTGTTGCGGATATTGTTAAAGGTCAAAGAGCTAAGGTTGATGGATCTACTGTTAACCAAGAAAATGCGACCATCGTTCTCTTCTCTGGAGAATTAGATAAAGCATTAGCTTCAATGATCATTGCCCAAGGTGCTGCTGCACAAGGCAAAAATGTCACAATCTTCTTCACATTCTGGGGCTTGAATGCATTACGTAAGAGTAATCATGTTCCAGTTAAGAAAACACTTATTGAAAAAATGTTTGGTATGATGATGCCTCGTGGCGCTAAAAAATTACCACTATCTAACATGAATATGCTAGGTATGGGTAAAGCCATGATTGAAGGTGTTATGGATAACAAACAAGTTGATTCATTACCAGTTATGATGAAGTCTGCTCAAGAACTCGGTGTTAAATTCATCGCATGTAATATGTCTATGGATTTAATGGGTATTCAAGAAGCTGAACTCATCGATGGTGTTGAACTCGGTGGTGTTGCGACTTATATTTCTGCTAACGAAAACGTTGGTACAACATTATTCATCTAAAAGCGTGAGAAATCACGCTTTTTTTATATAATGAATATGACATATTTTTGCCATAATCTTTAGTTATACTCTCAAACATAAAGGAAGTGACGACGATGATAGGACTACTCTGTGATGATGAATCAATTGTAAAAGAAACATTAGCCATGTATCTTTCTCAAGAAGACTTTGAAAGTGACTTAGCCAGTGATGGCGAAGAAGCCTTAAAGAAATTTAGAGAAAAGGATTATGACTTCATTGTTTTGGATTTAATGATGCCTAAAATTAATGGACTAGATGTCTGTAAAGAAATTCGTAAAACTTCATCTGTTCCTATTTTAATGTTGACAGCTCGTGGTGAAGAAATTGATCGTATCCTAGGGTTTGAGTTAGGTGCAGACGATTATATTGTTAAACCATTTTCTTCTCGTGAAGTGGTGGCTCGTATTAAAGCGATTTTACGTCGTACACAAAATCAAAGTTTAGAAGACAAAGTCATTAAACAAGATAAGTTAAATATTAATCTCGCAACGTATACGGTTACTTATGATGGTAAAAATTGTGAGATGACACCAAAAGAAGTTGAGATACTGCATCTTCTCGCATCTCATCCGCAACAAGTTTTTTCTCGTGAACAACTTTTAAATAATGTTTGGGGATATACCTATTATGGGGATACTCGATCTGTTGATACTCACATTAAACGTATACGTTCTAAAATGCCAGATCATCTTAAAGATATTATTCGTACTGTTTATGGTGTTGGTTATAAATTTGAGGCAGTTAAATGAAAGTAAAGAAAACTTTATTCTCTAGAATTCTTAAAATATTTATTTTAATGTCAGTGGGTTCACTGATTTTAACGATGGCGATAAATACTTATGTATCTCGTATCTATTTTAAGAATCTAAAAGTGAGCGAAGTACAACCAACATTGTCAGCCGTTGAAAGTTTAGTGTTGGATGTGGAAAATGGAGTGCTAGATGCAGCAACATTAGAACGATTTGTCTTTGCGCAAACATTAGATAAGAATACGCAAATTATTATTTCGGACGAATATGGAAATTTAATCTTTTCTTCTCGTGGTATCAAGGATGATCGTAATGAACCAAATGATCAACCTAACATGCCTACAAATCCAGATGATTTTTTTGTTTTTTCTAATACTGAAATCCTCAATGAAATTTTATTAGCTAATGATATTTATGTGGAAATTATCAAATTAGATGGAACTGATTTTGAATCTATGATTATCGGGCAAACTATAGTAGATAGTGATGGTGTAGTTGTAGGTACTGTAGCCGCAATTGTTCCTGTATATGAATTAGATGAAGCTGTTTATACATTAATGATTTCACTAGCGATTTCAATGTCTGCTGTTATGTTAGTTAGTGTCTTTGTGCTCTATCTCTTCTCTAAGAAACTCACAAAACCCATTATTAACATGATGGAAGTCGCTAATCAAATGAGCCAAGGTTCGTTTGAAAATAAGGCTGATCAAACTGATCCAAGTGAAATTGGTGCTTTGGGTTTATCCTTAAATACCATGTCTGATTCACTAAAGTCTACGTTAGATGAAATCCAATCTGAACGCTCTAAACTAGAACTGATGTTGAAGAGTATGAAAGAAGGGGTTATCTCATTTGATATTGATGGGAAAATACTAGTTACAAACCCAGCAGTTTATCAATTACTTGAAGTGGATACTGTTGAAGAACTACAAACACTTATTAATCAAAACTTTATTCAAGATGCGATTAATTCAGCTAAAGCTGGTGAATTTAAAGCTAGCGAATTTAAGATAAAAGAAAATACCATTGGTTTATCTGTTTCACCTATTTATACTAGTGAAAAGGATGTGAGTGGTGTAGTTGCCGTCTTTACAGATCAATCTGAAGCAAAAAGAATTGAAAAGATGCAAAGAGACTATGTAGCCAATGTTTCACATGAACTGAGAACGCCTATTACGGCAATGAGAGCGTTTATTGAACCACTCAATGATAACCTCATTAAAGATGAAGCTAAGAAACATGAATACTACAACAACATGCTTAAAGAGATTGAAAGACTTAATCGTTTAATTAATGACCTACTTGAGCTCTCTCGTCTTCAAAATACAAATGTTGCATTCAAAGAAAATAAGTTCAATTTAAAACAATTGCTTACAGATATAAGTGATCGTTATCAATTCCTAGCGAAAGAAAGAAAGATTGAATTAAACACAAGTATTGAATTAATAAATGAAGACATCATAAGTAATGAAGATCGTGTTGAACAAGTGCTAACCATTCTTTTAGATAATGCCTTTAAGTATACTGAAAAAGGTCATATAGATTTATCTGTTTATCTAGAGAAAAAACATGTCTGCATTAAAGTCAGTGATAGTGGTGTAGGGATAGCTCAAAAAGACTTACCATTTATCTTTGAAAGATTCTATACCGTAGATAAAGCACGTACCTATAAATCATTTGGTTTAGGTTTATCAATCGCGAAAGAAATCATTGAACACTTAGATGCAAGTATCAGTGTTGAATCTCGATTAAACGAAGGAACAAGTTTCACCTTAAAATTCAATAAAGCATCAGAAAAGTAAATCTGATGCTTTTTCTTTATACTAAAAGTATGAAAAAACTCGATGAACTCACAGCATTACAATTTGAAGTAACACAACACAGCGCAACTGAAAGACCTTTTCAAAATGAATTCTATGATCACTTTGAAGAAGGTATTTATGTCAATATTATTTCAGGTGAAGTATTGTTTTCATCACTTGATAAATTTGATTCACATTGTGGATGGCCAAGTTTCACTAAACCCATCAATCCACTCATCGAAATCAAAGATTTAAGTCATGGGATGATTCGTACTGAAGTAAGAACTAATAACTCACACTTAGGTCATGTCTTTAGTGATGGACCACAAGACAAAGGTGGCTTAAGATACTGTATAAACTCAGCATCGCTTGAATTCATTCCTAAAAATAAAATGAAAGAAATGGGATATGACGCATACCTATCATTATTTAAATGATAAAATAGACCAAACAAGGAACTATGAAATGCCATTTAAACTACGTGATTTTACTAAACGAACAAGAGCTTTAGTCCTAAGAAGAGGATTAAATTTAGCCGAAGAAAACAAACTCCAAGTCATTGAACACAATGATGAGCATGCTCATTATCGTGTTGATAATAATCATGGAGCTTATTATCGTGTCGAGATTCGTTTCAATGACAAAGATGAAGTAGCTTTTACCCATTGTGAATGTCCTTATCGTGGTGTTGGTATATGTAAACACACTGCAGCTGCACTATTAGATATGTTAAGAGTGGAAGGTTTTGATTTTAATAATCTAGAAGCAGAAGACTTTATCATGGATGATGCGGATGTCTTAGAAGAAGATGGTTACGAAGAAACTTTAAGAGAACTCATTCGTGAGATCTCTCAAAATAAAAAGTTTGATATGATGCGTTTTTTAGAGAAACAAAATAAAGAAGATCTAATGACCTTTATTATTAAATATTTAGAAGAAAGTGAAGATATTCGTTTAGTGGTTATGGCTTATCTTTGGTATAAAAATGCTGAAGTGAATCAACACTACGATAAATTATCCTAATGAAAAACATTGTACTTGCCTCACAAAGCCCACGTAGACGTGAGCTTTTAACTCGTTTGGGTTATCCATTCACAACTGATTCAGCTGATATTGATGAAACACTTGATTCTAGCCGTAGTGTTCAAGAAGCTGTTGAAGCACTTGCTTTAAAAAAAGCACAAGCGGTTGAAGAGAAACATCATGATTCAATTATTATTACCGCGGATACAGTGGTTGTTTTAAATGAGAAAATCTATGGCAAAGCTGAAAATTTTGATGAAGCTTTTAGCATGCTGAAAGAACTATCAGGTCATACTCATCAAGTGATGACTTCGATGTGTTTGATGTATAAAAATACATATGAAACGTTTACCTCAATCACTGATGTAGAGTTCTATGATTTAGTAGATCAAGAAATCAAATCCTACATTGAAACAGGTGAAGCTTTTGATAAAGCAGGGGCATACGGTATCCAAGATTTAGGTTCTCTTTTTATTAAAGGAATCAAAGGTGATTACTATACGGTAATGGGTTTACCTGTCTCTCTATTAAAGAGAAAATTAGACAAGTTCATAGAGACTATTTGATACTTGCATAATCACTGTTTTTTAAGTATTATATGAAAGCAGTGCCGACATAGTTCAACGGTAAAATAGAGCAATGGTAATGCTCAGTTCCGAGTTCGATTCTCGGTGTCGGCACCATTTACAAGTCAAGACCCAGTTTGGGTCTTTTTCTATGTAAAACCGCGTAAAAACACATAAAAACATATATTACTTTATTAGACTGGGTCACGTCCGGGTCATACCGGGTCACGAGTAAAAAAATTTATGTAATTTTGTAGAATTTTACGATTATAACTACCAAATGTAAGGGAGCACTTATTCCTAAATAATTTCTAAAATTTAGTTAGAAAAGAGGAAAGTATATGTCAGCAACTAAAGATGAGTATGGATTCTGGAGGTATCAAAAAGTTATTTTGTCAAATGGCGAAGATTTAAAATAAAAAGCGGGCAATTTTTTATTGCTTGTTTTTGCTTTTGTTGAATAGATTATTAATGCTATCTAGTAATATTTTTTCAATTAAGTCGCTATTTGATAGATGATTATATCTAAACAGAGTTCCGATACCTGAAAAAATAAAAGCTAACTTAAATTCATTTTCAGTCGTCTTTTCTAATGATGTTTCAGTAAAAATTTTACTTATTAGAGCTTGAACATATAGTATTTGAGCAGTTTGATTGTATTTGCGATTTTCCATAGAAAAAAAGGGATCATTTTGAAAGCGAACAGTTGTTATAGAACTTGAAACTAATAGTTGTGAAAATTTTTTAGAATCCCTTAAAAAAATGTGCATAAAATCCATTTGTTCTACCATTTTATTTAAATGTTGTTGCAAGGCAAATTGATATAGATCAAAAATGTCATCAAAATGCAGATAGAAAGTGCCTTTGTTAATTTTGGCTATTCTCGCTAATTCTGAAACACTAATTCGATCGATAGGTTTTTGCTTTATTAGTTCATTTAATGCATTCAAAATAGAATCTTTAGACTTGATAATTCTTAAATCTGTATTGGTTTCATAATTATATTTCATAGTGGGCTCCAGTTAATAGACAATCAGTAATATTTTGTCTAATATAATTTAATTTTAATTAACAATCATTGAATAATAGACAACTGTTGAATAAAATAGTGTCATGAAAGAGTCGATTTGTCAAAGAGCAAAACAAATTTTTATTAGTTTATTTAAGTTAATAATAAAAAGATCTGTATTAGTTTGGGTACTAGAATTTAATGCAATTCTAGTTAATTAGAGTTCATATTTTGTTCACATAAAAAAGATACTATTTTCGTAAGCAATAAGGAGGAAAATATTGTGGCACAAAAAAATCCAATGCAATTAATGAAACAAAAGGTAGATATGAGCAAATATGTCATGTCTGGAAAACCTTGGTCAGAAGTGAAATTCTTCGATCAAATTATGATGGATGCGTTAATGAAGCATATTTTTGGGCTGATACAGTATGGCATGGTTGATTTCGGTGAGGTTATGGATACGATTGGTCATATGAAAAGTGCAGATGAAGATGGATGGATTGATGCATGGTCAGAGCGGGGATCTAAACTCGAAATTAAGGCTAAAGAAGCAGAAGCACAAGGTAAGCTTATTAGTGCAAGTCAGAGATATTTAAGAGCTTCAAGTTATTATAGGATTGGGCTTATGTACTTTAGCAAACCGGAAGATTCAAGGATGAAACAAGATAGCATAAGCAGTCAAACTTGTTATGAAAAATATCTTCAGCTTTCTGGTTATCCTGGGGAACATATAGAAATACCTTATGAGGGTACCAGTTTGCCAGGGCATTTGTATAGGTCGCCTAAAGCAAAGGAAAAAGCGCCATTGCTGATTATAACACCGGGTAGGGATACTTGGGCTGAAGATACGGTCTGGGTATATGATATGGCCTTAAAAAGAGGCATTCATTGTCTGGTACTTGATGGACCGGGTCAGGGATTTGCTTTGAGACTTCAAGGGTTACCTTTCAGACCTGATTGGGAGAATGTCATTACACCGGTAGTAGATTATGCCATCTCAATACCAGATGTTGATGTAGACCGAATAGGTCTAATGGGTATTAGTTTTGGTGGCTTCCTAGCACCAAGAGCCGTTGCTTTCGAAAAAAGAATTAAGCTTTGTATCACCAATCCGGGAAATATGAATTGGGGAGCAGGCATCGGTGAAGCATTAGGGAAGATGAAAAATGTACCTAAGATGATGGTTCCTAAATCTGTTCAGACTATGATTGCAGATTACGCATGGAAACAAGGTGTAGAAAACAGTATTGACTCTGTAGTAGATGAACTAAAAAAATATAATAATACAGATATCATTGATAAAATCACTTGTAAGATGCTGGTCATGGATGGCACAGCAGAAATCACCTATGGTGAATCCGAGAAGATGTTTAAAGCCCTTAAATGTGAAAAAGAGTATATGTTGTTCGATGAAGATTCAACAGCCCAAAATCACTGCCAAATGGGTGGTTATGCGGTAGCTTCAGAAATATTGCTTGATTGGATCGAAGATAATATATAAGTTTTTGAAAGGATATTTATATTGTATGAGTAATATATTGTTTTGTTTTTCTGGAACAGGAAATAGCTTATCTATTGCAAAAGAAGTTGCAAATAAAGTATCAAATACAAAACTCATTTTAATTGCAGATGTAAGAAATGAATCTATTGATTTGAAATCATATGAGCGTGTTGGATTTGTATTTCCTGCCTATTTTGGCAAGCTGCCTCCGATTGTTGAAGATTTTATTCAGAAATTATATTTTTATGAACATAACTACATTTTTTCGATAGTAACTGCTGGTGCACGACAAGGGAATGCAGCGAATGATTTAGCATATTATATAAATAAAAATAATGGTACATTGAAATTAAACTATAATTTGAGCATGCCTGGAAATTACATAGTAATGTATGGAGCATGGCCCAAATTCATTCAAGATATTCAACTTAAAAATATACAGAAGAAAAAAGATGTCATTGTCGGGTCAATCAAAATTAAAAAAGAGAATGTTAAATTATCTAATGGTAAAAAACCCAAATCTCTTATAGAGATAATGCCTGATCTTTCAGAATTTGCAAAAGATTATTTAGTGAATGAAAATTGCACAGCGTGTCAAACTTGCGTTAAAGTTTGTCCGATGGCAAATATAAGTATGCTAAATGGTAAGCCAGTATTTGGTGATGAATGTACAAAATGTATGGCTTGCATTCAATGGTGTACTGAGCATGCTATTGAATACAAAGATAAAACTCAAAAGAGAACTCGATATCATCATCCAGATATAAAAGCAATTGATCTATATAAGTCACAATAAATGATCTTTAACGGGATCATTTTAATTTGTTCACAATTTGTTCATATAGTAGAACTATAATTATTATGAAAGATGTGGTAGTAAACATTATGATAAAAATTCTTATTGTCGAAGATCAAATAAATATTCGAAAGTTATATCAAAACTTTTTAAGTAAAAATGGATATGAGGTTTTTGAAGCGAGTGATGGGTTAATTGCAACTGACATGATGTTGAATGTAAAGTTTGACATGATATTAATGGATGTCATGATGCCAAACATGGATGGTTATGAATTAAGTGAATGGGTTCGTGAAAATTTCCCTGAAATGCCACAATTAATGATTACAGCGCGTGGTCAACTTGATGATAAACTAACTGGCTTTAGAAAAGGTGTCGATGACTACATTGTAAAACCTATTGATCTTTCAGAACTTTTAGTTCGAGTTCAAGCATTACTGCGAAGAGCTAATATTCATCAAATCAAAAAGATAGAATTTAGAGATACCATTATTGATGAAAATAGCCACAATATAGTTATTAATAGTGAAAGAATCGAACTACCTAAAAAAGAATTCGAGTTAATTTATAAATTAGCAAACTATCCTTCCAAGGTATTTACTAGAACTGAACTATTTGATGAATTATGGGGATATGATTCAATGGCAGATGAAAGAACTATTGATGTACATATCAAACGCCTAAGAGAAAAAATAGTTAATAGTCAAGATATAAGTATTGTGACTGTACGTGGTATGGGTTATAAACTGGAAAAGCTTTATGAAACGATTTAAATTTAAATCAATTTACACACAAATCGTAGTCACTTATGCTGGAATTTGGTGGTTTGTGACAATAATTACTTTAAATCTTATTGGTCGATCAATTGGTAATAGTAGTTTAATTGTTCATAATGAAGTGCTTAATGAGGAAATATCACAATTTCGAATCATCGCAATTATCATCATATTAATCAGTACAACGATCGGTACTTTAGCAATCTTGTATTTTTCAAGAAATATTGTTAAGCCAATTGTTGCTTTGTCCAAAGCAAGTCAAGAAGTTGAAAAAGGTAATTTTTCGATAAATGTAGACTATGATGGTAAAGATGAGTTAGCTGTTTTAAGTGAGAATTTCAATCGAATGGTGAAATCGGTTAAAGAGACAGATGAATTACGTAAAGAATTTGTGACAAATGTTTCTCATGAGTTTAAAACACCTGTTACATCTATAAAAGGTTTTGCACAACTTATTAAGGAAGATCATAAGGATAAACAAACTCAAGAATATTGCCAGATTATTATTGATGAAAGTATGAAACTCAGTCATTTAGCAAGCGATTTATTACTCTTGTCACAATTGGATACAGAATTGAGTATGAATACTGAAGTTAATATTCGTTTAGACGAATGTATTAGAAGAGTTATCATTTCTAGAACACCTTTGTTGGATGAGAAAAATATTGAAATTAAATTAAATATTGAAGAAGTGATTTATCCTATAAAAGAAATTTATGCTGAACAAATATTTGACAACTTAATAAGCAATGCGATTAAGTATTCAAATGAAAATTCAATGATCACTATAAGTTTGTTTAGTACTGATGATACGATTAAATTTATGGTAACTGATCAGGGAATTGGTATTGATAAAGAAAAGATAAACAGGATATTTGATCGCTTTTATAAGGCCAATGATCATCGATCCATTGAAGGTCATGGTATTGGTTTAGCTATTGTAAAAACGATTGTTGATAAATACTATGGAAGTATCGACGTTAGTAGTAAATTAGGCGTGGGAAGCACTTTCACCATAAGTTTGCCTAAAAATATATAGTCAAAAAAAGAGAAATTTATAATTAGAATTTCTCTTTTTCTATACAATATGAAGTTTATTAAATACAAGATCAGACTCTTCTTTAATATTTAAGACTGATAATAAATCGAACTGAGTAGACTTAGGATTTATCTGAATTAGTTTTGCGTTTTTATTCATAAATTCGAAATAACTACCATATGAACCCTTTGCGCCAATCACAATAACTAAATTAGCCTTTCTCATTAAGTCTATGGCTAATTGATAATTCTTAGCGTGTAAGCCAATGCTTGAATAGACAGGGAAGGAAACAACTATACCATTACAAACATCACATCTTGGTGCTTTACCATGATTCCAAATTTGAACATCATTAAATTCTTTCTTGCATTTAACACATTGGTTAATCGCATAGCTACCTTGAATCTCAGCTACATTTTGTGATCCAGCAAGTGAATGTAAACAATCAATGTTTGTTGTGATTATCCCTTTTATAAAAGATTTTTGTTCTAATTCAGCGAGCTTATAGTGAGTTAGAGTTGGTCCTGTTTTAAACATTGCTCTTAGAAAAGTATTTTCTAATATCTTATAACTTCTTTCTGGTTGTAGTTTTACTAAACATTCTAATGCTGTTTGGGCTACTTCAATAAAATTCATGTGCTCCATGTCTTTTATTCCTGAAGAATTTGAAATGCCTGCACCTGTCACAACCACAGTGAATTTGCTGTTTCTAATAAATTCTTCTAATTTAGTTATGTCGTTCAATGTTTACTCTTCATCAGGAACGGATGCCATTACAAGTTCCTTTTTGAATGTATTTTGATCATTTAATACTTGTATCATAACTTGTGCAACATCAGCACGATTTGTTTTTGGTGAACCTGGCATTTTATAGCCCGTAGAAGCATCTTTGACAAGTGGATTTTCCATTTTAACTTCATTGAATAATGGACCAGGATGAACCGTTGTCCAATCTAGATTTGAGTTTGAAAACTGAACTTCACCAGCATAATGATCTTTAAAGTTTCCTTTGAGGAATGTACTTGCGCCAAAACGATAAGGATAACTAGTATTTTTCAACGTATTTCCCACACCTAAGGCTGATAAACTTACAATTCGTTTGACGCTTGCTTTATTCATTGCCTTTATAACATTTGGAACAACCCATTCAAACAATTTATCATTTCTCTTTGACATAGGATTTCCTAAAGACATGATTACAGCATCAATATTTTTAAGTGCTATAGAAAGACTTTCTATGTCATTTAACTCTCCTTTAATAATATCTAAGTTATTATGTGGCTCAATCTTTTCAGGTTGACGAGCATAAACCTTAACTTCATGTCCTGCTTCGAGACATTGTTTTAAAACTTCTTGACCTGTTCTACCAGTCGCTCCTATTAATAATAGTTTCATAGATAGTCTCCTTTATATGTTTATGTAATAGATCAACTATTATTTGTAGATTAAATTTAATATAATATTAAGTAAACTACAAAAAGAAACATACTGTTGCATTTTTATGAGTAAATATACAAATAAGACAAATTTAACAAAAAAACATATTGAACAAGCACTTTTAAACTTGTTAACTAAAGAAACAATGAATCGTATAAGCATGAGTCTAATTGCACAAGAAGCAAATGTGAATCGGGTGACTTTATATCGTCATTTTGATGATAAATGGGACATTCTAGAAAAAATAGAAAATGATTTTCTAGAACAACTTATAGAGCCCCATTATCAAATGAGAGTGCGATTACAAAATCCAACTTCTTCATTTTCTAATGTTCAATTATATGAATTAACTCAATTTTTAGAAGTGTTTCATCAAAATATAGAATTGCTTAGAATTTTAATGAATAATGAAATGGATCGAAACTTTACAAATAAGATGCTTAGATTTCTTATAAAACTAGAACAACTATCCCATCCTTATTTAGATCTTAACATTTCGAACATCGACAAAGAGTTATTCTCATACTATACGATTTCGTCACTTATAGGTGTTATTCAATACTGGACAAAACATTCTCACTATTCTTCAGAAACCATGGCTCGTTTTTTCTTTAAAATGCGAATTAATTCAGTAAAGGGGTTATCTGACAACTAAACTAACAAAAAGTTTGTTTTATTAATATTGTGTTCATATTCGTTTTATATACTCCAAATGTAAAAGGAGTATAACAAAATGAAATCTAAAGTTATTAAAATTATTACAAGTATTAGTCTTATCGCAATTCTAGGGTATGGAGTGTATTATTTTTTCTTCACATCCTCAGATGAAGAAACAAGCATTAATACATCCAGCACTGAATTAAGACTTGAAACTATTCAAAAGAATGTAAGTGCAACAGGAAACTTAGCTAGTGAGTCAAGTATAAACATAATGAATACCCTTAGCGAAGAATTTATTGAAGTGAATGTGCAAGTGGGAGATGTTGTTGAAAAAGGTGATGTGCTTGCAGTTGTAAGTACTGAAATGTTTAGTAAAGATGTTAATGCAGCTTATACCTCTTATATCAATTCAAAGACCTTATATGAGAAAAATTTAAATGATGCCTTTGAAACATTAGATGATGCTAAAAGAGATTATGTTGATGGTGGTACATACACAGGTACTTTAGAAGATGCAACTGATTATTACCGATTTGCTTATGATGATGCAGTGAATTGGAGTTTGATTGTACAAAATGCGCAGAAAGCCTATGACCAATTATATTATAATAATCCAACGATTAGTCTTAAATTGAATTATGACAAATTACAAAATCAAAAAAATGATTCAAAGATTGTCGCAAGCTCGAGTGGAGTTATCACTTATGTAGGTGCATCAGTCGGTAATAGTACAACAGGTTTAGTTTTCACTATCGTGGATGAAGGGCGTCAAATTGTTGAAGCTAGTGTTGCGCCTTATGATGTGATTTATCTCGAGAAGAATCAAGAAGTTAGTATCTATGTTCGTGATGTGAATATCAATCTGACTGGTACTATAACAAGTATTTCCCCAATCACAAATCAACAAGGGAATTATGATTTAACCATTGAAGTCAATGAAACAAGTGAAAATACAAGACTTGGTATGGAAGTTAATTTAGAAGTATTGATCTTTGAAAAAGAAAATGTCTTTGTGACTCCACTAAGTTCCATTGTAGAAGAAAATGAAAAATACTATATCGTGGAATTTGATGAAACAAGTCAAGTTGCGACCTCAATAGAAGTGACTTTAGGCGTTGAGAATGATTACTATGCTGAAATTATTTCAAGTGAATTATATGAAGGGATGAATGTACTTACAGATCCTTTAAACACAATCGAAAACACAGAAATTAGTATTGGTGGTAATGGTCCGTTAGGCGGTAATTAAGTCATGACGAACAAACATTTAATCGAACTGAATTCAATTCATAAAAGCTATTATGTTGGCAAACCAAATGAATTAGAAATTCTTCACGGTGTTGATTTAACTGTAAAAGAAGGGTCATTTGTCTCAATAGTTGGTCTTTCAGGATCTGGGAAATCAACATTAATGAATATTATTGGCGTTTTAGATAGACCAACAAAAGGAACTTATACACTTGATGACATCGATGTTCAGAGTATAAAAGATGAAGATCTATCAGCCATTAGGAATAAGAAAATTGGTTTTGTTTTCCAAAACTTTAATCTTATTCCAAGATTATCTGCCTTAAGAAATGTTGAACTACCAATGGCGTATGCGGGCATTCCTAAAAAAGATCGAAAAGAAAAAGCTTTAGAGCTTCTAGATATGGTAGGAATGAAAGAACGTTTTGATCATTTACCTAATGAACTTTCAGGTGGTGAAAAACAAAGAATCGCTATCGCACGTGCCATGGCAACAAATCCATCTATCATTTTAGCTGATGAACCAACAGGATCACTTGATTCTCTTACAGGCCGCAAAATCATGGATATCTTTCATAAACTCCATAAAGAAGGAAATAAAACCATTGTCCTTATCACTCACAGTGTCGAACTAGCAGAAGAAGCTGAAAAAGTAATTACAATTAGTGATGGGAAAATAATGAGTGTAAGAAGAGGAGGATCTCAAAATTGAACTGGTTTGAAAACATAGAATTAGCGTTTACGGGACTCTTCTTAAATAAAATGAGATCACTTCTAACGATGTTAGGAATCATTATCGGTATTGGTTCAGTAATCGCTATCTTTACTATAGGAAACTCATTTGAAGGTTATCTGTTATCAGAATTACAAGGGTTTGGTGCTTCTAATATTACCGTTGCGATCCGTGAAAAAGACTCTGATAATGCGATTAGAAATAATAGTTCAATGGATGCAGTAACAAGTGTAATGGTTGATGAAAATAGTTTAATTACACAAGATATGATTGATCAATTAGAGCGAGAATATGAAAATGAAATAGCTGCTATTAGTTTGAGTCAAACAGTTGGTGTAGGCTATTCCAGCAACAATCAAGAAAGTGTAAATGTCACAGTGATTGGCGGGAATAATGCATATTTATCCGTGAATGATGTTACTTTAATAGAAGGTAGATATTTCACTGATTATGAATTAAATAATGCCAACAAAGTAGCGATTATTTCTGAAGATTATGTTGAAAATTTAAAGGTAAGTGGTTCTATCATTGGTGAAAACATTGAAGTTATCACAGGCGAAAGACTTAATACTTACACTGTAGTAGGCATTTATGAAAGTGAAGATACGTCAAGTTCCCTTTTAAGTCAAAGTGATGTTGCGTCTAATTTGTATATTCCACTTAGTTTAGGACAAAAACAAAGTTCTTCGTATAATTTTCAGAATTTTATGGTATCAGTAAATTCTGATGTAAATGCAATAGAATTTGCGCAAGTCGTTAGTACGTTCATGAACAACTTTTACATAAAAAATCTAGACTATGAAATACAAGCCATTAGTTTGGATAGTGTCGTTGAAACAATGTCTGGTTTAATAGATACATTGAAAATAGCGATAAGTGCAATTGCAGCATTAGCACTGCTAGTTGGTGGAATTGGTGTTATGAACATTATGTATGTTTCAATTACTGAACGTACTAAAGAAATCGGTACTCGAAAAGCATTGGGTGCGACCAATGTTTCAATTCAAATGCAATTTATCACTGAGAGTGTTATCTTAACGCTTGTAGGTGGAGTGCTTGGGATTGTATTTGGACTTGTTTTAGGTCTAATAGGGTCTACTTTGCTTGGATTTCCAGGAGCCGCAAGTATCACAGACATTTTGTTAGCTGTGGGAACATCAATGGTAATTGGCATATTCTTTGGTTATTATCCTTCAAATAAAGCAGCAAAGATGGATCCAATTGAAGCATTAAGATATGAATAATAATATATGAACGATATTTATGTATCGTTCATATTTAGTTCATAAACAAAATATATACTTAACGCATACATAGGAGGTATTTATGTTAGGAATTATTTTATTAGGTCCAATTAGCTACTATTTAGCAAAACAGATTCATAAGAATCAAACCATTATTTATAGTCTTACTGCGTTAATCGCAATATTAGGTTATTACTTCGAGAATCCATTAGTTACACAGGGTGAATTTGCAGTTGGAGCATTTGTTTATGTTATGTTTGCAGGTGCATTAAACCCTACTTGGAAGTTTACGAAACAGTTAAAACTCATTCGTAAAGAACTTGCCATTATCGGTACAATCTTAATTAGTGCACACGGAATACATTATTTATTTTCAGATTTAGAAATCTTTGGATTAATTTCTTTAATCATACTTATTCCATTGGCAATCATTTCATTCACTGTAATTCGCAAGAAAATGAGTCCAAAGACTTGGAAAAACATCCAAAGACTTTCATATCTAGCGTATGGGACAATTTATATTCATCTATTCTTTGTAGAATCTTATGTAATGATTCCGTTTGGTGTTCTATATCTTATCTTGAAGATCATGCAATACTTTAAAACAAAGAAAAAATAAAGAATTGGTTTCCGGGTCACGATCGGGTCACAAAATAGTGATTATTATTAGAAATCTTATAAAATTATATATAATCCTATTAGAAGTTATCTAGGTTTATAGCGTTATATAGAAGTTTGCATGGTACCTGAGATAAATCTCGGTGTCGGCACCATTTGTAAGTCAAGACCCAATTTGGGTCTTTTTCATTGTTAAAACTGCAGAAAAACACATTTAAACATTTAGAACCATATTTGTTTGGGTCACACTTGGTCACTAAAAAAATTCTAAGTCTATTTTGATTTTACTTGTGTGATTGTGCAATTCTTAGTTAATATATTTTGATTACAAAAAGATGTGTTTACTATAATTGTGAAAAAAATTATGAAAAATAGAGATCAAGTTAGGAAATATTTATATTTTTTATTTAGAACTATTTAGATGATGTATAAATTATTACTATTATTAATATTTAATATTTAAGACTATTCTAACTCAATTACTTGATCAAAATTAATATGCTCGGATGCTAATAATGCATGGCTTATATAAATCAGGGTTAAATCTTTTTGTTCAAACAGCATTTTTTTAATTGCAAGAGAATTTTCTTTGTCTATTGCGTTATCTGCTTCATCGAAAAGAATTATTTGTTTTTTGAAAAGAAGTGCTCTTGCTATTGCGATACGTTGCTTTTCGCCATTTGATAGATTTTTACCATCTTCACCAGATTGAATAGTTAAATCGTCTATATTTTTGACTAATGTGTTTAACTTAGATAGATTTGTTTGCTCTATTACATGATTTAATTCAAAGATTTTGCCCAAAGTGATATTATCTAGAATTGTTGAATTAAATGTATATGAACTTTGATCAATATAAGCAAAAAGTTGATTTATCGTTGTTGATGTTAAATCATTATAATTTGTTTCATCGAGAATAATATTTCCACGATAATTTTCTAATCTTTTCATAAGGATTTTTAATAAAGTTGTTTTCCCAGTTCCACTTGGAGCGATAATGGCGATTTTTTCACCCTTGTTAATCTTTAAATTTATATTCTTTAATAACTCTTTCGAGTCATCATATTGAAAATAAAGATGTTCAATAACTAAATGATTTTTAAATTCAAATGCATTTGTATCTAATGTGTTGTGAATCGAATCAGTATTTGAAATTCTTGAAATCAAATGTTTTGTTGAATTAATCATCGGAATAAGTTGAGCAAATTGACCTAAAGAGTTATAAAATAGTCCAGATAAATTACCAATTGTTATTATATAAATAGGATTTACAATACCTGTATATGAAAGATAAATGAATAATATTTGATTAGAGAATTGAATAACTATACTCAATAATTGAACTAATGAATTAGTAATTGTTTGAAATCTTGATAGCGCGAACTTTTTGTTTTCTAATTCATGACTTTCAAGATTAATATTATTAATCATTGAGTCAATAGCCGAATAGTTGTCCCATATTTCATAACCATAAAGATTACTCTTAACGTTAGTTGTAAACATACTTTGTTGCTTTGAAAAATTGGATGTTAATAGTTGTGTTTTTTTACTAAACAGACCTGGAAAAGTAATCATCAATATAAAAAATACTATTGATGAAAGTGATAACCATAAGCTTAAGTAACTAATTGCAATAAATGAAAAAACTATAGATAAAAGGAAGTGTGTAGCATCAAATAAATTTCTATAGGTTTTTTGTTCAATCAATTGCGAATCATTTATAAGCCAAGATAAATATTCGCCTTTGTCTTCTTTTATAAAATCAGAATATTTCATATTTGAGACAGAACGTGCAATCAAATTCCTATAATTAAAATTCAATCGACTAATAATATATTCTTTTAAAGTGATTCTTAAATTTTCAATTAATATATAGGCAAACCACATCAATAGCACAGTTAATGTAACAGTCATCGTTAAATTAAATCCATTGAAGTTTATAAGTGAACCAATGATCTCAGCAGCTTTAAAATTAATATAAATATTTAATAGTATTGAACAAATATCTAAAATAACAAAAGATAATATTTGATGAAACTTCCCTTGTGCAATCTTTATAAGATTTTTCATAATATATTCCTGCTTTCTTCTTTGGTGAACTCATTACAAAAATTAGTTCCAATAGCGTGTAGTGGACATGAGTGATGTGGACAGTACGCAAATTTTGCGCAATGAAAACAACTTTCAAACTTAATAATTCGATACCAATTTTCATTCTTTGATTCATTAAAATCAAAGATATTTTTTGTACTGTTGTAGGTGCCCACAGTATTCTTAGAATCTTTTTGAGCAACGGTACATTTTTGGATTAGACCATTTGGTGTAAAAGCGAAAGAATTCTTATAATTTGCATAACAAAATTTTTCATCTTTTTCTACAGTGTTAAATCCAAGCTTTATAAGATAATCAATATGATTAATGATTAATGCTTCTTTTTCATCTTTAGTAAAAATGGGAATATCTATATTTTTTGAACTCAATTGAGAGATAGGTCTAATGTTGAAAACTATTTGACTCTTGTTTTTTATGATATTCGATAAATTTTCATACCACTGAAAAGTATTATCTAATTTTCCAATATTTCTTCTTATCATAATTAGATAATTGTCGTGTTTTGTTTGCTCTGTTATAGCGATAATATTATTGATAATTGTATTATATGTGTTCTCCCCATTTATAAGTTTTCTATATTTATCATGGTTTGTTCCATCTAAGGTTATCTGAAATGATTTAACACCTGCATTTAATAGATTGTTAAAATTTTCAATATTAAGTAAATAACCATTTGTAGTCATATTAGATCTAATATTGATGTTTTTGTATTTCTGCGTCAGTTTTGAACATTTTTTTGTAAAATTTAAAATCTCATCAATGTTTAATAATGGTTCACCGCCAAACCAGGAAATATTCAAATTCGAAATTTTTTCATTTAATAATTTATTTTCAATAAAATTGTATATAAAATCATAATCAAGTGATGTTAGTTGGTTATCTTCAAATTCTTCATAACAATAAACGCATCTAAAGTTGCAGTTTTGAGAAGTGTATAAAATAATATTTAAAATCTCATTATTCTTTTTATAAAATTCATCTGAAAATAGTTTAAACTCGTCCTTATTAAATAGAATGTCATTTTGATGTAAGAACGATTGCAATTCAGATTGTATACTTTCAGTTCCGTTACTTAAGATTCTTTTAAGTTCACTTATATATTCGTTATTTAACTGGACTTCAAGACCTGTTACAGTGTTTTTTAATTTAATTTTATTTGATGACTTATCGAACACGATAAATCCAGGTATTATATATTTCATTTTCCTCCTAAAAATAACACTATTGATTTCTCAATAGTGTTACAAGCTTAACAGAATCCACCACAAAAGAAATTTACCCAAGCTCTAGGTGTTGGATAAGAAGTGATACCTTCATTTGTTACTAACATAAAATCTCCTTTCTAGGTATGGGGATTAAATGTTGAACAATAAATAAAAATTTAAGTATTTTAGCACTCCCAAGTATAGCAAAACAATCTTGGTTTTATTTCGACAGTATTGATTCCTAGAATTAAGAAAAGCAAAGCACACGTTATTAAATATTTTTTCATTTCCCCCTCCTTGGATTTATTATAAACAAGAATTTTTATATCCTTTAATTTTAATATTTTTTTTATAAAGCTAATTAAACTCAAATAATTTAATTAATATTTTGAAATATCATTCATCTTTTAGAAACTGATAAAGTAGTTTATAACTTTTAGATTTATTTGCGATTTCTAATATATGATTTTCGTAGAATAAATAAGGTATGTTTTTATTTTTAATTCTTGCTATATCTGATTTCAAGTATTTAATCAAATAATTCGCTGCAATGTTTGAATCTTTTGAACTGTATAATAGCTGAAAAAATTGATGCTGATGTTTGTAGTAATTAGAATATCCTTCGAGATACTTATAATTTTCTTCTAAATAATTTGTAACGCTTTCGATGTCTATGTCTTTCAAAATCTCCACTACAAATGCCATACTTAAAATTGATATTGAAGGATACAAATTTGCAGCTTCTATAAAGCAAGTAAGAGATTGCTTAAAATTAACACGATAAAACTCAGATATGCCAAGAAGATGTAGAAATTTTGCCTTCTCAAAAATGGTAATTAATGTATTATCTATAAAAGTGTAATATGAATTAAAGTTACTGCTATTTTCAATTCTTGTGATATTGATTTCTATTAATAGTTCTAATCTTTTTATTCGAAATAAAAATAAATCATTATGATTTGTAATTTTTATGAGATCTAACTTTCTTATCGCTTTAATAAAGTCGCCGTTTCGTATTAAAATGATTGAATTTAATAAAATAGCAAGATCGTTTATCTCAGGTAATACTTTAGTTAGAAACTCGTTAATAAATCTACTTCTATAAGGTGAGATTTCCTGCGTCCAAATAACTATATCAAAAAGGATAATAATAGTGTTCATCGAAAATGCAGTTGAACAACTAATGAGTCTTTCTAATAAATCTATATCTGGCAACTCATTATTTAAATAATATTTCATAGAGACATTAAGTAGAGTTAAAATCTGATAAAGATAAAAGACACTTTCAAATTTCTTTAAATAAATGGTTACTTCACTTTGTATTTCAATTAAATCAGAAGGTTTAAGATCTTGTTTTTGTAGGGTAAATAAATATTGTAAAACCAATTTTTTAATAGCATCATAATCTGCATTATTCTCTGAGAAAGTATATCCTAGTTTTTCGATAAGATGATGTAGAGTGTCGAGATAGTTAACTGAGATTCCTTTTTCTATTCTTGAGAGTGTTCCTTGAGAACAAATTTCATAGTGTCCTTGCTTAATAAAATTGATTTGTGTAAAATTCTTATTACCTTTTCTTAATTTATATCTTCTCTCGCAACCTATTAAGATATTTATTAAATTGCTGTTTTCCATACTAACCCCCATATGTACAATTATTAATTGAATTTTATCATTTAATTTGTACTAGTCATAAAGCATAAGTATGAATTTAAAATTTATTATTTTTTAACAAGAATACTCTGGGTCACAACGGGTCACGAAATACTGAAATACTATAGAAATAATGTGAATGTATGTATAATGATCTTGCAGATTATTAAGGTTTTAAGCGTTTTAAAGAAGTTTACATAGTACTTGAGAGAAATCTCGGTGTCGGCACCATTTAAAAGTCAAGGCCCAATGAGGGTCTTTTTCTATGTAAAATTACATAAAATTCAACAAAACTATGATAAGTATTTCTGCTTGGTTTGAATGCAGGTCCACAGCTGGGTCTCAAATCATATAAAATCTATTTTAGATTCTAAATGATTATTGATAAATTTAACTCTTATTAATGAACCGCTGCATGAAAATGCGTAAGTACGCACTTTCATGTAATAGGATAAAAATTCCTATGGTATAATTCTATTGCATAAAAATGCGTATTTACGCAAAAAAAGGAAATATATCATGGAAATAAAAAGAACTAAGTATTTGGAAAAGTTGATCATAAGAAAACATAATAACCTTGTAAAAATCATTACAGGTATTCGTAGATGTGGGAAATCTTATTTATTGTTTTACTTATTCTATGACCATTTAGTTGAAAATGGAGTCAATAACTCTCATATAATAAAAATCGCTCTAGATGATTGGGCAAATAGAGAATTACGTAATCCAGATAATTTATATAAACATATTAAGATGAATATAAAAGATGATAACGTTTACTATATCCTTTTAGATGAAGTGCAACTAGTTGAACATTTTGAGGATGTACTAAATGGACTTTTACATATAAAAAATTGTGATATATATGTTACAGGTAGCAATGCAAAATTTTTGTCAAAAGATATCATTACCGAGTTTAGAGGAAGAGGAGATCAAATTCAACTATATCCTCTCAGTTTTTCTGAGTTTTTATCCACTTTCAAAGGGGATAAGAATGAAGCTTGGAAAGAATATATGGTTTATGGAGGGTTACCAAATATTACTTTACTGAAATCTGAAGAACATAAAAAAGAGTATTTAAATAACCTTTTAAAAGAAACTTATTTAACAGATATTATCGAAAGACATAATATAAGAAATGATTCTGAACTATCGGAAATACTTAATGTATTAGCATCTTCAATTGGTTCATTAACAAACCCTAGTAAGCTGGTAAATACCTTTAAAAGTTTGAAGAAAATTGATATTAGTGCGCATACAGTAAAGTCATATTTTGAATATTTTGAAGATTCATTTTTAATTGAAAGTTCAATGAGATATGACGTTAAAGGTAAGAAATATATCAATACACCTTATAAATTTTATTTTACTGACATGGGATTAAGGAATGCTAAATTGAATTTTCGTCAACTAGAAGAAAATCATATTATGGAAAATATTGTTTTCAATGAATTAAAAGTTAGAGGTTATTCTGTGGACGTAGGTGTTGTTGTTCTAAACACAAAGGATAGTAATGGAAAAAGTATTCGAAAACAATTAGAAATAGATTTTATATGCAATAGAGGTGAGCAAAAATACTATATACAATCAGCCTATAGAATTGACACTGATGAAAAAGAATTTCAAGAACTACAATCTTTTAGAAACATAAATGACTCGTTCAAAAAGATAATTATTATTAAAGATAGAAACGTCATAAACAAAGATGAAGAAGGTTATCTGAGAATAGGTCTATTTGATTTTTTGTTAAATGAAAATAGCCTAGATTATTGAAATATTTAAATTAATGTTAAATGAGATTCTAGCTATTTTAAAATAATAAATTATTTGGGTCACGCCAGGGTCACGAAAAAGTGGTTATTGATAGAAATCTTATAGAATTATGTATAATCATATTAGAAGTTATCTAGGTTTATAGCGTTTTATAGAAATTTACATAGTACTTGAGAGAAATCTCGGTGTCGGCACCATTTACGAGTCAAGACCCAGTTTGGGTCTTTTTTTAAAACCAACTACGATAGTATTACTCGGTAGTTGGAAAGAGTTTTTGAACTACTAAGAAATTCTTTGGAGTTTGCATAAATTCAACTATCGCAAAATATGCGACAGTTGAGATATCTTATTTAACTCTGCTTAGATATGAAACAAATTAGACAATTCAGACATGTTTTGGTTTTTTGTTTCAACAATACCTCATAACCTTGAAGAATTATTTTTAGGAGTATACCATATAGTCAAAAGGAGCTAAAAAATATGAGCTTTA
Organism: Erysipelotrichaceae bacterium; assembly: GCA_963676105.1. Classification (GTDB taxonomy): domain Bacteria; phylum Bacillota_I; class Bacilli_A; order Erysipelotrichales; family Erysipelotrichaceae; genus UBA2212. The sequence goes on from OY781039.1 coordinate 1,839,841, forward strand.
AAGAAGGATTTTTATGGGGTGGCGCAATTGCAGCCAACCAAGCTGAAGGAGCATGGAATGTAGATGGTCGTGGCCCAGCGATGACTGATGTGACAACGGGTGGTTCTGTTAAGGAACATCGATATGTGACATATATTGATAAAGATGGAAAACCAGGGAAAGTTAGAGCACACGGAGGTAAGATTCCTGAAGGTGCAAAATATGCAGTGTTAGAGGATCACCTCTATCCTAATCATGATGCGATTGATTTCTACCATCGCTACAAAGAAGACATTGCTTTGTTTGCTGAAATGGGATTTAAACTCTTTAGAATGTCTGTTTCTTGGTCAAGAATTTATCCAAATGGGGATGAAACAACACCTAATCAAAAAGGGATTGAATTTTACCGTAATGTTTTTAAAGAATGTCGTAAATATGGAATTGAACCCTTAGTTTCTATTTGGCACTTTGATACACCTTTATATCTTGAAGAAAATTATGGTGGTTGGTTAAATCGTGACTTAATTGATTTTTATGAGCGATTTGCGCGAACTTGCTTTGTTGAGTTTAAAGGTTTAGTTAAATATTGGCTAACCTTTAATGAGATTAATAATACAGTCATGATGTTAGATTTATTTGGTGGTGCAGGGAAAGATGATGATTATCAAGAAGCTTATCAACATTTACATCATCAATATGTGGCGAGCGCTAGAGCAGTAAAGGCAGGTCATGAAGTTGATCCAAATAATATGATTGGTTGTATGATTTGTGGGATTACTTTTTATCCAGCTACTTGTGATCCAAAGGATATTATTAAGAATCGCCATATGTGGGAACAAAGTATTTTCTATAGTGGTGATGTTCAGTGCAAGGGTAAGTATCCAACTTATGCTAAACGTTTGTGGGATGAACACAATGTTAAACTAAATATCACTGAAGCTGATTTAAAAGATTTAGCTGAAGGTACAGTCGATATGTATACATTCTCATATTACATGTCAACAATTGTCACAACCCATGAAGTTAAAGATTCTGTATCAGGTAATTTCTCAGCGGGTGCTCGTAATGAATATCTAGAGTATTCTGATTGGGGTTGGGCATTAGATCCTGTGGGATTACGTTATTACTTAGAAATGATTTATGATCGTTATGAATTACCACTCATGGTTGTTGAAAATGGTTTAGGCGCTTTTGACACAGTTGAAGAAGATGGTTCAATCCATGATCCATATCGTATTGATTATTTCCGTAAGCATATTGATGAAATGGGAAAAGCTAGTGATAATGGTGTAGATTTGATTGGATATACAACATGGGGTTGTATTGATTTAGTTAGTGCAGGTACTGGTGAAATGCGTAAACGTTATGGTTTTATCTATGTTGATAAAAACGATGATGGTACGGGTACTTTAGCTAGAAGTAAAAAAGATTCATTCTACTGGTATAAAAAAGTCATTGAATCTAATGGTGCTGATTTAGACTAGTAAACTAAATTTATATTAAGTGTATTTAAAGAGAAGGTGATTAATTTACCTTCTTTTTATGTGCTAAACAATCATCTCTAATTTAGGTGTTAGACCTGAATTCTTAAAGAAAATTCCGGAAAATATAAAATGATTTATTGCTTAGACTTAAGTCATTTTTTTATTAGGGAAAAGGTTTTATAGGTGATAAAAGTAGCATATTTTATTGAACTAAAATGCAATTCAAATAAAATTGCTATGTCCAGACTTAGCTTACAATGATATGAATCACAATAAATTGCACATAATAAATGATGTATAATTTTAATTATATTTTTAAAGTTGAAAGGTTTAGATTGAGATGGATGCAATAGAATTAATAAAGAGTAGAAGAAGTGTCAGAAAGTATAAAAGTGTCAAAGTTGATAGAGATCTTATGTTGGAAATTATTGAGATTGCCCGATATGCACCTTCTTGGGCAAATTATCAGGTTGCAAGATACACGCTGGTTGATGATCAAAAAACGATTCAAGCTTTAGCAGATAGTGGGGTAAATGGGTTTATTTATAATGTAGATACATTGAAAAATGCGACTGGAGTCGCAGTGTTAAGTTTTGTTAAAGGTAAAAGTGGATCTCTAGATAAATATGATCTTAGCTCAGAAGAAAATTCTAACATGTGGGAAGTATTTGATGCTGGAATTGCTTGTCAAACATTTTGTTTAGCTGCACATGCTAAAGAAATTGGCACATGTATTATGGGTGTAATTGATAAAAAATCCATTGCTAAGATTGTTAATTTACCTGATGATGAGACTGTCGCTGCATTAATAGTATATGGATATCCTGAAGGAGAATCTTCAATGAAATCAAGAAAAGATGTAAGTGATATCGTTCGATTTATTGATTAATTGTTGTGAACAATTGATTCTAGAGTTGGCTTTTTTATTATAGAAAAATGATTTATCATTAAAATAGCAATCATGAACTTCAAACATATAAAAATTCTTCAAAAGTTAATGGGTAAAAAAGGTGATTTTCAAACCTTTTTTAAAGAGCTTATTGAGTTAGAAGATAAACAATATAAATTTAAAAAAGAATTATCTATTTTCAACAAACCTTCAAAGATAAAGAAAAAGGAAAGTGTTGTTGAAGTTGTAGATACCATTTTAAAAGAGAATGGTTATGCGTTTAGTGTTGAAAATATGAGGGAATCAGATCTAAGACTATTAGTAGATCAATATCTTGAAAATGAACACTACTATGATGAAAACCATGATCGTATTCTTGAATCATTTAAATCGATACTAAGTGAGATTAAGGGAAGTTTTTTCATGAGTAGTGAGACCAGAGAACTTCTACAATATAAGTTTAATAAAGTCAGTGAATCTTCAAGCAAGATGCGTGATATTTGCCTATTTAATTTGATGGTTTTTTCTGTGTTTATTTATAAATATGAAACAAAAGATGTCATGATCTCACAAATTAATGATTACTTAAAATCTAATAATATTGAGTATAAAAAGGTACCTGATTACGAGAATACCTTTAAATATGATTTTGAGTATGAAAAGTTTGGATTCTTTATTACTAAATAATAATAGAACCTTTGGGTAATTGTTTACACATTTTTTACATGTTAATTTAAATAAAGAAAGTTGGTTTTAAGATGAAAAAATTAATATTAAGTCTTTTGAGTACAATTATGATTTTGGGAGTTTTATCAGCGTGTACAAGTGCATCACCTGAGGATACAGTAAATGACTTTTTGAATACGATAAAAACATCTGAAAAAGGTTTGTTTGATGAATCATTAGCGAATTACTGGGTCTCTGATAGTTCCGAAATGTCTGAAGTGAGTGACATTGAGAATTATAATGATGCATCTGCACAAATGTATTTATCCTATATAAAAGATTTTGATTATACAATCTTAGATTCATCAATTGATGGTGATAGTGCAGTTGTATCAATAGAATTCACGACTTATCCTATTGCGGAAATGTCTATGGCGTGGATGATGGAAATGTTTAATAATTTATTTGATCCAGACATCGCGGCTTTAAGTGAAGAAGAACTTGAAATAAAGTCTGTAGAATGGTTTGAAGAAGTCGCGTCTAATTATTCGAAAGATCGAGTAAATATAGTTTCTGTGAATTTAGAAAAAGTTGATGGGGAATGGCTGTTCTCAGGTGATGAAGATAACTTTGAATTTATCAATGCCTTATTTGGAGGCATGTTGAGCGGGTTTGATGGTGATGAACAATAAAATCAATGTACTATTTCATATTGATGAAATGAGTAAGTGGCAACTAGTCCTTTCGAATATTAAAAACTTAATAAAAGAAATGGGACAAGACTTAGAAATTATAGAAGTTATCGCAAATTCAGAAGCAGTTTCATTTTATAAAAAAGATTATAGAGAATTTAAAGATAAGGTAAAAGATCTACTTGAAAATAAAGTATTGTTTTGCGCTTGCGCAAATTCTCTTAGAGCTTTAGATATTGAACTTAATGCTTGTGAAACCTATATTGTTTTAGTGCCTTCTGGTGTTGCTGAAATCACACGAAAACAAGTAGCAGGATTTGTCTATATCAAACCGTAGAGTTTAGGATTTTGTAAATGTCTTATTAGATTTATAATTAAAAACAATTGAACCTAAGTTATAATGAAATGGCGAGGTATTTACATATGAACAATCCAAGTTTAGTCATTTTAGCTGCAGGAATGGGAAGTCGTTATGGAGGCTTAAAACAAATTGATACACTAGGGAACAATGGTGAATCAATCATTGATTTCTCAATCTATGATGCAATAAAAGCAGGCTTTAAAAAAGTCTATCTCATCATACGCAAAGAACACACAGAAGCGTTTGAAAATTCATTAGGGAAAAAGATTAGACCGTTTATTGAAGTTGAATATGTCTATCAAGAACTTACAGATTTACCTGTTGGGTTTAGTGTTCCTGAAGGACGTGAGAAACCGTGGGGAACAACCCATGCGATGTGGGCATGTCGTAAACAAGTGAAAGAACCATTTATGATCTGTAATGCAGATGATTATTATGGGATTGATGCCTTTAAAACCATGTATGACTTCTTAGTTAATGAAGTCACAGATACAAACTATTCTTTAATTGGGTATCGTTTAGTCAATACACTCTCTGATTCAGGCTCTGTGACACGGGGTGTCTGTGACGTAAAGGATGGAAAACTGATTGAAGTGGTAGAGCGACAAGAAATCAAGAAACATGGTCATAAGGTGATTACCAGTGATAATGGTCGTGATTGGAATGAACTTGATCCACAAGGTTTAGTCTCGATGAACTTCTGGGGCTTTACACCCGCTGTCTTTGATTTAGCAGAGAAACAATTTGTTGCTTTTCTAAAGAGAGATTTAGAGGGTAACCCAATGAAGTGTGAACATGTTATCCCAACCATGATTGGTGAAACCTTAGATAAAGACTTATATACGATGAATGCACTCACCTCAGAGAATACATGGTATGGAGTGACATATAAAGAAGATAAACCACAAGTGGTTGCTGAGTTTAAACGTATGAAAGCTGAAAACTTGTATCCATTTGATTTATGGGCTAAATAAAAACTGCAAGCAATTGCAGTTTTTTAGTTAAATAAGTTTTTAATTAAATCAAATGAATAGAAGATAGTTCCGAAACTTGTAAATAGATTTGCGAATACAACGACTAATAATATACGTGCGACTCTATTTTTCCAGTAGCCTTTAATATGTAAAACATCATCAGATAGACTCATAAAGTCTTCAACTTTTGGTTTATGAACCCATGCTTCAACAAGTCCTGCAAACCAGCCAGTCGCCAAAAATGGACTAAGTATTCCAATGGGAGCCATAAAGAAGGCAGTAATAATACTGAACGGATGGCCAAGCGCTAATGCTGTACCTAGTGCTGCCAGAGAACCATTAATAACTAAGAATCTTAATATGGTAGACATCGCAACATCTGGTGATTGAAGAATGGTGATACCTATTAATCCAATAATTAATATTGGTACAATCCATTGTGTTAATTTAGATGATTTTTTTGCTTTAGGCAGTTTTAATAATTTCGAAATACTTTGCGGTTTTTCAATATATTTTAAGATACCAGGGACATGAGCAGCACCAACGACCGCTACAATATTTTCACCTTTTGCACGTCTCATTTTTTCAGCTAAGATACGATCTCTTTCATCAATGAGCGTACTGGTTATTTGAGGGAAGCTTTGTTCAACTTCTTTTAAGGCGGATTGTAGCAAATCTTGTTCCTTGAGTTTTTCGATATCTTCTTCTTTAATATCGTTTTCAAAGAATGAGCCTAAAAGTTCTGTTAGAAGTTTTGATTTTTCAATAAAACCTAATGAATGCCATATTCTAAGTAGTGTTACTTGAATAGAGCGATCAATTTTTTCTAAGTGAATATTATTTTCTAAGGCAAAATCGACAGCAGCTTTAATTTCATCGCCAGGTTTAACATCAAATTGATTGGCAATCTTCTTTTGATAAGAAGAAAGAATCATTTGAGATAAAAGGAAGGCTACTTTCTTTTCTTTTATAATTTTAACAATATCTGTGTTTTCCCACTGTTTTGTATTAACCATAGATTGAAAGCGTTCTTCATCCAGTTCAATCGCAATACAATCAGGATTTACATCTTTACAGACATCATTAACTTCATCAATGGAAGACTGCGAAACATGAGCAGTACCAACAATGGTTATTTTCTTATTTTTTAATTGAATTTCTGTTTTCATAGCACCTGTACATAATAGCATTTTTTCTATCTTTATGAACTTCTTAGACAAATAATCACACAAGATTATGTGATATAATAAATGGGCTTAGGAGGATGTTTCATGCTCAATTATTCAACACTCCAAACGCTCATACAATTGGTGCGGATGGTAGCCGATATTGGCATCCTTTGGATCTTGTTGTTCTATACAATTAAAATCGTTAGAAATAACACTAGAACAGCTCAAATATTCAAAGGTATTATACTTATTTTAATTATCAGAGCGATCGCTAACTACTTTGGATTCAAGGCAGTCGATTGGCTTGCAGGTGTCTTAGTAACCTATGGTTTCTTAGCTATCATTATTATTTTCCAACCAGAAATTAGAACGATATTAGAGCGTCTTGGTAAGAATACGTTCTTTTCTCGTTTATCAACATTGTCTGGTACTGAGCGTGAACGTTTAGTTGATGAGCTTGTCTCCGCAACCATGAATTTATCCTCTAATCGTGTTGGTGCTTTAATTACCTTAGAACAAGGTGTTTCACTGAACGATTTTATCAAAACAGGTACACCAATTAATTCATTGGTTAATGCTGAACTTTTAAACACAATCTTTTTGCCAAATACTCCGATTCATGATGGTGCAGTCATAATTCAAGGGGACCGCATTGCCTGTGCATCTGCCTATTTCCCTCCAACCAATATGATTGTCCCAACTCGTTTTGGTGCGCGTCATAGAGCAGCGATTGGAATCAGTGAAATTACTGACTCAATAACCATTGTTGTTTCTGAAAAGAGTGGTCGTGTGTCAATTGCAGAAGAAGGTAAACTTGTTCCGGTTAATCAAACTGAACTACGTAATTTCTTAAAGCAAATAATCTTACATGGTGAAGAAGAAGTTACAGCTGAATCAACAAAACTCATTATTCCAGAAGCGCCAGATGATTCACCTGAAGTTATTCATGATGATTCAGTTATTGATAATCGTGGATTCTTTAAACGATTATTCTCACCAAATCCAAATATCAAATCTAATCAAAAAGTTGTTGAGGCTGAAGAGAAGGCTGTCGCAGATGCGAAAGCGAAGAAGGAAGCTGAAAAACAAAGCAAAGAAGATGCTTTAAAAGCTGAGGTTGAAGCAAAGGCTAAAGCCGAAGAAGAAGCAAAACTCAGAGCTGAGAAAGAAGCTGAAGAAAAAGCTAAAGCTGCTGAAGAGGCAAAAATAAAAGCTGAAACAGAGGCAAAGGCTAAAAAGGAAGCTGAAGAAAAAGCCCAAGCCAAAAAAGAAGCTGAATTAAAGGCGAAAGCAGAAGCAAAAGCTGCCAATCCAGGATTCTTCGCAAAATTATTTGGAGCTAAACCAGTTGAGAAAGTAGAAGAAGTTGTTGAAGAAAAAGTTGAGGAAAAGAAACCAGCTAAGAAGAAAACAACAACTAAAAAGAAATCAACAAGTACGACAAAGAAATCAACATCGACTAAAAAGAAAACAGCACCTAAAAAAGAAGAAGTTAAAGCTGAAGAAGTAAAAGAACAAGTAGAAGAAGTGATTGTGGAAGAAGATATTGAACCAATCAAAGATACTCCACATGTTAATTTAGAATACAGTGTCTCCGATGATTCCTTATTGGATGAAGACGATTTTAATGATGAATCGAAAGGAGGCGAATAATCATGGCTACACCTAAAAAAGATGAAGAACGCAAACAAAATCCTGAGAAATTAGAACTTGCGAAGGCGATTGCTGAACAAAGTCAAAAGGTTATAAAGACCTATACTACCATTGAATCTATTTTCTTACGTTTTGGTAAGTTCTTTAGTTCGTGGTTTGATCGCATTCTTTTCAATCAAAGGAATGGTAAAGTAATTTCTTTAATTTTAGCGATTATTTTATATGTTGCGATTAACTTTAATATTGGGGAAGTTATCTTTGAGTCACCCATTACATCTGGCGTCACCATTGATGATATTCCAGTAACCGTTATTTCAAATCAAGAAGTTTATGAAGTGAGTGGTTTACCAGATACAGTAACGGCATATGTTGTCGGTGATTTATCTGATATTACCCTAATTCGTACTCAGAAAGCCTATTCAGTAGTGGCTGATTTATCAGGACTTTTGGAAGGTACACATGAAGTTGATTTAAGTCCTAAAGACTTTTCATCAAGAGTTGAAGTTGCACTTCAACCATCAACTGCGGTTGTGACCATTAAAAAGAAAATTTCACAACACTTTGATTTAGAGTACGACTATATTAATACCGATAAGATGTCTCAAGAATATGTTTTATCTGAGCCAGTCTTTGGGGATAGTGAAATTATTATTCGAGCATCTCAAGATACATTGGATCAAATTGGAATTGTTAAAGCACTCATTGATGCGAGTGGAGTCACAGCTGACTTTACACAAAATGCACCAATTGTTGCCTATGACCAAAATGGTAATCGTATGAATGTGGATATTATGCCAGCTTCAGTCAATGTTTCTGTTGGTGTAACGTCACCTAATAAAACAGTTAATATTTCTGTGCTTCCACAAGGTGAAATTCCAAATAATCAAGCCATTGAAAGTATCGTTTTAGACCAACAAACAGTAACAATTTATGGTCGTGAAACAGTTCTTAACTCAATTGATTCTCTACAAGTCCCTATTGATGCGACCCAACTGATTAGTAATACTTCACTCGTTGCGGATGTACCGCTACCAACTGGTATTCGTTTATCAAGTGTTTCTCGTGTCAATATGCAAGTAACCTTAGGTGAAGCGGTTGAATCGGTTGTTGAAGGTGTCTTTATTCAATATGTTAATAACATCAATGGTTATCGTTTTACCTTAGTTAACCCTGAAGATACTCAAACAGCGATTGACGTTGTTGGGACACAAACAAACTTAGACTTGCTTACAACAGATGATTTCTATGTTTATTTCGATATGACGAATATCGAATTGGGTGAACAAGAAGTTCAACTATATATGAGATCCTACAAACCTTTAGTTAAGGCAAGTCTACAAAAACAAACAATTATGATAAATGTGGTGGAGTAAGAAATGGGAAAATACTTTGGAACTGATGGTGTTCGTGGTAAGGCGAATACAGAATTAACCGTCGATATTGCCTTTAAAATAGGTTTAGCCTTAGGTGAACGTTATACTACAAAAAGAATTAGTGTTGGAATGGATACACGTCTTTCTTCCAGCATGCTTAAAAATGCAATTTGTGCAGGTATCTGTGCAGGTGGTGCAAATGTTTATGACTGTGGTGTAGTGCCAACACCATGTATTGCCTATATTACTTCACACGAAGAATTTGTAGCTGGTGTGATGATTTCAGCTAGTCATAATCCGTTTTATGACAATGGTATTAAAATCTTTAACCATGATGGTGTCAAAATTGATGAAGCGACTGAAAGTTTTATCGAAGAAGTTATTGATGGTAGAACTGTAAAATTAGTTACAGATGAAAATATTGGGACAGTTCACGCTTATCCTGATGCTTTAGTTCGATATAAACAATATCTAAAAGACAGTGTAAAACTTGATTTAAAAGGTGTGAAAATCGCAATTGATAGCGCTAATGGATCAGCTTCTGTTTCTGCGTCTTCTATTCTTTCTGATTTAGGGGCGGAGTTATTTGCGCTTAATCAAGAACCTAATGGAATTAATATTAATACAAATTGTGGATCAACTCATCCTGAAGAATTACAAAGTTTTACAACTCGCCATGAATGCGCAGTTGGTTTTGCCTTTGATGGTGATGCTGATCGTTTAATCGCGGTTGATGAAAATGGTGAACTCTTTGATGGTGATAAGACCTTATATGTCTGTGGTGTTCACATGGATGAAAAAGGTGAGTTAAATGACCATACGGTTGTCACAACAGTTATGGCAAACTTAGGTTTACATAAAGCGCTAAAAAACAAAAACATTGTCACGGAACAAACGCAAGTTGGGGATAAATACGTCTATGATCGTATGGTTTCCAAGAACTTTAGTATTGGTGGTGAACAATCTGGACATATTATCTTTAAACAACATATGACAACGGGTGATGGTTTACTAACAGCTTTAAAACTTTTAGAAGTGATGCAAGATAAGAAACAAAGTTTAGCTCAGTTATCAAAAGATTTAGTTATTTATCCTCAAGTTTTAAAGAATGTCCGTGTTAATGACAAGAAAAAAGCACTCGAAAATCTTGAGTTAAAAACATTAATAGATGAAAAGGAAACAAGTTTAAAAGGAGATGGACGAATTTTAGTTAGACCAAGTGGAACTGAACCTTTAGTTCGGGTCATGGTTGAAGCAGCCAGTGATGAAATCTGTCATAAACTTGTTGACGAAGTTGTAGAAAAAATACAAGGATTGGGGTTGTGATGATTAAACGTGTTATCAGTGTTGTTGAAGACGAAAAGGATTTAAACGAACTGGTTAAACGCTACCTTGAAAAAGAAGGTTATGAAGTTCGTGCTTATTTAACATATGAAGAAGCCAGTCTGCATGCATCAGATGATGATGTACATCTCTGGATTTTAGATATTATGTTAGATGATAAAAGTGGTTTTGATTTGATTGAAGAAATCAAAATGCAGTCAAACACAATACCAGTCATTTTTATGAGCGCGCGAGATAAAGAATTTGATCGTATCATTGGATTAGAAAAGGGTAGTGATGATTATATTACAAAACCATTTTCGCCAAAAGAACTTGTATTACGTGTAAATAATATTTTACGTCGTGTCTATAAAGATGATAATCGATTAGAAGTTGATGGTTATGAAATTGATCTAGATCAACGTAAAGTATATCGTGATTCAAATGAAATTGATTTAACCACAAAAGAATTTGATTTACTGATGTTGTTTGTAAGAAATAAACAAACAGCTTTTTCGCGTGAACAAATATTAGATCGCGTTTGGGAAACTAATTATTTTGGTAGTGATCGTGTTGTCGATGATACACTTCGTCGCCTACGTAAAAAATTACCGGATTTAAATATACATACCATTTATGGTTTTGGATATAGATTAGGTTAATAATGAAACGTCTAGGTTCTATCCTTCAGAAGATGACCTTAACTCAACAACTGATGACTGTGGTTATGGTCTCGTTGTCATTTTTTATTGTTTTCGTTTTTGTGTTTATTTTTGGAAACATTAACACTTTAGTTAAAGAACAACTTGTTAAAAGTATTCATGATGATCAGGCAATGATTATAAAAAACTATCAAGAACAGTTTGATAATCTTATTTTTAGAGGTTCGGACCCAAATATTGTGCATATCATTTATGATTTGGATGACCCAAGTAAAATCAAAACGAACGCAACCACAACGATTGATGTCATGTTGCGTGAAGAATTTGATTTAATGATTCTAGAACAAGTTGAACCCATTATGGATTATGAAACGGATTCAAATGGGAATGAGATTTTATATTCTATTCAGTATTTTAATGAACACAATATAATCGTTTCTTATGTCATTGCGAGTGCAATGAATCAATTTAGATTATCCCTGGTTAATGGGGTTGTTAATATCTTATTGATTATTGTTGGTATCCTATTCTTGCTTCTTATGATGTGGGTGGGTTATTTAATTCATAGTCTTAAACAAATTGAAAACTATATTGATGCTTATCGTAAGGGTGAAAATCCTGAACTTAAGATAGAGCGACACGATGAAGTCGGCGAACTTGCTTCAGCCATAGTTTCAATGAACAATGAAATTAAGCGTCAAGAGATGTTAAAAGAAGAAATGGTACAAAACATTTCTCATGATTTGAAAACACCTATCGCAACTATCAAATCGTATGGTGAAAGTATTAAAGATGGTGTTTATCCATATGAAACTCTTGAGAAAAGCGTAGATGTCATTATTGAACATGCGAATCGCTTAGAAAAGAAAGTTCATTCACTTTTACTTTTAAATCGTATGGGTTATCTCGTCTCTGAAGACTTAGGTGAAAATAGAGTGGAGATGAAAGAACTCGTTGAAAAAGTTATTCTTTCACTAAAAGTGTTTAAACCCAAAATACATTTAAAAACAAATTTGGTTTCTTGTAGTTTTGTTGGGTCTGAAGAACCTTGGCGTGTTGTGATTGAGAATTTACTCGATAATGCCTTACGCTATGCAAAATCTGAAATCGTAATTGATTTAACTCAAACGAGTTTGAAAATATACAATGATGGAGATCCAATACCTGAAGAGAAATTAAAACAACTTTTTAATCCTTATGAAACGGGTAAGGGGGGTCAATTTGGTTTAGGTTTAGCGATTGTTAAACGTGTACTAGATGCCTATGGATTTAATATTCAAGCTGTTAATATGGATAAAGGTGTTCAATTTATTATTGATGAGCGTTTAGTTGTGGGTACAGCTATTAAGGAGGACTTACTATAATGAGTATGATTTACCTTAATGGCATAGATACCTACTTCATTCAAGAAGGCACAGGTCATGATGTGATATGTTTACTTGGGTGGGGACAGGATACTCGAATGTTTGAACCTACATTAAACCATCTATCTGATCGTTTTAGAGTCTCTGTGTTAGATCTGCCAGGTTTTGGCAAATCTACTATGATGAAATCTGCGTGGTCAGTTGATGATTATGTCGATTGGCTAAAAGCTTTTATTGAAAATCAGAATATAGATAATCCTATTTTAATTGCACATTCATTTGGTGGCCGTGTCTCCATAAAATACGCAAGTCAATATCCTGTTCATAAAATGGTCTTAACAGGTGCAGCAGGACTTAAACCAAAACATGGTTTAGACTATTATGCGAAGGTTTATAGTTTTAAAGCCGCAAAACAAATCTTTAAACTACCGCTTATCAAAAATTATAAAGATCAAGTTTTAAAAAACTTTGGATCAAGTGATTATAAAGCGATATCGGGTCCTTTAAAAGAAAGCTTTGTTAAGATTGTTAATGAAGATTTAAGAGGCTATCTTCCTAAAGTTGAAGCATCAACCTTGCTTATTTGGGGTGAAAAAGATGATGCGACACCTTTATGGATGGGTAAGGTCATGGAAAAAGAAATGAGAGATGCTGGTCTTGTCGTTTTTAATAACGAAGGACATTATGCTTATTGGAATCAAATAGATCGTTTCCACAAGATCGTGGATACATTTTTAAAGGAGGATGCACATGGATAGATATATACAAACTTTTGCGAGTTTTTTAATGATTGTATCTTGGTATGCATTACTTCTTACACCTGTTAAAAATACGCTTCATATGTTTCAACAAAATCGATATGAATTAAGAAGATATTTACCTTGGTTATTTAATGAAACTTTATATCAAATTAAACACAATAGACTGTGGGTAGCAATCCTTGGTCTTTATTCGATTATGGCAACTATTGCTCATTTTTCAATGGTACTCGCACCAGCGATGGCAATTGGTGTTAACTTAGCTTTAGCACTCTATCTACATTATCAAGATCGCTCTAAAGTTGTGATAAAACCTTTAGTATTTACTAATCGCGTGAAACGTCAAGCAGTTGTGATGTTTATCTTTGTTTCTGTTTTAATCATGTCAATTTGGCCATATAACTGGAATATCAGGATTATTGCGACACCTTTAATCATGTTAAGTGTATGGCTGTTGTTAGTGCTAGTTGCGCTCGCAACTGCACCCTTTGAAAGAATGGTTAAACAATCTTTTATTCAAGAGGCTAAACGTATATTAAAGAATCAACCTAATCTAATTAAAGTTGGGATAACGGGTTCTTATGGTAAGACTTCTACAAAGAATATTTTAAATGAAGTCTTATCCGAGAGTTTTTATACCCTAGCTTCACCTGCTAGTTTTAATACACCAATGGGCTTAACGATAACAATTCGGGAACATTTAAAATCTGTTCATCAAGTCTTTATTGCAGAGATGGGTGCTGATAAAGTCGGTGAGATAGAATATTTAAGCAAATTCATTCAACCTAAAATTGGGATTATCACATCAATTGGTCCGCAACATTTAAACACCTTTAAAAACATTGAAAACATCATTAAAGAAAAGATGCGTCTAGCTGAAAATCTACCGAGTGATGGCTTGGCAGTTTTAAATTTAGATAATGATTATATCCGAAATTATCAGTTAAAAAATAATTGCCAAATAATAACATACGCAATTGATCATGAGGCTGATTTGAAAGCGCTAGATATTAAATTTAGTCCAAATGGATCTACATTTAATGTGCTTTATAAAGAAGAAAAGATTCCTTTTAAAACGCGATTATTAGGTAAACATAATATAGCGAATATTTTATCAGCCATATCTGTAGGAATCTATTTGGGAATTTCGTTTGAACAACTTCAACATGCAGTTGCGCAAGTGAACTATGTTGAACATCGTCTTCAATTAAAAACCATCAATGGGTTCCAATACATTGATAACGCCTTTAATTCAAATCCAGAAGGTTCAAAAATGAGTTTAGATGTACTTGAACTTATGCCTGGACATCGTACCATTATTACCCCAGGAATGATTGATTTAGGACATAAACAAGATGAATATAATAAAGCTTTTGGAGCCTATATGAAAGGCAAAACAGATACCGTTATTCTTATTGGGAAAACACAAACATCTGCTATTTATGAAGGTCTAGTAGAAAGTGGGTTTGATATGAATCAAGTAAAAGTATTTGATCATGTTAAACAAGCCTTTGATTATATTGAAAGAAATGCATCTCGTTCTGATATTACATTATTAGAAAATGATTTACCTGATGCCTTTAACCGTTAGGGAGTTAGATTATGGAATGGAATCAATTTGTTAGTAAAATATTAGCTTTTTCTAAAACGGGGATTAAATACTCTTCAGACCCATATGCTTTGGAAAATTATAAAGAGCTACATGATCTTGCGACCCTTCAAATCACTGAAGAAAGACTCTTAAGTGAAACAGTGACTTTATATCCTAAAGATGCTTATCCAACGCCAAATATTTCTGTGCGAATTATTATCTTTAATGAAAAGGGTCAACTTTTAATGGTTCAAGAAGCTCAAGACCATAAGTTTGCGCCGCCAGGTGGTTGGTGTGATGTCTTTGAGTCGCCTAAAGAAAATGCCTTAAAAGAAGTTAAACAAGAGACAGGATTAGATGCGCGTATTGATCGTTTATTAGGCGTGTTTATGCGTGATAATTATAAAGTTCGTCCGACTATGGTTTCTGAGTATTGTATGTATTTTCAAGCTACAGTACTTGGTGGAACTTTACAACATAATCATGAACTTGTTGGGATAGGTTATTATGATTTAGATAAACTTCCTGAGTTGTCAGGCAAAACAAGTGATTTTGAATTACATACTGCCTTAAGTGTGGCTTTAAATAAATCAGAATTATATATCGATTAAGAGGAGAAATATATGAAGTTAAATGTTGTAGTCCTATTTGGCGGCGTATCTGTTGAACATGAAGTAAGTATTATTTCTGCTCTTCAAGCAATGGCTGCGATTGATGGAAATAAATACACTATTGTGCCTGTCTATCAATCAAAACAATCTCATTTCTATTCAGGAGAACGCTTAAAGAAAATTGAAAACTTTCAAAACTTTGATGAACTCTTAAAGAAAATACCTGAAGTCTCTTTTGTGAAAGAGAAACAAAAACACTTTTTAGTAGAACATAAAGGAATTAGACATAAACATATTCCAATTGACTTAGTGATTCCAGTTGTTCATGGACGCTTAGTTGAAGATGGAAGTATACAAGGTTTCTTAGAAAGTTTAGGAATACCTTATGCAGGTAGTGATGTTATGGCTTCAGCCATTGGTCAAGATAAAGTCTTTATGAAATTAGCTTTTGAAAAAGCGGGGATTCCTACAGTCAAATGGACATCCTTTACACAAATGGACTATTTAAATAATAAAGATGAATGTATATCTCATGTAGAAGCACTAAAATATCCCGTGATTTTAAAGCCCGCATCTTTAGGCTCATCTGTTGGGATTAGTTTTGTGAAAGACACAGAATCTTTAGAAAAAGCACTCGAAACAGCTTTTAGTTTTGATACTAAAGTCATTGTTGAAAAAGCGGTCACAAATTTAAGAGAAATTAACTGTTCTATCCTCAGTGATGGAAAAAAAGCGCAAGCATCAGCCTTAGAAGAAGTCTACATGAAAGATGCGATTTTATCATATAGTGATAAGTACTTAGGATCTGCTGGTAAGAGTAAAGGAATGGCAAGCACCAGTCGTGATTGCCCAGCCAAATTAGATGAAGCACTCACAAAAGAAATTCAAGACTTAGCCATTGCTTGTTTTAAATCTATAGGTTGTAGTGGAGTTGCACGTATGGATTTCTTAATGGATTCTAAAACAAAAAAAATCTATGCGAATGAAATCAATACGATTCCAGGATCATTATCTTTTTACTTATGGGAAGCGAGTGGTAAATCATTCACTGAATTAATGGAAACATTGATTCAACAAGCGATTCGTTCACACTCACAAAAAGAAAAAAGAATTACTTCAATTGATACCAATTTACTCGCTAATTTTTCTAACACATCATCAAAGGGTAAACACAGTAAACTATAGAGCTCTGTGATAAAATAAAAAAAGACACAAGGAGAAAATATATATGCCTACACCTCATAATTCCGCCAAAAAAGGCGATATCGCAAAAGTTGTTTTAATGCCTGGAGATCCACTTCGCGCAAAAATGATTGCGGATACGTATTTAGAAAACGTTACACAATTCAACACCGTTCGGAATATGTTTGGATTTACTGGAACCTATAAAGGGAAAGAAATTTCAGTCATGGGTTCAGGAATGGGTATGCCTAGTATTGGGATTTACTCATTTGAACTTTTTGATCAATATGACGTTGAAACGATTGTTCGTATAGGTTCATGTGGTTCATATAAAGCTGAAGCTAAACTATATGATGTCATTCTTGCGGATGAAGCTTATAGTGAATCTAGTTATGCAAAAAACTCATTCAACTATGATGAAGATGTTCAAAAACCATCAACTGAATTAAATGCTGAACTTTTAGAAATTGCCAAAGGCTTAAATATTCCAGTTCATCAAGGACGAATTCACTCAAGTGATTCTTTCTATTCAGGGAAAGATGCGATAACTTGGCAAGAAAAGAGTGAAAAACATAATTTACTAGCGGTCGAAATGGAATCTTTTGCCTTATTCGCAAATGCTCGTTACTTAGGTAAAAAAGCAGCATGTTTATTAACGGTTTCTGATTCACTTGTAACACATGAAGAAACAACAGCTGAAGAAAGACAAAATGCATTTACTAACATGATGGAAATTGCTTTAGGCCTTGCGAAATAAAAATGCAGACAATACTATTTATTAAACAAAAACTAGAAGATAAAGATGTACATATCATTGAAGAAGCACTAGACGATACACGCGTTGATTATAAGATAAAACAAGCGGATAATATGGTCGTAGTTGAAGGTCGAAATGATATTGTTCATGCGGCAAAAATTGCCCTTCGTGAAGCAGGATATAGCGTCGAATAATTAAAAAATAATTAATACAAAGCATAAATAGTGCTTTGTATTAATTTCTACTTGCATAGTGCATTATTTCTATGCTAGTATAGTAAAGCGCTAATAAAACGGATGCCCTGGGGAAGTACTCAAGTGGTTGAAGAGGTGCCCCTGCTAAGGGTATAGGTCGGGAAACCGGCGCGAGGGTTCAAATCCCTCCTTCCCCGCCAGAAATTTTAGCAAATGGTCCAGTGGTGTAGCGGTTAACATGCCTCCCTGTCACGGAGGAGATCGCGGGTTCGATTCCCGTCTGGACCGCCATTTGCAGATGTAGTTCAATGGTAGAACGCGACCTTGCCAAGGTCGACACGGGGGTTCGATTCCCCTCATCTGCTCCAGTAAAACAATTTGAAGAGTCCCCGCAAGGGGATTTTTTTTATGATATAAAAAATACCGGAATATTAAACTCCGGTATTTATTTAATACTATTTAGTTTTAAATTAACGACGATTACCACGATCAATTTGTTGATTTACTTGTTGCATGTCTTCATCTGCACCATCATGAAGTAGTTGATCTTCAGTTCCTGAAGCATAGGCTTCAAAAGTTGTTAAATGGTTGTCGAGTGATGCATCCATTAGGTTAGTAAGTACGCGTTCTACATTTGCTGGTAGATCTTGTGATAAATAATCTTCATATAAATCAGCATTTGCGATTTCAGCTGCGATTCCAATTTCATAGGCTTCTTGTAGACTATCAGGGATAATCACGGTATCTGCTTGATTATCTTCTGGAACATCTAAGCCATATTTTTCAAATAGATTTGCGAGTGAAGAAGCATGTTGAGTTTCTGCTTTGATTAAGTCAGTAAATGGATCTTGTTCACCATAAACATCTTCAATTGCTTCATATTCAGCTCTTGCATGATATTCATCTGTAATGAGGACTGTTAACATATCTTCAAGTTCATCTGTAGTAATGTCATAGTCATCTAGACTTAAACCTTGTCCCTCAAATGTTTCATCATGGGCAATATCTGCACCACGCTCAACATCTGATTGACCATAAGCCATTGTACCTAAGTACTGTTGATCTTCGGTACATTCTAATTCTGTTGTCGCATTCACTGCCGTTGCGCCAGTCATTGCGATTCCGATTAATAATGTGCTAGCGGTTAAGCCAGTTAATAGTTTGTTTGTTTTCATTTTGTTTTTCTCCTAAGTAGAAGCATGTCTTGCTTTCTACACTTCAAAGTTTAAACTTGTGATGTTAAGAAACTATGACGAAGATGGAACAAGACTGATAAGTAATTGTGGCAGTCTTGTAAAGTGAATGAATGCTTTAAAATAACAAGGATTGTTAAATTTGTAGAGCTTTGTTACACTTTTCATAAATCAAGGAGAAATCAAATGGATAAAATAACTAAAATTGATATCATTACACGACCAAGTAAGATCGAAGCGCTTAAAGAAGCTTTAAATAATATTGGTATTACTGGGATGACTTTTACGAATGTCTTAGGTTGTGGACTACAAAAAGGGAAGACTGAATATTATCGAGGGACGGAATATACCATTGATCTATTACCTAAAGCACGTGTTGAAATCGTTGTCTGTGAAGTTCCCGTACAAAAAGTGGTTGATGCAGCAATGGAAGTATTAAGAACAGGTGAGATAGGAGATGGTAAAATCTTTATCTATCCAGTAGAGAATGTGATTAAAGTTCGCACTGGCGAAGAAGGCGTCAAAGCATTATAGAATTTTATAAAGACCATTTGGTCTTTTTATTTTTCTTTATTGAATGAACTATAGGCATTGTCCCACCAGCCATTCTCTTCTGCTTGTTTAATACATTTAAACCCTGCTTCTCGCATTCTTCCTTCCTCTATAAGTTTGAGTGCTCTATTTTTATTTATTAAGGACCATGGGCTTTTCTTTTGGCGTGGAGTCATGCGAATTATAAAAGAATTCTTGTCTATTGAATACATAAGCCCATCTATCCAGCCAAAACATATAGCTTCAATAACTGCATCACCAAGATAAATTCCAACTTTAGATGAGTTCTTTTTCTGTATTTCAATCCATATTTCTTTTTCATTTGCATGTTTTTCTAACCATGCAGTCCATTCTTTAACGGTTTTAAAATATGTCCAAGTTGTGGGTTTCTTCATAAATTTATTATACCTAAATTAAATCTAGGACTAGCCATGTATAACTATGTATCGTTAATTTAAGTGATAAGTATATGAAATTAGCACTTAAGTGTTGACAGTGCTAATTCACAGTATTATACTATATTTAGCACTTAAGACAAGAGAGTGCCAGGAGGACAAAATATGTTAAGAAACACAATCGTAAGACGCCCAACAAATTTACTCGATGACTTTTTCAATGATGAATTCTTCTTGCCTTCATTACCTAGTCAAAACCATATAGACGTATATCAAGAAGATAAGAACTACATTGTTGAAGTAGATCTCCCTGGGTATAAGAAAGATGAAATTGATCTTAAATATGATCAAGATCTATTAACCATTTCAGCTGAACACTCAGAAGAAACAAATGAAGACAATAAACGTTATGTTTATCGTTCACGCTCTACATCAAGTTTCACTCGTCAAATTAGATTCAATAATATTGATGCGAAAGCTATTGATGCAAACTTCAGTGATGGTGTCTTAAAAGTGGTATTACCAATTCATAATGGTAATGTTGAAGCAAAGAAAATCGAAGTTAAATAATTGACGTCATAAGAAAGGGTTGTATCAACCCTTTTTTTCATGATAACCTTATTTTTAAAAGAGGAATATTATGGCAATTGAAAATGCAAAAGCTTATTTAAAACAATTTGGTTTAGATCAAGATGTATTAGAATTCGATGTATCTAGCGCAACTGTAGATGATGCGGCCAAGGCATTAAATACAGATGGGAAACATATCGCGAAAACCCTCGCATTTAGACATGAAGAGGGACCCTTACTTATCTTAGCCGCAGGGGATGCGAAAGTTGACAATGCGAAGTTTAAACAACAATTTCAGCTTAAAGCACGAATGTTATCGCCAGAAGAGCTTATTGAACAAGTGGGTCATGCGATGGGTGGTGTTTGTCCATTTGGAATCAATGATGGTTGCCAAGTTTACTTAGATGTATCGATGAAACGATTTGAGCATGTCTATCCAGCAGTAGGATCTGCTAACTCAGCTATTAAGATGGATTTAAATACCTTAGAGAAAACATCACAGTCATTAGCTTGGATTGATGTATGTAAGGCTTGGGAATAAAGAGCGGAAACGCTCTTTTTTGTTATAATGGAGTAAAGAAGAAAGAAGGGATGATTATGGCAATCATCGCAATCGATGTAGGTGGTACAAAATCACGATTCGCGCTCTATGACTTAGATTCGCGTCTTTTGCATGGTTTTGAAGGACCTAGTTTGCATCCTTTACAAGTTGGCTATACAGAAATGGCTGAAGGTTTAAGAAGTGGTGTAGATGAACTCATACAAAAGTATAATGTAAAAATAGATGTAATTTCATTTGGCTTAGCCGGTTATGGCCAAGATCAAAGCGTTCGAAGTGAAATTGAAAAAGCACTGAATGAACAATTTAGTGAGAAACACTTAATTCATAATGATGTAGAGTGTGCACTCATGGCATCACTTCAACAAGCTGATGGAATTATGTTAGTTGCAGGTACAGGTTCAATTGCCTTGCGCAATCTTGAACATCGTACTCAAAGATCAGGGGGTTGGGGTTATTTGATTGGTGATGAAGGATCTGCGTATTGGATTGGTCGAAGTGTTTTATCTCACTTTAGTAAAATGGCTGATGGACGACTAGAAAAGACTGATTTATATGATGTGGTGATGGATGCCTTAGTCTTAGATGAAGCCAGTGATATTATTTCTCATCTCTATAAACATCCAAATCCAAAATTAGCCATTGCTTCATTATCAAAAGCTGCTTATTTAGCCTGTGAAAAAGGGGATACATACGCTAATAACATCTTTGAAGATGCAGCCTATGAATTAGCACAATTAGTTAAATCATTAGCTTATGATAGCCCTTCAAGCATCCCGGTACGATGCATTGGTGGTGTATTTGAAGCGGGTGAATTAATATTAAATCCTTTAAAAAAACATTTAGGTGAACAATATGATGTTGAATTGAGTGATAATCCACCAATCTATGGTGCATATCTGTTTGCGAAAGTAGAGTTGGAGAACACATGAAAATAGGATTAGTCGGATTAGGAAGTATAGCACGTAAAGCTTATTTACCCGTATTAACACAGCGTTCTGATGTTGATTTAATATTATGCACACGTAATCAAGAAACATTAAAAGAACTGCAATCTCAGTATCATTTAAGTGATGGCGTAAATACGCTTGATGAACTCATTGATTTAAAGCCGGATGCCATTTTTATTTCAGCGGCGACAGAAGCACATTTTACTTTGGCTAAACAAGTCATTGAGGCAGGGATTGCCTTGTATTTAGATAAACCAATTTCAATGGATTTTGATGAAGTGAAAGAACTAACTGAATTAGCAAAAAGAAAAGAAGTCATCTTTATGACAGGTTTTAATCGACGGTATGTTCCGATCGTTAAAGAGGTACATGATAAGGGTGTTCCTGATATGGTCATCTATCAAAAGAATCGACACCTTAAAGCGGATACGCCACGACGTTTTTTAATGGAAGATTATATTCACGTAATTGATACAACTAGATATTTACTGCAAGCTGAAGTTAAAGAAATCAGAGTTCATGGAAAACTAGACAAAGAAAAATTAGCCCATGTCATTATTCATTTAATTACGGATGTGAATTCTGCTGTTTGCATCACTAATTACATCAATGGTTGCACAGAAGAGAGTATCGAAGTGATGAATCCATATCATAAATCAGTGATTAAAAATCTAGCTGAATTAGAATGGTATGAAAACAATGAGAAACATGTTGCTTTACCTAATGATTGGCAGCCTACACTTAAAAAACGTGGCTTTGAAGACTTGATAGATGCGTTTGTAAAGTCAGTAGAAACAGGTCAACAAGCGATCAGTATCGATGATGCTTATCGAAGTCATGAAATATGCAACATCATTACCTTAGAAATAGAAAAAACGCTCTAGAATTTTAGAGCGTCTTTTGATTAACCAACAAATACGAGTAATACAACAACAGCTAAGCCTAAGATAATTCGGTAATAGGCAAAGGCTGTGAAACTATGTTTCTTAACAAAGTTCATAAGTACTTTAATTGAGATAACTGATACGACAAAGGATACAAAGAATCCTAGGGCTAACATAAGCCATTCGTTTTGATTCCATCCAAAACCTGCTTGTAGAAACTTCAACATCCCATAACCAAATAATACTGGGATGGACATAAAGAATGAGAATTCAGCAGCAACTGTTCTTGAACAACCTAACCATAAAGCTCCAATAATTGTTGAGCCAGATCGAGAGGTACCAGGTATGACCGCAAATGTTTGAAAGATACCAATAAGGAAAGCTTCTTTATAACCGATTTCTGAGATTTTAGTAATCGTAGGTTCTATATTGCGTTTCTCAATATAGATAAATAGAATTCCATAGAGAATAAGTGTAAAGGCAATGACAGATGGTTTAAATAAATAGAGATCAACAATATCCCCAAATGCAAAGCCAATCACAGCTGCAGGGAATGATGCCACCGCAATTTTTACCCAAAGTGTAAATGTTCTTTGGCGGTGTTGTGGTGTATGTGATGAATGATAGGGATTCAATACTTTTATAAAAATTAGAATAACTGCAAGGACAGATCCAATTTGAATAAAAATAAAGAACATATTGTTAAATTGAGTTGAAAAATCAAGAGGGAACCAATGTTCAAATAGAATTAAATGACCAGTCGAAGAGATTGGTAACCATTCTGTGATACCTTGAATGATTCCAAGGATAATAACTTTTATTGTTTCAGGTGAATTGAACATAGAGAGCTCCTTAATACAACACCCATTATAACGGTAAATGTCATTAAATTAATAAAAAAAATGTAACATTTGCATAAATTTGTGATATTATTAACAAGTAATAGTGATAAATTTAACAAATAAAAAGGAGATTTTAATATGAGAGGCGTAGCAACACCGATTACCTTCTTAAGAAGGGAAGTATTCAAGAATGTCGCAGATGCATCCTATGAAGGATGGGATCGTGATCAAATCAAACAAATTCCGTACACAATTATTGAAGGTGATACACCAAAGTATCGTGATTCAATTGAAAGAGAACGTAACATTGTTCGTGCTCGTGTTCGTTTAGCTTTGAACATGGACTTACATGCTCAATGTGGTGATAACTTTGTAGATGATATGGATTTAGAAACATTGGGTTCACGTAAAGTGAGTGAAGATTTATTAAAAGTCATTCCAGCAGCTTGTGAAGCCTGTGAAGAAAAATCTTTCTTTGTCACAAACTCATGTCACGGCTGTTTAGCTCAACCATGTGTATCTGTTTGCCCAGTTAAAGCGACCAGCATTAAAGATGGTCAATCTTATATTGATCAAGAAGCATGTATTAAATGTGGTAAATGTTTTGATGTTTGTCCGTATGGCTCAATCGTTAAGAATGAGCGTCCATGTGTTGCAGCATGTGGTGTTGATGCGATTACTAAAGATGAACAAGATCGTGCGGTTATTGTTTCTGAAAAATGTGTTGGCTGTGGTCAATGTATGGTTTCTTGCCCATTTGGTGCCATCATGGATAAATCTGAAATCTACCAAGTGGTTGATAGCTTCCGTCATAATGAACAAATCTCTGCGATTATTGCGCCAGCCTTTGTTGGACAATTTGGGGATAAAGTAACACCTGAACAAGTCATTGAAGGTTTATTCCTACTTGGTTTCACTGAAGTTAAAGAAGTTGCTTATGGAGCTGACGTTACTGCGGTAGATGAAGCTAAGCACTACTTAAAACATGTACCAGTTGATCAACCATTCCTAGCGACATCATGTTGCCCAGCTTGGTTACTAATGGCTCAAAAAGAATTAAAAGAAAAAGCATACTGTATTTCTCCTTCATCATCTCCTATGATCGAAACTGCTTCTGCGATTCGCAAGAAATATCCTGAAACAAAGATCGTCTTTATCGGTCCTTGCTCAGCTAAGAAATTAGAGGCAACTTTTGCGGATGTATCTAAATCAGTTGATTACGTATTAACCTTTGAAGAAGTAAACGCGATGTTCCATTCACGTGGTATTATTTTAGAAGATGTTGTCGTCGTTCATGAATTTGGTGATGCTTCATTTGATGGTCGTGGTTTCGCGATTTCAGGTGGTGTTGCGGCAGCGGTTGAAAACGTTGTGAGACGTTTAGATCCTGATCGCGTTGTCAAAATGGAAAAAGCCGAAACCCTTAAGAACTGTAAGACAATGGTCTTAATGGCTAAAGCGGGCAAACGTGATGGCTTCTTACTTGAAGGTATGGCATGTCCAGGTGGATGTGTTGGTGGAGCAGGAACCATTGTTAACCAACAAAAATCTTCAAGACATGTACAAAATTACTCACGTAATTCTGAAAAATCTACAGCGCTTAAAACTGTTGAAACCTTCAATATTGATGCGACTAAGTTTTAAATCATGATATTAATTACTGAAACAGAAACATTATCAAGTAACTATAAAGAAGAGTTGGATAAACTCAATCTTCAGTATGATGTTTTTGAATCAGAGGACGATGTTGTTGATTGTGCGAAATATGATATTGTCTTTGGGGGTTTGATTGTCAAACACAGAGGTTTAGAAGCCTTTAAAAATTTGAGATGGATACAAGTATCTTCAGCGGGTTATAATCATTTACCCATTCAGATGTGGAAAGATAATGGCATTCTTGTGTCAAATGCCAAAGACGTCTTCTCCGATCCTATTGCTGAACATGTCATCTTCTATACATTGATGCATTATAAAAAAGGCTTAGAACACTTAAAACTACAAGAAGATAGAAGTTTTACTAGATTAGATAATAAAGAATTAGAAGATGAAGCAGTGTGTATTTTAGGGACGGGATCCATTGCTTCAGCCATTGCCAAACGTTTTAAACCTTTCAATGTAAAATTAATGGGTGTTAATACGAATGGCAGAATGATTGATGGTTTTGATGAATGTTATGCCATCGAAGATTTAAAGACAGTATTGTCAAACAGTGATATTGTCGTTATGACTTTGCCACTTAATGAAAGTACTCGATACTTCTTTGATGAATCTTATTTTGAATCAATGAAAGCAGGTTCAATCCTTATTAATATAGGTCGTGGACGAATTCTTGATGAAAAAGCATTAGTAAAATATTTGGACAATGAGCATCTAGCTTATGCTGTATTAGATGTTATGGAAACAGAACCATTGCCAAAAGATAGTGTCTTATGGGAAACTAAGAACTTACTTATAACACCTCATGATTCAGGTGTTTCATCTAGAACTGGGACGCGTTTAATAAAACTATTTATTCAAAACATAAAAGCTTATCAAACAAATCAACCACTTACTCATCAGGTATAGTGGTTTTTTTTGGAAAACTGTCACATATGCGAGGATGATATTTTAGTCTTTATCGTTTACAATAATAAAGTAAGTGTGGAGGATATTTTATGCACATCACTCATCCGATTCATGTAACCGGACATAAAAACCCAGACACGGATTCAATTGTAGCGGCAATTGCTTATGCACAGCTTAAAAAAACTTTAGGCTATGAATCTATTGCGTGTCGATTAGGAGAAATTAACCACGAGACAGAATTTGTCTTGAAACGATTTGGTTTTGAAAAACCAGTCATATTAGATGATGCGAGAATGCAAATTAGTGAGATTGATATCGATGATCCAGTCATGATCGAGGAAGAGACCACTATTTTTGATGCATGGGCATTATTTTTAAAACATAAAAAAGCACTTTGTGTTGTAAATGAAAATAAAGAACTTATTGGTTTACTCTCAAGTTCTGATGTCTCTAAAGTGGCGATGGGAGATACGGCTCGATCTATTGAACTACTCGCAAAAACACCTTTAGAATATGTCGCAAAAACAATTAACGGCGAACTCATTTATAAACCTGAAAAGCCAAGACTCAATGGTAAAGTTAGTATCGTTGCGGTTGCGGAACAAAAGTTAAATAATTATGAACTAAAAGATCGTTTAGTCATTGTGGGTAATGATCGTGAAGCTCAACTTCAAGCAATTGAAAAAGATGCGGCTTGTTTAGTCGTTGTATGGGCAGATCAAATTCAATCCTTAGTGGTTGAAGTAGCAAAAGCTCATGATTGTGCACTCATTATTTCGGGTCATGGAACACTGAATACATCCCGTTATATTTACTACTCAACTCCAATTAAATACATTATGAATACAGAACTCATTAACTTCAATAAGTCTGAGTTTGTGGATGATGCACTTATTAAGATTATGAAAACACGCTTTAGATCATATCCTGTTGTAGATGATCACGGAATAATCTACGGATTAATTTCTCGTTATCACTTATTAAATGCACGTAAAAAGAAACTTATTTTAGTCGATCACAATGAAGTTTCACAATCTGTTGATGGCTTACTTGAGGCAGATATTTTAGAAGTCGTTGATCATCATCGAATTGGTGATATTCAAACGAACCAACCAATAAATTTTAGAAATCAAATTGTAGGTTCATCCAATACAATTATTGCGAATCTCTATTTTGAAAACAGAGTTGAACCAGATCCAGCAATTGCGGGTCTTATGTGTGCAGCAATTATTTCAGATACCCTAAATTTCAAATCTCCAACCACAACAGCGGTTGACATTGAAACAGCCGATTATTTATCTGAGATTGCGGATATTGATAAAGATGAACTAGCACGAGAAATCTTCACAACGGGTTCAGGTCTACAAACTAAAACACCACTCGATATTATTGAAAATGACTTAAAAGAATTTGCGATGGGTAAATACCGTGTAATGGTCGGTCAAATTAGCTTGTATGATTTAGATCAAGTGGTTCAAATACGAGCAGAACTTGAAGCTGAAATGGACAAGTATGTTTTAGATAAACGTATTGATGTCTTAATGTTAATTTTTACTAACTTAGAACATCATGGCTCAGCGATTCTTTCAAAAGGTAAAGAAAACTGGATTGTTGAAGATGCTTACAAGGAAGCAAATCAAAAGGAATTACATTTGGTTGATAATTTAATGTCTCGTAAGAAACAAGTTATCCCAAGATTATCTTCGGTGGTAGAAGGTCATGAGTAAACTTAGAGTCGCAACGATTGGCACATCCATGATTACTGGTATGGCATTAGATGCTTTTAGTCAAATTGAGGATTATGAAATCGTTGGTATTTATTCAAGAACTGTTGAAAAAGCACAAGCATTGGCGGATAAATTTAACATCAAACGTATTATTACTGACTTTGAAGAATTAAAAAACGATTCTGGGATAGATGTTGTCTATGTTGCATCGCCTAATTCACTTCACTTTAAACAGAGTTTAGAACTCATTCAAGCGGCAAAGCATGTCATTACTGAAAAGCCATTTGTGGCTAACATCAAAGAATATGAAATCTTAGTAAAGGCCGCAAAAGAATCAAATCGATTTTGTTTTGATGCGATTATGCCAATTCATTTACCAAACTACAGTCAATTAAAGTTAGCGGTAGAAAAAATTCAACCCGTTCATTTAATGAGTACGTCTCAAGTTCAATATTCATCACGTTACGATGCATTATTGAATGGAGATGTTGCGAATATTTTTAATCCACAAATGGCTGGTGGAGCACTTATGGATTTAGGTGTCTATACAATCACTAATGTTGTGTCATTGTTTGGAATGCCAAATGATTTGGACTATAGCTGTCGCAAACATGAAAATGGAATTGATTTGTCTGGTGTACTGACCCTTAAATACGACGACATGACTGCTGTTTGTTTAATCGGTAAAGATGCACAAGCTACAAACAACACAATACTCATGGGTGAAAATGGCACTGTACTGTGTGAGGGTAGTGCATCATTATTAAAAACTTGCGTCTTTAGTAATAAAAAAGAAAGTGAAGACTTATCACTTCCTCAAAAACCTAATCAGATGATTCATGAAATGCAAGATTATGCGAATGTCATTCTCAAGAGTGATTGGAAAACATATGATGAGTGGATGCGTATTACAAAAGATGTGATAACTGTCATTGATCAAGCTCGTAAGCAGATCAATCTTATTTTTCCAAATGACAACTAATCAATAATGATTGGAAATAAATTTATAAAATCCTGATCTAAATGATGTCCATCTTTCTTAAGATGGATGTTTTTTATGAGGATATTATCATCCTGTAAAAGTTTTAAACATTCAAGTTCATTTGTTTGATCTAAATAGAGTTCTTGAGATTTCAAAGTC
This sequence comes from Erysipelotrichaceae bacterium, assembly GCA_963676105.1. Lineage (GTDB taxonomy): Bacteria > Bacillota_I > Bacilli_A > Erysipelotrichales > Erysipelotrichaceae > UBA2212. Next base: position 1,868,901 of record OY781039.1, read on the forward strand.
AAAGCTTTTTTCATCATTGGAATATAAGGAATATTATGTTCTATCCAATTAAGTGTATAAAGCTCGTCTACATCAACCCACAGGATTTCATCATAAATGATGGGTTTAAAATCATTTATTAAACTGGTCTTAAACCAATGTAATCTAAAAAGACCATGTTCATTATCAACAATATAATGTGTAATATAGTAAGCTTCTTTTATGACTGCATCACCTTCTTCTTTGAGTTCTCGCTTTAAACCTTCAAGAAGTGATTCATTTATTTCGACTTTTCCACCAGGACACTCTAAATATCCTTTAAAAGGCTTAGATTTTCGTTGACCAACACAAATTTTATTGTCTTTTTCAATGAGCGCAATCACAACATCTATCATGGACACACTCTACCACATAAGCCTATGCGTGTTACAATAAAACAAAGGAAATTATTATGAAAGTTGCGCTAATTTACGATTTTGATAAAACATTATCTACTCATGATATGCAAGAGTTTGGGTATTTTGATGACTTAGGTTTAAAAAGCTCAGAAAACTTCTGGAAAGAAGTTGAAGAACTTTGTCAAAAAGAACATATGGACCATATTTTAACTTACCTTTACCATATGGTTGAATCTTCAAAAGCTAAAGGACTTGCGATTACCCGGGAAAGACTCGCAAGCTACGGTCCTAAAATAGAGTTCTTTGATGGCGTTATTGAGTGGTTTGAACTTATCAACGCAGAAGGGAAAAAACGTGGGATAGAAATTGAACACTACATCATCTCTTCAGGTTTAACAGAAATTATTGAAAATACGCCAATCGCAAAGTACTTTAGAAAAGTATTTGCCTGTGAATTTCTATATGATGATAAAGGTGAAGCAGTATGGCCAAAATTATCGGTCAACTATACGATGAAAACTCAATTTGTATTTAGAATAAACAAAAATATTCTTGAGATTGAGAATGATAATGATTTAAATCAACATCTCGAAGAACATTTAAAATACATGCCTTTCACAAACATGATATACATCGGTGATGGATTTACAGATGTACCAAGTATGAAACTTATACGTTCTAATGGTGGTTATGCGATTGCGGTCTATCATAAAGGACAAGCGCAGAAAGATGTAAGCGAACAACTTTTAGCGCATCAACGCGTTAATTTTATTGCGCCAGCTGACTATCGAAAAGATGAAAGACTTCATCAATTGATTAGTGCGATACTTGATCAATTAAGCAGTCAAAAACACTTAAGGGATCTACAAAAATGAGTACACAAAATTCAGAGCGATTTTTAAATGCTTTTAGTCGTATTGAGGAAGAAATGACACGTCGTATGCATTCTTCACGCTATATTTCTTATGCGGAGATGGCACGACGATTAGCTAAAGTAGATAAAACCTATCGTCGTTATCGTCGATTCTTAGAAGAATTTGGTGATCTTAGAAACGCGATTGTCCATGAGCGTATTGATGGGGAAGTCATAGCTGAACCCCATATCAAAGAAGTTGAAAAAATTGAACAAATCGCTGACATCCTAACTAAACCAGAAATGGTCTTACCACGTTTTCAAAAAAAGGTTGAAATTGCCTATATGGATGAAAAATTATCAGCAGTAATTAACCGCATGAAACCAAAACGTTTTTCTAAGTTGCCTGTCTATAACCGTGAAGGTGTATATGAAGGCTTACTCACAACCGATGCCTTTAGCTATTATGTGGTTGATCACATCAAAGATATTGTCTGTGAAATTCCTGATGCACAGGTTAAAGATGTCATTGAATTTGATAAAAAAGGGCGGCATGTTCGCTTTATATCACGACACTCTACGCTTGTGGATGTGGTCATGGAATTTGAACAAGCTCTACATACTGGGCAAAGGCTCAATGAAGTTATCATAACTGAACATGGTGAGATGCATGAAAAACCGATTGGTATTATATCCGTATCTGATTTACCAAGTATCTATAATATGATTAATCGCAATCTCTTATAAAAAAATCGTGGTCAACACGATTTTATTTTTGTGGCATATCAACCTCAAGTAAATTAGCATAAATGGATAAGTAGGTGCTGATTAAATCAGAAATGATTGTTTTATTTCTTGGGTAATCATTAATGGCTTCAATGACCCCAGCAATCAATGAACTTGAAAACATTTTGATAAGTTGTTGAGCCTCATCATTAAGATTGTTTTCTAGTGGAAAATAATTTTTTAATAAGGCTTGTAAGAACAGAGACACACGATGGGTAATATCATCTGATAGTTTAGGCTCTCTAAAGATTATATGAAATTCTTTGTAGTGTACTTTTAATAATTCACTTATGTTTTCAACAATCGGATGGATATTTGAAATGATGAAATTCTTAATGTCACTGGCACTTGGATGAGCCATTTTAATTTGGTCGAACGGCATGTTTAAGAACATCTCTAAATGAAGAAAAACTGGTTGAAAGATTTCATCTTCAATCTCTTCTTTACTCTTAAAGTAGCGATATACATTACCAACTACCATATTTGATTTCTGGGCAACTTTACGCATTGATAAAGCTTGGTAGCCTTCTTTATGCATTATCTCAATCGAAGCTTTAATGATTTTTTCACGTGATTTAGGATTCAGAACTCTGGCCATAATCATCTCCTTTCTTATCATCTAGATATTGATTAATAAGAGCTTTTAGGTTTTTATTTGTTTTCTTGCTTGGTAATTCTAAGCCATATGATTGAGCAAGTTGAACGAGTTGAAGTTTATGATAAGAGTTCAAATCATTTGGATCTACTACAACCATTGAATAAAGTACCGGTACAACAACCATTGTGAGAATGGTCGAAAATAATAAACCAAATAATAAGACTAATGCCATTGGTGCGCTCAATGGATCGTTAGATAAAATGAGTGGTACTAAGCCAATACAGGTTGTGATGGTACTTAAAGTAATAGCACGATATCGTTTATCAACAGCCGTCACACAAGCGTCATAAACAGAGTGACCTAGTTTAATTTGTTGATCCATAACTTCAACTAAGATGATTCCATTATTAACGACTATCCCAATTAAACTTACCAATCCCAATAAAGCCATCGCTTGTAAGTCCATATTAAAGATATATAAACCTAAGAATGATCCGATAAATGAAAGAGGAATACTCACTAAGATAATGAGGGGTTTTAACATCTTATCAAATTGGAAAAGTAAAACTATGTAAATCAAAATGATTGATATGCCACCTGCTACGGCTAAATCAGAGATTAAAGCCATCATCTGTGTCATCTCGCCATTAAACTTAACATTAACGCCATCAGGGATTATTTCTTCAATCGCATTTTTATAGGCTGCTTCAATGTCACCAGACTTAAAACCGGATTTTAAATCACTCATGACCGTAATCGAGCGTTGCCTATCTGTTCTTTGAATAAGAGGAATAGATGTGTCTAAGTTAATATCTGCAATTTGGTTTAAAAGAATTTGAGTATCAGTAACTGATGAACTGATCGGTAAACGATATAAATCATCTAAATTAGATATATTACTTTTCACGATAATCGGCATTTCATTGCCTCCAACAATATAGTTCGAGGTTTCCGAACCCATTAAAGCGGTATTGATTTGTTTAACAACATCGTACTTTAAAACACCCATTAAGTTGACCACATCAGAATCAATCTCTACGTTGTATTCATAATTAATACCCACAAAGTCATCACGTACATTTGTTGTCCCATCGATATTGTTTAGGATATCTTGTGATTCTTGGGCAAAGTCTTGCAGAACACTTAAATCATCTCCGTAGAGTTCAATCGCAATTTTCGCATCAGTTGGCATTGAAATTTCTAAGTATTTAACTTCGACTTTTGCGCCAACAATCTCATTATTAAATCGCTCTTGAAGATATGCGCCAAAATCCATATTGCCAGTAAAGTCATCAGATGACTCATCTAACTCAATCATAATCTGCGCATTATCACTTGATTCTGTTAAAGTTGGCACCGTTAAAAAGAAACGAGGTAAACCTTTGCCAACTGCACTTGAGTAATGTTCAATCAACGCTTCTTCATCTAAAATTGCTTGAATATCATCCACAATTTCTTGTGTTTTATCTAAATTCATACGTTCGCTTTTAACATTGACATAAATAATCGGTTTATCAGAATACGGGAAAAAAGTCATACCTAAACTAAGGACTAATACAATCGCAATTATGAGGGTTGAAAATGCGACAATGATTGTCGTTCTTTTATGATTTAAACCTAAAGCTAGTGCTTTGTTAAAGAGTTCTTTTAAAGTAGATTCTTTCTTTTCGATTTTATGTGTGGCTTCTTTAGAAAAGCTAATCCGAGCAAATAAAGGAATAACAAACATTGCGACAATATAAGAAGCGATAAGTGATGTGATGACAACAATCGGAATCGTCGCCACAATATCCCCGACGGCACCTGGAATAAATAATAGAATACCAAAAGTAATGATAGTGGTTAAAGTGGATGTAAATACTGGTGCAGCTGTTTCTTTAACAGCCATTTCTATCGCTTCTTTTTTAGAATAATCTTCATTGAGTTTTTGTTGGATCGCATCTGATACAACAATCGCATTATCAACTAATATCCCAAGTGAAACAATCAAAGCCATAATGGAAATAAAATGGAATTCAATGCCTAATAAATACATCACAAAGAAGGTTGCGAATATGGATAAAGGTAAAGCAATTGAGACCACAATCGCATTTTTAAGTTTTACCCCTATCATGACGACAATGATAATTAAGACAATGGATTCTAATAAATTTAGAATAAAATCAGTTACTGACTTATCAATATCTTCAGATGAATAAACAACTTCATGATAATCAATATTTGGGGGTAATTGTAGAGAGACTTCATCAATAACTTCACGGACATCATTACCAATTAAGACATCATTTACACTATCTTCAAAATAACCCGTTAAAAGAATCGCATTGACCCCATCCTGCATATAAGAATAGCCTGCGGCATAATCAATACTAACCGTCGCAATATCTTTAAGTTGAACAAAACCTATGGTATCTTCACTACTTCCCGCAACCACAATATTTTCAATATCTTTTAAGGATGAGAAGGTTGAAGGTGTATTCACGTTAATAATGCCTGAATCATATTGAATAGAACCTGATGGAATTGACAGGTTTTGTGCTTTCATGAGATCTGCAATATTTTCGATGGAAATGTTATAGAGATTTAAATCATCGATATCGACCACAACATTAACTTGTTTATCTAACTGTCCTTCAATATCGATGCGTTCTACTCCATCAACATCTAAGACAGCTTCCTTGATTTCTTCAGCGTAGGTGACTAAGTCTTCTCGTGAGTAATCTTCACCTGATAAGGCGATGATAAATTGAGGACTTACAGATAGTTCAGTATCTATGACAGATTCATAAGCCATCTCAGGTAATGAGTTTTGAACATCCGAAATCTTTTGTCTTAGTAAACTTAAAACTTCATCACCATCCGCATCTGTATCAAAAAGCACAACCACTACCGAGGCTGAATTCATTGATAAAGAATCTAGAGTTTGTATACTGCCAACTTCATTAACCGCATCTTCAATTTTAGTGGTGACCATTGCTTCCACTTCTTGAGATGTTGCGCCAGGATAAACCGTAGATATAACGGCTCCAGGTAATGATGTATCAGGATTTTCTTGTTTAGGAATTATATAGTAACTATAGATACCCGCTAAAACCCAAAGACCAAGCAAAATAAAGACGATAACTTTTCGCTTAATCATTTCATTGATGATTCGAATCATTAGTCAGTAACCTCAACTAAGTTACCGGGTTTAACACTTTTCATACCATCAGTAATTAATAAATCACCAGCTTGTAATCCTTCAACTAAAACATAATCATTATCGATATGCTTAGTCACAATGATTTTCTTTTTAACTCTTTCATCCTTAATCACAAAGACATAATCTTCTCCATCATTTTGGATGACACGAATCGGAATCCAGATACCTTGGGTTTGACCAACATCAATATTGACGATTGAACTTTCGCCAATAAAGAAATTAAGCAAGTCTTCAGGGAAGGCAATATTTGTTTCATATGTCCGTGATGATGAATCAGGGATACGAGAGATATCCAAGACTTCCCCTTCAAACTCTAATTCACCAATTTGCACATTTGCACTCATACCTGTTTCAACTTTTCGGACATTATCTTGTGATAAACCAATGGTTACGACCGTTTCTGAAGTACCTAAAACCATAACCGGAATAAGGGGGTTAGCTGTTTCACCTTCTTCAGCGTTTAGAACTAAAACATAACCATCAATATCTGCGTAGAGATAACTATTGGTAATTTGTTCATCGATATTATCGTATTGAGTTTGGGCGATATCTGTTTGTGTTTGTGCTGTCTCATATCTTGATTGTGAAGCTTGATAGTTCGCATCAGCAATCTCAACTTCAGCTGTTGTTGTGTTATCTAAGGCTGCTTGATACTCTTGATCAGCCGCATTATATTCAATCACAGACTGAGTATAGTTTTGTTGAGCAGTTGTAAGGGCTGCTTGATCAGCTGTATCTTCATCAAAGGCAGCTTGTGTATCAGCTAAGGTTTGCTCATCTGCGATCATTTGATCATAAGCATCATCACGAGTTTGTTTAAGCGCAGCAGTATCTGCATCTTGACTAGCAACTGCATTTTCATAAGTTGCTTTATCCGCTAACATTTCTTGATAAGCTGCTTCTTCATCTGATTTTGCACTATCGACATTAAGGGCTGCTTCTTCTTTTCTAGCCTCTAAATCACTTGTATCTTGTTTAGCTAGCAATTGCCCAACTTTTACTTTGTCACCCTCATCAACATAAATTTTCTCAACTGTCGCTAAGTTATCAAAAGTCTTTTGAACCATTTTTTCTGGTTGTAAAATGCCTACATATTTTACGTACTCAGTACGTTCTTCTAAGACTAAATAACTTGCCTTAACAGGATAAGTAGGTTCAACATAGACTTCTTCTACTTGAGCTTGGCAAGCTGTTAAAAACAAAATGGATGCTAGAAAGACTAATTTTTTCATAAATTCCCTCGGTTATAAATAAACACTTGTTCACTATATATATGAATAGTATACACCTGTTCATTTATAAATGGCTACATATTCTTAAGAAAAAGACCTACATTTTTGTAGGTCTTACTTAAATTTATAGTTTAATACCGGATGTCGTGCCGCTTGTGTATCATCCACACGTGTAACTGGTGTTTTAAATGGTGCATTTAGAAGCAAATCAGCATTTGAATAGGCTTCTTCTTTTAGTTTGATTAAAACATCAATAAAAGCATCCATTGTTTCCTTACTTTCAGTTTCAGTTGGTTCTATCATAAGCGCTTCGTGAACAATTAAAGGGAAGTACATGGTAGGTGGATGCATTTCATAATCTAAGAGAGCTTTACAGAAATCTTTCGCACTGACACCTGTTTCCTTTTTAATATCTTCAAGTGATAAGACGAATTCATGCATACATGTTTGAGGATAAGCTACTTTAAAGTGTTTTTCTAAGTTCTTCATCATGTAGTTAGCATTAAGTACAGCGATTTCGCTTGCTTCTTTTAGTCCATCAGCACCTAAGGATTTAATATAAGCATAAGCCCTAACATTGACTAAGAAATTTCCATAGAAAGAACGTAAACGGCCAATACTTAAATCGCTTTCTTCGACAAAGCTTAAATCATCTTTTAAAGTACCCACAGGCAAGAAAGGCTTCAAGATGTCTTTGCATCCCACAGGACCACTACCAGGTCCACCACCACCATGAGGGGTAGAGAATGTTTTATGTAGATTCAAATGAAGAACATCAAAGCCCATATCACCTGGACGAGCTGTTCCCATAATCGCATTTAAGTTAGCACCATCATAATATAGAAGACCACCTACTTCATGAACGAGTTTTGAAATCTCTAAGATATTTGGATCAAATAAACCCAAAGTATTTGGATTGGTCAACATAAGCGCGGCAACTTCATCATCTAGAACGGCTTTTAGCGCATCAAGATCAACACCACCCATTTCATTAGATTTTACAGATACAACACTGTAACCAGCCATATTGGCTGAAGCTGGATTAGTTCCATGGGCTGAATCTGGGACAATCACTTTATGACGTTTAGAATCATTTCGTGACGCATGATAAGCTTCAATCATAAGTAAACCTGTAAATTCACCTTGAGCACCGGCTGCAGGTTGAAGTGTAAAGGCGTCCATGCCTGTGATTGCTTGAAGTGATTTATCTAAGTTTCTCATTAACTCACGTGCACCTTGTGTCGCATGGGCAGGTGCGAGTGGATGAATATTCGCAAAACCATCTAAAGAAGCTATCATTTCATTGAGCTTAGGATTGTATTTCATTGTACAACTACCTAATGGATAGAATCCATTATCTACCCCAAATGATTGTCGAGATAATTCCATGTAGTGTCGAACTAAATCAACTTCACCTACTTCAGCTAAACGAGGTTTGACTTGGCGGAGATATTTTGAATCTAAGCTAATTTTTTTTACACGACTAGAATCAAAGGTAACACAACGTCTTCCTTTAACACTGCGTTCAAATATTAATTGACTCATAAGACCTCCTTCAATGTGCTAATCACTTCATCACATTGTTCTTTGCTTATGGCTTCCGTAACACACCAGAGAATTTCTTTTTCATTTAGATTAAGACCTGATAAAATACCGGCTTTGTCTAAATGATTTTCGATTTCTTGCGAACTTAGTTTTGGATGTGTTGTCACAAACTCGTGAAAAAACTCATTTTGATGAACTTTTTCAAAGCCTAGTGTTTCAAGTTCACTTAAAAGATAGTGAGACATGTCTAAAGAATTTTGCGCAACTTCGGCTAAACCATTTGGTCCAACAGCTGATAAATACATGGCTGCAATAAGTGCCATTAATGCTTGATTTGAACACAAAGAACTTGAAGCTTTTTCACGACGAATATGTTGTTCACGCGCTTGAAGGGTTAAAGCATATGCGCGTCGACCTTCAGTATCAACCGTTTCACCAACAATGCGTCCTGGAATGCGACGTGTGAGCTCAGATGCGGCAGCCATGAAACCAAGATAAGGACCTCCGTAAGATAAAGGAATACCTAAAACTTGTGCTTCACCAACTGCGATATCAGCACCTAAGGCGCGAGGACTTTTGAGTAAACCTAGTGTCATTGGATTGACAATACTAATCACTTTCGAACCATTCGCATGGGCTAAGCGAGCAATTTCTTCTAAGTCTTCGATACATCCAAAGTAATTTGGATTTTGTACAAGTACACCCGCAACATTTTCATTAAGTTTTTCTTTTAAATCAGATTCATCAATTAAACCATCTTTTGTTTTTACTTCAATCAGTTCAATATCTGATTGAAATTGAGTATAGGTTTGTATGGTTAATAAGTAGTGTGGGTTGATGTTTGATGGAATTAAAACTTGATGACGTTTGCGTTCAATCACCATTCCAATTGCTTCAGCACAGGCTGATGCACCATCATAGATAGATGCGTTAGATACATCCATCCCAGTTAATTCACAAATGGATGTTTGGTATTCAAAAATTGATTGAAGAATCCCTTGTGAAAACTCTGATTGATAAGGGGTATAAGCACTGACAAATTCTTCTCGACGTCCCATGTGTTTAACAACACTTGGAATTAGATGTAGTTCAGCACCTGCTCCTCTTAAAATTGTTTTATAGATTTTATTTTGAGCCGCTAAAGCTTTCAGATCTTCAAGAACTTTAAACTCACTGACACTTTGATCTAGTTGTAAATCTTCTTTTAATATTAAACTTTTGGGTAGATCAGCATAGAGTTGATCAATTGATTGGATACCAATCGTCTCCATCATCTCTTTAAGTTCTAAGTCTGTATGTAAAGTATACTTAGGCATATCAGTCTTGCGCAGATTCTAAGTAAGCAGCTTCATCCATGAGTTTGGATGAATCTAAGCTTCCTTTAACTTTCATAATCCAAGTGTTATTCGCATCTTGATTGAGTTTTTCTGGTTCGTCTTCTAAAGCAGTATTGACTTCAACAACCTCACCACTTAGTGGTGAGAAGAGTTCTGAAACAGCTTTGACAGACTCGACATCGCCAAAAGTTTCACCAAGTTCAACAGTTGATCCAACCTCAGGAAGAGAGATATACACGATATCACCGAGTGCATGTTGTGCGTGATCTGAAATACCTACTTCAACTAATCCTTCGTTTTCTTGTGCCCATTCGTGGGTTTCATTGTAATATTTTGTCATCTTTATGTTCTCCTTTTATTTTTTATAGAACGGAAGTTTCACTTTTTGAGCTTTTAACTTTCGATTTCTAACTTCAATTTCAAATTCACTTTCTTTAAATACTGATGCATCTATATAGGCTAAGGCTATCGCTTTGCCTAAAGTGGGAGAATGCGTTCCTGATGTGATAGTACCCACTTCGATATCGTTATGGAAAATTTTATATCCTTCTCGCGCAATGCCTCGATCAATAAGTTCTAAACCTATTCGCCTATGTTTAATGTCTTTTTCTAAAGCATCTTGCGCAATAAAGTTTTCTTTGTCTAATTTCACAAAACGTTTAAGCCCGGCTTCAAGTGGTGTAATACTTTCGCTAAGTTCATGACCGTATAAAGGCATAGCTGCTTCTAGTCGAAGTGTATCACGTGCACCTAAACCGCATGGTTCAACACCTTCTTCTTGTCCAGTTTCTAAGAGTAATTCCCAAAGTTTTACGGTATCATTCGTGTCACAATAGAATTCAAAACCATCTTCACCCGTATAACCTGTACGTGAGATATGCGTTTTAATTCCCTTAATATCAACATTTTGTATAAATGTATAATACTCACCTGGGATTTGATCGGTTAGTTTTTCGAGTACTTTTTCAGACAATGGACCTTGTAAAGCAATTTGTCCAATTTCTTCTGATAAGTTTTCTAAACTCACATCACCAAAGATTCTTTCTTTTAAATAAGCATAGTCTTTATCACTATTTGAGGCATTGACTACGATAATGTATTCAAAATCTGCAATACGATAGACTAATACATCATCAACAGCACAGCCATTCTCATAAACAAGGACACCATAACGAACTTTACCGATTTCTAAATCACTGAAGTCATTTGTGATAAAGGTATTTAGATTCCTGATTGAATCTTCACCTTTTAAATACAATTCTCCCATGTGGGATACATCAAAGAGCCCAGCTTTTTCACGAACAACACTATGTTCATGAATAATACCGTTTTCATACTGGATGGGCATAAAGAATCCTGCAAAAGAAACCATTTTCCCACCGTGTGTTTCATGCCATTTGGCAAGAGGGGTAAGCTTTTCCATAAGTTCTCCTTTCAAAATAAAAAGCGCTTCAAAAAATTGATGCGCCTTCGTCTTTTTACCTGAAAGATTCTCTTTCGATTGCTTCTTCGGTGGATTGACTCTCTCTACGAACTTTGTCCAAAACCGGTCCTTTTGCCTGAGCGTTAACTGCGCGTCTGCGCCTTCGGCGTCCGATGGATCTCTCCCGGTTTCTTGATTCTTATTGAACACATTATACATAAAAAAGACATAAATAATAGATAAAGCTGCATAAAAGTTTTGTGAAATGAAAGTAAAAGCGTATACATTTTAAATAACATGTGTTATATTTCTTCGCATGAATGAAATTGAGTTAAAACTCTTCATCCTAGAGATGTGTCCTTACTGTATTAAGGTCAATAAGTATTTAGATGAGTTGTTAGTCGAAGAACAATATCAAAACATCAATATAAAAAAGATTGATGAGCGAATTGAAAGAGACTTAGCGAATGCACATGATTACTATCTAGTCCCAACATTTTATTATGGAGATGAGAAGCTGTTAGAGGGTCGTATGGGAAAAGAAGATGTTCGTCGCGTATTAGATTTAGCTATCGAAAAACACCAAAACAAACAAAGCTAGTTCAGAGTGAGCTAGCTTTTAAAATAAGACAATATAATAAAGTAATGAAGATAAGACTGGAATAAATAGATTATCTAAACCATAAGGAGATATGGCTTCGGTAAGTGTTGCGAGTGTCGCAATCGCAAGAACAACATTTAATGATTCTATGCCATTTAAGATAGTTAGATAAAGATAGAGTACAGCGAATGTAGAAACAAACATTGCGAATGTTCCTTCAAGACTTTTTGATCCTTTAAAGATAGTGTAATGATGCTTCCCAAAATGCATTCCGATTAATGAAGCAAGTCCATCACCATAACCTAGTGTTAGAATCCCTACACCGGCAATGATTTGAGTACTAGCTGAATCAAAGGTTAAGAATATCAGTAAAATCATGCTTAAGTAAGTATAGAGAAATCCATAGCGAGAACTCTCTGATGCGCTAAAGATTTTTGGTAATAAGACTGTATTGTTGTTAATTTGATGAAATAAATAAAGAAGAATGGGAATACTTAAGGCAATCAGTTTATCTGTAATAAAATACTGCATGATTAGATACCAATTTGCACTCATAATATGAACGAAAATACGGGGGTATTCCACGTGTTTTGTTTTAAGATTTAAGGCAATAAAAAAGATTAAACTAAAATATAATATTGAAGCCAAAAGGCCGATATAGATGTTCACAAAAAAGACTCCTTTGAATAAGCGTGCGCACTCATTATACTAATGCACACAATAGTGGTCAAGGGAGTCTTTGAAATATACTAATTACAACATTTATAGTCACATCACAGTCATCAAGATTTAAGAATGAATCAACTTTATCTTTTGGTGATGTGTAGTAATAGGGGGTCATTTCTAAAAGTTGGTTTTTACTGCTTTTATCTAAATGGATCCGTTGAGATATGCGTTGAGATTCGACCATTCTTAATTTTGGATGATAGAGTCGCTTTTCTTCATTTAAAATGACATTGTCATATAAGTTTGCTTTAAGTTCATATAGATGATGTGATCCCGCTTGTACAATAAAGAAATAACCATAGGGTTTTAAAACACGAACAATCTCATCAATATAAAAAGGTGTAAATAAAGCTGTCACTATATCAACTCTGTTATCTATAAAGGGCAAGTCTTTACTATTACCAATGATGTATTGAACATTTGAATGACTTTTAGAGGCAAAATGAATGGCTTCCTTAGATAAGTCTAAACCATAAACTTGAGCTTGTGGAAACGTGTGAGAAATATAGTCAGTATAATAACCCTCTCCACAACCTAAGTCTAATAAAGAATTAAAAGGATATTCGCTTAAGGATTGGATAAGAGTTTCTTTGATGATTTTATAGTGATCATTTTGATGAAAGTGATGGCGTGCTTCGATTTGAAGTTTATTATCACCACGAGTTTTATGACTGTGTGTCTTGCTTAAATAAACAGATCCATTTTTAGAGATATCAAAACTATGATGACTATCGCAAATAAATTGATGATCATTTTGTGTTAAAGTTTTATGGCATACAGGGCATCTTAACATGCGCTCATTGTATCACGGATGACAAACATCATTGACTACTTTATACTAATAATCGAGGTGAATTTATGCGTTTTGTATCATGGAATGTTAATGGCTTAAGAGCTATTTATAAAAAGGATTTTCCACAAATATTTGCGGATTTTGATGCTGATTTCTTCTGTCTTCAAGAAACAAAGATGCAAGAAGGGCAGTTAGACTTTAGTCCTGAAGGTTATCATAAGTATTTTAATTATGCTGAAAAGAAAGGGTATTCTGGAACAGCTATCTATACCAAACATGAACCACTTTCTGTTAACTATGGTATTCAAGTTGAGGAACATGATCATGAAGGTCGTGTTGTAACCCTTGAATATAATGACTTTTATATTGTTTGTGTTTATACCCCAAACTCACAAGATAGTTTAAGACGTTTACCCTATCGTATGACATGGGAAGATGCGTTTAGAGCTTATCTTCAAAAACTAGATGAATCTAAACCAGTGATTATGTGTGGTGACTTAAATGTTGCTCATGAAGAGATTGATCTTAAAAATCCAGATACTAATCATAAGAATCCTGGTTTTTCAGATGAAGAAAGGGCACAGTTCACAAATCTTTTAGAAGCAGGATTTGTTGATACCTTTAGACTTCTTTACCCTGAGAAGGAACAATATTCATGGTGGAGTTATCGAACTAAAGCACGTGAAAGAAATGTGGGTTGGCGGATTGATTACTTTGTCGTATCAGATAGACTCGCAAAGGATGTTGATGAAGCACTCATTCATGATGATGTCTTTGGTTCAGATCACTGTCCTGTTAGTATTGAAATATTCTAAAGACCATTATTGGTCTTTTTCTTTTGAATAACGGTATACTTAAATTATGGAAGTCTTTGTCCCTAAAAATGCCTTGTATATTCTAAATAAAATATATGAAGCAAATTATGAAGCCTATATTGTGGGTGGTTTTGTGCGTGATGCACTCTTAAATAAGAATTCATATGACATTGATATTGCGACAAACGCAAGTCCTGATGAAATTGAAAAGGTATTTAAAGATCATAAACAATCAGAAGTTGGGAAAAGACATGGAACCATTGGGGTTCTACACAATGATGAATGGTTCGAAATAACGAGCTATAGAAGTGATGTAGAATATTCTGACTATAGACGTCCTGATACTGTTCATTTTGTATCCTCTTTGAAAGAAGATTTAATACGACGTGATTTTACGATTAATGCCTTAGCTTTAGGTCGTGATGGGAAGATTATTGATTTGGTCAATGGTCAAAGTGATATCAAGGCAAAACTGATTCGAAGTGTCGGTGATTCACATAAACGATTTAACGAAGATGCCTTAAGAATGTTAAGAGCTTTAAGGTTTGCGGCGCAACTCAATTTCTCAATTGAAAAGAAAACAGCAGAAGCCATTCATCAGCATTTCCACTTAATGGTTCATATTGCGATTGAGCGCATTGCGATGGAGTTTGATAAGTTATTAAGATCAGATACCTGTGCATCTGTATGTATTGAATTTAAAGAAGCCATTGGCTTATTTTTTCCAGAAATACTTTATTTGAACGATGATGAAATAAAATTGATTGATCAGTGTAAAACAATTAATCAAAAGTATTTAATGTTATTTTCAAAATCAAGTACAGAACAAATTAAAGATCGATTAAAAAAACTTAGACAGTCTAATTTACTAATCCAAAATATCGTTGTGGAGCGTGAACTTTTTGATGAGAAGAAAAAAAGTGAATATGATTTAAGAAGACTTTGTCATAAAGCAGATATTAATCAAATTATAGACAGTCTTACCGTTGAATATCACTTAAATAAAAATGATGAAGCCTTTGAACAAATTAAACGTTGCGAAGAAATTATTGATCAAGATATTTGTGTCAGTTTAAAACAATTAGATATAAAAGGGCATGATTTAATGGATTTGGGTCTTCGCGGAAAACAAATCAGTGATATGCTTGATTTGATTTTGGATGAGGTCATGCAAGATCGATTAAAAAACAAAAAAGAAAACATCTTAGCATTTGTCTTGGGTTTAAAACCTTGACGAAAAAACAGCTGTTTTGTATGATATCTATATTTTAAGGAGGAAGCTTATGAAAGAGGACGCGGACTGTTACCAGAGAAATTCAGTCCATTTAAAGAAATGGGAGATTAAGTATGCTTAATTCTTTCATTCTAATTGCTCTAATAGCTACCAATGCCTTTTTTGCAGCCGCAGAAATGGCTATCATATCCATCAATGATACAAAAATAAAAGTAATGGCTGATGATGGCCACAAAAAAGCTTTACGTTTAGTAAAGATTTTAGAGACGCCTACAGAGTTTTTATCAACCATTCAAGTTGGGATTACATTAGCTGGATTTATGTCGAGTGCCATCGCTTCAGCAACTTTTAGTGATGATGTTACAGCTTATTTATTGAACTATATACCTACAACTAAAGAAGTATTGACACCGATTGTGATGGTATTAATTACACTCGCTATCTCATATTTATCGTTAGTTTTTGGTGAATTGGTCCCAAAACGAGTTGCGATGCATTATAGTGAAAAGATTGCTTTTGGCACATCAGGTGTAATTTTAGTGGTTGGCAAGATTACTAAACCTTTAGTTCGATTACTAAGTTTTTCAACCAAGACAATATTACGTTTATTGGGCATAGATCCAAATGTTCAACCTGAGAAAATTACTGAAGAAGAAATTCGAATGATGGTTGATGTCGGTGAAGAAAAAGGAACGATTCGTGAAACTGAAAAAGAAATGATTAACAACATCTTTGAATTTGATAATTCAGAAGTTGCAGATATCATGACGCACCGAACGGATGTTGTAGGGATTGATGTGAAGTCTAGCTTAGAAGACGTAAAACATACTTTAATTAATCAACAATATACGCGATATCCAGTTTATGAAGATAATATTGACCATGTGGTTGGGACAATCCATTTGAAAGATATTCTACGTTACATGGATTCTGATCAAACAACGAAATTTAATTTAAAGAAAATCATGCGTAAGCCTTATTTTGTGCCTGATTCAAAACATTTAGATGAACTATTCTTTGAACTTCAAAAGAATCGTACCCATTTTGCGGTTGCGATTGATGAATACGGTGGAACTGCAGGTATTGTTACAATTGAAGACTTAATTGAGGAAATCTTAGGTGATATTGAAGATGAGTATGACGAGGAAGAAAATGAATTCGTTAAACTCAATGGCTATACCTATGATGTTTCAGGTTCAATTGAACTGGATGAGTTAGATGAAGATGCGGCATTAAATCTTCCTAAAGAAGACTTAGAGGATTACGATACTTTAAGTGGTTTATTAATCGCTCAATTAGGACGTATCCCAAATGAAAAAGAACTCATTGAAATTACCTATAATAATTTACGCTTCAAAATCTTAAAAGTAGAAGATAAAGTTATAAGTCGAGTTCGTATTATTAAAACAAAACCTAAAAAAGCAAAAACAAAAGACGCCGAGTAAGCGTCTTTTTACTTATAAGCTCTAAGATATGGTTCAGGAATTAAATCTTTTAAGCCTGCCTTTTTGTATTCTGCATTCACAAAATAAGGGTTTCTAAGAAGTTCTCTGCCTAAGGCTACATAGTCAGCTTTATCTTCAATGAGAATCGATTCAATCTCTTCAGCTTTGGTAATCAAACCAACCGCAATCACAGGAATATCTAAAGCGTTTTTAATCTCAGCCGCAAACTCTACTTGGTATAGTGGCGCAAGTGGAATGTGTCTTAAAACATTACCACCTGAACTTACATGGACAACATCTAAGTCTTTTGTGACAGGCTTAAGTATTTCTATTAAATCTTGTGGACTTAAACCGTCTTCATCATAATCACTAGCAGAGATACGTACCAATAAGAATGTTTCATCTTTGAGTGCTGCACGCATCTCTGAAATTAGATCTCTTAAAATACGAGCTCTATTCTCTAATGAGCCTCCATAATTATCTTTACGGTGATTACTTAAAGGTGATAAAAATTCATGTAGTAAATAACCATGGGCTGCATGGATCTCTATTCCATCAAAACCTGCTAGTTCTGCACGAAGTGCCGCTTGAATAAAAGCACTTTGAATATCTTTGATTTCTTGTTCACTCATTTCAACGGGTTTCATATAATCCTCGCTAAAAGGAATGGATGAAGGTGCAATATGAGGGCTTGCACAAGATTCGCTCTTACGACCTGCATGGGCTAATTGAATAGCTGCTTTAGAACCATAACGATGAATCTCATCGACTAATTGTTTTTGTCCTTCAATTAAATCATCATCCCAAAGCCCTAAGTCATTGTCACTTATGCGCCCTTCTGGCGATACGGCTGTTGCCTCAGTAATGATTAATCCAACACCGCCTAATGATCGTGAACCATAATGTTGTAGATGAAAGGGCATGACATGTCCATTCTCTGCTTCGTACATGCACATGGGAGGCATGATAATTTTGTTTTTAAGTTTTGTTTTTCTTAATGTTGTAGGTTGTAAGAAATGCATATTTTCTCCTTGACTGTTAAAATAAATTTAACCTAAATGCTTATTCAAAGACAAGTTGAATACTCAGCACAGGTAAAAAAGCATACAAATTTATGGAAAGTATGTTATATTTGTTGAGATTTAAGAAAGGTGGACATTTTATGAACACACATAGACAAAGAATTGTACAGATGACAACTTTAGCACTTTTAATTGCCTTGATTATCTTAATGACATTTACACCAAACTTTGGTTATATTCAAACGGGATTGTTTTCAATAACAATTATCCATATTCCAGTCCTTATTGGGGCAGCTATTTTAGGTCCTTTAGGCGGTTTAGTGCTTGGATTAACTTGGGGTATTACCTCATATTTATATGCATTAACGCTAGGAACTATCGAAGCCATGATTTTCTTAAACCCAATGGTTTCGATTGTACCTAGAATATTAGTAGGACTTATTGTTTCCTATACAGCACTCGCGATAAAGAATTTAAAAATTAAAGATCTTATTCGTTATGCGATTGTCGCAGCTATTGGAACATTAAGTAATACAATCTTAGTTTTAAGCGCAATCTTCATGTTTGAATCAGCAGGACTTGTTTCCTTTAATCAAGCAGTTGCGACTATTTATACGATTGTGATTTCTACCAATGGTTTACTAGAATTATCTGCAGCAATTTTCTTAGTTCCTGCCGTTATCACTGCCATTAAACGTATTCGACCAAATTTATTTGCTTGAGCATATTGAATGACTTTTCACAATTGACTCGATACGATTAAGACATAAGTTATACGAAAAGGAGAAAAAACTTATGTCATTTGAATTTCCAAAATTATACTATGCATATGATGCATTAGAACCACATATTGATGCGAGAACGATGGAGATACACCATAGTAAACACCATCAAGCTTATGTCAATAATTTCAACGCAGCTCTAGAAAAACATCCAGAGCTTACTGAAGATATCTTGGTTTATCTTCAAGATTTAAACAAAGTACCAGAAGATATTCGTACAGCTGTACGAAACAATGGTGGCGGTGCTTATAACCACGCACTCTTCTGGAAAAACTTAGCTCCAGCAACTGGTCAAAAACCTTCAGCTGACTTAGAAGCAAAACTAACTGAAGCGTTTGGTTCAGTGGATGCGTTTAAAGAAGCATTCTCTGCAGCAGCTAAAACACGTTTTGGTTCAGGTTGGGCTTGGCTAGTATTAAACACAGATAAAAAGTTAGAAGTTGTCTCAACAGCTAATCAAGATGTACCAGCAGGTACAGCACTACTCGCATTAGATGTTTGGGAACATGCTTACTATCTTAATTATCAAAATCGTCGTCCTGATTATGTTGGTGCATTCTGGAATGTCGTTAACTGGGATGAAGTTGAAAATCGACTAAATAACGCGTTATAATTAGCGCATGTCAAAAAAAGAACATATTAAATTAACTTTAGGAGAAGAAATCGGTAACTCAGTAACCCATGGCGTTATGGCTGTTGGTTTACTAATCGCATTGCCGATTTTTTCTGTTTTTGCTTATCTTAAAGGTGGATGGGAATACAGCTTTGGGATTAGCGTATTCACAATTTCCCTCTTTCTTATGTTTTTGATGTCAACGCTCTATCATGCGATGGAACACGATACTAAACATAAACAAATTATGCAGATTTTGGATCACTCAGCCATTTACGTGGCGATTGCGGGAAGTTATACGCCGGTTGCGATATCCGTAATTAAAGGTTGGCAGGGTGTGCTGATTTTGATTGTTCAGTGGACAATGGTTTTGGGTGGTATTTTATATAAATCTTTAGCTCGTAAACGTATCCCTAAAGCCTCGCTTGTCATCTATATGACAATGGGATGGGTAGCGGTTCTGTTTATTCCTAAACTTATACAAAATGCTGATATCACATTTTTGATTTGGATCATTATTGGTGGTGCATTTTATAGTATAGGTGCGTGGTTTTATAGTCAAAAACATCGCGCTTATTTCCATTTTATATGGCATATCTTTATAGATTTGGCGGCTGTGAGTCATATTATAGCCATGTTAGTATTCATAAAGTAAAAATTACATCCCAAATGGGATGTTTACTTTATAATAGGGTATAAGGAGAATTTTTTTATGAAACTCACAAAAACTGAGAAGAGTTGGATTAAATATGATGTGGCAAATTCTGCTTTCTCACTCATTACATCCGCTACCATTCCATTGTGGTTTGCTTACCTCTATTCATTAGATCCTGTAGGTGATATTCCACATACAACATTCTTTGCGATTACGACATCAATTTCGGTTGCGATTATTGCGTTATTAAGTCCTGCTTTAGGAGCGATTGCCGATCATAAAGGCATGAAGAAAAAACTATTTATTGGTTCTGTTGCTTTAGGTATCTTAGGTGGTTTTGCCTTTACTGCGGTTAATCAATGGGTCGCCTTCTTAGTTCTATTTATCTTATCCCGTACAGGTTATTCATTAGCGAATGTCTTCTATGATTCAATGTTAATCGATGTCACCACAGATGAAAACATGGATAAACTATCCTCCTATGGCTATGCCTTTGGTTATGTGGGTAGTACAATTCCATTTATTGTCGGGTTAATCTTTGTCTTAATGCCGGATTTATTTGGTTTAAGTACGGATATGGGAATGAAGATTTCCTTTGTGATTACTTTTATTTGGTGGTTTGTTTTTACACTACCGCTATTAAGGGATGTTCAACAAACCTATTACACAGAATCTGAAAAGCACTTAATCTCAAAATCATTTAAAGAAATTGGAAAAACCTTTAATAAGATTAAAGAAAACAAAATTATGTTTTACTACATTATTGGTTACTTCTTCTATATTGATGGTGTATATACCATTATTTCAATGGCCTCATCTTTTGGGGCAGAAGTAGGTCTAGAAACATCAGGGATGATTATGGCCTTGTTGTTTACTCAATTCATTGCCTTCCCATTTGCGATTTTAGCTGGTAAACTAGCCCAAAAAATTAAAGTCTTAACACTACTAAAATTCTATATTCTGATTTATGCTGGGGTTGCAGTCTTTGGTTTCTTCTTAGAATCTCAATGGCAGTTTTGGGTATTGGCGGCAGTCGTTGGTTTAGCTCAAGGTGGTGTTCAATCACTATCTCGTTCGTTCTTTGGTCGCTTAGTTCCTAAAGAAAATTCCAATGAGTACTTTGGCTTCTTTAATATCTTTGGTAAGTATGCTGATTTATTAGGCCCAATTCTTATGGCAATATCTGGTTTTGTCTTTAAACAATCTAAATACGCCATTCTCTTCTTAGTTGTCTTCTTTATCATCGGTTATGTTTTATTAGATAAAGTCGATAAATTGATGACTCAAAATGCATAAAAGCCTCAGTGAGGCTTTTTATTTTGCGATAAGGTATTTTTCACTTACGTTTTTTACATAATATTTTTTAAGAATATTATTGTAGTGTTCAATGCTATCCATATCCACTAAAAAGGGTTTGAAATCAAATATGGCAGTTTTGAGTTTCTCAAACTGTTTTTCTTCTTCTAAGAGTTCAACATATTTTCGATAGCATTCAATGATTCTATCTTCTGCAGAAATATAATATCGGATGACCCACTCATTAGACATGTTTGTTAATAAGCCTTTACTATAAATATGGATCATGTCTTCACAATTCTCTAAAGTGCATGTTTGTGTAGGGTAAGTAATAAATTTCTTATAATCTATTTCAACATTGTTTAGTTCTAATTGGTAGCCATCTTCAGTTGTTACGATATGGATATAATCTTTTAAAGGTCTTAAGTCTTTTCGTAATTGATAAATTTGTGTTTGAAGATGAATGATCGCTTTTTTCATTTCCAAATCCGAATATAAATCATCAATTAACTGATCACGACTTGAGAAAAAATCATGGAGGACTAAATGAGCTAGAATTTCTTTAGATTTATTACGTCTAAAATGAACATTTCTATAACCGTTTTTTACTTCCATATGTCCAAATAATTTAATTTTTACATCACCAGTAATTTTTAAGACAGGTTTATCTAATTTACGAGCGATTTTCGTGATACATAATTTAATTCTTTTTGGATCTATTGGTTTTAAGATATAATCCATCGCTTGGATTTCAAATGCTTCAGCCGCATAGTTGTTAAAGCTGGTAATAAAAACGATAGGTAGATGTGGATTGGCTTCCAAGAGTTTATGGGCTAGATACAGTCCATCATAAACAGGCATTGAAATATCTAAAAAGGCTGCATCTACTTTTATATTTTTTATGTCTTCTAGAACTGAAACAGGATCATGATAACTAACGACTTCATCCTTTGTGATCGACTTTACAACGCTGACAAGTTCAGCTAATGTTGCCTTTTCATCTTCTACGATTAGTATTCTCATTTTATTTCCCCCTTATTTATTCTAAAATAAACACGTGTCCCTTCATTTTCACTACTTTCAATCTGTAGTGTTGTCCCATAAAATGCTTTTAGTCTTGCGTTGATATTTGATAAACCAAAATGTTCTTTTGAATTAAACTCACAAAGTTGTTTAACTTTGTCTGCTTTCATCCCAATACCATTGTCAATGACTTCAAATAGATAAGCTGTTTGTTCATTAATGATATTTAAATGAACACTTCCACCGTAGCGTTTCTTTGAAATACCATGTTGTATCGCATTTTCGACAAGTGGTTGCAAAGTAAGAATTGGAATATCAATTGTAATATTTTCGTCAATATTATATTCAATGTTCAAACGATCTGAATAACGAGATTTTTCGATTGAAAGATAAGCTTTAATTAATTCTAATTCTTCCTTAAGTGTAATCATGCCTTCTTTAGGTATATTGTCGAAACTCTTTCTTAAAAACACTGATAAATCTTGAATGTTTTCTTTTGCGATTTCAGGATTTGTAGAGATATTGGATGAGATAACACTTAAGGCATTAAATAGAAAATGTGGTTTAATCTGACTCTGACGAACTAACATAGCTGATTCAGAAGCATTCAATCGAATATGACTTAACCGTTTAAACCGTTCAATTCTTGAGAATAGTTCTTTTTTATTTGAGGATGAACTAATCACATCATCTGCTCCTAAATAGAAAGCGATATTTCTTTCTTCATCGTTTGAAACAATCATAATGATATCTAAGGTTCCATTGGGAAATACTTGGCGAATACTTTCAAGAAGTTTTAACCCATGTTGATTATGGGTGTCACTATTGATAATAATAAGATCAAAACTAGCGCATTGATCAATGATATGATCAATATCTAATTGAGTTATTTTTTCCGCAATGTATTCTTTTTGTTTAAAAATTTGAGTCATTTCGTTATTTTTTAATGAATCATCAATTATACCGATGTGAAGTTTTAATGAATGATAGCCACTATCTTTTGGAAGTGCATTCGGAATAAATATTGTTTTTATATTGTTTGTGATCAAATAAATTTGAATCGTCATGTCAGCAATTATAATTCCGGGGACAAACCATCGTTCGAGCTCAATATTATTCATCAGCAAAACGGTAATATTTATAATAAACAGTAATAACTGTAAGGCTGTAAAATACTGATAATACAGAAGGAACATCCAAAGACTAAAGATGCTTGTATTGATTAAAATGATTGTAGATAATCGAAGATCTTCGAAGAAAACAATAAGAATAATAACAATTAAAGCATGAAAATAAACCACTGTATAAGAGGAAATTAAGTTTTTGAATGATTTTAGAAAACTTGCTTTATTGTTCATTTTTACTCCATAATAAGTTTGTGATATATATACTTGATTTACATATTTTGTTTTTAATTATTTATTCGGTCGTTTTTGTACGCTTTATTGGGATGAAAAAGCGAAGTCGTAATACACGTATTTTATTGTGGGGGGCGGCGTTTGAAATAATTGGAATTACCTTTGATTTATTTCTATTAAGTAATGAAGCATATGTTTTGTATGAATCACGACAATTTTGGTTAACTTGTTTAATGTTGTTTTATATGGTAACCCCAATACCAATCTATATATTAAGTTTATATGTGAAATCATATTTATCTCCACAAGAGGATTTAAAATCATATGCTTACAAACTAGCGATACCTATCTATGTCATTTTTGGATTAAGTATTGTTTCGTACTTTAGACCAATTATGTTTGATGTTGATCCAAACTCTTATGAATTATTAAGAGGACCCGCTTTTGTTGTTTTATATTCTGTCGAATTATTATATTTATTTATTTCGCTAATTATGTATTATCGTAATCGTCATAAGATGTTAATTAGAGACTTTAAAATTTTAGGTACAATCATGACACCTACCGTAATCGGTGCTTTGCTACAACTCGTTGATTATGGTGTCTATGCGATTTATACTGGCGTAACATTTTCATTAGTGTTTGCGATTATCTATCTTGAATTATTAAATACTCAAAATTTTATCTTCGAGCAGCTTGATCATACTATTAAATCAAACAAGAAAAAATCAAATATTTGGACAAATTAGTGCCCCATATGGATTTTACCGTTTATAATTGCACCTTCAACAATCGACATTTGTTGTGCTTTTATATTACCACTTACGCTTGCATTTTGTTTAAGTTCTAAAGTTCCAAATGATTCGATATCACCTTCAATAGTGCCGTCTACTTCCATATCTAATCCAACGAGATTACCTTTCACTAAACTACTGCCATGAATGCTTATTTTTCCATCACAGGTTATTGAACCTAAAATTTCACTAGAGTTGATTCTGCAATTTCGTGCAGTAATATCACCTAGTATTTTTGTGTTGCTAACCACCGTAACATCACTGGTGCATTGAATATTACCCTCAATCAAACCACCACATTCAAGTTCTGATTGTGAGTTTATATCTCCAATCACATGAATGGTTGAGGATAGTTTTGAAGGTTTGTTTTCGATAACGCTGTATGTTTTTTCACTATGAACTAATTGATCGATAACTTCTTCAACACTTTCATCCTTAAAATCATCTAATTTTTCTAAATCAGACCAAAATTGGTTTTTTTCTACTTCTTCTTTTTTATTCCAATTTAAGCTTAAGTTTTTCATGACTGACCTCCTGTACCACCTAATAAATGAATATTAGCATTAGAGTCCTTACAAAAAACTTACAAAAAAATTAGTGATTTATTATTAAAACTTTAAATTTTTCACTGATTACTAACATTTCTTCGCTAAACTGATAGTTTAATCGAATCGCTTCTTCCGTAAAAAATTTGCGATGGTTTCTTCGCCATGATTCTAGGTTATCATCTTCACCTTCTAGTTTTGCAAACTCCCAGCTTACTTCATTAAAAGGAAGGATTTTTATATCAATTGTTTTAATAATCGCAACTGGTTCTTCTTCATAATTAACAACCATACTATAATCACCTACATGTGGTTGATCTGCTTCAGTTTCGTAGGCGAGAACCGATGAAGCAGTTGCAGTTTTTTGACCTTTTAATACTAATTCTGTTAATTCATCAATTAGTTCTTTTGTATATCCAAAACTAAAACATTCTTTACATTTTGTGTTTGAGTCAAGCTTTAATGTTTGTGTACATTTTTTCCAAAATGCTTCTTGCTTATCTGTCATTTTCATAATCCTACTTTAACATGTGGCTATGTTATAATGTTCGCATGAATTTAAAACGTGCAATTTTACTCAGTTTGTTAACTGTATTGATATTAAGTAGCTGTGCTCAAGAAGAAATTATTCCTGAGGATATTCACCAAGAAATAAGTCTTGATTTTACGAGTCACGAGTTTACAATTGCGGGCTTACCAAGTTATGTAAAGGAAGAGAATGTTTATCGTGTTGAAAGTGAGGAAGAAGTTGCGCTTTTAGCCTTTATTCATAGTCTTGATGAAACCTTGGATTTTAATTATATTTCAGATAATGAATTAGATATTGATCGTATCTACGCTTTCTTAGAGACCTTATTAACATATTCTTTTAATCTAAGTTCATCTCAATTATCCTATACCCAAAATGACGAAGTGGTATTAACGCTTTATCAATTACATGTGCAACCTGTTTTCGCTGAGTGGACATTAGTCGATAACTACGCTGATGATATAAGTGGTGATGCGAACTTAGATGGTGAAACCATTTTAGAAAAAATAGAATGGGCTCATGATGTGATTGTTTTAAACACAAAATATGATGAAACTGTTTTACAACTTGATTTAACAAAACCTACAACACATTTATCTTTTGACTCTTTAGGTGTGTTTTTAGATAATACAGCAGTTTGTTCAGGTTATGCACGTGCTTTTAGCGCTTTAAGCTATTCTATGGATATTCCAAGTTTAATTGTATCTTCAGAATCAATGATGCATGCGTGGAATTTAGTTTATGATGGCGATGAATGGTTATTTATTGATACTACTTGGGATGATCCAATTCCAGATAAAGAAGGCCGTGTGTTATACACCTACTTCTTACTAGACGAGAGAGACTTCATTTCTGATGGGAAACATGAATTTGATAAAAGCAGCAATGCGACTTTAAGTGCCGATGAATACATTGCTTTTGCGAATTATGTCTTCTTTAATGAATGATGTAAAGTTATGAAAATTTATGAAAACGCTTGCATTTTGTATTCATAGGTCTACAATAGAATTAACAAGAATTTAGAAAGAAGGTCCACATTATGTTAGGGGTCAAAAAGACAAACGATCCACTTCATTTAGCGCACCACGAGGATGCGCTCTTAACTTGTGGAATTCTGAATTTAAATCGTATTTTAAAGATGGGCTAGGTATGTCCATCTTTTTTGTACGCTGTTTGAGAAATGAGGAGGAAAACACAAATGGATCAAACAAATCAACTATTCTGGGATGCTGCAGCAGCAGGTGATTTCCAGAAAGTCGTCGCAGCTGTTAATCAAGGTGCTGACGTTAATATTAGAAATGGTGAAGCTAGAACAGCCTTAATGCGTAGTTCTAAGCGTGGCCATGAAAAAGTCGTACGTTATCTTTTAGATAAAGGTGCAGATGTTAATGCCCGTGATAATAATGGGAAAACAGCTCTGATGGGAGCCGCAAAAAAAGGACATACACTTATTGTTAAAATGTTCTTAGATATTGATGTGGATGTTAATGCACAAGATGTAAGAGGACGTACAGCACTCATGCGTGCAAGTCTACTGGGACATGATGAAGTGGTTGATATGCTTGTATCAGCTGGAGCACAAGTAGATATAGCTGATGAAATGGGACGTACCGCATTAATGGAAGCATGTAATGCGTTTAGATTTGAAGTGATTAAACATTTAGTAAGTGCAGAAGCAGATGTTAATGTACAAGATTCAAATGGCGTAACGGCGCTAATGAGAGCTGCTTATACTGGCTACTCACAAATGGTTGAGTATTTATTAGATCATAATGCAAATAAAGAACTTGTAGATGCAGACGGTAATAAAGCCATCCATTATGTAAGACAAGATTGTTTAGCGGAATTGAAACCGGTATTGAAGTGAGGAATGATAGATGAAAGATTATGCAGCACAAGATGTTAAAAATATTGTTTTATTAGGTCACTCAGGTAGTGGTAAAACAACCTTAGTTGAATCGATGTTACATTTTACCAATGCGTCTGATCGCTTAGGTAAAAATGCCGATGGGACCTCTGTTTTAGATTATGATCCAGAAGAAGCAAAAAGAGGCGTTTCAGTCTTTACCAGTTTAGCGCCAGTAGAATGGAAAGATCATAAACTTAATTTTATTGATACACCAGGGTATTTTGATTATGCGCAAGAAATGGTCGCAGGTTTAGCGGTTGCAGATAATGCGCTCGTTGTAGTTGATGGTCGTGATGGAGTACAAACAGGTACCATTCGCAGTTTTAAAGCCGCCAATGAAAAGAAATATCCTATCTTATTCTTTATTAATAAACTCGATGAAGAAAATTCTTCTTTCGAAAAAGTATTAAGTCAACTTAGAGAACAATTTGGTAAATCAGTTATTCCATTTGAAATGCCAATTATGGAAAATGGGGCAATAATTGGCTCTATTAATATCCTTAAAGATAAAGCATGGTATATAAGTGATCCTGAAACTCCACAAGATGTCCCAGAAAATTTAAAAGCACATGTCGATGAGTATGTTGAAATGATTAAAGAAGCTGTCGCGATGGAGAGCGAAGAGCTGATGGAAAAATACTTTAGTGGCGAAGAATTTACAGATACAGAACTTCTACAAGGTGTCCGTATTGGAGTAAGAAATGGTGATATTCATCCGGTTTACTCTGGTAGTGCAACTCAGTCAGTAGGTATTCGTCGTTTAATGGATTTAATTAGTGCTTACTTCCCATCCTATGGAGAACTAGGAGTTATTAAGGCTAAAAACTTAAAGGGAGAAGAAGTTGAACTTCATACCAATGAAGAAGAAATTTTCTCAGCTCAAATATACAAAACTATTGTAGATCCGTTTGTTGGTCGAATTTCGCTCTTAAAAGTGATGAGTGGAACATTGACATCTGATACACATGTCTATAATTCGAATAAAGAAGAATCTGAAAAAATCTCTCAAATCTTTATTATTAAAGGTAAACACCAAATCGCAGTTGGAAAACTCTTTACTGGCGATTTAGGTGCAATTGTTAAACTTCAACATTCACATACTGGTGATACCCTAGCAACTAAAGAAAATCCAGTTATTTTCGAAAAAATTGAGTTCCCAGTTGGAAATCTAGCGATGAGTATTTGGCCAGTTTCCAAAAATGATGAAGATAAAATGAGTGGTGCCCTACAACGTATTGAAGAGGAAGATCCATCATGTACTGTTGTGAAGAATGCTGAAACCAATGAAGAAATTGTTTATGGTTTAGGTGATCAACACTTAGATGTCATTGTGTCTCGCTTGAAAAATAAATATAAAGTAGAGGTTGAACTGAAAGAACCTCGTATCCCTTATCGAGAAACCATTCGTGGAACAGTTACCGTTGAAGGAAAACACAAAAAACAATCAGGTGGCGCAGGTCAATTTGGGGATGTCTTTATTACTTTTGAACCTTGTGATGATGAAGACATGGTCTTTGAAGAAAAAATCTTCGGTGGTGCAGTTCCTCGCCAATACTTCCCGGCTGTTGAAGCAGGACTACGAGAAGCAATGGTTAAAGGGGTATTAGCTGGCTATAAAGTAGTCGGTGTTAAATGTACTTTGGTTGATGGGAAATATCATGATGTTGATTCAAAAGAAATTGCCTTCAAAATGGCTGCGAAGAAAGCGTATCGTGCAGGGATGCCTCAAGCAAAACCAGTTCTTCTTGAACCGATTGTAAAAGCTGAAGTTACAGTTCCAGAAGAATTTACGGGAACAGTTATTGGAGATTTCAATAAACGACGAGGTATCATCCTTGGTATGGACTTCAACGACGATGGTGATCAAGTAGTCTCTGCAGAAGTGCCTATGAGTGAAATGATGCGTTATTCAACAGAACTTAGATCATTTACTCAAGGGGTTGGAATCTATACACAAGTCTTTGAAAGATACGATGTATGTCCACCAAATATTGCCGATCGAGTGGTTAAAGAATCTAATCACAAAGTTGACGACGAAGACGACGATTAAAATGAGAGAGCATGTATCACACATACATGCTTTTTTTTGTATAATAAGAGACATAGACGGTGAGAAAATTATGAATTTAGATAACAAAACAACATGTATTGAACTCTTAGAAAAAAGAGGTGTAAGTGTAGAAGACATTGCCCATTGTGCGATGCATCTACAAAAGAAATATCATCCTGAGATTACCTTAGAAGAAAGTATAGAAATTGCCTACAGTGTTATTGAAAAGCGTGAAGTGCAACATGCGATACTAACCGGTATTCAACTTGATATCTTAGCTGATTCTAATCACGAAATGGTTGGTAATTTAAAAGAAATCTTGAAAACTGACGAAGGCTTATATGGGATAGATGAAGTGTTAGCCTATGGTATCTGTAATCTTTATGGATCCATCGCCTTAACCAACTATGGCTTTATTGATAAAGAAAAACCATGTATTATTGGTAAACTAAATGATGATAAAAATCAGTGCAATTGTTTCTTGGATGACATCGTTGGAGCGATTGCGGCAGCGGTTGCGTCCAAAATCGCCCATACACATAATAGTTAGGAGACACTTTATATATGAAAAAATTAATCACAAGCATTTTACTTATTAGTCTTTTATTAACAGGTTGTGCTGAAAAAGGAATTACAGAAGTAAAACCAAGTGCGATATTGAACCAATTTGAACAGGAAGAAAGTTTTATTGTTTATTTAGGTTTATCTTATTGTTCAGCATGTAAGATTTTTAGATCTGTGATTGAGTCATCAATGAAAACAGAAGATTTTGATGTGCTTTATTTAGAATATGATGTCTTAATGGAAAACGATGCCGATGCAGCTGATTTAGAAACATTGATAGCTGATTATTTAGATCAATATGAAACTTTTGCCTACACATTCCCTGTTTTATATGTTGTAGATAGAGGTGAAATCATTGATCAATTCTCACTTCAACAAACGGATACAGAAACGGAGTTTATTGATCGTTTAAAAGCCGATGGAGTCTTATTGAGTGAATAAGAAACAAGAAGTTTCAATTATCACAAGACAGACATTAAGAGATGGATTTTTAGCATGCGGACTTCATAAAGGCGATATCGTCGAGGTGCATGCTTCTTTAAAAGCAATTGGTTATTTAGTGGGTGGGCCACAAATCGTTATTGATGCATTAGTAGATGTGATTGGAATCGAAGGGACAATTGTCATGGCTGCACAAGCTTATGATAATTCTGAACCAGCGTTCTTTGAAAACCCTCCAATTCCTGTGCAAGATTATGATCGCTTTAGAAAAAGTCGACCAGCATATCGAGGCAAACTTGAAAATATTCGACCAATGGGTGAATTAGCAAGAGCACTACTCAGTCGCCCAAATAGTTATTTATCAGATCATCCGCGCGATGCCTTTATCGCTATGGGTAAATACGCTAAATGGATCACACAAAATCATCCTTTATCATCTGAGCTAGGACCAGATTCTCCTTTAGGTAAAATGTTGGAGTTAAAATCTAAAATTTTATTAATTGGGGTAGATTATGACAATGCCACAGGCATGCATTTAGGTGAACACTTAAGTGGTAAACGAGAACATATTCTACAAGGTGCACGTATTGTGATTCATGGCGAAAGTCATTGGGTTAAGTTTAATGCGACAGATTATGATTCGAATGTATTTGTAGAACCTGGAAAAAGACTAGAAGAAAAAGGGCTTGTAAAATTTGGACAAATTGGCTCCGCTAAGGTAAAGTTATATACATTAGAAGCTGCGACAGAAGTTACGAAAGCTTACTTTGAGGAGGTCTTATGAAGGGTGTATTAAGAGTTATTAAAAGTTATGTAGAAGTAGAAGTTAAAGATGGAGCAGTTGTTGGCTGCGAATTTTGTGATGCGAGTGATGTGGATTTAAAAGATGATCCACTACTTATCGAATTACAAAAACAGTTTGACGAATATACGCATTTTACACGACATGCGTTCGATGTTCCACTTCATGTTGAAGGAACAGAGTTTCAACAAAAGGTATGGGATGCACTATGTACGATCCCATTTGGTGAAGTGAGAACTTATAAACAAATTGCGGAACAAATCGGTGAACCAAAAGCGTTTAGAGCAGTTGGTGGTGCCTGTAATAAAAATCCAATTGGTGTCATTATCCCATGTCATAGAGTTGTGGGTTCAAATGGTAAACTCACAGGCTACGCGGGTGGCTTAGAACTTAAACAATTCTTACTCAATCACGAAGATACGATTAACAAGCATGCATAATGCTTGTTTTTAATTGTGTGCAATTTAAAATATAAATAGATGAAAAATAAACTTAAAAAAACACTAATAACAGTATGCGTATTAATTCTGCTTTTAGGACTTGCTTTTATTATCTACGTAAATGATTATTATCGTGCAGATTCAATAGCGACTGGCTATCTAGAAAATGATTCAACACTTGTGATTGAGGATGATTTTATATTGCTTCCAAGCGATAGTGATACTGCCTTTATCTTTTATCCAGGTGGAAAAGTTGAAGTAAGTGCATATTTACCGATATTAGAAAAAATTAGAACTGAGACTAAAATGAATATTTACTTAGTCGAGATGCCTTTTAATCTAGCGGTTTTTAACATTAATGCAGCAAATTCAATCATTCAATCTAATGAAACGATCAAGACATGGATTATTGGAGGTCATTCTTTAGGTGGGGCTATGGCGAGCCAATATGCATCAAAAAATCCTGAGTCAGTTGACGCCTTAATTCTAATGGGAGCTTACATTTATGGTGATTATCCAGTGGAGAATACATTAACAATTTATGGATCTTTAAATACATCGGTTGCAGATAAACTTGAATATGATACAAATGTTGTCGTAATCGAGGGTGGTAATCATGCCCAATTTGGTAACTATGGTGAACAAGATGGTGACGAGAGCGCTACTATTTCACGTGATAATCAACAAGCTGAAACTGTGAAAGCTATCTCACATTTCTTGGAGGATTTCAAATGAACGGGAAAATAATTTTAAATATTGCGATGAGTTTAGATGGATATATCGCTAGAGAAGATGATACGTATGATTGGATTGTTGGGCATGGTGATAAAAAACTGAACACAGAAAATACATTTGATTATGTTGAATGGTTGAATTCGATTGATGTAGTGGCTATGGGGAAGCGCTGTTTTGACTTGAACATGCATCAAGAATTTAAGGACAAAGAAATTTTGATTGCGACACATTCCAAACAAACTAATCACGCTAATATATATTTTACAAATGATTTAATTAATAGATTAACGATGGAAAAGAATAAAGGTAAAAACATCTATCTTTTTGGTGGTGGAAAAGTCATCGAAGATTTAATCAAAAAAGAGTTAATAGACGAGTATATTATTGGGATTGTTCCAAGTATATTAGGTGAGGGTATTCCATTGTTTTATCCACATAAAAATGCCACATCTTTAAAGTTGATTGAAAACTATATTGATAATGGCATTGTTATTATGAAATATGTTAAAGCTTAGAAACTGGTGTTTAAAATCAGTTTTTTTATTATTGCCTCAAAAAACTCTTGAAGTTCATTGTCAAATCGATTGTGAATTGGTGAGTCAAGATCGAGTACACCAATGAGTTTATTATCGACAACTATTGGGACAACAAGTTCTGAATTTGAGGCACTATCGCATGCAATGTGTCCGGGAAATTCGTGAACATCTTTAATGTTTAATGTTGTTCTTTCAATCGCAGCTGTACCACATACACCTTTTCCCATTTTGATTCGTGTACATGCACTTAATCCTTGAAAAGGTCCAAGGACTAATTCCTTATCCTTATATATATAGAAGCCAGCCCAATTTAAATCTTCAATGTTGTGATAGATTAAAGCTGATAAATTTGCGCAATTCGCAATTAGATCTGTTTCGTCTTCAAGTAGTGCTTCAGCTTGTTTTAAAAGCAGTTCTGTGTCATTTGTTTTTGTGTGATCAAACATAAACTTATCCTAGCACAATTATGTTAAAATAAATACCGTGAACAGGGGTGCCCTTAGCGGCTGAGAAAAACCCTCATCACCTGATCTAGTTAAGACTAGCGTAGGGAGCTCACTTGCTCTTTACCTTCTTACGTTTACGGGAGGTATTTTTTTATGAAAAGATCGGTTGTTTTTGAAAGTGTACAAATGGCATTGTACGCAGCATTGTTTATCGTGTTAGATTATTTATCTAACCAAATTGGCATCTTTAGAATGCCGCAAGGTGGAACGATTGGTTTAAGTACTTTAGTTCTACTGATTGCTTCATATCAATTAGGATGGAAAAAAGGTGTAGTAGTTGCTTTAGTGACCATTCCACTACAAGGAATGTTTGCGCCGTATTATTCAGTTGATATTCTAGACTTCTTCTTTGAGTATATCTTAGCTTTTGGTGTTTATGGTTTGGCAAGTCTATTTCCAAATATCAAAAAACCATTACCTATTTTCACCGGTGTTATTATTGTGAATCTTGTAAGGTTAGCGATTCACACATATGCAGGCGTCGTTTATTGGGGAGCAACATGGTCAGGTTCATTTACTTATAATGCGTGGTATATGATACCAACATTAATTGTTGGAGTCTTACTAGTTCCACCAATTTTAAAAAGACTACCAAAATATTAATGTATACATAATAAGGATAGGCAACTATCCTTTTGTTTTAACTGCTAAAAATTTGTATAATATACAAGCACGTGTAAAAGGAGATATGCATGAAATTAGAAGTTGGCCAAAATGTTATCATTCAAAGTTTCAAGCATGATGGTAGCCTACACCGTTCCTGGTTATACAGTACTGTGCTCGATGTATTTGATGATTATGTTGTGGTATACAACAACAAAACTTGGGTTATTGAGTCAGATGGAAGACGTTGGTTTACAAGAGAACCAGCAATATGTTTCTTTTATACCAATAAATGGTATAACGTCATTTCAATGATTCGTAAGAATGGAATTTTCTATTATTGTAATATCGCATCACCAAGTTTATATGATGGTGAAGCAATAAAGAATATTGATTATGATTTAGATGTTAAAGTCTTTCCGGATGATAAATATATTATTCTTGATGAGGATGAATATATCGATCATGGACGCAAGATGGAATATCCAAATGAATTGAAAGAAGTCCTAGAATCACAGATGTCACAGCTGATAGAAATGATCAAAGTTAAAGAAGGTCCATTTGATTTAGATGTGATACAGAAATATCACGAGAAATACATTAATATAAGTAAAAGGTAAAGCGGCTTTAAGAATTAATGAAAGCGCTTTACAAAACTTATGAAAAAAAGTTTAAAAAAGCGTTGACACAGTGTTGACGCTTTGATATTATTAGTAGGCACTCGTTGAGAAACAAACGGCTTAAAGGGCTGAGGAAATGAGACAACGAAGAGCGCTGTTCTTTGAAAACTAAATAGGAAACAACGTCAATTTCAATCAATAATTGAAATCAAATCTCAGGGATGAGATTTAAATCTAAGAGCATATCAAATGGAGAGTTTGATCGTGGCTCAGGATGAACGCTGGCGGCGTGCCTAATACATGCAAGTCGTACGATGGAGCTTGCTCCATAGTGGCGAACGGGTGAGTAATACATAAATAATCTGCCCTCAAGACTGGGATAACCATTGGAAACGATGGCTAATACCGGATAGGTAAACGGAAGACATCTTCTGTTTATTAAAGTAGGTTTTCTGCACTAGAGGATGAGTTTATGGCGCATTAGTTAGTTGGTGAGGTAACGGCTCACCAAGACGATGATGCGTAGCCGACCTGAGAGGGTGACCGGCCACACTGGGACTGAGACACGGCCCAGACTCCTACGGGAGGCAGCAGTAGGGAATTTTCGGCAATGGGCGCAAGCCTGACCGAGCAACGCCGCGTGAGTGATTAAGGCCTTCGGGTTGTAAAGCTCTGTTGTAAAGGAAGAACGATCAGTATAGGAAATGATACTGATGTGACGGTACTTTACCAGAAAGCCACGGCTAACTACGTGCCAGCAGCCG
Organism: Erysipelotrichaceae bacterium; assembly: GCA_963676105.1. Taxonomy (GTDB): domain Bacteria; phylum Bacillota_I; class Bacilli_A; order Erysipelotrichales; family Erysipelotrichaceae; genus UBA2212. The sequence continues at coordinate 1,904,455 of OY781039.1, forward strand.
CGGTAATACGTAGGTGGCAAGCGTTATCCGGAATTATTGGGCGTAAAGGGAGCGTAGGCGGTTTATTAAGTCTATGGTGAAAGTGCGGGGCTCAACCCCGTATGGCCATAGAAACTGGTAGACTAGAGTGCAGAAGAGGGTAGTGGAATTCCATGTGTAGCGGTAAAATGCGTAGATATATGGAGGAACACCGGTGGCGAAGGCGGCTACCTGGTCTGTTACTGACGCTGAGGCTCGAAAGCGTGGGGAGCAAATAGGATTAGATACCCTAGTAGTCCACGCTGTAAACGATGAGTACTAAGTGTTGGAGAAATTCAGTGCTGCAGTTAACGCAATAAGTACTCCGCCTGAGTAGTATGCACGCAAGTGTGAAACTCAAACGAATTGACGGGACCCCGCACAAGCGGTGGATTATGTTGTTTAATTCGACGCAACGCGAAGAACCTTACCAGGCCTTGACATACCGGACGAAGCTATAGAGATATAGATTAGGTTGATGGATACAGGTGGTGCATGGTTGTCGTCAGCTCGTGTCGTGAGATGTTGGGTTAAGTCCCGCAACGAGCGCAACCCTTATCTTTAGTTACCATCATTCAGTTGGGGACTCTAGAGAGACTGCCGGTGATAAACCGGAGGAAGGTGGGGATGACGTCAAATCATCATGCCCCTTATGGCCTGGGCTACAAACGTAATACAATGGCGTATACAAAGGGAAGCGAAAGGGTGACCTGGAGCGAATCTCATAAAGTACGTCTCAGTTCAGATTGGAGTCTGCAACTCGACTCCATGAAGGCGGAATCGCTAGTAATCGCAGATCAGCATGCTGCGGTGAATACGTTCTCGGGGTTTGTACACACCGCCCGTCAAACCATGAAAGTTGATAATACCCGAAGCCGGTGGCCTAACCTTTTAGGAGGGAGCCGTCGAAGGTAGGATCGATGATTGGGGTTAAGTCGTAACAAGGTATCCCTACGGGAACGTGGGGATGGATCACCTCCTTTCTAAGGAGAAAGAATTTTTTTAAACAAAAACCTAACGTTGGTTTCCTATTTAGTTTTGAGAGTACAGCTCTCAGAAGTGGTTCTTTGAAAACCGAATAACAGATATGAAAAGACATGATCTTTCTGAATAGTTGAAAAATTATTAGAAAAATTAAGATTTTTACATTACGAGAAACAAAAAACAATTTTTGAAAACAGAATTGTTTTAGTTAAAAACAAAACAGTAATCAAGCAATCAAAGTATATTATTTATACGTGAACACACATATAAAAAAATTTAAACGTGATTAAATTATTAAGAGCGTACGGTGAATGCCTTGGCAATTAGAGCTGATGAAGGACGCAACTAACGGCGATACGCCTCGGGGAGTGGTAAGTACACAATGATCCGGGGATTTCCGAATGGAGAAATCCAACTGTGGTAATGCGCAGTTATCCATAAGTGAATACATAGCTTATGAGAAAGCAACCCAGCGAATTGAAACATCTTAGTAGCTGGAGGAAAAGAAAATAACAATGATTCCCTTAGTAGTGGCGAGCGAACGGGGAAAAGGCCAAACCAACTTAGTGTTGGGGTTGTAGGACCACGATGTGGTACTTAGAAGGTTAGAAGAATGGCATTGAAAGGCCAACCATAGAAGGTGCAAGTCCTGTATTCGAAAACCCAATAAGACCTAGTGGTATCCTGAGTACGGCGGGGCACGTGAAACCCTGTCGGAATCCGCCGGGACCATCCGGTAAGCCTAAATACTCCTAATTGACCGATAGTGAACCAGTACCGTGAGGGAAAGGTGAAAAGAACCGCGGGAGCGGAGTGAAATAGATCCTGAAACCGTATGCTTACAAAAAGTCAGAGCCCGTTAATGGGTGATGGCGTGCCTTTTGTAGAATGAACCGGCGAGTTACCATATTGTGCGAGGTTAAGTGGAAAACACGGAGCCGAAGCGAAAGCGAGTCTTAATAGGGCGATAGTACAATGCGGTAGACCCGAAACCAGGCGATCTATCCATGACCAGGTTGAAGATTGAGTGAAATCAATTGGAGGACCGAACCGACCCCCGTTGAAAAGTTGGCGGATGAGTTGTGGATAGGGGAGAAATTCCAATCGAGCTTGGAGATAGCTGGTTCTCCCCGAAATAGCTTTAGGGCTAGCGTTAAAGTGAAGTCCCACGGAGGTAGAGCACTGAATGGATGATGGCCTCATCTCGAGGTACTGATTTCAATCAAACTCCGAATGCCGTGGTGATATATTTAGCAGTCAGACTGTGGGTGATAAGGTCCATGGTCAAAAGGGAAACAGCCCAGATCATCAGTTAAGGTCCCAAAATTCTAACTAAGTGGAAAAGGATGTGGGGATGCACAGACAACTAGGAGGTTGGCTTAGAAGCAGCCACCCTTCAAAGAGTGCGTAACAGCTCACTAGTCGAGTGACCCTGCGCCGAAAATTTACCGGGGCTAAGTTAGATACCGAAACTATGGATTGTATTTTATATACAGTGGTAGGGGAGCGTTCCAATCTGCGTTGAAGCCATACCGTAAGGAGTGGTGGAGCGTTTGGAAGTGAGAATGCCGGTGTGAGTAGCGAGATGTCAGTGAGAATCTGACACACCGATTGCCTAAGGTTTCCAGGGGAAGGTTCGTCCGCCCTGGGTAAGTCGGGACCTAAGATGAGGCCGAAAGGCGTAGTCGATGGACAACTGGTTGATATTCCAGTACCCGCGTACAAGTGATGGAGTGACAGAGAAGGCTAACGTGAGCCGGCGATTGGAAGTGCCGGTTTAAGCGAAGTAGTGGTGTTGTAGGCAAATCCGCAACATAACACAAAGGCGTGATGAGGAGTGAACGGGTGACCAAGTAACGAAGCACGTGATGCCAGCTCTCAAGAAAAGCTTCTAGCGTTAATTGTATGGCGGCCCGTACCAAAACCGACACAGGTGGGCAAGGAGAATATCCTGAGGTGAGCGAGAGAACTGTTGCCAAGGAACTCGGCAAAATTACCCCGTACGTTCGCAAGAAGGGGTGCACGCAAGTGCCGCAGTGAAGAGGCCCAAGCAACTGTTTAACTAAAACACAGCTCTCTGCAAAGTCGCAAGACGAAGTATAGGGGGTGACGCCTGCCCGGTGCTGGAAGGTTAAGGGGATTTGTTAGTCTTCGGACGAAGCTTTGAACCGAAGCCCCAGTGAACGGCGGCCGTAACTATAACGGTCCTAAGGTAGCGAAATTCCTTGTCAGGTAAGTTCTGACCCGCACGAAAGGCGTAATGATTTGGGCGCTGTCTCGGCAGCAGACTCGGTGAAATCTTAGTACCTGTGAAGATGCAGGTTACCCGCAACTAGACGGAAAGACCCCATGGAGCTTTACTGTAGCTTGATATTGAGTTTTGAGCAAACATGTACAGGATAGGTGGGAGACTTTGAAGTGTGGACGTTAGTCTGCATGGAGTCGCCGTTGGGATACCACTCTTGTTTGTTTGAAATTCTAACCGACACCCATTATCTGGGTGCGGGACCGTGTCAGGTGGGCAGTTTGACTGGGGCGGTCGCCTCCTAAAATGTAACGGAGGCGCTCAAAGGTACCCTCAGATTGGTTGGAAATCAATCGTCGAGCGCAAAGGTAGAAGGGTGCTTGACTGCGAGACTTACAAGTCGGGCAGGAACGAAAGTTGGACTTAGTGATCCGGCGGTGCAGTATGGAATGGCCGTCGCTTAACGGATAAAAGCTACCCTGGGGATAACAGGCTGATCTCGCCCAAGAGTTCACATCGACGGCGAGGTTTGGCACCTCGATGTCGGCTCATCGCATCCTGGAGCTGAATTCGGTTCCAAGGGTTGGGCTGTCCGCCCATTAAAGCGGTACGCGAGCTGGGTTCAGAACGTCGTGAGACAGTTCGGTCCCTATCTGTTGTGGGCGTAGGAATTTTGAGGAGCTCTGTCCTTAGTACGAGAGGACCGGGATGGACATACCGCTGGTGCACCAGTTGTTCTGCCAAGAGCATAGCTGGGTAGCTAAGTATGGATCGGATAAACGCTGAAGGCATCTAAGCGTGAAACCGGCTCCAAGATGAGAATTCCCATTCCTAGTGAAGTAAGACCCCTTGAAGACGACGAGGTTGATAGGTCAGAGATGGAAGTGCAGTGATGCATGGAGTTGACTGATACTAATAGGTCGAGGATTTAATCACCCATAACTAATATAAAAACATCAATTATTTTCAGAAAGAGAATAGCCCTTTAATCAAATATATCTATTATTCGGTTTTGAGAGAATCAACTCTCATGATCTGGTGACGATAGCGTAGTGGTCACACCTGTTCCCATCCCGAACACAGAAGTTAAGCACTACAGCGGTGACAATAGCATGGCTTGCCCATGTGAAGATAACACGTTGCCGGTTACATTAAGCTCCTTTATAGGAGCTTTTTGTTTGGTTAAAACTATTGTATTAATTTTTCAATAGGTTTATTATTAGATTACTCTCACTCTTTAGAAAGGATCTAAAAGTCTGACAGTAGATAATTTCTTTATATGATTTAAAAAAGTTCCTTTAATGTCCAATGTGGACAGGACAAGCAAATAAAACATGTAAAGTTCTTAATCTCTTAAAAATTCTTTTAATGACCCATTACTTCTGTAATTGAGAGATCAAAACCCTTAAAAAAGCATGGTTTTATGTACTAATTCAGCTGATTTATCAATAAATAAAAAAAGCTTAAATAAAGTGAAAAAAATCGTTGACAGGTGCTAGGGTGTTTGATATTATTAGTAGGCACTCGTTGAGAAACAAACGGCTTAAAGGGCTGAGGAAATGAGACAACGAAGAGCGCTGTTCTTTGAAAACTAAATAGGAAACAACGTCAATTTCAATCAATAATTGAAATCAAATCTCAGGGATGAGATTTAAATCTAAGAGCATATCAAATGGAGAGTTTGATCGTGGCTCAGGATGAACGCTGGCGGCGTGCCTAATACATGCAAGTCGTACGATGGAGCTTGCTCCATAGTGGCGAACGGGTGAGTAATACATAAATAATCTGCCCTCAAGACTGGGATAACCATTGGAAACGATGGCTAATACCGGATAGGTAAACGGAAGACATCTTCTGTTTATTAAAGTAGGTTTTCTGCACTAGAGGATGAGTTTATGGCGCATTAGTTAGTTGGTGAGGTAACGGCTCACCAAGACGATGATGCGTAGCCGACCTGAGAGGGTGACCGGCCACACTGGGACTGAGACACGGCCCAGACTCCTACGGGAGGCAGCAGTAGGGAATTTTCGGCAATGGGCGCAAGCCTGACCGAGCAACGCCGCGTGAGTGATTAAGGCCTTCGGGTTGTAAAGCTCTGTTGTAAAGGAAGAACGATCAGTATAGGAAATGATACTGATGTGACGGTACTTTACCAGAAAGCCACGGCTAACTACGTGCCAGCAGCCGCGGTAATACGTAGGTGGCAAGCGTTATCCGGAATTATTGGGCGTAAAGGGAGCGTAGGCGGTTTATTAAGTCTATGGTGAAAGTGCGGGGCTCAACCCCGTATGGCCATAGAAACTGGTAGACTAGAGTGCAGAAGAGGGTAGTGGAATTCCATGTGTAGCGGTAAAATGCGTAGATATATGGAGGAACACCGGTGGCGAAGGCGGCTACCTGGTCTGTTACTGACGCTGAGGCTCGAAAGCGTGGGGAGCAAATAGGATTAGATACCCTAGTAGTCCACGCTGTAAACGATGAGTACTAAGTGTTGGAGAAATTCAGTGCTGCAGTTAACGCAATAAGTACTCCGCCTGAGTAGTATGCACGCAAGTGTGAAACTCAAACGAATTGACGGGACCCCGCACAAGCGGTGGATTATGTTGTTTAATTCGACGCAACGCGAAGAACCTTACCAGGCCTTGACATACCGGACGAAGCTATAGAGATATAGATTAGGTTGATGGATACAGGTGGTGCATGGTTGTCGTCAGCTCGTGTCGTGAGATGTTGGGTTAAGTCCCGCAACGAGCGCAACCCTTATCTTTAGTTACCATCATTCAGTTGGGGACTCTAGAGAGACTGCCGGTGATAAACCGGAGGAAGGTGGGGATGACGTCAAATCATCATGCCCCTTATGGCCTGGGCTACAAACGTAATACAATGGCGTATACAAAGGGAAGCGAAAGGGTGACCTGGAGCGAATCTCATAAAGTACGTCTCAGTTCAGATTGGAGTCTGCAACTCGACTCCATGAAGGCGGAATCGCTAGTAATCGCAGATCAGCATGCTGCGGTGAATACGTTCTCGGGGTTTGTACACACCGCCCGTCAAACCATGAAAGTTGATAATACCCGAAGCCGGTGGCCTAACCTTTTAGGAGGGAGCCGTCGAAGGTAGGATCGATGATTGGGGTTAAGTCGTAACAAGGTATCCCTACGGGAACGTGGGGATGGATCACCTCCTTTCTAAGGAGAAAGAATTTTTTTAAACAAAAACCTAACGTTGGTTTCCTATTTAGTTTTGAGAGTACAGCTCTCAGAAGTGGTTCTTTGAAAACCGAATAACAGATATGAAAAGACATGATCTTTCTGAATAGTTGAAAAATTATTAGAAAAATTAAGATTTTTACATTACGAGAAACAAAAAACAATTTTTGAAAACAGAATTGTTTTAGTTAAAAACAAAACAGTAATCAAGCAATCAAAGTATATTATTTATACGTGAACACACATATAAAAAAATTTAAACGTGATTAAATTATTAAGAGCGTACGGTGAATGCCTTGGCAATTAGAGCTGATGAAGGACGCAACTAACGGCGATACGCCTCGGGGAGTGGTAAGTACACAATGATCCGGGGATTTCCGAATGGAGAAATCCAACTGTGGTAATGCGCAGTTATCCATAAGTGAATACATAGCTTATGAGAAAGCAACCCAGCGAATTGAAACATCTTAGTAGCTGGAGGAAAAGAAAATAACAATGATTCCCTTAGTAGTGGCGAGCGAACGGGGAAAAGGCCAAACCAACTTAGTGTTGGGGTTGTAGGACCACGATGTGGTACTTAGAAGGTTAGAAGAATGGCATTGAAAGGCCAACCATAGAAGGTGCAAGTCCTGTATTCGAAAACCCAATAAGACCTAGTGGTATCCTGAGTACGGCGGGGCACGTGAAACCCTGTCGGAATCCGCCGGGACCATCCGGTAAGCCTAAATACTCCTAATTGACCGATAGTGAACCAGTACCGTGAGGGAAAGGTGAAAAGAACCGCGGGAGCGGAGTGAAATAGATCCTGAAACCGTATGCTTACAAAAAGTCAGAGCCCGTTAATGGGTGATGGCGTGCCTTTTGTAGAATGAACCGGCGAGTTACCATATTGTGCGAGGTTAAGTGGAAAACACGGAGCCGAAGCGAAAGCGAGTCTTAATAGGGCGATAGTACAATGCGGTAGACCCGAAACCAGGCGATCTATCCATGACCAGGTTGAAGATTGAGTGAAATCAATTGGAGGACCGAACCGACCCCCGTTGAAAAGTTGGCGGATGAGTTGTGGATAGGGGAGAAATTCCAATCGAGCTTGGAGATAGCTGGTTCTCCCCGAAATAGCTTTAGGGCTAGCGTTAAAGTGAAGTCCCACGGAGGTAGAGCACTGAATGGATGATGGCCTCATCTCGAGGTACTGATTTCAATCAAACTCCGAATGCCGTGGTGATATATTTAGCAGTCAGACTGTGGGTGATAAGGTCCATGGTCAAAAGGGAAACAGCCCAGATCATCAGTTAAGGTCCCAAAATTCTAACTAAGTGGAAAAGGATGTGGGGATGCACAGACAACTAGGAGGTTGGCTTAGAAGCAGCCACCCTTCAAAGAGTGCGTAACAGCTCACTAGTCGAGTGACCCTGCGCCGAAAATTTACCGGGGCTAAGTTAGATACCGAAACTATGGATTGTATTTTATATACAGTGGTAGGGGAGCGTTCCAATCTGCGTTGAAGCCATACCGTAAGGAGTGGTGGAGCGTTTGGAAGTGAGAATGCCGGTGTGAGTAGCGAGATGTCAGTGAGAATCTGACACACCGATTGCCTAAGGTTTCCAGGGGAAGGTTCGTCCGCCCTGGGTAAGTCGGGACCTAAGATGAGGCCGAAAGGCGTAGTCGATGGACAACTGGTTGATATTCCAGTACCCGCGTACAAGTGATGGAGTGACAGAGAAGGCTAACGTGAGCCGGCGATTGGAAGTGCCGGTTTAAGCGAAGTAGTGGTGTTGTAGGCAAATCCGCAACATAACACAAAGGCGTGATGAGGAGTGAACGGGTGACCAAGTAACGAAGCACGTGATGCCAGCTCTCAAGAAAAGCTTCTAGCGTTAATTGTATGGCGGCCCGTACCAAAACCGACACAGGTGGGCAAGGAGAATATCCTGAGGTGAGCGAGAGAACTGTTGCCAAGGAACTCGGCAAAATTACCCCGTACGTTCGCAAGAAGGGGTGCACGCAAGTGCCGCAGTGAAGAGGCCCAAGCAACTGTTTAACTAAAACACAGCTCTCTGCAAAGTCGCAAGACGAAGTATAGGGGGTGACGCCTGCCCGGTGCTGGAAGGTTAAGGGGATTTGTTAGTCTTCGGACGAAGCTTTGAACCGAAGCCCCAGTGAACGGCGGCCGTAACTATAACGGTCCTAAGGTAGCGAAATTCCTTGTCAGGTAAGTTCTGACCCGCACGAAAGGCGTAATGATTTGGGCGCTGTCTCGGCAGCAGACTCGGTGAAATCTTAGTACCTGTGAAGATGCAGGTTACCCGCAACTAGACGGAAAGACCCCATGGAGCTTTACTGTAGCTTGATATTGAGTTTTGAGCAAACATGTACAGGATAGGTGGGAGACTTTGAAGTGTGGACGTTAGTCTGCATGGAGTCGCCGTTGGGATACCACTCTTGTTTGTTTGAAATTCTAACCGACACCCATTATCTGGGTGCGGGACCGTGTCAGGTGGGCAGTTTGACTGGGGCGGTCGCCTCCTAAAATGTAACGGAGGCGCTCAAAGGTACCCTCAGATTGGTTGGAAATCAATCGTCGAGCGCAAAGGTAGAAGGGTGCTTGACTGCGAGACTTACAAGTCGGGCAGGAACGAAAGTTGGACTTAGTGATCCGGCGGTGCAGTATGGAATGGCCGTCGCTTAACGGATAAAAGCTACCCTGGGGATAACAGGCTGATCTCGCCCAAGAGTTCACATCGACGGCGAGGTTTGGCACCTCGATGTCGGCTCATCGCATCCTGGAGCTGAATTCGGTTCCAAGGGTTGGGCTGTCCGCCCATTAAAGCGGTACGCGAGCTGGGTTCAGAACGTCGTGAGACAGTTCGGTCCCTATCTGTTGTGGGCGTAGGAATTTTGAGGAGCTCTGTCCTTAGTACGAGAGGACCGGGATGGACATACCGCTGGTGCACCAGTTGTTCTGCCAAGAGCATAGCTGGGTAGCTAAGTATGGATCGGATAAACGCTGAAGGCATCTAAGCGTGAAACCGGCTCCAAGATGAGAATTCCCATTCCTAGTGAAGTAAGACCCCTTGAAGACGACGAGGTTGATAGGTCAGAGATGGAAGTGCAGTGATGCATGGAGTTGACTGATACTAATAGGTCGAGGATTTAATCACCCATAACTAATATAAAAACATCAATTATTTTCAGAAAGAGAATAGCCCTTTAATCAAATATATCTATTATTCGGTTTTGAGAGAATCAACTCTCATGATCTGGTGACGATAGCGTAGTGGTCACACCTGTTCCCATCCCGAACACAGAAGTTAAGCACTACAGCGGTGACAATAGCATGGCTTGCCCATGTGAAGATAACACGTTGCCGGTTACATTAAGCTCCTTTATAGGAGCTTTTTGTTTGGCTTTTTATTCGATATGTTATAATTTTTAGACAGGAAAACTATGAAAATAACAACACACTCAGCACTTGAAACACAAGAAATTGCACGTAAAATTGCGATCCATTCTTTTAATGGATTAACCTTATTGTTAAGCGGAGATTTAGGTGCGGGAAAAACAACTTTTACACAAGGCTTAGCCCTTGGATTGCATATTCATAAAACCGTATCTTCTCCTACTTTTACAATTATGAAAAATTATGAAGGTGACTTTAAACTTAACCATATTGATGCTTATCGACTAGAGGGTTTACATCAAGATTTAGGTTTTGAGGAACTGATTGGTAAAGATGGAATTACAGTTATAGAGTGGCCAGATTATATAGAAGATTTATGGCCAAATCATTTTATTAAAATTGATTTTAAATATATCGATGAAGAAATTCGTGAATTAGTGTTTACAGTTTCTGGTGATAAAGAGAAAGAAATTGTGGAGCATTTATTATGATTACATTAGGGTTAGATACATCTTTTCATTTTCTTAGTTTAGTTTTAATGAAAGATGATATTGTTATAGCTTCACTTCAAAAAGAAGCTTTAAGACAACAATCAGAAACTATATTAACTGAACTTGATGATTTGTTTAAATCGGTCGACCTAAAACCATCGGATTTAAATCAAATTGTTTTAACAAAAGGACCAGGTTCATATACAGGCTTAAGAATTGCGATGAGTATTGCGAAGATTATTGGATCTATTTCAAATACCAAAGTCTACACCATTTCATCTTTACAACTCTTGGCAGGTATAAAAGAGAATGTCTCAATACTAATTGATGCGAGAGCTGATCGGGTTTATTTCGCGCGATATGATAAAGGTATTGCCTTAATTGAAGATGGCATTTATACATTAGAAGAAGCAAAATCATTTATTCAAGATAACGATATTGTTTATGGCCATTTAAATTTATTAGGTCAAGAAGACAAATGGCCAAATTATATTAATCATTATCTTCAACTAAGAGATTTTTGGGAAGCAGTTGATGATTTAGATCATTTAAGTCCTTCTTATTTTAAAGAACACGATGCATATAAGAAAAAAGTTTAAATGTGAAAAGTTTAAACTTTTTATTTTATTAATTTGAATCTAAAGTACTTTAATTAAAAAAATATTCTCATTTCCTTATATAAGGCTGTCGTTGGCCGTAATTAGTTTACTTTTTGTATAGAATACTTTAAAATCAATATTGGTTTAAAAATAGATAAAAACAAGGAGGCATATGATGAAATTATCACCATTACAACTAGCTCGTTACGAGTATACACCTAAGCTTCCTGGGATGCTTAGAAATGGCATCGCAGAAATCGGCGTAAAAGAAGGATTAGAAACACAAAGTGTAGCTGATCAAGAAAAAATTAAAGCACTCTTTCCTAACACTTACGGTAAGAAAGAAATTACTTTTGAAAAAGGAACAAATACTTCTGTAGCGAAAAAACAGGTTGTCGGCGTTATCCTTTCAGGTGGACAAGCACCTGGTGGTCACAATGTTATTTGTGGTTTATATGATGCATTAAAAGCAACGAATAAAGACAATGTTCTTTATGGCTTTAAAAATGGTCCTATTGGATTAATTGAAGATAATAAATTAGAATTCACTGATGAATATATTAATGAATATAGAAATACTGGTGGATTTGATATCATCGGTTCTGGTCGTACAAAACTCGAAACTAACGAACAATTTGCAGTAGCGGCTGAAGTATGTAAGAAACATGGTATTAATGCGATCGTTATCATTGGTGGTGATGATTCAAATACTAATGCAGCAGTATTAGCTGAATACTTTGCGGCTAATAACACTGGTATTCAAGTTATTGGTTGTCCAAAAACAATCGATGGTGACTTAAAAAATGAAGACATCGAAATTTCATTTGGTTTTGATACAGCAACTAAAACATATAGTGAATTAATCGGAAACATCCAACGTGATGCGAACTCTGCTAAAAAATACTGGCACTTCATTAAAGTTATGGGTCGTTCAGCATCTCACGTAGCTTTGGAATGTGCTTTAGAAACACAACCTAACATCTGCTTAATTTCAGAAGAAGTTGCGGCTAAGAAAATGTCATTATCTCAAATTGCTGATTATATTGCAGATTCAGTTGAAGCTCGTGCAGCTAAAGGAATGAACTTCGGTGTTGCGGTCATTCCTGAAGGTGTTGTTGAATTTGTTCCTGAATTCTCAGTGCTTATTGGCGAAATCAATGAATTATTAGCTGGAAGCAAAGCTGATGATTTCAATGCTTTAACTTCATGGTCAGATAAATATGCATTCATTGAAAAAGGTTTGACTAAAGAATCTATGGATGTGTTTGCGATTCTTCCACAAACTATCCAACAACAATTATTCCTTGAAAGAGATCCACATGGAAACGTTCAAGTTTCATTGATCGAATCTGAAAAATTATTCTCAGCAATGGTTGCTGATAAATTAGCTGCACGTAAAGCTGCTGGAACATACACCGGGAAATTTGGTGCACTACATCACTTCTTCGGTTATGAAGGTCGTTGTGCATTCCCATCAAACTTTGATGCAGATTACACATACTCAATTGGGTATAACGCAACAATGCTCATTCAATATGGTTTCACAGGTTATTTATCAAAAGTATCTAACTTATCTAAACCAGCGAATGAATGGGTTGCAGGTGGTATGCCAATCACTAAGATGATGAACATGGAAAGACGTCATGGTCATGACAAACCTGTTATTAAGAAAGCTTTAGTTGAATTAGATGGTAAACCATTCAAATTCTTCGCAGCTAACAGAGAGAAATGGGCTGTTGAAACTGCCTATGTTTACCCAGGTGCAATTCAATACTATGGTCCTGAAGCAGTTTGTGATCTAACGACTAGAACATTAGCTTTGGAGCAAGAATAAATATTAAATTTTAATTAAATGAAAAGAAGCGGAAAATATTTCTCGCTTCTTTTTTACAGTGTTTATCGATTGATTTAAATGAAGGTAAATGGCAAAATGATAGTAGTATTTTACAAATGCTTTCAAGGAGGAAAAAATGATTAGAAATATGCAGATTGATGACATAGATCATGTGTTTAATCTAGAAACTAAAGTTTTTTCCCATCCTTGGAGAAAAATGGACTTTTTATATGAATTAAAAGAGAATCCATTCTCAACAATTTGGGTCTTAGAAAAAGAGAATGTAATTGTTGCATACTTAGGATTTTGGCATGATGAGAATTTACTTCAAATTACTACCTTAGCGGTTGATGAAGATTTCCAGGGAAATGGTTATGCGAAAACATTGATGAAACATTTATTTGAATTTGCCCATGATCAAAAAATAGATGCGATTAGTTTGGAAGTAAGAGAGTCAAATGTTAGAGCTATTGGACTCTATGAACATTTTAATTTTAAAAAAGCAGCCGTTCGGTCTAATTATTATTCTCAACCAGACGAAGATGGTATCTTAATGGTCTGCAATATGAAAGGAGATCTTATTCATGAAAATACTAGCCGTTGAAACATCCTGTGATGAAACTGCCATTTCAATTATCGAAGATGGTTCAAAAGTACTAAGTAATACGGTTTCCTCGCAAATTGATACGCATAAATTATTTGGGGGCGTGGTACCTGAAGTTGCGAGTCGTATACATATTGAAAATATTAGTATTGTGTTAAATGAAGCATTAGCAGCTGCCAACTGTACTTTAGAAGATATAGATGCGATAGCATTTACACAGGGACCTGGTTTAGTCGGTTCTTTACATGTTGGAATTATGGCGGCCAAGACTTTGGCATGGTATACTCAGAAGCCACTTATTCCGATTCATCATATTACAGGTCACATTTATGCCAATCGTTTTGTGGATGAAATTGAATATCCAATGTTGGCTTTGGTGGTATCAGGAGGACATACTGAACTTGTTTATATTAAAGAAGAGTTTAATTTTGAAATTTTAGGTTCTACACAAGATGATGCAGTAGGTGAAGCCTATGATAAAGTAGCTCGTGCCATTGGTTTGGGTTATCCCGGTGGTCCTAAAATAGATAAGTTAGCTAAAGAAGGCAAGAAACATTATCCTTTACCAAAAGTTAAAACTCAAAAAGAACTAGATTTTTCTTTTAGTGGTTTAAAATCAGCTGTACTACAGACACTAAAGCGTCACGAAAAAGAAGGTATTGTTGAAGCTGATTTAGCCTATGATTTTCAAGAAGCAGTCATGCGTGAACTTATGAGTAAAACGCGTTTAGCTCTAGATAAAGTTGAAGTTAAACACCTAGTATTAGGTGGTGGTGTTGCGGCAAACTCACGACTAAGAGAACTCATATTAGAGTTAAAAAATGATTATCCAGATTTAAAGATTACGATACCTCCAATGTGGTGTTGTACAGACAATGCAGCGATGATTGGTGCCGTAGCTGAGATTGCATATCGACATGGTGTTAGAGGTGGATTAGACGTTAGTGCAGACCCATCTTTAAACTACTCGTGAAATTTTAATTCATTGTTCACAATTCACTTGTGTATGTTATAATTTTAACAAGTAGGTGAATTATGGAAAAAAGAACAAATGTGCCAAAGGCAACTTTACAACGTTTCCCCATTTATTTAAAGGCTTTAAGAAAGCTTGAGAAGCTTGGGGTACAACGTATTATGTCACGTGAATTATCAGAGTTCGTTAATATAGAACCAACAACAATTCGTCGTGATTTTTCATTCTTAGGATCTCTAGGTAAGCAAGGTTATGGTTATGATGTTAACTCGCTTATCGAGATTTTTGATGGTGAATTGGGTGGAAATTTCCACGAGAAACTTATTATCGTAGGGGCTGGTAACTTAGGTAAAGCGCTTATGAATTACAATCGATGGAACCACGTTGTTGGGGAAATCGTATGTGCATTTGATATTGCACCAGAAAAAGCGGGTGAAGTTTATCAAATCCCTGTATATCCTTTAGATCAAATTCGTGAGAAGATGCCTGAAGGTTGTCGTATTGCGATTTTAACGATTTCAAGTGATATACAAGAAACTGTCGACTTACTCATAGAACTAGGTATCAGAGGGATTGTGGACTTTACACATGAACACATACAAGTGCCTAAAGAAGTGAGTGTTAAACAAGTTGACGTCGTATCAATGATTCAGGAGTTAGTGTTTGAAACAAACAGTATTAAATGATTATGAACTTATTAATGACAGCAAGAGAATTATACGAAATCGCGGTTGACCATGAGTCTTTGGAGGCTGATGGTTTAGATTTAGTCCAAGTACAAGGTTGGGTAAGAACAAACCGTAACAATAATAATGTAGGCTTCATCGAACTCAATGATGGAAGTTATTTTAGAAATGTACAAGTAGTATATAGTAGTGATTTAGAAAATTTTAATGAAATTTCTCATTACTTGACAGGTACCGCTTTAACAATCAGTGGTAAAGTAAAATTTACACCTGAAATGAAACAACCTTTTGAAATTGAACTTAAAGAAGTTGTTTTAGAAGGAGCATGTGATCCAGACTATCCACTTCAAAAGAAACGTCATAGTTTCGAATACTTAAGAGAAATCGGACATCTTCGTCCACGTACAAATACTTTCAATGCGGTTTTTAGAGTACGTTCTGTTTTAAGTATGGCGATTCATGAATTTTTCCAAGACCAAGGTTTTGTTTATGTGCACGCACCAATTATTACTGGTAATGATGCAGAAGGTGCAGGTGAAGTATTCACCGTTACTACTCGTAAAGATGATAAATATGAGAAAGATTTCTTTGGTAAGAAATCTAGCTTAACCGTATCTGGGCAACTACAAGCTGAAGCTTATGCATTAGCGTTTAGAGATGTTTATACATTTGGTCCAACCTTTAGAGCTGAAAATTCTAATACTCCAAGACATGCTTCAGAGTTCTGGATGATTGAACCTGAGATTGCCTTTGCGGATTTAGACGATGATATGAACCTCATTGAAGATATGGTTAAATACTGTATTGATTATGTTTTAGAAAATGCACCAGAAGAAATGAAGTTCTTTAATGAACGTATTGATAAAACATTAATGGAACGCTTAAACTTAGTCATGCATTCAGACTTTAAACGTATGACCTATACTGAAGCGATTGAAATTTTAAAGAATTCAGGTGAAAACTTTGAATTCCCTGTTGAATGGGGAACAGATCTTCAATCTGAACATGAACGTTATCTATCAGAAAAAGTCGTTAAGGGACCTGTTTTCTTAATTGATTATCCCAAAGATATTAAAGCGTTTTATATGCGTACAAACGAAGATGGTAAAACGGTTGCGGCCTGTGACTTGTTAGTTCCTTCGATTGGTGAACTTGTTGGTGGCTCTCAACGTGAAGAACGTTTAGATGTCCTTGAAGCACGCATGGCGGAAATGGGTGTTGAAGCCGAAGGTCTTCAATGGTATTTAGATCTTAGACGTTATGGTGGATGCAAACATGCTGGGTTCGGCCTTGGATTTGAACGTTTCCTTATGTACATAACAGGTATAACTAATATTAGAGATGTTATTCCATTTGCTAGAACACCTAAGAATCTTTTATACTAGTATCTGATGTATAATCCACAACTTAGAGAAGTTAAAAAAAGAAAATCAAATTTTCCTTGGGTCATATTTTCCCTTGGATTTTTTGTTGTGTCGGCGATTGGATTCTACTTTGCCTATCCTTATTTAAATGGGTCTGATGATGATGTAACTGACACCCCATTTACAATTTGTACATACGATATTTCACAGACACAAAATACAATCGAAGAACTATCATACACAGATATTATTGAAATGAATGATTATCTTTTATATGGTGAAACCTTAAATTTATATGCAAACACATATCATCTTGGTGAAAACGATTATTTCATCGGTAAAACAGTTGTTTTAAAGAATGTTTGTGATGGTTATGAATGGGTTTATATGCTGGAATCTTATGTTGATAATCAAATTCCTTTAGAACTTTTACCAAATGGGTTTTATGAGGTTTATATCGTTGATAATCTCATTCAAAAAAGACTTGTTTCAAGTAATGAAATTGATGAAATTTTTTATCCTGTAAATCGTGATGGAACAGCTAAAACAATAGAGTTATTAGCTCAAAAAGATTTGAGTTCAACAGATGAGAGAACAATTGAATTAAATCAAAATTATCTCTATATCAATGTTAAAGATAGTGAACCTGAAGAACGTGTTGAAGTATACGACATTGTCTTAGATGGTGCACATTCAACCTATGTTGGAAATTCAGTTGAAAAAGGTCGTTCTGCTTTTAATATGATTGAAGCCAATGAAACAGTTAGAATGGCAATTCTAGTTCAAGAAGAATTAGAGGTTGCAGGCTTAAAAGTTTATATGACACGAGATGATAGTGAAGATGTGATTGATCTATATGGTGAAGATGGTCGTTTATATAATGCCTATCAATCAAATGCGAAATACTATGTTGAATTTAATATGATCTTTAGTAATCTAGAAGAAAGAAATGGCGCAATTATGAGCTATTCACGCTTTAGTTCAAACCGTTTTGCGACAACTGTCTTTAAATCTTATATAAATGCCGGAATTATATCTGCTTATGGTAATGAATCTAGCACTAATATTGCGGGTGTTAAAGCTGCAAGTTTGTATGAAGGTTATGATTCGATTCCTGTTATTCGAGAAAGTGGTGGTCGAATCTTAGGGGCTGGGACAATGTCTGAAGCCTCACAAACCAATGCATTCTTTAACGCAGAAGAGCGATTTGGGATTCAAACTATTAGTATAGATATGATTCACATATCAAATGAAAATGATGTCACAAATTTTGTGAACAATGAACAAATCCTGGCAAAAGCTATTGCCCAGGGAATTATAGAATTTTTAAGAATAGAGGAAAATTAAAATGAGTCTTCAATTAGTAAAAGCTTCAAAAGCTTTTGGTGGAGACAGTATCTTTTCAAATATCAATTTTGAAGTCAAACCGAATGAAAAAATAGCCATTATTGGACGTAATGGCTGTGGTAAAACAACCCTTTTGAAAATCCTTGCGAATGAATTAGATATGGATAGAGGGGACTTATTTAAACCGAAAGATTTTCAAGTAGGATACTTGTCTCAGTCCAATATTCCACAAGAAGATGAGATAGTACAAAACTATTTAGAGAAGATCTATCTTGATCTTTTTGAAATGGAAAAGCAATTAGAAAAACTAGCAGAGAACCTAAAAGTAGATAGCTCTGAAGAAAAGTTAAATGTTTATGCGAATCTTCAACATCGATTTGAAGAAGCAGGTGGCTATACTTATAAATCAGAAATGATGACTGTTTTTACACAGTTTGGTTTTACTGATGAAGATTTATTACGACCACTTCATACTTTTTCAGGTGGTCAAAAAACACGTATTGCCTTTGTGCGTTTACTATTAAGCAAACCCGATGTCTTGCTTTTAGATGAACCAACCAATCACTTAGATATGAGAACGATTGAATGGTTAGAAGGATATTTAAAAAATTATCCAAAAGCATTGGTTTTAGTATCACATGATCGTATGTTTATTGATCGTGTAGTCAAAGTTATTATTGAAATGGAAGATGGCAACTTAACACGGTATCCAGGCAACTATTCTAACTACCTTGAACAAAAAGCGTTGGATTTAGAAAAACAAGCCAGTGCCTATGCCCGACAACAAAAAGATATTCAACGATTAGAAACACTTATTGAAAAATTTAGATACAAGAAAAATAAGGCAAAGTTTGCACAGTCTAAAATTAAATATCTTGATCGTATGGAACGCATCGAAGATGTTAAAAAAGATAAGAGGAGTTTTCATGGTGAGTTTCATGCGAAATTACGTGGGGGAAAACAAGTTCTTTTGTGTAAGGATTATACAGTTGGTTATGATCATCCACTCGCTAGCATTAATCTAGAATTACTAAGGAATAATCACACAGCCATCATCGGACCAAATGGTCATGGTAAATCTACTTTTTTAAAAACACTCATTGGCAAATTAGAACCATTATCTGGTGAAGTTTTGTGGGGTCATCAAATTGAAATTGGTTATTTTGATCAAGAACAAGTTGAATACACAAGTGAGAATACAGTACTTGAAGATCTTTGGGATGAATATCCTAATTTAACACAAACTGAAGTGAGAACGGTTTTAGGTTCATTTTTATTTAGTGCAGATGAAGTTTTTAAAGATGTTCGTGTTTTATCAGGTGGTGAGAAAGTAAGACTTGCGTTAGCGAAACTTATGTTAAAGGAAGCGAACCTGTTAATCCTTGATGAACCTACCAATCATTTAGACATTCCAGCGAAAGAAGCTTTGGAAAAATCCTTAGCTCATTATGAAGGAACGATACTTTTCGTTTCACATGATCGTTATTTTATTCAAAAGATGGCTAAAGCTGTTTTAAATATTGAAGATGGAGTTGCAGCCTATTATCCATTAAAATTTGATGAAATGATTGAACATCAAGAAGTGAAAGTAGAAGTTAAAGAAGATATTGTTAAACCAAGAGAATCTTCTAAACAATCTAAGTCAAGATTAGAAAAACAACTTAAAAAGGTTGAAGAATCAATTACATTAAAAGAAGAAGAACTTGAAGAATATCGTGAGCTAAGATATGAACCAGATTATTATCACAATCATGAAAAAATGAAAGAACTAGATGCTCAAATCGATGAAATCCATAATGAAATCGCGGCACTTATGAAAAATTGGGAAATGATTCATGAGAGTTTAGAAGAAGCTTAGGGGAAATTAGTTATAAAAAAATGGAACATGTACGAATGTTCCGTTTTTTATATAGTTATATTTAAGTATATATATAAATAATGTTAAGGATAATACCTTCAATTAAAATAATTAAGGTATAAATATAGAATGTTCTACTTGGTGGTTTGCGACGATTATTTTTAAACTGTATATAGTCATACATGGATGCATAGTGTTCTTTTTCTGAGCTTTCAAGTGCTTCATATTTGCTCGATAAGACAAGATAGGTTTTCTTAAATGTATATCCAAAGACATCAAAGTATCCAAAGTGTTCTAAGAATATAAAACCACTAATCAAAATAGAGACAATTGCGAATACACCTATCCCATCAGCAAACGCTAAAGATTTATTGCTTTGAGTAAACATATAAAAGAAGGAAATAATTTGAGTTATGCTTAATCCAATTACTAATTTCTTGTTCATACGACAATATTATACACTTTTATGACTATCTAATTTCTATTTGTACTATAAGTTTGAGTTTCACATAAATTTCACATTGTTAAGTAAATGCATTGACTTTGCTTCTCACATTGTTATAATTTTTAGTATATACACAATTTTTGTGTAGAAGGGAGAGTATATGAAGACTCTATTTAAAATTTTTGTAGTGTCGCTAATTGCTTCTATGGCTTTAGTCGGTTGTTCATCAACTGATGCTGAAGTTGAACTTGGTGCTGTCATCAATATGTTCGAATCAGAAGATATTCCATCATTAGATGCAAGTAATGCGACTGACACAGTTTCCTTCAATTCACTCGGTAACACAATGGAAGGTCTTGTTATGCAAGGGCCTGTTGCTGGTGAAATGGTTCCTGGTGTTGCGACCGATTGGTCATTCGACGAAGCTAGCTTAACTTGGACATTCAATTTGAATCCAGAAGCTAAGTGGGTTGATAGCACTGGTGCTGAACAACGTGCTGTTGTTGCTGGTGACTTTGTTTATTCTTGGGATCGTGTTACATCTGGTGATACATTCCAATATGCATTTATGCTTACTGACGTAGCAAAAATCGTTAGCTATGAAGCTGTTGATGATACAACTTTAACAGTTACATTATCTGAAAACGTTCCTTATTTCTTGAACGTTATGGCATTTGCTACAACATACCCAATCCCTGCTGAAGCTGTTGAAGCTGCTGGTGATGCGTATGGTACTACAGCTGAAGGCTTATGGTACAACGGTCCTTTCTATATGTCAGAATGGACACATGGTTCACAATTTGTTTGGACTAAAAATGAAGCTTACTGGGATGCAGACGTAGTTCGTACTCCTGCTGTCACATGGCGTGTTATTGAAGGTTATGAACCTGCTACAGGTATCGAACTTTATGACGCTGGTGAAATTGACCGTGTTGGTCTTTCTGGTGAATTCGTTACTCAACGTAAAGATGATTCAGATGCTGTTTTAGTACCTGATACAGCTGTATTCTACTTAATGTTCAATATGGCAAATAGTGGAATCGAAAACGGAGCTCCTGTCATCGATGAAACTGCTGGTAACCCATTATTTGACAACCTAAAAGTACGTCAAGCGATTGCTTACCAAATTGAAAAATCATATATTACAGACGAAATCTTGAAAAATGGTTCCGTTCCTGCATATAGCTTCGTTCCAAGTGATTACCTATCATACGATGGTGTTGCTTTCGAATCAGAACGTGGTGAAGGTTATATGTTAACCGATAAAGACATAGCTGCTACATTATTTGCAGAAGGCATGGCTGAAATGGGTTACGAACCTGGCGATAATGGTTTAACTGTTGATATCCTCAATTACGAATCTGCAACTGCTGGTTTAATCATTGAATATGTAAAACAAGAATTAGACGGTCTATTTGCTGATTATGGTATTGAAGTTACTGTTACAACTTTACCTTTCTCAGAAAAATTAACTGTTTCTGAAGCTGGTGAATACGATATTACATTCTCAGGTTGGGGACCAGACTATGACTGGCCAACAACTTACTTAGACATGTGGTTAACTGACAACGCTTATAACGAAGTTGGTTACTCAAGTGCTGAGTACGATGCATTGGTATCTCCTAGTGGCAAAACTGTAGCTGAAGCATTTGCTGATCTACAAGCTGCTGAAGCACTTCTTCTTGAAGATGTAGCTATCTTACCAATTTACCAACGTGCTGGTATTTCTTTACAAAACCCTGCTGTTAAAGATGTTTACTACTACTTAAGTGGTTATGATTCATCATTCAAATGGGCTTATAAAGAAGCTGCTGAATAATCGAATCTCGATTTAATTAGCTATATTTAAGGGAATCTGTTCATTCAGATTCCCTTTAGTTTTTTGCTTTTTGAAACATCGTTTTAATCAGGTATAAAATTTAGAATATTTGTGAATTTTAATGTATAATAGAAAAGCAAAACTGAAATTTGAGATTTTCACTCAATATGAATGTATTATAGGAGGTCACATTAATGACGAGATACGTTGCGAGACGTGTGCTCCAAATGGCTTTAACACTGTTTCTAATCATGACGGTTTTATTTATGCTTTTGAAGATTACACCGGGCTCACCTTTTTTAGACCCTAAGATTACGCCAGATATGCGTGCAATGTTAGAGGCTAAGTATGGTTTAGACAAACCGATATTAACACAGTACTTTATGTACCTTGGTAACCTATTACAAGGAGACTTAGGAACATCAATAATCATGATTAAAAACTATCCTGTATGGGATATGGTTAAACAACCTTTAGCAATCACGATTCGATTAGGTTTAATTGCCTTATTATATGGATCAATTGTGGGCGTGTTTTTAGGGGCAATTGCTGCTTTAAACCGAAACAAATTCTGGGATCATTTTAATACAGTTATCGCGGTTGTTGGGGTATCGGTTCCATCCTTTGTTATTGCTATGATCTTATTAATGTTAAGACGTAATTTCCCATTTATTCCAGTTGTTTTCACAGCTGCAAATCCAACGTTTGGAGTATCAATTTGGGACGAAATTATTTCGATGACGCTTCCTATCTTAGCGCTTTCATTTGCGGTTATCGCAAGTATTGCGCGTTATACAAGAACCGAACTTGTTGAAGTTTATAACTCAGATTTTATCCTTCTCGCTAGAGCAAAAGGTTTGAATAAAAAACAAGTATTTACGAAACATGCTTTTAGAAATGCATTGATTCCTATTATCACAATTATGGGACCAATGATGGTTGCTTTAATTACAGGTTCAACGGTTGTTGAACGATTCTTTGGGGTTCCTGGATTATCACAAATGGCGATTAAATCCATTAACGTTAAAGATACATTTGTTACATTAGGAACAGAACTTTTATATAGTGCTATGTTTATATTTACAATGTTGGTTATCGATATTGCCTACGGTATTATTGATCCACGAATTCGTTTAGTGGGAGGTAAAAAAGAATGAGTCCACAAGAAAAACTCACTCCAGAACAATTAGATAATCTCCCAAAAGATTTATTTGAGTTCTATCAAAACCAAGATGATGCAGAAGGGATCACCACAAAACCTATTTCTTTCTGGGCTGATGCAATGCGTCGTTTAATGAAAAATAAAATAGCGGTTGTATCCTTGTTCTTTATTGGTTTATTACTCGTTATGTCAATTATTGCACCTAGTATTTCTCAATATGACTTAGTCGGTCGAGTTAATGAAGATTTAACCGTTTATGCTCAACTTCCTCCACGTGTTCCTGGTTTAGAAAAATTAGGAATATTCGATGGGTCATTAACCGTTGAAATTAATGAAAAATCATTGGAATCAATGGGTTATGAAGATGACGAATATAAAATCTTAGGTTCCTTTGAAAGAAAAGGGAATGTCTATATCGAAGTTAAAGAATATACATATAGAATTTTAGATATCGAAGATGAATATTATTTCTTTGGAACTGATATCTTAGCGCGTGATATTTGGACGCGTGTTTGGTATGGCGCACGAATTTCATTACTCATTGGTTTCTATGCAATGTTGATTGATATTTTTATTGGTGTTTTATATGGTGGTATTGCTGGATTCTTTGGCGGTACAGTTGTAGATGACATTATGATGCGTATCTTAGAAATTCTATATGGTATTCCATCAATCGTTATTCTATTTATCCTCTTTATGTTTATTAAACCTGGTATTGTACCAATTGCGATTGCGATTGCTTTGACGGGTTGGATATCTGTTGCGCGTATGGTTCGTGCACAATTCTTAAGATTAAGAGATCAAGAGTTTGTCTTGGCGGCTAGAACACTAGGTGCTTCAAGTACACGAATTATCTTCAAACACTTAGTACCAAACGTTGTTGCGCAAATTGTCATTATGGCTTCATTCTCAATTCCAAGTGCAATCTTCTATGAAGCGTTCTTAGCTTTTATTGGGATTGGGCTAGATATTACACGTCCATCATTAGGTGTTTTAATCAATAATGCACTTAATACAACTTACGGTGCGATGACTTATGTTTATCAATTGGTTATTCCAAGTTTAATTCTTTCATTATTAATGTTATCCATTAACCTTCTCGGTAATGGGCTACGTGATGCTTTAGACCCACGTATGCGTAACAATTAGGAGGTAAAATTATGTCTGAAACTATTTTAAGTGTTAAAGACCTTGCCGTTTCCTTCAAAACTGTTGCGGGAAAAGTACAAGCGGTTAGAGGTGTTACATTCGACTTACAAAAAGGTGAAACCTTAGCAATTGTTGGTGAATCTGGTTCTGGTAAATCAGTTACATCAAAAGCAATCATGGGATTGTTAAGCGAAAACTCAATTATTGAATCAGGAACCGTCATTTATCAAGATACTGATTTATTAAAACTTAGCGAAAATCAAATCGCAAAATATCGTGGTAAAGATATTGCGATGGTTTTCCAAGATCCAATGACTTCTCTTGATCCAGTTATGACAATTGGCAAGCAAATCACTGAATCACTCATCAATAACTTACATATGAGTAAAGAGGATGCGAAAAAACGAGCAATTGAACTTATTGATCTAGTTCGTATTGATAATCCGGAAAAACGTTTTAAACAATATCCTCACCAATTCTCTGGTGGGATGCGTCAACGTATCGTTATCGCGATTGCATTATCGTGTAATCCAAATATTCTTATTTGTGATGAACCAACGACTGCGCTAGATGTTACTACACAAGCTGAAATTCTAGACTTAATTAAAGATCTACAAAGAGACTTAGGTGTTTCCGTTATCTTTATTACTCATGACTTAGGTGTTGTGGCAAATATGTCTGATCGTGTTGCGGTTATGTATGCAGGTAAAGTGGTAGAAATTGGAACTGTAGATGATGTTTACTATGATCCTCGTCATCCATACACATGGGGACTATTGGGTTCTATTCCTGCATTCCAATCTAAAGATCATGCTTTATACGCGATTCCTGGAGCTCCTCCACAAATGATTAATCCACCTGTAGGTGATGCATTTGCAGCACGTAATGAATGGAGTATGAAAGTTGATTTTGAATATCAACCTCCACTCTTTAAAATTACTGACACACACTATGCGGCAACTTGGTTACTACATCCAAATGCCCCAAAACAGGGTCGTCCAGAACTTCTCCAAGAGAGAATTGATCAATTATTGAAAGGAGCTAAGTAAAATGGAAAAAACACCTTTACTCTCAGTCAATAATTTAAAACAACACTTCAAACTGGATCGTAAAACTGTGGTTAAAGCAGTTGATGGAATTTCGTTCGATATTTTTGAAGGTGAAACGTTCGGTTTAGTTGGTGAATCTGGTTCAGGTAAAACAACTACAGGTCGTTCAATTATTCGTCTATATGACATTACAGATGGCGAAGTTGAATTCCATGGTGAAAAAGCTTCCGGTAAAATTGGTAAAGAAACAAAGCAATATTTTGAACGAAATATGCAAATGATTTTCCAAGATCCAATGGCTTGTTTAAATCCTCGTATGAACGTCAGTGATATTATTGCCGAAGGGATTGATATTCATAACTTAGCCAAGGATAAAAAAGAACGATCTGAAATGGTTTATGCCATTTTAGAAAAAGTTGGTTTATCACGTGAACATGCAGGTCGTTATCCGCATGAATTCTCAGGTGGTCAGCGTCAACGTATTGGCATAGCGCGCGCTTTAATCACAAATCCTAAATTGGTTATTTGTGATGAACCGATTTCAGCCCTTGATGTATCGATTCAATCGCAAGTGGTTAACTTACTTAAGAGTCTACAAAAAGAATTGGGTTTAACTTATTTATTCATTGCCCATGACTTAAGTATGGTTCGCTATATTTCTGACCGTATTGCAGTTATGCACAAAGGAAAAATTGTAGAACTAGCAGCTGCAGAAGAACTTTACAACAATCCACTTCATCCATATACAAAATCACTCATGTCTGCAATTCCAACACCTGATCCTAGAAGTGAGAAAATGCGTTCACGTTTCTCTTATGATCCAAGTGTTCATGATTACAGTACTGAAGAACCAACAATGCATGAAGTAAAAGAAAATCATTTCATTTACTGTAGTGAAACAGAATTCAAACAATACCAAAAGGAAATCAAGGGAGAGAAATAGTCTCCCTTTTTCTTTAGGATAGCGTATAATTATAAACGCAGTGGAGGAATACCCAAGTGGTTGAAGGGGTCGGTTTCGAAAACCGATAGGAGTGCAAGCTCGCGCGGGTTCAAATCCTGCTTCCTCCGCCATATACATAAATAGGATAAAAAGCATGTGTTTCGTGCTTTTTATGTGAATAAATTGTATAATGTCACAAAGTGAAAAATAGAAAAAATATAATTGTGAATGAAAGCGTTTTTATATATGCATTCAAGCTTAAGTCTCCTTGTATTTTGATTTTTACAGGAGTATCATAAAATAGTTGTAAGAGGTAGAAATGATGAAAGATGGTATTCGTAGCGTCATCGACGCAGACCTTGAAGGTCAAGAACGTTTAAATGTTAAACTAGAAGAAACATCAAAAGCGCTTGATGACATTCAACGCGATAAATTAAATATTCAATCACAAGTTTGGGAAGATGCAAAAGCGCATCTTGAAACTGAAAAGAACCGATTAAATAATGGTTTAAAAGTTGCAGAAGAATTAGCAGAAAAAGATTTTAAGGCATCTTTAAAGAAATTTGAAGATCGTTTTAATGCGAACAAAGATCAATGGGCACAAGATATTTATGAGGCTTGTGTAGGGGATAATAAGTAAAATGGGACGTAGTGCTTCTTCAGCTATGGCAACTAAAGCCATCGCAATGTATGGTCACCATTTAAAAGAAGCAGATTATGTTGAACTACTTCGAAAGAATACGGTTCAGGAAATTGCCGGATATTTAAAAGCTGAAACGGCTTTTAGATCATCACTAAAAGGGATTACTGAGAATACCATTCATCGAGGTTTTTTAGAAACGCTTGTAAGACAAGAATTCTATATTGATTTCATTAAACTGATTCGTTATGGTGATCCAAGTAAAAAAGATTTCTATCGATTTGGCATTGTTCAAATTGAGATTAAACAAATCTTGGTTGCGATAAGAGCACTAACTGAACATGATCGAACTAATCAATTAGCTCAGTTACCATTATTTGCGAAAAAAATGATGAGTTTCGAGTTAGAGAAACTGGTCAAGGTATTTAGCTTTGATGATTTGTTAAATGTTTTGAAAAATACCGATTACTATAGAATCTTATTACCCTTAAAACCAATTATAGGTAATGAAGAAATTGATTATGTGGCTTGTGAATTAGCATTAAAGAATTATTTCTTTGATTTAATGAATAAGTTAATCGAAACTAAGTTTAGTGGAAAAGATAAACAATTACTCTTGGATGTCTTTAATTCACGCATTGAATTAGAACATCTTACATATATTTATCGTTTAAAGAAATACTTTAAATTAAGCTCAAGTGAAATTAAAGAATACATAAAACCTATATCTGTTCATATTCCTAAAAAGAAAACCATGCATTGGGTTGAAACAGGTGAAGCTGAAGATATTTTGGAGTTATTGAAAAATTCATACTATCATATTGAGTTTGATTTACATGATTTAGGTCATATTGAGAATATAGTTGATCGTGTACAGTTTAAACAAAATCGAAAAATGTTACGACATACTGGGAATGCAGAAATCGTTCTCATCGCATATATGAATCTACTTGAAGTGCAGATTCAAAATATTATCGACATCATTGAAGGTGTGCGCTATCACATCAATCGAGACCGTTTGTCGAAGATATTGATTTATTAGGAGATATAACATGGCAATAGAAAAAATGCGCCTGCTTCGCTTAGCAGGAACAAAAGACAATATTGAAGAATTCGTATTACATGCCTTTGCGACTTATGACTTACATGCTGAGTTAGCATCTAAAGTTGTCAATGAAGGTAATGGTGGAAAACTCATGCCTGAGGATTCACGCTATGCAGAATTCTTAAATCGTATTGAAAATATTATTTCTCATTTACATGCAGAAGTACGGTGTGCTTATGATGGACATTCATTCTTCACAATTGATGAGATTGAACATGAGATCCATGAAGCAGAAGTTAATTTCGAAAAGATTACTGAAACGAAACTTGGTCAATCTAAATTATCTAAAGAAGATTTACAAGCGATTTCTAAACTTCGTGAATTTGATATCTCAGATTTAAATCATACTCAGTTTATAGGGATTCACTTTGGTAAAATTCCTGTAAATTCTTTAGAGAAATTAGATTTATATGAATTAAACTCGGCGTTTACTGTACATACATTAGTTGAGAATGATTACTATGCGTGGATCTTAGTGATGTGTATGACTGAAAAACATGAAATGATTGGCAATTTCTTAACATCTTTATATTTTGAACCAATTGCAGTGCCTAAGTTTGATGATGAGAAATTATCCTTCGATTGTGAATCAAGACTAGGACGCATCTATGGATTTGTTCACTATAAAGCAGATATTCGTAAATACTATAAATATATTGCGGTCTTTGGTGAAACCTATGTTATTACAGGGTTTGTGCCGGAAAAGAATGTTCAATATTATAAATCACTCTTTGGCGATCTGCATAATGTGGTTATTGAAGATAAACCACCAACCCGAGAAGATGAAGGGGCAGAAAGCTTAATTGTTAAAAAGGAAGATGATGAAGGGCATGTCCTTCGAGTCAAGAACGTAACCACCGAAACCGGAGATGTTGAAGAATTCAAGGTACAAGATTTCCCAGCTGGAATGGAAGAAGGACTAGAACCTCCAACTGTTCTTAGAAATGGTTGGTTTGCGAAACCATTTGAGCTGTTTGTAGAAATGTATGGATTACCACATTATCATGATTTCGATCCAAGTTTAGTCTTTGCGATCACCTATAGTTTACTCTTTGGAATTATGTTTGGAGATTTAGGTCAAGGTGTCTTACTCTTTATATTTGGTAGTTTTATGTATAAACGAAGTGGTGGTCAACTTTGGGCTATTATTCAAAGAATCTCGATTTCTTCTATGGTATTCGGTCTATTATTTGGCTCTGTCTTTGGCTTTGAACATATCTTAGATCCACTTTATCACTTGCTCGGGTTCCGTGAAAAACCAATTGAAGTTATGAGTAATGCATTTACAATGCCACTTCTACTCAGCGCAGTTGGACTTGGCGCACTTTTGATTTTTGGAGCGATTGCTTTAAATACCATTTTGAACTTTAGACATAAGAAATATGGTGATGCTTTCTTCAGTCCGAATGGTATTGCAGGACTTGTGTTCTATGGTTCAATTATTGGATTTATCGTATTGGAAATGGGTTTAGGTTATGAAGTTACAAACTCATTTACGATCGCAATATTCATTGTCTTACCACTACTTGTTATCTTATTCCATGCGCCACTTGATAGTGCGATGCATAAAATGAAATATCAACCACATGAAGGATGGGTTGGTTATATTGTCGAAGGTATTTTTGAACTATTAGAGATTGTGTTAAGTTTCTTAACTAACACTATGAGTTTCCTTCGTGTAGGTGGCTTCGTATTAAGTCACGCCGGAATGATGCTAGTTGTCATGACTCTTCATGAAATGACTGGTCAATTCGGTATTATTGTTGTAATTCTTGGCAACATCTTCGTGGTGGGCCTTGAAGGCTTAATTGTAGGTATTCAAACCCTACGTTTAGAATATAACGAGATGTTTAGCCGATATTTCGAAGGCGGGGGTAAAAAATATATCCCTACAACGCTATTAAACAATGATTAGGAGGAACTTTAAATGTTAACATTGTTTCAAATCTTTGGCCCTATGGTCGTAATTGCATTAGTGATGATTCCACTTTATTTCATCTTAAAGGGGAATGTAAATTCTAAAAATGCAAAGTTTAGAGTATTAACTCAAATTTCAGTTTTCAGTGCTGTTTTTCTTGCTGTATTTTTATTCCAATTAAATGGTTTAGTTGCTCAAGCAGCTGAAACAACAAGCGCAACAACTGGTTTTGTTGGATCTAACGCTCAAGGTATGGGCTTCTTAGCGGCTGCTTTAGCGACTTCTGCATCAGCCATTGGTGCTGGTTTAGCGGTTGCATCTGCTGCTCCTGCTGCGATTGGCGCAATCAGTGAAAACAGCGAAAACTTTGGTAAAGCAATGATCTTTGTTGCTTTGGCTGAAGGGGTTGCGATTTACGGTTTATTAATCTCAATTTTAATTATCAACGCATTATAGGAAACGATATGAAGTTTTATGTAATTAGTGATAATACAGATACGCAAATGGGCTTGCGTTTAGCAGGTATCGAAGGTGTTGTTGCGCATACGCGTGATGAAGTGTTAGAGGAGCTCAACAAAGCAATTGCGATGGATGACGTAGCGATTATTTTAATGACGACTTTAGCGATTAACACCTGCGCTGATGTGGTCGCTGATTTAAAACTGACACTACAACGTCCACTGATTGTGGAAATTCCAGATCGTCATGGTAGTGCGAAAATATCAGAAGTGATTGACTCGTATATATCAGAAGCGATTGGCATCAAGATTTAAGAGGTAGACACATGGAAGATTTAGAAAAAAGAACACAAGATTTAGTCGATGAGATTAATCGAAAAGTCGATCAATTGATTGAAGAGTCGAATCAATATTTTGAAGACGAGAAAAAACGTTTAATTACAGAATATGAGAACGAAGCACGAGAAGAAACTAGTGTCTATTTAGAACAGGAACTTAATGAACTTAAGATTAATGTTCAACTCAAAGAATCTCAAGCCAAATGGAAAGCACGTAAAGATTTATTTATTCAACGTCAAACGATGGTCGATGAATTATTTAATGATATTTCTAAAAAATTAATTGCCTATTCACAAAGTACTAAATATGATTCTTGGTTAAAAGACTCATTAACAAAAGTGCTTGAAAAAGTAAGTAAAGAAAATCCAGTCGTAATCGAATATAAACCAATTGATCAACCAATGGTTGAACGTTTATGTAAGGACTATCAAGATGTTGTGACAATTGAAAGTCGTGAAACGATTTTTATTGGTGGTTATATTGTGACTTATACCAATCTTGGATTAGAGGAAGATAATACCATCGATGTTAAGTTAAAGGATCAGAAGGAATGGTTTGCAATCAATTCCGGTCTAGATTTCTAAGGAGGGTCATATGGAAGCTACAGTCTATTCAATAAACGGACCTGTTGTTAAGGTCAAAGACGTTAAAACATTTCAAATGTTAGAAATGGTTTACGTTGGTGAAAAAGAACTGATGGGTGAGGTCATTAAAATTGATGATCACTATACGACCATTCAAGTTTATGAAAGTACCACTTCTGTCAAAGTTGGTGAACCTGTTTTTAAAACAGATAATCCACTTAGTGCTAGTTTAGGTCCTGGTATTATTTCAAATATTTTTGATGGAATTCAAAGACCACTGAAAGAAATGGCTCAAACATCAGGTATGTTTGTTTCGGCTGGACGTGGTATTGAATCTTTAGATGATAAACGTAAATGGGAAATTACATTTACAGTTAAAAAAGGTGATGTTTTAAAATCTGGTGAAATCTTTGCGACATGTCCTGAGACTTCATTGATTGAACATCGATTTTTAGTCCCAAATGGTATTTCTGGTACTGTAACTAGCATTAAAAAAGATGGTTCTTATACCATTAATGAAGAGCTTATAGTATTGACTGATGATCATGGTTTGACACATCCTTTAACCATGGTTCAAAAATGGCCAATTAGACAAGCACGTCCTACAGCACATCGTAAAGTTATTTCGATGCCGCTTATTACTGGGCAACGTGTTATCGATACTTTCTTCCCGATTGCGAAAGGTGGAGCTGCGGCTGTACCTGGAGGCTTTGGAGCTGGTAAAACAATGACTCAACATCAACTTGCGAAATGGTGTGATGCTGATATTATCGTTTACGTTGGTTGTGGTGAACGTGGAAATGAAATGACTCAAGTTCTTGAAGAATTCTCAGAACTAGTTGACCCAAAATCACAAAAACCACTAACGGATCGTACAGTGCTTATTGCGAATACATCTAATATGCCTGTTGCGGCTCGTGAAGCAAGTATTTATACCGGTATTACCTTAGCTGAGTATTATCGTGATATGGGTTATCATGTCGCGCTAATGGCGGATAGTACATCACGTTGGGCTGAAGCCTTACGTGAAATCTCAGGTCGTTTAGAAGAAATGCCAGCTGAAGAAGGGTTCCCAGCTTATCTACCTTCACGTATTTCTCAATTCTATGAACGTGCTGGTTATGTTGAAACTTTAGCGCATAATGAAGGTTCAGTTACCTTAATTGGTGCTGTTTCTCCACAAGGCGCAGACTTCTCAGAACCTGTTACTCAAAATACAAAACGTTTTGTCCGTTCATTTTGGGCATTAGATAAATCATTAGCTTATGGTCGTCACTTTCCAGCGATTAACTGGAATCAATCTTATTCTGAATATTTAGATGATTTAAAGAAATGGTTTGATACAAATGTTGATCGTCGTTTTGTTGGTTTACGTCGAGAAATGATAGCGATTTTACATGAAGAAACACAACTCATGGAAATTGTTAAACTGATTGGTTCTGATGTATTACCAGATGATCAAAAATTAACGCTAGAGGTCTCTCGTGTTATTCGTGTTGGATTCCTTCAACAAAATGCATTCCACCCTGAAGATACCTATGTACCTTTGGAAAAACAATTAAAAATGTTGCTGATTATTTCATATCTTAATGAAAAATGTAAAGAAGTTATTGCGGAGAAGAAACCAATTCGTTCGATTGTCGAAACAGATATCTTCGAAGATGTGATTAAGATTAAATATGATGTTAAAAATAGTGAACTCGAAGTCCTCGATGGATACTTTAATAAGATCGATCAAGCACTTGCGAGCATTCAGTAAGGAGGCGTAAGCATGAGTATTCAATATAAAGGCTTAAAAGAGATTAAAGGTCCCCTTATTGTTTTAGACAATATTAAAAATGTTGGTTTTGAAGAAATGGTCGAAATCGAACTTGATAACGGCTCAACAAGAACAGGCCGTGTCATCATGATTGAAGGGGATAAAATTGTTGTTCAAGTATTTGAAGGAACATCAGGTTTATCTCAAATCAATACAAAAACAAAACTCTTAGGACATCCAATGCAAATCGCGTTATCCAAAGAAATTTTAGGTCGTGTCTTTAATGGTGCAGGAACTCCGATTGATGGTTTAGGTGAAGTTTTTGCGAATGAATATGCCGATATTAATGGTAGTTCATTAAACCCTGTTATGCGTAAATATCCACGTAACTATATCAATACTGGTGTGTCTGGCATTGATGGTTTGAACACTCTAATTCGTGGTCAAAAACTACCAATCTTTTCAGGCTCAGGTTTACCTCATAATCAATTAGCGGTACAAATTGTACGTCAAGCGAATATTGCGGCTGAAGCGGGTCAAGAATTTGCGATTGTTTTTGGCGCAATGGGTGTTAAAAATGACGTAGCGGATTATTTCAGACGTTCATTTGAAGAAACAGGTGTTATGGAAAAAGTTGTTATGTTTATGAACTTATCCAATGACCCAATTATTGAGCGTATCTTAACGCCACGCTGTGCTTTATCTGCCGCTGAATATCTAGCCTATGATGTAGGTATGCACGTTTTAGTTATATTGACTGATATTACATCCTATTGTGAAGCTTTACGTGAGTTCTCTTCATCAAAAGAAGAAATTCCAGGACGTAAAGGATATCCAGGTTATATGTACTCTGACTTAGCATCATTATATGAAAGAGCAGGGATTGTTGAAGGGCGCAAGGGTTCTGTAACTCAAATTCCTATTCTTACTATTCCTAATGATGATATTACCCATCCAGTTCCTGACTTAACTGGCTATATCACAGAAGGTCAAATTGTTTTAGATCGTAATCTTCATCAGAATGGTTTATATCCACCAATTGGTATCTTACCGTCACTGTCTCGTTTAATGAAAGATGGTATTGGTGAAGGGTATACCCGTAAAGATCATTCATCTCTTGCGACACAACTCTTCGCATGTTATGCAAAAGTTCAAGATGCGCGTTCACTCGCATCTGTTATTGGTGAAGAAGAGTTATCTGAAGTTGATAGAAAATATATGGCTTATGGTCGTTTATTTGAAAAAGTATATATTGCCCAAGGATTTGAAAATAATCGAGCAATCGAAGAAACATTAAATCTCGGTTGGCATTTATTATCCTTATTACCTAAGAAAGAACTCGATCGTATTCCCCAGGAATTAGTGGATGAATACTATGACAATCACAATGCGATTGCATACTTCATGGCTGCCATGGGTGGCGATGTCGACGAGATTTTAAAAGAGGCTTAAAAGATGGCCGCAACAAAAATTTCTCCAACTAAAGGGAACTTATTACATTCTAAAAAATCCCTACAACTTGCGAAACTCGGTTATGATCTAATGGATCGTAAGCGTAGTATTTTAATTCGCGAAATGATGATGTTGGTTGATAAAGTCAAACTGTTGCGTGATGAAATCACTGAAGTTTATGCAGAAGCTTATCTTGCGCTTCAAGCAGCTAATATTTCATTAGGGGTTGTTTCTGAAATTTCCTCTGCCGTTACCATTGAAGATGGTGTGAAAATTGTCTATCGTTCAGTTATGGGCGTTGAGATTCCATCTGTTAGTTGTAGCGATAAACCGATTCAATTTGAGTATGGATTTGAAGACTCTAACTCTAAATTAGATGAAGCAACCATCAAGTTTAATCAAGTAAAGAAAATGACCATTTTACTCAGTGAAATTGATAACTCTATTTATCGATTAGCTCGCGCCATTCAAAAGACTCAAAAACGTGCAAATGCACTTCAAAATATTGTTCTTCCTAATTTAAAAGCTGACATTAAATTCATTGCGGAAGCATTAGAAGAAAAAGAACGTGAAGAGTTTACACGCTTGAAAGTTATTAAGTCACAAAAAGAAAATGCAAAGAATGCAGCTTAAAAAGTTGCATTTTTTTTTAGGACTATTTGAATTTAATGCGTTTATATATAGTATGAAGGTCTATCAATTTGAAGAACTAGATACATTGGTACGGTTCCACTTACGCTTTTATAAGAAGCAAAAAAGCAAAGAAGACTTCTATGCGAATAACATGGAGGTGTGTGAGGCACAAACGCATCGTCCGCTTGAGAAAGTTTATGTTTTTTGTATTGAACAATCCCTATCAGAATTGAGTGAAGATGAGCGATTAATACTCACCAAAGAGAATCTCGAATCAACTAATAAAAACTGGTGGATGGAGTACTTTTCTAAGAGTACATATTATCGATTAAAGTATAAGGCTATGGACCGTTTTATTCATTGTTTACATTCAGAAAGCGTGGTATGATGTTTGTGAAAATTTCGACTTGAAAATATTTTTTAAGTCGCTATTAAAAATCTAAGGAGAAACACATGCTAAAAGGTATTGCTGCAAGTAGTGGCGTAGTCGTCGCGAAAGCTTACAAAATGGTTCAACCCGTTTTTGAAATCACAAAGAAGACTGCTAATGTTGAGGAAGAATTAGCTAAATTTGAAGCTGCTATTCTAAAGACTCGTGAAGACATTGAAAGAATTAAAGCGAAAGCTGTTGGAAAACTATCTGACGAAGAATTAGCGATTTTTGATGCTCACATTATGGTTACCATGGATCCTGAGTTTACAGGTCAAATGGAAGAAATGATTAAGAGTGATAGCGTTAATGCTGATTATGCTTGTCACGAAGTTTCAAGTATGTTCATCAATATGTTTGAAGGAATGGATGACCCATACTTTAAAGAACGTGCTGCTGATATTAAAGACGTTAGTTACCGTTTAACATGCCATATCTTAGGCTTAGAAATGGCTGACTTATCACTTATCAATGAAAAAGTTATTATCGTTGCTCACGATTTAACTCCTTCTGATACAGCTCAGTTAAATAAAGAATTTACATTAGGTTTCGCTACTGCGATTGGTGGACGTACATCTCACTCCGCAATTATGGCACGATCACTTGAAATTCCTGCAATCGTTGGTATTTCTGGTTTACTAGAACAAGTTAATCACGGTGATTTAATTGCTTTAGATGCGATTGATGGTGAGTTACACTTAAATCCTACTGAAGAACAAATCAAAGACTTTGAGAAAAAAGCTGAACGTTACGAAAAATTAAAGGAAAGCTTAAAAGTTCTTAAAGATGCTGAATCTATCACAACTGATGGACATCACGTTGAATTGGTTGCCAATATCGGTACACCAAATGATGTTGACGGTGTTCTAAATAATGGTGGTGAAGGTGTTGGTTTATACCGTACAGAATTCCTTTACATGGATGCTAAAGACTTCCCAACAGAGGAAGATCAATATACTGCTTATAAAACTGTCCTTGAAAGAATGGGTAAAAAACCTGTTGTTGTTAGAACATTAGATATCGGTGGTGACAAAGAGTTAAGTTACTTAGACCTACCACATGAAATGAATCCATTCTTAGGTTATCGTGCGATTCGTTTATGTTTAGATCGTCCAGAGCTTTTTAAAACTCAAATTCGTTCATTACTACGCGCATCAGTACATGGAAACCTCTGCATCATGTTCCCAATGATCGCAACGCTTGATGAATTTAGAGCGGCTAAGAAATTTGTAAAAGATACTGAAGCTGAATTAAAAGCAGAAGGAATTGAAGTGGCTAAATATCAATTAGGTATTATGGTTGAAATTCCTGCAGCTGCAGTACTTGCTGATCAATTTGCGAAAGAAGTTGACTTCTTCTCAATTGGAACAAACGACTTGATCCAATACTCAATGGCTGCTGATAGAATGAGTGAAAAAGTTTCTTATCTCTATCAACCATTCAACCCATCATTACTACGTTTAATCAAAATGACCATCGATGGTGCTCATAAAGAAGGTAAATGGTGTGGAATGTGTGGTGAAATGGCTGGTGAACCATATGCTGTACCTCTACTACTTGGTTTAGGTTTAGATGAGTTCTCCATGTCTGCAACATCAATCTTACAAGCTCGTAAAATTGTTCGTTCATTAAGCTATAAAGATATGCAAGATTTATCTGCTAAAGCAATTAATCTTTCTACAATGGAAGATGTACTTGATTTAGTTAAAAAGAACGTTAAATTTGACGATTAATCTTTAATTATAATGTCTCACTTTAATAACAAAGTGGGACTTTTTTTATCTATAATAGACATGACTTAAATAACATATTTAGCCCATTAAAAAAAATTTTTTAATGAATTCGCTTACATTACTTTAATGTGATTTATATCACATTTATACAATGAAAAAGTATGTTAAATTTGTATTGGAAAAGAGGACTTGTTATGAAAGATGCTTGGAAAAACTTTAAATCTGGAGCTTGGGAAAGTGAGATTAATGTTGAGGATTTTATTCAAACAAATTATACATACTATACAGGTGATGATTCATTTTTAGCGCCAATTACCGCAAAGACAAAAGCGGTTTGGGGACGTTGTGAAGAATTATTAGCTGAAGAGTTAAAACTAGGTGTTTTAGACATTGAAATGGATGCGATATCTGGTGTTAATAACTTCAAGCCTGGTTATATATTAAGAGAATCTGAATCTATTGTTGGTTTACAAACAGATGCACCATTAAAGCGTATTATTAATCCTTATGGTGGTATTCGTTTGGCGGCTAAAATTCTAAAAGTTTATGGTCGAGAAATGAAACCCGAATTTATGACATTCTTTGATGAATATGGAAAAACACATAATCAAGGTGTCTTTGATGCTTATACAGATGATATGCGTAAAGCTCGTCATACAGGTTTATTAACGGGTTTACCAGATGCTTATGGACGTGGACGTATCATTGGTGATTATCGTCGTGTTGCCTTATATGGTATTGATGCCTTAATCGAAGATAAGAAACAAGATTTAAACTTCATCAAAGATATTAATGCTGAAAGCATTCAACTTCGTGAAGAAGTGAGTGATCAAATCAAAGCATTAGGCGATATTAAAAAAATGGCCGCAACTTATGGCTTAGATATTTCTGAACCTGCCAAAACAGCTCAAGAAGCAGTTCAATGGTTATACTTTGCTTACTTAGCAGGTGTCAAAGAAAATAATGGTGCTGCAATGTCATTAGGACGTACATCAACTTTCTTAGATATCTATATTCAAAGAGATTTAGAAAATGGAAAGATTACTGAAGATCTTGCTCAAGAATACATAGACCAATTCATTATTAAATTACGTTTAGTACGTCATTTAAGATCACCTGAATATGATGAGTTATTTGCGGGAGATCCAACCTGGGTTACTGAATCTATTGGCGGTATGTCACGTAATAAAACACCTCTAATTACAAAAAATTCTTTTAGATACTTACACTCACTCACAAACTTAGGGCCAGCACCTGAGCCTAATATGACAGTTTTATGGTCCGAAAGTTTACCTGAAAACTTTAAGAAATATGCCGCTAAAATGTCAATTGAGACAGGTGCAATTCAGTATGAAAATGATGACTTAATGTCACCAATTTATAATAGTGATTATGCCATTGCATGTTGTGTATCTGCGATGGGTATTGGTAAGCAAATGCAATACTTTGGCGCAAGAACTAATATGGCGAAAGCGTTACTCTATTCGATTAATGGTGGATTAGATGAGGTCTATAACGAAAAAGTTGTAGATGGTATCGAAATGATGAATGATGAAGTTTTAGACTATGACAAAGTCATGGCTTCATATACTCAAATTTTAGAAAAAGTTGCGAAACTTTATGTTGATACGATGAATATCATTCACTATATGCATGACAAGTATGCGTATGAAAAATCTCAAATGGCTCTACATGATACATATGTTGAACGTATGATGGCATTTGGTGTTGCGGGCTTATCTGTCGTTGCGGACTCTTTATCAGCTATTAAATATGCTAAAGTAAAACCAATTCGTAATGAATTTGGAGTTGCGACTGATTTTGAAATTGAAGGAACATTCCCTAAGTTTGGTAATGATGATGATCGTGTCGATGATATCGCGGTAGAAGTTGTCACGATGTTTTCCAACATGTTAAAGAAACATCCTTTAATTCGTAACGCAAAACATACGCTATCTATCTTAACCATTACGTCAAATGTGGTCTATGGTTTGAAAACAGGCTCAACACCAGATGGACGTAAAAAAGGTGAACCATTTGCGCCTGGCGCAAACCCAATGCACGGACGTGATATTGATGGCGCTATCGCATCATTAAACTCTGTCGCAAAAATCCCTTATGAAGATATTTGCCAAGATGGTGTTTCAAATACATTCTCAATTATGCCTGAAGCTTTAGGTAAAACTAAAGGTGAACAAGTTGATAATACGGTTTCAATTTTAGATGGTTACTTTAAATCAAATGCACACCACTTAAATGTTAATGTCTACTCTCGTGAAGTCTTAATGAAAGCGATGGAACATCCTGAACTTTATCCGAATTTAACGATTCGTGTTTCAGGGTATGCGGTTCATTTCCACCGTCTTACAAAGGCTCAACAACTCGAAGTGCTTAATCGTACTTTTCATGAGTCTATCTAATACAGCTTATATACAAAAAATTGAAAAGCTAGGAACCTTTGATGGACCGGGTATCCGAACAGTATTCTTCCTTTCAGGCTGTCCTTTAAGATGTCTTTATTGTCATAATCCAGAAACTTGGAAAGCCAATCAAGGACAAACAATTTCAGTTGAAGAAGTTTTGAGGATTGCTAGACGAAACAAGAATTACTATGGGCTCAAGGGTGGTATTACTTTAAGTGGTGGTGAACCCTTAATGCAGGCAGACTTTGTATTACAATGTTTCAAAGCATTAAAGGCTGAAGGTTTCCATACTGTTTTAGATACCTCCGGGCATAGTTCGAGTCCGTTAATTGATTTAATCTTAGATTATACAGATCTCGTTTTATATGATTTAAAAGCTGCAGACAAGGACATGTATCATTCGATTACTTTAGGTCAAAAAGATATTACTGATGCTTTTTTGAAAAAGACTCAAGACCATGACTGTAAATTATGGATACGACAGGTATTAGTACCAGGTATTAATGATAATGTTGTTAATCTAGAACAAAGCGCACAAGTCATTGCCAAGTTAAATAATGTCGAAAGAATCGAAGTCTTGCCTTATCATACTTTAGGCTTAGCTAAATATGAAAAGATGAATATTGAATATCCGTTAAAAGGATTAAAACCAATGGACATGATACAAGCAGAAGAATTTCAAACAAAACTTAATGTTCGCATCGCACAGTTAAAAAAAGCTCACCAGTAATGGTGGGCTTTCTTACGTAAAGATGAGATTTACTAAAATAAGATAAATGACTAATCCAATAAAGATACTAACAAGCGTGTTTTTCTTCCAAAGGTGAATAAAGGTAATCGAAACAAGGGATATTAACTCGGGTATGCCATAAGGATAAACCATCGGAGATATACCTTTTAAAGCATAGACCACTAACATACCTAAAGAAGCGAGTGGCAAAGTATCACCTAATTTCCTTAACCAATGTGGAATGGGTTTATTTTCTGGAAAGAATAAGAAGGGGGTAAAACGGGTTAAGATGGTTCCGCCTGCCAAAGCAAAGACCATTAGCCATCTTTGTAGATCAGTCATGTTTTGGTTCCTTCTTAAATAAGATTCCGACTAAGATTAAAACCATACTTCCCAATAAGAAGTTAGAAGAACCTAATATGAGAAGAGAAATAAAGGTTGCGAGTACGCCTATAATCAAGAAAGGTCTATTTTCTTGCTGTTCCCATTGATTTAAAAAGAGAATATAAAACAAAGCGGTTAAAACAAAATCAAAACCTTGAATGGATGATGGGACAAGTTGACCTAAGAAATAACCCAATAAACTAAAACTATTCCAATAGATATAACAAACAATCCCAATCCAAAAATAAAACCATGATGAATCAGTGTCTTCAGGGATATCAACCGCTGCTTGAACCGAAAAGGCTTCATCAGCCAATGTGTAAATCGCAAAGAATTTCTTAATTCCCATATTTCGATATTTAGACAACATAGAGATGCCGTAAAATACATGACGGATATTTACGAGGACTGCAAGTGTAAAGGCCGCAATTGGGTTAAAAACACCAATTAATAAGGGAATAGCCGCAAATTGTAGAGCACCTGCAAATACAATCCCGCTCATCGCCATGACCCAATAGAATGAAAGACCACTACGATTCATGAGCAAGCCATAAGCTAAACCTAAAAAGGCATAACCTGTCAAAATAGGTAAAGTATGAGGGAGTGCTTTTTTAAGACTTTGGTGCATAAAGAGAACTCAATTCATCTTGAATTTCAGCTGCACGATTTTGCGTCGCTTCAAAGGTATCTAATATTAATTGGTCAATGCTTTGATCTAAGATAGCCAAACCTTCAACTGTTGTACCATTTTTAGAGCTAACATTTTTAATTAATAGATCTAAATCAATATCATTGGCTTTTGCCATTTCAGCTGCCGCTACAAATGTCTGTGCAACTAAAGCTTTCGCATCAAGTTCCTCAATACCATTATCCATAGATGCTTTGACAAAAGCTGCCATTAAACGATATACAAAAGCGATGCCAGATCCACTATTAGATACAAAGACATTCATATCACTTTCTTGGATTGGCGTTAATAAGGCAACCGATTCAAAGGTTGAGTGAATTTTTTGAAGATCACTGGTATTAATCTTTTGATTACAACATAAAGCGATACTACCTTTTTTAATGGATACCGCTGTCGTAGGCATCATGCGAATAAGTTTATGATTGCGTCCTAACCAAGATTCTAAAAGTTCTAAACTAATACCTACCGCAATTGAAATAACGAAGGCATCTTCAGGGACATAATCTTTAATTTCTAAACAGACATCGTGAAGTTGTTGAGGTTTCACAGCTAAAACAACTATATCTGCATTTTTAACACAGTTAACATTGTTTCTTTCCGCAACAAAATGATAATCTTCGCGTAATTTATCTAATGATTCACTACGTCTTGATGATACATGGTGAACAAGATCATATTTACCTTTAAAACCTTCTAGAAAGGCTTTTGTCATATTGCCTGCACCAATCCATGAAATTTGCATAATGTGAACCTCCGTAAATGTAAATATAATTTATCATATCTTAGGTCTTTAGTCATTTCACTTGAATATGCATGTTTCAATCCCTTAATTTAAAGATATGAACAATACGATAGAATTTACACTCTCAACCCCAACACTTTTATTTTCAGCAATATCACTTTTAATGTTGGCTTATACCAATCGTTTTGTGGTCATTGCGAATTTAATACGCGAACTCTATGATCGCTATGAAAAAGAACCAAGTGATATCATATCAAATCAATTAATTAATCTTAGAAAACGGATGAAAATTATCAGGAATATGCAAGTTTTTGGTGGCTTTAGCTTTTTCTTTTCAGTGCTTAGTTTATTATTGATTTTAATACAATTGATTGGACTTGCTGAAATAAGTTTTGCGATTAGTGTATTATTCTTGTTGATCTCATTAGCCCTACTCATTATTGAACTGAACATTTCAGTCAATGCCTTAAATATTCAATTAAAAGATTTCAAAGAAAAAGACTGATCGCTCAGTCTTTTGTGTTTATTCCCAGTTGATATAGTCAGCATCTGTTTCAACAACTTGAATCCAAGTGTTTCCTGGTTGCATCACGAGTTCAGTACCATCATCTAACCACCAGTGTGTAGTATCGTCTTCAAAGTCTTTTGTCCATGTACCGGACATATGTTTTCCATCAATAAAGAAATCGGCTTTTCCAGCGTATTTAAATTCTACAAGGACATAAACTTTAATTTGAGAATGTTCTGCATATTGAACGATGATATTCGTTGCACTGATTTGTTTGTCATACAGTGCGTCAATATGTTCTTTACCTTCAATAAAACGTAGATATTGCCCAGTACTTTCATCAAATTCATAAGTGACTAAATTTGGTGTTTCTGTTGGATAGTCAATATTGATTGTTGTTGCTGATTCAGTACTTGTACTATACGCTTCCTCATCCCATGCAAAGTGTTCAGGTGGCCACATATCAATATCTTCTAAATCTTGAAATGCTTCTGCTAATGAAATATAAGCATTATGAGGTGATGGTTTATCAGTTGTTCTAAAGAAGTATTCATCATTAATCCCAGCCACCGCATCATAACGATAAGGAACAAATAATTCTTGGAGTTGAGCTAGTGCATTAACTTCATCAGGATTGGCTGTTCCATCTTGACCCACTGGCCCAGCACCTCCGTAATGAACTAATGCGGTTCGCCATTCATTGTAGATTCGTACAAATGGAACACGAATAGATCTAAGTGGTCCAACTTTTTCTGGGATTTCACCTTCGAAAATAGCCATAAACCGAGTTTCATAGTATTCATCTTTGATAACTTCATAGACAATATCTGCTTCACTAATACCGTATTGAGGTCTCGCAACAGCAGAATTATTGATCATAACAGCCACCGCTTTATACTTAATTTTTTCATTTTCATCTAAAGCAGAACCATCGAAGATATTTCGACTTATTTCAATCTCAGGCTCAGGCTCTGGCTCTTCCACAACTTCTGGTTCTGCTTCACTACAAGCCACAAGTGTGAATGCAATTAAACTAATTAAAAATAATTTTTTAAACATAGATTATCCCCTTATTCTTAAGTTCTATTATAAACACAAAAAGACAACAATAACTAAAAAGCATCGTTTTGATAGTGATATAATGTTTCATATTAGAAAAGGTGTTTAATATGGCTAAAAACAAGACATTATTAACAGCGCTCGCTTTTTTTTCGGTTTATCTTTTTTGGGGTGGAACTTATATTGGAATGAAGTTTGCTTTAGAATCATTTCCACCTTTTTTTATGGCGGGAGTCAGACACTTTAGTGCAGGATTAATTCTACTTACTTATGCTTTAATTAAAGGTGAAGAAAAACCTAGTTTAAAACAATGGGGACATGGTGCGGTTGTAGGTGTTGTCATGTTGATGTTTGGTAATGGTTTAGTCGCATATGCTGAACAAGTTATTCCATCTTCAATTGCGTCACTTGTGATAACCACAACACCTTTTTGGATCTTACTTTTAAAC
This sequence comes from Erysipelotrichaceae bacterium, assembly GCA_963676105.1. GTDB lineage: Bacteria > Bacillota_I > Bacilli_A > Erysipelotrichales > Erysipelotrichaceae > UBA2212. Next base: position 1,948,668 of record OY781039.1, read on the forward strand.
TGGAAGTTTGGAGATCGTTCAAAACCTAAGCGCATAGAAATTATCACTTTACTGATTGCCTTTATAGGTATCCTTTTACTTATTTTCCAAGGCGAAAGTTTAAACGTTGAATCACTAGATAGTATTGGCATGATGATTATTGCGTTTGCGGCATTTTGTTGGTCAGCAGGATCACTCTATTCACGCTATAAACCGGTTCCTAAATCATCTTATTTCAATATTGCTTCACAAACCATTAGTGGAGGCATCATACTATTAATCTTTTCATTTTCAATTCAAGAAGCTCAAACTTTTGATATCCATAGCATTACAAATAATGCCATGATTGCGATGGTCTATTTAATTGTATTTGGTTCTATTATTGGCTATAGTTCTTATATCTGGTTAATGAAGAATGTAAGTCCAAGTTTAGCTAGTTCTAATGCCTTTATTAACCCAGTAGTAGCCTTAATATTAGGCTATCTTTTGGCAAATGAAGTATTAAGCACACAATCACTCTTTGCGGCATTTATTATTATTTCTGCCGTTACCATTTTAACTTTAAGCAAACGTAAAAAAGCATAGAAGGAGATTACAAAAATGAATAAAGAAGAAGCTTTAAAACAATACGAAGAAACACGTCAAAAAATTGCAGCATATCGATTAGCCTTGAACACAACCGCTTGGGATAATGCGACTGTTGCGCCTAAAAAAGGAGCAGCCTATCGTAATCAAATGATGGCGATATTAGCGGGAGAACTTTTTAGTATTGAAACAGATAAAAGTTATTTGGATCTGATTGAATCACTCAGTCAAATGGATTTAGATGATGATTTTAAAAGAGAAATCAATCAAATCAAACTTGAACAAGATAAATCTAAATATATCCCAAAAGAAGTCTATGTAGAATATTCGCAACTACTACATGATGGGGAAACTTTATGGGAAGAAGCTAAAGATAAAAAAGATTATGAATTGTTTAAACCAATCTTGAAACAACTCATTGAGATGACTAAAAAGGTTGTTTCATATCGAAAAGATGATCGCAGTGTTTATGATCAATTACTTGATGATTTTGAACCTGACTTTAATGTTGAGAAATATGATGTTTTCTTTGAAAAAGTAAAAGCTGATTTAGTCCCTTTAATTCATCAAATCAATAATTTAAACACACAGCGCTTTGCTTGGTTGGATGAAAAGGTATCGGTTGATGTACAAAGAAAATTAGTTAACAAACTTGCGGAGTTCTTAAACTTCTCAAAAGAAACAGGTTTAATCTCAGAAAGTGCGCATCCATTTAGTGAAGGATTTTCAGCTTATGATAATCGTGTAACTGTTAAATATCATGAAGACAACTTTACGTCTTCATTATTTGCATTAATTCATGAAGTGGGGCATGCGACTTATAATGGCCAAGTAGATGAAAAATATAATGGTCATCATGTGGCTAATTCTATGTCATTTGGGATGCATGAATCTCAATCACGTTTATTTGAAAATATGTTAGGCAGATCAAAAGCCTTTTGGACAAGCTTATATCCATTCTTTAAAGAAGAAGTGTCATGTTTAAAAAATGTAGGTTTGGAAGAATTTATATTTGGCGTTAATTTCGTAGAAAGTTCGCTTATACGTATTGAAGCAGATGAATTAACTTATCCACTACATATCTTAATTCGTTATGAAATTGAAAAAGAACTCTTTAATGGCACATTAGAAGTTGAAGGCTTAGATAAAGTCTGGGCTGACAAATATGAAGCTTACTTAGGTATTCGACCACAAAACGTAGCTGAAGGTGTACTACAAGATATTCATTGGTCAGGTGGTGCCTTTGGTTATTTCCCAACTTATGCACTTGGTTCAGCTTATTCTGCACAATGGATGCATCAAATGCGAAAAGAATTAGAGGTAGATGCTTACCTAGAAAAAGGTAGTACCAGTGAAATCTTAGCTTGGCTAAAATCTAAGATTCATCAAACGGGTGGTCTATATAAGGCTGAAGAACTCTTATTAGAAGTTACAGGGGAAAGCTTTAATCCTCAATATTATGTAGATTATTTAGTCAATAAATTCAAAACTCAATATAAACTAAAGTAAGAATATCCTATTGAGTTAAAGAAAGTTATATATTCATTTGAATGTCTAAAGAGATAAGTGCATGTGGGCCTTATCTTTTTTCTTTTGTTTAAGATTAAGTCTAATGGTATAGATGTGGATATACGCAAATCTTAATTCTTGTAATGATATAAAAATCGATTTTTAATATTCTTGATAAGAATCTTTTTCATAAATAAGTTTAGCTTTAGATATAAAATAGTTTGAGTCGTCATAATCTAGATTTAATGTTTTAAATTTTTGAATCATCTCATCAATTGTTTTAAATTCATAATCATGTCTAGGTGACGTATTTTCCATTTCTATCATAAGGTGTTCATTATTGACCCATTGGCTTATTAGACTGAATTCACCATTATCATAAACGGTACACTCATCATAAACACGAATGAAAACTTTATAGTTTAATGTTTCAAAAGCTCTAATGACATACTCAGGATCATGGACTTCATAGTTTATATCCATTTGGTCAAGGATATCACCATTGTTTGCATAGTCTTTTTGTTTATATACAATTTTGTAGTTGTCATTGTTTTTACGTAAAATAAGACATCTTTTCAAGACATTGTGGAATTTTAAGATTTGTGGATTTGTTGATTGGGGAATGAGATAGATATCATCTAAAACAAAATACGCAACTTGTTTGAAACCTTGTTTCTTTAAATCGTTATCAAGTTCTTCCATACTAGAATTTATTAATACAGTTATTTCATTTTTCATATTCAGCATTTATAGTATAAAACAAAAAGAATGAAACATAAGGTTCCATTCTTTAAGCTCTTAATTCAACATCTACTGTCGCAGCACGGGTTGGTTCGATCATCACATCACCTTGATCAATTAAATTGATAAAGATTTGTGATAATTCTGGATCAAATTGTCCGCCGGCATTTCGTCTGATTTCTTCAACCGCATATTCAACCGTATGATAAGTTTTATAGTGACGATCAGATGTAATCGCATCAAAGGCATCAGCTAAGCAAATACATCTTGCGCCAAATGGAATGTTTTCACCTCTAAGTTGACGAGGATAACCACGACCATCATATCGTTCGTGATGTCCAATAACGGCAGGTATAACTTTATTAAAAGTAGGTAAATACTTAATAATGGTGACGGATAAATCTACATGACGTTTCATCACTTCAAATTCTTCATTGGTTAAACGAGTTGTCTTGGTTAAAATATGTTCTGGTATACCAATCTTACCAATGTCATGAAGAAGTGAAGCTTGTCGAATGATTTCAATATCACTCTCACTTGCGCCTGCCGCCTGAGCGATGGCAGTCGCGTATTTCGCAACCCGTTGAGAATGACCAAAGGTAATATGATCTTTCGCATCAATGGTTGCGGTTAAGGCATAAATGGTTGCCCATTGGTTTTCGCTTAAATCAAACTCTGCGACGGGTGTATCTGCCACTTCGGCAGTATAGATGGTCGTACGGTTACGACCATTACGTTTTGAGTATATTAAGGCCGTATTGGCATTCTTTAATAAACTAACCGCATCTGCACAGGCACTTGGATACACACATAAACCTACTGACACCGTGACATAACGTGTACTTTCATTAATGTTTGAAACAGATAAGTCTTCAATTTGAGTTCTAATTTTTTCAGCTAAATCATAACTTTGTTTAGTATCAGAATTATTGAGTAGAACACCAAAGATGTCACCTGCATATCTAAAGACTAAGGTCGATTCATGAACACTTCGTTTGATTCGATCTGCAATCTTTGTTAAGACAAAGTCGCCAGATAGATGACCATAGATATCGTTGTACACCGTTAATGAATCGATGCCAAATAAGATAAGGGATAAACTTATGGGTTTCGCATCCACATGTTTATTTAATGCTTCCATGAAATAGCGGTGATTATACGTTTGGGTTAATGAATCCGTAATCGCTTCTGTTTGTGTCTTTTCGAATAATAAGGCATTTGTTAAAGCCATCGCCGCAGTTGAACACATGAGTTCAATTGATTCAATATGATGGAAAGCTTCAACAGATCTGTGATCAGTGTGACAGATTAACATAAAACCAATTAAGTCATGATGAACTTTTAAAGGTATCGCAATCTCAAATAATAGTTCGTTTAAATGGTCAAAATCTTCTTCCCACATGGATTTAAAGAGTGGGTGTTGATAAAGATCTTCCCCATGTATAGGTTTATCATCATTTTCGAACCATTTCGCAAATGGATGATTTAAATTAAATTTGAGTTTTTTACGTTCAAGTTTCTTAGATGATGCATAACATTCATACTCTTCTTGAACTGAATTTTTAAGATAAAGATAAATTTTTCCATGTTCTAGGATAGATTGAGAGATTTTGATCAATTCTTCACTGATTTCTTTCGCATTTAAATTATTTGCGACTGATTGGGTAAAGTTATGAATTTCTGTTTCTCTTCTCATTTCATCTTTATAGAAGAATTGATTAATGAGTTTATGAATTAAAGAAAAGATAGGTTGGAAAATTAAAATCCCAATAATAATCGCTAGCACAAAGACAATTGAATTATCAATGCCAGTATTGAGAGATTGAAAGAATGACCAAGCTTTATTTAAGACAAACGAGGTTGTGATAGAAAGTGCAACCAAGGCAACACTTAAAGTTAATGCTTTTGTGATGACTATTTTTAGTTCAATAACACGATTTGCGTAGACTGCTTTCATCATCATTAATACAGCTATTGATCCCGCAAAGAAGTCAAATGGATATTTCCCAATGATTGGGACAAGATTTATTCCCATTCCGATAAAGATAATAAAGAGAGACACAACAATCTGTTTCAAACCTTTATTAATGGAGAGTGATTTCTTAATATGGTTATGAGCAATCAAGAAACAAGACATTAATTGTAAGAAAATTAAACCATAAGAAACATAAGCTCCCCAAGATAAGGTGTAGTTTAATTGAGTGTATGGGGCAATATCTAAAGCCATCATGTGGGCTTCTGATGTGACATGTCCTGTAAAGATAAGTCCAACCATAAAGATGGTGATTAGACCCCACATTGTGATTGGAATCCAACGTCTACGATCAATATAAACATTTAAGAATATATATGCTGCATATGGAAGGATCGCACTTCCCATAATCATGATTCGATTATAAAATAGGGTACCAGGATAAACATCTAACTTCATTAATAATGAAGAAGCACTCCATATAGCCATTGAAAATACGACTAAGACAAAGGATTTAATCATCGCATCTTTCTTAGATAAAACTAAAATCGCAAGTAAAGTTAAACTCAATAAAAAGGCAGTGGTTGGAAGTCCCCAATAGAATAGGGTTAGGCCATAATCACTCATGATACAGTCCTCCCAAACGCACGTTTTAATATTTCTACCACATCAAAGTGGTTTGGATTGACTTTCGCTAGTTTATGATGAATTGTTTTTTGATAAGCATCAATGGTCCCAAAAGGTAAGATTGTGATTGTTAGTGGATCAATCCCTAACATCTTTTTAAGATTTTTAAAGTCTTGATCTACATAGGCAAAGTTTAATTCTAATTGAGCTTGAATAAGATCCACACGGTCCCAACCTAAATCATCTTGTTTATGATTGAGTTCAATCGCTAAGTTAAGATAAGGTCTTTGTTGGTCATCATATGATTTACGTGCAAACCAGTTAGAGATTGGTAATCGAGATAACTTAATAACTTCGGTTAAGGTTTCTTCAGTAATACGGGTAAATCCAGCTAAATCTACGACAGGATCAACACGGTCAATATATCGCAGATGTGGTAAAGCAATGCCATCTTTCATGCGTTCTAGTACTTCGCATTTAAAGACATCACCTACACGATAGCGTGCAAATGCCCCGCCTTTAAAGGTAGTGATAACGAGCTCATAAGATTCATCTTCTTTAAGTTCATCCATTAAATATGTTTTTGGTTGATAAGATGGATCTTCTAAGTTCTTATAAAATTCATGCATCGGAATGAATTCATAGAAACATATATGGGGTAGGAAGATTAGACCGTCTTTTTCCCATGATTCCACCCCAATGCACGTTGGCTCGGTTCCACCAAATACTTCAAGTGGAACAACTCCCCAATAATCTGCAATCTTCTTTTTAAAGTGCAGAGTATCAGTTCCTATACAAACAAAACCTTTTAAATCAAAGACATCCTTTGGATAAATGGCTTCTTTCGTAAATGTACTTTTTATTTTTGCGATCGCAAATTTACTGAGTTGTGATAATTTAAAGTCTAATAAATTAATGCTTCCAGATGAACCAGAAGCGAATTGTTCAGACATGCGAACAATGACAGAACTTAAACCATAAAAAAGATCTAAGCCTTGTTGAACACCCATCTTAAAGCCTTCTTTATTTCTTTGAGAAAAGCCCATTTTTAAGCCTTCATCAATTGGAGGAAAATAGTTAACACTAAAATCATCACGAATGACATCTGGTAATAAACCTGTTAGATAAGGTAAAGGTGCCATTCCGTTTAAGAAATTCATACCTGGTTTTAAATCAAAGTGACCTTTTTTGCGTGATGATGCTAACATAATGCACGTAAATGCGGAGTCACGATAATTTCTAATCATAGCTTCTGTGTAAGGAGCTAGTTTTACAGGTGCTTTACCACCAACCCAGGTTGTTTCAATCCAAATGGCTGCAGGGGCTGGTAACATGTTTTCTTGTTTACTTAAAAGAATATCTGCGTAATCCTCATAATGGGTTAGAGGAACTTTTTCTCTGAATTCCTGCATCGTTTTAATGGTTTGACCATTAAATAATTTTTGCCCAAGTTCACAGTTATTAAAGAGTTGAATTTGTTCTAAAAGGAGTTGTTCTTGAATAGCCATGAACTCAGGTACGGATAAATCTAAAAACCCACAGTAACGATTCCATAGTTCTGTGTAATTCTTACGTTTTAAATGTTCATCAAAACTTAAGTGAGATGTGCTTAAGACGGATTCTGACATGTGCTTTGCTCCTTAAGTTTAAATAGAAGAAATGGGACTCGTTTTTGATAATCACTATAACCATCAATTGAGTATGGGAAAATGAGCTGATCTTGAATTAAGATATGGATGAAGTCAAAGGCTGTCCATAAAATGGCTGCCCATAAAACCAGTGTGCTACCTGTACCTAAAGAAAATCCAATCGCCATTAATATAAATCCCCAAAGACCTGGATGACGGCATAATCCATAGATACCTGTATCAACTACCGATACTTTATCTAACTTTGTGTATGTATCTGATGCAGGTAGTGCAAAAAATAATGCATAGAATTGTTCAATTGCACCAATAATGACTAAAGTAAAAAACCAAGGATTTGAGTTAAAGGCAATAGAATGATCTTGTGAAATTAGAACCATCACAAGTGCGTAAATTAATAAAATAATGGATAGTGGAAATAAGAGGTTAAATGATCTATGCCACTTATAAATTTTATTCAAGTCAAAAAGAGTTAATAAAACAAATGATGTACAGCCAAGATAAATCCAGCTCATCTTACAACCCTTCCCTAAGGTCTAATAAAAAACCGACCCAAAAATGTGGCCGGTTACGCTACGAGCTCATACAGGGGATAAGCGTCCAAATGTACCCTGTAATCAAGGCTTCCAGAAAATGACTAGTATTGCCATTATAGAATCAAAAAAACGCCTATTCAAGCCTTTTTAAGCCAAATTTGTATGTTTATCGTAAAGATTTTTTATGAATTGTATGAATCTAAATAAATGTAGACATCTATTGTGGAAAAATAAGTTTTTTTGTAATAGAAACAAGAATTTATGTGACTTCACTGTAAGTTTTAAAGTCTATCCTTTACAATAATAAAAAAGAGTGAGGAATTGATTTATGAAACTATGTACGTTTATAGAAGATAGTCAAAAACAATTAGGGATTAAAACGGAATCAGGAATCATTCATGTCGCAAAATCTTGTGCACAAAATGACATGGAATGCATAAATGATCTAGAAACTGTGATAGCCCAAGGTGATAAAGCACTTATTACTTTAGCTGAGCTATTAAATAAGGACTGCGTTATCTTAAGTGAAGATGATATTGAATTTGCACCAGTTGTACAAAATCCAGAGAAAATATTATGTGTGGGTTTAAATTATCAAAGTCATCAAGAAGAAACTAAAATGGCTAAGCAAGATTATCCAACGATCTTTTCAAAATTTAATAATGCTTTAGCTGCGCATAACGAAGATATTCAAACATTGGATGTCGCAAGTCAATATGACTACGAAGTTGAGCTAGTTATTGTCATGGGACAAGAAGCGAAGAATGTTTCTGAAGACAATGCGTTAGACTATGTCTTTGGCTATACCATCGGTAATGATGTCAGCGCAAGAGATCTTCAAACCCGTACCACTCAATGGTTGATGGGTAAAACATTTGATGGATTTGCGCCAGTTGGTCCATATCTTGTGACTCGAGATTCAATTGATCCAGCAAACCTAAAAATAAGCACAAAAGTAAATGGTGAAATTCGTCAAGATGGTCATACATCAGATTTGATTTTTGATTGTAAATACATCGTCAGTTATCTATCAAAATACATGACTTTAAAACCAGGTGATATTATCTTCACAGGAACACCAAGTGGTGTCATCTTAGGTTATCCTGAAGATAAGAAAGTTTGGTTAAAAGCAGGGGATGTTATGGAAGTAAGTGTTGAAGGTATCGGAACTTTAATTAATAAACTAGTATGATTTTTAAAGATGAAATTAAAAAACCATATTATGCTGTTATATTTAGTTCAGTGCGGACAAATGGTGATAACGAATATTCAAACATGTCTAGAATCATAGGAGAGAAAGTCTCAAGATTACCAGGGTTTTTAGGCGTAGAAAGCATGCGCAATGAAAATGGTTTTGGGATTACCATTTCTTATTGGGACAACCTTGATAGTATACAAACCTGGAAAATGGATGAGGAACATAGAAAGGCAAAGTTTTTAGGTAAGAAAATCTGGTATAAAGAATATAAAATTAGAATATGTAAAGTTGAAGAAGATAATTATTTTGTAAACGAATCATAAAAAGGAGTTGTCACTCCTTTTTTACTTATTTAAATGTTTCTGGATCAAAAGCGTGCTTCATAGCCACATCCTTTGTGACTTGATTATCATCAACCAATTTCTTTATGCTCTCGTCCATTGTAATCATACCCGCATCTTTGGATACACGTATCGTCGCATTAAGCTGATGTGTTTTGCCTTCACGAATTTGATTGCGAATAGCTGTATTGTTAACCATAACTTCAAAAGCTGGAAGGATTCGTTGATCAACAGTTGGAATAAGTTGTTGAGATACAACCGCTTGAAGTACCATTGCAAGTTGGATACGTACTTGGTGTTGTTGCTCAGCAGGGAAAACATCGACAATTCGATCAATGGTGTTTGATGCGCCCAAAGTATGCAGCGTTGAAAATACAAGGTGCCCTGTTTCAGCAGCGGTAAGTGCTAATGAAATAGTTTCTAGATCACGCATTTCACCTACAAATAATACATCAGGACTTTGTCTTAATGCTGAACGTAAAGCAATTGCAGTACTTTCACAATCGGTACCAATCTCGCGCTGTGTAACAACCGATTGATTATGTCTAAATAGGAATTCAATTGGATCATCAATGGTAATGATATGACCTCTACGATTATTGTTGATTGCACTTAGAATCATAGCCATTGTGGTTGATTTACCACAACCAGCAGGTCCACTTACAATGACTAAACCTTTTGTAAGATTAGAGAAACGCATGACGTTTTCTGGAACGTGCATATCACTTGGTTGAGGAATATCAAATCGTACAATTCTAAGAACTGCTGCTAAACTTGATCGTTGAGTATATACGTTAGCTCTAAATCTAGCAACTTTTGGGATTGAAAATGAAAAATCATCATCACCCGTATCATTAACTTTATCCATTGAACGATTTGCGACTTCGTAGATATGTTCAATAAGCTCACGCGTATCATTAGGTGTTAATCGATCACCATCCATTTGTTGCATTTCGTTTTTAATTTTTAGCGCAACACTTGTACCGGCAACGATAAATAAATCTGATGCGCCAAGTGACATGGCTTTTTCAATGAGTTGATCTAATTTCATTATTGACCTCCATAGACTGGATTACCATCTTGTGTGTAATCTTGATTGTTTAATATACTTAGTCTCTTTGATTCTAAAATTAATGTTTTGTTTGTCACATCCATTGATAATAATACTTCAATGTTTAAATGATTATTTGTTAATTCAATGATAATGGTTTCTGTATCTTTATCGTAAGACACCATCTCTAAATTGTCTATGACCACAAATAATTCATCACTTTGATAATATTCATTTACTTCTTGAATAATTTGTTCAGCTTCAGTTTCTATGTTGTATGTATCAGATATAAAATTCATGCTTTTAAGAATACTATTACGTGTTTGTCGTACATCTACAAGTAAGACTGAAACGACTGAATAAACCAAAATTAAAATGAGAATAGACAATAGGGTTGGTAAGCCAAATGGATTAAAACCACGTTTTTTCATCGTGATACCTCGACTTCCCAAGAAGTAATCAGATTGTCATCACTATCTTTTAAACTTAGAGTTATCCAATCAAAATCATTCACACTATCTTTTTTTAAATAAAGTGTATACGATGGATTCACATTAGTTATTTGTCCATTTTCATCAAATCTTAGTGCAGACAAAGATGTTTCACTGTTAAGTGTTTCTGATAAACTTATCATATGATTTTGAATGTTTGATAATGCCATGTTCTCTTGATGTGTTCTATTGGCTGAAAGTAATAGGAAAAAGGCTACAAACAATCCAAGACTTAGAAAAATAACATTTAAGCTGATTTCCAGCATGAAGTTCTTTTGTGTCTTATTCATAAACTTCACCTGCACTTAATTTATATAAAAGATTTATCGTTTCATTGGCTTCATTTTGATAATGAATATTTAATAAATTATTATCTAATGACAATTTCAAATCGTAAGCATAGGCAATCGTTTCTCCACCATTTTCAAAGCGGGTAGGGTTAGTTGACACTTGTTCTTTTAGCTGATGATCTTCTTCATAAATTAAAATGTAATAAGATTCTAAATTAAAGACAAGCATAGACTCTTCAATGCTAATTGAATCTATAAAATCATTTTGTTTAATACGGTTATTAAAATAAAGACGAATACTACGATCATTTAGTTCAACTTGTGTTTCAGTTTGGATTTTTTGACTAAGATTTGCACCATAAGAAATAAGCAAACTAGAAGCAATTACTAAGATCAAAATCATTAAAAGAGAAAGGGCAGCACTATTTTTTTTCATTAGTCATCCCCTCCTATTCGATAGATATGGATGGTAGGTCTGAAATTTGATGCGAAAGCTTTATAAGTAACGACAAAGGAATCATCAACAACAATTCCATAGTTCTCAATTAAATAATCTAATTGTGCAGGATAAAAACCTTCTTGTGCATAACAAAGTGTCAGCGCATTTTGTATCGCTGTTTCTAAGCTTTTTTGATTCAATGCCTTTTGTTCATCTTCCATTCTCATAATTAGAAAGAAACTTAGAACTAAGGCAAGGATGAAGACAAGAACGGTTGTTTTTTTCATACTTTATCCTAAGGTAGACATAACGTTTAATAATGGTAAGATCATTGAGAATACAATCGCAAAGACCATAGCCGTTAAGAGTGTAATTAACCATGGTTCAATTTTATTTAAACTCGTATTGAGTTGATTTTGGGCTTTTTGATTCAAAGAAACTGCTAAGTCCTCTAAAGCGTTTTCTAATTGACCTGCTTTAGCGGCGATATTTATAGTACTTAAATCAAGGGCTTCATATAAGGTGTTATTCAATAAGAGTTCATATAAACCTTCGGCAGGATCTAATTTTGATTTTGCGAGTTTAAGTTTTTCATCAAAGTTCTTACTACTATCATTTGCTTTAACTAAATCTAAGGCAGTGCGATTATCAATCCCACCAGAGAGTGCCATATGAGCCATTGATGTATAATAGGCAACTTGTGTTGTTTCGTAGGCTTTTGGAAATAAACGCAAAATACGTGTTTCCCAGGAAGGATGATTTGATGGATCATTTTGATGATTGATTTCACCTAAACCAAACCAGATAACTAAAACCATATAAACAGCCATTAATGCGACACTAAATCCTTTAAGTATATATAAGAAGGCGCTTAAACTTGCGCTTTGACTGATGCCCAATTGGCTAAACAAATTTTGAAATAGCGGTAATATTGACCAAGCCATTAAAACTAAGATGACGCCAAAGATAGCCAATAAAATAATCGGTAAACTCAAACTCTCTTTTAAGAACTGTTTAAGTTCTGATTGACGATTGAAATGCTTAGTCATTTGTTTAAAGAGCTTTTCTTCTTGACCAACTTTTTCTGCGATTTCTAATGAGTCAATAAAATACTGAGGAAAAGCTCCATCTTGTTTAAAGACATAGGATAATTGAGGATTTTCATAGAAAGATACTTGCCAGGATTTAATGTCATAGAGTTCTAGATTTTCAAGTAGACTTAAACCTCTTTCAACATCTGTACCAGATGCATAGAGATAAGATAATTGATGACATAAACTAGATAGTTCTTGTGCGGTATATTGTTTTTTCATAGGTCTCCTTAATAGTGATCTTGATCTTGATAAGTACCATCGTATTCACCCATGGAATCGAAGGTAGGATCAACTCTTTTCCATTCTTCACTTTCAAAATAGATACTTGGATTTATCCATCCTTTATCATCTAAATAAACTTCAACCCATGCATGATAGCCCACATCAGTCATGCCTGTTATGATTCGAGTTGGAATATGTTGCGCTCTAAGCATTGCGGTCATTAAGGCTGCATAATCAAAGCAGATACCTTTTTGGCTAATATAGGTTTCATCTACAATAGGTAAAATAAAGGTTTTTGAAGCCACCTCAGCCTTATCGTAATCATAAGTAATATTCTCAGTAATGTAGGTATAGATTTCATAGACTCGTTGAAGATCACTTGTTGCTTCTTCTGTGAGTGTGAAGGATTCTAAAACTGCTTGTGTATTTTCATCATAATTAATGATTTGATTCGGATAAAGATAAGGACTATTTTCATCATCTAGACTGACTTCAATATTTGTAGAAGCTAAAATACTATAACTTGTCCCATCAACATTTCGTAATGCTCGAATGGTATATTCACCATTACCCATTTGAAGAGGTACAATAACATATTCATTTACCACTAAATCATACGTGTATATTAGATCATCTAAGATAACTTGAACTTTTTGTTTTTGAGTACTATCAGGTGCTTTAATACTGACATAACCATAAGCTGCATTAGAGTAGTCGATAAGTATGCCATTACTTTCAAAGATTGATGAGCCTGGCTGAGTCGGTAATAATAAATCATTAATGGTAAAAGAAGGTGAAGGTGTTCCAGCTTCTGGGTATTCATTTGAACTTACTGTGGATGTACTTGGTTTTTCTTGTATTGTTCCACTACTTTCACTACAGCTACTTAAAAAGAGTAGAGTGCAAACGATTAAGTTGATATAAGTAAATGATTTGTGCATAAATACCTATGTTTTTCTTAACTTAATTATAGCACTGAAAAAAAAGAGCCCGAGGGCTCTTTCATATGATTATAGTTGAATCATTGTATTGTATTCTTCGTCATAATCAGCTGGAATTACAACACTGTGAACAAGGTGGCCGCGAAGCACGAAGTTAACCGTTAAGTTACCTAAGTGTTTTGCGAGACGTTTGTAGATTGTCACATCAATAGTAGTGATATCAATTAAGTCTTTATCATTGAGTTCAACAATATAAACCGTTTGATCATCATCAGGTTTTGATAGACGTCTACGTAATGTCTTTTCAGTACCATCTTTTGTTTTGAGTGTGTATTTAATATTAGGTCTGATAAAGGCGAGAAGTAAAGGTAATAATCCTAGTAACCAATACAACCAACTAAAGTCCATTGGAAGTGCTGCAAGAGGTGTTTCTTCAGGTTCTTCAACTTCAATCACACCTTGTGTAACACTAATTACAACATTGGCTGTATTAGAATCTAATTCACCATCATTAGCGATAAAACTAAAGCTATCGCTGCCTACAAAACCGGTATTTGGTGTATAGGTGAATGATCCATCCTCATTGAATGTCAACGTACCATTTGATACATCTGATGTTAGTGAGAAGGTTAATGCATCACCATCAGCATCACTCGCGTTTGCTTGTCCACTAATAACTGTTTCATATTCTGTGGAGATATTTCCATCATTAGCAACTGGAGCTGTATTTAATGCAGCTAGAGGCGTAGGTGTAGGAGTGACTGTAACTGTTACTGGAGGTGTAGTAGGAGGAGTGGTAGGAGGTGTAACTGGAGGAGCAGGAGGAGCTGTAACAGTGATTGTAACTGTAACAACATTAGAATCTAATTCACCATCATTTGCATGATATG